>NZ_BAAGVB010000001.1:0-1240724 GCF_054781095.1 Frigoribacterium salinisoli
ATGATCAGGTCCTTTGCTGTGGTGTGCGTTCCCTGGTGAGGTAGAAGGGGTTCGCCACCGGACGCCGATCGGTTTGGTCCGTTACCCGACCGTGACCTGCAGCGGGTCGAGCAGCACCCCGACGCGGTCACCGGGCAGGAGCCGCACGGCGGCCCCGTCGCTCCAGTCGGCCTCGACCGTGAGCTCGTGCCCGCCCTGCCGCAACCGCACCGTCACGGCCAGGCGGGTCACGCGCGGTTCGAGCCGCAGGACGTCGCCGTCGAGCGCGTCCGTTCCCGTGGCCGCTCCCTCGACGAGCAGCCGGGCCGCCGACGCGGGCACGACGACGCGCGGGGGACCGCCGGGGGCACGGCGCACGGACCGGACGCGCGCGCCTCCTGCCAGCGTGGCGACCCATCCCTCGTCATCACGGTCGACGCGTTCCGGCCGCCACACGGCGCCGCCCGCGAGGCTCGCGACGTACGGCGACCACGGGTCGGCCAGCACGGCGGCGGGCGGGCCGCCCTGGACGACCTGCCCCCGGTCGAGCACGAGCACCCGGTCGGCCAGCGCGACCGCGTCCACGGGGTCGTGGCTCACGAGCACCGTCGGCGTCGGCTGCCCGGCGAGCACCTCGCGCAGCACGGCGCGCGTCGCCACGCGTGCCTCGGCGTCGAGCGCGGCCAGCGGTTCGTCGAGCAGCAGCAGGCGGGGCCGGACCACGAGGGCGCGGGCCAGGGCGACGCGTTGGGCCTGCCCGCCGCTGAGCGCGGAGGGGCGCCGGTCGCGGAGAGGGGCGAGGCCCGCCCGGGCGAGCTCCTCGGCGGCGGTGCGGTGCGCCTCCTGCCGCCGGGTGCCCGTGGCGCGCAGCCCGAAGGCGACGTTCTCGAGGGCGGTGAGGTGCGGGAAGAGCCGGTGGTCCTGGAAGACGAGGCCCACGCGGCGGTCCGGCGGGGCGACGTGGCGACCGGCGTCGACGTCGTCGAGCAGCTCGTCGCCCAGCTGCACGCGGGTGCCGGGCCCCGCGACCAGCCCGGCGAGGGCGGCGAGCACGGTCGACTTGCCGGCACCATTGGGACCGAGCAGGCAGAGCACCTCGCCCGGTCCGACGGTCAGGTCGGCGGCCACCTCGAACGCGGCGCGCGGGACGCGCACGCGGGCCACGAGACCGGGGGCGTCCGACGGGACCGAGGTCCCTGCCGCTCCCGCGTCCGCCCGGCCCGCGCCGCTCATCGCCCCACCGTCGCACCGGTGAGCCAGCGGTCGCGCAGCAGCAGGAGCACCCCGACGCCGACCGCGAGCAGCACGAGCGAGATCGCGACGGCGCTCTCGGGGTCGGACTGCTGGGCGAGGTAGACGCTCGTGGGCAGGGTCTGGGTGCGCCCGGGGAAGGTCCCCGCGAAGGTGATGGTGGCGCCGAACTCGCCGAGGGCCCTGGCGAAGCAGAGCACGGCGCCCGCCGCGACGCCCGGGGCGACCAGGGGCAGGGTGACGCGCAGGAAGACCGTCGCGCGCGAGGCCCCCAGCGTCGCCGCCGCGACCTGCAGCCCGGGGTCGACGCCGCGCAGGGCGCCCTCGACGCTGAGCACGAGGAACGGCATGGCGACGAAGGTCTGCGCCAGCACGACCGCGCCCAGCGTGAAGGGCACCGTGACCCCCGTGAGCGCCTCGAGCGGTCGCCCGAGCAGGCCGGTCCGGCCCAGCAGGTAGAGGAGCGCCAGGCCGCCGACGACGGGCGGCAGCACGAGCGGCACCGTGACCACGGCCCGCAGCAGGCGCCGCCAGGGCCGTGCCCAGGAGTCGGCCGCCGTGAGCAGCCAGGCCAGCGGCACCCCGAGCAGGAGGCTCACGACCGTGGCGAGGACGGCGCTCGTCACGCTGACCCGCAGCGCGTCGAGCACGGCCTCGCTCGCGAGCCGCTCGCCGAGGGTGGGCCACGGCGCCCGGACCAGCAGGGCGACGGCGGGCAGCACGAGGAGAGCGAGCCCGACGAGGGCCGGCACGAGCGCGAGCAGCGGCAGGCGGCGGCGCCCGCGGCGGTCAGTCGACGACGAATCCGGCATCGGCCAGCACCTGTCGTCCTTCGTCGGAGAGCAGGAGGTCCAGGAACGCGCGCGCCGCGGCCGGCGAGGGCGCGTCCGCGAGCAGGGCGGCCTCGTAGTCGGTCATCGCGGTGCCCTCGGCACCGAGCGGCACGCCCGTGACGGCGTCGCCGGCCGCCCGCACGTCGGTCGCGTAGACGAGGGCCGCGTCGACCTCGCCGAGCCGCACCTTCGTGAGCGTGCTCGTGACGTCGGGCTCGAGCGTGACCGGCGTCACGGCGACGCCCGCGTCGTCGAGCACCGTGCGCGCGAGGGCCCCGCAGGGCACCTGCTCGGCGCAGAGGGCCACGGCGAGGTCGTCGCGGGCGAGGTCCGCGAGCCCCGTGACGCCCTCGGGGTCGCCGGGGGCGACGGCGATCTCGAGCCGGTTGCGCGCGAACGTCACCGGCGCGCCGTCGACGAGGTCGGCGTCGACGACGGTGGCCATCGTGGCGGTGCTCGCGCTGAGGAAGAGGTCGGCGGGCGCACCGGCCACGACCTGCTGCGCCAGCGCCGAGCTGCCGCCCGAGCTGACCGTGACCGAGGCGCCCGGGTGCTCGGCCTCGAACGCGTCGACGAGCTCCGCGACGGTCCCCGTGAGCGAGGCGGCCGCGAGCACGGTCACGTCGCCCGTGAGGTCGCCCGCGGGGGAGGTGGCGCCGTCGGCGGAGGGGTCGCCGGAGGCGCCGGGCGCGCCACCCGCCCCGGTGCAGCCGACGAGCGCGAGGGCGGGCACGAGCGCGAGCCCGAGCAGGGCGCGGGGGAGGCGCGGGGGCCGGGTGCGGCTCCTGCCCGGGACCCTCACGGCTGCCGCCCGGGCACGCCCACGGGGCTCGGCGCGAGCCGGGGCCGCCACGGCGCGAGCAGCCAGCCGCGGCCGTGCACGCGCTCGAGGTGGCGCCAGAGCGACACGAGCAGGATCACCAGGGCCGCCGTGGCCAGCGAGGAGCGCTGCAGGGCGATGCCCGGCTCGAACTGGCGCACGTAGAGGGCGACGGGCACGGCCATCCACTCGACGCGGCCGGTGAGGGCGATGAACGGGACGAGCAGCAGGGCGTACCAGGGGTAGCGCGGGCTGACCGCGATCAGGGTCACGCCGATCATGACGAGCTGGCCCAGCCAGGGGTCGTCGGGGTCGGTGCGGCGCCACACGAGCACGGCCGTGACGAGCAGCACGAGCGCGACGAGCGGGGTCGAGAGGGCGTCGGGCAGCCAGCCGGAGGCCAGGGCGAACCGCGAGCCGTCCTCGTAGCCCTCCTCGGTGAGGTACCCCGGCAGGTAGCCGAGCACGCCGATCCCGGTCATCGCCACGTAGGGCACGTAGAGAGCGACGAACGTGACGACCGCGCCGATCACGACCTTGTACGGCTCGCGCCGCAACAGCGCAGGAGCCGCGATGACGGGGATCAGCTTGGTCGCGATCGCGGCGCCCAGGGCCACGCCGCCCCACCAGCGCCGCCGGGTGGCGACGAGCAGCGAGGCCGCCACGACGAGCACGGCGCCGAGGAGGTCGACGTGGGAGTTCGTGACGCCCTCGGCGAGGACGAGCGGGCACCAGCCCCAGAGTGCGGCCCAGCGCGGGTCGAGGCCACGGCGGCGCAGGACGCGCAGCAGCATCGCCGTCGTGCCGAGCACGAGCCCGGCGCCGAGCACCATGAGCGGGAGGTACCGGGCCTCGGGCCCCACGATCGCCCGCACGCCCCAGAAGGTCAGCTCGGCCGTGGGCGGGTAGATGGTGGGCACGTCGGCGCGGTTGATGGCGGTGCAGAAGCGGTCCTCGGTGCCGAGGTCGGTGCCGCGTGCGAGCTGCCGGTAGCCGTCGTCGCAGCGGATGCCGCCGTCGGCGGTCGCCTCGGGGGTCGGGAAGATCCACTCGGGACGCAGGTGGGCCAGCGTGGGATCGCTCGGCACGTACTGGTAGGGGGAGACGCCCTGGGTCTGCACGATGCCGTCCCACGCGTAGCGGGCCGGGTCGGTGCTCGTGTTCGGCTGACCGCTCGCGAGGGCGGCACCGCAGAGCACGGTGGTGCCGACGAGCACGACCGCGGCGACGCGGCGCGTGGGCACGAGGCGCAGGGCCAGCACGGACACGGCGAAGAGCGACCAGCAGATCGTCGCCCAGCCGACGTACGACCCGCGGGCGTCCTTCTCGAGGAAGGGCAGCTCGAGCAGCCCCCACGCGATCGTCGCGGCCAATCCGAGGACGGCCACCGCCGCGAACACCATGCGCACGGACCCATCCTGGCGGACGGACCCTGCACGATGCCCGTCCCAGGGGGCGAGGAGCAGCCACATGCGACACACTTCGAGGGTGCACGCCCTCCTCCACGCCCTCCGGTCCGCGGCCACGTCGCCGAGCCGCAACGCCCGGTCCGCCGTGGTGCTGGGCCGCCTGCTGGGCCTCGGCTTCGTGGTCTGCCTGCTCACGGGCCTCTACAGCCACTTCCTGCAGGACCCCGCGTCGTGGATGACCTTCCCGACCCGGCCGGTCTGGCTCTACCAGCTCACGCAGGGCGTCCACATCACGGCCGGCATCGCGTGCGTCCCGCTGCTGCTGGGCAAGCTGCACGCGGTCTTCCCGCAGCTCTTCCAGTCGCCGCCGGTGCGGCGCCCGGTCGACGTGCTCGAGCGCGCGTCCATCGCGCTGTTCGTGGCGACGTCGATCCTGCAGCTCGGGACGGGCCTCCTGAACACGTACCAGTGGTACCCGTGGCCGTTCCCGTTCCGTCAGGTGCACTGGGCGCTGTCGTTCGTCATCGTCGGGTCGCTGGCCGTGCACATCGGCGTGAAGCTGCCGCTCATCGCGCGCTACTGGCGCCGCCGGGACAGCTACGACGACGCGGGCCGGTTCGTCGAGCCCGCCGCCGAGCTCGACCCCGTCGCCGCCGAGTTCACGGCCGAGACCGAGCTGCGCAGGAGGCGCGCGGTCGGCACCGCCGCCGCCGGTCCCGAGGCGCGCGGCGTCGTCGGGCGGTTGCAGCGCTGGATCGACCGCGACCCGAGCCGGCCGCCCGCGGTCGACGAGGCCGAGGCCGCGCGGCGGGAACGGCTCTCGCGGCGCGGGTTCTTCGCGGCCGTGGGCGTGTCGACGGGCGGCGTCGTGGCCCTCACCGCCGGGCAGTCGTTCGCGCCCCTCGAGCCCCTCAACGCCTTCGCCCCGCGACAGCGCGGCCTCGGGCCGAACGACCTGCCGATCAACCGCACCGCCGCGGCGGCGCGCGTGCTGGAGTCGGCGATGGACCCCGCGTGGGAGCTCACGGTGGTGAACGGCGACCGCAGCGTCGCCTTCAGCGCCGCCGACCTCACCGCCATGACGCAGGTCGACGCCGACCTGCCCATCTCGTGCGTCGAGGGCTGGAGCCAGACGGGGTCGTGGCGGGGCGTGCGCCTCGCCGACCTCGTGGCGCTCGTGGGTGCCCCGGCGGGCGCCGGGCTGCGCCTCACCAGCCTCGAGGAACGCGGCGGCTACCGGGTGACCGAGATGGGTGGCGAGTACGTCGCCGACCCGCTCACGCTCGTGGCGCTCGAGCTCAACGGCGAACGCCTGAGCATCGACCACGGCTACCCGGCGCGCATCATCGCGCCCGGTCGCCCGGGCGTGCTGCAGACCAAGTGGCTCTCGACCCTGGAGGTGCTCCGATGAGCGTGCCCGTCACCCCCCGGCCCGCCCGGGGCCAGCGCGCGGCGCGCACCGTGCTCGTCGTCGTCGGGGTGCTGCTGCTCGCCCTCGGGGCCTGGGTGCTCGTCGACACCGTCGCGCCCACGCGCTACTCGGGGCTGCTGCTCTGGCTGGTCGGCGCCGTCCTGGCGCACGACGCCGTGCTGGCGCCCCTGCTCGTCGTCGCCAGCCAGGTCGCCCGGCGGACCGGGCGGCGCGTGCCCCCTGGCGTCCTCGTGATCGTGCAGGCGGCGGTCGTCGTCGGCGTCGTCGCGACGCTCGTCGTCGTGCCCGAGATCGTCGCGAAGACGCTCGGCCCGCGCAACGACACCGTGCTGCCGTTCGACTACGGCACGCGCCTCGCGGTGCTCTGGCTCGTGCTCGCCGGTCTCACGGCCGCCGCGGTCGCGGCCTACCTGGTGCGGGCCAGGCGGCAGAACGTGCGCCCGTCGACGACCCAGGTCTGAACGACCGAGAGGCCTGCCCGGCGCGCGTGCTCGACGAGCGCGCCGGCACCGACCTCGGCCCACGGGAAGGGATCGCTCTCGGACCCACGGTCGTCGACCATCCGGGCGAGGTAGACGTCGTCGAGCGCGGCGTCGTCGGCCGTCTCGACGACCACGCCGCCCGCCGCCGAGGCCATCTCGCCGCAGCGGACCAGGAGGGCGGTCGGGTCGCCGCCGATGCCGATGTTGCCGTCGAGCAGCAGCACGGCGTCCCAGTCGCCCTCGTGGGGCAGGGCGTCGAACACGCTGCCCGCGACGACCGGCAGGCCCGCGGCGCGGGCCAGCTCCACGGCGACGGGCGACACGTCGACCCCCAACGCCCGCAGGCCCAGCGCCACGGCCGCGCGCACCATGCGCGCCGGGCCGCAGCCGACGTCGAGCACCGAGGAGGCGCCGTCGAGGGTGCTGAGATCGGCACGGTCGGCATCGGCGCTCCACTTGGCGACGTCGAAGGCGTCGTCGTCGTGCTCGAGCCGGGCGCCGGCGTCGCCGCTGCGCACCATGCGGAGCCGGCCGTCGCGGCGGAGGGCCCGCGCGTACGGCTCGGCGCCGCCCGAGCCGAAGGTCGCGTCGGCACTCGTGCCGGCCGGGGAGAGGGCGTCGGGGGTGAGGGTCACGCGGGACTCCCGTCGGTCGCAGGGGCGGAGGCGGGATCGGCGGCGAGCAGGGCCCGCGCGAAGGCGCCGTCGGGGGCGACGGCCGCCACCTGGCGGGCGTCGTCGATGGTGTCGACGTCGACGAGCTCGGGGAGCATCGCGACGCGGAGGCCGGCCTCCGCGAGCCGGGCCAGCTGGTGGGCGCCCGTGTCGTCCTGCGACATGGGGACGCCGCGGAGCAGGTCGCCGCTGGGCTCGCGCAGGCCGAGGGCCCAGAACCCGCCGTCGTTCGCGGGGCCGAACCACGCGTCGACGTCGTCCGGCCACGCCTCGAACGCCGGGGCCAGGACGGCCGCGTCGAGCTGCGGGGTGTCCATGCCGACGAGCACGGTGGGCCCGTCGACCTCGTCGAAGAGGGCGCCGAGCCGTGCGTCGAGGCCGCCGCCGATCTGGGGGATCACGTCGAAGCGTTCGGAGCCGACGGGCGTGCGGTTGCCGTCGAAGAGCAGCACGCGTCGCGTGGCGGGCAGGGCGTCGGTCGCGGCGATGGTGTCGGCGATCGCCGCGGCCGCGACCTCGGCGGCCTGCTCGAGGCTCAGCGGCGGGTGCAGCCGGGTCTTGACCTTGCCGGGCAGGGTCTCCTTGCAGATGATCACGAGCGTCGTCACCGGCCCGCCTCCCTCAACAGTGCGGACATGTCCTGGACGGCCACCCACGTGCCCTTGGCGGTGCCGGTGACCTTGCTCTTGCCGACGCGCGGCGAGTACGGGGCGTCGAGCTCGCGGATGCGCCAGCCCGCCTCGGAGGCCCGCAGCACCATCTCGAGCGGGTAGCCGCTGCGGCGGTCGCGCAGGTCGAGGGCCAGGAGGTCCTCCCGGCGGGCCACCCGCATCGGGCCGAGGTCGTGCAGCCGCAGGCCGCTCGCGCGGCGCATGAGCCGGGCGAGGACCCAGTTCGCCACGCGGGCGTGGAACGGCCAGGCGTGCCGGGCCGTGGGACGGCGGCGGCCGAGCACGAGGTCGGCCTCCCCGGCGAGCACGGGGGCCGCGAGGGCGGCGAGGTCGCGGGGGTCCATGGAGGCGTCGGCGTCGCAGAACGCCACGTACGGCGCCGTGGCGGCCTCGAGGCCGGCGTGCGCGGCGCTGCCGAAGCCGCGGCGCGACTCCTGCACGACCGTGGCGCCGTGCGCGGCCGCGATCTCGGCCGAGCCGTCGGTCGATCCGTTGTCGACGACGACGGCGTGCCAGCCCTCGGGGAGGCGGCCGAGCACCCAGGGCAGTGCTCCGGCCTCGTTGAGACAGGGGAGCACCACGTCGACGGTCTGGGTCATCCTGCCGAGCTTACGGACGGCAAGCCATGAAAGTGACGTGAGCGGCCCCCGAGCGCGTCCCCCCGAACGGGGAACGGGCGCCCGGCGGTGCTCCGGCCCCGCCGGGGACCGTCAGACGGAGGCGCGCAGGGGGGCGCTCGCGAACTCGCGGACGCCCTCCTCGAAGGTCACCGAGGGGGTCCAGTCGAGCTCGGTGCGCAGGCGCTCGGACGACGCCGTGACGTGCCGCACGTCGCCCGCGCGGTACTCGCCCGTGACGACCGGGGCCGGGCCGCCGGCGTGCCGGGCGAGGGCCTCGGCGAGGTCCCCGATGGTGTGCACCTGGCCGCTGCCGACGTTGAAGGCGCGCGACGTGTCGGCGGACTGCTCGCCCGTCCAGCGCAGTGCCGCGAGGTTCGCCGAGGCGATGTCGCGCACGTGCACGAAGTCGCGGCGCTGGGCCCCGTCCTCGAACACGCGCGGGGCCTCGCCGCGCTCGACCGCCGAGCGGAACAGCGACGCGACGCCCGCGTAGGGCGTGTTCTGGGGCATGCCGGGCCCGTAGACGTTGTGGTAGCGCAGGGCGGCGACCCGACCGCCGGTGGAGCGCGCCCACGACGTGGCCAGGTGCTCCTGCGTGAGCTTCGAGATGGCGTAGACGTTGCGCGGGTCGAGGGGGGCGTCCTCGGCGATGAGCTGCGGCTCGAGGAGGTCGCCGTGGTCGTCCCGCGGGTCGAAGACGCCCGCGTCGAGGTCGGCGATGCGCCGGGGGGCGGGGCGGACGGTGCCGTGCGGGCCCCGGTAGCTGCCCTCGCCGTAGACGACCATCGACGAGGCGACGACGAGCCGGTCGACCCCCGCGCGGTCCATGGCGGCGAGCAGCACCGCCGTGCCGAGCTCGTTGCTGCCGACGTAGTCGGGGGCGTCCTGGAAGTCCACGCCCAGGCCGACCTTCGCGGCCTGGTGGCTCACGGCCGTGACGCCGTCGAGCGCCGCGTCGACCGTGGCGGCGTCGCGCACGTCGCCGACGACGAGGTCGACGCGGGGGTCGAGCTCGGGCGTGCCGCCGTGCACGTCGGAGCGCAGCGAGTCGAGCACGCGCACCGACCAGCCGGCGTCGAGGGCCTGGGCGACGACCTGCGAGCCGATGAAGCCCGCGCCGCCCGTGACGAGCAGGAGGCTCACGAGGCCGACCCCGACACGGGGCGCGCGAGGACCTCGGCCACGGCCTCGGCCGGGATCGACGCAGGAGGCGCGTAGTCGTCCGGCAGGGCCGCCACGATCGCCTCGATGGCGGCGACGATGCGCGGCTGGGCGGCCGCGAGGCGCTCGAGCACGAGCTGGTGGCTCACGGCGTCGGCGTCCTCGCCCTCCTCGGGCGCCAGGCCGGCGTCGCTGTCGGTGACGAACGAGAGGTTGACGGTGCCCAGGCCGAGCTCGAGCGAGAGCGGCACCTCGGGGTACATCGTCATGTTGACGGTGTGCGCGCCCGCGGCGCGGAACCAGCGCGACTCGGCGCGGGTCGAGAAGCGGGGGCCCTGGATCACGACGCAGGTGCCGACGGGCGAGAACGGGTCGCCCTGCGCCTCGAGGGCCGCGATCGCGTGGCGGCGCAGCTCGGGGTCGAACGGGTCGGCCGCGACGAGGTGCTGCACGCCGCCGTCCTCGTCGAAGAACGTGTCGGGGCGGCCCCACGTGCGGTCGATGAACTGGTCGGTGACGACCAGGGTGCCCGGGGGAACGTCCGGGCTGACGCCGCCCACGGCCGACGACGAGACGACGGCCCTGGCGCCGAGCGAGGCGAGCGCCCAGACGTTCGCGCGGTGGTTGATGCGGTGCGGGGGCACGCTGTGGCCCTTGCCGTGGCGGGTGAGGAACGCGACCCGCTTGCCGCCGAGGGTCCCGATCGTGACCTCGCTCGAGGTGCGGCCGTAGGGGGTGTCCACGACGTGGCTGGTCGACTCGCCCTCCCCGAACAGCGAGTAGAGGCCGCTGCCGCCGATGACGGCGACGTCGACGCGGGGCGTCGCGGGGGAGGAGGCGGTGGGGTCGGTCATGGTGCTCCCGAGGGTCGATCAGCCGGGCGGGTCCGCACCGGCTCTCCCGTACGCTACCGACCGTGACCCCCGGGGGTCCTGGACCACGACCACGGAGGAGCACGTGCGCACCGTCGACCAGCACGCGGCCGAGATCGACCGGCTCGTCGCCGGAGCCCTCGCGGGCCGGGCGCCCGAGCCGCTGCGCCTCGACCCGGCGTCCGTGGCGGCCGCCGGGGCCGCCGGCACCGACCGCCGCCTGGCCGTCGACGTCGTCGCCCCGATCGCCCTGCCGCCCTTCGCCAACTCGCAGATGGACGGCTACGCGGTCCGCAGCGACGAGGTCGGCGAGGGGGCCACCTTCGCCGTCGCCGCCCGCGTCCCGGCCGGTCGGGCCGCGCCGCCGCTCCTGCCCGGCACCGCGGCCCCTGTCATGACCGGTGCACCGCTGCCCGACGGCGCTGACGCGGTCGTCCCGATCGAGCGGGTCGACCCTCCTGCCTTCTGGCCCGAGTCCGTCGGCACGCCCGGCGGGCAGGAGGCCCGGGTCGCCGTGCCCGGTCCGGTCGCCCCCGGCACGTACGTCCGTGCCGCCGGCAGCGACGTCGTCGCCGGTGCCGTGCTGGCGCGCGCCGGCGACCGCCTCACGCCCGCCCGTCTCGGCGTGCTCGCGGCCGCCGGCCTCGTCGCGGTCGACGTCGTGCCCCGACCGCGGGTGCTGCTCGTGTCGACGGGGGAGGAGCTCGCCGCTCCCGGTGAGCCGCTCGGACCCGGGCAGATCCACGACGCCAACGGCACGGCCCTCGCCGCGGCGCTCGCCGAGGTGGGCGCGGCCGTGACGACCGAGCGCGTCCGCGACGACGCCGACGCCTTCACCGCCGTGCTCGAGGCCCACGCCGCCTCGGTCGACCTCGTCGTCACGACCGGCGGGGTGAGCGCCGGTGCCTACGAGGTCGTGCGCGACGCGCTCGAGCCGCGCGGCGTCGCCTTCGGGTCGGTCGCGATGCAGCCCGGCGGGCCCCAGGGCTGGGGCACCGTGCCGCTCGGCGGCCGCGACGTCGCCGTCGTCTGCCTGCCCGGCAACCCGGTGAGCTGCCTCGTCTCGGTCGAGGCGTTCCTGCGCCCCGCCCTGCAGCGGGCCACCGGCGCCGGACGGCCGCGACGGCACGGCACCGCCCCCATGGCCGAGGCCGCCGAGAGTCCCGTCGGCAAGCACCAGCTGCGGCGCGGCGTGCTCGACGACGACGGTCGCGTGCACCTCGTCGGCGGACCCGGCTCGCACCTGCTCTCGGCGCTCGCCGACGCCACCGTGCTCGTGCACGTGCCCGTCGGGGTCGACCGCCTCGACGAGGGCGACGAGGTCGTAGTGTGGGGCCTCGATGACCGATGACAGCCCGGCCGGGGCGACCGGCGCCCGCGCCCTCAGCCACGTCCGCGACGACGGCTCCGCCCACATGGTCGACGTGACCGCCAAGGCCGAGACGAAGCGGGTCGCCACGGCGCGCGCCGTGCTCACGACCCGGGCCGACGTCGTCGCCCAGCTCGCCGAGGGGTCGCTGCCCAAGGGCGAGGCGCTCGGCACGGCGCGGATCGCCGGCATCATGGCCGCGAAGCAGACGCCCGCGCTCATCCCGCTCTGCCACCCGCTGCCGATCGGCAGCGTCACGGTCGACTTCGAGGTCGGGTCGGACGCGGTCACGGTGCTGGCGACCGTCTCGACCCGGGGCGTCACCGGCGTCGAGATGGAGGCGCTCACCGCCGCCACCGTCGCCGCGCTGACCCTCTACGACATGGTCAAGGCCGTCGACCCGCTCGCCGTGATCGGCGACGTCGCCGTGCTCGCCAAGCAGGGCGGCAAGAGCGGGGACTGGTCGCGATGAGCGACGAGCCCGCTGCTGAGGGGTCCGCCGCGGAGGCGCTCGCGGCCGACGGGCGTGCTGCTGACGCGCTCGCTGCCGACGCGCTCGCGCCCGACGACGCGCCGCCGCCCCGTCGCGCGGTGGTCGTCGTCGCCTCGACCGGTGCGGCGACCGGCACCCGGGTCGACGAGACCGGCCCCATGATCCGCGACTGGTTCACGGCCCGCGGCTGGGTCGTCGAAGGACCGGTCGTCGTCGCGGACGGGGAGCCCGTCGGCAGCGTGCTCGAGGCCGCGCTCGACTGGGGCGTCGACGCCGTCGTCACCACGGGCGGCACGGGCGTCTCGCCCACCGACCAGACGCCCGAGGTCACCGCCCCGCTGCTCGACCGCGAGCTGCCCGGCATCGCCGAGGAGCTCCGCCGCCGAGGCGTCGCCTCGACCCCGACCGCCGTGCTCTCGCGCGGCCTCGCCGGCGTCGCCGGGCGCACCTTCGTCGTCAACCTGCCCGGCTCGCGCGGCGGGGTCCGCGACGGGCTCGCCGTGCTCGACGACCTCCTCGACCACGTCGTCGACCAGCTCGCAGGAGGCGCGCATGGCTGAGCCCGCCGGCCCCGACGCCGTCGCTCCTGCCACTGCTGCCGTCGCCGCTGCCGCTGCCGCTGCTGCCGGCGCTCCTGCCGCTGCCGCTGCCGCTGCCGCTGCTGCCGGCGACCCGTCCGGTCCCGGCACCCGGGTCCTCCTCGCCCGCGTCACGGGCGAGCCGCTGTCGGTCGCCGCGTGCTCCGCGCTCGTGGCGGGGCCCGCCTCGGGCGCGGTCGTCACCTTCGAGGGGGTCGTGCGCGACCACGACGACGGACGCGGCGTCACCGCGCTGCACTACGAGGGGCACCCGTCGGCGGCCGACGTGCTGCACCGCGTCGCGACGGCCGTCGCCGAGCGCTGGCCCGCGGTGACGATCGCCGTCGAGCACCGCACGGGCGACCTCGTCGTCGGGGACGTCGCGCTCGCCTGCGCAGTGGCGAGCGCCCACCGCGCGGACGCGTTCGCCGCCTGTGCAGCCCTCGTCGACGACCTCAAGGCCGAGGTCCCCATCTGGAAGCGCCAGGCCTTCACCGACGGCACCGACGAGTGGACCGCCTCCCTGGGCTGACCCCGCCCACCGCACCCGCCCCTCCTGCCGCACCCGCCCCTCCTGCTGCACCCGCCCCTGGTGGTCCTCCGGGCGGATAAGGCGACCAGCAGGGCTCGCGCGCCGGAGTGTCGGGCTGTCCCGGCGGCGTGTCGCCCCCGATCTGTCGCATCCGGCAGGCAGGAGGCGCGTTCGCGTCCGCCCCGGACCTCCCGGCGCGCCCCGCCTGCGGCTCGCGGCGGAAAAGGCGACCAGCAGGGCTCGCACGCGCTCGTGAGGGGCCGCCCGGGCGGCGTGTCGCCGCCGATCTGTCGCGTTCGGCGGGGACACGGCAGGCAGGAGGCGCGCGGGCCCGCGCCGGACCTCCCGCCCCGCCCCGCCCCGCCCCGTCCGGCCGGCTCTCCGCTACCCGCCCGCCACCCGACGGACGCCCGGCCGGTCGCGACTACGCTCGTCGGGTGGCACATCTCCTCGGCGCAGAAGACATCCGACTCGAGTTCCCGACGAAGGTGGTGCTCGACGGCATCACCCTCGGCATCGACGAGGGGTCGCGCATCGGCGTCGTCGGGCGCAACGGCGACGGCAAGTCGACCCTCATGTCGGTGCTCGCCGGCCGGCAGGAGCCCGACTCCGGCCGCGTCACCCGCCGTCGCGGCCTCACCATCGGCATGCTCGACCAGCGCGACGCGCTCGCCGAGGGCACCACGGTCGGCGAGCTCGTCGTCGGCGGCCGTGCCGAGCACGAGTGGGCGGGCGACTCGCGCATCCGCGACGTCATCTCGGGCCTCGTCTCGGACGTCCCGTGGGACGCCGACGTCGCCGACCTCTCCGGCGGGCAGCGTCGTCGCGTCGCGCTCGCCGCGCTGCTCGTCGGCGACTGGGACCTCCTCTTCCTCGACGAGCCCACCAACCACCTCGACGTCGAGGGCGTCGCGTGGCTCGCGCAGCACCTCCGCCGCCGCTGGTCGCCGAGCCAGGGCGCGCTCGTCGTCGTGACCCACGACCGGTGGTTCCTCGACGAGGTGTCGACCGACACGTGGGAGGTGCACGACGGCATCGTCGAGCCCTTCGAGGGCGGCTACGCGGCGTACGTGCTGCAGCGCGTCGAGCGCGACCGCATGGCCGCGGCGAGCGAGTCGAAGCGCCAGAACCTCATGCGCAAGGAGCTCGCCTGGCTGCGCCGTGGCGCCCCGGCCCGCACGGCGAAGCCGAAGTTCCGCATCGACGCCGCCAACGACCTCATCGCCGACGAGCCGCCCGTGCGCGACCAGGTGCAGCTGTCGCAGATGGCGACGGCGCGCCTGGGCAAGGACGTCGTCGACGTCATCGACGCGGGCGTCGAGCTCGGCGGCCGGACGATCCTGCACGACGTCGAGTGGCGGATCGCGCCGGGGGAGCGCACCGGCGTCCTCGGCGTCAACGGTGCCGGCAAGTCGACCCTCCTGCGCCTCGTCACGGGCGAGCTCGCGCCGACCACGGGCCGCGTCAAGCAGGGCAAGACCGTCAAGTTCGCCGTCCTCGACCAGCAGCTCGCCGACCTGCACGAGGTCGCGCACGAGCGCGTGAACGACGTCATCGGCCGCCAGCGCACCTCCTACGTGGCGGGCGGCAAGGAGATGACGCCCGGCCAGCTGCTCGAGCGCCTGGGTTTCACGAGCGCGCAGCTGCAGACGCCCATCAAGGACCTCTCGGGCGGGCAGAAGCGCCGCCTGCAGTTCCTGCTGATCCTGCTCGACGAGCCGAACGTGCTCGTGCTCGACGAGCCCACCAACGACCTCGACACCGACATGCTCGCGGCGATGGAAGACCTGCTGGACTCCTGGCCCGGCACCCTGCTCGTCGTCTCGCACGACCGGTACCTGCTCGAGCGGGTCACCGACCAGCAGTACGCCGTGCTCGACGGTGCGTTCCGGCACCTGCCCGGCGGCGTCGAGCAGTACCTCGAGCTGCGTCGCGTCGCGACGGGTGCGGCAGGAGGCGCGACCGACCGCCCGACGGCCGCCCGCGGCCCGCAGTCTGCCGTGGCCGCGGCGGCCGCGTCCTCGGGCCTCAGCGGAGGTGAGCGCCGCACCGCCGAGAAGGCGCTCGCGAGTGCCGACCGCAAGATGGCGAAGTCGGCGACGGAGCGTCAGCGCCTGCTCGACGCCTTCGCGGCGCACGACCACGACGACTACGCGGGCCTCGCCGCGCTGCAGCAGCAGCTCGCCGACGTCGACGCGAAGCTCGAGGCGCTCGAGGCGGAGTGGCTGGAGCTGAGCGAGAAGCTGGAGGGCTAGGGGCCGGGTCTCACGGGGCCGGTGGGCGGGTGCGCTCGGGCTGCCGGCCGCCGGCCGCTGGCCGCTGGCGCCGCGTCGCCCTACGCGCCGACGGTGAGGCTGAGCGCCCGCAGCAGGCGGGCGAGGTGCTCGCGCTCGTCGTCGCCCAGGTCGGCGAGCAGGTCCGTCTCGGCAGCCACGAGCCGCTCGATGGCGGCGTCGACGGTGTCGCAACCGGCGTCGGTCATGGTGACGAGGATCCCGCGACCGTCGTGCGGGTCCGTGCGTCGTTCGACGAGGCCGCGCTCGACGAGCCGGTCGATGCGGTTCGTCATGGTGCCGCTCGAGACGAGCGTCTGTTGCAGCAGCGCTTTCGGGCTGAGCCGGTAGGGCGAGCCCGCGCGGCGCAGGGCGCTGAGCACGTCGAACTCCCACGACTCGAGGGCGCTCGCCGTGAACGCGGCGCGGCGGGCGCGGTCGAGGTGCTTCGAGAGCCGGGCGACGCGCGACAGCACGTGCAGCGGGGCGAAGTCGAGGTCGGGTCGCTCGCGCTCCCACGCGTCGACGATGCGGTCGACCTCGTCCTGCTGAGCCATGCGCCCATCATGGCAGCCGGGCGAGGGCGGCCAGGGCGGGCACGACCCCCGGCCGGACCTGGGATACTCGTCTGGTGCCTCCGGGCACGTTCCGCCTTGGTGTAACGGCAGCACTCCGGCCTTTGGTGCCGTGTGGTCCGGGTTCGAATCCTGGAGGCGGAGCAGCGACCCGCGCGTAGCCTTGGGCCTCCACGTCCCCCTCCCGAGGAGCCCGTCATGGCCAAGACCGCCGTCGCCACCCTGCACGCCCCCGCCCGCACCGCGTCCCCGTCGCGCCCCGCCTTCCTGCTCGGCGTCCTGTCGGGCTCGCGCTCGGCCACGCCGCTCGGGGTCCTCGCGCTGCACCACGGCCGGCCGGAGGCGCGGGGCGCGTGGCGCGGCTGGCCGGTGTTCCGTTCGCGGCTGGGCCGGGGCCTCCTGGTCGCGGCGATGCTCGGTGAGCTGGTGGGCGACAAGCTGCCGATGACCCCGAGCCGGACGACTCGCGGTGCCCTGACCGGCCGCGCGGTGTCGGGTGCCGTCGCCGGCCTCGCCGTGGCGACCACGACCTCCGGCCGCGACCGTCGCGCGAGCAGCGCCGTCCTGGGCGCTGTCGGTGCGCTCGTCGGCAGCGTCGTCCTGATGCGCGCGCGTGCTGCGGTCGCCTCGCGGACCGGGCTGCCCGACCCCGTGGTGGCGCTCGCCGAGGACGCCCTCGCGATCGTCGGCTCGACGGTGGTCGTGCGCCGGGCCGGTCGCCGCCGCGCCTGACGGGATCGCCGTCCGGGGGCCGACGGGCAGCACCGGTCGGTCCCTAGACTCGGGTGATCCGTCCGACCCCAGGAGCAGCATGAGCCACCGCCCCCTCGCCGTCGTCGTCCTCGCCGCAGGCCAGGGCACCCGCATGAAGTCGAGCACCCCCAAGGTGCTGCACCGGCTCGCGGGCCTGCCCCTGGTCCAGCACGTGCTCGAGAGCGCCGCCGGGCTGCGCCCCGAGCACCTGGTCGCCGTGGTGCGCCACGAGCGCGACCGCGTGGTCGCGTCGGTGCTCGAGACGACGCCGGAGGCCGTGGTCGTCGACCAGGACGAGGTCCCGGGAACGGGGCGCGCGGTCGAGCAGGCCGTCGCGGCGCTCCCCGTCGACTTCGAGGGCGACGTCGTCGTCGTGAGCGCCGACGTGCCCTTCATCGACCACCGCACCCTCGGCGAGCTCCTCGAGCAGCACCGCACCGACGGCGCGGGCGCGACCCTGCTCTCGGCCGTCGTGCCCGACCCGACCGGCTACGGCCGCGTCGTGCGACACGCCGACGGCGGCGTCGAGGCCATCGTCGAGCACAAGGACGCCACCGACGCGCAGCGCGCCATCGCCGAGATCAACTCCGGCACCTACGCCTTCACGGTCGCCGCGCTGCGCACGCACCTGCCGAGCGTCGGCAGCGCCAACGCCCAGGGCGAGAAGTACGTGACCGACGTCGTCGGGCTGATCACGGCCTCCGGCCAGCGCGTCGGCGCCCTCGCCGTCGACGAGGCGTGGCGCATCGAGGGCATCAACGACCGGGTCCAGCTCGCCGCGGCCGCACGCCGCCTCAACGACCGCATCGTGCAGCACTGGCAGCGCGAGGGCGTCACGATCACCGACCCGCAGACCGTCTGGATCGACCGCGACGTCTCGATCGGCCAGGACGCCGAGATCCTGCCCGGCACGCAGTTGCGCGGGGCGACCTCCATCGCGACGGGCGCGGTCGTCGGGCCCGACACCACGCTCGTCGACACCGAGGTGGGCGAGGGGGCGACGGTCAAGCGGACCGACGCGACGCTCGCCGTCGTCGGGGCCGGCGCGACCGTCGGTCCGTTCGCGTACCTCCGGCCGGGCACCCTCCTCGGGGCCGGCGGCAAGATCGGCACCTTCGTCGAGACGAAGAACGCCGAGATCGGCGCGGGCAGCAAGGTGCCGCACCTCAGCTACGTCGGCGACACCGAGATCGGCGAGGGGTCGAACATCGGCGCCGGCACCATCACGGCGAACTACGACGGGGTCGTCAAGCACCGCACCGAGGTCGGGTCGCACGTCCGCACCGGGTCGCACAACGTCTTCGTCGCCCCCGTTAGGATTGGCGACGGAGCGTACTCAGGCGCGGGCACGGTCATCCGCAAGGACGTCCCTGCCGGTGCCCTGGCCATCAGTGTCGCTCCCCAGCGCAACGCCAGCGGCTGGGTCGAGGCGAACCGCCCCGGGTCCGCCGCGGCCGACGCCGCGGCGCGGGCCACCGACGCGCCGACCACCACCTGATCGACCGACTGACCCCCCTGAGAGTCGGCATGGCCCGCGGGCCGGAGAGCGAGTGACGTGTCCGGAATCAAGATCACCGGAGAGAACCGGCTCGTCCTCGTCTCGGGTCGCGCGCACCCCGAGCTGGCCGAGCAGATCGCGGCAGAGCTGGGCAGCGAGCTCATCCCGACCGATGCCCGCACCTTCGCGAACGGCGAGCTGTACGCCCGCTTCGACGAGAGCGTCCGCGGTGCCGACGCGTTCGTGATCCAGGCGCACTCCGCGCCGATCAACGAGTGGCTCATGGAGCAGCTCATCATGGTCGACGCCCTCAAGCGCGCGTCGGCGAAGCGCATCACCGTCGTGGCGCCGTTCTACCCGTACGCTCGCCAGGACAAGAAGGGGCGCGGCCGCGAGCCCATCTCGGCCCGCCTCGTCGCCGACCTCTTCAAGGCGGCCGGAGCGCACCGCATCATGAGCGTCGACCTGCACGCGCCGCAGATCCAGGGCTTCTTCGACGGCCCCGTCGACCACCTCTTCGCCATGCCGGTGCTGCTCGAGCACTTCCGCTCCAAGCTCGACCCCGAGACGCTCACGGTCGTCTCGCCCGACATGGGCCGCGTGCGCGTCGCCGACATCTGGAGCGAGAAGCTCGGCGCACCGCTCGCGATCATCCACAAGCGCCGCGACCCGCTCGTGCCGAACCAGGTCACCGTGCACGAGATCGTCGGCGAGGTCGAGGGCCGCGTCTGCCTGCTCGTCGACGACCTCATCGACACGGGCCGCACCATCGTGAAGGCCGCCGAGGCGCTCAAGGCCGCCGGCGCGATCGGCGTCGTCGTGGCGGCCACGCACGCCGTGTTCAGCGACCCCGCCCCCGAGATCCTCGCGAGCGAGTCGATCGACTCCGTCGTGGTCACCGACACCTTGCCGCTCACCGAGCACCAGCGCTTCGAGGGCCTCGAGGTCCTGCCGATCGCCCCGCTCATCACCCGCGCGATCCACGAGGTGTTCGACAACGGCAGCGTCACGTCGATGTTCGACGGCGCCGCGTAGCGGAGCCGTCGGACCGGTAGGCGCAGCCGACGGGGCCCCCGGGCACGGTCGCACTCCGAGCACGAGACGGCCGTGACCGGGTCGGACCCGACCACGGCCGTCCCGCCGCCGAGGCCGCGTCAGTGCGTCGACGGCTCCGTCTCGATCTCGGACCGGTCGCCCGACCACAGCGTGTGGAACACGCCGTCGCCGTCGACGCGCCGGTAGGTGTGCGCGCCGAAGAAGTCGCGCTGTGCCTGCACGAGCGCGGCGGGCAGGCGCTCGGAGGCCAGCGAGTCGTAGTAGCTGAGCGCGGAGGCGAACCCGGGCACGGGGATCCCCGACAGGGCGGCCTTCGCGACGATGCGGCGCCAGGCGGCCTCGCCGTCGCGCACGGCACCGGCGAAGTAGTCGTCCTCGAGGAGGGTCGCGATGCTGGCGTCCTTCTCGTAGGCCTCGACGATGCGGTCGAGGAACTGCGCGCGGATGATGCAGCCCCCGCGCCAGATCTTCGCGATCGCGCCCTTGTCGATGTCCCAGCCGTACTCGTCCGCCCCGGCGACGATGGCGTCGAAGCCCTGGGCGTAGGCGATCACCTTCGACGCGTAGAGCGCGGTGCGCACGTCGTCCTCGAAGCCGTCGCCGGCCTCCTGCACCTCGGGGCGGCCCTGCAGCGTCGCCCGGACGGCGGCGCGCTGCTCGGGCTTGCTCGACACGGCGCGCGCGAAGACGGCCTCGGCGATGCCGCCGACCGGCACGCCGAGCCCCACGGCGTTCTGCACCGTCCAGACCCCGGTGCCCTTGGAGCCCGCTTCGTCGACGATCGAGTCGACGAGCGGCCCGCCGGTCTTCTCGTCGACCTGGCGGAGCACCTCGGCCGTGATCTCGATGAGGTACGACTCGAGGTCGCCGCGGTTCCACTCGTCGAACACCTCGGCGATGGCCGCGGGCTCGTGCCCGCCGACCCGGCGCAGCAGGTCGTACGACTCGGCGATGAGCTGCATGTCGGCGTACTCGATGCCGTTGTGGACCATCTTGACGAAGTGCCCGGCACCGTCGGCGCCCACGTGGGTGACGCACGGCTCGCCCTCCGCCACCGCCGCGATCGAGGCCAGGATCGGTCCGAGGGTCTCGTAGGCCTCCTTCGACCCGCCGGGCATGATCGACGGCCCCTTGAGGGCGCCCTCCTCGCCGCCGGAGATGCCGGCGCCGACGAAGTTCAGGCCGCGCTCCGCGAGGGCGGCCTCGCGGCGCCTCGTGTCGTGGAAGTTCGCGTTGCCGCCGTCGACGATGATGTCGCCCTCCTCGAAGAGGTCGGCGAGCTGGTCGATGACGGCGTCGGTGCCCCTGCCGGCCTGCACCATGACGATCGCGGTGCGCGGCTTCGCGAGCGACGCGGCGAAGTCCTCCATGCTCTTCGACGCCACGAAGCCCGCGTCGCCGTGCTCGCTCAGGAGGGCGTCGACGCGCTCGGGGGAGCGGTTGTGGACCGCGACGGTGTTGCCCTCGCGGCTCGCGAGGTTGCGGGCCAGGTTCGAGCCCATGACGGCCAGTCCGACCACGCCGATGTTCGCGGTGCCGGTGGTGCTTCCGTGTTCGGCCACGGTGCCTCCTTCGGTTCGGGGAACGTGCCCGACAGTAGGCCGGGGCGCAGGAGGCGCACCCAGCGTGATCAGGACGTGGGGAGACCGCCTCCTCCCCGCCTAGGGTGGAGGACCAGATCGAGAGGACCACCGTGAGCCGTTCCGCCTTCCCGCCCGTCGTCGTCATGGGGGTGTCCGGGTCGGGCAAGTCCACGATCGGAGAGCTCCTCGCCACGTCGCTGGGGGTCCCGTTCGTCGACGCCGACGACCTGCACCCCGCCGCGAACCGCGAGAAGATGGCCGCCGGCCACCCGCTCGACGACGACGACCGTGCCCCCTGGCTCGAGATCGTCGCCCGGCGCATCGCCGAGGGGGCGGAGGAGGGGGTGGTCGTCGCCTGCTCCGCGCTCAAGCGGTCGTACCGCGACGTCCTCCGCACCGGTGACGACCGCCTCCGCTTCGCGCACCTCACCGGCGTGCGCGACCTCGTCGCCCGTCGGCAGAGGGAGCGCGTCGGGCACTTCATGCCGCCGGGTCTCATGGAGTCGCAGTTCGCGACCCTGGAGCCGCTCGGCGAGGGCGAGGGGTTCGAGGTCGACGTGGCGCCGGGACCGGACGAGATCGTGGGCGAGATCGTCCAGGAGCTCGAGCGCCGCTGAACCGACCGGTGCGCGACGCGCCCGGGTTCCGGTAGTGTGGGCCGCTGAACTTCGGCGAGGGGCACGCACGTGCCCGTGATCGACGCGGTAGGCAGACGTGCAGTCTCCCGGGCGTCCAGCGAGTCGACACCACCCACCACAGAGGAGAGCCACGATGGCCGACGAGAACAACCTGTCCGTGAAGGTCCGCACCAGCTTCGGCAAGGGTGCCGCGCGCAAGATCCGCGCCGCCGACCAGATCCCCGCCGTGCTCTACGGCCACGGCGAGGCCCCCCAGCACCTGACGCTGCCCGGCCACGAGACGATGCTCATCGTCCGTCGCGCCAACGCCGTCATCACGCTCGACGTCGAGGGCCGCACCGAGCTCGCGCTCGTCAAGGACATCCAGCGCGACCCGGTCCGCCAGGTCATCGAGCACGTCGACCTCATCTCGGTCCGTCGCGGCGAGAAGGTCTCGGTCGAGGTCCCCGTGCACGTCGAGGGCGAGTCGGCTCCCGGCACGATCAACGTCGTCGAGACCACGACCCTCGAGCTCGAGGTCGAGGCCACGCACATCCCGCAGAACGTCGTCGTCAGCATCGACGGCCTCGAGGAGGGCGCGCAGATCACCGCCGCCGACGTGACGCTGCCCCAGGGCGCCTCGCTGGTCACCGACCCCGAGACCCTCGTGCTCAACATCACCGTGCCGCAGCTCGACCTCGAGACCGACGCGGTCGAGGGCGACGAGCAGGCCGAGGGCGACGTGCCCTCGATCGAGGACGAAGAGCGCTCGGAGTAGTCCGGTCCTCGCCGGCGCTGCACGCGAAGATCCCATGGCGGACGATCAGTGGCTCGTGGTCGGGCTCGGCAACCCCGGGCCCGGCTACGCCGGCAACAGGCACAACGTCGGACAGATGGTGCTCGCCGACCTGGCGCACCGCCTGTCGGCGAGCTTCAAGAACCACCGCACGGCAGCGAGCGTGGCGGAGGGCCGTGCCGTCCCCGGCGGCCCCCGCCTCGTCCTGGCCAAGCCCGACACGTTCATGAACGTGTCGGGCGGGCCGGTGTCGCAGCTCCTGCGCTTCTACGACCTCGACGTCTCGCGGCTGATCGTCGTGCACGACGAGCTCGACATCCCCTTCGACGCCCTGCGCATCAAGCAGGGCGGCGGGCACGGTGGCCACAACGGCCTCCGTGACATCATCGCCGCGACCGGGTCGCCCGACTTCACGCGGGTCCGCGTCGGCATCGGCCGTCCGCCCGGCCGCCAGCCCGCGGCCGACTTCGTGCTGCGCGACTTCACGTCGACCGAGCGCACGAACCTCCCCGTGCTGCTCGGGGACGCCGCCGACGCGGTCGAGATGATCGCCGCGCAGGGCGTCACGCCCACGCAGCTCAAGTTCCACACCGCGGGCTGACGCCCGGCCGTCTGCGCCCTGAGCGATCAGGCCGTACCGGTGTCGGGGGCCGCAACTACACTCGTCGGCGTGATCCTCTCGGGCATGATCCCCGCGCTCTCGCGCGCCTCCACGTTCTCCGCCGCGCTCGACCGCGCGCGCACCGACACCGACTTCTCGGCCGTCGACGGCCTCCGCGTGCCCCTGCTCGCGGGGCTGCTCGCGCGGCGCGGGGGGCCGCAGGCCATGCTCGTCGTCACGGCGACCGGCCGCGAGTCCGAGGCGGTCCGTGGCTCGTTGTCGAGCTATCTGCCCGAGGCCGAGATCCTCGAGCTCCCCGCGTGGGAGACCCTGCCGCACGAGCGGCTCAGCCCGAGCGCCGAGACCGTGGGCAAGCGCATCCGCGCCCTGCGGCGCCTGGCCGCGTGGCAGGCCGAGGTCGACGCCGACCCCGACACGGCCCGGCACCTCGTGGTCGTGGCCGGGGTGCGTGCCGCGCTCCAGCCGGTCGCCGACAACCTCGCCGACCTCGAGCCCGTGGTGCTCCGCACGGGTGGCCGCGGCCACGAGCTCTCGGCGCTCGCCACGCGGCTCGTCGACCTGGCCTACGCCCGCGTCGACATGGTGACGCGACGCGGCGAGTTCGCCGTCCGTGGAGGGATCCTCGACGTCTTCCCGCCGACGGCCGAGCACCCGGTGCGCGTCGACTTCTTCGGGGACGAGGTCGACCAGGTCCGACGCTTCTCGGTCGCCGACCAGCGCAGCATCGCGGGCGACGTGACCGAGGTCGAGCTGCCGCCGAGCCGGGAGATGCTCCTCACCGAGCCGGTGCGCCAGCGGGCCCGCGAGATGCAGCACGAGTTCCCGAGCCTCGCGCAGATGCTCGCCAAGATCGCCGAGGGCATCCCGGTCGAGGGCATGGAGTCGCTCGCACCGGCCCTCGTGCACGCGCTCGTCCCGGTCACCCACTACCTGCCCGAGGGCGCGTCCATCGCCGTCCTCTCGCCCGAGCGCGTGACGTCGCGCGCCCAGAGCCTGGCGGAGACGAACCGCGAGTTCCTCTCCGCGGCCTGGAACGCCGCCACCGCGGGTGCCGAGGCCCCGATCGACCTCGACTCGGGGGACTTCCTCAGCCTCCGCGCCCTGCGCGACGCCTCGGCAGGGCGCACCTGGTTCACGGTCAGCGGCTTCGACTCCGGCGAGGTCCTCACCGACGAGGAGGCCGTCGAGTCCGCCGGCGACTACGTCCGCGTGCAGGCCGCCCCGGTGCCGAGCTTCAGCGGTCACGCCGAGGGTGCGGTGCAGCACGTGGCCGAGCGCGTCCGCGACGGCTGGACCGTCGTCGTCACCTCTCGTGGCAGCGGCCTCGTGGAGCGTGCCTCCGACGTGCTGCGCGAGCACGAGGTCGCGGCGCGGCTGGAGGACGCCCTGCCCGACGACCCCGAGCCCGGGGTGGTCCACCTCGTGACCGGCGGCGTCGAGGCCGGCTTCGAGCTGCCCGAGGGCAAGCTCGCGGTGCTCGGCGAGACCGACTTCTACGGTCGGAGCGCCACCTACGACTCCCGTCAGGTGAAGAAGCTCGGCAGCCGTCGCAAGGCCGTCGTCGACCCGTTGCAGCTCGCGCCCGGCGACGTGGTCGTGCACTCGACGCACGGGATCGGCAAGTTCCTCGAGCTGACGAGCCGCGAGGTGAGCACGGGCGGCCGCGGCGCCGTCAAGCACAGCCGCGAGTACCTCGTGCTGGAGTACGCGCCGTCCAAGCGCGGGTACCCCGGCGACAAGCTGTACGTGCCGACCGACCAGCTCGACCTGCTCAGCCGCTACGTCGGGGGCGAGGCCCCCAGCCTCAGCAAGATGGGCGGCAGCGACTGGGCCGCCGCCAAGGGCAAGGCGCGTCGCGCGGTGCGCGACATCGCCGTCGAGCTGGTCAAGCTCTACTCCGCGCGCATGGCCTCGAAGGGCCACTCGTTCGGCCCCGACACCCCGTGGCAGCGCGAGCTCGAGGAGGCCTTCCCCTTCGCCGAGACGCCCGACCAGCTGACGACCATCGACGAGATCAAGGCCGACATGGAGCGGCCGATCCCGATGGACCGCCTCCTCGCCGGCGACGTCGGCTACGGCAAGACCGAGGTCGCCGTCCGCGCGGCGTTCAAGGCGATCCAGGACGGCAAGCAGGTCGTCATGCTCGTGCCGACGACCCTGCTGGTCCGCCAGCACTTCTCGACCTTCTCCGAGCGCTTCGCGGGCTTCCCGGTGCACCTGCGCAGCCTGAGCCGCTTCCAGTCGGCGAAGGAGTCCCGCGAGACCGTCAAGGGGCTCGGAGACGGCACCGTCGACATGGTGATCGGCACGCACCGCCTGCTCAGCGAGGCCATCTCCTACAAGGACGTCGGCCTCGTCATCATCGACGAGGAGCAGCGCTTCGGCGTCGAGCACAAGGACGCCCTGAAGAAGCTCAAGACGAACGTCGACATCCTGGCGATGAGCGCGACGCCGATCCCGCGATCGCTCGAGATGGCCGTGACCGGCATCCGCGAGATGAGCACCCTCGCGACGCCGCCGGAGGACCGCCACCCGATCCTCACCTTCGTCGGTCCCGAGAGCGACCGGCAGACCGCCGCGGCGATCCGGCGCGAGCTGCTGCGCGAGGGGCAGGTGTTCTACGTGCACAACCGGGTGTCGAGCATCAACCGCGTCGCGGCGCACCTCGCCGAGCTGGTGCCGGAGGCCCGGGTCGCGGTCGCGCACGGCCAGATGGCCGAGTCCACGCTCGAGCAGGTCATGGTCGACTTCTGGGAGCGCAAGTTCGACGTGCTCGTGTCGACGACCATCATCGAGACGGGGCTGGACATCGCGAACGCGAACACGCTCATCATCGACCGCGCCGACAAGTACGGCCTGAGCCAGCTGCACCAGCTGCGCGGCCGCGTCGGCCGTGGTCGTGAGCGGGGCTACGCCTACTTCCTCTACGACGCCGACAAGCCGCTGAGCGAGACCGCACAAGACAGGCTCGAGACCATCGCGGCGAACAACGAGCTCGGCGCGGGCATGCAGGTGGCCCTCAAGGACCTCGAGATCCGCGGGGCCGGCAACCTGCTCGGCGGTGAGCAGTCCGGGCACATCGCGGGCGTCGGCTTCGACCTCTACCTCCGCATGATCGGCGAGGCCGTGGGCGCGTTCCGCGGCGACGTCGCCGAGGGGCAGACCGAGCTGCGGCTCGAGCTGCCCGTCGACGCGCACATCCCCGAGGAGTACGTCGAGTCCGAGCGCCTGCGCCTCGAGGCCTACCAGAAGCTCTCGACCGCCAGTGCGCCGACGTCGGGCGACGACCAGATCGGCCTCGTCCTCGACGAGCTCACGGATCGCTACGGCGAACCGCCCCGGCCCGTGCTGGCCCTCGTCGAGGTCTCGCGCCTCCGCCGGGCCGCGCAGAAGGCCGGGCTCAGCGAGGTCGTCGTCATGGGCACCAATCTCCGCATGGCCGGGGTCGACCTGCCCGACAGCGTGCAGGTGCGCCTGCAGCGGGTCTACCCGGGGGCGCGCTGGTTCGCGCAGACGTCGTCGGTGAGCGTGCCGCTGCCCCGGCGGCACGGCGAGGCTCCCACCGACGACGAGCTCATCGCCTGGGTCGAGTCGTTGCTGCGCGATCTCTACGGGGTCGAGACGGTCCGACCCGAGCAGGTCGACAGCAGCGCCTCGAGCGCGGGCTGACGGGCGGTCGACGTGACCACCGCGGCCGACGAGGCGGGCGAGGCGCTCGCCCGCCTCGTCGTGGTCGTCGACCAGCTGCTCGCCGACGAGGGCGGGTGCGCCTGGAACCGGGCCCAGGACCATCAGAGCCTCGTCACCTACCTCGTCGAGGAGGCCTCGGAGCTCGTCGAGGCCCTCGAGGACGGCACGGCCGCCGACGTCCGCGAGGAGCTCGGCGACGTGCTCTACCAGGTGGTGCTGCACGCCGCGGTCGCTGCGCGGGCCCAGGGGGCAGGAGGTCCGGGGTCGGGGACGACGCTCGCTGCGGTCGTCGACGAGGTGCGGGAGAAGACCGTGCGACGGCACCCGCACGTGTTCGGCGACGCCCGTGCCGCGAGCCTGGACGACATCGTCGACGTGTGGTCGGCCGCGAAGGCCGTCGAGAAGGCGGCCCGGCAGAGCGCCTACGACGGCGTCGCGCGGACCATGCCGGCCCTCGCTCGAGCCCAGAAGCTCGAGGCGCGGCGTCGGGCTGCCCGGGACGCCGCGTCCGGAGCGGCGGGGGACGCCAGGCTCCGTGAACCGTCCCCGCCTCGTCCGGGAGGGGCGTTGTCCGCCGCGGCCGACGAGCGCGAGTGGGGGCGCCTCCTGCTGGCCGAGGTCGACGCCGTCGAGGCCCGCGGCTTCGACGTCGAGCGCGCCCTCCGGTCCGCGGTCCGGGAACGCGAGGAGGTACTGCGCGCGGAGGAGCGGGTCCGGGCCGACGCGCGTCAGCGAGGCGAGCAGCAGGCCTGACCCGGGAGGGTCGACAGCGCGCGTCGTGCGGGCGGCGGGGAGGGAGAGCGGGGCGGCCTGCCCACCCGAACGAGAGGCCGCCCCGACGTGGACCCGGGATCGGACGAGGGGAACGTCGACCACACCAGGCGTGACACGCCACCGCGTCGGGCTCGGGATCAGAACGAGCACCATACGGCATGCCGAGTCTGACATGTCGGAATGCTGGATGTCAACCCGATGGCGAGGGCGGAACAGTCAGGGCAGGTCGGGCCCCCGCGGAGGGCGGGGGCCCGACCCGTCGGCCCTGCCCGCAGGGAAGGGAGGGCCACCAGTCGGCGCCACGCAACCCGATCCGCGACGCCTGCGCCGAGGATACGCGACATTCCACATGCGCGACAAGTCCGCCAGGCACCCCTCTGCTCTGGGAGGATGTCCCCATGCCGTCACCCGTCAACCCGCCGCGCGGGATGCGCGACTTCCTGCCCACCGAGAAGCGTCGCCGCGAGCGCGTGCTGGGCGTCGTCCGCGACGTCTACCGCTCCTACGGCTTCGACGAGATCGAGACGCCCGTCGTCGAGGACTCCGCCCGCCTGCACTCCGGGCTCGGCGGTGACAACGAGAAGCAGGTCTTCGCCGTCCTCCGCCGCGGCCTCGACCTGGACGACCTGCGCGCGGCCGGGTCCGCCCTCGAGCTGGCCGACCTGGGCCTCCGGTTCGACCTCACCGTCCCGCTCGCCCGCTTCTACGCCTCGCACCGGGCCGAGCTGCCCTCGGTGTTCCGCTCCGTGCAGATCGCCCCGGTCTGGCGCGCGGAGCGACCCCAGAAGGGGCGCTACCGCCAGTTCGTGCAGTGCGACATCGACGTCCTGGGCGAGGCCGGGCCGCTCGCCGAGGTCGAGCTGCTCGGCGCGACCTCGGCCGTGCTCGACGCCCTGGGCCTCACGGGCACGCACATCCGCATCAACGACCGACGTGTGCTGGCGGGGCTGCTCGCGTCGTGGGGCGTGCCCGCGGACCGCACGGACGCCGCCCTCGTCGTCGTCGACAAGCTCGACAAGATCGGGGTCGACGGGGTCGCCGCCGAGCTCGTCGAGCTCGGCGTGCCCGCCGAGGTCTCCAGCGCGTCGCTGCGACAGCTCGAGACCGCGACGTGGGAGCTGGGCGAGTCCGGCGACGCCGCCGCCTGGCTCGACGCCGAGGCGTTCGCCGCCCTCGTGGCCCTGCGCGACGCGCTCCCGGGCGTCGACCTGCGCTTCGACCCCACGCTCGTGCGCGGCATGGGGTACTACACCGGCACGATCTTCGAGGTGGCGCACCCGGACTTCGGCTACTCGTTGGGCGGCGGCGGTCGCTACGACGGGATGATCGGCAGGTTCCTCGGCCAGGACGTCCCCGCGGCAGGCTTCTCGCTGGGCTTCGAGCGCATCGTCGACCTGGTGGAGCTGCCCGACGACGACGAGGGCGACGGCGTCGTCCTGCTGCACGACCGCCAGGTCGACGTCGCGGCGCTGGCCCGGCTCCGCACCGACGCCGTCGCCCGCTGGGGGCGCGTGCGCCTCGACCGTCGTGCGAAGAACACCGGCGCGCAGCTCGAGGGCCTCACCCGTGCGGGCTACGGACGCTTCGCCTTCGTCCGCACCGGGGACGAGCAGCTCGACGAGCTCGAGCTGAAGCCGCTGGTGCGCGACTGACGTCGCCCGCGCGCGGCTGACGACGCGGGGCGCGACCGGGTCGACGCGGCCCGCGGGGCCGTGCGGGCCTCCTGCCGGTCCGGGGTCGCGGCTAGGATCGAGGGTGGCGCCACGTCCCGGCGTCCCCCGTGCACACGACCCCCAAGGAGTCCACCGTGGCAACGATCGACGCCGTAGGCGCCCGCGAGATCCTCGATTCCCGTGGCAACCCGACCATCGAGGTCGAGGTCCTGCTCGACGACGGGACGGTGTCGCGCGCTGCCGTGCCGTCGGGCGCGTCCACCGGCGCCTTCGAGGCGTACGAGCTGCGCGACGGCGACGCCGACCGCTACGCGGGCAAGGGCGTGCTCAAGGCCGTCGACGCCGTGCTCGACGAGATCGGGCCCGAGCTCGAGGGCGTCGACGCCACCGACCAGCGCCTCGTCGACCGCGCCATGATCGAGCTCGACGGCACCGACAACAAGAAGCGCCTCGGCGCCAACGCGATCCTGGGCGTCTCGCTCGCCGTCGCCCGCGCCGCGGCCGACTCGGCCGACCTGCCGCTGTTCCGCTACGTGGGCGGCCCCAACGCGCACACGCTGCCCGTGCCGATGATGAACGTCATCAACGGCGGCTCGCACGCCGACAGCAACGTCGACATCCAGGAGTTCATGATCCTGCCGATCGGCGCCGGGTCCTTCTCCGAGGCCCTCCGCTGGGGCACCGAGACCTACCACGTGCTCAAGTCCGAGCTGAAGGCGCAGGGCCTGTCGACCGGTCTCGGCGACGAGGGCGGCTTCGCGCCGGACCTGTCGTCGAGCCGCGCCGCGCTCGACCTGCTCGTCGCCGCCATCACCAAGGCCGGCTTCACCCCCGGCACCGACATCGCGCTGGGCCTCGACGTCGCGTCGAGCGAGTTCTTCCGCGACGGCTCCTACGCCTTCGAGGGCGGCACCAAGAGCGCCGCCGAGATGTCGTCCTTCTACGCGGACCTCGTCGCCTCCTACCCCCTCGTCACCATCGAGGACCCCCTGGACGAGGACGACTGGGAGGGCTGGTCGCACCTCACGGGCGAGATCGGCTCGAAGACCCAGATCGTCGGCGACGACCTCTTCGTCACCAACCCCACGCGCCTCGCGCGGGGCATCGAGGCGGGGGCCGCCAACGCCCTCCTGGTGAAGGTCAACCAGATCGGCACGCTCACCGAGACGCTCGACGCCGTGTCGCTCGCGCAGCGCAACGGCTACAAGGCCGTGCTGTCGCACCGTTCGGGCGAGACCGAGGACACCACCATCGCCGACCTCGCCGTCGCCACCGACTGCGGTCAGATCAAGACGGGTGCCCCCGCGCGCAGCGAGCGCGTCGCGAAGTACAACCAGCTGCTCCGCATCGAGGAGGAGCTCGGCGACGCCGCGGTCTACGCCGGTCGCAGCGCCTTCCCGCGCTTCACCGCCTGACGGTCCCCGCGGCGCCCCGGCGCCCACGGTGACGGGCCCGCTCCTCCGCGCGAGGGGCGGGCCTCCGTCGTTCCCGGCGAGGGTCGTCTACCCTCGGAGCATGCCCCGTGAGCCCAGGACGAGACGAGTCCCCGTGTCGCTGCCCGTCACCGAGGGCGGAGCAGGAGGCTGGCTGCGCCACGTCCGCTTCTCGGGCTTCAGCGCGCTCATGCTCGTGATCCTCGTGCTGTTCGTGGTCGTGCTCGCGCCGTCGCTGCGCACGCTGGTCCAGCAGCAGCAGCAGATCGCGTCCCTCCGCGACGAGGTCGAGCGGCAGGAGGACGACGTGCAGGAGCTCCAGGGCGACGTCGCCCGCTGGAGCGACCCGGCCTACATCGAGGCGCAGGCCCGCGACCGGTTGCTCTACGTCTACCCGGGCGAGTACAGCTACCTCGTGATGGGCGACGACACCGTCCCGACGGCGGACGATGGGGTGCCGGTCAGCGACGAGCTGCAGACCCCCGAGGTCGACTGGGTGGGCGCCATGACCTCGTCCCTCTTCGACGCCGGGCTCAGCGACCGGGTCGCGACCGAGCTGGTCGCGCCCGACATCGGCGGGCAGGCTCCCGGATCATCCACGACGAACGGCGACCAGCAGTGACGACCCCTCCCTTCGACCCCGTGACCGAGCACGACGTCCGCGTCGTGACCGCCCAGCTCGGCCGCCCCGCGCGCGACGTCGTGGGCATCGCCGCGCGGTGCGCGTGCGGCTCGCCCACGGTGGTCGCCACCAAGCCGCGGCTCAGCGACGGCACGCCGTTCCCGACGCTCTACTACCTGTGCCACCCGGGTGCGACGGCCGCGGTCTCCACGCTCGAGGCCACGGGCGTCATGACCGAGTACAACGAGGCCCTGGCCGACGATCCCGAGCTCAGGAGGCGCTACGGCGCCGCGCACGACGCCTACCTCGCCGACCGCGAGGGCCTCGAGCACGTGCCCGAGATCGCGCACGTGACGGCCGGTGGCATGCCCGAGCGCGTCAAGTGCCTGCACGCGCTGGTCGGACACGCCCTGGCCGCGGGCCCCGGCGTCAACCCGCTCGGCGACCTGGCCCTGGAGCGCGCCTCCTGGAGCCCCGACGTCTGCCGGTGCCCCGACTGGCTCGCCGACGCCGACGCCGACGCCGCGTCCGACGAGCGCGCCATCGCCGACGCCGACGCCGCGTCGGACGAGCGCGCCACCGCTGCCGACGGCGCCGCCGCCGCCCCGGTCCGCCAGGGGAGCTGACCCGGCGTGCGGCCCTCCCGAGCACGTGCCGCCACGGTCGCCCTCGCGGCGGTCGTGGCGCTCGGCACGGCGCTCGTGCCCGCGGCGGCCGCCACGGCGGACCAGATCCGTGACGCGCAGTACTGGCTCGACGACTACGGGGTGCGCGACGCCTGGCAGGTGACGCGCGGCGCCGGGGTCACGGTCGCCGTCGTCGACACCGGCGTCGACGGCTCGGTGGCCGAGCTGGAGGGCGCGGTCGTCGGCGGCACCGACTTCTCGGGCCAGGGGTCGGCCGACGGGCAGCGCCCCGTCGGTGACGACTCCAGCCACGGCACCCTCGTCGGCTCGTTGCTCGCCGGTCGCGGCACGGGCACCGGGGACGGTGTGCTGGGGGTCGCCCCCGAGGCCGAGCTCCTGAGCGTCTCCGTGGGCTTCGGCGCCGCGGCCGCCGACAGCGACCAGCAGATCGCCGACGCGGTCCGGTGGAGCGTCGACGCCGGTGCCGACGTCATCAACATGTCGCTGACCCGCAACACCCTCGACTGGCCCACGAGCTGGGACGACGCGTTCCTGTACGCCATGGAGCACGACGTCGTCGTCGTGGCGGCCGCCGGCAACCGGGGGAGCGGCACGACCGAGGTGGGGGCCCCGGCCACGATGCCGGGAGTGCTCACGGTGGCGGGCGTCGACCGGCAGGGCACGGCGAGCTTCGACGCGTCGAGCCAGGGCATCACGATCGGCGTCGCCGCCCCCGCGGAAGACCTGGTCGGTGTCGGGCCGGGTGACGTGCACTACCTCTGGCAGGGCTCCAGCGGTGCGACGCCCCTCGTGGCCGGCATCGTCGCCCTCGTGCGGAGCGCCCACCCCGAGCTCGACGCGGACGACGTCATCGAGCGCGTCGTGGCGACCGCCGAGAGCCGGGGCACGAGCGATCCGGACCCGCTCTACGGTCACGGCCTCGTCGACGCCTCGGCCGCGGTGAGCGCGACCGTGGCCCCGGTCGGTGCGAACCCCATGGGTGACCTCGCCGAGTGGGTGCGCCTCCACCGACGCGCGGACGTCCCCGTGCAGGCGACCGTGCCGCCGGTGCAGCCCGTCCCGGCCCCCACGGCCGCGGCCGGGGACGACACGTCCCTCGCGGGGCTGCGTCCCTCGGTCGAGACCGTGCGCGGCACGCTGGTCCCGCTCGGCGTGCTCCTCGGCTTCGGCCTCGCCCTGGTGGCGGTCCTGGTGGCGGGCGGGCGGCAGGTCATGAGGATCCGCCGACAGGGGTAAACTCGGCGCGTCCGTCCCCGAGCCCAGGAGTTCTCGACCGTGCCCAACATCCTCATCGTCGGCGGCGGCTACGCCGGTCTCTACACCGCCTGGAAGCTCGAGAAGTGGCTGCGCAGGGGTGAGGCGACGGTCACGATCGTCGACCCGCTGCCCTACATGACCTACCAGCCGTTCCTCCCCGAGGTCGCCGCCGGGTCCATCGAGCCCCGCCACGCGGTCGTCTCGCTCCGTCGCCACCTCACGAAGACCCGCGTCGTCACGGCGAAGGTCACGAAGGTCGACCACGCGACGAGGACCGCGACCATCACCCCCGAGGTCGGTGAGCCGTGGGAGGAGTCCTACGACCAGATCGTCATGACCGCGGGCGCCGTGTCGCGCACGTTCCCGATCCCGGGCGTCGCCGACGAGGCCATCGGGCTCAAGACGATCGAAGAGGCCGCGGCGATCCGCGACAAGCTGCTCACCAACTTCGCGTCCGCGGCGAACCTGCCGGCGGGCCCCGAGCGCGACCGCCTGCTCACGGTCGTCGTCGTCGGTGGCGGCTTCGCGGGCATCGAGGTGTTCGCCGAGCTCCGCAGCTTCGCCAGCGACCTGCTGCAGCAGTACCCGACGCTCACCATCGACGACACGCACTTCCACCTCATCGAGGCGATGGGGCGGATCATGCCCGAGGTGTCGCTCGAGACGAGCCACTGGGTGCTCAAGGACCTCGCCGAGCGCGCCGCCACGGTGCACCTCGACACGCAGCTGAAGTCCGCGGTCGGCGGCGTCGTCGAGCTGTCGACGGGCGAGTCGTTCGAGTCGGACCTCATCGTGTGGACGGCCGGCGTCATGGCCAACCCCATGGTGCGCAGCACCGACTTCCCGCTGGAGGAGCGCGGCCGCATCACGGTGCGCCCCGACCTGCGCATCGTCGACGGCGACGTCGCTGTGCCCGACGCGTGGGCCTGCGGCGACGTCGCGGCGACCCCGGACCTCACGGGCAAGGGCGTCGGCGGCTTCTGCGTGCCGAACGCCCAGCACGCCGTCCGCATGGGCAAGCGCCTCGCCAAGAACATCGTCGCCGACCTGCGCGGCGAAGAGCTGGTCGACTACCGCCACGACAACCTCGGGGCCGTCGCCGGTCTCGGCATCGGCACGGGCGTGTTCCAGTCGGGCAAGTTCGCCCTCAAGGGGTTCCCGGCCTGGGTCGCGCACCGCGGCTACCACGGCATGGCCATGCCCTCGTTCGAGCGCAAGTTCCGTGTCGTCACCGGCTGGGTGAACAACTTCTGGTTCGGCCGTGACGTCGTCTCGCTCGACGACCGCGAGCAGCCCCGCGCCGCGTTCGAGCGCTACGCGTCGCGCCCGAAGCCGGCCGCCGAGGCCGCCCCGGCCGCGCCGGCACCGACGCCCGGCCAGCCCGCCGGCGAGGCCGGTCCCGCCTACGCCAACCCGGTCGAGGACGACGGCACCGCCAAGAAGGGCGCGGTCGCCGCGAGCTGACCGCCCGTCGTCTTCACCGACGCCCGTCCCTCCTGCTGGAGGGACGGGCGTCGTCGTGCCCGGCGGGTCACGCCACGCGCGCGGCCGGCACCACCTCGCGGCTCGGTATCCTCGACGAGGGCCCCCGTAGCCCAATCGGCAGAGGCAGGCGACTTAAAATCGCCTCAGTCAGGGTTCGAGTCCCTGCGGGGGCACGCCCGTCCTCCTGCCCTCGACCGGGTCCCGACGCGGTCGGCGAGCGAGGCGGTCAGGGCGTCGCGGTGACCGGCTCCACGAAGCGCACCCACAGCCACGCGGCGACGGCGACCACCGTGACGAGCGCCGCGGCCACGACGACCGGCACGACCGGGAACGCCGCGGCGGGGTTGCCGACGAAGACCACCGCGGCGGCCGTCACGCCGACGAGCGCGGTCGCGAGGTGGGCCGGGCGGTGCCACGCCCAGAGCGCGCGCCCGGGCGCGGCTCCCACGGGCAGCAGGCCCAGCACGAGCGAGCCGAGTCCGGCGAGGCACACCGTCGCCAGCGTCTCGCGGAGCAGCTGCGGTCCGAAGCCCGGGGACGTCCCCACGACCCCGTGCAGGGCCCAGGCGCCGATCGGCACGAGGACGAGGGCTGCGAGCTGGGCGAGCGCGGCCAGGCCACGGGTGCGCACGTCGGCGCGCTCGTCGGCCGGCACGGTCCCGTCGACGGGTCGCAGCACGACCGCCGCGGTGACCAGTGCGCCGAGCACGAAGGGCGGGTCGAGCGACAGGAGGCGCGTGGCGCCCGCGGCGACGGCCGCGGCGAGCAGGAGGCGGGGGGACACGCGCACCACCGTGCGGAGCGACCGTCGACCCCGGAGGCGGGCGACGGCGACGGCGGGCAGGACGAGGCAGACGGAGTTCACGACCAGCAGCCCGAGGGCGATGCCGCCGAAGAGCCGCGCGTAGCGCAGCTGTCCGTCGACGCCGGCCGCGAGGGCGATCACGGCCGCACCGGCGAGCACCGTCAGGACGGTGGCCACGCGCGGGTCGAGGCCCTTCTCGTTGAACGAGGTCGGGACCTCGCGCGCGCGGTTGCGGCCCGTGAGGCGGGCGTGCACGGCCCGGCGACCGCGCACCGCGGCCGCAGCGAGCCGCGCCGGCAGGACGGCGACGAGCAGGAACGCGAGGGCGAGGGCCGCAGCGAGCAGCCAGGTGGGCCCCGTGGTCGCCTGGCTCGGGCTCGGGAGCTGGTCGCCGAACCCGGTCGCCACGGTCCAGCCGGAGTCGGCGCTGGTCCCCGTGCCGTCGGGCTCGCCGCCGCCGGAGCTGCCGGGGCCCGTGCCGCCGGGAGGGCCGCTGCCGGCGCCGGCGCCCGCGTCGTCGGTCCCGTCCCCGGCCCCGTCGTCCGTGCCGTCGCCGGGCGCGCCCGGTGCCCCGCCCGGAGGCGTGGTCGCCGGGGGCGCGCTCGCTCCCGGACCCGACGGCTCGGTCGGGGTGCCGGGCGGGGTCGCCGCGCCGCCCGGGGGAGCCGCGCCGACGCGCAGCGTGACGCCCGCCCCGGGCGGGCCCTGGTTGCCCGCGGCGTCGATCTGGGCCGCCTGCACGCTCCTCGTGCCGACGAGGAGGGGCGCGCCCTCCGACGAGCAGCGCCAGGTGCCGCCGAGCACGGGCGACTGGCAGACCGCGCTGCCGTCGACGTAGACCGTGACCGTGGCCGACTCCTCGCCCGTGCCCTCGAACGTCACGGGTTGTCGTCCGACGCTCGTGCCGGCCGCGGGGGCGGTCAGCACGGGCGCGGCGGGTGCGTCGCGATCGAGGACGACGGTGGCGGTGGCCTCTCCCGACACGGGCACGTCGGGCACGGCCGGCGTGGACTGGGTGGCGGTCGCGACGACGGTGCCGGTGGGCCAGCCGCGTGCCGGCAGCAGGGTGGTCCAGCGGCCGTCGGCGGCGGCGCGTGCGGTCACGGTGGGCCGACCCGGAGCGGCGACCGTGACGGTCGCCCCTGCCTCGGCCGTCCCGCCGAGGCGGCCCAGGACGAGCGCACCGCCCTCCACGGTGGGCGGGACGAGCACCGAGAAGGGCGCCGAGGTGACGGGCAGGAGCCGCGGGTGCGTCACGTCCTGGACGGTCACGGTCCCGCGCGAGACGGTCCCGAGGGTCGCCACGCAGCTCCAGGTGCCCAGGGGCGTCGTCGCGGCGGTGCACGCGTCGGTGCCGGCGGGACCGAGCACGTGGACCCGGCTGCCCGGCGCGGCCGTGCCCCGGAGGCGGACGGTCCCGGTCCGCTGGTCGCCCGGCGGGTCCACCGTCGGAGGCGTCGGCGTCGGCGTCGGCGTGGGGGTCGGGCTCGGCGTCGGCGCGCCCAAGGAGGGCGCGGGCGCCGGCGGGGACGGCGCGGCCGAGGCCGGCACCGCGGGCGAGGCCAGCACCAGGGCGAGGAGCAGCCCCGCGACGAGACGCCGGAGGCCCCCTGGCGCCTGCCCGCGGACCTCCCGGGGGGAGCCGGGCAGCACCGTGTCCCGGGTCGCACCAGCAGGTGCGGTCCGGAGCGTGGTCGGGGTGCGCGTCTCGTTCACGTCCTCCCATTCAGCCCCACTCCGGGGGTCACGTCAATCGGTCGGAGGGAGGACCTCGGAGGGTGGACAGGTCCGCCGTCGCGGTCGGGGCGACGCACGGCAGGGCGTGAGTTCGCCCAGAGAACGGGTCTCGTCCCGTTCTCCCGGAGGGCGCTGTCCTACAGTGTTCGAGGGGCTCCCGCGCCGAATCCGACGGCGCACCACCAGGAGGCCCTGCGCACCGAGGGAGTGATCAGTCATGGAACCCGCCACCGTCGGCATCCTCGTGACCGTGGGCGTCGTCGTCCTGCTGGCCGTGATCGTGGGGATCTGGTTCTGGTCCGCCCGCACCACGTTGATCGCCCGCCGCGTGCGGGTGGACGACGCCTGGAGCGACATCACCACGCAGCTCGCCCGCCGGGGAGCGCTCGTCCCCGACCTCGTCGAGGCGGTCCACGGCTACGCGACCCACGAGACCGCGGTCTTCGAGCGCCTCCTGACGGCACGCGACGAGACGACCAGCGCCACGACGCCGACCGAGGCCAGCGTGGCCGAGGCGGAGGTGCAGACGTCGCTCAAGGCCGTGTTCGCGGTCGCCGAGTCGTACCCCCAGCTGCTCTCGAGCCAGGCGTTCCTCCGGCTGCAGTCCGAGCTCGTCGAGACGGAGGACGGCATCCAGGCCGCCCGCCGCTCGTACAACGGCAGCGTGCGCGAGCTCAACGCGGGTGCGAGGTCGTTCCCGGCGAAGCTGTTCGCCCGGGGGCCGGCCTACGCCGAGCGCGAGTTCTTCGAGGTGTCCCAGCCGTCGGCCATCGCCGAGCCACCGCGCGTCCAGTTCTGACGCGGCGTCAGGGCGAGCCGGCGACGGCGGAGCGCAGCTCGGCGGCCAGGTCGCCCCGGTCGACGACCTCGATCGCCCCGAGCCCCTGCCACGCCGCCGCCTCGTCGAGCAGGCGCACGACGCGTCCGACGTCGACCGGCAGGTCGCGCTCGCGCCAGGCGGCCTGCACGCGCAGCACGCCGGCCTGACGGTCGCTCTTGAGGTCGACGCGCCCCACGAGCCGGTCGCCCTGCAGGACGGGCAGCACGTAGTAGCCGTGCACGCGGCGCTCCCGCGGGGTGTAGATCTCGATGCGGTAGCGGAACCCGAAGAGCCGCTCGGCCCGCGGCCGGTGCCAGACCACCGGATCGAACGGCGAGAGCAGGGCGTCGGCGTCGATCGCGCGCGGCAGCCGTGCCCCGGCGTGCAGCCAGGCCGGACGGCTCCAGCCCTCGACGGCGACCTGTCGCAGCACGCCGGCCTCGGTCAGCGTGCGCAGGGCCGGCGCGACGTCGGCGGCCCGCAGGCGGAAGTAGTCGGCGAGGTCGTCCGCGGTGCCGACCCCGTGCGCCCGGGCGGCGTGCTCGACCAGGGCGAGGTGCGCCTCCTGTCGGCTCACCCGACGCGCGAGGACCTCGGGCGGCAGCACCTGCTCGGGCAGGGCGTAGACCCGTTCGAAGCGACGTCGCCCGGCGCTGACGAGGTCGCCCGTGCGGAAGAGGGCCTCCAGGCCGCGCTTGACGTCGCCCCAGCCCCACCACGGGCCCGTGCGCACGTTCGCGTCGTGCTCGACGAGGCTCGCGGGCAGCGGCCCCTTCTCGCGCAGTTCGGCGAGCAGCCACGACGCGGTGCCGGGGTTCGCCGACAGCCAGGAGTCGCCCTGCGACCAGGCCTCGCGGTAGGCGTCCATGCGCCAGCGGAGCAGCGGCCAGGTGTCGACGGGGACGATGGCCGCCTCGTGCGCCCAGTACTCGACGAAGCGGCCGGGCGGGGCGAGGACCAGGCCGTCGAGCTGCGCCCGGTCGTAGGGGCCGAGCCGGGCCAGCACGGGCAGGTGGTGGCTGCGCTCGAAGACGTTCACGGAGTCGATCTGCAGCAGGCCCAGCCGCCCCACCGCGCCGACGAGCTGGCGCGTGCCGACCGCGGCCGGTCGCGGCCGGCCGAAGCCCTGGGCGGCCAGCGCGACCCGTCGGGCGAGGGGCAGGGAGAGCTGGTCGACGGCCACACGGCGACCCTAGCGAGGGCCGCCGACACATGCCATGTCAGGCATCGACCCGGCCCTACACTGGCCCCATGAAGCGGCTGTCCCGGCTGCGCCGTGCCCTGGCGCCCCGTCCCGAGGGCGAGCGTCCCGCTGGTCCCCCGGCAGGAGGCCCGCCCGCCCCCGTCACGCCCCCTCCCGTCGTGCCCCCGGCCCCGCCCTCGGCCCCGGCCGGCGTCCTCGTCGACCCGTCCGTGCCGCGGGGCATGGTCATCGCGGGGGCCTGGTCGTGGCGGATCCTCGTCGTCGTGGCCGTCGTCGCGGTCTTCGTGTGGCTCGTGGTGCAGCTGCGGATCATCGTGATCCCGTTCATGGTGGCCCTGCTGGTCTCGGCCCTGCTGGTGCCGTTCTCGTCGTGGTTGCAACGGCACCGCTGGCCGAAGTGGCTCGCCGTGGTGGTCACCCTCGTCGGGACGATCACGATCGTCACGGGGCTCGTCTACGCGGTCGTCGTGCAGGTGCGCGACGGCTGGCCGGACCTCCGCGACCGTTCGATCGACGCCTACGCGGACCTCAAGCAGGTGCTGCTCGACTCGCCCCTGCACGTCACCGACGCGCAGCTGAACGGCTACCTCGGCGACGCGCTGCGGACGCTGCAGCAGGACAGCGCGCCGCTGCTGCGCGGCGCCCTCTCGGTCGGCACGACCGTCGGGCACGTCGGTGCCGGGCTCGTGCTCACCCTCTTCGCCACGATCTTCGTGCTCGTCGGCGGTCGCGACATCTGGGGCTGGTTCGTGCGGATCTTCCCGCAGAGCGCCCGCGTGCCCGTCGACGGTGCCGGTCGAGCGGGGTGGACGACCCTCACCAACTTCGTCAAGGTGCAGATCTTCGTCGCGGCCGTCGACGCCATCGGCATCGGGGCCGGAGCCTTCTTCCTGGGGCTGCCGCTCGTCGTGCCGGTGACCATCGGGGTGTTCCTCGGCGCGTTCGTCCCCGTGGTCGGCGCCGTCGTGACCGGAGCCGTCGCGGTGCTCATCGCCCTCGTCTACAACGGCTGGGTGGTGGCGGTCGCGATGCTCGCGGTCGTGATCATCGTGCAGCAGCTGGAGGGGCACTTCCTGCAGCCGTTCGTCATGGGCAGCGCGGTCAAGGTGCACCCGTTGGCCGTGGTCTTCGGCGTCGCCGCGGGCGCCCTCCTCGCCGGGATCCCCGGCGCGCTCTTCGCCGTGCCCGTGCTCGCCGTCGTGCACGAGGTCGTCGACCACCTCGCCGGCGGGCGGTGGCGCTCCGAGCCCGGCGCGCCCGCCCCGACGACGCCCGCTCCACCCCTCGTCGAGACCGCAGGAGCTGCCACCGATGCCTGAGCCCACGATCGCCGGTCCCACCCTCGCCGACTTCGAGGCCGCGCGCGAGCGCGTCTCCGGCGTCACGCGCTGCACGCCCATGGAGAGCTCGCAGTACCTGGCCCAGGTGCTCGGTTCCGCCGTGCACCTCAAGTGCGAGAACCTGCAGCGCACGGGCTCGTACAAGATCCGGGGGGCCGTCAACCGGCTGTCGCAGCTGACGGCGGAGGAGCGCGAGCGCGGCGTGGTCGCGGCCTCCGCCGGCAACCACGCCCAGGGGGTGGCCCTCGCGGCGAAGGAGCTCGGCATCGCCGCGACCATCTTCATGCCGGTCGGCGTGGCCCTGCCGAAGCTGCAGGCGACGAAGCACTACGGCGCGGACGTCGTGCTCAGCGGGCACTCCGTCGAGGAGGCCCTGCGCGCGGCGCGCGACTTCTCGGAGACGACCGGGGCCGTCTTCATCCCGCCCTTCGACCACCCGGACGTCATCGCCGGCCAGGGGACGGTGGGCCTCGAGATCCTCGAGCAGGTGCCCGACGTCGACACGATCGTGGTCCCGATCGGCGGCGGCGGCCTCATCTCGGGCATCGCCAGCGCGGTCGCGCAGCGCACCGCGGGCACGGGCAGGGTCGTCCGCGTGATCGGGGTCCAGGTGGCCGCCGCGGCGCCCTTCGCCCTGTCGATGGAGCGGGGCGAGCGGACCGACGTCGTCGCGCAGCCCACCATCGCCGACGGCATCGCCGTCGCACGGCCCGGGGTGCTCAACTTCGAGATCGTGCGCGACACCGTCGAGCGCGTCGTCACCGTCGACGACGACGACGTGGCCCGGGCGCTCATCGTCATGCTCGAACGGGCCAAGCTCGTCGTCGAGGCCGCGGGCGCCGTCGGCGTCGCCGCCGTGCTCACGGGCGAGCTGCGCGACCTCGGCACGACCGTCATCGTGCTCAGCGGCGGCAACATCGACCCGCTCATGATGGAACGCGTCATCGGTCGCGGCCTCGTCGCCGCCGAGCGCTACCTGGGGCTGCGGATCGGGCTGCCCGACCGACCCGGCCAGCTCACCCGCGTCTCCGAGATCCTCAGCGACGCCGGCGCCAACGTCGTCGAGGTCCTGCACACCCGGCACGGTCGCGGCCTGCAGATCAGCGAGGTCGAGCTCGAGATCAGCGTCGAGACGCGCGGACCCGACCACGTCGACGAGGTGCTGCGGCGGCTGCGCGAGGCGGGGTACGACCCCGTGACCGACTTCTAGGGCGTCGCCCGCGACTCCTGCGCCCCGGCACGACGCACGACGGCCCCGCTCCTCGGGGGGCGGGGCCGTCGTGGCGTGGTCGGTGCGGGCTCAGGGCACGTACGGCTCGACCGCGACGACCTGCACGGCGATGTCGCGACCGTTCGGGGCCGTGTAGCTCGTCTCCGTGCCCACGGCGAGGCCGTTGATGGCCTGGCCGAGCGGGCTCGTCTCGCTGTAGACGGAGAGGTCGCTGCCGGGGGCGATGATCTCGCGGTTGCCGAGCAGGAACCGGCTCTCGTCGCCGGCGATGGTCGCCGTGACGACCGTGCCCGGGGTGACGACGCCGCCGTCGCCGTCGGCCTCGCCGACCGTGGCGTGCTTGAGCAGGTTGGTCAGCGTGCGGATGCGCGCCTCCATCTTGCCCTGCTCGTCCTTCGCGGCGTGGTAGCCGCCGTTCTCCTTGAGGTCGCCCTCCTCGCGCGCCGCCTCGATGCGCGAGGCGATCTCGCGGCGTCCCTCGCCGCTCAGCTGGTCGAGCTCGGCCTGGAGCCGGTCGCGGGCGTCCGTGGTGAGCCACGTCGTGGCGTCGTTGTCGTTCATCGTCTCTCCGTTCGCGTGGTGCGCCGATGCGTCCGCTGCGGCAGGCCGCAGGTGCCGGACGTCAGGGCGTCGGGCCGGGACAGATCGCCCACAGGAACACGGAGACCGGCCCCTCGGCCGGTCTCGGATGGCGTTCCGGCCGAGTCTACGGAAGCCAGCAGCGGTAGATCAACCCGGTCACGGCCCGTTCGGTGGTCGCCAGCGAGGTCGTGTAGGTGGTGCTGCGGGCCTCGGTCGGGGGCAGGTCGACGACCTTCCAGCCGATGATCGCCTGGACGTCGTTGAGGGCCTGCACGGCGCAGCGCACCGGCGTGCCGGGCTCGGTGCTGATCGTGTACTGCACGTCGACGGCGCGGTCGTCGACGATCTCGTAGCCCGTGTCGCGCGCCTCGAGGCGGCTGCCGTCGCCGTCGAAGGCCACGAACACGACCCAGAGCAGCGACACGACGACCACGGCCGCACCGGCCGTCCAGCCCAGGAGGCGCAGGCGGCGTCGGCGGTCGGGGGAGCGCCCGTACCGCGCGTCGAGCCGTGCGGCGGTGCTGTCGGCCTCGGGCATCCGGTCAGGCTCCGTCCGTTTATCCTGGAGGCCCAGGGTAGCAACGGCTCTCCTGAGCGAACAGCGAGGAACCCCCCGTGACACTGCGCCTGCTGGCGGTCCACGCCCACCCCGACGACGAGTCGAGCAAGGGCTCCGCGACCTACGCCCACTACCGCGAGCAGGGCGCCCAGGTGCTCGTCGTGAGCTGCACGGGCGGCGAGCAGGGGTCGATCCTCAACGAGGCGATCGAGGCTCGTGCGCACGCGGAGCGCGACATCGCCGGCCTCCGCGTGCACGAGATGGCCCGTGCCCGCGAGGCGATGGGCGTCGACCACCTGTGGCTCGGCTACGCCGACTCGGGCCTGCCGCCCGAGGGCGAGCCGGTGGCCGTCAACGGCTTCGCGACGATCCCGCTCGAGACCAGCGCCGAGCCGCTCGTCGCGATCGTGCGCCGCTTCAAGCCGCACGTGCTCGTCACCTACGACGAGAACGGCGGTTACCCGCACCCCGACCACATCCGCGCCCACGAGGCGTCGATGGAGGCGTACCGCGCCGCCGCTGACCCCGACCGCTACCCCGACGCGGGTGAGCCGTGGCAGGTGCAGAAGGTCTACTACGACCGCATCATGAACGTCGCGCGCCTGCGCGCGATGCTCGCGCACCTCGAGCGCGAGCAGCCCGAGTCGCCCCTCGTCGAGCGCCTCGGCGAGATGCTCGAGTGGATGGGCAGCCGTCCCGACCTCGCCACGACGCACGTCGACGTGTCCGCGCACTTCCCGGTCCGCGACGCGGCCCTCCGGGCCCACGCGAGCCAGGTGCCGCTCGACAGCCCGTTCTTCTTCTGGCCGAACGACCTGCAGGTCGCGGCCTGGCCCACGGAGGACTTCCAGCTCGTCCACTCGCACGTCGAGGCGCCCGAGCACGAGGACGACCTCTTCGCGGGCGTCGAGGACGACGGCCTGGCCGGCCTCGTGCAGCGTCCCGTGGCGGGCGACGCCACCCGAGGGCAGGAGGCCCGATGAGCCCGATCGCGCACGTCACCGACGGCGTCGTGGCCTGGGCGCTGGCCCAGCCCGTGCCGTCGCCCACCCTGCCTCCCAGCACCGTCGACGAGGCCCAGGTCACGCCCGGCTGGGTCGGGTTCGTCGCCATGGCGCTCGTGGCGATCGCCGTCGTGCTCCTCGTCGTCGACATGACCCGGCGCGTACGGCGCACCCGCTACCGGGGAGAGGTGCGCGAACGGATCGCGGCCGAGCGCGCGGAACGCGATGCCCTCGCCGAGCACGACGAGCGCGGTGAGCACGACGAGCGCGTCGGGCACGCCGGGCCCGAGGAGCACGCGCCGGGGACGTGGGGCGCGGACGGGGCGAGCGGTCCCGACGGGCCGGACGCGCCTCCTGCGGGCCGCTGACCCCTCGGGTCAGAACCTCGGCGGGTCGAGGGCCACGAGCAGCACGGCGGTCCAGTGGCAGAGGTACGCGACCACGGTGAGGGCGTGGAACAGCTCGTGGAACCCGAACCGGCCCGGAGCCGGGTTCGGCGCCTTCAGCGCGTAGAACGTCGCCCCGACGATGTAGCAGAGCCCGCCGACGAGGATCAGCACCGTCGTGGCGACGTTCGCCGCGAAGAGGTCGCCGAGGAACCCCAGCGCGCCGACGCCGAGCAGCACGTAGAGCGGGGTGTAGAGCCAACGCGGCGCCCCCACGAAGAACACGCGGAAGAGGATCCCGAAGAAGGCGCCCGTCCAGACCAGCACGAGCAGCAGCGTGCCCTTGGCCGGGGGCAGGGCGATCACCGCGATCGGCGTGTACGTGCCGGCGATGAGCAGGAAGATGTTCGAGTGGTCGAGCCGCTTCAGCAGCAGCCGGGCCCGCGGGCTCCACGGGAACCGGTGATAGGTGGCCGAGATGCCGAACAGCAGCAGCGACGTCGTCATGAACACGGCGCAGGCCCACGTCGCCGCGGCGCCCTGGGCGAGCACCACGAGCACCACGCCCGTCGCGATCGCCACGGGGAAGGTGCCGGCGTGGATCCAGCCGCGCCAGGTCGGCTTCGGTTCGATCGCGGCCCGGCGGGCCGCGTCGTCGGCCGCGTCGAGCAGGGGCAGGTTCGGCAGGTCCGGTCCGTCGTCGGGCTCGGCGGGCGCCTCGGCCGCAGCGCGACGGGGGGTCGTGGGGTCGGTCACGCTCGCAGCCTAGGCGAGCGGCAGGAGGCCCGGGCTGGGAAGTCGGCCGGGTCGCGCGGGCGGCACCGACGCCCCCGATCGGGTGGGCTACCGTAGGCGTGTGAGAGCCCGCAGACGTCCGCCCCAGAGCGACGGGCTGCTCTACCGCCTGTACCAGCGGCGCATCCGCCGCAGCCTCGAGGGCGCCGAGCTGCCGCACCACGTCGCCATGATCGTCGACGGGAACCGCCGCTGGGCGAAGCTGCGCATGCTCGAGACGGCGGCCCACGGGCACCGTGCCGGGGCCGCGAAGATCGCCGAGTTCCTCTCCTGGTGCGACGACCTCGGCATCGGCGTGGTCACGCTGTACCTCCTCTCGGCCGACAACCTCGGCAACCGGCAGTCGCGCGAGCTGGACGAGCTGTTCGGCATCATCGCCGACGTCGCCGACGGCCTCAGCCGCCAGCGCGACTGGCGCGTGCAGCACGTCGGCGCGACCGACGGCCTGCCCCCGGTGCTCTGCGACGCGCTGCGCGCGGCCCAGGAGCGCACCGCCGACAAGGCGGGGCTGCACGTCAACCTCGCGGTCGGCTACGGCGGGCGCCGCGAGATCGCCGACGCCATGCGCAGCATCGTCCGCGCGCACGACGCCGCCGGCGGCACGCTCGACGCCCTCGCCGAGGTGCTCACCCCCGAGCTCATCGCCGACCACCTCTACACGGGCGGCCAGCCCGATCCCGACCTCGTGATCCGCACCTCGGGCGAGCAGCGGCTGAGCGACTTCATGCTGTGGCAGAGCGCGCACAGCGAGTTCTACTTCGTGGAGGCGTTCTACCCCGACCTGCGCGAGGTCGACTTCCTCCGCGCCGTGCGCGACTACGCGCTCCGGCACCGCCGTTACGGCAGCTGAGCGCTCCCGGTCCTGCGTCCGTGCGCTCCGGCGTCGCCGATCGTTCACCCTCCGGCCACGCGCGACGGCGCGTCGGGACGACAGGAGGACCGCCCCACGTCGTAGGTTCGGCTCACCGGGCACCGCGCCCGGTCGAGACGGCCACGCACGTTCGGCTCGAGACGCACCGCGGCCGTCCTGCCGAAGGCACACGGGTGCACGGGCACCCGGAGACGGAGTGGTCGTGACCGCGTTCGACATCCCCCAGGCCCCGCAGCAGCAGGCGACGACGGACGGCAGGAGGGCGCGGTCGGTGGGCCAGCGCACCTACGTCGTCGACACGTCGGTGCTCCTGTCGGACCCCGCCGCGCTGACGCGCTTCGCCGAGCACGACGTGGTCCTGCCCGTCGTCGTCGTGGGCGAGCTCGAGGGCAAGCGGCACGACCCCGAGCTGGGCTACTTCGCCCGGCAGGCCCTGCGTCGTCTCGACGACCTGCGCGCCGAGCACGGCCGGCTGGACTTCCCCGTGCCCATGGGCGACGGCGGCTCGCTGCGCGTCGAGCTCAACCACTCGAACCAGTCGGTGCTGCCGAGCGGGCTGCAGGGCGGCGACGCCGACTCGCGGATCCTCGCGGTGGCCTCCAACCTCGCGGCCGACGGCCTCGACGTCACGGTCGTCTCGAAGGACCTCCCGATGCGCGTCAAGGCGGCCTCGATCGGGCTGACGGCCGAGGAGTACCGGGCCGAGCAGGTCGTCGCGAGCGGCTGGACGGGCCTCGCCGACCTCGAGGTCTCGGCCGAGCAGATGGCGACCCTGTGGGAGACCGAGCGGCTGTCGTCGCGCGCGGTCGCCGAGCTGCCGGTCGGCACGGGCCTCGTGCTGAGGTCCGAGCGGGGCGGCGCGCTGGGCCGGGTCGTGGCCCGGGGCGAGGCGAAGCTCGTGCGCGGCGACAAGGACGTCTTCGGGCTCCAGGGCCGGTCGTCCGAGCAGCGGCTCGCCGTCGACGTGCTGCTCGACCCCGAGGTGGGCATCGTGTCCCTCGGCGGCAGCGCCGGCACGGGCAAGTCGGCACTGGCCCTCTGCGCCGGCCTGGAGGCCGTGCTCGAGCGGCAGCAGCACAAGAAGATCATGGTGTTCCGTCCGCTCTACGCCGTCGGCGGGCAGGACCTCGGCTACCTGCCGGGCGACGCGGGCGAGAAGATGGGCCCGTGGGGCCAGGCGGTCTTCGACACCCTCGGCGCGGTCGTTTCGCAGAACGTCGTCGAAGAGGTGGTGGAGCGGGGCCTGCTCGAGGTGCTGCCGCTGACGCACATCCGCGGTCGTTCGCTGCACGACGCGTTCGTGATCGTCGACGAGGCGCAGTCGCTCGAGCGCAACGTGCTGCTCACGGTGCTGAGCCGCATCGGGCAGAACTCCCGGGTGGTGCTCACGCACGACGTGGCGCAGCGCGACAACCTGAGGGTCGGCCGGCACGACGGGATCGCCTCGGTGATCGAGACGCTCAAGGGCCACCCGCTCTTCGCCCACGTCACGCTGACCCGCTCGGAGCGGTCGGCCATCGCGGCGCTCGTCACGGAGCTGCTGGAGACGAACGAGCTGGCCTGACGCCTGGCCAGTGGCGCTCGACCGTCCATCCGACCGTCCGTCCGTCCTTCCGTCCGTCGGCACGGGTCCCTCGACTCCTCCACCGCGAGGCGGCGAGGGGCCCCGTCCACGACCGGCGCGGAGGCCGACCCGCGGTGGGGCTCCCTCGGGGACGCTGGCCGCGTGCACCCCTCGCTCCTGCCCGTCGTCCTCGCCCTGGCCCTCGTCACCCCGCCCCTCGTCGTCGCCGACGTGCGACGGCGTCGGCTCCCCAACGCCCTCGTGGCCTCCGGGGCACTGGGGCTGCTCGCCTCGTGCCTCGCGGTGCTCGGTGCGGCGCCGGGGGGAGCGGTCACCGTGCTGAGGGCGGTCGCGGCGGCGACCGCGGTCGGGGTCCTGCTGGTCGCCGTGGCGATCTGCGGCGGCCTGGGCATGGGCGACGCCAAGCTCGCCGCGGTGCTCACGGGGGCCGCCGCCCTGCTCGACCCCGCCGGGCCGCTCCTCGCGGGGCTCGTGACCGCCGTCTGCGGTGGGGTCAGCGCGGTCGCCGTCGCCGCGCGGGGCCGGCGTCGGGCGGCACGCGCCCTCCCGGACCCGCCGCGGTCGCTCGCCGTCCCGTACGGCCCGGCGCTCCTGGCGGGCTGGTGGGCCGTGGCCCTGGCCGAGACGGCAGGAGGCGCGACGACCGTCCTCACGATCGTCGCGCCCCCGTGACGCGGTCCTGCTCCCTCCGGCTCAGCCGGGACGGGTCATGCTGAGCACGTCGAGCGCCGCGTCGAGCTGCTCCTCGGTGACCTCGCCGCGCTCGACGAAGCCCAGGGCCACGACGGCCTCGCGGACGGTGACCTTCTCGGCGACCGCGTGCTTGGCGACCTTGGCGGCGGCCTCGTAGCCGATGACGCGGTTGAGCGGCGTGACGATCGAGGGCGAGGACTCGGCCAGGGCCCGCGCGCGCTCGACGTCGGCCACGAGGCCGTCGACGGTCTTGTCGGCGAGCACGCGGGACGCGTTGCCGAGCAGGCGGACGGACTCGAGCAGGGCCGTGCCCATGACGGGGATCGCGACGTTCAGCTCGAAGGAGCCCGAGGCGCCCGCCCAGGCGATGGTGGCGTCGTTGCCGACCACCCGCGCGCCGACCATGAGCACGGCCTCGGGGATCACGGGGTTGACCTTGCCGGGCATGATGGACGAACCGGGCTGCAGGTCGGGGATGTGCAGCTCGCCCAGGCCCGTGTTGGGGCCGGAGCCCATCCAGCGGAGGTCGTTGGCGATCTTGGTGAGGCTCACGGCGAGCACGCGCAGGGCGCCGGAGGCCTCGACGAGCCCGTCGCGGGCACCCTGGGCCTCGAAGTGGTCCTCGGCCTCGGTGATCGGCAGCCCGCTGTCGGCGGCGAGCTGCGCGATGACCCGCTGCGGGAAGCCCACGGGCGTGTTGATGCCGGTGCCCGTCGCCGTGCCGCCGAGGGGGACCTCGGCGACGCGGGGCAGGGTCGACCGGACCCGCTCGATGCCGAGGCGGACCTGCCGGGCGTACCCGCCGAACTCCTGCCCCAGCGTCACCGGGGTGGCGTCCATGAGGTGCGTGCGGCCCGCCTTGACCACGCCCGCCCAGGCCTCGGCCTTGCGCTCGAGCGACTCGGCGAGGTGCTCGAGGCTCGGCACGAGCTGCTCGAGGAGCGCACCCGTCACGGCGACGTGCACCGAGGTGGGGAACACGTCGTTGGAGGACTGCGAGGCGTTCACGTGGTCGTTGGGGTGCACGGCCGTGCCCTCGACCGTGCCCGCGAGGGTGGCGAGCACCTCGTTCATGTTCATGTTCGACGAGGTGCCGCTGCCGGTCTGGTAGACGTCGACGGGGAACTGGTCGTGGTGCTCGCCCGCGACGATGCGGTCGGCCGCCGCGGCGACGGCGTCGGCGATCGCCGGGGGGAGGATCCCCATCTCGCCGTTGACGACGGCCGCGGCCCGCTTCACGCGCGCCAGGGCGACGATCTGCGCGGCCTCGAGACGCGAGCCCGAGATCGGGAAGTTCTCCACGGCGCGCTGCGTCTGGGCACGGTAGAGCGCCGACGCGGGGACCCGCACCTCGCCCATCGTGTCGTGCTCGGTGCGGTACTCGGTCTCGGGCGTGGTCACGTCGTCGTGGTCCTTCCGTCGGCCCTCGGGGGGCACTGGGCGTGCGGCGCGCGGCGGGATGTGCCGCGCCCTCGTCGTCGGGTCAGAGTCGGCCGACGACGGTCGACGCGTCGACCCGCCCGTCGGCGAGGTCGTAGTTCGCACCGACCACGGCCAACCTACCCTCTGCGACGGCGGTCGACAGGAGCTCCGAACGCTCGACGAGCGAGGCCACGGAGGCGTGGATGTGCAAGCGGCCGACCTCGCGCGGGTCGAGCGCGTCGACGGGTCCGCCCTCGATGCGCGCACGGCGCACGGACGGCAGGATCATGTCGACGAGGCCCTGCAGGTAGCGCGACCCCGGGGCCGCACCTCCCTCGACGCTGGAGATCGCGGTGGCGACCGCGCCGCAGCTGTCGTGGCCGAGCACGACGACGAGCGGCACCTCGAGCACCGAGACGGCGTACTCGAGCGAGGCGAGGACGGTGTCGCCCACGACCTGCCCGGCGTTGCGCACGACGAACAGGTCGCCGAGCCCCGCGTCGAAGATGATCTCGGCGGCGAGGCGCGAGTCGGCGCAGCCGAAGAGCGCGGCGACGGGGCGCTGGCCGCCCGCGAGCGACGACCGGCGGTCGCTGTCCTGGTGCGGGTGCTGAGGGGTGCCGGAGACGAAGCGCTCGTTGCCGGCGAGCATGCGCTCCCAGGTCTCGCCGGGGGTGCGGTGCGGCGCGGGTACGGCGTCGGTGGTCACGGGGTCTCCTGCTCTGCCTGCGCCTCGGCGGCGACGGCCTCGGCGATCGTACGGAACTCGGCGTCGTCGGCGGTGCCGAAGAGCACGAACGTGCTCCGCCCGAGCGTGGTGGTCAGCGAGTACGCGTGGTTGCCCGTGGCGTCGGCCTCGCGGCGGTCACGGACGTCCCAGGTGAGGCCGCCGATCGCGACGGTCGAGGTCACGAGCGCCTGCTCCACCTGCTGGGACAGCCAGGTCGGGTTGGCGTCGACGCCCTGCAGGTAGCCGACGAACTGCCGCTCGGGCGTGACGAAGCCGACGTACCACGCGGGCACCCCGTCGGCGCCGCCGCGACGGACCTCGGCGGCGTTGGCCGACCAGTCGTCGGGCACATCGGGCTCGACGAGCGGGACGTCGAGGCTGGCCTGCGCCTGCTGCGCGACGGCGCGGTGGTCGACCGTCTCGGTGAGGTCGGTGTCGGGCCGGGCGACGACCAGCACGAGCACCAGCACGATGAGCAGCGAGGCGGCGAGCGAGAGCCCGAGGTTGCGGGCCGTCTGGTTCGCCCGGCGCTTGCGCGAGGCCTCGGCCTTGCGATCGGCCGTCTCGGCGGGGGTCTCGGGCCGCCCGAGCTCGGCGACGACGCGCGGGGGCTTGGCCCGGCCTGGCGGGCCGCCCGCGGGGCTGCTCACGAGGCGGGCGCCTGACGCCGTGCGGCCTCGAGGCGCTCGCGGGCCCCGAGCAGCCACTCCTCGCAGCGGCCGGCGAGGGCCTCGCCGCGCTCCCAGAGGGCGAGCGAGCGCTCGAGCGTGGAGGCGCCCTGCTCGAGCTCGGCGACGACCGCCACGAGCTCGTCACGGGCGGCCTCGTAGCTGAGGGTCGAGACGTCGGCGGGGGCGTCGCTGGTGGTCTCGGGGGAGGGGGACTGTGCCACGGGGGGATCCTATCGAGCGTCGGCGGACGGGACGGTGGGGGAGGCGCCGGTCTGCGCCGGGCCGGCAGGAGGCGCGGTGCCGGCACCGCCGCGGCTCACGGCGTCGACGCTGCCGCCCTCGACCGTGAGCACGAGCGCCGTGCCGTCGGGGGCGTCGTCGGGCGAGCGCAGCGCGGTGCCGTCGGGAAGCTGGGCGATGGCGTACCCCCGGCTGAGGGTGCCCTGCGGCGACAGCGCGCGCAGCTGGGCGGTGAGCTCCGAGACCCGGGTGCGAGCGCGCTCGATCGTGCGCTCCAGGAGCTCCTCGCCCCGCGCGACGTACCGCACGACCTCGTCGGCGCGCTGGTCGACGAGGGTCTGCGGCGAGGCGAGGACGGGGCGGCTGCGGACCGCGCCGAGGCGGTCGATCTCGGTGGAGACGAGCATCGTGAGCCGTCGCTGCAGGCGGCTGCGGGCCTCCTGCACGCGGGCGAGCTCTTCTCCGACGTCGGGCACGACCCGCTTGGCGGCGTCGGTCGGGGTCGAGGCCCGCAGGTCGGCGACCTCGTCGAGCAGGGGGCGGTCGGCCTCGTGGCCGATCGCGCTCACGATCGGGGTCGTCGCGGCGGCGGCGGCCCGGACGACGCGCTCGTCGCTGAAGCCGAGGAGGTTCTGGAAGTCGCCGCCGCCGCGCGCGACGATGATGACGTCGACCTCGGGGTCGGCGTCGAGCGCCTCGATCGCGGCCGTGACCTCGCCCACGGTGCGATCGCCCTGCACGGCGGCGTGCACGACCCGGAACGCCACGGAGGGCCAGCGCAACTGCGCGTTGCGGACGACGTCCTTCTCGGCGTCGCTGTCCTTGCCGGTGACGAGGCCGATGCAGCCGGGGAGGAACGGCAGGCGTCGCTTGCGCGAAGCGTCGAAGAGGCCCTCGGCGGCGAGCTGCGCCCGGAGGCGCTCCAGCCGCTCGAGCAGGTCGCCGAGGCCGACGTGCTTCATGTCGAAGACCTGCAGGGTCAGCGTGCCGCCCTTGAGCCAGTAGTTGGGCTTCACCGCGGCGACGACGTGGTCGCCCTGCTTGAGGTCGGCGGGCACCCGGGAGCGCACGCTGGACCAGATCGAGAACGAGACCGTGACGTCCTGTTCGAGGTCGCGCAGCTTGCCGTAGACGTTGCCGCCCGAGACGTTCCACTGCGTGACCTGGCCCTCGACCCAGGCGGTGCCCAGGCGGTCGATCCAGTCGCGGAGCTTGGCGGCGAGCAGGCCCACGGGCCAGGGAGCGTCGGCCGTGGGCGGTGGCGGCACGATCGTCATCGCGGCTCCTGTCTGGTCGGTCGGCGTGGCTCGGGGCGGTCCGGCGCGGTCGCTCCGGCACCGCGGACGGGGCGGGAACGGCACCCTCTCAGTGCACGACCATGCAGCCGCACCTAGGATCGGGGGGTGAGCCACATCACCAACGGCGCCCTCGCCATCGACCTGCCGACTCCACGCGTGCCCGCGGTGCGCAACAGGCTAAAGGATACCCCCGTCCCCGGACCCAAGCGGGTGCTGCTCGCGGCACCACGCGGCTACTGTGCAGGAGTGGACCGCGCGGTCATCGCCGTCGAGAAGGCCCTCGAGCACTACGGCTCCCCGGTCTACGTCCGCAAGCAGATCGTGCACAACGTGCACGTCGTGTCGACCCTCGAGTCCCAGGGCGCGATCTTCGTCGACGAGGTCGAGGAGGTCCCCGAGGGCTCGCACGTCGTGTTCAGCGCGCACGGCGTCTCGCCGGCCGTCGTCCAGGGTGCCGCCGACCGGGGGCTCCAGGCGATCGACGCGACCTGCCCCCTCGTCACGAAGGTGCACCGCGAGGCCGTACGCTTCGGCAGCCAGGGCCGTCACATCATCCTCATCGGCCACGCCGGCCACGAAGAGGTCGAGGGCACCATGGGCCACGCGGCCGACCGGACCACCCTCGTGCAGAACCCCGACGAGGTCGACGACCTCGTCGTCGACGACCCCGAGAACCTCGTGTGGCTGTCGCAGACGACCCTCAGCGTCGACGAGACGATGGAGACCGTGCGCCGTCTGCGCGAGCGCTTCCCGTCGATCCAGAACCCGCCGAGCGACGACATCTGCTACGCCACGCAGAACCGACAGGTCGCCATCAAGAAGGTCGCCGTCGGCGCCGACCTCGTGATCGTCGTGGGCTCGGCGAACAGCTCGAACAGCGTGCGCCTCGTCGAGGTCGCCCTCGAGCACGGGGCCAAGGCCGCCTACCGCGTCGACTACGCGAGCGAGATCCGCCAGGAGTGGCTCGACGGCGTCGAGACGGTCGGGGTCACGTCGGGGGCCAGCGTGCCCGAGGTCCTCGTGCAGGAGGTCCTCGACGACCTCGCGGACGCCGGCTACGGCGACGTCTCCGAGGTCAAGACCGCGGAAGAAGACCTCATGTTCTCCCTCCCGAAGGAGCTCCGGAAGGACTCCACCGGGGCCGTCGACGAGCGCGCCCTGGGCGGCCGCACCCGATGACCGACGGCACCGCACGCGATCGCGGGCCGGAGGGCGCCGGTGACCGGCCGCGCCCGCAGTACGGCGAGTACGCGCCTCCCGGCTGGGTGAGCCCGGTCGAGCCCGTCGCGGTCGCCGAGCCCGTCCCGACCGCAGGAGGCGCCGACCGGCCCGCCGCGCCGGCCGCCTCCCCGACGCAGCGCCCCGGATCGCGCGCGGACCGGATCGTCACGATGGTGCTGTTCGGCCTGGGGGCCTACAACGTCGTCGTCGCGGTCCTGGGCGCCTCGACGTTCGCCGTGTCGCTGCTGGCACTGCTGCGCGACCGTGGGTTCCCGGTGGACGACTTCACGGCGCAGGACGCCCTGCAGCGCGTGGGGGTGCTGTCGGCCGTGCTCGCGGTCGCGCTCTTCGTCCTGGCCGTCGTCGTCGCGCGCCGCCGCCTCCGGGCGGGGCGCCTCGCGTTCTGGGTGCCCCTCGTCGCGGGGGTGGCGTTCACGCTCGCGCAGGCCGTCGCGGTCGTCGCCGTCGTCATGGGCGACGCTTCCTTCGTCGAGGCGCTCCGCTCCATGCCCGCCCCTCCCGGTCCGTTCTCCTAGGCGACGCACGGCACGACGGAGCCCCCGCGACCCTGGTCGCGGGGGCTCCGTCGTGCCGTCGGGCGTCAGCTCTGGGACTGGCCGTGCGAGCCGAGCTGCTTCGTCGCGGCGACGACGCGGGCGGCCATGGCCGACTCGGCGACCTTGCCCCAGGCGCGGGGGTCGTACTGCTTCTTGTTGCCGACCTCGCCGTCGGCCTTGATGAAGCCGTCGTAGTTCTTGAGCACGGTGTCGGCGATGGACCGGCTGAAGGCGTACTGCGTGTCGGTGTCGATGTTCATCTTCACGACGCCGTTGGCGACGGCGCGGGCGATCTCGTCGTCGGTCGAGCCGGAGCCGCCGTGGAAGACGAGCTCGAGGGGCTTCTCTGCCGTGCCGAAGCGCTGCTGGATGCCCTGCTGGATCTCGCCGAGCAGCTCGGGGCGCAGCTTGACGTTGCCGGGCTTGTAGACGCCGTGCACGTTGCCGAAGGTGAGCGCGGCGATGTAGCGGCCGTGCTCGCCGAGCCCGAGGGCCTCGACGGCCTTCTCGACGTCGCCCACGGTCGTGTACAGGGCCTCGTTCGAGCCCTCGTGCTGCACGCCGTCCTCCTCGCCGCCGACGACGCCGATCTCGACCTCGAGGATCGCGTTGATCGCGGCGGTGCGCTTCAGCATCTGCTGCGCGATCTCGATGTTCTCGTCGAGGGGCACGGCCGAACCGTCCCACATGTGCGACTGGAAGATCGGGTTGCGGCCCGCCTTGACCTCTTCTTCGGAGGCGGCGATCAGCGGCATGACGAAGCCGTCGAGGGCGTCCTTCGGGCAGTGGTCGGTGTGCAGGGCCACGGTGACCGGGTAGTTCTTGGCGACCTCGGTCGCGAAGCGGGCGAAGGCCAACGCTCCCGCGGCGCGGTTCTTGACCGTCTGCCCGGCGAAGTAGTCGGCGCCACCCGTGGTGACCTGGATGATGCCGTCGCTGCCGGCCTCGGTGAGCCCCTGCAGCACGGCGTTGATGGTCTGCGACGACGAGACGTTCACGGCGGGGTAGGCGAACCCCTTGGTCTTCGCGCGGTCGAGCATCTCGGCGTACTGCTCGGGGGTGGCGACGGGCATGGCATCTCCTTCGATCAGGACCAGGAGGTCCGGGGCACGGATCCGCCGCCAGCCTACCGACGGGTGCTCCGGACAGGCCACGGCCCGGCCGCCCCGGGAGGGGGTGGCCGGGCCGTGGACAAGGGGGTGCCGGTCAGCCCTCGCGGCGCCGACGGAGGACCGCCAGGCCGCCGAGGCCGACGGCGAGCAAGGCGGCGAGCGCCGCGCCGAGCGTGACGGCGGCGCCGGTGAAGGCGAGCTGCCGGTGCGGGCTCGCCTCGGCCGCCGCGGTCGTCGCCGCGCCGGTCCCGCCCGCCGTCCCGGTACCCGGGCGGTCATCCGGGAGCGGTCCGGTGACCACGTCGCCGTCGCCGTCGCCGTCCCCGTCGCCCTCGCCGTCCCCGTCCCCGTCCCCGTCGCCGTCGCCGGGTGCGGCGGGCGGGTCGACCACGGGCGCGCCTCCGTTCCCGCTGTCACCGGGCTCGGTGGGTGCGACGACCTCGGGGTCGCCCTCGCCCTCGCCCTCGCCGTCACCGGGAGTGGCCGGTGGAGCGACCGGTGGATCGACGGGTCCGACGCCGTTGCCGGCGTCGGCGGGGAGCGCTCCGGCGTCGACGGTCAGCGCGCGGGTGACGCCCGCCAGGGTGCCGTCCTCCGCGTCGAGGCGGAGGAGCGTGACGGGGGCGACGCCGTCCTCGTCGACGTCGGAGTCGATCGTGGGGTCGTCGCCGACGTGCCGCGTGGTCCACCCGTGCTCCGCCCGCCCGAAGTCGAGGCGGTAGTCGCCGGGCCGGAGCGCGTCGAAGCCGTACCGACCCTCCTCGTCGGTCGTGGTCGTCGCGGTGACGGCGTCGCCACGGTCGTCGGTCCCGCTGAGGGCGACCTCGGTGCCGGGCAGAGCAGCTTCGTCGTCGCCCCGCAGGCCGTCGGAGTCCTCGTCGAGCCAGGCGCGGCCGCCCACGGCCCCCGAGGCGAAGGCCGTGCGTGCCGTCCGCGAGGTGACGGCCGTGGCGACGCTCTCGGCGCGGAAGGTGAAGTCGCTGCCGAGGCGTGCGTCCGGCTGCCCGCCGTCCACGCGCACGACGAGGTCGTGCAGCACGACCTGGCCCGAGGCCACGGGGTTGGCGCGGTCGATCCGCACCGCCGTGACGTCGGAGAGCGCGGCCGGGCACCCCGCGGCGCCGAACTCGGCCTCCGGGCACCAGCGCGGCCCGTCGTCGGCGGGGTCCGCGGGGACCTCGTCGGCAGGGGCCCGCGTGTAGCGGACGGTCTCGGAGGGGTCGGCGGGGTCGACGGCGCTCGCGAGCACGACACGACCCCCGGTCTCGGTGCCGCGATCGTCACCGTCGTGGGGCAGGACCGTCACGAGGGAGGACGACGGCAGGGCGCTGGGCGCGAGGTCCTGGTAGCGGAGCGTGAAGGTCACGTCGTCGCGGACGACGTGGAGGGGCGCGTCGACGTCCTGCCGTACGGTGAACCCCGCCCCCGCGAGCACGTGCAGGCCCCTCGTGGCGCGCTTGCGCGGGGACTCGGAGACGTCGCGGTCCCACACGACCTCGGCCTGGGACGTGCCCGGGCCCACGGCGGCGCCGAGCTGCACGCGGAAGGTGACCGGTGCCAGCGGGTCGTTGGGGTGCACGTCAATGAACCGCCACGTCAGGCGCTGTCGAGGCCGCCCGTCGACCGTGACCTCGTCGACCTCGGGCTCACCCGGTGAGGCGCTGCCCCGCACGTACTCCGAGCCCTCGGGGATCAGGTCGTGCACGACGAGGGTGTCGGACAGGCCGCCTCCCTTGGCGTTGGTGACGGTGGGGTAGACGGCGAGCTCGACCTCGTCGCCCGCCTGGGCGTACTGCGTCTCGTCGCGCGTGCTGTCGGCGTCGGTCCCGGGGTCGACGATCTTGGTCGTGACCCGAGCGAGGTCCGCCGTCACGGTGAGGAAGTCGGAGAGTCCGCCGTTCGCCTCGTCCGCGGAGGCCGTGTCGTGCACCCAGGCGGCGCTGGGGGTGCGCTGCACGCTGGTGAACGACCGCAGGCGCGTGTGGTCGGCCAGGTCGTCGTGCACGCCCACCAGGGTCGTGAACCCCAGCTGCTGGTCGCCGGGGTGGTCGTAGGTCCAACGCACCTTGCCCACGGCGGAGGCTCCGCCCGGCACCTTCTCGGGATCGGCGTACCAGGTGTGGTCGTCGTCGCAGGTGGCGTCGCGCAGGTCGGCGGGGTCGTCGGAGCCCAACGGCGCGAAGAGAGGGGCGCCCGTGACCTTCGGCGCGGACGACGTCGCCCAGGTGCGGCCCGTTCGACGGATCGACTGCACGTCGCGGTCGAGCACCGTGCAGACGGTGGTCCCGGACCAGGCCTCGGTGCCGGTGTTGCGGAGGGTCGCTCGCACGAGGGCGTCCTGACCGGGCGTGACGTAGGGCTCGTCGTACTTGCCCGAGGCCACGAAGGTGGTCGTGGTGCCCTGCTCGACCCCCCAGTAGCGCTGGGAGGCGACGACCCCGTCGAAGGCGCCGATGTTGCGGTCGACCCTGTTGTTGCCGAGGGGCTCGGTACCGCCCGGGTAGTTCTCCTGACCCGTGACCGACGGCGCGACGAGGTCGCGGTAGACGTTGCGGGCCGTGAAGGAGTCGCCGACCGGGGGCTCGGGGACCCAGAGGCTGATCCACGCCGACACGGCGTACGGCTTGACGCCCCCCGTGACGGGTCCGCCGGAGGCCGACGCCGTCGGCACCGACGACAGCGTCGAGTCGACGCCCGTGAGCCTCACCGTGACCGGCTCGCCCGGAGCGGCCTGCGTGCACGTGATCGTCCCGGAGTCGACGACCGCGCGGTCGCCGCCTCCCCGGCCTGCCGGGAGGCCGGGGAACTCGTCGACGTTGACGCCGCAGGGCCGTGCCTCCGCGCCCCGGGGCGCCAGGACGGCTGGGCTCGCCTGCGAGCCGTACATCTTCGAGACGTCGTCGACGAAGGTCACCTCGCCCGCGAGGGCCTCGAGGCCGAGGGTGCCCTGGGCGGGGTCGAGGCTGTTGCCGTGCAGGAGGACCGGGTAGGTGATCTGGAAGCCCGAGCGGTCCCCGCCCGGCTCCGTCGCACGCTCGAACAGGGGGACCGCCGTTGTCGCCGCGAGGTCCCAGCGGGGTGCCGCGGTGACGGTGAGCGAGTCGGACGCTGCGCTCACGCCCTCCACGCCCGCGGCGGTGAGGTCGCCCTCGATGCGGACGCTGCTGCCGTCGTGGGCCTCCTGGGGGACCCTCGTGACGACGGGGAGCACGGTGACGCCGTTGTCGAGGTCGCCCAGCTGGCAGGTGAGCTCGGTCGCGCGGAGCTCCGAGCCCGCGGCGCACTGCTCGGGCAGGCGGTCGAAGACCGTGTTCTCGGCCGCGCGCAGGGTGAGGACGGCGTCCTCCGCCGACGACGCGCGGGGCGAGACCGACACGGACCACGTCACCGCGTCGGCCGTCCGGACGCGCCCGTTGCGGCCGGAGCCGTCACCGCCCGGCTCGGAGTCGTGGGTGAAGGGCCCGTGCCCGTCTTCCGAGGAGGCGATGCCCAGGACGAGGTCGGCGCTCGCGGTGGGGCGCGGAGGGGCGTCGAGGGACGCGGGCTCGGGGGACGCGACGGCTGCGGACGGTGCGGCCCCCGCCACCAGGGCGAGCGCAGCGGTCGTCGCGAGGAGGGGGCGCCATCGGAGGTGCCGGCGGTCGGACGGTGGGGCGAGGTGCATGGGGGCCTTTCTGACGGAGGCTTTCATGCCTCATCGTACGGGTTTCGCACGACATGTCTACACCTCATGCGACATGTCGGTCGTTGCACGTCCGTGCGCGACGACTGCTCGCGGCGTGCGCCGCGAGTAAGGTCGGGAGCATGGCTGACAGCGCATCCGGAGACCTCTACTCGCACCCCGACCGCAACCTGGGCATGGAGCTGGTGAGGGCCACCGAGGCGGCGGCGATCCGGAGCGCGCCCTTCATCGGCAAGGGCGACAAGAACGCCGCCGACAAGGCCGCGGTCGACGCGATGCGCAAGTTCCTCGGCACGGTCGCCTTCGACGGCCTCGTCGTCATCGGCGAGGGCGAGAAGGACGAGGCGCCCATGCTGTTCAACGGCGAGCGCGTGGGCAACGGCATCGGGCCCGCCTGCGACATCGCCGTCGACCCCATCGACGGGACGAGCCTCACGGCCGCCGGCCGCATGAACGCCCTCTCCGTGATCGCCGTGAGCGACCGCGGCAGCATGTTCGACCCGAGCGCCGTCTTCTACATGGACAAGATCGTCACCGGGCCCGAGGGCATCGGCGTGATCGACCTCGACAAGCCCATCGGCGAGAACGTGCGCGCGCTCGCGGCGGCCAAGGGCCTCGCCGTCGAGGACCTCCAGGTCGCCGTGCTCGACCGGCCGCGTCACGCCGACCTCATCCGTCAGGTGCACGAGGCGGGCGCGGGCACGCGCCTCCTGCTCGACGGCGACGTGGCGGGCGGCATCAACGCCGCCCGGCCCGACTCGCGCATCGACATGTGCGTGGGCATCGGAGGGACCCCTGAGGGCATCATCACGGCGTGCGCCGTCAAGGCGCTCGGCGGCCTGATCCTCACGCGCCTGGCCCCGAAGGACGACGCCGAGCGTCAGACGGCGGTCGACGCCGGCCACGACCTCGACCGGGTGCTCGACCAAGACGACCTCGTCAAGGGCGACAACGCGTACTTCGTCGCCACGGGCGTCACCGACGGCGCGCTCGTCGCGGGAGTCAAGCGCAAGCAGGGCATGATCCGCACCTCGAGCATCGTGCTGCGTTCGCACTCGGGCACCATCCGCCGCGTCGAGGCGGACCACCTCGTGTCGAAGTGGTACGGCGAGGACGCCTGACCCGCGGGTGACGGCGGGAGGCGCGGCGCGGGCCCGCCTCCGGCCGTCAGCCGGTCACGCGTCGGTCCGCGACGAGCCCTCGTCGAGCAGTGCCCGCGTCAGCTCGGGCGCCGTCAGCTCACGGGGCGCGTCGTCGATCGTGGCGGGCGTCGGCAGCACCTTCGACTCGTCGAGCACGCTGAGGCGTCGGGCGGAGGGGAGCACGGTCCGCTCCAGCGAACCGACGAACCGGTTGTAGTCGGTGACCGAGCCGCGCAGCGACCGGCCGAGCTTGTCCACGTGGCCGGCCATGGTGGAGAGGCGTCCGTAGAGCTCTCGGCTGAGGTCGAAGAGCGTCTTGGCCTCCTGCGTGACGACGTCGTGCTGCCAGCTGAGCGCCACGGTCTTGAGCACCGACCAGAGGGTCACGGGCGAGGCGAGGGCGACGCGCTTCGAGAAGGCGTGGTCGAGCAGGGCGGGATCGGCCTCGAGCGCCGAGGCGATGAGCGACTCGCTCGGCACGAAGGCGACGACGAGCTCGGGGGAGCGGTCGAGGCCGGCCCAGTACTCCTTCGCCGAGAGGGCGTCGACGTGCGCGCGGAGCGCACGGACGTGCTGCGCGACGAGCTTCGTGCGGCGGGCGGCCTCGTCGCCCGTCGCCGTGGCGGGGATCGCGCTCGCCTCGAGGTAGGCGCTGAAGGGCACCTTGGCGTCGACCGCGATGGCGCCGCCGCCGGGCAGGTGCACGACCATGTCGGGGCGACCGGCACCGGCGTCGCTCGACACCGACGCCTGCACGTCGAAGTCGACGCGCTCCAGCAGGCCGGCGGCCTCGACGACGTTGCGCAGCTGCGTCTCGCCCCAGACGCCCCGCGTGCTGTTCGAGCGGAGGGCCGCGGCGAGGGCCTCGGCGGTGCTGCGCAGGCGCTCCTCCGACTCCGCCGCGGTGCGCAGCTGCTCGCTGAGCGCCCCGTACTGCAGGCTGCGTTGCTCCTCGAGCTCGGCGACCTTCTGCTGGACCGTGCGCAGGCTCTCCGCGACGGGGCTGAGGGCGACCATCACCTGCCCGTCGGTGCGCTGCCGCTCCGCCTCGGCGATGCGCACGTCGCGCAGGCGGTCCTGGAACTCGGCGAGCCGGGCCTCCTGCGCGAGCACCTGGCGGCGGTGCTGCTCGTCGAGCGCCGCGAGCTGCGCGCGCAGCCCCTCGGAGGTGGCGCGGGCGCCGGCGAGGTCGGCGGCGAGGGAGGCCTCACGGCCGGTGGAGCGGGCGCGCGCGGCGAGCAGGCCGAGCAGGGCGCCGAGGACGAGGCCGACGAGCAGGCCGAGGAACAGGGCGACGAGCGGTGACATGCCGCGAGTCTGGCAGCGGCCTCCGACACCGCCGGTCGCCGGGGTGCTGCCCGCTCGGCCGGGCGACCGCCGCGGGCCGCCGCGAACCAGGCACCTGGGCTCGGACCAGTCGTCTGCCTGGTTCGGCGGCAGAGGACTGGTTCGCGGCAGCCCGCGCCGCAGCCCGCGCGGCAGCCGCGAGCGTCAGCGGAACGTGACGGTGCGCTGCGCGTCGCGCGCGCGCGGGGCGATCGTCGCGATGCGCACCCCGGCCGCCTCGGCCAGGTCGTCGAGGTCGTCGACGCCGTGGTGCGCGGAGGCGTGCACGACGATCGCGGCGCAGGCCTCGGCGTCGGCGAGGGCGTCGTGGTGCGGGAAGTCCCGGAACCCCGCGGCCGCCGCCGCGACCGGCAGGCGGTACGAGTCGAGCACGTAGGTGCGGCGGGCGACCTGCAGGCTGCAGAGGTACCGCGAGGCAGGAGGCGCGACCTGGGTCGCTGCGCACGCCGCGGTGATGACGCCCACGTCGAAGCGGGCGTTGTGGGCGACGAGCACGTCGTCGCCGGTGAAGGCGCAGAGGCGCTCGAACTGCTCGGCCCAGTCGTCGGCGGCGACGACGTCGCCCGCGACGATGCCGTGGATGCGCGTGTTCCAGTACAGGAACTCGTCGTGCCCGGCCGGTGGCCGGATCAGCCAGCCGACGCGGTCGACGACGACGCCGTCGCGGACCTTGACGAGGCCGACGGAGCAGGCGGACGCACTGTGCTGGTTCGCGGTCTCGAAGTCGATCGCGGTGAAGTCGATGGGCACACGACGATGGTCGCACGGGCCCACGACACCACGTGTCGCCCGCAGGAGGCGCGTACCGGCTCCGCCCCGCGGGCTCGGCCCCGCCCGTGACCGGGTAGCCTGGCTCCCCGTGGCCCTCACCATCGCGATCGTCGGACTGCCCAACGTCGGCAAGTCCACCCTCTTCAACGCCCTGACCCAGAACCAGGTGCTCGCCGCGAACTACCCGTTCGCGACCATCGAGCCCAACGTCGGGGTCGTCGACCTGCCCGACCCCCGGCTGGCGGTGCTCGCGGGGTTGTTCGGCAGCGAGAAGATCCTGCCCGCGCCGGTGTCGTTCGTCGACATCGCCGGCATCGTCAAGGGCGCGAGCGAGGGCGAAGGGCTCGGCAACAAGTTCCTCGCGAACATCCGCGAGGCCGACGCGATCGCCGAGGTCGTCCGCGGCTTCGAGGACCCCGACGTGGTCCACGTCGACGGCAAGGTCGACCCCGAGGGCGACATGGGCACGATCAACACCGAGCTGATCCTCGCCGACCTCGAGACCGTCGAGAAGGCGCTCGTGCGCTACGAGAAGGAGCTGAGGCTCAAGCGCGTCGAGCCCACCGTGCACGAGACCGCGGTCGCCGCGCGCGACGCGCTGCAGGCGGGCACGCCGCTGAGCGCCTCGAACATCGACCTCGAGCCGATCCGCGAGCTGGGCCTGCTCACCGCGAAGCCCTTCATCTACGTCTTCAACGTCGACGAGGCGATCCTCACCGACGACGCCGCGAAGGAGCGCCTCGCGGCGCTCGTCGCCCCTGCCGAGGCGGTGTTCCTCGACGCGAAGATCGAGTCCGAGCTGATCGGCCTCGACGCCGAGGACGCCGCCGAGCTGCTCGCCTCGACCGGCCAGGAGGAGTCGGGCCTGCACCAGCTCGCCCGCATCGGCTTCGACACGCTCGGCCTGCAGACCTACCTCACGGCAGGACCGAAGGAGACCCGCGCCTGGACCATCGGCAAGGGCTGGAAGGCCCCGCAGGCGGCCGGCGTGATCCACACGGACTTCGAGAAGGGCTTCATCAAGGCCGAGGTCATCTCGTTCGACGATCTCGTCGCCACGGGCAGCATCGCCGAGGCCCGCTCCGCCGGCAAGGCCCGCATCGAGGGCAAGGAGTACGTCATGCAGGACGGCGACGTGGTGGAGTTCCGCGTCGGAGTCACTTCTGGGAGTGCAAAATGAGCGGCGGCGACGGTCTCGACCAGGCACCGATTGGGAGCGTTGTTCACGACGCACAACCGGTGGACGCCGATTTGTCGCTGGAAGACCGGCTGTTTGCTCTGCTGCCTGCAGACGGGTCGCTGAAACCGAACGCAGAGTTACTCAAAAGCCTTGGCGGAGACAAGCAGGACTTCTGGAACGCTCGTGAGCTTCTCGTCGAGGGCGGCCGTGCCGTGCGTGGGCGCGGTCGAGGCGGCTCGACCGCGCGGGTGCCGGATTCTGTCGTCGTAGGAGATTCGCCGGACGATAGCAGTGGCAATCAAGTAGCAACTCGTCAGCCGGAAGAGATTCTCTATGGGCCGTTAAGAGCGGTGCTTTTTGGTGACTGGCAATCGGAAAAGGGCTATGACTACCTCGCAGTTGAGGACGTTTCCCGGGCTGGGAGGCGCCTCACTGGGGGTAAGTGGACACGTCCGGACTTGGCAGCAGTCGAAGTGCAGGTGTTCACATATCTGCCCGTAAAAACTCTTTCGGTCCATACATTTGAGGTCAAGCCGTCCGACATGATCGACGTGACGGCGGTCTACGAAGCTTTGGCTCACCGGCGTGCCGCAACCCATTCCTACGTTCTTTTACATGTTCCGGACGATCAGCGACCTCCGGCTGCGCTTGACGCGGTCATTACAGAAGCGCGACGACACGGTATTGGCGTCATCGTCTTCGCCGACCCGGCGAACTACGAAACCTGGGATGAGAGAGTTGTGGCAGACCGCGTCGAACCCGACCCGGCTGCTTTAGACGATTTTATCCGTAAGCAATTGCCGGAAGCAGTGCAGAGCAAGGTTGAAAAGGCGGTCAGGTGACGAGGGTTGACGTGGTGCACTTCCTCCCTCAGGGAATCGATTCTGCGGGGCAAGGTGAGAAGGCCGGAGTGAGCTTTCGTTCGTGCGAGTCCGTAGTGCGTGTCCCTCATGCGGAGAGGTCTCCGGCGCTGAGACGCCCGCTGAGTGGTCGGGCCTAGGCGTAGCGAGGGTTGCGAAGCATCCCGAGTACTGTGCTCGGTGGCCACGGGGCTTCATCGGGCACGGGCCGCAGCTTCCGCTGCTTCTCTGGAGGGAGAGTCTTGTTTTCCTCATCGCGTCGGGAGTTGCGTTCAAAGGTGACAGTCCGCGTGTGACGGGGGAGCGCGGGCACCCTCGCGGGGATACGTTAACCGGTCTCGCCGGAAAGAGCTGCCGCGATGGCTCTAAGTGAGCTACCGCCATGGAAGGCCGTGAAGACTGCGCGGACGGCCTCGGCCTCATGCTTGATGATCTCGCCTGCGACGCTGTAGCCGACAGGACGCATACCCTTCGGGGCTCGGCCTTGCGCCGCTCGTTGAGCTTGAGCGGCCGACTGTCGAGCGCTCTTTCGCTCGACCTCGGACCGCGCGACTGCGGCCTTCACGCGAGCGAACAGGCGTCCGCCGTCGGTGGTCAGATCGGCTTCACCATTGGCGGTGACGAGTCGCAACCCGCGCGCCTCGGCAGCGTCGATCCAATCCTCGAGCTGTCGGGGTTGGCCGGTGAGTCGATCGAGATCCCAGCAGATGATCGCGTCGAATTCTCCCGCCTCGAAGCCGCTCACCAGGTCGTCATATCCGGGACGTCGCTTCGTCTTGTCAGTCGCACTCCGTGACTGGTCGACATACTCGCGAACCACTGCCCACCCGCGGGTCTCGGCGATGGTCAGGCAGTCGGCGCGCTGCCGGTCGATGGCCAGGCCGTCCATTTCTCGATCCATAGAGATGCGTAGGTAGATCGCAGTGCGCGTGGAGGGCTCAGCCATCCGCCGACCTTACACCTGAGACGGTCATCCGCTACGCGACGTGTTGCAGTTCCGCTTCGCGCTTCAACATCTGAGTGCGGCGGCCATAACTCTCTCCCGGGAACTTGACGGCAGTGCGGGGTGGTGCGTGAATCTCCAGGCACTATTGAGAGCGCTGCAGGATGCAGTAGCCAGGTTGACCAAGCCAACGGACGAGCGCCCGGAGGAGAATGCTTGACATGAGCCTGAAAGAAGAACTGGATGCGTACGTCCAGAAGACTGTCGACGAGCAGTGGGAGCGTCGCGCAGGTCAGAAGGTGCCCGACACCGATGACCTTCCTCTAAAGAACCTCGCCGTCGAGCTCGACGCAACGGTCCTCTATGCGGATCTTGCGTCGTCGACGAAGATGGTCAAGGGGCACAAGGATTGGTTCGCTGCGGAGGTCTACAAGAGCTACCTGTTCTGCGCTGCGAAGATCATCCGGGCGCGGGGTGGCATCGTCACTGCCTACGACGGGGACCGCGTCATGGGCGTGTTCATCGGGGACTCGAAGAACTCTGACGCCGCGAAGTGCGGGTTGCAGATCAACTGGGCATGCAAGAACATCGTGGCGGCGAAGATCGCCGAGAAGTACCCGAAGAGCACTTTCGTGCTTAAGCAGCGGGTTGGCATTGACACCTCGAAGCTTTTCGTCGCCAGAACGGGCATCCGAGGCAGCAACGATTTGGTGTGGGTTGGAAACGCGGCAAACAATGCCGCGAAGCTGGCCGCGCTTGATCCTCGCTACCCGACCTACATTACTGCCGACGTGTACAACAGGCTGCGCGAGGCCTCGAAGTTCGGGGGCGACCCGAAGCGGAACATGTGGACTGACCTGGGAACTGCCGACATGGGCTATCAGATCTACGGGTCGACGTTCTGGTGGGCGGTCTAAAACCTATTCTCAACCGAGGGCGCTGATCCACTCTTCCATTGGCGGGATGATGGGGTTCCCCTGGTACACCGTCCCGATGCCGGATGTCCAGTGCGGTCGTAGTAGGCCCTTGTTGTTTTCGTTCAGGTTCGAGTACAAAACGTCGCCGACGATGATCGGGCTCGATCCCCAGCCACGCCCTGCCAGGTGCGCCAGATGGGCTGCCCTGTTGACGACGTCTCCCATGTACACCACGTCGTTGATCGCGCTACCGCTGTACCCCGCCTTGATCATGAGGACTCGCCCGTACTCGACACCAATGCCGATGCTGAGCTGGGTGATCCCAGCCTTCTCATAGTGGTGATTGAGGAGCCTAAGGAGGGTATTGGCCTGCGCCGCGATAGCAAAAACATCGTCGATGTGATTGACCTGCGTCGTCTTATAGGAGGCCCACACGCAGTCGCCGACGATGTTCACCTCGCGCACATAGAGGTCGGAATTGAGGACTGCGACCATCTCTGAGATAAATGACCGATAGATCTTCGCAAGAACGGGCCGTTTGTGCTTCGACGTCAGGCCGGAGGAGTCTCGGATGTCGATGAAGATCGCCGAACACATGCCGTAGAAGCCGTTCGCGAACGTGAGCTTGTCCCGGTCAGGCAGTCCGTCAACCTCCTCGTACGCCCCCGCCGGCTGATCCAGAATCGCTTTGATCCGGGCCGAGCTGGATGTCCAGTCGTATGGTCTGTAGTTGCCGTCCATCTGCGCCCTAGCTGTTCGTAGCGCCAATAACGAGGGCCAAGACTCCGATCGCGGCACCTGCAGCGAGAGCGCACCGGATGGCCCATTTCGCCGCGGTCGCCTTTGCCGTGGCAATGCGCGCATTGACATGGATCTGATCTGCGAGATCTTTCGTCAGTTCGACAGGATCAGAGGTGAGTAAGTGGAGTACCTCGCTGTACTCCTGCCGCTTGCCCCTGAAGTTCTTATGGATGCTGGCGAAAAAGAGCCTGTTAATCGCGTCCCGATCAGCATCTTTATCCTTCACCCGTGGTGTCAGCGTCCATCCGCACAAAGCTCCCGTAAAGATGAGCAAGAGGCAAGCGATGACAACCAGACTGTCGAACACCGCCGTTCGAGGAGTGAAGTCCTTGACGAGGTTGAATGTCGTCGTTGCCATCACCCCAGTGAAGGCTAGCGTCACGCCGGCTTTCGCATCCGAATGGCGAATCCACTCATTCATCAATGCGAGCGTCTTCCACGCATGGTCCGGGTTCGGCTCGGGAGGGCTGACGGGCGTGGGCGAGATGTGCAGATGGCCCCCGGTGGCCCGTCGTCCACCGCGCCGGGACGGAATTCGAAACATGACTTTAGGCTACTCAGGATGGCCCGGATACCACGGACCCTTTGGTTGCACGATTGTCTCGATTCCGAGATGCACTGGCTGGCGGCCGCGAGTCTTAGGCCGAAGAGGTTTGCGCTGCTGCCCCCACAGCTGCGGGGCAGTCGCGACGGACACATCACCTGTCGATCCAGAGGTTGTTCTGTAACGGAACGTCGTGGAGTTTCGCTTCAACAACTGACGCTGCCCGCTCCCGCGCGCCGCAATGCACCGGTCCGGGGACGTGCGTGACGCGGCCGGCCCCGAGCGCGTCATGTCGGAGAAGGAGTGCCACGCTCGCGGGCCGTGGCTCCGCGGGGCCTCAGGGCCGCGCGGCGAAGGCGTCCGCCGCCTCCTGCACCCGCGTCACGTGCGCACCCCAGCCCGCGACGCCCAGGTCGGGCACGTTGACGTCGCCCGGCCGCTGTCCCGCACGGCCGTCGACGAGCTCGCGCACGATATCGGCGTGGCCCGCGTGCCGGGCCGCCTCGGCGACGACGTGCACGAGCACCTGGCCGAGGGTGACGTCGCGGCGCTCCTCCGGCCACCAGGGCACGACGCCGCGCGCGTCGAGGTCGAGTGCCTCGATCGTGGCGTCGGCGTGCCGGTCGGAGTACGCGACGAACTCGAGGAGCATCTCGCGGGACTCGTCCGCGGGCGCCCAGAGGTCGGCGTCGTGGTCCGCGTGCTCACCGAGCCAGGGCCAGGTGCGGTCGGGGACGCGGTCGAAGACGTCGCCGAAGTAGCCGAGCTGGACGCTCGCCACGTGCTTGACCAGGCCGAGCAGGTTCGTGCCGGTCGGGGTCAGCGGGCGACGCACGTCGTGCTCGCTCAGCCCGTCGAGCGTCGCGAGCAGGTCGGCGCGCCGCTGGCGCAGCATCGCGTGCAGGTGGTCCTTGGCGTCCATGCGTCCAGACTGCCCTGGCCCGAGGCCGGGCACCAGCACTCCTCCACCAGCCCCCTGCCGGGCGGCCCGTGCACGATGATGGACGCCATGCCCTCCGACCCGCGCGGGGCCGGCACCGCCGCCCCGCCCTTCGTCACGGTCGCGCGACCGTCCGCGCCCACCGTCGACGCGACTCCCGCCCCCGGGCCGCGCCGCGTGATCGCGTGGGTCGCGCTCGCGACGCTGCTCGTCATCGTGGCCGTGTCGCTCGCGGCGTCGGCCGCGTCGCGCGCGCTGGCCGAGGGCGAGTCGGTGCGCGACGCCGCCGACCGCGTCGACCGCATCGCCGACGCGCTCGTCGAGCCCGTGCTCACCGACGCGCTGCTCGACGGCGATCCGGGGGCCGTGGCCGCCCTCGACCGCGAGGTGCGCGACCACGTGCTCAGCACGAGCATCGTCCGCGTCAAGCTGTGGGACGCCGAGGGCCGCGTCGCCTGGAGCGATGAGCCGCGCCTGGTCGGCCAGGTCTTCGCCCTCTCCGAGGAGGACGCGCAGGCGCTCGAGAGCGACGGCGTCGAGGCCGAGGTGAGCGATCTCGACGAGCCCGAGAACGCGTACGAGCGGGGCGAGGGCCGCCTGCTCGAGGCGTACCGTGCCGTCCGCACCGTCGAGGGCACGCCCCTCCTGCTCGAGGTGTACTTCCGCTACGACGAGGTCCTCGAGCGCAGCGGGCAGCTCTGGGCGGGCTTCGCGGGCATCACGATCGGCAGCATCGTGCTGGTCGTGGTGCTCCTGGTGCCCGTGCTCTGGCGCCTCCTCGCCGCCGTCGAGCGCGGACGGCGCCAGCGCGAGGCCCTGCTCGAGCGGGCCCTGGACGCGAGCGCGGGGGAGCGGCGCCGCATCGCGGGCGCCCTCCACGACGGCGTGGTGCAGGACCTCGTCGCGACCTCGTTCGCGCTCTCCGCCGAGCAGGCCGCGGCGGGCAGGAGGGGCGACACGGCCGCGGCGGACGGGCTGGGCTCCGTCGTCGGTGCGGTCCGCGGCAGCATCGCGGGGCTGCGCACCCTGCTGGTCGACCTCTACCCGCCGAACCTCGTGCGCGCCGGGCTCGGTCCGGCACTCGACGACCTCGTGCGCGGGCTGCGCTCGCGCGGCGTCGAGGCGCGCTCGACGGTCGAGCCCGAGGTCGTCCTGGGCGACGACGACCTGCGGCTCGTGTTCCGCGTCGTGCAGGAGTGCCTCGCCAACGTCGGCAAGCACGCTCGCGCGGCGACGGCCGAGGTCGTCGTGCGGCGGGTCGGTCCCGGCGTGGTGGCCACGGTCACGGACGACGGCGTCGGCTTCGACCCCGTGCTGCTCGAGCGGCCGGAGCACGACCACTTCGGCCTGCGCGTCCTCGCCGACGTCGCGCGCGAGGGCGGCGCGACCCTCGAGCTCGCGACCGCTCCCGGCCACGGCACGACCTGGCGCCTGACGGTGGGCACGCCGTGATCCGGGTGCTCGTGGTCGACGACCACCCGCTCGTGCGCGCGGGCCTCCGCGCGCTCGTCGACGGCGAGGAGGGCGTGCAGGTCGTGGCCGAGGCCGCCGACGGCGAGCGCTCCCTCGACGCCTGGCGGCAGCACCGGCCCGACGTCGTGCTCATGGACCTCTCGATGCCCGGCATCGGCGGCGTCGAAGCCACCCGTCGCCTCGTCGAGGAGCACCCCGACGCCCGGGTCGTCGTGCTCACGAGCGTGCCCGACGCCGCCACCGTCCGCGAGGCGCTGGGGGCCGGAGCCGTCGGCTACCTCCTCAAGGACGCCGACCCGGCGAGCGTCGTCGCCGGCGTCCGCGCGGCGGCCGCCGGGGACGCGCCGCTCGACCCGCGGGCGGCGAGGGCCGTCCTGCCGGCGCGGGGTGCGCCTCCTGCGACCGTGGACCGAGGCCAGGAGGTGCGCCCCGAGCCCGCACCGCCCGTCGCCGTGGCCGGGCGCGAGGCCGACGTCCTGAGGCTCATCGCGCAGGGCCTCGCCAACAAGCAGATCGGCCAGCGCCTCGGCATCAGCGAGCGCACCGTGAAGGCGCACGCCGGCAGCCTGTTCCGTCGCATCGGGGTCGCCGACCGCACGAGCGCCGCCCTCTGGGCGCGGGACCACGGGTACTAGTACCAAGGTCCGATGGTGGCGCCGGGCGGCGCGCAGGAGGCTGGGGGCACGGCCCGCCAGGGGGGTCGCACCGACCAGGGAGGTCACCATGTCCGTCTCCACCTCGTTCCGCGCCGGACGCGCAGCGCTGCTCGTCGCCGCGGTCGTCGCGAGCGCGATCGGCGTCGCCGGTCCCGCGGCCGCCAGCGGCAAGACCAGCGCGGGCGGCGACTACGCCGTGACCGTCGCGGGCACCACCTACGACCCGGCGCCCGGCAAGGACGTCCGCCTGCGCGACCTCGCACCCGGCGGGCGCATCCAGGTGCGCGGCGTCAACAACCGCTTCGACATCGACGTCGCCACCCTCGGCGTCCACGACTACACGCTCACCGGCGCACCGGACACCCAGCGGATGGTCACGCGGCCGACGGTCGTCTTCGCCTCGAAGGTGCCCACGCTCACGGCGGCGCAGCGCGCCGGCGCGCGCATCTCGCGCCTCGAGGTGAAGGACGACAGCGTCGTGGTGCTGTTCTCGACCGCGGGCGGCAGCTTCAAGATCCAGGCCAAGGACGGCGCCCAGGGCGGCATCTTCCAGATGGAGTCCGAGTTCGGCGCCCCCGTCGAGTTCACCCACACGCTCGGCTCAGGGCTGTCCTACTTCGAGAACCCCTACACCGGCAAGGTCAACTTCGGCGACGGCACCCCGGCGGTGACCGGGGGCACGGGCGCCCACCAGATGCTGCTCGGCAAGGACAGCCCCCAGGCCGCGACGAAGACCTCGCAGACGGCCACGACCACCACGTGGACCGTGCAGTCCGGCGGCCGCCTGGGCGGCGTGCTGGGCGAGGACGCCGTCGAGCTCAGCGCAGGCGCGACGAACTGCACGAGCGACTGCCAGGCGCAGAACCGCATCAGGGGTTCGGTGCCCGTGCCGCCCGACCCGATCGCGCCGCAGCCCCTCGGCTGACGCACGGCACCACGGCACGACGGCCCCGCGGCACCTGCCGCGGGGCCGTCGCGCGCCGCGGGCGCAGCGCTCAGGCGCCGACGAACTCCCGGACGCCCGCGAGCAACCGCTCGACGTCGTCGTCGCTCGTGTACGCGGCGAGCCCGATCCTCAGGCCCGTGGCGTCGCCGTCCAGGCCCAGGGCGCGCGCGGCCTCGAGGGCGTAGAAGTGCCCGGCCGGGGCGAGCACGTCGCGGGTGGCGAGGTGCGCGGCGAGGTCGCGCATCCTGTGCCCCTCGATCGTCACGTAGAGCGTGGGGGTGCGCCGGGCGGCGTGGGAGTGCAGCGTGAGGCCGGGGACCGCGAGCAGGGCCTCCTCGAGGCGGCCGCGCAGGGCGTGCTCGCGCTCGTGCACGGCGGTGATCGACGCGGTGAGGCGCTCGCGGCGCGAGGCGTCGGGTCCGGCGGCGTCGGGCGCGATCGCCGCGATGAAGTCGACCGCGGCGGTGGCGCCCGCCAGCTGCTCGTAGGGCAGCGTGCCGAGCTCGAAGCGCTCGGGCACGGCGTCGGTGGACGGCTCGAGCTTGTCGGGCCGCAGGGTCTCGAGCAGCTCGGGCGCGGCTCCCAGCACCCCGCAGTGCGGGCCGTAGAACTTGTAGGGCGAGCAGACGACGAAGTCGGCCCCGAGCGCCGTCGCGTCGACGAGCTCGTGCGCCGCGAAGTGCACGGCGTCGACCCAGACGAGGGCCCCGACGGCGTGCGCCCGGTCCGCGACCGCGCGCACGTCGGGGACGGTGCCCAGGAGGTTCGACGCACCGGTCAGCGCGACCAGCCGGGTGCGCCCGGTGATCGCGGCCACGACCGACGCCTCGTCGAGTTCGCCGGTCGTCGGGTCGATCTCGATCCACCGGACGGTCGCCCCGACGGCCTCGGCCGCCTGCAGCCACGGCCGCACGTCGGAGTCGTGGTCGAGCCGGCAGACGACGACCTCATCGCCCGTCGACCAGCCCTTGGCGAGGGCGCGGGAGAGGTCGTAGGTGAGCGCCGTCGCACTGCGACCGTGCACGACGCCGCGCGGGTCGACCCCGAGCAGGTCGGCGTAGGCCGAGCGGAACGCCTGCACGGTCGCCTCGGCGTTGCGCTCGGAGAGCGTGCTCGTGCCCCGGATCGACGTGGGCGCCGTCATGGCCGCGGCGATCGCCTCCCCGACGACGCGGGGCGTCTGCGTGCCGCCGGGCCCGTCGAAGTGGGCGATGCCGGAGGCGAGGGAGGGGAACGCGCGACGGAACGCGGCGACGTCGAAGGGCACGGGGCCTCCTGGTGGGGAGCGGGAGCGGTGCCCCCAGCGTGGCACGGTCCGGCGGGTCAGGCCGCCAGGACGACGAGCAGCGCGACCACGGGCACGAGCGCGAGGAGCACCAGGAGCACGGCGAGGGCCGTCAGCCGGGCACGCCGCGCGCCGACGGCGAAGCGCACGACGACCATGGCGGCGAAGAGGACCGCGACGACGACGGCGGCGACGGTCGTCACGCCCTCGCCCTGCACGAGGAGGACGACGAGGGCGACGGCGGCGAGGAGGCCGCCCACGACGAGCCACTGCGCTCCCGACGAGGTGCGCAGGGCGGGCTGGTCGCGGACGCGGGTGGGGTCGGTCACGGTGCTCCTTCCGGGCGGGTCCACGCTACGCGCAGCAGTCGGGCCCGGCTCCGGAGGCGGACGCGGTGACGGACGTCGTCGCGGCGCCGCTGGCCTGCTCCCACCGCTTCAGCAGCACCGCGCCGACGGTGGTCGGCACGCGGACGCTCGCGGTCGCGCCCCAGCGCAGGCGGACGTGCACGGTCAGCACGGTGCCGTCCTGCTCGCCGGTCACCTCGACGAGGTCGTCGCGCTCGAGGCGGCGGAGGCCGCCGGTGGGCGTGCCGGTGGGGGTGCGGGCCCACAGCAGGTGGTCGTCGAACAGGCACACCTCGTGGTCGTGCCCGTCGATCGTCCACCGCCCGCAGAACCGCACGCGAACACAGTACTGCCGGCCGCGCCGGACCGGCGCCCGGGCGGGACGCCCGGGCGCTGGGGGTGCAGGAGGCCCGGCCTCAGCCCGCCAGGCCGTCGACCGCGCGCACCTCGTCCTCGCTGAGCTCGAGGCGAGCCCCCGCGGCGTTGGCGACGATGCGCTCGGGCCGCGCGGACTTCGGGATCACGACGAACCCGTGCGCGACGTGCCAGGCGACGACGACCTGCGCCGTCGTCGCGTCGTGCGCCTCCGCGATGCGCGTGAGGACCGGGTCGCCGAGGTCGGTGGTCTTGAACGGGCTGTAGCCCTCGAGCACGACGCCGCGCTCGGCGTGGCCGGCGGCGACCTCCGCGTCGAAGAGGGCGGGGCTCCAGCGGATCTGGTTGACGGCGGGCGTCACGCCGGTCGCCTCGACGAGCTCGTCGATGTCGGCGAGCGTGTAGTTGCTGACGCCCACCTCGGTGACGAGGCCGTCCTGCTGGGCGTGCACGACCTCCTGCCACACGGCGACGCTGTCGCGGGGCATCCAGTGCACGAGCCACAGGTCGACGGCGTCGACGCCCATCGCGGACAGGCTCTGCTCGATCGTCTCGCGCTCGCGGCCCTCGCGGTCCGGCGGCAGCTTGGTGGTGACGAAGACGTCCTCGCGCGCCAGGCCGGAGGCCCGCAGCGCGCGACCGACGCCGGCCTCGTTCCGGTACATGGTCGCCGTGTCGACGTGCCGGTAGCCAGCCTCGAGCGCCGCGAGCGTGGCCGGTTCGGCCTCGGCGTCGGTGAGCTGCCAGGTGCCGAAGCCGAGCAGGGGCAGGCGGCTCGCGGTGAGGAGGACGGAGGGGTCCGCGTAGTCGGTCATGGCACCCGTCTACGCCCCTCGCCCGCTCGGCGGCCGGGCGCCCTCGGGGCGGGCACGTCGGAGGCCGGACGTACGATGTCGGCATGGCCACCGACACCGCCCCCGACCGCATCCTCCTGTTCGGCGCCGAGTGGTGCCGCGACTGCCGCCGCTCGAAGGCGCTCCTCGACAAGGAGGGCGTCGCGTACGACTACGTCGACCTCGAGCAGGTCGCCGACGGCGCCGACCGTGCGCACGCGATCAGCGGTCGCACGAACATCCCCGTCGTCGTCTTCCCCGACGGCAGCCACCTCGTCGAGCCCACCGACGCCGAGCTGGCCGCGAAGCTGCCCGCGCGCGGCTGACCCGAGCGGTCCCGCGGCGTCCCGACCGGGCCTCCTCCCGGGAGGCGCCGGCGGGTCACCGGGGCGTCAGAGCTCGACGACCTCGAACTCGAGCAGGTCCGCTCCCGTCGCCACCGGGCGGCGCGGGGTCTCCTCGTCGCCGCCGCGCGGGGCGTCGGGGCGGGCCGCCTCGCCGCCGTGACCGGCGGGGGCGGCGCTGCCCGCGCCTCCTGCCGGGGGGCCGGCGTGAGCGGCCTTCGCGCCGTTCTCGGCCCAGGCCTGGAAGGCCTCCTCGTCGCGCCACGTCGTCACCACGAAGTAGCGCTCCTCGCCCTTGACGGGGCGGAGCAGCTGGAACCCCTCGAAGCCGTCGGCCCCGTCGACCGAGTGCTTGCGCGCCGCGAAGCGAGACTCGAGCTCGGAGCCCGCTCCGGCGGGCACGTGGATGGCGTTGATCTTCACGACGGACACGGTGGTTCCTCTCGACGGTGGACGGTCGGCCCGACCCTACGACGGCCCGCTGGGCGTCGCCGCAGGCCGCGACGACCCGACGTGGCCCGTGCCGTGCCTGCCCGGCGCCCTGCGGCAGGAGGCGGAGCAGGCGCGCCGCTCAGCGCGGCGGAGCGGGTGCGACGACGGCCGGCACGTGCTGCCGCAGGTGCCCGAGCATCGCGGCGAAGCGGGAGAGGCCGGCCTCGGTGAGCCCTCCGGCGAGGCCGTCGCCGATCTCGCGCGCGATGGCCGTCCGGCAGCGGGCGAGCAGGCGCTCGCCCGTCTCGCCGAGCATCAGCACCGACGACCGGCCGTCGACGGGGTGCGGGCCGCGCGTGACGAAGCCGGCCTCGACGACGCGGTCGACGAGCGCCGCCGCGGCCCCGATGGTGAGCACGAGGTCGGTGGCGACGTCGGCGACGCGGGAGCCGTCGCGCGACGCGACGGAGTCCACGCAGCGGTACCACTCGGCGGGCACGCCGCACTCGCGGCGCATGCGCACGTCGACGCCGTTCCAGACCTCCCGGTGCAGGTGCACGAGGTCGTCGAAGAGCGTCAGGAGGTCCGTGGGCGCAGCCGGGGACGCCGCGGTCACGCGGTCCTCAGCACGTTCGAGGTGAACCCCTGCACGCGCTCGCTGAGCCCCTCGGCCCGGCGCCGGACCTGCTCGGGCGGGTTGAGGTGCGGCGGGGCGACGCGGATCAGCAGCGAGCAGGCGAGGTCCTCGCAGATGTAGGTGCCGAGCGTGCTGCCCGCGAGGCCCGCCTCGCCCGCCTTGGGGGCGGTGAAGAGCCTGACCTGCGTCGCCGGCTGCGGCGAGTGGCAGAGGGAGCACATGGCGGCGATGCCGGGGCGCAGCGAGGCCGACGACGAGCGGAGCACGAGGCCGACGGGGCGGTCGTCCATCCAGTGCACGACGTAGCCGCGGAGGTGCGCCTGGGGGTCGCGCCATCCGAGGAACTCGCGCTCGTCCCACAGCACCTCGTGGAGGCCGGGGATCGGCAGCCTGTCGAGGTCGCCGGGGAGGGCGTTGACGAACGATCCGCGGATGTCGGACTCGGTGAGCGGCTTCACGATCTCCTCTCGGGGCACGGTGCGCGCACGGCGTGCTCCGGCCCGGCCTGCGATCGCCACAGCCTAGTCACTACGCTCGGGCCGTGCCCGTGCCCCCGATCGACCGCGAGCTGCTCGTGCGTCGCCTGCGCGACGCGGGCTGCGTCTTCGCCGAGGACGAGGCCGACCTGCTCCTCGCCGAGGCGCGCGAGCACGAGGACGAGCCGGGCTGGCTGCAGGAGGCCGTGGCCCGGCGGTCCGCGGGCGCCCCGCTCGAGCAGGTGGTCGGCTGGGCGGCGTTCGCGGGCCTGCGCCTCGTCGTCGCCCCGGGCGCCTTCGTGCCCCGGCGCCGGACCGAGCTGTTGTCGCGCGTGGCCGTCGAGCAGGCGCGGGCGGCGGCGCTCGCCGAGGGCCGCGCGCCCGTGGTGCTCGACCTCTGCTGCGGGGTGGGCGCCGTCGCGGCCGTCGTCGAGCGCGACGTGGCCGGCGTCGAGGCGTGGGCCGCCGACCTCGACCCCGTCGCGGCCGACGCGGCCCGGGCCAACCTCCGACGACCCGATCGCGTGGTCGTCGGCGACCTCTGGGAGGCCCTGCCCGGGGCGCTGCGCGGCCGGGTCGACGTGGCGGCCGCCAACGCGCCCTACGTCCCGACCGCGGCGATCGCGACGATGCCCCCCGAGGCGCGCGAGCACGAGCTCCACGCCGCGCTCGACGGTGGGGCCGACGGGCACGCGGTCCAGGCGCGCGTCGCCCGGGGCGCCGCCGCGTGGCTGCGCCCCGGCGGCGTGCTCGCGGTCGAGACGAGCGCCGCGCAGGCGGAGGGGACGAGACGGCTGCTCGCGGCGGCGGGGTTCACGGCGCGGACGGTGCGCGACGACCTCGTCGACGGGACCGTCGTCGTGGGCGTGCTCCGGGCCTCCTGAGCGAAGGGGGCGACGGGGGCGACGGGCCCGCGTCAGCTCGTGGCGGGCTGCACCCCGTCGACGACGGGCGCCTCGGGGGTGCCCGAGACGGAGCAGGTGAACGCGGCGACGGGCTCGCCGTCGAGGCCCTCGCCGAACGCGAGGTCGACGACCGCGCCGCCGCTCTCGCCGTCGCGCACGTCGCCCTGCTCGTAGGGCACGAGGTCGTCGGCGGTGGCCTCGTCGGGGTACTGCTCCTCGACGGCGCGCGCGCACGCGCCCCAGGCCGGGGGAGCCTCGACCGCGGGGGTCGGCGCGGGGCCGGGGACCTCGGTGGGCACGGGCGTCGCGGGGGCCGCCGCGTTCGGAGGGTTGGCGATGCAGCCCGTGAGGGCGGTCACGGCGAGCGCGGCGAGGACCACCGCGACGGCGCGGACGGGGGCAGGGCTCGGCACGGTGCTCCTCCAGCTGGTCGTGGCGTCCAAGATAGGGCACGCGGGCGTCGTGCAGGAGTCGGTGGCAGGCTCGTCGGATGACTGGTTCAGCAGACCGTGACAAGACCATCCTCGAGCAGGCGATCAGCAAGGGCCAGGCCGGGGAGGGCGACATGAACGCCGTCCTCGCCGAGTTCGTGAACTCCGAGGTCGTCGTGCCGAGCGCCACCGAGGTCACGAGCGACCTCAACGCCCTCCAGCCCGTGCTCTTCGACCGTGACGGCACGCCCATGCTCGCGGCCTTCACCCACGAGGACCGCGTCGGCGAGCAGGTCCGCGGCGTCGCCCCGAACACCGCCGTGCTGCACGCGGCCGAGCTCGTGCAGGCCATCCCGCCGCAGACCGGCCTGGTGCTCAACCCCGGCAACAGCGAGGGCTTCGAGATGCTCCCCGAGGGCGTCGCGCAGCTCGCCGACGACGTGCGCCGCCTCGTCGCGGAGCACGAGGCCGCGGGTTCGCCCTCGCCCGACGCCGTCTGACGCCTCCCGCCCGGACGGGCCTCGCCCGACCGGGCCCGTGCCCCGACCGACCCGACGCCCCGCCGGCACCGCCGGCGGGGCGTCGTCGTGCCGAGACCTGCCCGCGACGTGTTCGACACGTGCGCCCGCTAGGCTGCTGCCCACAACCGAACACCGGGCCACGAACACGTCGCGGGAGAGCCCCGGCGGTGCACCTGCACCGCGACCGGGCACCGAAGGAGCAAGCACTCCCCGCCAATCTCTCAGGTACGCGTACCGCGACGGACTGGCCACTCTGAAAAGCAGCAGTCGGCCGCGCCGACCGCTCGCCCACGGTGAAAGCCGGCTCCGGCCGTCGAAGCTCTCAGGCCCATGACAGAGGGGGAGTCCCGCCCGACGACCGTCGGTGCCGGGACCGTCCCGACCGGAGCCGTCCGATGACCGACCAGCCCGTCCCGCCCGCCCCCGAGCCGTCCCTCGACGACGACGACGAGCGCTTCAGCCCGCTGCACGACGTCCACGTCGCGGCGGGCGCCTCGTTCACCGACTTCGCGGGCTGGCAGATGCCCGTCCGCTACGCGTCCGACCTCGCCGAGCACCACGCCGTGCGCACCGCCGCGGGCCTGTTCGACCTGTCGCACATGGCCGAGATCGCCGTCGTCGGTCCCGACGCCGGGGCGTTCCTCGACGCGGCCCTCGCCGGGCGACTGTCCACGATGCCGGTCGGTCGGGCGAAGTACTCGCTCCTGCTCTCGCCCGAGGGCGGCATCGTCGACGACCTCGTCGTGTACCGCCTCGACGAGCACGACTTCCTCGTCGTGGCCAACGCGTCGAACCGCGACGCCGCCTTCGGCGCGCTCGCCCGGCGTGCCTCCGGCTTCGACGTCACGGTCGACGACGAGAGCGACGACACGGCGCTGATCGCCGTGCAGGGGCCCGAGTCCGAGGGTGTGCTCGACGCGCTCGTCACGGCGGACCGGCTCGCGCCCGACGCGCCCCTGTCGACCCTGCGCTACTACCGGGTGCTGCAGGGCACCTTCGACGACGCCCCCGTGCTCGTCGCGCGCACCGGCTACACGGGCGAGGACGGCTTCGAGCTCTACCTGCAGCCCGAGCTCGCCCCCGACCTGTGGCGCGCGCTGATCGACGCAGGAGGCCCGCGCGGCCTGGTCCCCGCCGGTCTCGCCTGCCGCGACACGCTCCGCCTCGAGGCGGGCATGCCGCTCTACGGGCACGAGCTCGGCCTGGACGTGAAGCCCGGCCAGGCCGGGCTCGGCCGGGTCGTCGACACGACCAAGGAGTTCGTCGGCCGCGACGCCGTCGAGCCGGACGTCGACGCGCGCGTGCTCGTGGGGCTGGCGCTCGACGGCCGCCGTGCGGCCCGCGCCGGCTACCCGGTCGTCACGGCCGCGGGCGCGGTCGTCGGCGAGGTCACGAGCGGGGCGCTCTCGCCCACGCTGGGCCACCCCGTCGCGATGGCCTACGTCGACCCCGGCGTCGTCGCCGGCGAGCTCGCCGTCGACGTGCGCGGCACGGCCGTGCCCGCCACGGTCACCCCCCTGCCCTTCTACAAGCGCTCCTCGACCCCCCTCTCCCCGAAAGGCACGGCATGACCGACCTCACGTCCCTCCTGTACACGTCGGAGCACGAGTGGCTCCGCATCGACGGCGGCACCGCCGTCGTGGGCATCACCGACCACGCGGCCGACAAGCTGGGCGACGTCGTCTACGTCGACCTGCCCTCGGTGGGCACCGAGGTGACGCCGGGCAGCGTCGTCGGCGAGATCGAGTCGACGAAGTCCGTCGGCGAGCTCTTCGCCCCCGCCCTCGGCACGGTCACCGAGGTCAACCAGGCCGTCGTCGACGCCCCCGACCTCGTCAACGCCGACCCCTACGGCGACGGCTGGCTGATCACGATCACGCTCGGCTCGGACGACCGCAGCGGACTCCTCACGCGCGACGAGTACGTCGCGCTCACCGCCTCGTGACCGCGCCCGAGCGCTCGGCGCACGAGGACTGGCCGCAGGGCGCGGCCGAGGGCTTCGTCGACCGCCACGTCGGCACGACGACCGCCGACCACGCCGCGATGCTCGCGGTGCTCGGGCACGACAGCGTCGAGTCGCTGGTGCGCGCGGCCGTGCCGGACGCCGTCCAGGCCGAGGCCGTCGCCGCGTCGGTGCTGCCGGCACCGGTGGGCGAGTCGGAGGCGCTCGACGAGCTGCGGCTCCTGGCGCGCAAGAACGTCGTCCAGCGCAGCATGATCGGGCTCGGCTACCACGACACCGTCACGCCCGCCGTGATCCAGAGGAACGTGCTCGAGAACCCGAGCTGGTACACGGCCTACACGCCGTACCAGCCGGAGATCTCGCAGGGCCGGCTCGAGGCCCTCATCACCTTCCAGACGATGGTCGCCGAGCTGACGGGCCTCACCACCGCGAACGCGTCGATGCTCGACGAGGGCACGGCCGTCGTCGAGGGCATGCTCCTGGCCCGTCGGGCGTCGAAGGTGCGCAGCGACGTCTTCGTCGTCGACGCCGACGCCCTGCCGCAGACCAAGGCCCTGCTCGCCGGTCGCGCCGAGGCCGTCGGCATCCGGCTCGTCGAGCTCGAGCTGGCCTCCCTCGACCCGGCCGAGCTGCCGGAGTCGTTCGGCGTCCTCGTCCAGTACCCCGGAGCCTCCGGCTCGGTGTGGGACCCGTCGGCGATCGTCGACGCGGCGCACGCGCACGGCGGGCTCGCGGTGGTCGCCGCCGACCTGCTCGCGCTGACGCTCGTGCGCGCCCCCGGCGAGCTCGGGGCCGACGTCGCCGTCGGCACCAGCCAGCGGTTCGGCGTGCCCATGGGCTTCGGTGGTCCGCACGCGGGCTACATGGCGGTGCGCACGGGCCTCGAGCGCCAGCTGCCGGGCCGCCTCGTGGGCGTCTCGCAGGACGCCGACGGGCACCCCGCCTACCGGCTCAGCCTGCAGACCCGCGAGCAGCACATCCGCCGCGAGAAGGCCACGTCGAACATCTGCACGGCGCAGGTGCTGCTCGCGGTGATGGCGGCCATGTACGCGGTCTACCACGGCCCCTGGGGCCTGCGGCACATCGCGAGCCGCACCCACGGCCACGCGCGTCGCCTCGCCGACGCGCTCGCGGCGAGCGAGCTCGAGCTCGAGGCCGACGCGTTCTTCGACACGCTGCAGGTCTTCGCGCCGGGCCGCGCGGCCGAGATCGTCGCCGACGCGCACGCCCGGGGCTACCTGCTGCACCAGGTCGACGAGGACTGCGTCCGCCTGTCGTTCGACGAGACGACCACCGACGACGACGTCGCGGTGGTGGCGGAGGTGCTCGGGGTCCAGCTCGGTGCGCGCGACGAGGGCGACGCCGCCCTCGCCCTGCCGCAGGCGCTGCTGCGCACGAGCGACTACCTCGTGCACCCGGTCTTCCGCACGCACCGCAGCGAGACCAGCATGATGCGGTTCCTCAAGCACCTCGCCGACAAGGACTACGCGCTCGACCGCGGCATGATCCCGCTCGGCAGCTGCACCATGAAGCTCAACGCGGCGACCGAGATGGCAGCCGTGACCTGGCCCGAGTTCGCCCGCCTGCACCCGTTCGCCCCGGCGAGCGACGTGCAGGGCTCGCTCGAGATGATCGGGCAGCTCGAGGGCTGGCTCGCCGAGCTCACCGGCTACGACACCGTGTCGCTGCAGCCGAACGCGGGCAGCCAGGGCGAGCTCGCCGGCCTGCTCGCGATCCGGGGCTGGCACCTCGACCGGGGCGACGCCGACCGCACGGTCTGCCTCATCCCGTCGAGCGCGCACGGCACGAACGCGGCCAGCGCCGTGCTCGCGGGCATGCGCGTCGTCGTGGTCGCCTGCGACGAGGGCGGCAACGTCGACCTCGCCGACCTGCGCGCCAAGGTCGCCGAGCACGCGGACCAGCTGGCGGCGCTCATGGTGACGTACCCGTCGACGCACGGCGTCTACGAGCACGACATCCGCGACGTCACCGACGCCGTGCACGCCGCGGGAGGCCAGGTCTACGTCGACGGCGCGAACCTCAACGCCCTGCTCGGGGTCGCCCGGTTCGGCGACTTCGGCGGCGACGTCTCGCACCTCAACCTGCACAAGACCTTCTGCATCCCGCACGGCGGCGGGGGCCCGGGCGTCGGTCCGGTCGCGGCCAAGGCGCACCTGGCGCCCTACCTGCCCTCGCACCCGATGGCACAGGAGGCGGACCGTCGCCCCGGCGCGGCGGGCACCGACGGCGGTCGCCTCGCCCACGGCGGCGTCCCGGTGTCGAGCGCCCCCTACGGGTCGCCGAGCATCCTGCCGATCAGTTGGGCCTACGTGCGCATGATGGGCACCGAGGGGCTCACGCGGGCGACGGGCGCCGCGGTGCTCGCCGCGAACTACGTGGCGGCACGCCTGCGCGACTCGTACCCCGTGCTCTACTCGGGCGAGGGCGGCCTCGTCGCGCACGAGTGCGTGCTCGACCTGCGCCCGCTGCGCGACGCGACGGGCGTGACCGTCGACGACGTCGCCAAGCGCCTGGTCGACTACGGGTTCCACGCCCCGACCATGTCGTTCCCGGTCGCGGGCACGCTCATGGTCGAGCCGACCGAGTCGGAGGACCTCGCCGAGATCGACCGCTTCGTCGACGCGATGATCGCCATCCGGCGCGAGGCCGACGAGGTGGCCGCCGGCCGCTGGTCGATCGACGAGAGCCCGCTGCGGCACGCACCGCACACGGCGCAGTCGGCCGTCACGCGGGAGTGGGCGCACCCGTACACGCGCGAGGAGGCCGTCTACCCGGTCCCGTCGCTCGTGCGGAGCAAGTACTGGCCGCCGGTGCGCCGCATCGACCAGGCGTGGGGGGACCGCAACCTCACCTGCGCCTGCCCGCCGATCGAGGCGTTCGCCTGACGCACGGCCCCACGCACCAGCGCCGCCGCCCTCGACGAGGGCGGCGGCGCTGCGTCGAGGCGCGTCCGGTCAGCCGGGCAGGCCGAAGAGCGCGGGGAACGTGCTCGCGGCCCAGGGGTACCCGACGAACACCGTGGCGTCGATGAGCACGTGGGCGACGACGAGCGGCAGCACGCGACCGGTCCGTGCGTAGAGCCAGCCGAAGAGCAGCCCCATGGCGAGGTTGCCCACGAAGCCCCCGAACCCCTGGTACAGGTGGTAGGTGGCTCGCAGCAGGGCCGCGGCGACGATGATCGGCCAGGTCCGCCAGCCGAGGTCGCGCAGACGGGTGAAGAGGTAGCCGACGACGATCAGCTCTTCCGTGAGGCCGGCGCGCAGGGCCGAGAGCAGGAGGACGGGCACCGTCCACCACTGCGCACCCAGGTCGGTGGGCACGACCGTGACCGTGAGGTCGAGGGCCTTGCCGACGAGGTAGAGCGCCAGGCCGGGCACGCCGATGACGAGGGCGAGCCCGACGCCGCCCAGGGCGTCGCGTCCGAGGCGGGAGCCGTCGAGCCCGAGGCGGCCGAGGTGCGGTCGGGCGGTGCTCCAGAGGAGGTACGCGATCAGGGCCACGGGCACGAGGTCCGTCGCGACGGCGAGCAGCTGGTAGACGAGGTCGAAGAGCGCGCGGTCGCTGAGCGACGTGTTGAGCGTCGCTGTCTGCTGCGACAGGGGCGCGTCGCGGGTCAGGCGCGAGGCCAGGGCGACGAGCGAGTAGACGGCGCTGGCGCCCAGCGAGAGGCCCAGCACGATCGCGATCTCGGTGCGGAGTCGTGCACGGGTCGGGGCGGCGTCGATCACCCGGGCGATGCTAGGGCAGGAGGCCCGTGACCACCTGGTGCGCGCGAGGTGTCGCGCCGGTGAACGGCGGATGATACCTGCCACCTGGTCTGCCCGGGGAAGCCGATCCTTGCGCCGTGGTGGGCGGTCGCGCAACGAATGGTACGGCTGAGCAAGGATCCCGCGCTTTGGTTTCCGTCGTGTAACCGTTCGGCGGAGTGTTTGGCGAAGCTCCCAGCGCCGCTTAGGGTACTTCCATCCCACGCATGTCGCTCATCAGGGCCGATCTGCGTACACCTTGCATCAGGAGGAACATTGAAGAAGCAGCGCATGGCCCTCTCGGCCGTCGCCGTGTTCGGGACGACGGCACTCGTCCTGACCGGTTGCGCCAGTGGCGGAGACACGGGCGACAGCTCGTCCAGCGGTGACAGCACCGCCGTCATCACGACCAACGGCAACGAGCCCCAGAACCCGCTGATCCCCTCGAACACGACCGAGGTCGGCGGCGGCAAGATCATCGACTCGATCTTCTCGGGGCTGACGACGTACGACGCCTCGGGCGAGTCCGTCAACGACGTCGCCGAGGACATCTCGTCGGACGACAACCAGCTCTGGAACGTCAAGATCCGCGACGGCCTCACCTTCACCGACGGCACCGACGTGACCGCCGAGTCGTTCACGGAGGCCTGGAACTGGGCCGCGCAGCTGAGCAACGCCCAGGGCGCCAGCTACTTCTTCGACAACATCGAGGGCTTCAGCTACGACGAGGACAGCGACCTCGCCCTCGAGGTCGTCAGCCCCACCGAGTTCACGGTGCAGCTCTCGGCCCCCGAGGCCGACTGGCCGCTGCGCCTGGGCTACTCCGCCTACGTGCCGCTGCCGGAGTCGTTCTACGACGACCCCGAGGCCTTCGGTGAGAACCCCGTCGGCAACGGTCCCTACAAGCTCGCCGGCGAGGGCGCCTGGACGCACAACCAGGACATCAAGCTCGTCACGAACGAGGACTACGACGGCCCGCGCACGCCGCAGAACGGTGGCCTGACCATCACGTTCTACACGACGCAGGAGGCGGCCTACGCCGACGCGCAGTCGGGAGTCCTCGACATCCTCGACGCCGTCCCGGACAGCGCGTTCGAGACCTACCAGGACGACTTCCCGGACGGCAACGTCAACCAGGCGGCCGCCATCTTCCAGTCCTTCACGATCCCGCAGTACCTCGAGCACTTCGACGGTGCCACGGAGGAGGGCAAGCTCCGCCGCCAGGCGATCTCGCTGGCCGTCAACCGCGACGACATCACCGACGTCATCTTCCAGGGCACGCGCACGCCGGCGAAGGACTTCACCTCGCCCGTCATCGACGGCTACACGGAGGACCTCGAGGGCTCCGACGTCCTCGACTACGACGCGGACCGCGCGAAGGAGCTGTGGGAGCAGGCCGAGGAGATCGCGCCCTACGGCGACACCACGTTCTCCATCGCCTACAACGCCGACGGTGGCCACCAGGCCTGGGTCGACGCTGCCGCGAACAGCATCGCCGACACGCTGGGCATCAGCGCCGAGGGCAAGTCGTACCCCGACTTCAAGACCCTCCTCGACGAGGAGGACAAGGACGCGATGACCGGTGCCTTCCGCTCCGGCTGGCAGGCCGACTACCCCTCGGCGTACAACTTCCTCGCGCCCCTGTACCAGACGGGCGCGGGCTCGAACTACGGTCGCTACTCCAGCGACGAGTTCGACGAGCTGCTCGCCGAGGGTGCGACGGCTGACACCGTCGAGGACGCCAACGCCACCTTCCAGGAAGCCCAGGAGCTCCTCCTCGAGGACCTCCCGGTCGTCCCGCTGTGGTACTCGAACGTCACCGGTGTCTACGGTGACTCGGTCGACAACGTCGAGTTCGGGTGGAACTCCGTCCCCCTCTACTACGAGGTGACGAAGGGCGAGTAGCGCTCGGGCACCCGCCCACACCTGCGCTCCCGAGGGGGTCCAGAGCAGAGACATCTGCTCCGGACCCCCTCGGCGGGCGTCCCCGACACCTCGATCGATTGCGACACGATGCTCCCGTTCGTCCCTGAGGAGGCCTGATGCTCTGGTACACCGGACGCCGCCTCCTCCAGCTCATCCCCGTCTTCTTCGGGGCGACCTTCCTGATCTACTTCATGGTCTTCGCCGTGCCGGGCGACCCCGTGGCCGCGCTCTTCGGCGACAAGCAGCCGAGCCCGCAGGTCCTCGAGCAGATCCGCGCTCAGTACAACCTCGACAAGCCGTTCCTCGTCCAGTACCTGCTGTACATCGGCGGCCTGTTCACCGGTGACCTCGGCACGACGTTCGCCGGGCGGCCCGTCCTCGACGAGCTCCTCCGTGCCTTCCCCATCACCTTCCGCCTGGCCATGCTGGCGCTCCTCTTCGAGTCGGTCATCGGCATCGTGGTGGGCCTCGTCGCCGGTCTCCGCAAGGGCAAGATCTTCGACACGAGCGCCCTGGTGCTCAGCCTGCTGCTGATCTCGGTGCCCGTCTTCGTCACGGGCTTCCTGCTGCAGTACGTCTTCGCGATCAACCTCGGCATCTTCCGCACGACGGTGAGCTCGCAGGCGCCGTGGTCCGAGCTGGTGCTCCCGGCGATCGTGCTGGCCTCGGTCTCGTTCGCCTACATCGTCCGCCTGACCCGGGCCTCGGTCAGCGAGAACATGAGCGCCGACTTCGTCCGGACCGCCACCGCCAAGGGCCTCACGCGCCAGCGCGTCGTCGGCGTGCACATCCTGCGCAACAGCCTCGTCCCGGTCATCACCTACCTGGGCGTCGACATCGGCTCGCTCATGGTCGGTGCCATCGTCACCGAGGGCATCTTCAACATCCAGGGCGTCGGCGGCACGGTGTACCGCGCCATCCAGCTCGGCGAGGGACCGACCGTCGTGTCGTTCGTCGCCGTCATGGTGATCATCTTCATGCTCGCCAACCTGCTGGTCGACCTGCTCTACGCCGTTCTCGACCCGAGGATCCGCTATGCCAAGTAACGACACCTCGCCCCGCTCGGCCGACCACTTCGTCGCCGACCTGGAGGAGACCCCGATCCGGGCCGTCGACGCCGTCGACGAGTCCGAGAAGCCCCGCAGCAGCTGGAACGACGCGTGGGACTCGATGAAGAAGCGCCCGCTCTTCTGGATCAGCGCCGTGCTCATCCTGCTGGTGGTCGTCGTCGCGCTCTTCCCTGGCCTGTTCACCGCGACGTCGCCGACGTCGGGCGCCGAGCTGCAGAAGAGCAACGCCGGTCCCGAGGCCGGTCACCCCTTCGGGTACACCCGCCAGGGGCTCGACGTGTACGCGCGCGTCATCTACGGTGCCCGCGCGTCGCTGACGGTCGGCCTCCTGGCCACCGTGCTCGTGACCCTGATGGGCGTGATCGTCGGCTCGCTCGCGGGCTTCTACGGCGGCTGGCTCGACGCGGTCGTCTCCCGCATCGGCGACATCTTCTTCGCGATCCCGACCGTGCTCGGCGCGATCGTCCTCATGTCGGTCCTGCCCTCGCGCACGCCGCTCACCGTGGCCCTCGTGCTGTCGCTGTTCGCCTGGCCGCAGATCGCGCGCGTCATGCGAGGTTCGGTGCTGGGCGCCAAGAGCAGCGACTACGTGACCGCGTCGGTCGCCCTGGGCGTCTCGCGCTTCCGCATCCTTCTGCGCCACGTGGTCCCCAACGCCATCACGCCCGTGATCGTCGTGGCGACGGTGTCGCTCGGCACGTTCATCGTGGCCGAGGCCACGCTGTCGTTCCTCGGCATCGGCCTCCCCAGCGGCACGATGTCGTGGGGCAACGACATCAGCCAGGCCAGCGTGAGCATCCGCACGGCGCCCATGACCCTGTTCTGGCCCGCGGCCGCACTGTCGATCACGGTGCTGTCGTTCCTGATGATGGGCGACGTCGTGCGCGACGCCCTCGACCCGAAGGCGAGGGCCCGTCGATGACGAACACCTCCACGACGACGCAGCGTCGCTCCGGCACCCCCGGGGCGCCGCTGCTCGAGATCCGCGACCTCAAGATCGGCTTCAAGACGCAGAACGGTTACGTCGACGCGGTCCGCGGCGTCGACATCACGATGAACCAGGGCGAGACCCTGGCGATCGTGGGCGAGTCCGGGTCGGGCAAGTCGACGACGGCGACGTCGATCATCGACCTGCTCCCCGGCACGGGCGCCGTGACCGGCGGCCAGATCCTCTTCGACGGCAAGGACCTCACGAAGGCCTCGCGGAGCGAGATGCAGTCGATCCGCGGGCGCGAGATCGGCTACGTGCCGCAGGACCCGATGTCGAACCTCAACCCGGTCTGGAGCATCGGCTTCCAGGTCGAGGAGGCGATCCGCGCCAACGGCATCGCGACCGGCAAGGCCGAGGTCCGCCAGCGGGCGATCGAGGTGCTGCAGGAGGCCGGCCTCGCCGACGCGGGCGACCGCCTCAAGCAGTTCCCGCACCAGTTCTCCGGCGGCATGCGCCAGCGCGTGCTCATCGGCATCGGCCTGTCCTCGCGGCCCAAGCTGCTCATCGCCGACGAGCCCACCTCGGCGCTCGACGTCACGGTGCAGCGGCGGATCCTCGACCACCTCGAGACCCTCACGCGCGACTACGGCACCTCGGTGCTCTTCATCACGCACGACCTCGGCCTCGCCGCCGAGCGCGCCGAGAAGCTCGTCGTCATGTACAAGGGTCGCGTCGTCGAGTCGGGTCCCTCGCAGGAGATCCTCGCGAACCCCCGGCACCCGTACACGCAGCGCCTCGTCGCGGCGGCTCCGAGCCTCGCGAGCCGGCGCATCCAGTCGAAGCTCACGCCGTCGGTCACGCACGGCGCTGCGGTCTCGGCGGAGGGGTCGGACGACCAGGAGCTGCTGGCGAAGGCGCGGGAGCGCGAGGAGGCGGGCAAGCGGGCCGCCGACTACATCACCGTGCAGAACCTGTCCAAGGTGTACAAGATCCGTCAGCAGGGCTTCAGGACGACCGATCTCAGGGCCGTGGACGACGTCTCGTTCTCGATCCCCAAGGGCACGACGATGGCGCTCGTCGGCGAGTCGGGTTCCGGCAAGTCGACCGTCGCGAAGCTGGTGCTCCAGCTCGAGTCGATCACGTCGGGTTCCGTGCGCATCGACGGCCGCGACGTCGGCGCGCTCTCGGGCCGAGAGCTGTTCGACTTCCGTCGGCGAGTCCAGCCGGTCTTCCAGGACCCGTACGGCTCCCTCGACCCGATGTACAGCGTCGGCAACACGATCGCCGAGCCGCTGGTCACGCACGGCGTCGGCGACCGCGCGAGCCGCCAGGCCCGCGTGCGCGAGCTGCTCGACCAGGTGTCGCTGCCCGCGTCCACGGTCAACCGCTACCCGAACGAGCTGTCCGGCGGCCAGCGCCAGCGCATCGCCGTCGCGCGCGCCCTCGCGCTCAAGCCCGACGTGATCGTGCTCGACGAGGCCGTCTCGGCCCTCGACGTGCTCGTGCAGGGGCAGATCCTCGACCTGCTCACCGACCTGCAGACCGAGCTCGGCCTGACCTACCTCTTCATCACGCACGACCTCGCGGTCGTCCGCCTCGTCGCGGACAACGTCGCGGTCATGCAGAAGGGGCGCATCGTCGAGTCGGGCACGACGGACGACATCTTCGCGTCGCCGCGCGAGCAGTACACGCGTGAGCTGCTCGAGGCCATCCCGGGAGCGAACTTCGCCTTCGGGCGCTGATCCACCGGCTCCGTCAGGGCCCCTCCGACGCCGTCCCGCGGTGTCGGAGGGGCCCTTTCGTCGCGTGCCGTAGACTGCGACGGCCGGGCTCGTGCCCGTGCCTCTCCCCAGACTCCACTTCCAGTGAGGAACACATCCATGGCGACTGCCATCCGCAGCGACCTGCGCAACGTGGCGATCGTGGCCCACGTCGACCACGGCAAGACGACCCTCGTCGACGCCATGCTCAAGCAGACCAACTCCTTCGACGCGCACTTCGACACCGAAGACCGCATGATGGACTCCAACGAGCTCGAGCGCGAGAAGGGGATCACGATCCTCGCGAAGAACACCGCCGTGCTCTACAACGGTGCCCACGCGACCGACGGCCCCATCACCATCAACGTCATCGACACCCCCGGCCACGCCGACTTCGGTGGTGAGGTCGAGCGCGGCCTCTCCATGGTCGACGGCGTCGTCCTGCTCGTCGACGCGTCCGAGGGCCCGCTGCCCCAGACGCGCTTCGTGCTCCGCAAGGCGCTGGCGGCGAAGCTGCCCGTGATCCTGCTGGTCAACAAGACCGACCGCCCCGACGCGCGCATCGACGACGTCGTCGCCGAGTCGCAGGACCTGTTGCTGGGCCTCGCGAGCGACCTCAGCGAGGAGGTCGAGGACCTCGACCTCGACGCGATCCTCAACGTCCCGGTCGTCTACGCGTCCGGCCGCAACGGCGCCGCGTCGACGAACAAGCCCGACGACGGCTCGCTGCCCGACAACGACGACCTCGAGCCGCTGTTCGACGCGATCCTCACGCACGTGCCCGCGCCGACCTACGACGACGAGCACCCCCTCCAGGCGCACGTCACGAACCTCGACGCCTCGCCGTTCCTCGGCCGCCTCGCCCTGCTCCGCGTCTTCCACGGCACGCTCAAGAAGGGCCAGACCGTGGCCTGGGTGAAGCAGGACGGCACGACCGTCAACGCCCGCATCACCGAGCTGCTCATCACGAAGGCCCTCGACCGCTACCCGGCCGAGAGCGCGGGCCCCGGTGACATCGTCGCCGTCGCCGGCTTCGACACCATCACCATCGGCGAGACGCTCTCCGACCCCGACGACGTGCGGCCGCTGCCGACCATCACGGTCGACGACCCCGCCATCTCCATGACGATCGGCACCAACACCTCGCCGCTCATCGGCAAGGTCAAGGGCCACAAGCTCACCGCCCGCATGGTCAAGGACCGCCTCGACCGCGAGCTCATCGGAAACGTCTCGATCAAGGTCGTCGACATCGGACGCCCCGACGCGTGGGAGGTCCAGGGCCGTGGCGAGCTCGCCCTGGCGATCCTCGTCGAGCAGATGCGCCGCGAGGGCTTCGAGCTCACCGTCGGCAAGCCGCAGGTCGTCACGCGTCGCGTCGACGGCAAGCTGCAGGAGCCCTTCGAGCACATGACGATCGACGTGCCCGACGAGTACCTCGGCGCGATCACGCAGCTCATGGCGGCGCGCAAGGGCCGCATGGAGAACATGGCGAACCACGGCTCGGGCTGGGTCCGCATGGAGTTCATCGTCCCGTCGCGCGGCCTCATCGGCTTCCGCACGCAGTTCCTCACCGAGACGCGCGGCACCGGCATCGCCAACGGCATCAGCCACGGCTACGGTGCCTGGGCCGGCGAGATCTCGACCCGCACGAACGGCTCGATCGTCGCGGACCGCTCTGGTGTCGTGACCCCCTTCGCCATCATCAACCTCCAGGAGCGCATGACCTTCTTCGTGCAGCCCACGGAAGAGGTCTACGAGGGCATGGTCGTGGGCGAGAACTCGCGCGCCGACGACATGGACGTCAACATCACCAAGGAGAAGAAGCTGACCAACATGCGTCAGTCGACGGCCGACAACTTCGAGTCGATGACGCCCTCGCGCGTCCTCTCGCTCGAGGAGTCGCTCGAGTTCGCCGGCGACGACGAGTGCGTCGAGGTCACCCCCGAGGCGATCCGCATCCGCAAGGTCGAGCTCGACGCCAGCGCCCGCCAGCGCAGCACCGCGCGCCTCAAGAAGGCCAACGCGTAGCACTCGCTGCCCGTCGACCGACGACGCCCCCGTGCCTCGGCGCGGGGGCGTCGTCGCGTCCGGGGCGGGTCGTCGCTCGCCGGTCCGTCCCCGCTGGCCCTCCCAGCGCCTCCTGCGCACGGGACGGGTACCCTCGTCGGGTGATGCCGACCCGATCCCGCCTCGTCCGACTCACGACGTCGACCGTGCTCGCCGGTGCCCTCGTCACCGGGCTCGCCGGCTGCGGGGACGGCTCGCCGGTCGAGAACGTCGTCGGCAGCGCCGTCGACGGCCTGCGGGGCGAGGCCGAGCGCGTGCTCGGCGACGCCGTCGGCGACGTCCTCGGGGGCGCGGCGGTGTCGGCCGACGGCACGCTGCCGCCGACGTTCCCCTCCGAGTCCGTGCCGCTCGCCCCCGGTCAGGTGCGCGGCGGGGGAGCGGCCCCGGACGGTGCCGGCTGGGTCGCCCAGGTCCGCGTCGACGCGGGCACGACCTTCGCGACGGCGCAGGAGCAGCTCGAGGCGGCCGGCTACGAGGCGGCAGGCGTCGACGCGGACGCCGACAGCGGCTTCGGCACCTTCACGGGGCCGACGCACCGCGTCGTGCTCACCTTCTCGACCGAGGCCTCGAGCGGCGACGTCCTCGCGACGTACGTCGTCACGCCGCTCTGAGCCGGAGACAGCCGACATGACCTTCTCGACCCCCTCTGCCGCGCCCGGGCCCCGCCCCGCCGAACGCGTGCTCTTCGTGCACGCGCACCCCGACGACGAGACCATCACGACGGGCGGCACCATCGCGACGCTCGTCGCGGCGGGCGCGTCGGTCGCCGTCGTGACCTGCACGCGGGGCGAGCTCGGCGAGGTGCTGCCCGACGACCTGGCCGCCCTGCGCGGCGACCCCGAGGCCCTCGGGGTCCACCGCGAGAGCGAGATCGAGGCCGCCATGCGGGACCTCGGCGTGCGCGACCACCGGTTCCTCGGGGCGCCGGAGGCCCGCACGGCCGGGCTGCCCGCCCGCCGGTACCGCGACAGCGGCATGGTGTGGGAGGCCGAGGGCGTCGCGGGCCCCACCCCCGACCTGCACCCCGACGCCCTCTGCGCCGCCGAGTCCGGCGAGCTCGTCTCCGACCTGGCAGCGGTCGTCGAGTCGCTGCGTCCGACGGCCATCGTCAGCTACGACGAGGACGGCGGCTACCACCACCCCGACCACGTCCGCGTCCACCGCGTCGCCCTCCGCGTGGCCCGGCTCACCGGCGTGCCGTTCTTCGCCGTGCTGGCCGGCGCCGCCGAGGCCGAGGGCGCCGAGGCCGAGGCCCTGGCCGTCGACCCCGACGTCGTCCGCGTGGACGTCCGGCCCGTCGCCTCGCGCCTCCTGGCGGCCCTCCGCGACCACCGCAGCCAGGTCGAGGTCGTCGACCTCCCCGAGGGGCGACCGGGCCTGCGGTGGCCGCACGGCGCCGTGACGCCCGTCGCCGCGAGCGAGACGTTCCGCCACCTGGCCGAGCCGGGCGGCGCCCGCGGGCGGACGAGCGTCGACTGGGCGGGCGAGCCGACCGGGTCGAAGGCCACCGCGCTCGTGCTGGCCGGCGTCGCCGGCGCCCTGTTCGCCGCCATCGGCACCGTCGGGCACCGCATCACCACGACCGTCGCCGGGCAGCCCCTCTGGACCGGCCTCGTGCTGAGCCTGGCCGCCGTCGTGCTGCTCGGGGTGGGGTTCCGGCTCGTGTTCGGCTCGCGCCGTGTCGTGGCCGCGGCCGGCGTCGGCGCCCTGGCCGTGATCGTACTCTTCTCGTTCCCCAGCGCGGGCGGCTCCGTGCTGGTGCCCGCCGACGACCGAGGGCTGCTCTGGACCTTCGGGGCCGCCGTCGCGCTGGGGCTCGTGCTCGCCTGGCCGCGCCTGGAGGGGCGCGGGGCTACGATGGACTCCTTGCCCGGATCGAAGGGAACCCCCCAGCCGTGACGTACGTGATCGCCCTGCCCTGTGTCGACGTGAAGGATCGCGCGTGCATCGACGAGTGCCCCGTCGACTGCATCTACGAGGGCGACCGCATGCTCTACATCCACCCCGACGAGTGCGTGGACTGCGGCGCCTGTGAGCCCGTCTGCCCCGTCGAGGCGATCTACTACGAGGACGACGTCCCCGACCAGTGGGCCGACTACTACAAGGCCAACGTCGAGTTCTTCGACGGGATCGGCTCGCCCGGCGGTGCCGCGAAGGTCGGGGTCATCGACAAGGACCACCCGCTCGTCTCCGCCCTGCCCCCGCAGGCCACGCCCGGCGCGTAGTCGACCGTGGCGCTCGACCTGCCCGACTTCCCCTGGGACTCGCTGGCGGCCCACGCCGCCACCGCTCGAGCGCACGAGGGCGGTCTCGTCGACCTCTCGGTCGGGTCCCCGGTCGACCCCACGCCCGACGTCATCCGCGAGGCCCTGCGCGACGCCACCGACGCGCACGCCTACCCGCAGGTCGCCGGCACCCCGGCCCTCCGCGCCGCGATCGCCGAGTGGTACGCCCGGCGGCGCGGGGTCCCCGGGCTCGACGACCGGCACGTGCTACCCACCATCGGCTCGAAGGAGCTCATCGCGGGCCTGGCGCTGTGGCTCGGCCTCGGCCCCGGCGACACCGTCGTGCACCCGCGGAACGCCTACCCGACCTACGCGCTCGGAGCGGCGCTCGTCGGCGCCGACGTCCTGGCGAGCGACGACCCCGCCGAGTGGCCCGAGAGCACCCGGCTGGTCTGGCTGAACAGCCCGGGCAACCCCGACGGTGCCGTGCTCGACGTGCCGGCCCTGCGGGCCGCGGTCGAGCGCGCCCGCGAGCTCGGTGCCGTCCTGGCCGGCGACGAGTGCTACGCCGAGCTCGGCTGGGAGGGCGAGTGGGCCGAGCGTCCCACGCCCTCGGTGCTCGACCCCGCCGTCGTCGGCGACTCGCTCGACGGCGTCGTGTCGGTGTACTCGCTGAGCAAGCAGTCGAACCTCGCCGGCTACCGGGCCGGCTTCGTCGCGGGCTGCCCGCGCGTCGTCGCCGAGCTGCTCGCCGTCCGCAAGCACGCCGGGCTCATGCCGCCCGCACCCGTGCAAGAGGCGATGCGCGTCGCCCTCTCCGACGACGCCCACGTCGCCGAGCAGAAGGCCCGCTACGCCGCGCGCCGCGCCGTGCTGCGCCCCGCGCTCGAGGCCGCGGGCTTCACGATCGACCGCAGCGAGGCCGGCCTCTACCTCTGGGCCACCAGGGGCGAGCCCGCCGACGCCACGGTCGCGTGGTTCGCCGAGCGGGGCGTCCTCGTGGCTCCGGGCTCCTTCTACGGCGACGACGGGAGACGGCACGTGCGCGTCGCGCTGACCACCACCGACGAGCGCATCGCGGCCGCCGCCGGACGACTGGCCGTCTGACCCGGCACCACCGAGCGGTCGACCGGCGGACCGACGGGCCGGACCCGGACGAGGCCCCGGCCCGGACCTCCTGCCCGGTAGGGTGGGCGACGTGACTGTTGCCAATGACGCTCAGAAGGCCACACTGCAGTTCCCGGGGGGCACTGCCGAGTTCCCGATCGTGCCGAGCACCCAGGGAGCGTCGGCGATCGACATCTCGACGTTCACCAAGCAGACGGGCTTCACGACGCTCGACACGGGCTTCGTGAACACCTCGGCGACGCGGTCCAAGATCACCTACATCGACGGGGACGAGGGGATCCTCCGCTACCGCGGGTACCCGATCGAGCAGGTCGCGGCGAACTCCAACTACCTCGAGACGGCCTGGCTGCTCATCCACGGCGAGCTGCCGAGCGCCTCCGAGCTGGCCGACTTCGACGCCCGCGTGCGCCGCCACACGCTGCTGCACGAAGACCTGCGCCGCTTCTTCGACGCCCTGCCGCACGACGCGCACCCCATGTCGGTGCTGTCCAGCGCCGTCGGTGCGCTCGGCACCTTCTACCAGGGCTCGATGAGCGTCACCGACCCCGAGCAGATCGAGCTGCAGACCGTGCGCCTGCTCGCGAAGCTGCCCGTCATCGCGGCGTACGCCCACAAGAAGAGCCTCGGCCAGGCGTTCCTCTACCCCGACAACTCGCTGAGCTTCGCCGACAACTTCCTCAAGCTCAACTTCGGCACCATGGCCGAGCCGTACGAGGTCGACCCGGTGCTCTCGAAGGCGCTCGAGCGCCTCCTGATCCTGCACGAGGACCACGAGCAGAACGCGTCGACGTCGACCGTCCGCCTCGTCGGCTCGACCCAGGCGAACCTCTTCTCGTCCGTCTCCGCCGGCATCAGCGCCCTCTACGGCCCGCTCCACGGCGGCGCCAACGAGGCGGTGCTCACCATGCTCGCCGACATCAAGCGCTCGGGCGAGGGCGTCGAGCGCTTCGTCGAGCGGGTGAAGAACAAGGAGGACGGCGTCAAGCTCATGGGCTTCGGCCACCGGGTCTACAAGAACTACGACCCGCGCGCGAAGCTCGTGAAGGAGAGCGCCACCGAGGTGCTCCAGGCCCTCGGCGTGAAGGACGACCTGCTCGACATCGCCATGGAGCTCGAGGCGATCGCCCTCGCCGACGACTACTTCGTCGAGCGCAAGCTCTACCCCAACGTCGACTTCTACACGGGCGTCATCTACAAGGCCATGGGGTTCCCGACCCGCATGTTCACGGTGCTCTTCGCCATCGGCCGCCTGCCCGGCTGGATCGCGCACTGGCGCGAGATGGCCACCGACCCCACCACGAAGATCGGCCGCCCGCAGCAGCTGTACCTGGGCGAGGCGCAGCGCGACTGGCCCACCCGCTGAGCCGCGCCTCCTGCCGCTCGTGACGACGGCCCCTGCTCCGCGGAGCAGGGGCCGTCGTCGTGCCGGGGGCTACGCGTGCAGCTGGGCGTTCAGCTGGATGCCGTGGCCGCTGCGCGGCAGGACCTCGACGGCCCCCGTGAGCGAGTTGCGGCGGAAGAGCAGCCCGGGCTGGCCGGAGAGCTCGACGGCCTTGACGGTCTGCGGGCGACCGTCGTGCGTGGGGGTGCCGCCGACGACGACGACCTTCGTGCCGGCGGTGACGTAGAGGCCGGCCTCGACGATGCTGTCGTCGCCGATCGAGATGCCGATGCCGCTGTTGGCGCCGAGCAGCGAGCGCTCGCCGATCGTGATGCGCTGCGTGCCGCCGCCCGAGAGCGTGCCCATGATCGAGGCGCCGCCGCCGATGTCGGAGCCGTCGCCCACGACGACGCCCTGCGAGATGCGTCCCTCGACCATCGACGCGCCCAGCGTGCCCGCGTTGAAGTTGACGAAGCCCTCGTGCATGACGGTCGTGCCGGGCGCCAGGTGGGCGCCGAGCCGCACGCGCGAGGCGTCGGCGATGCGCACCCGGTCGGGGAACACGTAGTCGAGCAGGCGCGGGAACTTGTCGACGCCTGTGGTCGTGATGCCGGCGCGCTGCAGGCCGGGACGCAGGCGCACGAAGTCGTCGGGGTGCACGGGGCCCGCGGTGGTCCAGACGACGATGGGCAGGTGGGCGAAGACGCCGTCGAGGTTGATCGTGCCCGGGGCGACGAGCAGGTGGCTGAGGAGGTGCAGGCGCAGGTAGGCGTCGGGCGTCGACGCAGGAGGCGCGGCCAGGTCGATCTCGGTCGTCACGGGGACGAGCTCCACGGCCCGGCGGGCGTCGGGGCCGGCGGCGTCGGCGAGCTCGGCGGGCACGATCTCGGGGTCGCGGTCGGCGGGCAGCGCGCCGAGCGCGGGGGAGGGGTACCAGGTGTCGAGCGTGGTGCCGCCGGCGGACACGGTGGCGAGCCCGTAGCCGTGGGCGTGCGTGGGGGCGGTGGCGTCGGTGGTCATGCCCCCGAGGGTAGTGCCCCGCCCGGACGCCGCCCCGAGCCCCGCCCGGAGCCCCGGCGGCGTCCCGGGGAGCCGCCCCTACACTCGGGTGCATGGCCGCCTTCGACCTCAGCACCTCGACCGTCGACCTCACGAGGCAGCTCTGCGACGTCGAGAGCGTCTCGGGGGACGAGGCCACGATCGTCGACCGCATCGAGGAGACCCTGGCGCAGGCGGCCCATCTCGAGGTCGTGCGCGACGGCGACGCCCTCGTCGCCCGCACCCACCTCGGCCGCGACCAGCGCGTCGTCGTCGCGGGCCACATCGACACGGTGCCCCTGGCCGACGACGTGAACCTGCCCTGCCGGTACGAGACCGAGGGCGGGGTGGAGTACCTCTGGGGCCGCGGCACCGTCGACATGAAGGCCGGCAGCGCGGTGCACCTGGCGCTCGCGGTCGAGCTCGTCGACCCCGTCGTCGACGTCACGTGGGTCTGGTACGACCACGAGGAGGTGGCGGACTCGCTCAACGGCCTGGGCCGCCTCGCCCGCACGCGCCCCGAGCTGCTCGAGGCCGACTTCGCGATCCTCGGCGAGCCCACGAACAGCAGGGTCGAGGGGGGCTGCAACGGCAACCTGCGCGTCGAGGTGCGCACCTTCGGACGCCGGTCGCACAGTGCCCGGTCCTGGATCGGCGACAACGCGATCCACCGCGCCGCACCGGTCCTCGACCTCCTGGCGTCGTACGAGGCGCGCGAGGTCGAGGTCGACGGCCTGGTGTACCGCGAGGGGCTCAACGCCGTGGGCATCACGGGCGGCGTCGCGGGCAACGTGGTCCCCGACGAGTGCATGGTGCACGTCAACTACCGCTTCGCGCCGAGCCGCAGCACGGACGAGGCCGTGGCCCACCTGCGCGAGCTCTTCGACGGCTTCGACGTGCGCGTCGTCGACCTCGCGCCCGGCGCGCGGCCCGGCCTCGACGCGCCGCTCGCGCAGCAGTTCGTGGCCGCGGTCGGCGGCGAGCCCGGCCCCAAGTACGGCTGGACGGACGTCGCCCGCTTCTCGGCCCTCGGCGTCCCCGCCGTCAACTACGGCCCCGGCGACCCGCAGCTGGCGCACCACGACCACGAGCGCGTGCCCGTCGAGCAGGTCCTCGAGAACGAGCGCGGGCTGCGGGCGTGGCTGTCCGCCTGAGCCCTCCCGACGCCGCCCCGCGGACCCCGACGGCAGGAGGACCGGCCCGTCTCGTCGCGGACCGGTGGCGGGCCGCCCCGTGGTGGCTCCGCGTGCTCGTCGTGCTCGCGGCGTCGAGGGCGGTGAGCACGGCGTTCCTGCTGTCGTTCGCCGGTCGGCAGGAGGTCAACGCCTGGACGCTGGCCCACCCCGGCTACGTGGCCTTCGCGAACCTCTGGGACGCCCGCTGGTACGAGATCATCGCGGTCGTCGGCTACCCGACGACGCTCCCCGTCACGCCCGACGGGCACGTCGCCGAGAACGCCTGGGCGTTCATGCCCGCCTACCCGTTCACGATCCGGGCGCTCATGGAGCTCACGGGCGCCGGCTTCGCCCCGCTCGCGGTGGTCGTCTCGGTGGCCTTCGGCGCGGGGGCCGCGCTGCTGCTCCACCGCCTGCTCAGCACCGTGCTGCCCGAGGGGTCCGCGACGTTCGGGGTCGTCCTGTTCTGCGTCGCGCCCGTGTCGCCGCTGCTGCAGCTGGGCTACGCGGAGGCGATGTTCGCGTTCTTGCTCTGCCTCGCCCTCCTGCTGCTCGTGCGGCGACGCTACGTCGCGATGCTGCCCGTCGTGCTCGTGCTGTCGTTCACCCGGCCCGGCGCGCTGCCGCTCGCCCTGGCCATCGGCGTGCACGCGCTGCTGCGCCTGCGGGACCGCGACCGCGACCCGTTCCCGCTGCGCGAGCGCGTCCACGCGGCCGTCGCGACCGTGACGACGGGCCTGCTCGGCCTGGCCTGGCCCGTCGTGGCCGGGATCGTGACCGGCGTGCCGAGCGCCTACGAGGAGACCGAGCTCGCCTGGCGCAGCGCGTACATCGGCCGTCAGCCGTTCGTCCCCTTCGCGCCCTGGGTGCAGGGCGCGAACTGGTGGCTGCCCGGCGGGCTCGGCCTGGTCGTGCTCGTCGTCCTGGTCCTCGCCCTCGCCGGCCTCCTGCTGTCGCCCTGGGGCCGTCGCCTCGGCGTCGACCTGCGCCTGTGGAGCGCGGCCTACGCCCTGTACCTGCTCGCCGTGTGGTTCCCGCAGTCGAGCACCTTCCGGATCCTCCTGCCGCTCTTCCCGCTGCTCGGGGCGCTCGCGGTGCCCCGGTCCCGCACGTGGCGGGTCCTGCTCGTCGTGGCGTCGCTCCTCCTGCAGTGGGTCTGGATCGACTGGTGCTGGTGGGTCGACGGAGCGGACTGGACGCCCCCGTGACCCGACGGCCCGGAGCGGACGTGACCCCGCGCCCGTCGCGACGCGCGCGGCCGTTTGGGGTATCGGGGCGGCATGCGGGATGATGGTGGCAGCATCCACGAAAGGGGTCAACTGATGGCAGCCATGAAGCCGAGGACCGGCGACGGACCTATGGAGGCCGTGAAGGAGGGCCGCCTCATCATCGTGCGCGTACCGCTCGAGGGTGGAGGCCGCCTCGTGGTGTCGGTCAACGACGACGAAGCCAAGGAGCTCCACGCCGCCCTCGCAGGCGTCGTGAACGCCTAGTCAGCCACTCCAGCACCGACGCAGCCCCCGTGGACCTCAGGGACCACGGGGGCTGCGTCGTGCCGTCAGCGCTTGACGAGCTGCAGGAGGCCGTCGCCGGCCGTCGAGAGCGAGGCGAGCACGGCGGGCGAGGTCGACACCTCGGTCAGCAGCGTGCGGTACCCGGTGGTGACGGGGTCCCGGCGGGCCGGGTTCGCCACGGAGCCGTGCCACAGGGCGTGCGGCACGAGGACGACGCCGCCCGGCCGGGCGAGCCGGAGGCCGTGCTCGGCGTGCTCCAGGACGTCGGCCGGGTCGCCGTCGACGAGCACGAGGTCGTAGGAGGCCTCGTTCATGCGGGGCAGCACGTCGCGGGCGCGGCCGGTGATGAGGCGGGCGCGGGCCGCGGGGACGCCGGCCCGGAGGAACGACTCGCGTGCGGACTGCTGGTGGTCGATCTCGCGGTCGATGGTCGTGAGCGTGGCGGCGGGCGCTCCCCGGTTCAGCCAGAGACCGCTCACGCCGAGGCCCGTGCCGATCTCGATCATGGACCGCGCGCCCGAGGCGGCGGCCACGACGGCCAGCTGCGCCCCGACGGCGGGGGAGACGGGCTCCACGCCCGCCTCGAGGGAATGGCGTCGGGCCTCGGCGACGACGTCGTCCTCGACCACCAGGTCCTCGGCGTACTTCCAGCTCTGTTCGATGTGCGACACGTCACTCCTCAGCCGCCCACTCTAGGGGCAGGCACAGGGGGCGAGCGGTTAGTCTGCTGCCGTGTCCGTCTTCGGCTTGTCGTTCGAGAAGCTCCTCGTCATCGGGGTGATCGCCGTGTTCCTGCTCGGCCCCGACCGGCTGCCCGGGTACGCGGCCAAGCTGGCCCAGTTCGTGCGCACGCTGCGCACCATGGCCGACACGGCGAAGAACCGCATGCGCGACGAGATGGGCCCCGAGTTCGACGAGGTCGAGTGGCAGAAGCTCGACCCCCGGCAGTACGACCCCCGGCGCATCATCCGCGACGCGCTGCTCGACGGGCCCGAGGCGCCCGCGCCCGCGCGGGGTGCACGCCTCGGGACGGCGGCGGCCGGCGCGGCCACGGGAGCCTCGGTCGCCGGGGCGGCGGGGGCGAGCGGGTCGCCGGTGCGGTCGGGCATCGTCGGCCTGCCCTCCTCCGCGCCACCGCGCGAGGTGGTGCCCCTGGCCGCGGGCGAGGTGCCGCCGTACGACTCCGAGGCGACCTGACCGGCGGTCGGCACCGCGCCTCCTGACGGCTCAGACCCCGCCGTGGAGCGCCGCCACGCGCGAGGCCTCGGCTCGCAGGGCGTCGACCACGCGCCGGACGGACGGCCGCTCGGCACGGTCGCGGCGCATGAGCACCGAGACGTAGCGCACGGCGCGCAGGCCCTCCAGGGGCAGCAGGACGAGGTCGTCGCGCACGCCGATGGTCGTGAAGCGGGGCAGGATCGCGATGCCGAGGCCCGCCCCCACGAGCGCCTCGGTGACCTTCGTGTCGCTGAAGCGCTGCCGGATGCGCGTGGGCTGCCCGGTGATGCGCTCGATCTCGCGGTACACCCACTCGAACGGCCAGTCGCTGGGCACCCCGATCCACGACTCGTCGACGAGGTCGTGGGGCGCCAGGGAGGCGCGCTGCGCGAGCCGGTGGTCGGCGGGCAGGGCGACGTCGAGGGGCTCCGTGAGCAGCGGGATCGTCAGCAGGCCCTTCTTCGAGCGCCAGGTGCGCCCGTCGGGGGAGTGCGCGATGACGACGTCGTGGTCGGCGGCCAGGTCGGCGAAGGCGAGGGTCGAGGGATCGTGGTCGCTCGCGACGACCGTGAGGCCGGGGGCCTCCGCGATGGTCCGGAGCAGGCCGGGCAGGAGCATCTGCCCCGCGGTGGGGAACGTCGCGAGCGTCACCTCGCCCTGCGGGGCCGCCACGAAGTCCTCCCAGGTCGCCTGGGCTCGCTCGAGGGCGACCGCCACGTCGGTGGCCGTCTGCGCGAGCACGCGGCCCGAGCCGGTGAGGACGATGCCGCGGCCGGAGCGTTCCGTGAGGGCGACCCCGGCCTCGCGCTCGAGCACCTTGAGCTGCTGCGAGACGGCGGACGGGGTACGGTGCGTCGCCTTCGCGACGGCGGCGATGCTGCCCCGCTCGGCGAGCTCGCGGAGCAGTTCGAGGCGCTTGACGTCCATGTAGCAAAACTACACGGTGAGGCAAGGAGCACACGATTGCGCTACTGCTTCAGAAGGCGCAGGATGGACAAGTCTTCAGAGCGCGTGAGCGCCCCCAGTCCGGTCGACCTGGTCCCGGTCTGTGACTCCCTCCCTCAGTGCTGATCAGCGCGGTGCGTCCGCGCGCCGAAAGGAAACACCCGTGTTCACCGGTCTCATCGTCCTCTCCGTCGCCGCCCTCGTCGGCATCACCGGCAGCATCGTCGTCGTCGCCCGCGACGGCTACCGCGCCATCCCGACCCGCACCTACAGCCGCTGGTCCTAGACCCGGTCCGGTCCGTCCACTCCTGAGCGGACCCGACCCCGTGGTCGCGCCCGTGCCGGGTCGCGACGCACGCGCGTCGTCGCCGTCCCCCGCGGACGCGATGCACGACGAGGGGCGCCTTGCAGATGCAGGGCGCCCCTTCCCCGTTCCCGGACCCGAGGACCGGACGGCCGCGGTCGTCCATCGCCGACCCGGGCGCCACCCTCGGCGACGACGGGGTCAGCCGACGCGCAGCCCCAGCCGACGGCCCGCGAGGCCGCGCTCCCGCACCGCGAGCCGACCCGCGAGGTCGTCGATGGCCACCGCGGCCGGGTCGGCGGGAGCCCCGAGCACGACGGGCAGGCCCGCGTCGCCGCCCTCGCGCAGCGCGACGCTGAGCGGCACGCTCGCCAGCAGGGGCACGGGCGCCTCCTGGCCCCGTGAGAGCCGCCGTGCGGTCTCCTCTCCGCCGCCCGAGCCGAACAGGTCGAGCACGCTGCCGTCGGGCTGCACGAGCCCCGCCATCGTCTCGACGACGCCCAGGAGGGTCTGGCCGGTCTGGCGCGCGACGAGCCCGCTGCGCTCCGCCACGTCGGCCGCCGCCGGTTGCGGCGTCGTCACGACGAGCACCTCGGCCTGCGGCAGCAGCTGACCGACGCTGATCGCGACGTCGCCCGTGCCCGGCGGCAGGTCGAGCAGCAGCACGTCGAGGTCGCCGAAGAACACGTCGGTGAGGAACTGCTGGATCGTCCGGTGCAGCATGGGGCCCCGCCAGGCGACGGCCGTCGAGGAGTCGTCGACGAACATGCCGATCGAGATGACCTTCACGCCGTGCGCCACCGGGGGCAGGATCATGTCGTCCACCTGCGTGGGCCGGACCGTGGCGCCGTCCCCGTCGACCAGGCCCAGGAGGCCCGGGATGCTGAAGCCGTGCACGTCCGCGTCGACGATGCCCACGGCCAGGCCCCGCGCGGCCAGCGCGACGGCGAGGTTCGCCGTCACGGTCGACTTGCCCACGCCGCCCTTGCCGCTCGTGACGGCCACGACGCGGGTGAGGCTGTCGGCCCCGAACTGGGCCACGCGCGGCCCCCGCCCGGCGCGCAGCTTCTCGGTGAGGGCGCGCCGCTCGTCGGCCGTCATGACGCTCACGTCGACGGCCACCGAGGTCACGCCCGGCACGCCGGCCGCGGCGGCGGCGACGTCGCGCTCGATGACGTCCGCGGCGGGGCAGCCCACGATCGTGAGCTTCACGCCCACCGTGGCCGCTCCTCCTGCCGTCACCGCGACGTCGCCCACCATGTCGAGCTCGGTGATCGGCTTGCGGATCTCGGGGTCGAGCACGCGCGTCAGGGCCGCGCGGACCGCGCCCTCGAGGGCGGTGGCGTCAGCGCTCACCGCGCTGCTCCGCTCCCGGGACGACCTCGTCGGCGTCGCGCCGGTCGAGCTCCTCGAGCAGCGAGCGCAGCTCCGCCCGGATGAAGTCCTTGCTCGCCATGTCGCGCATCGCGATGCGGAGGGCGACGACCTCGCGCGCGAGGTACTCGGTGTCGGCGAGGTTGCGCTCGCTGCGCTGGCGGTCCTGCTCGAACTGCACGCGGTCGCGGTCGTCCTGCCGGTTCTGCGCGAGCAGGATCAGCGGCGCCGCGTACGAGGCCTGCAGCGACAGGATGAGGGTGAGCGCCGTGAAGCCGATCGCGGCGCTGTCGAAGCGCCACGCCTCGGGCGCGACGGTGTTGAAGACCATCCAGAGCACGCAGAAGAGCGTGAGGCCGATGAGGAAGTACGGGGTGCCCATGTTGCGGGCGATCGACTCCGTCGCCCGACCGAACCGGTCGCGGCTCGGTCGGCCCGCGCGGCCGGTGAGGACGCGGGTCCTCAGCCCCTTGGGGGAGTCCAGGCGGACGTCACGATCGGTGCGGGCCATCCGACGGCCTCCTTCCGGTGCTGGTGGCGAGCGGTGCTCGTCGGGAACGCGAGCGGGCGCTCGTGAGCGGGTGGTCGGGATCGTGGCTGCGCCAGTCGGTGGGCAGCACGTGGTCGAGGACGTCGTCGATGGTCACCACCCCGACGAGCCGGTGCGCCGCGTCGACGACGGGCACGGAGACGAGGTCGTAGGTGGCCATGATCCGGGTCACCTCGAGGGCGGACGCGTCGACCCGCACCGGTTCGAGCTGCTGGTCGAGCAGCGTGCCCAGGCGTTCGTGCGGCGGGTAGCGCAGCATCCGCTGGAAGTGCACCATGCCGAGGAACCGGCCCGTCGGCGGTTCGTAGGGCGGCAGGGTCACGCAGACGGCGGCACCGAGCGCGGGCGCGAGCTCGTGCCGGCGGATGAGGGCCAGGCCCTCGGCGACGGTCGCGTCGGCCGAGACGATCACCGGTTCGGTCGTCATGAGGCCACCGGCGGTGTCGCTGCCGTAGCTCAGCAGCATGCGCACGTCGTCGGCCTCGTCGGGCTCCATGAGCTGCAGGAGCGCCTCGCCGCGGTCGTCGGTGAGCTGCGCGATGAGGTCGGCGGCGTCGTCGGGCTGCATGTGGTCGAGCACGCCCGCCGCCCGCTGGTCGCCCAGCTGGTCGAGGATCGCCACCTGCTCGTCCTCCGGCATCTCCTCCAGCACGTCCGCGAGCCGGTCGTCGGGCAGGTCGGAGGCGACCTCGAGGCGCCGCTCGGCCGAGAGGTCGAGCAGCGTGTTGGCCAGGTCCGCGGGCAGCAGGTCGCTGTAGGCCGCGATCAGCTGCTCGGCGCTCTGCGCCTCGCCGGGCTCGTGCTCCTCGCGGACGTCGCCCCAGGTGGCGAAGAGGGTCGGGCCCTTGCCGAACGGGGAGGGCGTGGACCGCGGCTTGCGGAGGAAGAGCTGGCCGACCTCCCACGAGCCCTCGGCGTGCTCCTCGATCGCGACGTCCTCGATGGTGCCGGTGCTGCCGTCGGCGCGCAGGGACACCTTGCGCCCGAGCAGCTCGGCGATGACGCGCACCTCGCCGCCGCGCTGCTCGAAGCGGCGCAGGGTGATGAGGCCGGTCGTGATGACCTGGCCCGAGCCGATGCTCGTGACGCGGTTGATGTTGACGAAGACGCGGCGCTTGCCGGGGACCTCGACGATGAGCCCGACGACCTGTGGGGCCTGCGTGCGGCGGTACACGACGAGCACGTCGCGCACCTTGCCGACCCGGTCGCCGGCGGGGTCGAAGACGGAGCACCCGGCCAACCGGGCGACGAAGATCCTCGACGCACTCACCAGTCCACTGTAGCCACCGTGCCAGCGGGCCGTGTTTCAATGTGTGCATGACGAACCAGGGTCCGCTCCGCCGCCGCACGGCGACGTTGCCGACCCTCCCTCGCGGCGAGGTGCTCGGCACCTACGAGACCTACCCCGAGGCGCAGCGCGTGGTCGACCGGCTCGCGCACGCGGAGTTCCCCGTCGCGTCGGTGGCCATCGTGGGCAACGACCTCAAGACCGTCGAGCGCGTGACGGGGCGGCAGACCTACGGCCGCGCCGCCCTCGGCGGAGCCGCCGGCGGGCTCTGGCTCGGCGTGTTCTTCGGCGTCGTGCTCGTGCTGCTCGCCCCCGACGAGGCGTCGGTCGCCTCGCTCGGCGCCGCGGCCCTCATCGGCGCCGGCTTCGGCATGCTCTACGGCGTCGCCGGCTCCGCGATCGCGCGCCGACGTCGCGACTTCACCTCGACCCACCAGGTCCTGGCGAGCGACTACCAGGTCGTCGTCGAACCCGGCCTGGCCGCCCGTGCCCGCGACGCGCTCGCGCGCGACGGCGACGGGCGCTGACGCCGTGCCCGCACGCTGGACCCGCGTCGTCCGCGGCGGCGCGACGGCCGTCGCCTCCGTCCTCCTCGCGGCCCTGTCGCACGTCGCCGGCGGGGCGGGCTCGCCCGGCGTGCTCGGCGTGGTCCTCGCGCTCGTGCTCGCCACGCCCCTCTGCGTCGCGCTGGGCGGGCGCCGGCTCGCGCTCGGTCGCCTCGTCGCGTCCGTGCTGCTCAGCCAGGTCGCCCTGCACGCGCTCTTCGGCCTGGGGACCGCGGCCGGCGGCGTGACGTCGTCGAGCCCCGCGGGGGCGCACCACCACGCGCCGTTCGTGCTCCGTGCCTCGCCCGGCGGCGAGGTCGTGCCCGTCCTCGACGGCGCCGCCGCCGGGCCGTGGGTCGCGCACCTCGTCGCGGCGGTGCTCACCGTGCTCGCGCTGCGCCGGGGTGAGCAGGCCCTCGGGCGGCTCGTCGACCTCGCCGGAGGCCTCGTCCGGGTCGTGGCGCTGCTGACCTGGCGCCCCCCGGTGGCCGGCGCGCGCCTCCTGCCCGTGGTCGCGCCGGTGCGCCGTCCGGTCGCCGCGCGGTTCCTGGTCGCCCTCCCGCGGCGCGGTCCGCCCCTGCCCGCCTGAGCCCCCACGTCGCCGACGACCGTCGGCGGCGTCGTGCGCGTGCGCGCACAGCCCAGGAGATGCGGCCCCGCGCCGCCGTCGGTCGCCCCGCGACCAGGACAGGACCACCATGCCCAGCACCACCATGCCCACCACCACCCGCACGACCCGCACCCGCGCCCGGACGCCGCGCACGCCCCTCGGCGTCGCCGGCCGGCTGGCCGCGACCCTCGGCGCCGCGGCCGTGCTCGCGGTCGCCGCGCCGCTCGCCGCCTCCGCCCACGTCCACGTCGAGCCCGGCGAGGCCACCGCCGGCGGCTGGACCGTGCTCACCTTCCGCGTGCCGAACGAGTCCGCCACCGCGGGCACGACGAGCGTCGTCGTCGACCTGCCCACCGACCAGCCGTTCACCTCGGTGAGCACCGAGCCCGTGCCCGGCTGGACGGCCGAGGTCACCCGGGCGGACCTGCCCGAGCCGGTCGAGATCGGCGGCGCCACCGTCACCGAGGCGCCGACGACCGTGACCTGGACCGCCGATCCGGGCGTGCAGCTCTCGGACGGCGAGTTCCAGCGCTTCAGCATGTCGGCCGGGCCGGTCCCCGCGACCGACTCGATCCTCCTGCCCGTGCACCAGGGGTACTCCGACGGCACCGTCGTCGACTGGGACGAGCCGACCCCGGCCTCCGGCGAGGAGCCGGAGCACCCGGCGCCCGAGCTGGTCGTGACGACCGCCGCGACCGACGGCGGGCACGGCGCGCACGGCGGCGCGACGGACGACGCCTCGGCCGAGGGCACGGCAGGAGGCGCGACCGCGTCCGCCGGGAGCGACCCGCTGGCCGTCGGCCTGGGCCTCGGCGGCCTCGCCCTCGGTGCCGTGGCGCTCGTGCTGAGCGTGCTCGGGCTCACGCGCGCACGTCGCGCCGGGGCGGGACGATGACGGGCGCGACCCGGCACGGCCTGCTGCGTCGGGGCCTCCTGCGCCCGGGGGCCGCGGCGGTCGTCCTCGGCCTCGTGACGGCGGGGACGCTGCTCGCCGCCGGTCCGGCCTCGGCCCACGACTACGTGGTCGCCAGCGATCCCGGCGAGGGAGCCGTCGTCGAGGTGCCGCTCGACGAGGTGTCGTACACCTTCAACGCGCCGATCCTCGACCTGTCCGGGACGGGCTCGTCGAACGTGCTCGAGGTCGTCGGACCCGACGGCCTGCACCACGAGACGGCGTGCGTGGCGACCGTGTCCGGGGCGACCGCCTCGGTGCCCGTCGCGCTCGGGGGAGCGGGGACCTACACGTCGACGTACCAGGTGGTCTCGAGCGACGGGCACACCGTCTCCGACTCGCAGACCTTCGAGTACGCGCCGCCGGAGGGCACGCCCGCCGCCGAGGGCAGCGCGACGAGGCCGACCTGCGACGACGCCGGGGAGGGCAGCGGGACGGCCGCGACGGACGCGGCGACCGAGCCCTCGGAGACGACCGTGCCGGAGGCGGCCGGACCCGAGATGACGACGCAGGCCACGCCTGCCGCCGAGCCCGACGCCGGGACGGGGGCCGACGCCGCCCGGGTCGACGCGGGCCTCGTCGTGGGCGTCGCCGTCGCGATCGTCGTGCTCGCGCTGGCCGCCGTCGCGATCGTGCTGCTCACGGCCCGTCGTCGGGGCCGCGCCGCGGACGGACCGCGCGACGCCGCCGACGCGGAGGGCGGTCCGACCGAGGACTGACCCGGCGACGACGGAGGGGCGCGGACCTGGTGGTCCGCGCCCCTCTCGTCGTCGTCGCGATCAGCCGCGGGCGACCCAGGCCTCGACGTCGGACGCCGTGCGGGGGATGCCGACCGAGAGGTTCTCGGCACCGTCGGCCGTCACCACGATGTCGTCCTCGATGCGCACGCCGATGCCGCGGAACTCCTCGGGCACCGTGAGGTCGTCGGGCTGGAAGTACAGGCCCGGCTCGATCGTGAAGACCATGCCCGGCTCGAGCACGCCGTCGAGGTAGAGGTCGCGGCGCGCGGCCGCGCAGTCGTGCACGTCGAGCCCCAGGTGGTGGCTGGTGCCGTGCACCATGTACCGGCGGTGGTACTGGTGGTCGGGCTGCAGGCTCTCCTCCGCGCTCACCGGCAGGAAGCCCCACTCGGCCGTGCGCTCCGCGATGACGCGCATCGCCGTGGCGTGGATCTCGCGGAACCGGATGCCCGGCCGGACGACCGCGAAGGCGGCGTCCGCGGCGTCGAGCACCGCGTCGTAGACGAGGCGCTGCACGTCGGAGAAGCGGCCCGAGGCGGGCAGCGTGCGGGTGATGTCGGCCGTGTACAGGCTCTCGAGCTCGATGCCCGCGTCGAGCAGGACCAGGTCGCCGTCACGGACCGGCCCGTCGTTGCGGGTCCAGTGCAGCACGCAGGCGTGGTCGCCGGCCGCGGCGATCGTGTCGTAGCCCACGGTGTTGCCGTCGGCACGGGCACGGCGGTTGAAGGTGCCCTCGACGAGGCGCTCGCCGCGGGGGTGCGCCAGCACGGCGTCGAGGTCGGCGATGACGTCGGAGAACCCGCGGCCGGTGGCGGCGACCGCCTGGCGCATCTGGGCGATCTCGTACTCGTCCTTCACGAGGCGGAGCTCGCTGAGGTCGCGCGCCAGCGCCTCGCCCTCGGCGACGAGGTCGACGGGGGAGGCCCCGCCCGAGGTCTCGGAGACGACCGCGTGCACGTCGTCGAAGCGCCGCGTCAGCGCGTCGTCGGCCTCGCGCACCAGGCGGGTCCGTTCGTCGCTCGAGGCCACGACGGCGTCGAGCTCGGCGAGGTCGCGCGTCGCCAGGCCGAGGTCGGCCCCGACCTGGGCGAGCGAGGGTCGCGGCCCCGTCCAGAACTCGCCGATCTCGGGGTTCGCGTAGAACTCGTCGGAGTCGCGACCCGCCGAGGGCCGGAAGTACAGGGTCGCCTCGTGGCCGTCGCCCACGGGCTCGAGCACCAGCACCGAGCCGGGCACGGTGTCGGAGCCCCAGCCCGTGAGGTGCGAGAACGCCGAGTGGGCCCGGAAGGGGTAGTCGCAGTCGTTGGAGCGGACCTTGGTGCTGCCGGCGGGGACGACGAGGCGCTCGCCGGGACGCTGCGCCGACAGGCGCGACCGGCGTGCCGCCGCGTACACCGCCTGCTCCCGGGGGGAGGGCGTCGGCTCGCCGCGGTCGGCCCACCGGGACGAGATGAAGTCCTTGAAGGTGTCCGACCCGGGGGTCGTCGATCGGTTCGTCGTCGCGCGGGGCGCCTGCTGCTCAGCCATGCCGACCATTCTCTCGTGCCGTCGCGCGCGGTGCGAGCCGGCGGCGCGGTCAGGCTCCCGTGCGGCTGAGCTGCGCGACGACCGGGCGGTGGTCGCTGCCGGAGTCGTCGACGTCGGTGAGGACCCGGAACCCGGTGGGCAGCCACTGGGCGGTGGCGAGGACGTGGTCGATCGGCGCTCCCAGCAGCGGCGGCAGGTCGGTCGGCCAGGTGCCGACCGAACCGTTCGCCGTGCCCACGGCCGCGTCGCGGCACCGGCCGAGCGCACCGCGACCGATCCCCAGCCCGGCCATGTGGTCCAGGGTGGCGTTCACGTCGCCCGCGACGACGACGTCGGCGTCACCGTCCCGGCAGAGCTCCGCGAGGGCCCCCAGCCCGGTGCGCCAGTCGTCGATGCGTCCGGGCACCGGCGAGATGGGGTGCGCGGCCACGAAGGTCGGGCCCGAGCCCGAGGTCGGCACCACGACGAGCGTCGGCATGCCGGGCGTCGGGTCCAGCTCGGTCGTGCCGTCCTCCGTCGTCGCCGGGCGGTACTCGCCCAGTGCGGTGTCGACGAGGATCGAGGTGGGCGCCCGGCCGTCGCGGGTGTGGGACCACATCGAGCGGCCCTGCTCGGCCATGAGGGCCGCCACGGCCTCGGCGGTCTGGGCGTCGGTCTCGGGCAGCGCGACCACGTCGGCCTCGTGGTCGATCGCCACCTGGGCGATCCGCTCCGCCCCCGGCGCGCCGCCCAGGGTGTTCCAGGCGAGCACCGTCACGTCGCTCGGCACCGGTTCGCTGAAGTCGTCCCGCCCGATGCCCCGCACGCCCACGATCCCGGTCTGGACGGCGGCGAAGACGAGCAGGAGGACGGCGGCCGACGACGTCAGGGGGCGCGCACGTCGCGCGGCCAGCCCGACGACGAAGAGGACCACGACGAGCACGACGGCCACCGCGACCGCCGCGCCGCGCAGGGCGACGCCGTGGGCCACGACCGGCATCCGCTGCCAGTCGAGCAGTTGCGGCCAGAGCAGCACGAGGAGGACGCCCGCGAGGGCGAGCACGAGGACGAGGGCGACGAGGCGACGGATCATGACGGGCCGAGCCTAGGGGACGCCGCCCGCCGTCGGCGAGGCGGCCCCCGGCCGGTCGCGCTCGTGCACGGGGGGCAGCCCGGCGCGCGGCCTACGATGGGGGGATGCCCGCCCGCGCCATCGACCTGCACACGCACAGCAGCGTCTCCGACGGCACCGAACGCCCCGCCGACCTCGTCGCCAGTGCCGTGCGCGCGGGCCTGGGGGTCGTCGCCCTCACGGACCACGACTCCACCGCGGGCTGGGCCGAGGCGAGCCGCGCCGTCGCCGGCACGGGCCTCACCCTCGTGCCCGGCATGGAGCTGAGCACCCGGCTGGGGTTCATGAGCGTGCACGTCCTCGGGTACCTCTTCGACCCCGCGCACCCCGGGCTCGTCGCCGAGACCGCCCGGACCCGCGAGGCCCGCCTGCACCGCGCCGAGCGCATCGTCGAGCGCATCGCCGCCGACTACGACCTCACCTGGGACGACGTCCTCGCGCAGTCCGGCGCCGGTTCCACGCTCGGCCGCCCGCACATCGCCGACGCTCTCGTCGCCAAGGGCCACGCGCCCGACCGCAGCGCCGCGTTCGCCGGGATCCTGCACTGGCGTGCCGGGTACTACGAGCCGCACGAGGCGCCCACGCCGCTCGACGGCGTGCGGCTCATCCGTGCCGCCGGCGGCGTGCCGGTCATCGCGCACCCGGCGACGCACGGTCGCGACCCGAACATCTCCGAGCGCAGCTTCCTCGAGCTCGTCGACGCGGGCCTCCTGGGCGTCGAGGTGCGGCACCGCGAGAACACCGCCGCGGGCAAGGCCCGCCTGCTCGAGCTCGCCCACCGGCACGACCTCGTCGTCACCGGCTCGAGCGACTACCACGGCGACGGCAAGCCCAACCGCCTGGGGGAGAACAGCACCGACCCGGCCGAGTTCGCCCGCATCGTCGAGGCCGCGACCGGCAGCTCGCCCGTCCAGGGCTGACCGGCCCCCGGGACGACGGAGCGCCGGGCCCGAGGGCCCGGCGCTCACGACGGTGCTGCGGTGTCAGGACTCCTGGGGAGCCTCGCCCGAAGGGCGCCGACGGCGGCTGCGGCTGCGACGGCGGGCCTGACCGCCCTCGGCGTCCGAGGACCCGGTCGCGCCGGGGGCGCCCTCCGTCGCCGGCGTGCCGGCCTCGGTCGCCGTGCCGGAGCTGCCGCGCGAGCGGTCCGCGGAGCGCGAGCGGCCCCGGGACCGGCCGCCGCCCTCGCCGGAGCGCTCGCTCGAGCGCTCGCCCGTGCGGCGCTCGCCCGATCCCTCGCGGCGGGAGCCCCCGGAGGCCGCGGCGGCGCTCGCCGAGGACGGCTTGAGCCGCCCACGGGTGCCGGCCGGGATGTCGAGGTCCTCGTAGAGGTGCGGGCTCGACGAGTAGGTCTCGACGGGCGAGGGGATGCCCATGCCGAGCGCCTTGTCGATGAGCGCCCACTTGTGCAGGTCGTCCCAGTCGACGAAGGTCACGGCGATGCCGGTCTTGCCGGCACGGCCCGTGCGCCCCGCGCGGTGCAGGTAGGTGTCGTGGTCGTCGGGCACCGTGTGGTTGATGACGTGCGTGACGTCGTTGACGTCGATGCCGCGCGCGGCGACGTCGGTCGCGATGAGGATGTCCTTCTTGCCCGCCTTGAAGGCGGCCATGGCGCGCTCGCGCTGCTCCTGGTTGAGGTCGCCGTGCACGGCGGCCGCGTTGAAGCCGCGGTCGTTCAGCTCTTCGACCAGCTTGGCGGCGGCACGCTTGGTCCGCGTGAAGACGACGGTCTTGCCGCGGCCCTCGGCCTGCAGGATGCGGGCGACGACCTCGTCCTTGTCGAGCGAGTGCGCACGGTAGACGACGTGCTTGATGTTGGCCTGCGTCAGGCCCTCGTCGGGGTCCGTGGCGCGGATGTGCACCGGCTTCGTCATGAAGCGTCGGGCGAGCGCGACGATCGGGCCGGGCATGGTCGCGGAGAAGAGCATGGTGTGCCGGGTCGCCGGCACCTGCTGGAAGATCTTCTCGATGTCGGAGAGGAACCCGAGGTCGAGCATCTTGTCGGCCTCGTCGAGGACGACCTCCTGCACCTGCTTCAGGTCGAGGAGGCGCTGGCCGGCGAGGTCGAGGAGGCGCCCGGGGGTGCCGACGACGATCTGCGCGCCCGCCTTGAGCTGCTCGACCTGGCCCTCGTAGGCCTTGCCGCCGTAGATGCTCACGACGCTCGTCGGACGGTTCGAGGTCGCGACCTCGAGGTCCTCCGCGACCTGGACGCAGAGCTCGCGGGTGGGGACGACGACGAGCACCTTGACGCCGGGGGCCGGGTCGGTGCCGATGCGCTGGATGATGGGGAGGCCGAAGCCGAACGTCTTGCCGGTGCCCGTCTTGGCCTGACCGATGATGTCCTGACCGGTGAGGGCCAGCGGGATGGTCTGGGTCTGGATGGGGAACGGTTCGACGATCCCCTTCGCCGCCAGTGCGTCGACCATGTCCTGGTCGATCGCGAGGTCTGTGAAAGTCACGTGGTCGCCTGTCTCGTTGAGGGATCCACGACAGTTTAGCGGCTCGCGCACCCCCGGCCCGCGACCCCTTAGGCTGTGGGGGTGGTGTCATGGCCGGGACGGAGAGCGAGACGGGGCGTCCCCGCTCGTCCGCGACCGCGCCAGTCGGCGAAGCCGCTCCGCGTGGCCCGCGTCGAGCTGGGCGAGTTCACGCCCGACCTCGCGGTGTACCTCGGTCAGGCCGCGTACCTCCAGCTGTCGCTGTTCGAGACGCTCGGCCACGCCGCCTCGCTCGCGCCGCACGTCCGCGCCAAGGCCGTCACCGGCCGGGTCGCGACCTCGACGCTGGCGCGCCACGAGGGTCTCGTCCGCGAGCTGTCCCGCTCCGACCTCGACGCCGCCGACGCGATGGCCCCGCACGCGGGCGCCGTGGACGAGTTCCGGCGCCGCACGGCAGGCCGCGACTGGTACGAGGCGATCCTCGCCAGCTACGTGAGCGCCGGCCTCCTGAACGACGTCTTCTCGCGCCTCGCCGCCGGCCTGCCCTCGGAGCACCGCACGCGCGTGGCGGCCGTGCTCGACCCGGGCGACGACGACCAGCTGATCGTGGCCGAGCTGTCGAGGGCCTTCGAGGCCGACCCGAAGCTCGCCTCCCGGCTCGCGCTGTGGGGCAGGAGGCTCGTGGGCGACACCCTGCTGGTCGCGCGCGCCGCGATCGAGGCCTCGCACGAGTCCGCCGACGACGAGCGCCTGGAGCCCGTCTTCACCGAGCTCATCGCGGCGCACACGCGACGGATGGACGCCCTGGGGCTCACGGCCTGACCGTCGTCCGCGAGCGCGTCGGTTCGCAGCCGTCCCGGGGGGACGACGCCCGGCCGGCGGACCGGTCGCTCAGGAGCGGACGAGCCGCGCGAAGAGCTCCGTGTCGGCCCGCCGACGCCGCCCGGTGAGCCGCAGGGGCACGACGACGGCGACGCCCACCGCGAGCAGCGTCGTCACGGCCCAGGCCGCGCCCGGGGGCAGGCCCGCCCAGCCCAGGGCGACCCAGGCCCCGGCCGCGACGGCGACCGTGAGCCCGGGCACGAGCAGCAGCCCCCGCGTGTCACGGCCGGGCAGCGCGGCGTGGGCCAGGAGGCCGACCAGGAGCGCGCCGACCGCGACGGGGAGCAGCTCCACGGTCAGTTGACGAAGCCGACGCGGCGGTTCTCCTCCGAGCCGACCTCGACGTAGGCCAGGGCGGCCGTGGGCACGATGAAGGTCTTGCCCTTGGAGTCGGAGAGGGTGACGTGCGTGCCGCCGCCGGCGAGCGCGTCGGCGACGACCTTCTCGACCTCGGAGGCGCTCTGCGACGTCTCGAAGGTGATCTCACGGGGGCTGTTGGCGATGCCGATGCGAATGTCCACGTCGTCACGATAACCGACCCTCCGACCGGCCGCCCCCGCGTTCACCGACAGCGCACGCGACGGTGCGGACGGCGGCGCTGACGGTGGGGGGTCGCTACCGTGGGCGCGTGACCACCACCGCCCCGGCCGCTGCCGACGCCCCGTCCTCGGAGAGGCGCGGCGTGCGGCTCGACGCGTCGCAGCGGGCCGTCCTCGGACTGCCCGACGGCACGACGGCGGCCGTGATCGGAGCACCCGGCTCGGGCAAGACCACGACCCTCGTGGAGCTCGTCGTGGAGCACGTCCAGGGCCGCGGCCACGGGGCCGGCTCGGTGCTCGCGCTCACGCCCGCCCGCTCCACGGCCACGCGCCTGCGCGACCAGATCGCCCGACGCCTCGACGTGCCCACGCCCGGGCCGCTGGCGCGGACCGTCAGCTCGCTGGCCTTCGACGTCGTCGGCCACGCCGCGCGGCTCGCCGGGCAGGCCCCGCCGACCCTCGTGACGGGCGGCGAACAGGACGCCGTGCTCCGCACGCTGCTGGCCGGCCACGAGGCGGCGGGCGCCGGGCCGGCCTGGCCCGACCACCTCGGGCCCACCGTGCGGGCCCTGCGCGGGTTCCGGACCGAGCTGCGCGAGCTCCTCATGCGCGCCACGGAGCACGGCGTCGACGGCGCGGGCCTGCGTCGGCTCGGGACCGCCCTCGACCGGCCCGAGTGGGCGGCCGCCGCCGACTTCGCCGACGAGTACCACGACGTCCTCGGCTCCTGGAGGGGCGCCCACCTCGACTCCGCCGAGCTGGTCGACTACGCGGTGGCCGCGCTCGACCGGGGCGAGACCGCCCCCGTGGTCGAGGGGCTGCGCCTGGTCGTGCTCGACGACGCGCAGGACGCGACGGAGTCGACGCTCGCCCTGCTGCGCGCGCTGGTCCGCCGGGGGGTCGCGGTGGTCGCCTTCGGCGACCCCGACCTCGCGACGACCTCCTACCGCGGCGGGTCCCCCGACGTCCTCGGTCGGCTGGGCGCCCGCCTGGGCGTCGCCGACGTGACGACCCTGCACCTGGAGCGCGCCCACCGTCAGGGGCCCGCGCTGCGCGACCTCGTGCAGCGCGTGACGGCGCGGATCGGCACCGCGGCCGCCGGGCAGCAGCACGCGTCCCCGGCGGGGCGCGACGCCGACGACCCGTCCGGCGAGGGCGAGGTGCCGCCGCTGCTGACCGTCCGGGCCGACAGCCCCGCCCACGAGATCGCGTCCGTCGCCCGCGTGCTGCGCGAGCACCACCTCCTGCGCGGCGTGCCGTGGTCCCGCATGATGGTCGTCGTCCGCAGCGGTGGTCAGGTCGAGGGCGTGGCCCGCGGGCTGGGCTCGGCCGAGGTGCCCACCCGCACCTCGCTCGCCGGGCGCGCGGTGCGCGACGAGCACGGGGCGAAGCACCTGCTGCTCGCGGCGTCCGTCGCCGTGGGCCGCGACGCCCTCACCGCCGAGATCGCCGGTGAGCTGCTCCTCGGACCGCTCGCGGGCTTCGACGCGCTGTCCCTGCGCCGCCTCCGGCTCGCGCTGCGCTCCGACGAGCTCGCGGCGGGCGGCGACCGCGGCGCCGACGAGCTGCTCGTCGAGGCCCTGTCGGGGCCGGGGCGGTTCGCCACCATCGACTCGCGCCCCGCCGCCCGGGCCGGCCGCTTCGCGGTCAGCCTCGATCGCGCCCGGCGCGCGGCGGCGTCCGGGGCGAGCATCGAGGAGGTCCTCTGGGGGCTCTGGGAGCGCAGCGGCCTCGCCGCCGAGTGGTCGGCCCGGTCCGGGGGCCACGGGATCCTCGCGGCCGAGGCCGACCGGCACCTCGACGGCGTCGTGGCGCTCTTCACGTCCGCCAAGCGCTTCGTCGAGCGCAGCCCCGAGGCGCCCGCGGTCGGGTTCCTCGACGCCCTCCTCGACGCGGAGGTCCCGGAGGACACCCTCTCGCCCCAGGCGCGCGCCGAGAGCGTGCTGGTCTGCAGCCCGTCAGGGGCGGTGGGCACCGAGGTCGACGTGGTCGTCGTCGCGCGCCTCCAGGACGGCGTCTGGCCGAACCTGCGGCTCCGCGGCGCGCTGCTCGCCCCCGACGAGCTCGCGCTCGCCGCGGAGGGCACCGACCCGCGCTCGGCCGCGGCCTCGTCGGTCGACGCGCGGGGGGCGGTGCTCGCCGACGAGCTGCGCCTGTTCACGGTGGCCGTGTCGCGGGCGACCCAGCAGGTCGTGCTGTCCTGCACCGAGAACGACGACGAGGCCCCCTCCGCGTTCCACCGCCTCCTGCCCGGCGACCTCCCCTCGGCCCCGACCGGGCACCCCCTGTCGCTGCGCGGACTCGTCGGGCACCTCCGCCACCAGCTCGTCACGAGCCGCTCGTCCACCGTCGCGGCCGAGGCCGCCGCGTCGCTCGCGCGGCTCGCCGACGAGCGCGTGGCCGGCGCGGCGCCCGACGAGTGGTGGGGCCTGCTCGAGCCCAGCACGACGGCCCCGCTCGTCGACCTGGCCGACGCCGAGGCGCGCGTGCCCGTCTCGCCGTCGCAGCTCGGCACCTTCGAGGAGTGCCCGCTGCACTGGTTCGTCGAGCGCTTCGGCGGTGGAGCGCCCACCGCCTCGATGGGGCTCGGCACGGTCCTGCACGCGGCCCTGGAGGACGCCGAGGGCGTCGACGCCGAGGCCCTGTGGCAGGTCGTCGAGGCCCGCTGGCACGAGCTGCACTTCGAGTCGCCCTGGATCGCGGAGGCCGAGCGGCGTCGTGCCCGCACGATGACCGACGCCCTCGCCGCCTACCTCCGCGACGCGCTCGCCGAGGGGCGAGAGCTGCTCGGGGCCGAGTCCCGGTTCGAGCTGGACGTCGCCCCGGCCACGGTGCGCGGCTCCATCGACCGCGTCGAGCGGCTCGCCGACGGCAGCGTCCTCATCGTCGACCTCAAGACGGGGCGCAGCGCCCCGACCGGGGCCGCCGTGCAGGAGCACCCGCAGCTCGCCTCGTACCAGCTGGCGCTGGCCTCCGGTGCCGTCGAGGCGGCGGGCGAGGGCGCGGCGAGCGGGGGCGCCTCGCTGCTCTTCGTCTCGCACGGCGTGCGGGGCAAGCCGTACCGCGAGTCCCGCCAGGGCGTCCTCGACGGCGAGGGCCTCGAGGCGTTCCGCCGGCGCGTGCAGGAGGCCGCGCGCGGCATGGCGGGGCAGGTGTTCGTGGCCCGCCTCGACGACCACTGCGAAGGACGTTACGGCGGGTCCTGCCGCATCCACGTCGTCGGCGACGTGACGGGGGCGCGGCGATGAGCGGCGACGAGGTCCGGGGTCCGCTCGACGCCGTCGAGATCGCCCGGCTGCTGGGCCGGCCAGAGCCGACCCCCGAGCAGCGCGCCGTCATCGAGGCACCGCTCGAGCCCGCGCTCGTCGTGGCGGGCGCCGGCAGCGGCAAGACCGAGACCATGGCCGCCCGCGTGGTCTGGCTGCTGGTCAACGGGCACGTGGCCGTCTCGCAGGTGCTCGGGCTGACGTTCACCCGCAAGGCCGCCGGCGAGCTGGGGGAGCGCGTCCAGGCGCGCATCGGCGACCTCGAGCGCCTCGGCCTGCTCGCCGCGGCCGCCGACCCGTTCGACGTGCCGACCGTGAGCACCTACAACGCGTTCGCCAACGGCATCTTCCGGGACAACGCCCTCCGGGTCGGCCGGGAGTCCGAGTCCCAGGTGCTCGGGGACGCCTCCGCCTGGCAGCTCGCGCGCTCGCTCGTCGTGACGAGCACCGACGAGCGGCTGGCCGCGCTGGGCCGCTCGGTCGACGCCCTCACGGAGGCGGTCCTCCGGCTCGCCCACGCCCTGAGCGAGAACGTCACCGAGGCGGGACCGGTCCGCCGCTTCGCCGAGGAGTTCCTCGGCCTCGCCGGGCTGCCCTCGACGAAGGGCACGCCCTACAAGGCCGTGCTCGACGCCGTGGGCAGCGTGCAGGCCCTGCCCCCGCTGCTCGAGCTCGCCGAGGCCTTCGCCGCCGAGAAGGCGCGACGCGGCCTGGTCGAGTACTCGGACCAGGTCGCGCTCGCCCTCGAGGTGTGCGAGACCGCGCCCGAGGTGGTGGCCGAGCTGCGGGACCGCTACCGCGTCGTGCTGCTCGACGAGTACCAGGACACCAGCGTCGTGCAGACGCGGCTGCTGGCACGGCTCTTCGCCGGCACGGGCGTCATGGCGGTCGGCGACCCGCACCAGTCCATCTACGGGTTCCGGGGGGCGAGCGCCGCCAACCTCGGGCGGTTCCCCGCCGACTTCCGGGCCGAGCCCGGGGCGGTCTACAGCCTGTCGACGAGCTGGCGGAACGCCGAGCACGTGCTCGAGGCCGCGAACGCCGTGGTGGCCGAGCTCGGTCGGTCCGCCGACGCCGCCGTCGGCCGGCTCGAGCCCCGGCCGGGAGCCCCGCGGGGCACCGTCGAGGTCAGCTGGCAGCAGACCCTGCCCGACGAGGCCGCGGCCGTCGCCGACTGGTTCGCCCACCAGCTCGCCGTCCCGCGCGACGACGGGGCACCGCGCTCCGCGGCCCTCCTGTTCCGGTCGAAGCGCACGCTGCCCGTCTTCGTCGAGGCGCTCGCCGCGCGCGGCGTCCCGCACCACGTCCTCGGCGTCGGGGGCATGCTGCAACGGCCCGAGGTCGTCGACCTCGTCGCCTGCCTCCGCGTGCTGCACGACCCGGCCGCCGGCTCCGAGCTGCTGCGCCTGCTCACCGGCTCCCGCTGGCGCCTGGGCGTGCACGACGTGGGTGCGCTCCGCGACCTGTCGTCGTGGCTCTTCTCGCACGACCACGCCCAGCAGCGGCTCGACGACGTCGTCGCGCAGCGGTTCCGGGCCTCCGTCGCGGCCGGCGAGCACGGTTCGATCGTCGACGCGCTCGACTTCGTGACCACCGCGCCCGAGGACCACGGGCAGCTCGGGACCTTCAGCCCCGAGGGGCTGCGACGTCTGCGCGCGCTCGGGGCGCACCTGCAGTTCCTGCGCGGGCGGGTCGGGCTCGACCTGCTCGACCTGGTGACCCTCGTCGAACAGGAGATGCTGCTCGACGTCGAGGTGCACGCGGCCACCGGGGCCGGCGGGGGAGGGCCCTGGCTGCAGGCGTTCCACGACGAGCTCGCGGGGTACCTCTCGACCGACGACACCGGCAGCCTGGGCGGGTTCCTCTCCTGGTTGTCCGCGGCGGAGCGCCGGGACGACATGGGGCCCCGCTCCGAACCGGGCGAGGCGGGCACGGTGCAGTTGCTGACGATCCACGGCGCCAAGGGGCTCGAGTGGGACGCCGTCGCGGTGCCGAGGCTCGTCGAGGGCGAGCTGCCCGGCACCCCGCGCGAGGGCTCCGGCTGGCTCGGCTTCGGCGAGCTGCCCTACGACTTCCGGGGGGACGCGGCCGAGCTGCCCGTGCTCGCCTGGCGCGGCGTGGCCGACCAGAAGGAGTTCGCAGACGGGCTCGAGGAGTTCAAGGACGCCCTCCGTGAGCGCCACCAGGCCGAGGAACGCCGCCTCGCCTACGTGGCGCTGACGCGGGCCCGGGACCGGCTCCTGCTCAGCGGCTCGTTCTGGGCCTCCGCCGTCAAGCCCCGCCCGGCCAGCCGGTACCTCGTCGACCTCGTCGCCGAGGGCGTGCTGCCCGAGGGGGTCCTCCCCGAGGCGCCCGAGGCGGACGGGAACCCGCTCGCCGAGCAGGGGCGCGAGCTCGCCTGGCCGGTCGAGCCGTTCGGGGGCCGACGCGACGAGGTCGAGCGTGCCGCGGCGATGGTGGGGCGCGCCCGACGGGACCGTGCCTCGGCGGGCGAGCCGGAGCCTCCTGAGCCCGGCACGAGGGCGGCGGACATCGAGCTGCTGCTGCGCGAGCGCGACGCCCTCCGACGGGGCGCCGCGGCCGTCGGGCTGCCCCAGCGGGTCCCGGCCTCGCGCTTCAAGGACTACGTCTCCGACCCCGCGGCGGTCGCCGCCGGACTGCGCCGCCCCCTGCCCGAGCGGCCGTACCGCGCCACCCGCCTGGGCACGCTGTTCCACGAGTGGGTCGAGCAGCGCTACCGGCCCGAGGGCCGCACCGAGACCCTCGACGCCTGGGCCGGGGAGACCGACCTCGACGACGAGCGCGCCGGCGGCGTGCGGGGCCTCGTCGACCCGGACGACGCTCGCCGGCTCGCCGAGCTGCAGGCGACCTTCGAGCGCTCGGAGTGGGCCACGCTCGAACCCGTCGACGTCGAGGTCGAGATCCACCTGCCGCTCGGCGGTCGCACGGTCGTCTGCAAGCTCGACGCCGTCTTCGAGCGCGACGGGCGCTGGCAGGTCGTCGACTGGAAGACCGGGCGGGCCCCCACCGACGACGACGACCTCGAGCTCCGTCAGCTGCAGCTGGCCCTGTACCGCCAGGCGTACGCCGCGCACCGGGACATCGACCCGGACCTCATCGACGCGGTCCTCTACTACGTGGCCGACGACGTGGCGCTCCGACCGCGGCACGTCGCCGACCTCGACGAGCTCCGTGCGCTCTGGGCGGGCGTGGAGGGCGCCGCAGCGCTCTGGGCCTGAGCCGCGCCCCGGCCTGAAGGCCGTGTGCCGGGGCGGCGACGGTGGCGTCGGTGCGGGTGCTCGTCCCGGTCGTCAGTGGTGGCGGCGCTCGGTGGTCGCGAGGAGCTCCTCGACGTCGTGCACGTCGAGGGCGCCCGTGTCGCCGGAGCCGATGGCGCCGCGGTCGTCGTCGTGGAGGGCGTCGACGAGGGCGGTCATCAGGCGCACCGCGTCGTCGACCACCTCGGTGTCCTTCGTCGAGGTGCCGTGCAGGAGCCACCGGGCCAGGTCCAGCTCACGGTGCAGCTCGGCGCGGTGGCGCAGCTGCTGGTCGCTCTGGCCGCGCGCCGTGGCGTAGGCGTCGAAGGCCTCGTCGGCGGCGGCGGGGGCCGCGCCGAGCAGCCAGGCGAGGTCGGCGGCGGGGTCGGCGACCTGGAGGTCGTGCCACCCGAGCACGCCCGTGACCGCGCCGTCGTCGACGAGCAGGGACGACGCCTCGAGGTCGCCGTTGACGACGGTGGGCTGGAACTGCCACAGGGACGCGTTCTGGATCGCCGCCTCCCAGCGCTCGAGCAGGGCGGCCGGGAGCAGCTTCGTCGCCGCGGCGCGGTCGACGAGCGACGCGGCCTGGCGCATGGCCTCGAACGGGGTCCGGCTGGGCAGGCCGGCGTCGGTGACGAAGCTCGTCGGGAGGGCGTGGACGGCGGCGAGCGCGCGGCCGATCGAGGTGGGCAGGCCGCTGCCCACGGTGACGTCGCGGACCCGCAGGTGGCGGCCAGGGACGACGTCGTAGACGATCCCGCGGGTGCGGCCGAGGGGTGCCTGGCCCTTGTAGGCGGGCACGCCGAAGGGGAGGCGGCCGCGCACGCCGACGCTCAGCGCACGCAGGGCCACGAGGTCGGCCGACTGCTTCGCCTCGGCCCGCTGCTGGCGGGGGACGCGCACGATCAAGTGGTGGCCGTCGCGGGCGGTGAGGAGCGCGGAGTCGTAGTCGCCGGCGCCCGACGAGCCGTGCGGGGCGGCGGCCGTGACGTCGAGCTCGGCGACGGCGGCCGTGGCCAACGCGGCTAGAGTGAAGTGGGATCGGGCCATGCCCTCAGGGTAGGCCGAGCCACGCGGTGCCCCGCCCCGCGCCACGCTGACAACTCGCGATGATTGGTCCTCCATGCCCGCGCCGCTGACGCCCCGCCTCCCGCTCGCCCGGCACCGCGTGGACCGCGACTACCTCACGCGCGAACGACCGGAGGCCGTGGCCGAGCTGCTCGCGGACGACGCGACGCGGGTCCTCCCGCTCCGTGACGGCCGCACGCTCGTCCGTCCCGAGGGCGGCCTCGCCCTGCTCCCGCCGACGGGCCTGCCGCCGGCCACCGACCACGTCTACCTGGGCCGCTCGCTCGACCCCGACTCGCCCGAGCCGGTCGGCACCCCGGTCGTCGCGGCCTTCTACGACGAGGCCGGCGCCGCGGCGCTGGAGGCCGACGACGACGCCTGGCAGACGCTCCGCGCCCTCGGCACCACCCTGAGCGACCGCGACGTGGGGCTGGCCGTCGAAGCCGTGGCCCTGGCCAACTGGCACGCCTCGCACCGCTTCTCGCCGCGGACCGGCCGGCCGCTCGTCAGCGACAAGGCCGGCTGGGTGCGCCGCGACCCGGACGACCGGCAGGAGGTCTTCCCGCGGACCGACCCGGCGATCATCGTCGCCGTCACGGACGCCGAGGACCGCCTCCTGCTCGGGTCCAACGCGCTCTGGGAGTCGAACCGCTGGTCGCTGCTCGCCGGCTTCGTCGAGCCGGGGGAGTCCCTCGAGCAGGCCGTCGAGCGCGAGGTCCTCGAGGAGTCCGGCGTGCGGGTCACCGACGCGACGTACCTGGGGTCGCAACCCTGGCCGTTCCCGGCGAGCCTCATGCTGGGCTTCCGGGCGGTCGTCGACCCGGTCGACCCGGGCACGCTGACCCCCGACGGCGCGGAGATCCTCGACCTGCGCTGGTTCAGCCGCGACGAGCTCCGCGACGCCCTGCCCTCGATCCTCCTGCCGGGGCGCACGTCGATCGCGCGGGCCGTCATCGAGGACTGGTACGGGGGCGAGCTCGACCAGTGACGAGCGCCGCCGACCTCGTCGCCGGCCTCGACGACCAGCAACGCGTGGCCGCCCACACGCTGCTGGGACCCGTCTGCCTGCTGGCCGGGGCGGGCACGGGCAAGACGCGGGCCATCACGCACCGCATCGCCTACGGCGTGGCGACGGGCGTCTACACGCCGGGCCGTGTCATGGCGCTGACGTTCACGTCGCGGGCCGCCGCCGAGCTGCGCGGTCGACTGCGCCTGCTCGGCGCCGGCGGCGTGTCGGCGCGGACCTTCCACGCGTCGGCGCTGTCCCAGCTGTCGTACTTCTGGCCCCAGACGATGGGCGGTCAGGTGCCGAGGCTGCTCGAGGGCAAGGCCAAGCTCCTCGCCCACGCCGCGGAGGGCCTCCGCCTGCGCATCGACACCGCGTCGCTGCGCGACCTCGCCGCCGAGATCGAGTGGCGCAAGGTGTCCCGGCTGACGTTCGAGGACTACGAACGCGCCCTGCCCGACCGCAGCCTGCCGCAGAACGTGAGCGCGGAGCAGGCGATCGACCTGCAGCACGCCTACGAGAGGATCAAGGACGAACGCCGGCAGATCGACTTCGAGGACGTCCTCCTGGCGACGGTGGGCATGCTCGAGCTCGAACCCCGGGTCGCCCAGCAGGTCCGCGAGCAGTACCGCTTCTTCGTCGTCGACGAGTACCAGGACGTCTCGCCGCTCCAGCAGGACCTCCTCGACCTGTGGCTCGGCGACCGCACCGACCTCTGCGTGGTCGGTGACGCCAGCCAGACCATCTACTCCTTCGCGGGCGCGTCGAGCGACTACCTGCTCGGCTTCGCATCGCGGTACCACGACGCGACGGTCCTGCGCCTGGAGCAGAACTACCGCTCCGCGCGACCCATCGTCGACGCGGCGAACCAGCTGATGCGCGGTCGACCGGGTGCCCTGCACCTCCAGCCCGCCGTCGACGTGGAGGGGACGCCCCCACCGGTCGTCGAGTACCCGTCCGACGGCGCGGAGGCCCGCGGCGTCGCCGAGGCCGTCGCCGCCGAGATCCGCTCGGGCACCCCGCCGCAGGAGATCGCCGTCCTGTACCGCGTCAACGTGCAGGCCGCCCTGCTCGAACGGGCCCTCGGCGACCTCGGGATCAGCACGCGCGTGCACGGGGCCACCCGGTTCTTCGACCAGCGCGAGGTCAAGGAGGCGCTCATGATGCTCAAGGGCGCCGCCGTGAGCATCGTCGACGAGCCCCTCTTCAAGACCGTGAGCGACGTCCTGCGCTCCCTCGGCTGGACGCAGGAGGCGCCCGAGCAGCGCGGTGCCGTGCGCGACCGGTGGGAGTCGCTGTCGGCCCTGCTGGGACTGGCGGAGGCCTCGCCCGCGGGCACGACCCTCCGGCAGTTCGTCGACGAGCTGTTCACGAGGCAGGCGGGCCAGCACGAGCCGACGCTGCCCGCCGTGACCCTGGCGACGATGCACTCCGCCAAGGGCCTGGAGTGGACGAGCGTGCACGTCGTCGGACTCAGCGAGGGCCTCGTGCCGATCACGTACGCCACGGACGAGCGTGCGGTCGACGAGGAGCGCCGCCTGCTCTACGTGGGGGTCACGCGCGCGCGACGGCGCCTGCGGCTGTCGTGGAGCCGCTCCGGTCAAGGGCGTGGCGGGGAGCGTCGCCCGAGCAGGTTCCTGGAGGAGCTGCGCACCCGCACGCCGGGTGCGGCCGTGTCTCGCGGACGCTGACCGCAGCCGTCACGACGTCGACGCGCAGGACGGTGCCGGGGGCGATCACGGGCCCGGGCAGCCCGAGCTCGGTGCGCAACCGTTGCACGGCGAGGGCGGACGCCAGGTCGCGGGGCAGACGGGGCAGGGGCGGTGCCGTCCGTCGCCAGAGCTGGGCGGCCAGGGCCGGCCAGGACGCGTCGGCGTCGGTGCGGTCCAGGTCGAGGCAGCGCGAGCACGCCGTGGCCCCCGGGTGCACGAACGGACCGACGTCGACGTGCGCGTCGCCGCGGCGCACGAGCAGGTGGGGGACGTCGTCGCGCAGCCACCGGTGCGCGTCGCGCGGGGCGAGGACGTGGTCGGCCACGAGGACGGCCACCCGGGCGGCGGGGCCCTCGTCGTCGTGGCCCGCCCGGCGGACGAGCAGGCCGGAGGCCGCGGCGAGGTCCGCCACGGCCGCCGCCAGGAGCCCGTCGCCCACGACGGCGACCTCCGGCGCGGGCGGTCCCGGGCGGGCGGGGCCCAACGCGGGAGCGAGCTCGGCCAGGCGCCGGGCCACCTGGTCGGCGGGCGCCCTCGCCAGGACCGCGAGCGCCGACGGGCCGCCGCGGACGCCCCGCGCCAGCGCGGCGAGGAGGCGTTCGTCGGCGCCGTCGACGTCGGTCAGCACGGCGACCACGTGGTCGACGCCCAGCTGGAGGGTGGACGGGTCGCGCCAGGCGACCGGATGACGAGGATCGAGACGGAGGAGCACGTGACGAGGATGCCGTCGGCGAGGGTCGCCCTCGGACTTGTCCACAGGGCCGTCGTCGGGCCGGACGTCGACGGGCCCTGGGGAGGGAGGCTCGGAGGAGCCCCCTCCCCGGGCGGTCAGCGCTCCGGGTCCTCCGCGGAGCCGTCCTCCGCCTCGCGCGGGCGGTCGTCGCTGGTGTCGTTGAGGAGGTCCTCGATGGCCTGGTCGACGTCGTCGAAGCGGGGCTCCGTCGACGTGAGCCGGGCGACGAACGCGTCGGGGTCGTCGATGTCCGCGGCGGTCGGGACGATGTCCGGGTGCGACCAGAGGTCGTCGCGACGCTCGTGCCCGACGGCGTCGGTGACCGCCTGCCACAGGACCGCGGCCTCGCGGAGGCGGCGCGGCCGGAGCTCGAGGCCGACGAGGGTGGAGAACGCGGACTCGGCCGGGCCTCCTGAGGCCCTGCGGCGACGCACGGTCTCGGCGATCGCGCCGGACCGGGGGAGCCGGGCGGTCGCCTGCGCGGTGACGACGTCGACCCAGCCCTCGATGAGGGCGAGCGTCGTCTCGAGCCGCGCGAGGGCCGCGAGCTGCTCGTCGGACTTCGGCGGGATGAGGGCACCGCTGGCCATGGCCTCGCGCAGCTGCTCGGGGTTCGACGGGTCGAGGTCGACGGCCAGCTCCTCGAGGCGCGACGTGTCGATGCGGATGCCCTGTGCGAACTCGCGGATGGACGAGATGAGGTGCAGGCGCAGCCAGCGCGCGTGACGGAAGAGCCGGGCGTGCGCGAGCTCGCGCACCGCGAGGTACAGCTCGACCTGGTCGCGCTCGAGGTCGAGGCCCTCGCCGAACGCCGCGACGTTCTGGGGGAGGAGGGCCGCCTGCTGGTCGTCCAGGAGCGGGATGCCCACGTCGCCGCCCGACACGACCTCGGTCGAGAGCTGCCCCACGACCTGGCCGAGCTGCATCGCGAAGAGCGTGCCGCCCACGCTGCGCATGATCTGGCCCGCCCCGGCGAGCATGCCCTTCATCTCGTCGGGGGCCTGCTGCTGCAGGACCTCGGTGAGGCTGTCGGCGATCGACGCGGCGACGGGCTCGGCGAGCTGGCTCCAGACCGGCATGGTGGCCGTCGCCCACTCGGCGCGGGTCAGGAGGCGCGGGGCGACCGTGAGCTCGGCCACGCCCGTGACGTCGGCCAGCCACAGGGCCGCGACGTGGAAGGCCTGGTCGAGCGAGGCGGTGTCGGCGGGACCGGTGGCCAGGGCTCCCTGACCGGCGAGGGCCGTCGCCTGCTGCACGGCGACGCTCCAGTCGATGCCGTCGCCGCTGCGAGCGACCGCGGCCTGGAGCTGGCTCATCAGGCGCGCGACGAACGCGGGGTCGTCGGGGAGGCCGGCCGCACCGGCCAGCTTCGAGGGGTCGATCTCGGAGTCACCGGACAGGAACTGGCGCAGCATGTCGCGGAACTCGTCCTCCGGCTCCCGCTGCGATTCATCAGACATGCCGACTACGCTAGCCGCTGGCCACGACGTCGGGCTGGACGGGGAACACGCCCCCAGCTCCCTCCGATGCGCCCGTGGCGAACAGATGGAAGGACTCCGTTGGCCCTCTTCGAGCCTCCGGCCCCGGCGGACGCCCCGGCCGACCGCCGTGCCCGCCGCCGTCGCCTCGTCGGCTGGTCGGCGCTCCTCCTGGCGGTGCTCGCCGCCGTCGTGGTCGCCGTGCTGCCCTCGCCCTACCTCGTCGAGCGGCCCGGCCCGGTCTTCGACACCCTCGGCTCGGCCGAGTACGAGGGGGAGGACGTCCCCCTCATCACGATCGAGGGCACCGAGACCTACCCGACGGCGGGCAGCCTCGACCTGCTCACCGTGAGCGTGCAGGGCAACGTCGAGCAGCGACCGACCTGGGCCCAGGTGCTCTCGGCCTGGTTCCGGCCGAGCCTGGCCGTCGTGCCCGTCGAGGCGATCTACCCGAGCGGCGTCTCGAACGAGCAGGTCGACGAGCAGAACGCCGTCGACATGGAGAACAGCCAGCAGGCGGCCATCGCCGCCGCCCTCGTGCACGAGGGCACGACGGTCCCGAGCCGCGTCGTGGTCAGCCAGGTCTCCGCGGGCGGGCCCGCCGAGGGCGTGCTCGAGGTCGGCGACCGGATCCTCGCCGTGTCGGGCACGAGCCTGGAGACCGGCGCCGACGTCGACCGCCTCCGCGGCCTCGTGGCCGAGGCCGGCACGGACGCCCCCGCGGACGTCGTCGTCGAGCGCGACGGCGAGCGCCGCGAGCTCGAGGTGACGCCCGCGTCGACCGACGGGTCGCCGCCCCTCCTCGGCGTCGGCGTGAGCGTCGACTACGAGTTCCCCTTCGACGTCGAGCTGCGGCTCGACCGCGTGGGCGGCCCCAGCGCCGGCATGATGTTCGCGCTCGGCATCATCGACAAGACGACGCCCGGCCAGCTGAACGGCGGCCTCGACGTCGCCGGCACGGGCACCATCACGGCGTCGGGGACGGTCGGCGGCATCGGCGGCATCCGCCAGAAGATGTACGGAGCACTCGACGCCGGGGCCGACGTGTTCCTGGCCCCCGAGGCCAACTGCGGCGAGGTCGTGGGGCACGTGCCTGACGGGCTCGACGTCTACGCCGTCGACACGCTCGACCAGGCCGTGACCACGCTCGAGACGGTCGGCGGGGGCGGCGACGCGTCGAGCCTGCCCACCTGCGACGCCCGCTGACGACGCCCAGGCCCCGCCCCAGGGCGACGCCGTAGGATGGCGCGGACCATCCACGATCAGCCAGGAGCCCCCTCTTGACGTCATCCGCATCGTCGCGACCCGTTCGACGTTCGCCCCGATTGCCCGTCCTCGTCACCGTCGCCGTCCTGGCCGCGTTGGTGATCGCGTTCTTCATCTTCTCGTCGTTGCTGACGGACTTCCTCTGGTACCAGCAGCTCGGCTTCGCCGACGTGCTCACCACGCAGTGGATCGCCGGGGCGGTGATGTTCCTCGTCGGCTTCCTGGCGATGGCCGTCCCCGTCTACGTCAGCATCGAGGTCGCGTTCCGGTTCCGGCCGGTCTACGCGAAGCTCAACGCGCAGCTCGACCGGTACCAGCAGGTCATCGAGCCCCTGCGACGGGTGGTCATGATCGGCGTCCCCGTCGTGCTCGGCCTCTTCGGCGGCATCGCGTCGTCGGCGCGCTGGCCGGTCGCGCTGCAGTGGCTGAACCGGACCCCCTTCGGCAGCACCGACGCGCAGTTCGGCCTCGACCTGGGCTTCTACGTCTTCTCGCTGCCCTTCTACCAGGGCGTCGTGGCGTTCGCCTCGGCCGTCGTGCTCCTCTCGGGCCTCGCCGCGCTCGCGACGAGCTACCTCTACGGAGCCCTGCGCTTCACCGGCCGCGAGGTGCGCATCTCGCGCACCGCGCGCGTGCAGCTCGCCGTCACGGCGGCGGTCTACCTCGCCCTGCAGGGCGTGAGCCTCTGGCTCGACCAGTACGCGACCCTCGCCGACGGCACGGGCAAGGTCGTCACCGGTGCCACCTACACGGACGTCTTCGCGGGGATCCCGGGCAAGCAGATCCTGGCCGGCATCGCGATCGTCGTGGCCCTCTTCTTCGTCGTCACCGCCATCATCGGTCGGTGGCGCCTGCCGATCATCGGCACCGCGGGCCTCATCGTCGTGAGCATCGTGGTCGGCGGCGTCTACCCCTGGGTCGTGCAGCGGTTCCAGGTCGACCCGAGCGAGCGGACGGTCGAGTCGCCCTACATCTCGCGCAACATCGAGGCCACGCGGGAGGCCTACGGCGTCGCGGACGTGCAGGAGGAGCCCTACGACGCGACCTCCGACGCCGAGGCCGGCGCCCTGGCCGGCGACGCGGCCACGACGGCGAACATCCGCATCATCGACCCCGCCCTCGTGACGGACGCCTTCGCGCAGCTGCAGCAGTACCGCCAGTACTACAGCTTCCCGAAGCGCCTCTCGGTGGACCGCTACGAGATCGACGGCGCCCAGCAGGACACCGTCATCGCCGTCCGCGAGCTCAACGTCGACCAGCTCGGCGGCTCGGCCACGCCCTACAACACCGCCTTCGTCTACACGCACGGCTACGGCGTGGTGGCCGCCTACGGCAACCAGCGCTCGCCCGACGGGCAGCCCGTCTTCCTGGAGTCGGGCATCCCCGTGAACGGGGCGCTCGGCGGTGAGGACGGCTACGAGCCGCGCGTCTACTTCGGGCAGGAGTCGCCGGCCTACTCCGTCGTCGGTGGGAACGGCGAGCGCGACATCGAGCTCGACTACCCCTCCGAGGGCAACGAGGAGAGCAACAACGCCACCACGACCTTCGAGGGCGACGGTGGTCCGACGCTCGACAACGTCTTCAAGCGGCTCATCTACGCGATCAAGTTCCAGTCCGAGCAGATCGTGCTCTCCGACGCCGTGAACGACGACTCGCAGATCCTCTACGACCGTGACCCCGCGCAGCGCGTGCAGAAGGTCGCGCCGTACCTCACCATCGACAGCGAGCCCTACCCGGCGGTCGTCGACGGCGGCATCAAGTGGATCGTGGACGCCTACACGACGACGAGCGAGTACCCGTACTCGAGCCAGCGCGCCCTCTCGGACGCCATCGCGGACACGTACACGCCCCGCCCGACGTTCGCGACCGACGAGATCAACTACATCCGCAACTCGGTCAAGGCGACGGTCGACGCGTACGACGGTTCCGTCGAGCTCTACGCCTGGGACACCGAGGACCCGATCCTGCAGACCTGGCAGAAGGTGTTCCCGACCTCGCTGAGCCCGCTCTCCGACATGTCGGAGGACGTCATGGACCACGTGCGCTACCCGCAGGACATGTTCAAGGTCCAGCGCGCGATCCTCGGCACCTACCACGTGACCAACGCCGACTCGTTCTACTCGTCCGACGACGCGTGGGTCACGCCCAACGAGCCGACGAGCACGGCCGCCGACCGCGCGCTGCAGCCGCCGTACTACCTGACGCTGCAGCTGCCCGGGCAGGACCCCGCCTTCTCGATGTACTCGACGTACATCCCGCAGCAGACGGGCGACAACGCGCGGAACGTGCTCACCGGCTACCTCGCCGCCAACAGCGACGCGGGCGGGACGCCCGGCGAGATCGGCGGTGACTACGGCCGGCTGAGCCTGCTCACGGTTCCGGCGACGGACAGCGTGCCCGGGCCCGGCCAGGTGCAGGCCAACTTCAACACCGACACCGCGGTGGCGAACCAGCTGGCCCTGCTCCAGCGCGGCGACACGAACGTCGTGCGGGGCAACCTGCTCACGCTTCCCGTCGGCGGCGGCCTGCTCTACGTGCAGCCCATCTACGTCGAGTCGAACAGCGACACGTCGTACCCGGTGCTGCGCAAGGTGCTCACCTCGTTCGGCGAGCAGATCGCGTTCGAGGACACCCTCGACGCGTCGCTCGACAGCCTCTTCGGCGGCAACTCGGGGGCGCAGGCCGGCGACGGCGACGTCCCCGTGACGTCGACGCCCGACGACGAGACCGCGGGCGGCGCCGACGAGGGAGCGACGGACGACGGCGCGACCGACGACGGCGCGGCCGACGAGGGCACGACGACGCCGGGCGCGGGCGCGAGCACGGGCAACGCCGACCTCGACGCGGCCCTGGCCGACGCCCAGCAGGCGCTCTCGGACCGTCAGTCCGCGTACGCGGACAACGACCTCGTGGCGGCCGCGCAGGCGGACGCCCGCCTGCAGGACGCCCTCGAGGCGGCCGTCGCGGCCTCCGGGGGCGAGTGACGCGGGGCGGGGACCGCGACGCGGTCCCCGCCCGACACCTCGATTTGGTGCTCGCTCAGAACCCGTGCTAGTGTTTCTTCTTGTGCCGCGGGGTGGAGCAGTTCGGTAGCTCGCTGGGCTCATAACCCAGAGGTCGTAGGTTCAAATCCTGCCCCCGCAACGAGAACGCGACACAGACGAAGAACCCCTGGTCCTCTGGACCAGGGGTTCTTCGCGTATCCCCCCTCGTGACGGGCGGGCGACTGGCACAGTGTCCCCATGAGCAGCCTCCGCGTCGTCGTCGCCCCGGACTCCTTCAAGGGCACGGCCTCCGCCGCCGACGTCGCCGCGGCGATCGCGGACGGCTGGCGCTCGGTCCGCCCTGCCGACCTGGTGCAGGAGGTGCCCCTCGCCGACGGCGGCGAAGGGACCGTCGAGGCCTTCCGGAGGGCACTGCCCGACGCCGTCGTCCACAGGACCACGGTGCCGGGGCCCGACGACCGCCCCGTCGAGGCCGAGTGGCTCGCCCTGCCGGACGGCACGGCCGTGGTGGAGCTGGCCTCTGCCAGCGGGCTCCCGCTGCTGGCGGAGCCGCGCCCCCTCGACGCCCATGCCCGGGGCCTGGGGCGCGTCCTCGCCGCGGCGCTCGGCGCCGGCGCCACGCGCCTGCTCGTCGGCCTCGGTGGCAGCGCCTCGACGGACGGGGGCGCGAGCGTGCTCCGTGAGCTCGGGGCGCGCCTCCTGGACTCGCTGGGGGAGGAGGTGCCAGACGGCGGGAGGGGGCTGTCGTCGGCCGTCCGGCTCGATCTCACGGGCCTCCTGCCCCTGCCCGCGCGGGGGGTCGTCCTGCTCACCGACGTGGCGGCGCCCCTGCTCGGGCCCCGAGGCGCGGCGGCGGTGTACGGCCCGCAGAAGGGCGCCGACCCCGACGACGTGCTGGCCCTGGAGTCGGGCCTCGAGCACTGGGCCGCGCTGGTGGCCGCGGACGGCTCGACCCCCGGCGCGGGAGCGGCAGGAGGCGTCGCCTTCGGCCTGCTCGCGTGGGGCGCGCAGATCGTGGGCGGTGCGCCCGCCGTGGGTGAGGCCCTGGGGCTCGACCCGGCGATCGCCGAGGCCGACCTCGTCGTCACGGGCGAGGGGCGCTTCGACCGGCAGACCGCGGACGGGAAGGCGGTGTCGCACGTCGTCGGCCTCGCGCGGGCCGCGGGCGTCCCCGTGGCGCTCGTCGCGGGCCGGGTGGATCCTTCCGGCGATGCGGCGCCGTTCGTCGCCGTGCGGGCGACGGGGGAGCTGGCGGGCGACGTGGCGGAGTCCCTGCGCCGACCGACGCCCTGGCTGCGGCGGGCAGGGGTCGAGCTCGCCGAGGTCGTGCCCGAGAGGCTCCCCGCGGCGCGGGGGCTCACCACCGAGGGGTCGTAGGGTGTGCGCGTGAGCACGGACGAGCAGTCGACGGCGCGGGCCGCGAGCAGCACGACGACCATCGCGGTGGGGCAGTTCGCGCCCGTCGCCGACCCCCGGGAGAACCTGCGCACGGCCGAGCGCCTGGCGCGGACCGCCGTCGCGCGGGGCGCGCGGGTGCTCGTCCTGCCCGAGTACTCGTCGTCGTTCACGCCGGAGCTCGGGGCCGAGACGGTCGCCGCCGCCGAGGACCTCGACGGGCCGTTCGTGCAGGGCCTGGCGGCGATCGCCGACGAGCTCGACCTGGTGCTCGTGGCCGGCCTCGTCGCCACGGCCGGCGACCCGTCCCGCTTCTCGAACGCCCTCGTCGCCGTGGCGCCTGGGCGGGGAGTCGTGGCGACCTACCGCAAGCAGCACCTCTACGACGCCTTCGGGCAGCGCGAGTCGGACTGGGTCGAGCCCGGCCCGGTGGGCCCGCCCGAGACGTTCGTCGTGGACGGCGTCGCCTTCGGCATGCAGACCTGCTACGACGTGCGGTTCCCCGAGGTGACGCGCTCGCTCGTCGACGCGGGCGCCCAGGTCGTGCTGCTGCCGGCCGAGTGGGTGCGCGGGCCGCTCAAGGAGCACCACTGGCGCACGTTGGTCACCGCGCGCGCGATCGAGAACACCGTCTACGTCGCGGCGGCCGACCACGCACCGCCCGTGGGCGTGGGCACGAGCCTCGTGGTCGACCCGATGGGCGTGGCCCTGGTCTGCATCGGCGACGAGGCGGAGGCCGTGGCGGTGGCCGAGGTGTCGACCGCCCGGCTCGACGAGGTGCGCCGCACGAACCCGTCCCTGGCGCTGCGCCGCTGGCGGGTCGCGCCGCGCTGAGCCACGGAGCCGTGCGCGTCGGCCCGTGCCGGGCCCGAGGGCGCGTCGGACCGGGCCGAGCCGCCCTAGGCTGCCATGCCCGCCAGTCCCGCGACCGCACGCTCGAGGACGTCGACGCGCTTGCACGCGGCGAAGCGCACGAGCGACGCGTGCTCGCGGGCGAGCTCGGCGTGGCAGAACGCGCTGACGGGCACGCCGACGACGCCGGCGAGCGCGGGCAGCCGTCGGCAGAGCTCGGCGGCGTCGGGGTGGCCGAGGGGACCCGCGTCGGCGACCACGAAGTAGGTGCCCGCTGAGGGCAGCACGTCGAAGCCGGCCGCGGTGAGCCCGGCGGCCAGCAGGTCCCGGCGGTCCTGCAGCGACCGGGCGAGATCGGCGTAGAACGCGTCGGCCAGTCCGAGCCCGACGGCCACCGCGGGCTGGAAGGGCGCCCCTCCCGCGTAGGTCAGGTACTGCTTGACGGTGAGCACGCGTTCCACGAGCTCGGCGGTGCCCGTGAGCCAGCCGACCTTCCAGCCCGTCACGGAGAAGGTCTTGCCGGCGCTCGACAGCGTGAGCGTGCGGTGGGCGGCACCGGGCAGGGTCGCCAGGGGCACGTGCCGTCGCCCGTCGAAGAGCAGGTGCTCGTAGACCTCGTCGGTGACGACGAGGGCGTCGTGGCGTTCGGCGAGCTCGACGACGAGGGCCCGGGTCTCGTCGTCGAGCACGGCGCCGGTGGGGTTGTGCGGGTCGTTGACGAGCACGACGCGCGTGCGGTCCGAGAACGCGGCGCGGAGCTCGTCGGGGTCGGGCCGGAAGTCGGGCCGTCGGAGCGGCACGGTCCGCAGGGTCCCGCCCGCGAGGGCGACGAGGGCGCCGTAGGCGTCGTAGAAGGGCTCGAACGCCACGACCTCGTCACCGTGCTCGACGAAGGCCAGCAGCACGGCGGCGAGGCCCTCGGTGGCACCGGCCGTGACGAGGACCTCGCGGTCGGGGTCGGGGGAGAGGCCGTAGAACCGCTCCTGGTGCGCGGCGACCGCCTCGCGGAGCACGGGCAGCCCGCGACCGGGCGGGTACTGGTTCACGCCGGCGGAGATGGCCTCGCGTGCGGCTCCGAGCACCTCGGCCGGGCCGTCGTCGTCGGGGAACCCCTGGCCGAGGTTGACGGCGCCGGTGGCCGTGGCCAGGGCCGTCATCTCGGCGAAGATCGTGGGGGCGAGCCGGCCGGAGGCGTCGAGCAGCTGGGCGCCGGACGCGGCACGCGACCAGGGGGCGGGGGCGGTCATGGGGCCTCACGCTAGCCCGCCGGGCGCCCCCGCCGGGCAGGGTCATGGCTCGCGTCCAGCCGGCTCCCAGGCGCGTCTTGCACGCCGCACAGCTGCGGCGACCAGGATCGACACGCTTGGAAGGAGCACCCAGACATGCACGATGGACCCCGCGACCCCCACGAGGCCGACCGCGAGCCCCGGCCCGACGACCGCGACGAGCAGCGCGGCACCGACGCCCACGCAGGAGGCGCGGACCAGCCCGCGGGCCGGTCCGGCTCCGGCGACGCGGGCGACGTCACCTTCGGCGCCCCGCCCCTGCCCGGCAGCACGCCGCGCTCGCTCGACGAGCGCGTGGCACCGACCGCCCCCACGGAGCAGCTGCCCCCGACGTCGTCCGCGGCCGCCCCCGGTGACCCGGACCGCTTCCGCCCCGCCGGTGCCCAGCAGCAGTCGTACGGGCAGCAGCCCGGCTCGGCCCAGCAGCAGCCGTACGGGCAGCAGCCCGGCTCGGCCCAGCAGGCGCCCTACGGGCAGCAGACGTCCGGCCACCGGCCGCCGTACGGCCAGCAGCCCTACGGCCAGCAGGCGGCGAGTCCGCAGCAGTCGTACGGGCAGCAGCCCTACGGCCGTGCGCCCTACGGTCAACAGCCCTACGGCCAGCAGCCCTACGGCCAGCAGCCCTACGGCCAGGCGCCGCGTGCCGGTGCCCCGGGCCAGCAGGCGCCGCAGTCCCACGCCGGGGCCGGGCACCAGCCTCCTGCCCCGCCGCAGTCGACCTGGGCGGCCCCGGCCTCCGGGCCGGCGCAGCCGGGACGGCGCCGAGGTGCCGGCGCGCTCCTCGCCGCCCTCGCCGTGGGGGCCCTCGTGGGCGGCGTCAGCGGCGCCGGCGTCACGGCCGCCCTCGACGGCGGCTCGACGAGCTCCGTGGCGGCCGGCCCCGCCCGTGACCTCACCGTCAACGACTACCAGGACGCGACCGTCGTGACGGCCGTCGCGGCGAAGGCCACCGAGTCGGTCGTCACCATCAGCGTGTCCTCCGGCGGCTCGGGCGGCACGGGCTCCGGCGTCGTGCTCACCGACGACGGGTACATCGCCACCAACACGCACGTCGTCACGCTCGACGGCGCGAGCGCCGACGGCACCGTCAGCGTCACCCTGAGCGACGGCCGGATCCTGCCCGCCGAGGTCGTCGGCCTCGACCCGACGGTCGACCTGGCCGTGCTCAAGGTCGACGCGACGGACCTCGCCCCCATCACGTTCGCGGACTCCAGCGAGCTCAACGTCGGCGACCGTGCCGTGGCGATCGGTGCTCCGCTCGGCCTGTCCAACACCGTCACCGACGGCATCGTCTCGACGCTCAACCGCAGCATCACGGTGCAGAGCTCCGCGGCTCCCGCCGACGGCTCCGAGCAGGGCGAGCAGGGCGACAACAACGGTCGTGGGCCGTTCTCGTTCAACAACGGCGAGGGCACCCCGCAGAACCAGGCCAACTCGGTGATCTCCCTGCCGGTCATCCAGACCGACGCCTCGATCAACCCGGGCAACTCGGGCGGCGCGCTGCTCGACAGCGAGGGTCGCCTCATCGGGCTGAACGTCGCGATCGCGAGCTCGGGGGAGTCCTCCGGCAGCATCGGCGTCGGCTTCTCGATCCCGTCGAACCTGGTCGAGCGGGTCGCCAAGGAGATCATCGCCGACGGGTCGGCCACGCACGGGCTGCTGGGGGCGAGCGTCAACGACGCCACGGCCGACCCCACCGCGGACCGCGTGGGCGCCCTCATCGCCGAGATCAGCCAGGGCGGTGCCGCCCAGGCGGCCGGCCTGCGCAAGGGCGACGTCGTCACGGAGTTCAACGGCATCCCCATCACCGACCGCACGGACCTCACCGCCCAGGTGCGCTTCCTCGCGGGCGGTGCCGACGCCGAGCTCACCTACGTGCGGGACGGCCGCGAGGCGACGACGACGGTGACCCTGGGCACCCTCGAGTCCTGAGGCCCGGCACCGGCGACGAGGGGCGGACGGCGCGGGCCGTCCGCCCCTCGGCGCGCCGCGGGAGCCCGCCGACCGCCTGTTAGAGTCGAGCGGATCAGGGGCGCAGGTGCGCCCGGCCGCGCCGGACGGCGCCGAGACTCGAGGCGGGCACATGGCAGCACTGGACGGCGCCCTGCCGGGCGTCTCCTACGTCATGCCCGTCCTCAACGAGGAGCGCGAGATCCGGGCCGCCGTCGAGAGCCTGGTGGCCCAGGACTACGAGGGCGACTTCGAGGTGCTGCTCGCGCTCGGGCCCAGCGTCGACGACACCGACCGCGTCGTCGCCGAGCTGTCCCGCATCGACCCGCGGGTGCGGAGCGTCCCGAACCCGGCGGGCTCGACCCCGGCGGGGCTGAACGTCGCGATCCGCGCCTCCGTGCACCCGGTCGTCGTGCGGGTCGACGCGCACTCCGTGCTGCCGCCCGACTACACCCGCCTCGCGGTCGCCGCCCTGCGGCGCAGCGGCGCCGACAACGTCGGCGGCATCATGCGCGCCGAGGGCCGCACGCCCTTCGAGCGCGCCGTCGCGCACGCCTACGGCAGCCGCGTGGGCCTCGGTGGCACCCCGCACCACGTCGGCGGCCGCGAGGGCCCCGCGGAGACGGCCTACCTCGGCGTCTTCCGGCGCGAGCGCCTGCTCGAGGTGGGCCTCTTCGACGAGGGCGTCAAGCGCGGCCAGGACTGGGAGCTCAACCGGCGCCTCCGCGCCACGGGCGGCACCGTGTGGTTCACGCCCGACCTCGTCGTCACCTACCGTCCGCGACCGAGCCTGCGCCGCCTGGCCCGCCAGTTCGTGGCCACGGGACTGTGGCGCGGCGAGCTCGCGCGGCGCTACCCGCGGGCGAACTCGCTCCGCTACCTCGCGCCTCCCGTCGCCGTCGTCGCGCTCGGGATCGGCACCGCCGCCGGGCTCGTGGGCCTCGTCGGCGTCGCCACGGGCACGGCGCTCGCCGGGGCGACCGTCGGGTTCGTCGTGCCCGGGGCCTACCTCGCCGTCGTCGCCGCCGCCGCCGTGGCCGCCCCGCGCGGCCTGGGCGCAGCCGGGCGCGGCTGGCTGCTCGTGGTGCTGCCCACGATCCACGTCGGCTGGGGCACCGGGTTCCTGGCGGGGGCGCTGTCGCTCACCGACGACATCACGTCCCACACGGGGAGATGACCGCATGAGCCCTTCGACACCGCCGCCCGCCTCGATCGCCGAGCTGCGCCGCGTCGCCCAGCCGCCCGAGGTGCGGAGCCGCGCCAACGCCGAGCACTGGACCGCCTCGCTCTACCTGCGCGACCTCTCGCCCTACCTCACGTGGTGGCTCCTGCGGACGAGCGTCACGGCGAACGGCGTCACCGGGCTGATGATCCTCGTGGGCTGGAGCACGGCCCTCGCCCTGCTCGTGCCGGGCCTGGGCGGGGCCCTGCTCGCCCTCGTCCTCGGGCAGCTGCAGATGCTCGTCGACTGCTGCGACGGGGAGGTCGCCCGCTGGCGCGGCGAGAGCTCGCCGGCCGGGGTGTTCCTCGACAAGGTGGGCCACTACACCACCGAGGCGCTCATCCCCGTCGTCCTGGGCCTCCGCGCCGCCGGCCTGCCCTTCGACGCTCCGGAGGACTACCGCTGGACGACGCTCGGCTTCGCGCTCGCGCTCGTCGTCGTGCTCAACAAGGCCCTCAACGACATGGTGCACGTGGCCAGGGCCCACGCGGGCCTCACCCGCCTGGAGGACAAGCGGGGCGGTGCCACCGTGCCCGGCAGGAGGCTCCTGGCCCGGCTCCGCAGCGTGGCCCGCTTCGTGCCGTTCCACCGTCTGTACCACTCCGTCGAGCTGACGATGCTCGTCGTCCTGGCCGCCCTCGTGGGCCTCGTGGTCGGCCAGCCGACGGCCGACCGCGTGCTGGTGTCGGTCCTCCTGCCCCTGTCGGTGCTCGCGCTCGTCGGGCACTTCGTGGCCATCCTCTCGTCGCGGCGGGTGCGCTCCTGAGCGCCGCGGTGCCCCGGATCGGCGTCGTCAGCCTCACGCAGGGGCGGCGCCCCGAGGACCTCGCGCGGGGGCTCGCCACGCTGCTCGCGCAGCGCGACGTCGAGCTCGACGTGGTCTGCGTGGGCAACGGCTGGCAGCCCAGCGGCCTGCCCGAGGGGGTGCGCGCGCTCGCCCTCCCCGAGAACGTGGGGATCCCCGCGGGGCGCAACCGCGGTGCCGAGCAGGTCGCGGGGGAGTACGTGTTCTTCCTCGACGACGACGCGTCGCTGCCGAGCGAGACGTTCCTGGCCGACGCCGTGGCGTTCCTCCGCTCGCGGCCCGACGTGGGCCTCCTGCAGCCGCGCGTGGTCGACCCGACCGGCGTCGCCGCGCCCCGGCGATGGGTACCGCGGCTGCGCAAGGGCGATCCGGCGTCGCCCGGCCCGGTCTTCTCCGTGTGGGAGGGCGCGACCCTGCTGCCGCGCGACGCCTTCGACGCGTGCGAGGGCTGGGGCGAGCCCTACTTCTACGCGCACGAGGGCATCGAGCTGGCCTGGCGCGTGTGGGGCCAGGGCAGGACGACCTGGTACGCGGGCGACCTGGTCGCGCACCACCCCGCCATCGACCCTGCCCGGCACCGCGAGTACTACCGGCTGAACGCGCGCAACCGGGTGTGGCTGGCGAAGCGCAACCTGCCGTGGCCCGTCGTCCCCCTCTACGTGGCATCGTGGACGGGCGTGCAGGTGCTCCGCTGGTGGCGGCGACCCGAGCTCCTCCGGACCTGGCTGGCAGGTCAGGCCGAGGGGTGGCGGACGCGGCCGGGCGGTCGACGGTCCGTCGGCTGGGCCGGCGTGCTGCGCATGACCCGCGCGGGTCGTCCTCCCGTGGTCTGAGACCCCCTCGCACCACCCCCTCGGGTCGCGCCCGCGCCGGCAGGCACGCACCAGCTCCCGACCACCACCTCCTCCTGGAAGGACCTCCTCGTGCCGCTCCCCACCGAACTGGTCCAGGCCTGGACGCTGGGGCGTCGTGCCGTCCGCTCCCGGGCCGCACGACGCGCCCTCGAGAAGCGGGGCACGGCCGGTGCGGGACCGGCCGACGGGACCGTGCGGGTCGCCGTCTACTTCGCCGACACCGCCGTGAACCTGTACCAGATCCGCCAGTGGTACGCCCCGCTCGCCGCCCTCGCGCGGACGGTGCCGGTCGCGATCGTCGTCCGGTCGCCGGGGACCATGCTCGCCCTGCTCGACGAGTCGCCCGTGCCCGTCGTCTACGCGCGCCAGGTCGTCGACCTCGAGGCCTTCGTGGCCTCGCACCCCGTGGCCGTGACCCTCTACGTCAACCAGAACGCCAAGAACTTCCAGATGATGCGGTACGGCCGCATGTGGCACGTCTTCGTCAACCACGGCGAGAGCGACAAGATGTACATGACGACCAACCAGTTCAAGGCGTACGACTACGCCTTCGTGGCGGGCGACGCGGCCCGGGCACGGTTGGCGGGGGTGCTCTGGGACTACGACCTCGACGCGCGCACCTTCTCGATCGGGCGGCCGCAGGCGGACCACGTCGCGGGCGACCCGCCCTTCGAGCCGGACGACCGCGTCGTCGTGCTCTACGCGCCGACCTGGGAGGGCGACCGGGCCGCCGCGGCGTACGGGTCGATCGCCTCGCACGGCCTGTCGCTCGTCTCGGCGCTCCTCGCGTCGGGGCGGCACCGCGTGGTCTACCGCCCGCACCCTCGCAGCGGCGTGCTGGACCGCGAGTACCGGCGTGCGCACGAGCAGATCGTGGCGGCGATCCAGGAGGCCGACGCGGCGGACCCGGGTGCGGGGCACGTGGTGGACCTGGGGGCCGAGCTCGGCTGGCAGCTCGGCGCTGCGGACGTCGCCATCAGCGACATCTCGGCGATGGTCTACGACCGCTTGGCGACCGGCAAGCCGCTGCTCGTCACGCGACCCGTGGCGCCGGAGGCGGAGATCGACGAGAACGGGTACCTCGGTGCCGCCGAGTGGTTGTCGGCCGAGGACGCCGTGCGCATCGTCGACATCGTCGACGCCCTCGGTGACGACGTCGAGGCCGCCGACCGCCTGCAGCGCTGGGTGGCGCACTACTTCGGCGACACGACGCCCGGCGCCGCGACGCGACGCTTCGAGGAGGCCGTCCGGGTGCTCGTCGAGCGGCGCGACGAGTACGCGGCCCGGGAGGGCTCGCAGGCGTGAGGCATGACGGCCTCGATGGTGCGGCCGGGAGGCGCCCAGGCCCCGGGCGCGTGGCATCTGGAGCGTGACGCACGAGCCACGAGATGATGAGGCGTGCCTGCCGTGACGAGTGACGCCGCCCGCCTCTTCGGCGAGAGGATCAAGGCCGAGCGCAACCGGATCGGGCTCAGCCAGGACGAGGTGGCGCACCTCGCCGGGATGAACGTGTCGAACTACGGCAAGATCGAGCGGGGCATCGGGAACCCCGTGCTGCACACCATCGTGCGGCTCGCCGTCGTGCTGGGCGTCGATCCCGCCACGCTCGTGACCGGCCTCGACGCGAGCCACTTGCCGCCCGTGCTCGATGCCTTCACTGCCGCGGACTACGTCGCCGAGAAGAAGCGCCGGGCACGCTAGGCCCCTCACGGTCGGTCGACCCGCTCAGAAGCTGAACCGCCAGAGGTACTCGGAGCGGTCGGGTCGGAACCAGCGCACGACGGCGATGCCGCTGCGGGCGAGGTCGACGCCGATCACGGAGACGGCCAGACCCTCGCCGGGCAGGAGCCGCTGGGTCGCGACGGGCACGAGGAGCCCCGTGCCGAGCAGGGTGATCCGGAGCCCGTGGACCGTCTCGTCACCCGTGTTCACGAGACGGTACCGGCGGGGCCCGGCGGAGCGGTCGATCTCGAACGGGACGCGGTACGCGGTGCTGGTCGTCGGCATGGCCCGAGGCTAGGGCCGGGCCCCGACACCGGCGCCGCGGGCCTGTGGAGCGACGCCGACTGCGGGGGAGGAGTCGCTAGCGCTCGAGTCCGGGTGCGAAGGCCGCCGGTGCCGGTCCGAAGGCGGACCGTGCGCTCTGCACGACCTTGCGCCCGAGGGTGTGGTTGCCCACGCCCCCGATGACGGCGCCCACGCCGAAGGGGACCGCGCGCCCGAGCGCGGTCGCCCCCTGGGAGGCGGTGAACCGACGGACGAAGTGCTTGCGCAGCGATCCGCTGATGTTGGTCAGGGCTGCCTTGGGGACGCGCGACGTCACGAGCTCGCCCCAGAAGGCCTGACGGGCCGGGGCCGTGCCGACGGCCTCGCCCGCGAACTGCCGGACCAGCTGTGCGCCGGGAGCGCCGAGGATCATCGCCATGACGAGCGTCCGGGCACGCTCGGGGTCGGACACCGAGATGCCGTGCACCTCCGTGACGGACTGCGCGAAGAGGGCGCTCGCCTCGAGGAACCCGGCCGTCTCGACGCCCGAGAGGGCGAGCGAGACGCCCCAGCCCACGCCGGGCACGACGGCGCTGGCGCCGACCGCCGCGCCTCCCGTCGTCACGGCGGCGAGGTACTCGCGCTCGAGGATCGTGACGAGCCTGGCGGGCGACGCCGTCGGGTGGCGCTTGCGGAGCGCACGGACGTGGCGCAGCACGACCGGCCGCTGGACGCTGAGGAGCGCGTCGAGACGACGCACCCAGGCGGACTCGTCGGTGGCGGCCGGGTCGCCACGAGGGGCGTCGTCCTGCCCGATGACCGGCGCGAGCCGGTGCGGTTCCAGGTCGTCGGCGCCGCGTCGGGCGACGGCTCCTCGGTCGGGGCGGTCGGAGCGGGAGGGCCAGCGCATCGCTCGACCCTACGCCGTGGGGCGGGGCGGGTGGTCGGCCGCGTACCGGTCGAGGGCCTCCTGCAGCGGTCCGTCGTGGACCAGGCGCCCACCGTCGAGGTACAGGCCCCGCTGGCAGAACCGCTTGAGGTCCTTCTCGTTGTGCGAGACGAGGAACAACGTGCGCCCCTCGGCCAGGAGCGACTCGATGCGCCGGTAGCACTTCTCGCGGAAGGCCCGGTCGCCGACGGCGAGCACCTCGTCGACGAGGATCACGGGCTCCTCGAGGCGCGAGATGACCGCGAACGCCACGCGCACCTTCATGCCGCTGGACAGGTGCTTGTACGGGGTGTCGACGAAGTCGGCCATCTCGGCGAAGTCGACGATCTCGTCGAAGCGGTCGTCGATCTCGGACCGGCTCATGCCGTGCAGGCCGGCGGTCAGGTACACGTTGTCGCGCACGCTCAGGTCGCCCACGAAGCCGCCCGTGATCTCGATGAGCGGGGCCACTCCGCCCGAGACGCGCACCGATCCCGTGTCGGGCAGGATCACCTCGGCGACCAGCTTCAGGAGGGTCGACTTGCCCTGGCCGTTGCGGCCGACGACCCCGATGGCCTCGCCCGGGGCGACCTCGAAGCTGACGTCGCGCAGCGCCCAGAACTCGCCGGGGCGGTTGCGGCGCGCGCTGCCCGCGAAGAGGTCCTTGAAGGACCGGCGGCCGCGCCGGTTGCGACGGAAGCGGATGCCGACCCCGTCGACGCGGATGACGGGCGTCGCGCCGACGGACGGGGACGCGGGGGCGGTCATCAGATCTCCTTCAGCACGGCGCGCTCGGCGCGACGGAAGACGAGCAGCCCCACCGCGAGCAGCAGGAGGCTCACGCCGGCCCCGACCAGGACCTCCAGCAGGTCGAGCTGGTCCGGGAAGAAGGCCGAGCGGTAGAGGCCGAAGATGCCGCTCAGCGGGTTGAACGCCGCGGCCAGGTGGAGCTCCTCGGGCAGGTTCTGCGTGCCGTAGATGACCGGCGACGCGTAGAAGAGGAACCGCAGCACGAGCTTCGTGGCCCGCTCGAGGTCGCGGAAGAAGACCACGAGCGGAGCCACGATGAGGCCGACGCCCGTGACGAGCACGGCCTGCAGCACGATCGCGAGCGGGAAGAGCACGACCTGCCAGTGCAGTTCCGCCCCGGCGACCACCGCGAAGACGGCCAGCACGGGCAGGCTCAGGACGAACTCGACGCCCTTGGAGGCGACGAGCCTGCCGACCCAGATCGTGCGCGGGATCTTCGTCGAGCGCACGAGCTTGGCCTCGCGCAGGAACGCCCGCGTGCTGTCCGAGACGGCACCGTTGAACCACATCCACGCGAGCAGGCCGCTCAGCAGGAACACGATGTAGGGCTCCTCGCCCACGTCGCGGCGGAACACCACGGTGAAGACGAAGAAGTAGATCCCCGACATCACGAGGGGGTCGAGGATCGACCAGACGTAGCCGAGGGCCGAGGTGGAGTAGCGGACCTTGAGGTCGCGCGAGGTCAGCAGCCACAGGGTGCGGCGGTACCGGGCCGCACGGGACGGGCGGCGCCGGGCGACGTCACTGCTCACGGGGGCCTCTCGGGTCGGTGGGACCCTCCGGCCTAGACGAACAGGTTCGCGCGCTCCAGGTCTTCTGCGAAATCGACCTCGACGGCGTAGAGATCGGAGATGTCCACGGGCTCACAGCGTAGTCCGTCGTGCTCGATCGCCAGTTCGATGCCGCGCTCGAAGTAGTCCTGCGCGTCGACGCGCTGGAGCTGGCGCGCGAGGACGGCCTTGTCGGCCTTGGAGACGTAGTTGATGCCGACCGCCTCGCCGAGGCCGCCCTCGACCTGCTTGGACAGCTGGGCGATGTAGCCCTCGGCGTCGGTCGTGTACTTGACCTCTTCGTCGGAGACCTTGGAGGTGTTGACCGTGACGAAGGAGCGGTCCTCGCGCACGAGGTGCGCCGCGCGCTTGAGGGCCTCGGGGTCGAAGACGACGTCGCCGTTCATCCACAGGACGCCGGCGGAGCCCGTGGCGCGCAGGGCGCGGAGCAGGCTCTTCGAGGTGTTGGTCTGGTCGTACTGCTCGTTGTAGACGAACGACGCGGAGGGGAAGGCCTCGACGATGTGCTCGAACTTGTAGCCGACCACGACGGTGACGCGCACGTCGCCGCCGAAGGCCTCCTCGATGTTGTCGAACTGCTGGCGCATGATGGTGCGGCCGTCGTGCAGCTCGGTCAGCGCCTTCGGCAGGGAGCGGCCGAGCCGGCTGCCGAGGCCGGCGGCCAGGATCACGATCTGAGTGCTCACGTCTGTCTCCTCTGGGGCGGGGCCAGGGGCCCGCGTTCTCGCCCCGCCGGTCACAGCGCCCGCCGAGCCCCGTGGAGCAGGGCGTCGGATCGCTGGAGCGCGTTCACGCGGACGTCACCGCGGAGCCTCGTTCTGGACACGTCGTCGTGCAGCGTCACGATACCCCGAACGGGGCGTTCACGGTAAGGTCCGCGCGGCATCCGTGTCCTGTTCGTGATGCCGCCCGCCCGTGCTCCGGGGCCTGCACGCCTTGGTACGGTGGTCCGGACGCTTCCGCGCGAGAGGGTCAGGGGAGGACGCCGTGCACGACGACGAGGACGACCGTCGGCCCGCGGACGCCGCCGACGCGACGAGCAGCGGCACCGACGAGGCGGTCAGGCAGGGGGACGACGTGCACGAGGACGACTCGACGACGAGCGTCGGCACGGACGTGCCGGCCACCGGGACCGGAGCCGGCGAGCCGTCCCCGAGGCCGGCCGCGACGGGTCCGCGCAGTGCGTCGGGGCGCGCCCGCAAGCCACCGCGCACGGCGGCCGAGCGCTCCGCCGCCGCCAAGAAGGCCGCCGCGACGCGCGCGGCCAACGCGCGCGCCCGGGCCGAGGCGGCGGCCGTGGCCGCCGCCGCCGCCCAGGCGGCGACCCCCACCGGGGAGTCCCCGGGCCGGGCGGTCGACGACGCCGTGGTCGAGGACGCCGACGGGAGCGCCGGCGGCCCCACGCCCGTGCCCGCGACATCCACGGACGACGACGCGGTCGAGTCCGCGGGGGCCGCCGCAGCCGAGCACGTCCTGCCCGACGCGCCCGCCGGGGCCGATCGAGCCGTTCCGGTGGAGCAGGCCGACGGGGCCGACCAGGTGGAGCAGGCCGACGGGGCCGACCAGGTGGAGCAGGCCGACGGGGCCGGTCATGGGGGAACGGCTGCCACGGGCGCCGACCGTGCTCCCACGGACGGCGCCGCCGTCGACCCGGTGCCCGCCGACGGCACCGCCGACGAGGACGATCCCGCGCGCGTCGGGTCCGCCGCCGAGCCCCTCCGGGGAGCACCAGCGGCCACGGTCCCCGCGACGACCGGGCCTGCGCGGAGCAGCGGCGGGCTCCTCCGCCGCGCCCGCGCCGCCGTCGACCGGGCGGTCGCGTCGTCGCGGGGCGCGGCCGCGGGCCCTCGACCGCTCGTGCAGCCCCCGCTCGCGAGCTCTGCCGACGGCCTGGGCGCCGCCGACCCGACGGACCGCCTGACCGACGTGGCGGCCGAGGTCGGCGAGGCCGGCGTCGCACCCGAGACCCGGGACGACCCCGACGTCGCCACCGAGGCACGGGCGGAGGCCGATGCGGACGTGCGCCCGAGCCCCGCCGCAGGAGGCGACGCACCGCCCGAGCCCGAGCCCGAGCCCGAGCCCGAGCCCGAGCCCGAGGCGGAGCCGGTGCCCGAGCCGGAGCCCGAGGCGGAGCCGGTGGCCGTGCCGGTGGCCGTCGCGCCTCCTGCCGTCGCGCCGCGCCCGGCGCCGCGTGCCCCCGCGATCGACGCCCCCGTCGTGCTCAGCATCGCGGGCCTCGTCAAGCGGTACGGCTCGACCACGGCCGTCGAGGGCGTCGACCTCGAGGTGCGGGCCGGGTCCTTCACGGGCATCGTCGGGCCCAACGGCGCCGGCAAGACGACGACGCTCTCCATCGTCACGGGGCTCCTGCGCCCCGACGCCGGCACGGTCACGGTGCTCGGTGCCGACGTGTGGGCCGATCCCGCCGCCGCGAAGCGGTCCCTCGGCGTGCTGCCGGACCGCCTGCGGCTGTTCGACCGGCTCACCGGTGCCCAGCTGCTCTACTACTCGGCGACCCTGCGCGGCCTCGACGGGGCCACGGCCCGCAAGCGCTCGAGCGACCTGGCGGTGGCCTTCGGCCTGCAGGACGCCCTCGGGCGCCTCGTGAGCGACTACTCCGTGGGCATGACCAAGAAGATCGCGCTCGCCGCCGCGATCATCCACTCGCCACGGGTCCTCGTGCTCGACGAGCCGTTCGAGTCCGTCGACCCGGTCTCGGCCGCGACCGTCACGGACGTCCTGCAGCGCTACGTCGCCGGTGGTGGCACGGTGCTGCTGTCCAGCCACAGCATGGACCTCGTCGAGCGGATCTGCGACAGCGTCGCGGTCATCGTCGACGGCCACGTCCTCGCCTCCGGCCCCGTCGACGAGGTGCGCGAGGGGCGCAGCCTCGAGGAGCGCTTCGTCGAGCTCGCGGGTGGCCGCGCCGTCACGGAGGGCATGGAATGGTTGCAGAACTTCTCCGACTGAGGCTGCACTCGCTCGCGAACGACGTGCGCACCGGGCCGCGACGCTGGGCCGGGTCGGTCACGGCGGCGCTGCTCGTGCTCGTCGCGTCCCTCGCGGTCGCCCTGCTCGTCAGCGGCCTCCGCGGCGCCGACCTCTCCGAGGTCAGCGCCCTCGTGGTCGGCGGCGGGTCGCTGCTGCTCCTCGGCTTCGCCGTGGTGCCGTTCGCCCGGGTGCGACCGGCCTGGAGCGATCCGCGCCGCCTGGCGACCCTCGGCGTGCCCGAGCGCCGGGCGGCCCTCGGCCTCGCGCTGGGCGGAGCGGTGGGGCTGCCCGCGCTCGCGCTCGTCGTGCTCTCGACCGGTTACGTCCGCGCCTGGGACGCGGGCTCGGGCGTCACGCTGCTCGCGGTGGTGGCCGCGGTCCTCGCCGGGGTGACGGCCCTGCTGCTCGCCCTCGTCGCCTCGGCCCTCGACGCCGTCGTGCTGACCACGCGCGCCGCCCGGCGCTCGCTCGTCGTCGGTGCCGTGGTGCTCGTCCTGCTGCTCGTGCCGCTCGTCGTCGACGGCGTGCGCACCGTCCTGCCCGGCGACCAGGGCTCGGGGGTGCTGGCCGGCGTGCTCGCGTGGACGCCCTTCGGTGCCGCCCTCGCGCTGCCCGGGCACGCCGCCGAGGGCGACGCCGCGCGCGTCGTCGCCGACGTGGTGATCGCGCTCGCGGGCATCGCCCTCCTCTGGTGGGCCTGGCGGCTCCTGGTGGCCCGGGCGTTCCTCGACGGGCCCGAGCCGGACGTGTCCGAGGAGCCCAGCGGGCTGGGGTGGTTCGAGTTCGTGCGGGCGACGCCGACCGGCGCCGTGGCGGCGCGCAGCCTGACGTATTGGCTGCGCGACGCCCGCTACCGCGTCTCGCTCGCGATCATCCCGTTCCTGCCGCTCCTCGTCCTGCCGCTCGGCGTCGCCGGGGTCAGCTGGCACTGGCTGGCGCTCGTCCCCGTGCCCGTCATGTGCCTGCTCCTGGGGTTCCTGCCGCACAACGACGTGGCCTACGACAGCACGGCGCTCTGGCTGCACGTGGTGGCCGACACATCGGGGCTGGCCGACCGCGTCGGTCGCCTCGTCCCGGCGCTGCTCCTCGGCGCGCCGATCGCGGTGCTCGGCTCTCTCGTCGCGACCTGGGTGCACGGCGACCGGGCCGTGCTCGGCAGCGAGCTGGGCGTCAGCGCGAGCCTGCTGCTCTGCGGCCTCGGTCTGTCGAGCATCGTCTCCGCGGCGCTGCCCTACGCCGCGGTGCGCCCGCACGACGATCCGTTCCAGCAGCCCCAGTCCACCGGATCGAGCGCGGGCTGGGCGCAGACGGCCATGGTCGGCGGCGCCCTGCTCCTCACGCTGCCCACGGCCTGGCCGGCCGCTCGACAGGTGCTGGGCCTCGACCCCGACGGCGCCAGCACGGCGCTCTGGACCGGCCTCGGCACGGGCGTCGTCGTGCTCGTGCTCGGAGTCCTGGTGGGGGCTCGCGTCTTCGCCCGGCGCGCGCCCGAGCTGCTCGCCTTCACGATGCGCTCCTGACCCCCTCGGCCGCGTCGCGTCCTGCTCGACGACGTACGATGGGCGCATGAACGACACGCAGACCGGCGGTGGCCTCGACGTCCTCGACCGCGAGCTGGAGAAGCTCCTCGAGGAGGAGGCCCTCGACCCGGGCGACCACGAGCGCTTCTCGCACTACGTGCAGAAGGACAAGATCATGCAGTCGGCGCTGAGCGGCAAGCCCGTCAAGGCGCTCTGCGGCAAGAAGTGGACACCGGGCCGCGACCCGGAGAAGTTCCCGGTGTGCCCGACCTGCAAGGAGATCTACGAGAAGATGCGCGACGAGTAGTCGCGCGCCCGCTCAGGCGTAGACCGTCGGCAGGACCGCCTCGCCGCGTCCGAGGCGGAACGCCTCGGGCGGCAGCTCGGCGATCGTGCGGGCGTGGTGCTCGCGGGCGAGGCGCGTGCCCCCGGGGCCCGTCCAGCGCTCGTCGACGACGCCGCCCGTGACGAGCGGCACCAGCAGGGCACGCTCGTCGTCGTCGGTGGCCTCCGTGCCGACCTTGATGCGCTCCTCCACCGCGACGCCGTCGCGGAGCACGCGCACGGGGTGCTTGCGGCCGCCGACGGTCGCCTTGTCGGCGGACGTCTTGGCGACGGAGAGCCACTCGCCGTCGTCCCCCCGGCGGGCGACCAGCTTGAAGACCATGCCGGCGGCGGGGTGGCCGGAGCCGGACACGACGCTCGTGCCCACCCCGTAGCCGTCGACGGGGGCGGCGCGCAGCGCGGCGATCGTGAACTCGTCGAGGTCGTTGGTGACCGTGATGCGGGTCCCCGTCGCGCCGAGCCGGTCGAGCTGCTCCCGGACCCGGGCGACGACGATCGGCAGGTCGCCGCTGTCGATGCGCACCGCGCCGAGCCCCGTGCCCGCCACCCGCACGGCGGTCTCGACCGCCTCGGCGATGTCGTACGTGTCGACGAGCAGCGTGGTGCCGCTCCCGAGCGTGGCGACCTGCGCCCGGAACGCGTCCTCCTCGCTGTCGTGCAGCAGGGTGAAGGCGTGGGCGGCCGTGCCCATCGTGGGGATGCCCCAGGTGCGGCCCGCCTCGAGGTTGCTCGTCGCGCCGAAGCCCGCGACGAAGGCCGCACGCGCGGCGGCGACCGCGCTGCGCTCGCCGGTCCGCCGCGACCCCATCTCGGCGAGCGGGCGTCCGTCGGCCGCCGAGACCATGCGCGCCGCCGCGCTGGCCACCGCGGAGTCGTGGTTGAAGACGCTGAGGGCGAGCGTCTCGAGCAGGACGCCCTCCGCGAAGCTCGACTCGACGACGAGCAGCGGCGAGCCGGGCAGGTACGGCTCGCCCTCGCGGTAGCCGCGGACGTCGCCGGAGAACCGGTAGTCGGCGAGCCAGTCGAGCGTGGGGCCGTCGACGACACGGTCCTCGCGCAGCCAGGCGAGCTCCTCGTCGCCGAAGCGGAAGTCGGTCAGGAGCTGCAGGAACCTCCCCGTGCCGGCGACGACGCCGAAGCGGCGCCCCTCGGGCAGACGTCGCGCGAACACCTCGAACACGCTGTCGCGCCCGGCGGTGCCGGACTTGAGGGCGGCCTCGAGCATGGTCAGCTCGTAGCGGTCGGTCAGGAGTGCGCTGCTCACGCGGCCAGCCTAGGGGCGCGTCGGCCCGGGCGGACGGCCTCCTGCCGCGTCGTCCGTCGGGCCACGGGCGCGCCGTGTGCGGCCGGTAGGCTGGGGCACCGTGACGGACGCACCCATCGGAGTCTTCGACAGCGGCGTCGGGGGGCTCACGGTGTCGCGGGCGATCATCGACCAGCTGCCCCGGGAGTCGATCCTCTACGTCGGCGACACGGCGCACTCGCCCTACGGGCCGAAGCCGATCGCGGCGGTGCGCGAGTACGCGCTGGCCGTCATGGACGACCTCGTCGCGCAGGGCGTCAAGCTGCTCGTGATCGCCTGCAACACCGCCTCGGCGGCGGTCCTCCGCGACGCCCGCGAGCGCTACACGCAGGGCAGCGGGATCCCCGTCGTCGAGGTGATCCAGCCCGCCGTGCGCGCCGCGGTGGGGCAGACCCGCACGGGTCGCGTGGGCGTCATCGGCACCGTGGGCACGATCCGCTCCCGCGCCTACGAGGACGCCTTCGCGGCGGCCCCCGGGCTCGAGCTCGTCACGCGGGCGTGCCCGCGCTTCGTCGAGTTCGTCGAGCGCGGCGACACCTCGAGCCCCGAGCTGCGCGCCGTGGCCGAGCAGTACCTGGCGCCGCTGCGCGAGGCGCGCGTCGACACGGTCGTGCTCGGCTGCACCCACTACCCGTTGCTCTCGGCGGCGATCCAGTACGTGATGGGCCAGGAGGTCCGGCTCGTCTCGAGCGCGGAGGAGACGGCGAGCGACGTCTACCGCACCCTCGTCGCGCACGGGCTCGAGGCCTCCGGTGCGGTGCCGCCCCGCTACGAGTTCGAGGCGACCTCGCCCGACCAGACCACCTTCCTGCGCCTCGCGAAGCGGTTCCTCGGACCGGAGGTGTCGCACGTCGGCCACCTCGCGACCGGGGCGATCCCGTTGCCCGGCCGCTGAGCGCCTCCTGCGCCCCGGCCCCCACGACCACCGACAGCCCCACCGAGAGAGAGCACCGATGACCGAACGCACCGACGGCCGCACCGCTGACCAGCTGCGCCCCGTGACCATCGAGAAGGGCTGGAGCACGCAGGCGGAGGGCAGCGCCCTCGTCTCCTTCGGCGACACCAAGGTGCTCTGCACCGCGTCGTTCACGAACGGCGTGCCGCGCTGGCTCACCGGCAAGGGCAAGGGCTGGGTGACGGCCGAGTACTCGATGCTCCCGCGCGCCACGAACAGCCGCAACGACCGCGAGAGCGTCAAGGGCAAGATCGGTGGGCGCACCCACGAGATCTCGCGCCTCATCGGGCGCAGCCTGCGGGCCGTCGTGGACACCAAGGCGCTCGGCGAGAACACGATCGTGCTCGACTGCGACGTGCTGCAGGCCGACGGCGGCACCCGCACGGCGGCCATCACGGGCGCGTTCGTCGCCCTCGCCCAGTCGATCGAGTGGGGCCGCGAGCACCGCTTCGTCGGGCAGAAGGCCAGCCCGCTCAAGGACTCGGTCTCGGCCGTGTCGGTGGGCATCGTCGACGGCGTGCCGCTGCTCGACCTCGCCTACGTCGAGGACGTCCGCGCCGAGACCGACATGAACGTCGTCGTCACGGGCGACGGCCGCTTCGTCGAGGTGCAGGGCACGGCCGAGGGCGCCCCCTTCGACCGCGCCGAGCTGGACTCCCTGCTCGACCTGGCGCTCGCGGGCGCCGTCGACCTCAGCCGCATCCAGCGCGAGGTGCTCGAGTCGTGACCCGGGTCGTCATCGCCACCCACAACCAGGGCAAGGTGGCCGAGCTGCGCGCGATCCTCGGCGAGACCGCGCCCGGCGTCGAGCTCGTCGGGTACGACGGGCCGGAGCCCGTCGAGGACGGCGCGACCTTCGCCGAGAACGCGCTCATCAAGGCCCGCGCGGCCGCCGAGCACACGGGGCTCCCGGCGCTCGCCGACGACAGCGGGATCAGCGTCGACGCCCTCGGTGGTGCGCCCGGCATCCACTCGGCGCGGTACGCCGGGACGCGCGACGACGACGACAACATCGACCTGCTGCTGGCGAACCTCGAGGGCGCCGACGACCGTGCCGCGCACTTCAGCTGCGCGGCGGCGCTCGTCGTGCCGGGCACCGACGGCGCTCCGTCCGTCGAGCACGTCGAGCACGGCGAGTGGCCGGGCGCCGTGCTCGAGCGGCGCACGGGCACGGGCGGGCACGGCTACGACCCGGTCTTCCGGGGCGAGGGCGACGACCGCAGCGCGGCCGAGCTGAGCCCGGCCGAGAAGAACGCCCGCAGCCACCGCTCGCGCGCGTTCCGGGCGATCGCGCCGGTCGTGGCCCGGCTGGCGGGCTGAACTCGACGGGGCGGGCCGGTGGCGGGCCTCCTGACGGAGGCGCGGTGCGGGAGAAGGGACTCGAACCCTCACGCTCTCGGAGCACAGGAACCTAAATCCTGCGTGTCTGCCAGTTCCACCACTCCCGCGGCACGACGAGTGTAGCGAGCAGGGGCGGATCAGGTGAGGTCGTCGCTGGCCGGCGGCGGGTCCGCCTCCGGTCGGGGGCGGTGCCGTGGCACGTACCGTGGCACGTAGCGCAGCAGCACGCCCGCACCGACGAGCCCGAGCACGCCCATCGCGGCGCTCGCGACCGAGATCGACGCGACGGCGGTGAGCCCGGACACGAGCAGGGGCGCGGCGGCGCTGCCGGCGTCGCCGGTGAAGCGCCAGGCCCCGAGGAAGGGCGCGGGGTCGCGCGGGTCGGCGAGGTCGGCGCCGAGGGTCATGAGGATCCCGCTGCCGATGCCGTTCGCGAGGCTCATCGCGAGCGCGACGACGACGAACAGCTGCACGCGGGCGTCGGCGTCGTGCGTGACCGAGAGCGCGAGGTACGAGGCCGACAGCCCGAGCATGCAGGGGAGCGCGCTGGCGAGGCGTCCCCAGCGGTCCATGATCTGGCCGCTCGTGTAGAAGAGCGCGAAGTCGACCGCGCCCGCGATGCCGATGATCAGCGCGGTCGTCGAGTCGCCGAGCCCGATGCTCACGGCCCAGAGCGGCAGCATCACCTGGCGACCGGAGCGCATCGCACCGATGAGCGCGGCCCCGCTGCCGAGCTTGACGAGCACGCCGCGGTTCGCCCAGAGGGTCGGGAACAGCCCGCGCACGGCCCGCTCGGCCTGCTCGCCCGCGCTCGCCGTGGCGGTGGCGGTCGCGGGGGACGACGGCCGGAGGCCCGCCCCGGTCCCGGCGGTCGCGGCCGGGTCGCGCACCACGAGCAGCACGGCCGCGGCACCGAGGCAGGCGACGACGTGCACGACGAACGCCGACTGGGCCGTGCCCGTGAGGTGGATGACGCCCGCGGCGATCAGCGGACCCACGAAGGCGCCCAGGCGGAAGACGCCGCCGAGCGAGCTCAGCGCCCTGGCGCGGATGGCCAACGGCACGTGGGTCGTCATGAAGGCGTGCCGCGCGAGGGCGAAGACCGCGGTCGAGAGGCCGATCACGAAGACGCCGATCGCGAGCACCCACGTGGTGGGGGCGAGGAGGCAGGTGACGAGGCCGACGATGCTGGCCAGGGCCGCGCCGATCATGCCCGTGCGCTCGCCGATGCGGGCCACGAGCCAGCCGCTCGGCACGTCGCCGACGAGCTCGCCGACGAGGATCAGCGCGGCCACGAAGCCCGCCAGCGGGAGGGAGGCGCCGAGGCGGTCGGCGACGACCGGGATCACCGGGATGATCGCGCCCTCGCCGATGGCGAAGAGCGCGGCCGGCAGGAAGGCCGAGAGGGCCACGGACCGGAAGCTGAAGGCGGGCTGGTCCGAGGTCATGACGGGACAACGCTACGCCCTGCGGGGGTCGACCTACACTGGACGGATGAAGGTCCTGGCAGCGATGAGCGGTGGCGTCGACTCGGCGGTCGCCGCGGCACGGGCGGTCGAGGCCGGCCACGACGTGGTCGGCGTGCACCTCGCCCTGAGCCGGATGCCCGGCACCCTCCGCACGGGCAGCCGGGGCTGCTGCACCGTGGAGGACGCCATGGACGCCCGCCGGGCCGCCGACCTGATCGGCATCCCGTTCTACGTCTGGGACTTCTCGGAGCGCTTCGCCCTCGACGTCGTCGACGACTTCGTCGCCGAGTACGCGGCGGGTCGCACCCCCAACCCCTGCATGCGCTGCAACGAGCGCATCAAGTTCGCGGCGCTGCTCGAGAAGGCGCTGGCCCTCGGCTTCGACGCGGTGTGCACCGGGCACTACGCCGACATCGTCACCACCGCGGAGGGCGACCGCGAGCTGCACCGGGCGTCGGCCTGGGCGAAGGACCAGTCCTACGTGCTCGGCGTCCTCACGGCCGAGCAGCTGGCGCACGCTGTGTTCCCGCTCGGGGCGACGCCGTCGAAGGCGGAGGTGCGCGCCGAGGCCGCCGAGCGCGGCTTCAGCGTCGCGTCGAAGCCCGACAGCCACGACATCTGCTTCATCCCCGACGGCGACACCCGCGGCTGGCTCGCCGAGCGCGTCGGCAGCGCTCCGGGCGACGTGGTCGAGCGCGACGGCTCGGTCGTCGGGCAGCACGACGGCGCCCACGCCTACACCGTGGGCCAGCGCCGCGGCCTCTCCCTCGGGCGCCCGGCCCCGGACGGCCGCCCGCGCTTCGTGCTCGAGGTGCGGCCGGTGTCGAACACGGTCGTCGTCGGGCCCAAGGAGGCCCTGGCGGTGGGCGAGATCGCCGGGACCTCCTTCACCTGGGCGGGACGGCCTCCTGCCGACCCGACCGAGGCCTTCGACTGCGACGTGCAGATCCGCGCGCACGCCGACCCGGTCCCCGCGGTGGCCCGCGTGTCGGCGGCTGAGGGTAAGAACGAACTCGTGATCACCCCTCGGACCCCCCTCGACGGCGTCGCCCCCGGGCAGACGGCCGTGGTCTACGTCGGCACGCGAGTGCTCGGCCAGTGCACCATCGACCGCACGGTGAGCGCCGTGCCCGTCCCCGCCTAGGCCCGCCGTGAGCGACGCCGGGACCGGGCCCGTGCCCGACGACCTCGCCACCGCCCGCGACGAGGCCGAGGCGCTGACCGCGCGCGTGCTGCAGCTGCGCGACGAGTACTACGGCGCCTCGGCGTCGACCGTCAGCGACGCCGAGTACGACGCCCTGGTGCGCCGGCTCGACGCGATCGAGCGGCGGCACCCGGAGCTGCAGAAGCCCGACAGCCCGACGCAGACCGTGGGCGGCCGCGCCGAGACGACGCAGTTCGCGCCCGTCGAGCACGCCGAGCGCATGCTCAGCCTCGACAACGTCTTCGACGACGACGAGCTCGCGGAGTGGGCCGCGAAGGTCGAGCGCGACGCCGGCAGCGAGCGCGTGCGGTTCCTCACCGAGCTCAAGATCGACGGCCTGGCCATCGACCTGCGCTACGAGCACGGTCGCCTCGTCACGGCGGCGACGCGCGGCGACGGCGTCGTGGGGGAGGACGTCACCGGCAACGTGCTCGCGATGGGCACGATCCCCGAGCGCCTCTCCGGCGAGGGCCACCCGGCGCTCGTCGAGGTCCGCGGCGAGATCTTCTTCCCCGTGGCCGAGTTCGACGAGCTCAACGCGCGCCAGCGCGACGCCGGCGAGCGCGTCTTCGCCAACCCCCGCAATGCCGCCGCCGGCAGCCTCCGCCAGAAGGAGGAGGGCAAGTCGCCCGAGAAGCGGGCGCTGATGCACGACCGGCTGCGCCGGCTGCGCATGCTCGTGCACGGCATCGGGGCGTGGCCGGTGCGCGAGCTCCAGCGCGACGCGGGCGTGCACGCCCAGTCCGAGGTCTACGACCTGCTCGCCGGGTGGGGGCTGCCGACCTCGAGCCACTACCGGGTCTTCGACACGATCGCCGAGGTCCAGGACTTCATCCGTCGCTACGGGGAGCGACGCGCGAGCGTCGAGCACCAGATCGACGGCATCGTGGTCAAGGTCGACGACCTCGGCCTGCACGAGGAGCTGGGGTCCACCTCCCGGGCGCCCCGGTGGGCCACGGCCTTCAAGTACCCGCCCGAAGAGGTGCACACCGAGCTGCTCGACATCGTCGTGAGCGTCGGTCGCACGGGCCGGGCCACGCCCTTCGCGGTCATGCAGAAGGTGGAGGTCGCCGGCAGCGAGGTGCGGCAGGCGACCCTGCACAACCAGCAGGTCGTCAAGGCCAAGGGGGTGCTCATCGGCGACACGGTCGTGCTGCGCAAGGCCGGCGACGTGATCCCCGAGGTGCTCGGCCCGGTCGTCGAGCTCCGCGACGGCACCGAGCGCGAGTTCGTCATGCCCACCGACTGCCCCGAGTGCGGCACGCCGCTGCGGCCCGCGAAGGAGGGCGACGTCGACCTGCGCTGCCCCAACGCCGAGAGCTGCCCCGCGCAGGTGCGCGGCCGGGTCGAGCACATCGCGTCGCGCGGTTCGCTCGACATCGAGGGCCTGGGCGAGGTCGCGGCGGCGGCGCTCACGCAGCCGCTCGTGCCCGAGGCGCCCCCGCTGCGCACCGAGGCGGGTCTCTTCGACCTCACGATGCAGGACATCGTCGGCATCGAGGTGGTCGTGCGCGACGCCGAGACCGGCATGGTCCGGCTCACCGACGACGGCCAGCCCAAGCGCGTCACGCCGTTCAGCCGGGCGCGCAAGAAGACCGATCCGCCCTTCGACCCCGGGGCGCGCGGCGCCGACCACCGGGGCGAGCCCGGCCGGTACCCCTCCAAGAACGCGTTCGAGATGCTGGCCAACATCGACGCCGCGAAGCAGAGCCCCCTCTGGCGGATCCTCGTCGGCCTCAGCATCCGGCACGTCGGCCCGGTGGCCGCCCGGGCGCTCGCCGACTGGTTCGGCTCGCTCGACGCCATCCGTGCCGCGAGCCGTGACGAGCTCGCCGCGGTCGACGGCGTGGGCGGCATCATCGCCGACGCCCTCCTGGCCTGGTTCGAGGTCGACTGGCACCGCGAGATCCTCGATCGTTGGACCGCCGCGGGCGTGCGGTTCACGACCCCCGACCACCCCGGTCCCGGGGCCGCCGCCGCAGCGGGCGGCGTGCTCAGCGGCCTCACGGTCGTCGCGACGGGTTCGCTCGAGGGCTTCACCCGCGAGGGAGCACAAGAGGCGATCCTCGCCGCGGGCGGCAAGGCCGGCAACAGCGTGAGCAAGAAGACCCACTACGTCGCGGCGGGGCCGGGCGCGGGGTCGAAGCTCGCCAAGGCCGAGCAGCTGGGCGTGCGCGTCATCGACGCGGCCCAGTTCGCCCTGCTCGTCACGGAGGGTCCGTCGGCGATCGAGCCCGGACCCGCCGATGCCGCCGATGCCGCCGATGCCGCCGACGCGGCCGATGCCGCCGACACGGCTGACGCCGCCGGCACCGAGGCCGACCCCGCCGATGCCGCCGAGGCCGGCAGCGAGAGCCCGTCCGCGAGCTGAGGCGCCGGCACACGGGGTGCCCCGCTCCTCGCCCTGGCATGTCGGCCGTCTCGCCTCCTAGCATGTGAGGACGTGTCGACACCGCCAGTAGGGAGGCGGTGGCCGAGCACGTGCTGAAGGGGAAGACCCGACGTGCTGTTGCTGACCGTTGCAGCCGTCCTGTCCACCTCGGCCCAGATCGTGGGCCTCGGCGGACAGGTCGGAACGGACCCGCCCCCACCTCCGTCGACCGTCGCGGTCGTCGAGCAGGCCCCGTGGCGGGCGTTCGACGACCCTCCTGCCGGGGCTCCGCGCACGCGCCCGCCCACGTCGCCGGGGGCGCTGGCCGCCTGCGACGAGGTCGTGGACGAGGGGACGGGCGCCTCCCGCTGCCTGGGGGCGTTGGGCTCGGCACCGCCCGCAGCCGTGCACGGGGCGCCCGCTGCCGTCGACGACACGGGGGAGGCCGCGGCGTCGCTGGCGGCGGCCCTGGCCCCTCGGCTCGACGCGCGGCGCACCGAGGCGTGGTGGGACGCCCTGCCGCCCGACCGGCGCGACCTGCTCGTCGACGCCCTCCCGGGCGTGGTCGGCAACCTCGAGGGGCTGCCCTACGCGGACCGCGCCGCGGCCAACGAACGGCAGCTGGCCTCGGTGCTGGGAGCGACCGCCGCGCGTCTCGGCACCGACCGCGAGCGCGACGACGACGCCGCCCGGCTCGCGATGCTGCAGCAGGTGCTCCGGGCGGTGCAGGACCGCTCGTCGGGCTGGGCCGACCGGAGCCTGGTCGCGTTCGACCCCGTGCTCCCGGGCCGCGCGGCGGTGTCGGTCGGGGACCTCGACGCGGCCGAGGACGTGACCGTCCTCGTGCCCGGCATGCTGTTCACGGTCACGGGCCAGCTCGTCGACTGGTCCGAGACGGCGGGCCACGTGCAGCAGGAGGAGGCGACCTGGGTTCAGCGCCTCGACCCGGGGGACGGACCCGGCGCCGGGACGGCGGTCGTCGCCTGGATGGGCTACCGCACGCCCGACCTCACCAACTTCGCGACGCTCGACCTGGCCCGCACGGGCGCGGGGCAGCTGGAGGACGCCCTGCTCGGCCTCGACGCGTCGCGGGCCGACGCCCCCGCCCGCGTGACGGTCGTCGCCCACTCGTACGGCTCGACGACGTCGACGCTCGCGCTGTCGTCGGGCCGCATCGCGGTCGACTCGCTCGTCGTGCTCGGCTCTCCGGGCAGCGTCGTGGGCCGGGCCTCGGACCTGGCGGTGCGCCACGCCGACGTCTACGCGGCCGCGGGCAGCTTCGACCCCGTGGCCGGCTCGGCCTTCTTCGGCGCCGACCCGGCGGTGGCGGCCTTCGGCGGCGTCGTGCTGCACACGGGGGGCACGGTGGACCCCGTCACGCGGGTCCGCCTCGGCGCCGCCCTGGGCCACAACGACTACCTGCTCCCGGGCACCGAGACGGTGCGCGACATCGCCCTCGTGGCGCTCGGCAGGGGCGACCTCGTGGGGCGCCCGTCGACGGCGCCGACGGGACCGGACCAGCCCCGGCCCGGTCCGCCCGGGCTGACGCTCGTGCGCCCCCAGGAGCTCTGGCCGCGGGACTGACGCGCACGCGTCGGGCCCCCGTGCCGTCGCCGCCCCGTAAGATCGACCGGTACCCCGAGCCCTACCGTGACGGAGCCCCATGTCTGAGATCACGCGTGAGCAGGTCGAGCACCTCGCCGGCCTCGCCCGCATCGCCCTGACCCCCGACGAGATCGAGAGGCTCACCGGCGAGCTCGTCCAGATCGTCGACAGCGTCGCGAAGGTCTCTGCCGTCGCGACCGACGACGTCCCGGCGACCAGCCACCCGATCCCGCTCGAGAACGTCACGCGCCCCGACGTGCCCGGCGAGACGCTCACCGCGGAGCAGGCCCTCTCGGGCGCTCCCGACCACGACGGCTCGCGCTTCCGCGTGACCGCGATCCTCGGAGAGGAGCAGTGACCGTGACCGACTCCCTCATCAGGTCGACCGCCGCCCAGCTCGGCGAGGCCCTCGCCGCGCGCGAGGTCTCGAGCGTCGAGGTGACGCAGGCGCACCTCGACCGCATCGCCGCCGTCGACGGCGACGTGCGCGCGTTCCTCCACGTCGACGCCACGGCGCTCGAGACCGCGGCGGACGTCGACCGCCGCCGTGCCGCGGGCGAGCCGCTCGGGCCGCTCGCGGGCGTGCCGATCGCCCTCAAGGACGTCCTCTGCACGGTCGGCATGCCGTCGACCTCGGGCAGCAAGATCCTCGAGGGCTGGGTGCCGCCGTACGACGCGACGGTCGTCGCCAAGCTCAAGGCCGCGCACCTCGTGCCCCTGGGCAAGACCAACATGGACGAGTTCGCGATGGGCTCGTCGACGGAGTACTCGGCCTACGGCCCGACGCACAACCCCTGGAGCCTCGACCGGATCCCCGGCGGTTCGGGCGGCGGTTCGGCCGCGGCCGTGGCGGCCTACGAGGCCCCGATCGCCCTCGGCAGCGACACCGGCGGCTCGATCCGGCAGCCCGGGGCCGTGACGGGCACCGTCGGCGTGAAGCCGACCTACGGCGGCGTGAGCCGCTACGGCGCGATCGCCCTGGCCAGCTCCCTCGACCAGATCGGTCCGGTGAGCCGCACGGTGCTCGACAGCGCGCTCGTGCACGACGTCATCGGCGGGCACGACCCCCGCGACTCCACCTCGCTGCGCGACGAGTGGCCGTCCTTCGCCGACGCGGCGCGCCGCGGCATGGCCGGAGGCGCGCTCCAGGGCGTGCGCGTCGGCGTCGTCCGCGAGATCGCCGGCGGCGACGGCTTCCAGGAGGGCGTCCGCACGCGCTTCACGGAGGCCCTCGAGCTCCTGGCGGCGGCCGGTGCGGAGATCGTCGAGGTCTCGGCGCCGAGCTTCGAGCACGCGATCAGCGCCTACTACCTGATCCTCCCGGCCGAGGCGTCGAGCAACCTCGCGAAGTTCGACAGCGTCCGCTTCGGCCTCCGCGTCGTGCCCGACGGGCGCAGCACGGTCGAGGACGTCATGGCGGCGACCCGCGAGGCCGGGTTCGGTCCCGAGGTGAAGCGCCGCATCGTGCTCGGCACGTACGCGCTCAGCGCCGGCTACTACGACGCCTACTACGGCAGTGCCCAGAAGGTGCGCACGCTCGTGCAGCGCGACTTCGCCGCGGCGTTCGAGCAGGTGGACGTGCTCGTCTCGCCGTCGGCGCCGACGACGGCCTTCCCGATCGGCGAGAAGGTCGACGACCCGCTGTCGATGTACCTCAACGACCTGACGACGATCCCCGCCAACCTCGCGGGCGTGCCCGGCATCACGGTGCCCATGGGCCTCGCGCCCGAGGACGGCCTGCCGACGGGGCTGCAGTTCATGGCGCCCGCCCGCCAGGACGCCCGCCTCTACGAGTACGGCGCGGCGCTCGAGCAGCTGCTCGAGCAGCGCTGGGGCCACACCCTGATCTCCAGGGCGCCCGACCTGACCGCCACCGAACAGCACGCCGCGACCGAGGGAGCAGTCTGATGGCCCGCGCAGACCTCATGGACTTCGACGAGGCGCTCCGCCGCTACGAGCCGGTGCTCGGCTTCGAGGTGCACGTCGAGCTCGGCACCGCGACGAAGATGTTCAGCGACGCGCCGAACGCCTTCGGCGGCGCGCCGAACACGAACGTCACGCCGGTCGACCTGGGCCTGCCCGGCTCGCTGCCGGTCGTCAACGAGCAGGCGGTGACGTACTCGATCAGCCTCGGCCTCGCGCTCGGCTGCTCGATCGCCGAGAGCAGCCGCTTCGCCCGGAAGAACTACTTCTACCCGGACAACCCGAAGAACTACCAGATCAGCCAGTTCGACGAGCCGATCGCCTTCGAGGGCTCGGTCGAGGTCGAGCTCGCCGACGGCACGCTCTTCACGGTGCCCATCGAGCGGGCGCACATGGAGGAGGACGCCGGCAAGCTCACGCACGTCGGCGGCAGCACGGGCCGGATCCAGGGCGCCGAGTACTCCCTGGTGGACTACAACCGTGCCGGGATCCCGCTGGTCGAGATCGTCACGAAGCCGATCTTCGGGGCCGAGCACCGCGCCCCCGAGCTGGGTGCGGCGTACGTCTCGACGATCCGCGACATCGTCCGCGCCCTCGGCGTCAGCGAGGCGCGCATGGAGCGCGGCAACCTGCGCTGCGACGCCAACGTCTCGCTGCGCCCCCGCGGCCAGGAGGCCCTGGGCACGCGCACGGAGACGAAGAACGTCAACTCGTTCCGCTCCGTCGAGCGGGCCGTCCGGTACGAGATCCAGCGCCAGGCCGCGGTCCTCGCCGCGGGCGGCACGATCACGCAGGAGACGCGCCACTGGCACGAGGACACCGGGCGCACGTCGGCCGGTCGCCCCAAGAGCGACGCCGACGACTACCGCTACTTCCCGGAGCCCGACCTGCTGCCCGTCGTGCCCTCCCGCGAGCTCGTCGAGGAGCTCCGGCTCGCCCTGCCGGAGGCCCCGGTCGCACGTCGCCGCCGGCTCAAGGCGGAGTGGGGCTTCACCGACCTCGAGTTCCAGGACGTCGTCAACGGCGGCCTGCTCACCGAGATCGTCGACACCGTGTCCGCGGGGGCGTCCCCGCAGGCCGCACGCAAGTGGTGGACGGGCGAGATCGCCCGTCTCGCCAACGCGGGCGGGGTCGAGCCGTCGTCGCTCGTGTCGCCGCTCCACGTGAGCGAGATCGTGGCGCTCGTCGAGTCGGGCGACCTCACCGACCGGCTGGCCCGCCAGGTGCTCGAGGGCGTCGTCGCGGGCGAGGGCTCGCCCGTCGAGGTCGTCGAGGCGCGCGGCCTGAAGGTCGTCTCCGACGACGGCGCGCTGGTCGAGGCGATCGACGCGGCGCTGGCCCAGCAGCCCGACGTCCTCGCGAAGATCCGCGACGGCAAGGTCCAGGCGGCCGGTGCCGTCATCGGTGCGGTCATGAAGGCCATGAAGGGCCAGGCCGACGCCGCGCGCGTGCGCGAGCTCGTCCTCGAGCGCGCCCAGGCCTGACCGGAGCCGGACCACGACCACCCGACCCGGCGCGCGCCTCCTGGGCACGCTGCGCTCGGCCCGCCCCGCCGGGGCGGGCCTGCTGGCCGTGCTCGTCGCCCTGCTCGCGGCCCGGTCGACGCTGCCGCGGCGCGTGGTGCTGGTCCAGCTGGCCGAGTCGGGCGGCAGCGGCCTCGCCGCGAGCCGGTCGGACCTCCTGCTCGTGGCCGGTCTCGTCGTGGTGGGGCTCGCGATCGCGTGGGTCGTGGCCGCGGCCGCCGTGCTGCTGACGCCGGCCCGCCACGTGTGGGTGCCCCACGCGGCGCACTGGAAGGTGCCGTCGCGACGGCCGGTCCTGCGCGCGCGACTGCTGCACCACGTCTCGCTCGGCGTCGCCGTGGTCTGGTGGTCGCTCGCCCTGCAGCTCGTCGCGACGGTCCTCGCCCAGCGGGGCGGGCCGCTGGCCGCCTGGTGGGTCCCGGCCGCGATCTCGGCCGTCACGGTGCTCGTGCTGGTCGGCGGCGGGCTCCTCCTGCTGACGAGGTGGACGCCGCCGGCGCGGAGCGCGGCGGACCCGGTCGCCCGACGGACCCCCGCGACCCGGGGCGTGCGCGACGTCGGGGGCGACGCCCGAGTGCCGCCGCCGGCGCGGTCCCGGACGACCCCCGTGCCGCCGCGCCCCCCGGCGGCGGAGCGGCCGGCCCGTCCCGCGCGGGCGACCGGAGCCCGGGACACCAGCTCGTGGAACCCGCAGGGGACGACACGGGGCGACGCCGCCGCGGGGCGCGCGACGGCCCGCGGGGCCCGCTCCACCGGGACCGCGGGGGGCCCCGCACGAGGCACGGGGGAGCAGGGTGCGGGACGACCGGCACGGCCCTACCAGCCGGTGCCCAAGCGGCCCGGAGCCACCGGGGGCACCAGCAGGGGGACGGACGGGAGGACACCACGTGGATGACGACAGGTACGGACGGGACGTGCTCGCGTCGGGCTGGCGCCAGGCGGGGCGCCCCGAGCCGACGCCGACGGACCTCGTGCTCGACCTGGTGCTCGAGGACGCGGCATCGGGCTTCACGGGGGCCGTGGTGCGCCTCGAGGCCGGGACGCTCGAGCTCGAGGACTGGAAGGGCCGCGTGCGGACCTTCCCCGTGACGGGGTCGTTCCTCGTCGACGGGCAGCCCGTCCGCCTGCAGCGGCCCGCGGTGCGCCAGGGGCGGGCCCGCACGGCGTCGGGCTCGTTCGCCGTCGAGGGGCAGACGGCCCGCGTGGCCCGGCAGAGCCGCATCTTCGTCGAGGGCCGGCACGACGCCGAGCTCGTGGAGAAGGTCTGGGGCGCCGACCTCCGGGTGGAGGGCGTCGTCGTCGAGTACCTCGAGGGCGTGGACCACCTCACCGAGGTGCTGCGCGACTTCCGGCCCGGCAGCGACCGGCGCGTCGGCGTGCTCGTCGACCACCTCGTCCCGGGCTCGAAGGAGAGCCGCGTCGCCGAGCAGGTCGCCCGCAGCCCGCTCGGGCAGCACGTGCTCGTCGTGGGCCACCCCTACGTCGACGTCTGGCAGTCGGTGAAGCCCGGTCGCCTCGGGCTCGAGCGCTGGCCCGTCGTGCCGCGCAGCGTGGAGTGGAAGCACGGCATCTGCGACGCGCTCGGCTGGCCGCACGAGGACCAGGCCGACATCGCGCGGGCCTGGCAGCGCATCCTGTCGCGCGTGCGCACCTACGCCGACCTCGAGCCGGCCCTGCTCGGCCGGGTCGAGGAGCTCATCGACTTCGTCACCACGGCCTGAGCGGGGCGACGGCTCGCCCCGTGCGCGCCGCGCCCGTCGGGCGCGTCGGCCGTACAGTCGGTGCATGGCCGATGAGATCGAGGGGCGCGTCCGCGACGCCGTCGACGCCTGGCTGCGCTGGTTGCCCCGCTGGACCATCGGGACCTCCCGTGCCCGCACCCGCGTGTGCCGCGTCTGCTTCGGCTCGCCGGTCGCCACCGCCGCGGGCTTCGACCACGAGGTCCCGCACGCGGTGCAGCACGCCCTGCTCAACCGGCTCCGCGTCGTCGTCGACGACGCCGTCGACGTGTACACGACGCGCAACCTGCCGCTCGTCGACCGCGAGCTGCGCCGCGCCGAGCGACCGGGCGACCAGGGCTACCAGCCGCAGGAGGGCCTGGCGCTCGAGTTCCAGGGGCTCGACCTCGATCCCGAGCCCGAGCCGGACCAACCGTTCCTGTTCACCCTCGCGGAGCTGACGGGAGCGCCGACGGGCGAGGCGGCCGAGCCGCCGCCGCTCCCGCCGCCCGCCCCGACCGAGTACAGCGACGAGGCGAAGGCAGCCCTGCGGCGCGAGCTCGAGCTCGCCGACGAGCACGCCCGGAGCGTCGGCACCGCCGTCTGCTTCGCCCTGCTCGAGCAGCGCGAGCGCATCGCCGACGCCGTCGAGCGGCTCGTCGAGCCCCAGGTCGAGGCGCTCCTCGCCGAGCTGTCGCAGACCCTCGACGTGCCGGGGGCGCCGTGAGGACCCGCGGCGTCCCCCTCGCGGTCGACCTGGCCGCCGTGCTGCTCTTCGTGGTCGTGGGGCGGCGCAGCCACGACGAGGGCCAGGCCCTGCTCGGCCTGCTGACCACCCTCTGGCCGTTCGCGCTCGGTGCCCTGGCCGGCCACGGCCTCCTGCTCGCCCTGCGACGCCGCGCGTCCGCACCGACCTCGGGGCTCGTCGTCTGGCCCGTGACCGTCGGGATCGGCATGCTGCTGCGCGTCGCGAGCGACCAGGGCGTGCAGGCGAGCTTCGTCGTCGTGGCGACGGTCGTGCTCGGGGTGCTGCTGCTGCTGGGCTGGCGGTCCGTGGCGCACGTCGTGCGGCGCCGCCGGAGGAGCCGCTAGCGGCCCTGGCCCGACCCGGACCCGGGGGTGGGCTCGTCGGTGAGGACGAGCCCGCTGCTGCTGTTCGACGACGCCGTCAGCTCGCCGAGCCACTCGCGGTTCAGCGCGGGGACCCGGTCGCCCTCGTAGTCGAACCAGAGCGGGATCGCGGGGTCGAGCCAGATGCTGCTGCGGCCGCCCCCACCGTCGCCCGTGCCCCGCCACGAGAAGAAGAACGACTCGCGACGACGCAGCTTCGTGGCGATCACCACCTGCAGGTGCTCGAGCGTGCGGTCGTCGAAGTGGACCTCGGTGCCCGAGGTGCCGTACGTGAGCGAGCCCATGCGTTCCTGTCTCCTGTGCCCCGGCGGGGGGCGGACGTGCTGGTCCGACCGTACTCCCCGGCACGGGACCGCGTCGGATCGGCGGGCACCGCTCCGGGCTCCGCCCCAGGAGCACCTGCCACCCTGGGCCTGCCGATCCGAGCCGATCGCCGCCGACGACCCGGCGGCGGCACCCGTACCGACCACAGGGACCCCATGAGCGCCGCCCCCGACCTCCTCCTCCTCGCCGCGAGCAGCAGCCCGACCGACGAGGGAGGCCTCGTCGGGATCGCCGCGCGCGTCATCGCCGCCCTCGGGGAGTGGGGCGTGGGCCTGCTCACCTTCGTCGAGACCGTGTTCCCACCGATCCCCAGCGAGGTCGTGCTGCCGCTCGCGGGCGTCCTGGCCGGCACGGGCGACCTCGACCTCGTGCTGCTCGTCGTGCTCAGCACGGTCGGCGCGTACCTCGGCGCGCTGGTGCTCTACGGCCTGGGCGCCTGGGCGGGGCTCGAGCGCAGCATCGGCTGGCTGGCGCGGCTGCCCCTCGTCGACCGGGAGGACTTCGAGCGGGCCGCGGGCTGGTTCTCGCGGCACGGGCGCGGTGCGGTCTTCTTCGGTCGCTTCATCCCCGGGGTGAGGAGCCTCATCTCGCTGCCGGCCGGCGCGGAGCGGATGCCGCTGTTCGCGTTCTCGGTCTTCACGATCGTCGGGAGCGGGCTCTGGAACGGCCTGCTCATCTCGGCGGGCGCCCTGCTCGGCAGCCAGTACCACCTCGTCGACCAGTGGTCGGGGTACCTCGACTACGTCGTGTACGCAGCGTTCGCGGGGGTCCTCGCAGCCCTCGTCGTGCGCCGCCTCCGTCGACGGCGACGCGACCGCGGCACGACGGCCTGAGTCCCGCGGGGAGCAGCCCACGGTCCGCCCGCCCCCACGGGCGACCCGCCCCGTCCGTCCCGCAGGGCCGGGGCGTCTCGGAGGCGACGCCCGGCCCCCGCCCAGGCGCGGCCTCCTGCCCGTGCCTACGCTCGGGGGTCACACCACCGAGCGACGGGACGACAGCATGGGATTCTTGGACAGGCTCCTCGGACGCGAGCCGGCCGGCCCCCAGGGCGGCCAGCAGCAGCCCTACGGGCAGCAGCAGTACGGCCAGCAGCAGTACGGCCAGCAGCAGCCCTACGGGCAGCAGCAGTACGGGCAGCAGCCGTCGGCCCGGCAGGCCCCCGCGTCGCCGCGGTCGGAGGACGAGATCGCGGTCGAGCGGTACCGCTACCTGCTGCGCACGGCTCCGCCGGAGGCCATCGAGCAGGTGCACGCCGAGGCGTTCGGCCGGCTCACCCCCGAGCAGCGGCGCCTGGTGTTCGACCAGCTCAGTGCCGACGCGCCGCAGGGCGAGGCGCCGCGGGGCGACGACCCGGCGTCGCTCGCGCAGGCGGCGACGCGGTCGGAGTTGCGGCAGCCGGGCACGCTCGAGCGGACGCTCGGCCCGCAGCAGGGCGGCGCGTCGCAGGGCGACCCCCAGCAGGGCGGCCGACGCCAGGGGCCCGGCCTGGGCTCGATGATCGGCGGCAGCCTGTTGGGCACGGTGGCCGGGTACGTCATCGGCTCGGCGATCGTGGGGTCGTTCTTGCCTCCCGTCGACGGCACGGCCGACGGCGGTGCCGAGGGCGACGCCGGCGACGGCTCGGCGGACGCGGCCGGGGACGACCCCTCGCTCGCGGGGGGCGAGGGCGACCCGGCCGGCGACGCCGGCGGGTGGGGCGACGGCGGGGGCGGCTCCGGCGACGGTGGGTGGGGCGGCGACGGTGGCGGCTTCGGCGACGGCTTCGGCGGCGGCGATCTCGGCGGCTTCGACATCTGACGTCACCAGGGGCCGCGGACTACCGTGGCCCTCCCACGACCGTACGAGACGGGCCGCCCTCACGGAGCCGTCAGCGAGGAGCAGCATGAGCACGTCCAAGATCGCCGTCGTCACCGGTGGCACCGCCGGCCTGGGCCGGGCCGCCGTCCGAGAGCTGGCCGACCGCGGCTGGGACGTCGCGATCCTCGCCCGGGGCGAGGACGGCCTGGCCGGCGCGACCCTCGACGTCACCGACCGGGGGCGTCGTGCGCTCCCGATCCCGACGGACGTCGCCGACCGGGAGCAGGTCGAGGCAGCGGCCGATCGCGTCGAGCGCGAGTGGGGCCCCATCGACCTGTGGGTCAACGACGCCATGGTCGGCGTCTTCGGGGAGTTCCTCGAGACCCGCCCCGAGGACTTCGAGCGGGCCACGCACGTCAACTACTTCGGCTTCGTGAACGGCACGCGGGCGGCCCTCAGCCGCATGGTGCCCCGCGACCGCGGGCACGTGATCCAGGTCGGCTCGGCCCTCGCGCACCGGGGGATCCCGCTCCAGGCCTCGTACTGCGGCGCGAAGCACGCCGTGCAGGGCTTCACGGAGTCGGTGACCAGCGAGCTGATCCACAACGGGAGCAACGTCAGGATCAGCACCGTCGACATGCCCGCCCTCAACACCATCCAGTTCAACTGGGTGCGCTCCCGGTTGCCGCACCACCCCAAGCCGGTGCCGCCGATCTACCAGCCCGAGGTGGGCGCGCGCGCCATCGCGGACGTCGCGGACCGCCCTCGCCGCCGCAACTGGATCGGGGAGCCCACGGTCAAGACGGTGCTCGGCAACCGCTTCGTCGCGGGGTTCCTCGACAGCTACCTCGCCAAGGCCGCGTACTCGGGGCAGCAGGCGCCCGAGAAGAGCGAGCCCATGCTGCCCGACAACCTCTACGAGCCCGTGGCGGGCGACCACGGCGCGCACGGCATCTTCGACGACCAGGCCCGCACGACCTCGCCGCAGATCTGGTACACCCGGCACCGCCGTCTGAGCTACGCCGCAGCGGCAGGAGGCGTCGCGGCCTCCGTCGCGACCGTCGCCACCCTGCTGGGTCGGGGACGCCGGGCGTGAGCCGCGTCGACGCCGCGGTCGTCGGGGCCGGTCCGAACGGCCTCGCCGCGGCGGTCGTGATCGCCCGTGCCGGGCTGTCGGTGCGCCTCCTGGAGCGTGCGCCGACGATCGGCGGCGGTGCCCGGACGCAGGAGCTCACGGTGCCCGGGTTCCGGCACGACGTCTGCTCGGCCGTGCACCCCATGGCGTTGGCCTCCGGCTTCTTCCGCCGCTGGGGACTCGAGGAGCGCGTCGAGATGCTCGTGCCCGAGATCTCGTACGGCCACCCGATCGACGGCGGGACGGCGGGCATCGCGCACCGCGACCTCGAGCGCACGGTGGACGGCCTCGGCGTCGACGGGCCGACCTGGCGCCGACTGTTCTCGCGCCTCGTCGACCTCGAGCACGAGCTGTCGCAGTTCACGCTGTCGCCGATCCTGCAGGTGCCCCGCCACCCGCGGGCGATCGTCGAGTTCGGCCTGAGGATCCTGCACCAGGGCGGGCCGTGGTGGGACGCCGGCCTGCGCACGCCGGAGGCGAGGGCCCTCCTGGCCGGGGTCATGGCGCACGCGATCCGACCGATGCCGAGCCTGTCCGCGTCGGCCGCGGGCCTCGCGCTGGCGGTGCACGGGCACGGCTACGGCTGGGCGGTGCCCCGCGGGGGCAGCCAGTCCATCGTCGACGCCCTGGCGGACGACCTGCGCGCGCACGGCGGCACCATCGAGACCGACCACGAGGTCACGTCCCTCGACGAGCTCGACGCGCGCGTGACGCTGCTCGACGTCACGCCCCGGCAGCTCGTGGCGATCGCGGGCGACCGCATGCCCGACGGCTACCGTCGTCGCCTCGAGCGGTTCCGGTACGGCGGGGGAGCGGCGAAGGTCGACTTCGCCCTGAGCGGCCCGGTGCCGTGGACCGTCGAGGAGCTGCGGCGCACGCCCACCGTGCACCTGGGCGGCACGCGCGAGGACATCGCGCGGGCCGAGCACGCCGTGGCCCGGGGCGTGCAGCCCGAGTCGCCGTTCGTGCTGGCCGTGCAGCCCGGCGTCGTCGACGACTCGCGGGCACCGGCCGGGCAGCACGTGCTCTGGACCTACGCGCACGTGCCGAACGGCAGCACGGTCGACATGACCGAGGCGATCACGCAGCAGCTCGAGCGCTTCGCCCCGGGGTTCCGCGACCTCGTCCTCGCCTCGAGCAGCCGGTCGGCCGACGACCTCGAGACGTACAGCCCGAACTACATCGGCGGCGACATCGCGTCGGGCGCCCCGTCGATGAAGCAGCTGATCGCGCGTCCGGTGCTGTCGACGGACCCGTGGCGCACGCCCGTGGACGGCGTGTACCTCGCGTCGTCGTCGGTGCCGCCCGGGCCGAGCGTCCACGGCCTCGGCGGGGCCTACGCGGCCCGCAGCGCCCTCCGGCACGAGTTCGGCATCGACCGCCTGCCCGACCTGTCACCCGGGGCCGCGCGACCGTCGAGCAGGTGACGCGGGTTCGCGCGGAGCCCTCCCGCACGCCACGATGGGGGCATGAGCACGAACACGCGGTTCGTCGAGGCGTCGCCCCACGACGTCTTCGACATCCTCTCCGACGGCTGGATCTTCCCGAGCTGGGTGGTGGGGGCGTCGCGCATCCGTGACGTCGAGCTGGACTGGCCGGGCGTCGGCGCGAAGATCCACCACTCCTTCGGCATCTGGCCGGCCGTGGTCGACGACAGCACGAGCCTCGAGGAGTGGGACCCGCCCCGCCGTGCCGTGCTGCTGGCGCGGGGCTGGCCGCTCGGCGAGGCGCGCGTCACGATCGACGTCCAGGACCGCGCCGGGGGCTGCCTCGTCCGGCTGCGCGAGGACGCCGTGTCGGGGCCGGGCGCCCTCGTGCCGCGACCCGTGGCCGACCTGGCGCTGCGCCTCCGCAACCACGAGGCCCTGCAGCGCCTGGCCTGGCTGGCCGAGGGCCGCCAGCGCACGGTGCGCCCGCCGACCTGAGCGCAGGAGGCCCGGCCGACCGTGGCGGTCGGCCTCAGCGGGAGAGCTGGTCGCGCACCTGGCGGCGCAGCACCTTGCCGATGAGGGAGCGCGGCAGCTCGTCGACGACGACGATGCGGCGGGGCACCTTGTAGGGCGTGAGCTGCTGGCGGGCGAAGGCGCGGAGCTCCGCGACGTCGACCTCGGCCCCGGGCCGCACGACGATCGCGGCCGCGACCTGCTCGCCACCGGGCGACTGCAGTCCGACGACGGCGGCCTCGGCGACGCCGTCGAAGCGCAGCAGCGCCTCCTCCACCTCACTCGGCGACACGTTGAAGCCGCCCGAGATGATGAGCTCCTTGATGCGGTCGACGATGCGGACGAATCCCTCGTCGTCGACGACGCCGATGTCGCCGGTGCGGAACCACCCGTCGCCGACGAAGACGTCGGCGGTCTCCTGCGGCTTGCGGTGGTAGCCCCGGAACACCTGCGGCCCGCGCACGATGAGCTCGCCGCTCTCGCCGGGCGCGACGTCGTCGGTGGGCGACTCGGGGTCGACGACCCGCACCTCGGTGGAGGGCAGGGGCAGGCCCACGGTGCCGGGCTTGCGGTGCGCCGCGACGGGATTGGCCATGAGCACCGGTGAGCACTCCGAGAGGCCGTAGCCCTCGACGAGCCAGCCGCCGCTCTCGGCCTCCCAGGGCTCGACGACCTCGGCGAGCAGGGGCATGGCGCCCGAGATCGCGATGTCGATGCCCTGCAGCGAGACGCCGGCGTCGTCGGCGGCCTTCTGCAACCGGGAGTAGATCGGGGGCACCGCGGGGAGGAAGGTCGGCGGGCGCTTGCGCAGGACCTTGAGCACGAGCTGCGGGTCGAACGCCGGGAAGAGCACGAGGCGCGAGCCCATGCTCATCGCGAAGGTGAGGCAGAGCGTGAGGCCGTAGGCGTGGAACAGCGGGAGCACCGCGTAGACGACGGCCGTGCCGCGGGGGATCGTCGGCACCCAGGCCCGCGCCTGGGCGGCGTTGGCCAGGAGGTTGGCGTGCGTCAGCTCGGCGCCCTTGGGCGTGCCCGTCGTGCCGCTCGTGTACTGGATCACGGCGAGGTCGTCGGTGCCGGGCCGCGGGTGCTTCTTCGCGAGGCGCCGGGCGCCGACCACGGTCTCCCACGGGGTGGTGCCGCGCACGGGCGCGACGAGGCGCTCGCGCGACTCGCGGGCCTTCGCGACCGGCAGGCGCAGGGCCGTGCGGGTGCCGAGGGGCATGGCGCGCGTGACGTCGACCGAGACCACGTGGTCGACGGCGACGTCGGAGGGGAAGTCCTGGATCGTCGCGACGACCTTGGTCCAGGCGACGACGACCTTGGCGCCGTGGTCCTCGAACTGGTGGCGCAGCTCGCGCGGCGTGTAGAGCGGGTTGTGCTCGACGACGACCGCGCCGAGGCGGAGGGCGGCGTAGAACGCGACCACGTGCTGCGGGCAGTTGGGCAGGACCAGCGCGACGACGTCGCCGGCGCCGACCCCGAGCCTCCTGAGGCCCTCGGCGGCGCGCTCGACCTGCTCCTGCAGCTCGGCGTACGTCGTGGTGGCGCCGAAGAACTCGAGCGCGACGCGGCGGGGGAACTCGCGCGCCGACCCCTCGACCAGGTCGAGCAGCGATCCCTCGACGGGCTCGATGTCGTCGGGCACGTCGCGAGCGTAGGAGGCCAGCCAGGGACGGGGCGTGTCGATGGTCACCCGTTCACCCTAGGGGGCGACGGACGGTGCCGTGCGGTGGCGGGCCGCTCGCGGACGCGCGTCACCTGTCGGGCAGCCTGGACGCCCGCCGGGCGGCGGCCCGAGGCGCGGGAGCACGATGACCACGCACCCCCCCCCGAGGAAGGACGACATCCATGAGCAAGGTCTGGTTCATCACCGGCGCGTCGAAGGGCTTCGGCCGCGAGTGGGCCGAGGCGGCCCTCGAGCGCGGCGACAGCGTCGCCGGCACCGCCCGGCGGCTCGAGACCGTCGACGCCCTCGCCGAGCAGTACCCCGAGACGTTCCTGCCGCTCGAGCTCGACGTCACCGACCACGACGCGGACGTCGCGGCGGTGCAGCGGGCCGCCGAGCACTTCGGCCGCCTCGACGTCGTCGTCAACAACGCCGGCTACGGCCACTTCGGCATGGTCGAGGAGCTCAGCGAGCAGGAGGCCCGGGCCCAGCTCGAGACGAACCTGTTCGGGGCGCTCTGGGTCACGCAGGCGGCCCTGCCGATCCTGCGCGCGCAGGGCAGCGGCCACATCGTGCAGGTGTCGAGCATCGGCGGCATCAGCGCGTTCCCGACCGTGGGCATCTACCACGCCTCCAAGTGGGCGCTGGAGGGCCTGAGCCAGTCCCTCGCGCAGGAGGTCGCGGGCTTCGGCGTGCACGTCACGCTCGTCGAGCCCGGCGGCTTCTCGACGGACTGGTCGGGGCCGAGCGCGTCCCGCAGCGACGAGATCGAGGCCTACGCCGAGGTCAGGGAGGCCGCGTCGAAGCGTCCCTCGGCGGCCGACCCGGGGGACCCGCGCGCGACCCGCGCGGCGATCCTCACCGTCGTCGACGCCGCGGAGCCGCCCCTGCGCATCTTCTTCGGCAAGGCGCCGCTCGGCATCGCCACGAAGGACTACGAGGGACGCCTGGCCACCTGGAACGCGTGGCAGTCCGTCTCGGTCGAGGCGCACGGGGCGTAGCCGCCGTCCCACGACCTGACCGGTCGCCGATCCACGGCGACCGGTCAGGTCCCGCGGCGCATGATCGAGCCGTGCCCGCCCTCACCGAACCGCTCCGCGCTCGCCTGCAGTACACCTTCAACGGCCAGTACACGGGCACGCCGGAGTGGGTCTCGGCGCTCGCCGAGGGCGACGACGAGGGCTTCTTCGCCCCCGGGTCCGCGGTCTGGGCCGTGCACGGGGCGATGACGTCGATCCCCGCCGGCGTGCGCGCCCTGCTCGTGCAGGCGCTGCACCCGGGGGCGCTCGCGGGCGTGCACGACCACTCGCGGTTCCGCGAGGACCCGCTCGGCCGCCTCGCCGGCACCATCCGCTGGATCTACACGGTCTCGTACGGCAGCCGCGACGCGGCCACCTCGGCGTCCCGCTGGGTCAGCCGCCTGCACGAGAAGGTGGTCGGCACCTACCGCGACCGGCACGGCGTCGAGCACGCCTACGCGGCCAACGACCCCGAGCTGCTGAGCTGGGTGCACATGGCCTTCGCCGACTCGTTCCTCGCCGCGTACCTCGAGTGGAACGACGCGCCGATCCCCGGCGGCCCCGACGCCTACGTGCGCGAGTGGGCCACGGCGGGCGAGCTCATGGGCGTGCAGGACCCTCCTCGCAGCGTCGCCGAGATGCAGGACCAGCTGATGGCGTTCGACCGTCGAGGCGTGCTCGAGCGCACCGACCGCACCGACGCGGTCGTGGGCTTCATCCGACGGCCGCCGCTCTTCCCCGTGCTGCGGGCCGGCTACCCGGTCCTCTTCCAGGGGGCCGTGGGCACGCTGCAGCCGCGCTTCCGCGAGCTGCTCGACCTGCGCGCCCCGCGCGTCGGACCGGTGCGCGTGCCCACGCGCGGTCCCGCGGCGCTCATGCTCAAGGGCGTGGGCGGCGTCCTCGGCCCGCGTCCGGTCGCCGAGGAGCACGCCCTCGCCCGGCTCGAGCGCCTCGGGGCGCGACCGGCGCCGTGAGCGCGGGTCGGGCCTCCTGACCGCTGCGCCGCAGCGACGGCAGGAGGCCCACCCGACCCCGGCGGGTCAGCCCGCGGCGACGAGCTGGTCGCGCACCTCGCGGCGCAGCACCTTGCCGATGAGGCTCTTGGGCAGCTCGTCGACCTGCACGACCCGGCGGGGCACCTTGTAGGCGGCCAGGTGCACGCGGGCGTGCTCGCGGACCGACTCGGCGTCGAAGGTCGCACCGGTGCGGAGCACGACCGCGGCGACCACGTCCTCGCCGCCCCCGGCCCGGGGCAGGCCGACGACGGCCGCCTCGTCGACGTCGGCGTGGCCGCGCAGGGCCTCCTCGACCTCGGAGGGCGCGACGTTGAAGCCGCCCGTCACGATGAGCTCCTTGATGCGGTCGACGATCGTGACGAAGCCGTCGTCGCTCATGGTGACGATGTCGCCGGTGCGGAACCAGTCGCCGTCGACGAACGCGGCGGCGGTCTCGTCGGGCTTGTTCCAGTAGCCCTGGAACACCTGGGGCCCGCGCAGCAGCAGCTCACCGGCGGCGCCCGAGGGCACCTCGGTGGTCGGGTCGTCGCGGTCGACGACGCGCGCCTCGGTCGACGGGAACGGCACGCCGACCGTGCCCGGGCGACGGGTCGGGCCGACCGGGTTGCCGAGCGACACGGGGCTGGTCTCGGTGAGGCCGAAGCCCTCGACCAGGAGGCCGCCGGTGACGCCCTCCCACGCGGTGACGACCGGGGTCGGCAGGTTCATGGCACCCGAGATGGCGAAGCGGGCGGCGCTGAGGTCGACGCCGCGCTCGCGCGCCGCCTCGGCCAGGCGCGCGTAGATCGGCGGCACGGCCGGCAAGAAGGTCGGCGGGTGCGCCTTGGCCGCCTTGAGCACGAGGTCGACGTCGAACTTCGGGAACAGCACCAGCCGGGCGCCGATGCTCATGGCGAAGGTGAGGCAGAGCGTGAGGCCGTAGGCGTGGAAGAACGGCAGCACGCCGTAGACCGTCTCGGCGCCGTCGACGAGGCCGGGCACCCAGGCACGCCCCTGGGCCGCGTTGCTGCGCAGGTTGCGGTGCGTCAGCACGGCCCCCTTGGGCGCACCGGTCGTGCCGCTCGTGTACTGCAGCAGCGCCACGTCGTCGAGGGCGGGGCGGGGGTGGCGCGAGCGCAGGCGGCGACCCGAGAGCAGCTGCTCCCAGGTGGAGTCGCCCGTCGCGCCGTCGGTGAGCGCGGCGCGCGACTCCTTCGCCGCGGGCACGGGCAGGCGCAGGGCGAGGCGGGTGCGCAGGGGCATCGCCCGGGTGACGTCGACCGAGACGACGGTGGCGAAGCGCAGGTCCGCGGGCAGCGCGGCGAGCCGGCCGACGAGCTTGTCCCAGGCGATCGCGACCTTCGCACCGTGGTCCTCGAAGAGGTGCCGCAGCTCGCGGTCGGTGTAGAGCGGGTTGTGCTCGACGACGATGGCGCCGAGGCGGAGCACGGCGTAGAACGCCACCACGTGCTGCGGGCTGTTGGGCAGCAGCAGGGCGACCCGGTCGCCGGCGCCGACGCCGAGCCTCCTGAGGCCCTCGGCGGCTCGGTCGACCTGCTCGCCGAGGTCGCGGTACGTGGTCTCGGCACCGAAGAACTCGAGCCCGACGGCACGGTCGTAGCGCTCGACGGCCTCGTCGATGAGGTCGGTGAGCGTCCCGGTGACGGGTTCGATGTCGGCGGGGACGTCCGGGGCGTAGCTGTGCAGCCACGGCCGGTCGGCGGGTCGGGTCATGGGCTCACCCAACCATGCGGGGGACGCAGGAGGCTGGACGCCCGCCCGACGGGTCAGCGGGCGTCGCGTCCCGTGAGGGCGAGCAGCTGCACCTGCAGCGGCGCGTCGGCGGCGACGGGCACGGGGGAGGCGAACAGGCCCGACGCCTCGAGCGCGTCGCGTTGGGGCTCGAACACGGTCCAGACCGCCGCGACGAGGTCGTCGTCGAGCCGTTCGTCGGCGCCGACCGCGCGGGCGAGGTCCCAGGAGTGCACCGTGACGTCGGCCACCTGCTCGGCGAGGTACTCGGCCACCGTGACCTCGTCGGTGCTGAGCCGCACGACGGCGTCGTGGTCGGCGCTGCGCCAGGCGTCGGCCGCGGCGCCCGCGTGCCGGTGCCAGGCCGCGACGAGGTCGTCGCCGAGCGGCTCGAGCGCGGTCTCGGGCGTCGAGGCGTCGACGCCGGCCAGCAGCAGCGGCACCCACTGCTGCTCCCGGGTCACGTGCGCGACGAGGTCGCGGACGCTTCACTCGACGTCGGGGGTGGGGGCGTCCCAGTCGGTGACGGCGTCGAGGCGGCGGGCGAACTCGGCGGCGGCGCGGGGCTGCAGGGCGGTCCAGTCGGTCATGGGGCTCCTCCGTCGGTGGGGCGGCTGCTGCTGCCGACAACGATGGAGGAGCCCCGATCCTTCCCAGGGGCGTCGGCGGGTCAGTGCTCGGCGCGGTAGAGGACCGGCTCGGGCAGGCCGTGCGCGGCGCGGACGCGGCGCGAGAGGCCCTCGATCGCCTTCAGGGCGTCGACGACGAGGTCCGGCGTGACCGGGAACGGCATCGAGTGGATCGTCTCGTCCGGCACGCAGGCGGCCTCGGCGACGGCGCGCAGCTCGTCCTCGTCGTCGGGGCTGAGGCCGATCTCGGTGAGGGTGTTCGGCAGGCCGACCTTCGTGGTGAAGACGATGAAGTCCTCGATCTCGTCGGCGGCCGCCCCCTCCATCACGAGCTGCGCGAGCGAGCCGATGTTCACCTTCTGGCCGTGCGCGAGGCCGTGGGCCTGCGGTGCCGCGGTGAGGCCGTTGTGGATCGCGTGGGCCGCCGCGAGGCCGCCCGACTCGAAGCCCAGGCCCGACAAGAGCGTGTTCGCCTCGACGAGCCGTTCCAGGGCCGGCGTGACGACGCCCGCGCGCGCGGCGTCGATCGCGGGCAGGGCGTTCTCGTGCAGGAGGCGCCAGGACAGCTCCGCGAGGGCCGTCCCGGTCTCGGTCGGCAGGCCCCCTGCCATGGTCGTCGCCGACGAGCGGCGCGCGGCGCGGGCCTCGATGGAGGTGGCGAGGGCGTCACCGACGCCCGCCACGAGGAACTGCACGGGGGCGTTCGCGACGAGCTGCGTGTCGACGAGCACGAGGTCGGGGTTGCGGGGGAAGAACCGGTACTCGAGGAACTCGCCCTCCTCGCTGTAGATGACGGCGAGCGCCGACGTGGGCGCGTCGGTCGAGGCCGCGGTCGGGGCGCTGACCCAGCGGATGCCGGCGTCGTGGCCGGCGGCCTTGACGGCGTCGATCGCGCTGCCGCCGCCGACGCCGATCACGACGTCGGCCTCGGTGCGGCGGATCTCCCCGACGAGCTCCTCGACGGCGGCGGGGGTCGCGAAGCGGCCGAAGCCGACGCGCTCGACCCGGAGGTCGTGCGCGGCGAACGAGTCGCGGACGGTCTGCTCGGTGAGGCCCCAGACGACGTCGTCGACGACGAGCAGGGGGCGGCTGCCGATCGGGGCGACGAACTCGCCCAGGCGGGTCATCGCCCCCTTGCCCTGCACGAAGCGGCTCGGGCTGATGAGGGTCCTGACGGGTGCGGGGGCGTTCTCGGTGGCGGCCACGGTGGGTCCTTCCTCTCGGGGGTGCCTGACCCGCTGCACGGTAGGCCTCGCGCCTGACCGGCAGGGGGGGTACGGTCGACACGTGCTCCTCGGCCTCGCCCTCCTCGCCCGCGTCCTCGCGGTCGTCGACGGCGCCGTCCCGGCGGGCGACCTGGTGCCCGTGCCCGCGGCCCTCCTCGTGGGGCTGCTGGGCGCCGCGACCGTGGTCGTGCTCGTGGGCGTGGCCCGGGTCGTGCTCACGCTGGTGGGCCTCGCGGGCGACGTCGCGCCTCCTGCGCTCGACGAGCCGGCGGCGGTGCGCACCCTCGTCTGGCGTCGTGACCCCGACGCGCGCGGGCACGTGCGCAGCCGGGCCCCGGGAGCGGTCCCCGCGACCGCCTGAGCCCGTCCTCCGACGGATGTCCGGGCGGTCGTCCGCGACCCCGCCCGCTCCGTCGTGAGGACCCCCATGGACCCGTCCACCTTCCCGCCCCTCGCCGTCGTGCTCGACGGCCTGTCCGCCCTCGTCGGCCTGCTCGCCGACCTCGTCGCCCCGCTCGCCGGGGCCTCCGCCGCCGCGCTCGCGGTGGTCCTGCTCACCGCGCTCGTCCGCCTCGTGCTCGTGCCCGTGGCCGTCTCGCAGGTGCGCGCCGAGCTCGCCCGCCGACGGCTCGCCCCGCAGGTGGCCGAGCTCGGTCGCCGGCACCGCGACCCGCAGGCCCGCGGCCGCGCCCTGCAGGAGCTCTACGCCGCCGAGGGCGTCTCGCCCTTCGCCGGCTGCCTGCCGACGCTCGCCCAGGCCCCGGTGCTCGCGTGCGTCTACGCCCTCTTCGCGCACCCGACGGCAGGAGGCGCGGCCGCGTCCGTCCTCGACGGCACGTTGGCCGGCGCCCCGCTCGACGGCGGCCTCGTCGCGGCGCTCGCCGCCGGGCCGGCCGCCGCCGCGACCGTGCTCGGCCTGCTCGGGCTGCTGGCCGCGGTCACGGAGCTGAGCCGCCGGGCGTCGGTCCGGGCGACGGGCGCTGCCGGGGGCGTGCCCGGGCAGGACGTGCCGGGACTCGCGCCGGTCCTGCGCCTCCTGCCCTTCGTCACGGTCGTCGTGGCGGCCGTCGTGCCGCTCGCGGCCGGGCTCTACGTCGTGACGAGCGCGACGTGGACGCTGGGGGAGCGGGCGGTGCTGCGCCGACTGCTCGGGCGGCGCGCCACCGCCTGAGCCGGGCACGACGGAGGGCCCGCCCCTGCGCGTGCAGGTGCGGGCCCTCCGGGGTGCTGCGCGGATCGCCGCGCGAGCGCCCGGACTACGGCGCGAGCGTGAACTGGATCTCGAGCGAGACCGTGACGTCGTTGCCCAGCGTGAAGCCGCCGGCCTCGAGGGCCGCGTTCCAGTTGACGCCGAAGGCGGTGCGGTCGATCTTCGTCGTGGCCGAGAAGCCGAGCTTCGTCTGGCCGTAGCCGTCGACGACGAGGCCGCCGAACTCGGCGTCGAGCGTGACGGGCTTGGTCACGCCACGCAGGGTGAGGTCGCCGTGGACGAGGAACTGCTCGCCCTTCTTCTCCTCGATGCTCTTCGAGGTGAAGGTCATCGTGGGGTGCTCGGAGGTGAGGAAGAAGTCGCCGGTCTGCAGGTGGCCGTCGCGGTCCTTCTGGTTCGTGTTGATCGAGGCGACGTCGATGGTCGCGGTGACGGCGCTCGCCGTGTGGTCCTCGGCGGTCGTGAGGCTCGCGTCGAAGCGCTCGAACGTGCCCTTGACCTTGCTGATCGCGAGGTGGCGGACGCTGAACGAGATCTCGCTGTGCGTCGGGTCGAGGGTCCAGGTGCCGGCGGGGATCTGCTCGGTGGTGATGGCCATGGTGTCTCCTGAGTGGTCTGAGGTGGTCGATGACGTGTCATCGAGGTTGCTACGAGTATATGCAAGCGCATGCACAGCGCAAGCATTCCCGGGGCGCGGCGCCGTGCTGCACGCGTGGGCGCCGCGCCCGCGGGCGCGTCAGGCCGGGCGCTGGGCCGGCGAGACCGTCTTGCGGGGGTCGCGCTCGGCGAGGTGGCCCACGGCGTCGTCGATCGCGCTCATCACGTCGGCCGAGAGCGTGACGCCCGCGGCGCCCGCGTTGTCGTGCACCTGCTCGGGGCGCGAGGCGCCGATGATGGCGGAGGACACGTTCTCGTTCTGCAGCACCCAGGCGACGGCGAGCTGCGCCATCGACAGGCCCAGGTCGGACGCGATCGGCTCGAGCTGGGCGACGCCCGTGAGCACGTCGTCCTTGAGGAAGCGCTTGATCATGTCCGCGCCGCCCTTCTCGTCCGTCGCGCGGCTGCCCGCGGGCAGCTCGGCGCCCGGCTTGTACTTGCCGGTGAGGACGCCCTGCGCGATCGGCGACCAGACGATCTGGCCGAGGCCGTGCTGCACGCTCGTCGGCACGACCTCCTCCTCGATGACGCGCCACAGCATCGAGTACTGCGGCTGGTTCGAGATGAGCTGCACGCCCAGCTGGGAGGCGAGCTCCTGGCCGGCACGGATCTGCTCGGCGTCCCACTCGCTCACGCCGATGTAGAGGGCCTTGCCCTGGCGCACGACGTCGGCGAAGGCCTGCATCGTCTCGTGCAGGGGCGTCTCGGCGTCGTACCGGTGCGCCTGGTAGAGGTCGACGTAGTCCGTGCCGAGGCGGCGCAGCGAGCCGTCGATGGACTCCATGATGTGCTTGCGGCTGAGGCCGACGTCGTTGTGCCCGGCCGGTCCGGTCGGCCAGTAGACCTTCGTGAACACCTCGAGCGACTCGCGCCGCTGACCCTTGAGGGCGTCGCCGAGCACCTGCTCGGCGGCCGTGTTCGCGTAGGCGTCCGCCGTGTCGAACGTCGTGATGCCGGCGTCGAGGGCGGCGTGGACGCACTGCGTCGCCACGTCGTTCTCGACCTGCGACCCGTGGGTCAGCCAGTTGCCGTACGTGATCTCCGAGATCTTGAGACCGCTGTCTCCCAGGTACCTGAACTCCATGGCCCGACACTACGCGCGGGCGACGGCGGAGGACAGCTCGTCCTCCCTCGCCGGATGTGAACGGCAGGTGACGCCTGCCTGGCAGAGCGTCCGGAACGACGTACCCCGACCAAACCGACCGTGCCGTGGCCCCCGAACCAGGGTCGTGATCACGGGCAGGACCCCCGAGCGGGGGCTCCTGCCGCACGCGGTGTGATCGCGTCGCTCCCGAAGGCGACCGAGCGCTCCTGCACCTGATCACCACCCGAACGCTCCACCACCCGAACGCTCCACCACCCGGAGTGCGCGCCCCCGAGGGCGCCGTGCTCCGGCCCGATCCGCCCTGACCCGACCGGAGACCCGCCCGTGACGACGTCGCCCACCCTGACCGCTGCCGCCGAACCCCAGCCCCTGCTGACCCCGGACGCCCCTGCCGCACCCGGCACCTTCGTGCCGAACCGAGGCACAGGAGGTGCGGGGACGGCCGAGGCGTTCGGCCTCACCCTGCCCGACTGGTCGCCCCTCCAGTGGATCGGCTACTCGTCGCTCGTGCTCGTGAGCCTCGCGCTCACGGCCGTCGCCGTGTCGACGCTGTGGTGGATGCTGCACGCCTGGCGCTCGCGCGACACGCTCGACGGCGGCCGCTTCAGCGACTCGCCGTTGCCCTCGGCGCACTCGTTCACGCTCCTGGTGCCGGGCCGGCACGAGGAGGAGGTCATGGGCGCGACGCTCGACCGCCTCGCGCAGCAGGACCACCCCGACTTCGAGATCATCGCGATCGTCGGCCACGACGATCCGGGCACCGAGCGGGTCGCCCGCGAGGCGGCCGAGCGCCACCCGGAGCTCATCCGCGTGGTCGTCGACTCGAGCGTGCCCAAGAACAAGCCGAAGGCGCTCAACCTGGCGCTGCAGACGGCCCGTGGCGAGGTCGTGGGCGTGTTCGACGCCGAGGACGAGGTCCACCCCCGACTGCTCACGCTCGTCGACTCCAAGTTCACCGAGACGCAGGCCGACGTGGTCCAGGGCGGCGTGCAGCTCATGAACTTCCGCTCGAGCTGGTGGAGCTTGCGCAACGTGCTCGAGTACTACTTCTGGTTCCGTTCGCGCCTGCACTTCCACGCCAAGGCGAAGTTCATCCCGCTCGGCGGCAACACCGTCTTCGCCCGGCGGGAGTGGCTCGACTGGTCCGAGGGGTGGGACGCCTCCTGCCTCGCCGAGGACTGCGAGCTCGGCGTGCGGCTCTCGAGCGCGGGCGCGAAGGTCGTCGTCGCCTACAGCCCCGAGGTCGTCACCCGGGAGGAGACGCCGGGCACCTTCGTCTCGCTGCTCAAGCAGCGCACGCGCTGGAACCAGGGCTTCATGCAGGTGCTCGCCAAGGGGGAGTGGAAGAAGCTGCCCACGGTACGCCAGCGCCTCATGGCCCGGTACCTGCTCACCATGCCGTTCATCCAGGCGGCCACCGGGCTCCTGATCCCCATCTCGATCGTGCTCATCCTCACGACGAAGGTGCCGACCGCGGTCGCGCTCGTGTCGTTCGTGCCGCTGGCGCCGACGCTCGTCCTGCTGGCCGTCGAGATGACCGGGCTCGCCGAGTTCGGCCGCACCTACGGCGAGAAGGTCCGGGTCCGCGACTACGCGCGCCTCGTCTGGGGCCTCCTGCCGTACCAGGTGTTCCTCGCGCTCGCCGCCGTCCGCGCCGTCTTCCGGCACGTCCGCGGCATGGACGCGTGGGAGAAGACCGAGCACTCCGGCGCCCACCGCGACGCCGCCCCCGCGCCCCTCGACCAGCGCGAGCCCGTGCTCGCCGGCACCCCCGGAGGCGACCGATGACCGCCACGACCGAACGCCCCCGCACCACGCCCGCCGCGCCCCCTGCGCCGCGCCGCACCCCCTACGAGCCGGCCCCCGACGGCTGGGCGGGTCGACCCTCCTGGATCCGCCGCCGCGGGCGCGACCTCGTCTGGCTGCTGCCCGCGCTCGCGCTCGCCGCGGTGGCGCAGGCCTGGAACCTCGCGGGCAGCCCGCAGCGCATCGACGACGAGGGCACCTACACGGCCCAGGCCTGGGCGGTGGCGAACCTCGGCGAGATCGCCCATTACACCTACTGGTACGACCACCCTCCGGTGGGCTGGTTGCAGATCGCGGCGTACACGACCGTCACCGGGGCCTTCGGGCGCCACGACATCGCCGTCGTGGCGGCCCGCGAGGCCGTGCTCGTGGCGACCCTCGTCGCCGCCGTGCTGCTCTGGGCCCTCGCCCGGCGCATCGGGCTCTCCCGCCTCACGGCGACGGCCGCCACGGTCGTCTTCGCGGTGTCGCCGCTGGCCCTGCAGTACCACCGCACCGCCTACCTCGACAACGTGGCCACCCCCTGGCTGCTCGCGGCGTTCCTGCTGGCGCTCAGTCGCCGGTACCAGCTGGCCGGCTTCGTCGGCGCGGCGGCCGCGTTCGGCGTCGCGGTGCTCTCGAAGGAGACCTACCTGCTCGCCCTGCCGTTCCTGGTCTGGGTGATGTGGCGCACGGCCGACCGTGCCACGCGCCGTTACACGCTCTCCGTCTCGGCGGCACTGCTGACCCTCCTCGGGCTCAGCTACGTGGCGCTCGCCCTGGTCAAGGGCGAGGTCGTGCCCGGCCAGGGCCGCGTGAGCCTCTGGGAGGGCATCACCTACCAGCTCGGCAGCCGCGAGGGCAGCGGGTCGGTGCTCGTCGCCGGAGACCTCGCGAACGAGGCCGCGGCACAGTGGTGGGCCCTCGACCCCGTCCTCATCGTGCTGGGCACGCTCGCGGCCGTGGTCGGCCTGTCGGTCCGCCGCCTCCGGCCCTTCGCCGCGCTCGTGGTGTTCCTGCTCGCGTTCATGTTCCGCCCCGGCGGCTACCTGCCCGTGCCCTACGTCATCGTGCTGCTGCCGTTCGCCGCCCTCCTCGTGGCCGGCGTGGGCGAGGCGGCGGTGCGCGCCTGGCGCGGTCGCACGCCGGGCCGCGCCGCCACGGCCGCCCGACGGACCGCGGCCACGGCCTGGCTGGGGCTCACGGCCGTCGCGGTCGTCGTCGCCGTGCCGCTCTGGACGACCCAGCTGCGCGGGTTCTTCCTCGCCGACCTCGACGCGCCGATGCGGCAGGCGCAGGAGTGGGTCGTCGACAACGTGCCGCGCGACAGCCGGCTGCTCGTCGACGACGCCATGTGGGTCGACCTCGTCGAGGCCGGCTTCGACCGGGACGACGTGATCTGGTTCTACAAGCTCGACACCGACGGGGCCGTCGTCGCCCAGAACCCGAACGGCTGGGCCGACAGCGACTTCCTCGTGACGACCGAATCGATCCGCACCTCCGGGCCCGACGCCCCGCAGATCGCGCAGGCCCTCGAGAACTCGACCGTCGTCGCGAGCTTCGGGCAGGCCGACCAGCAGGTCGACGTCCGCCGCATCGACGCGCAGGGTGCCGAGGCCGCGCAGCAGCAGGCGGACGAGGCTGCGATCGACCGCTCCGAGGTGGGACGGCAGCTCGCTGCGAACCCGTCGTTCGAGGCGCCGGAGGCGGTGCGCACCGCGCTCGCGGACGGTCGCGTCGACGAGCGCGCCGTGCTCTCGCTCGCGCAGCTGGCCTCGCTCGGACCGGTCACGGTCGACGAGCTCGCCGCCCTCCCGGGCGAGCAGTCGCAGCCGGCCCGCAGCCTCGTCCTCACCGATGTCGAGGGCCGCGACCGCGCCGGGACCCGTCAGCTGCTCGAGGACCTCGGACCGGCCTACGGGCCGCAGCGCCTCGAGGACGTCGACGGCGGCCTCCGGGCGACCTGGCCCGTGCCGGGCACCGGCGGACCACTGGGCTGACCCCTCGGGGCCCGTCCGTCCGCACGACCCCCTCGAGCCCGGGGACCCGTACCCGGGCCCCGCCCGGACCCCGCCCGAACCCGAACCCGAACCCGAACCGGAAGGCACCACCATGAACGCCACCACCCGCACCGCGCACCCCCGCCGCCTCGCCGTGGCCTCCGCGACCGCCGTCGCCGCGGCGCTCGTCGTCGCCCCGCTCGCCGCCCCGACCGCCCCCGCGTCCGCCGCCGAGGGCGACGGCTGGGTGCGCGTCGGCCACTTCTCGCCCGACACGAAGGCCGTCGACGTGACGCTCACCGCGGTCGCCGGCGGCCAGGTCGTCATGGACCTCGACGACGTCACCTTCGGCCAGGTCAGCCCCTACGCCGAGCTGCCCTCGGGCACGTACACGGTCGCCATGACGGCGAGCGACGACGAGGGCGCCGACCCCGTGCTCAGCGCGAAGGTCACGGTCGAGCAGGACCAGCCCGCCACCGTGGCCGCCTACGGGCGCAGCAGCGACCTGCAGACGCGCGTCTTCCAGGACGACCTGCGCGCGCCCGACGCCGGTCAGGCGAAGCTGCGCCTCGTGCAGGTGGCGAACGTGGCCGACGAGGTCGACGTGGCCACGAGCACCGGCACCCCCATCGCCGAGGGGGCGGCCTTCGGCAGCGCCACGCAGTACGCCCAGGTCGCCGCGGGCCCCTGGACCATCGACATCACCGGCGAGGACGCCCAGGGCACGGCCGACATCGACCTCGCGGCGGGAACGGTCTCGACCGTGTTCGTCGTCGACAACTCGACGGGCGGCATCACGGCCGTCCCCGTGACCGACAGTGCAGCGACGGCGGCCACCCCGATCGGCGGCGTGCAGACCGGCGGCGGCGCGCTCGCCGACAGCCGCGGCGACGACGAGCGGCACGAGCGCGGGGCCGGCACCTGGGACCGCGTCCTCGCCTTCCTCGGCCTGCGCTGACCCGGGCGGCGGGACGGCCCTGCCGTCCCGCCCTCCCGGCGTCCCGCGCCGCTCCCGCCCTCCACCCGACCGAAGGACCGACATGCCCCTCAGGACGAAGCTCCTCCTCGCCGTCGCCGCCCTCGTCGCCGTCGCCCTCGTGGTGCTCGTCGCCGTGGTCGTCGTCCGGCCCGGCGGCACCGCACCGAGCGCAGGAGGCCCGACCACGTCGACCCCGCAGCCCGGCTCCGACGACGTCGCGGCCCGCACCCCGCAGCAGCTCGGCGAGGCGTTCCTCGCCGACCATGTGGACGACGGCCGCGTCGTGCGCACCGACCAGGGCGGCGACACCGTGAGCGAGGGGCAGGCCTACGGGCTGCTCGTCGCGGCGGCCGTCGGCGACGAGGACACGTTCGACGACGTCTGGCGGTGGACCCGGCGCGAGCTCGTGCGCGACGACGGACTGCTCGCCTGGCGCTGGACCGACGGCGAGGTCGTCGACGACATGCCCGCCAGCGACGCCGACGTCGACGCGGCCCGCGCCCTCGTGGTCGCGGGCGAGGCGTTCGACCGCCCGGACCTCACGCGGGACGGCGTCGAGCTCGGCACGGCCGTGCTCGACGAGATGACCGTCGAGACGCCCCTGGGGCGCATCCTGCTGCCCGGCCCGTGGGCGCAAGGGCCCGGCCCGTGGTCGTACAATGCCTCCTACGCGGCACCGGCGGCCTTCCGGCAGCTGGCCGAGGCCAGCGGCGACCCCCGCTGGGCCGAGCTCGAGGCCGGCTCGCGCACCGTCACCACGGCCGTGCTCGACGGCACGGCCCTGCCGAGCGACTGGGCGCAGGTGCGGCGCGACGGCACCGTCGTCCCGCTGCCCAGCGCCGACGGCTCGTCCGGCGTCGTCGCGTACAGCTACGACGCGGCCCGGCTGCCGCTGCGCTACGCCGAGTCCTGCGAGCCCGAGGACGTCGCCCTCGCCGCCCGGCTCGCCGGGGTGCTGTCCCGCTACGACGAGCTGCCGGTCCAGCTGGACCTCGGCGGGCAGGCCGTCGGTGAGGACCAGCACCCGTTGGCCTACGTCGCGCGCGCCGCGGCGGTCGCCAGCGCCGGCGACACCGAGGCGGCGCGGGCCGACCTCGCCCGGGCCGACGCCCTCGCCCAGGCGACCCCGACCTACTACGGCTCGGCGTGGGTCGCACTGGCTGCGCTGCAGCTCGACGACGACGCCCTCGGTGCGTGCAGCCCGCTGGCGGTGTCGCCGTGAGCGCGCGGCACGCGGACCGCGGTCGCGCGGTCGAGCACCGTGCCGGCCGCCGCCGTGCCGCCTTGATCGCCTCGGCGGTCGCCGTCGCGGTGCTCGCCACCGGCGGCGTCGCGGTGGCGCTGGCCGGCCGCGACGACACCGCCCCGACGGGCTCGTCGACGACCGCGGCCCCTGCGGCGACGCCGGACGCGACCACGGGGTTCCAGGACCCGGCGGCGCCGCTGGTGTCCGCGCCTCCTGCAGGGGCCGTGCCGACGCGCGTGCAGATCCCCTCGCTCGGGGTCGACAGCGGGCTCGAGGGCCTCGGCATCGGCCCGCAGGGCGAGCTCGCCGCGCCGGTCGACTGGGACAGCGCGGGGTGGTTCACCGACGGGCCCGTGCCCGGCGGCGTCGGCCCCGCGATCATCGCCGGCCATGTCGACAGCACCACCGGACCGGCCGTCTTCGCCCGGCTCGACGAGCTGGCGGTCGGCGACGAGGTGCTCGTCACGCTCTCGACCGGCGACGTGAGCACCTTCCGCGTCTCGGGGGAGCAGCGCAGCGCCAAGGCGGCGTTCCCCACCTCGGACGTCTACGGCCCCAGCCCCACGCCGTCGCTGCGGCTCATCACCTGCGACGGCACCTTCGACCGCTCCACCGGCCACTACGAGGACAACCTCATCGTCTACGCCGACCTCGTCGCCCCCTGACCCTTCTCCTTCTTCCGAAAAGGCGACCTCCCGGGCGCGACACGCCGCCTGGGAGGGCTCCTGGCCCCGACGCGAGGCCCGAACTGTCGCCTCTTGCGCCACCCGACCCACCCGACCCGACCCGACCGACACCTGCCCGAACAGGAGAACACCGTGACCGACGCCCTCGTCATCATCCCGACCTACGACGAACGCGAGAACCTCGACCCGATCCTCGACCGCGTGCTCGCGAGCGGTGCCGACGTGCACGTGCTCGTCGTCGACGACGGCTCGCCGGACGGCACCGGTGAGCTCGCCGACGCGCGGGCCGCCGCCGACGGGCGCGTGCACGTGCTGCACCGCACCGAGAAGGCCGGCCTCGGCGCCGCCTACCTCGCGGGCTTCACGTGGGGCCTGGACCGCGGGTACCCGGCGATCGTCGAGATGGACGCCGACGGCTCGCACCACCCGGAGGACCTGCCCCGGCTGATCGGACTGCTCACGGACGACGACCTCGTGCTCGGCTCGCGCTGGGTGCCGGGTGGACGCGTCGAGAACTGGCCGCTGCGGCGGGAGCTGCTCAGTCGCGGCGGCAGCTGGTACACGCGGGGGGCCCTGGGCATCCGCGTCGCCGACACGACCGGCGGGTTCCGCGCGTTCCGGGCGTCGGCGCTGCGCTCCCTCGACCTCGACGCGGTCGAGTCGCACGGCTACTGCTTCCAGGTCGACCTGCTCTGGCGGGCGTTGCAGCGCGGCCTGCGCGTGGTCGAGACGCCGATCACGTTCACCGAGCGCGTGCACGGCACCTCGAAGATGAGCGGCTCGATCGTGCGCGAGAGCCTGCTCAAGGTCACCGTGTGGGGGCTCAGGAGGCGCGCGGCCGCGGTCCGCGAGCTCGCCCTCCGCCGTCGGCGGCTGCCCAGCGTCCGTGCGACGTCGCACCGCGTGGGCTCCGCCTGACCCGGCACGGCGTGGTCCCACGGGGCCCACGGCTCAGAGCGATTCGAGCACGTCCATCGCCCGCTGCACCCCGTGCTCCCGCCGCATGACGCGCCCGACCTCGGCTGCCCGCCCTCGATGCGACAGGGCGTCGGTCATCGCCGGCCCCAGGGTGCCGGCCGACGACCGGCGCAAGGGGACCGGGGCTGCGGCCACCCCCTGGCGGTGCAGCTGGGCAGCCCAGAAGGGCTGGTCGGCGGTGACGGGCACGACGACGGCGGGCACGCCGGCCCGGGCGACGGCGTGGGAGGTGCCCGCCCCTCCGTGGTGCACGGCGAGCGTCGCGCGCGGCAGCACCGCGTCGAACGGTGCCGACCGCACCGCCAGCACGTCGGGGCCGTGGCACCCCGTCGACAGCGCGAGCCCACCCCACCCGGTGACGAGCAGCACCCGCAGGCCCTGGGAGCGGGCGGCCGTGACGACCGCGCGGCCCCGGGCCGACGCGTCCCCCGTCGCCATGGAGCCGAACGAGGCGACGACGAAGGGGCCGCCGCCCACGAAGTCGCCGAGGACGGAGTCGAGGGATGCGGCCGAGGCCTCCTCGTACCAGGCCCCCGTCTGGTGCACCCGCTCCGGCCAGTCGTCGGGCCGGGGCAGCAGCGCGGGGCTCACGGCCATGAGCGTCGCGCGCGACGGCGAGCGCCCGGCGGGACGACGACCGCCCGGCAGCTCGGCAGCGGCGCGCGCCACGTCGGCGTCGAAGAGGCGCGCTGCGGCGCGCGGCACGGCGTAGGTGGCCCGGTTGTGCGCCCCGAGGTCGCGGGTGGCCGTGGGGCCTCCCGCGGCGGGGAACCGCGCGCTGGGGGTGGCCACCGGCGCGAACTCCACCAGCACGCGGGGCACGCCGAGCGAGTCCGACACCATCGGCGCGCTGAGGACCAGCGGGTGGTGCACCACCACGTCGGGGTCGAAGGCGATCGTCTCCCGCACCGCGGCGGCGAGCATGCGGCGCATCGCGGGCCGCACCTCCGCGCGCAGGTGTCGGGCGAGGGCCCACGGGGTGCGGCCGGCGGGGGAGAGCAGGCGCTGAGCGTCGAGACCGAGGCGCACGGAGTCCACCCCCGAGGGGGCGACCGCGTCGTCCGGCAGGGCCAGCCGCACTTCGTGACCACGCGATGCGGCGTGTCGCGCCAGGGCCACGAAGGGCTCCACGTCGCCCCGGGTGCCGGTGGTGAGCAGCATCATGCGCATCCCCCCAGTGTGGGCCCAGGAGCCACGGGGCCGGCCGGCGCCTCGGACGCGTACGCTCGGGCCCGTGACCGACGGCAGCGAGCGGATGTCGCGCACCGCGTCGTCCGAGATCGGCGAGGCCGTGCGCCGCCTCGTGCTCGTCTCGCGCCCGGTGCTGTGGATCAACACCATCGGCTCTGGTCTCGTCGCCGTGTGGCTCACGGGCGCACTGTTCGACCTGCGGGCCTTGCCCGTCGTCCTGTGGCTCACCCTGCCGTTCAACCTGCTCATCTACGGCGTCAACGACATCTACGACCAGGAGACGGACGCGGCCAACCCCCGCAAGGGCTCCCTCGAGGGTGCCAGGATCCGGCAGTCCGAGGTGCGGCTCATCGCCTGGGCCGTCGCCGCCGTCAACGTCCCGTTCCTCGTCTGGTTCCTCGTCGCGCTGCCGCCGCTCGCGAACCTCGCGATCCTGCTCTACGCGGGCGTGTTCGTCTTCTACTCCGCGCCCCCGCTGCGGTTCAAGGCGCGGCCCTTCCTCGACTCGCTGAGCAACGCGGGCTACGCCCTGCCCCTGGTCATCGTGCCCGCGACCCTCGCGGTGACACCGGTGTGGCCCGCCGCCCTCGGCCTGATGGCCTGGAGCGTGGCCAAGCACGCCTTCGACGCGGTGCAGGACATCGTGGAGGACCGCGACGCGGGCATCACGACCACCGCCGTGCGGCTCGGTGCGGGCGGGACGGCCCTGTGGAGCGGGGCCTGGTGGATCGTGTCCACGGCCCTGTTCGCCGTGGTGAGCGTCCCCGTGGCCGCCGTCAACCTCCTGATCGCCGGGATCCTCGTGGTGTCCCTGCTGCGCGACCCGACGCCAGGGACCGGTCACCGCCTCTACCGGTTGTCGGTCGCCTTCCCGTACATCGCCGGGTCGTTCGCCGGGGTGCTGCTCATCGTCTCGATCGTGCTGGTGGGCTACCCGTGAGCCGCATCGTCGTGGTCGGCGGCGGGATCGGCGGGCTCACCGCCGCCGCGCTGCTCGCGCACGCGGGCCATCGGGTCACCCTGCTGGAGGCCTCCACCGAGCTCGGCGGCAAGAGCCGGCGCCTCCAGCTGGGGGAGGACCGCATCGACACCGGGCCGTCGCTGGTGACGTTCCCGGCGGTGTGGGACGAACTGCTGCGGCGCCTCGGCGACGACGGGCGCGCCACCGGACGCACCCGCGAGGACGGCGGGCTCGACCTCGTGCGGATGCCCGAGGTGGGCCGCTACTACTACGACGGCGAGGAGACCTCCCTGCCGGTGGCGCCCGGGCACCCCTGGTACCCGGCGTGGCGACGGTTCTCCGACCTGCACGCTCCCCTCGCCGACGACGTGACCGAGCTGCTGCTCGCCGACCCCCTCGACCGGGCCGCCCTGCCGGCACTGCGCCGGCTGCTGGACGTCTACGGCTCGCGCCTCACCACGCGCGCCTACCTCGACGGCCTTGCGTGGCTGCCCGACGGGCTGCGGGAGATCATCGCGATCCACACCCTCAACGCGGGCGTCTCGCCCTCGCGCACCCCGGCCCTCTACGCGAGCATGCCGGCGATCATGGCGGAGACCGGCGCGTGGGTACCGCGCGGCGGCGTCTACGAGACCGTCCTCGCGCTGGAACGGCTGGCCGAAGCAGCCGGGGTCGAGGTGCGCACCGGCGAGGCCGTCAGTCGCGTCGAGCGCGGGTCGGTCACCACCGCCGTCGAACGCTACTCCGCGGACCTCGTCGTCAGCGCCCTGGACGCCGACCGGCTGGCCACGCTGATGGGCCCGTCGCGGATCCCGACGGTGCCCCGCCTGCGCCCGCGGGCGCTCTCCTGCTCGGCCGTCGCGCTGTACGGCGTGCTCCGGGAGGACCTGCCGGCCGAGATCGCGACGCACAGCGTGGTGCTGCCGACGAAGCCCGCCGCGCTGCACCGCAGCCTCGAGGCGGGCGAGGAGCCGGCGGACACCATGGTGTTCGTCAACCAGTACCGCGCGGGCGAGGTGTACCCGAACCCGCACAGCACCGTCGGGATCCTGCTCACCGCGCCCGCCGACGGCGGTCGCTACACGGCCGAGCACCCCTTCGTGCGGCGTGAGGTCGACCGCGTCTCGGCGGCGATGGGGCTCGACGGGCCCCTCACCGACCTGCTCGACGAGCAGACGGTGCTCGATCCGCAGTACTACGGCGAGGGCGGCGAGCCGCACGGCGCGCTCTACGGCGCGGCGCGCCCGCCGTGGCTGAGCGGGCCCTTCCACCGCCCCTCCTACAACGACCCCTGGCGGCCCTGGCTGTGGCGGGTGGGCGCGTCGGTGCACCCCGGCGGCGGCATCCCCGCGGTGGTGGGCGGCGCGATGATCGCCGTGACCCGGCTGCTGAAGTCGAACCCGGCCTGACGCCGGGACGTGGAGGGGGAAGGGCAGCCTCGGACGCGGCGCTTTCTTGCTCCTGCCGTGCCGTGGGGTGTGATGTCGCACTCCGGACGCGAAGAGCGAACGGCATCGGCCCTGGATCGTGCACGGGAGAGTCGTGAGGAGCCCATGAAGCCCCGACCGCGAGACGACGATCGTCCCGTGGAGCCGTCGTTCATCGGGACACCTGCTCGAGGCTGTCTCGGCTGGCTGAGGCCAAGTGGCGCCTGGCCTGCGGATTCGCGTATGCCTGTCCCGCAAAAGTGCCCGGTGACGGGGGTTTGAACGCTACAGTCATCGGATGCTCATCGGATAGGCCCGCGTCTCGACCTCGGGACAGGATCTTGCAGCACAACGTGACGATCTCGCAGCACTTGGTGTTGACGATCAACACGTCCATGTTGACCACGGCCTTTCGGGGACGACTCGAGCACGGCCGGGCCTCCGGGAGGCGCTGGCAGCGTGCCGTGCCGCCGACGTCCTGGTCGTCACGAAGCTCGACCGCCTCGCGCGTTCACTTCGCGACGCGACCGACATCGCGGACGAGCTCACAACGAAGGGCGTCGCCCTGAACCTCGGGGGAGCGGTCTATGACCCCACCGACCCCGTCGGCCGGCTCCTGTTCAACGTCCTCGGCATGGTCGCCGAGTTCGAAGCCGACCTGATCCGTGCTCGGACCCGGGAGGGCATGGCGATCGCCAAGGCCGCAGGCAAGCTCCGCGGCCGCAAACCCAAGCTCACCCCCTCGCAGGAGAAGCACCTCGTGCAGCTGCACCGCACCGGCGCCCACACCACCAGCGAGATCGCCGAGCTCTTCGGTGTCGCCCGCTCCACGGTCTATCGGGCCATCCAACGGGCCGCCCAAGCATGATCGCGGACTCCGTTCCATGGCGCCAGCAACTCTGGGCCTCCTCGACCTATCTTGAAAAGCGTGCTGCGTCGCGACGCTGGACGGAACGCACGTCGTATCTAGTCGAGCGAGATCTCATGAACGGGATGTTTGCCATCCGTCGCCTCATGGAGTCTGCGAAGACATCGTCGAACATTCCGCGCGAGAGGGTGTCCTGTGGGGTGCACGGGCTCGCCGGACGGGTGCCGCAGATTTACGACCGCTGGGCTTTTTGGGAGCACTACGACGTGGAGTCGAAGCAGCAAACACAGCTCACGGTTAGGGAGTTGGTCTCGCTTTTCATCCATTCGTTCGTGCTGGACTTCTACCCGACGTCTGACGATGGCCCAGCGATGATCTGGGTTGTCTCCGACCGTGACAGGCACAAGCGCCTGTATTCCATGTCCTTCGAGCAAGTCGTCAATCTCTTCCGCCGGATCGGCTCGGAGGAAATCGTCTTCCGAGCCGGGGCTTTCGACGAGACAGCCGTGCGTCTGTCTCAACACGACATGGTCGACGCTGGCTTTGCGAAGTACGACCCGTTTCCCGCGGCCACCAACTCATCGGCGAGTCTCGATGCGCTCCGGCACGCCTTTCCGCACCTCAACTGGTTGAAAGACTCGTAGGCAGCAAGGCAGAGCCCGAGCCCGTCACACAAGACCACCCGATCGGCCACGACGTTGGCGGCGATCGGCAGCGCCTTGGACCGAAGACATTGCGGAACGCTTCGAGGTGCATGGCTTGGTTTCTCGGATGTCCGATAGCCGATCCCCTGCCGGACATGCTTTCGAGGGGAAGTTGACCGCACAGGAGCCACAGCTACCAATGCGCGGTCGGCGCATCTCGCCCTGGGGCCCAGCTCTGCCCCGGGTGGGCATCGGGCAGGGTGAGTACATGAGCGATCTGCGGGGCGAGAGTACTGAGCTCATTGGCGCAGTGGCGCGATCGCTCGGTGTCAGTGTGCGGACGTTGCACCACTGGGATGCGGAGGGGGTCGTCGTTGCCTCCGGACGAACGGACGGCGGATACCGGACCTACCTGCCCGGGGACATTGCACGCGCGCGACGCGTCCGGTTGATGCGGGAGATCGGCGTCCCGCTCCAAGGCATCCCCGCGTTGCTGTCGGGGGATGCCGCGAGCCGTCGCGCGGAGCTGGCGCGACGTCGTGCTGCGCTCGAAGCGGAGATCACTCGCTTGCAAGAGTCGATGGATGCCGTTGACCGGCTTGTGGCTGCTGAAGAGTCCGGTGTCCTACTCAGCACTGAGGAGCAGGCGGACGTGCTTGGAGAGGGATGGGATCCGGCATGGAGCTCTGCAGCCCGGGAGCAGTGGGGAGACACCCATCAGTGGGCGGAGCACGCCGAACGTTCCAGCCAGCGCAACGCCGACGACTGGAGCGCGGTGAACGCGACGGTGGACCAAGCGACGCACGCTCTCGCCCAAGGAATGCGCGCCGGCCTCCAGCCAGGGAACCCCGAGGCCGACGCCCTCGCCGAGCGCCATCGCCAGGCGATGTGCGGGTACTTCCACTGCACCCCGTCCATGCACGTTCTCATCGCCCGTCGCTTCACCACGGAGCCGGGTTTCACGGAGCACTACGAACGGCTGGAGCCAGGGCTGGCGTCGTGGGCGAAGGAAGTCGTTGAAGCCGCGGCTAGGGGGCGCGGCATCGACCTCGAATCGGTTGTGTGGGAATAATGCCCTTCAGGCGAACGCTCGCCGTGCGATGTCGATGATGTCCCTGCTCGGCATGTGCAGCGCGTCGACGGCGGCCGTGCCGGTGGATGAGAGGTACGCGTCGACCATCCGGTTACCGACTGCGTAGCCGGCGCCGGTGGGGACCCCGACGGGCTCGGCGCCGAAGCGCCGCGCTGCGTCGTCGCCGTGGACCCACGCGGCGAAGTTGTCCATTCCGGCGACGTCGAGGCCTGCGAGCATCCGAGTGAGCACGTCATCGTCCTCGAGGTGCGGCAGCCCGATGGGCGTGTACCCGAGGGCGCCGTGGAGTTGCCGAGCGAAGGCATCGGCGAGCCCTTCCGAGATGACCTGCTCCCCGACCTGAACGGTCGCGGGATCCCACACCACGCCGCCCGGCGCGTAGCGCAGGTTGTGGTGCAGCTCGTGGACGGCCGCAGCTTCGAGCCGCTCGAGGTTCTCCTCAGTCGGCCATAACGTCAACGTGATGAAGCCGGTCATGCTGCCGTTTCCACTGAAGCCGCGGGCGGGCCCCATGAAGTACTCATCGTCTGGGTTTCCCAGGATGAGCAACGTGCTGATGTCGGGGACCACGAGGTCGGGAACGGCCGCAGCTTGAACCTCCACAGCGGCCGTCAGGGCTCGCTCGATACGGCCCCACGCGTCGGCCTGGACCAAGCTGCCGAGCGCGTCCCGAAGCACGTCAGTCGGCCGGTCCAGCGGGAACCCGAAGCTCATCTCGTGCAACGCGACCAGGTCGGGCTCACCGGGGAAGTACCGATACATGTCACGCATCGGGGTCAGTAGCCGGCTGAGGGCCGCCCGGCGCGAGGGCTCGGCGACCGCGAGGACGTTGGACATGCCGTCAGCTGTATCGAGGACTGTCATCACCATGACCCAGACGCTAGAGACTGACGCTGCGTCAGGGTCAAGTCGGCTGAGCAGGGGTTGTGCTGTCCGGCAGAGGATCGCTCAGCGGGAGCGCTGCGGCCTCTTTCATCATGCGTCACGTGTCGTGGACCGGCCCTGCAGTGCTCGTGCTGGCGAATCGTTCGGCCAGTGTGGCGAAGGCGGACGCGAGCTCGGGAGGTTCGATGACTTCCATGCGTACTTCGAATCTCCCGTACGAGGCGGCCAGCGCTCCCCATGACCAGGAACCCGTCTCGAGCGTGCAGGTGTGTTCGTCGAGGGCGGCGACCGTCCCGTCGCCGGCGAAAGGCAGGACGTCGCGTGCGGGGAGGTGGAGCAGGACGGTTCCTCGGCAGGGCCACGCGTTCACGTCGGATCCCTTGAACCGGGCGGAGACGAACTCGTCGACGTCGCCGCCGGGCACGCTGCGAGGAGTGAAACGGGGGCCAGCGGGTACTCGCGGCGCAACGCGGTCGACGCTGTAGAGGCGCCAGTCGCCGCGGTCGAGGTCCCACCCGACGAGGTACCACCGGCCGTGGGACGTGACCAGGTGGTGTGGCTCCACGCGCCGGGGCGGATGAGGGAGCTGCTCAGAGGCGTCCCGGGTGAGGTAGTCGAAGCGGAGGGTCTCCCGTTCGCGGATGGTGTTCGCGAGCGTCACGAGCACGTCGAGGGACATGTGGCGGGGTGCCGCATCGCCGGCACGTCCGATCGTGGTCACGTCGAGGGCGTCGAGGCGGTGCCGGAGTCGCGACGGCATGACCTGCCGGATGGTGCCGAGGGCACGGACGGCGGCTTCCTCGATCCCCGCTCCGAGGCCGGGGGCTGCCTGGAGGGCGACGGCCACCGCGACGGCCTGGTCGTCATCGAAGAGCAACGGCGGCAGCTCGCTGCCAGCGTCGAGCCGGTAGCCGCCATCCGGGCCCATGGTGGCCCGGATGCTGTAACCCAGCTCTCGGAGACGTTCGATGTCCCGGCGCACCGTGCGGTCGCTGATCTCGAGCCTTGAGGCGAGGAGCGTTCCCGGCCAGTCACGACGAGTTTGGAGGAGCGATAACAGGGTGAGCAGCCGCGATGTCGTCGTCATGGCCTCACCCTAGATCCGGTCTAGGACAGGAGCTGACCTGGACGCCTGGGAGGGTGAGGTCATCGCCCAGCCGGGGCCGACTTGATCGAGGAGCAGAAGATGACCATCCAGACGACCACCCACCTCAACTTCCGTGGCGATGCGCGTCAGGCGCTCGAGTTCTACCAGTCGGTCTTCGGCGGGCATGTCGTGATCAACACCTATGCGGACTTCGGCGTGCCGGCCGAGGTGCCCGGCGCTGACAAGGTCGTCTTCGGCCTTGTCGCCGCGGAGAACGGCTTCCGGGTGATGGGTTACGACGTCCCCGGGCAGCTCGAGGGCTCCCTCGCCGGCGGCGGATCGACCCGCCGCGAGAACAGCACCACGATCACCGATCAGGCGTTGTTCGTCTCGATCAGTGCCGGTACCCTCGACGAGCTCCAGGGCTACTGGGACGCGCTGGCGGTCGACGCCGTGATCGTCGAGCCGCTGGCCGCGTCGGCGTGGAGCGCAGGCTTCGGCATGCTCACCGACCGCTTCGGCGTCACCTGGAGCGTGACCGTCACCGTCACCGTCTAGGCGTCTCATCGTCGCGGTGCGGGTCGATCAGGCCCGCACCGCAGGACAGGAGCAGGAGGAGACCGATGAGGGCGCACGACCAGTTGATCCTGCCCGACGCTGCCGCATGGCGGGAGTGGCTGGAGGAGAACGAGGCCACGTGCGACGGGGTCTGGGTGACGCTCGCCAAGAAGGGCACGCGCACGCCGACCTCGTTGACGTACTCCCAGGCACTGGACGAGGCACTCTGCAGCGGCTGGATCGACGGACGCAAGACCGCCATCGACGCTGCCACCTACCGTCAGCACTTCACTCCGCGCCGCGCCCGGTCCCTGTGGTCCCGACGCAACGTCGAACTCGTCGTGGCACTCACCGCCTCCGACCGGATGCGCCCTCGCGGCGTCTCTGAGGTGGAGCGCGCGCGAGCAGACGGGCGTTGGGAGCGGGCCTATGCCGGGGCCGCTTCGATGGACGTGCCCCAGGACCTCCTGGCCGCGCTCCGAGCGGCACCCTCTGCGGAGGACGCGTTCCGCGCACTCAGCAGCACCGCGCGCTATCTGATCCTGCTCGACGTGACCACCGCGCGCACCGAGAAGGTGCGCGCCGGACGTATCGCTCGCCATGTCGCGCGGCTCATGGCCTGAAAGAACCGATTGCTGCGCTTGCTATCCCAGGGGCGTCCCACTGGAAGATCCCTCACCAAGAACGATTCCGGACTGACCTATCGAGACGGGCCGAGTCCCGTAGCTGCGGGGGATCGACCCGCCGGCGCGGTCGTCCGGTGGCCGATCGTTCATCGAGATCCGTTTCGGACTGACCTAACGAGACAGCCAGCGCCCATAGCTGCGGGGGAGTAGCTAACCTCCGCCGTGGATCGGTGACCGATCGGCTATTGAGACATCGGCGCGAGGCGTTTCAGGAGCTGTACCAGGCTTTCTCGCTCTTGTGCACTGAGGTTCACCAGCAGCGCTCATTCCGTGGCGAGGTGCTCGGGAAGGACGCTGTCCTGGACGCAAGCCGCTGGGATGGCAGTCGTCCTGCTCTGCGTCAGCACGGCCGTCACGCGGCGGGCGCGTCCTGCTCTGCGCCGTGACCGGCAGTAAGCACCATCCCGTACAAGGCCACATCGGCTCGCTCCGGGCTCAGTGCAAGAGCGGAGCGAAGAGTGCCCTCGTGCATGAAGCCCAGGCGCTCCGCTACTGCTCGACTACGGGTGTTCAAAACCGCCGTTCGAATCTCGATTCGCGCTAAGCCTTCCGCGCGCGCCTCATCGATCAGTGCTTCGCATGCCCGGGTCACCACTCCCTGTCCCTCATGCGCTGCAGCGATCCAGAATCCCAACTCTCCGATGCCGGCATACCGGTCGAGGCGTAGCGATGCGCTCCCGACGGGCTCGTCGCCATAGGTGATCATCAAGGGGAGACTCGTGCCCTGCTCGTAAAGCGCTATCGCGAACGAGGCGTATGCCTCAGCAGATTCGAGAGTCTGTTCCGGAGCAGCCCAAGGTTCCCAGGCTCGTAGGCGCGACAGCTCGTTGAGGGTCAGATCATGCATCACTTCGACCGTCGAACCATCACGCAGAGCAAGGCCGTATCCATCGCCGAGGTCGTGAGGCAAACGCATGAAATGACGTTACTGCAACTCCACTCACCGAGCCGAGGGACGACTCCTGTGACGGGTCGCCCGGCCTTCACCGCTCACCAGCGTCCGATAGCCGATCCGTAACTGGGAGGCGCGCGACGTCGGTGTTCCTGCCTGACGGCTGATCCGTGGTGGCAGTCCGTCGGCCCTGGTCTAGGAGGCGAACAGGCGGAGTGCGTCCTTGCTGAGCGAGCGGTCGGCGAAGAGGAGTCGTATCGCGTCCGGGTCGGGGTTGCCCGCGTCCGGGCCGCGCCAGACGAGCTCGAGGCCTGCGCGCTGGGCGGCCCGACGTGATCCCTCGTTGTGCTCGAGGAGGGACGCCACTAGTGGCAGGTCGCGTCCTGTCGCGGTCGTTGCCTCGCGGGACGCCGAGACGATCTCCTGCGCGTAGCCGCGTCCCCACGTTGATGGTGCCAGGCGGTAGTAGATGTTCCACGCAAGGCCCCCGCGAAGGCTGGGGCCGCCCATGCCGACCAGCGCGCCTGTCACCGTGTGCCGTGCGACCCAGACGTCGACGCCGTTCGCCTCCCACCCTGCCAGGTACCTATCGACCAGTTCGCGGGTATCTGCGAACCTGGTGTGACGTGCGGACGGCAAGTGCTTCCAGACGTCCGGGTCGGCGTGGAGGACATGGAGTTCCGAGAGATCTCGCTCCGTCGGGCGGGAAAGGGTCAAGCGCTCCGTCAGCGTCGCCTGGATCGGGTGGGCCATGTTGGCCATTCTCCCGTCCGTCATGTCGGCATCGACAGCGGCGGTCCGCGCGAGCGGTGTCACCCTGATGGAGGCGACCGGGAGGGGATCCATCACCGCCCGACGTCGAGAGACCGTATTTCGAGGCTATGACCGACGATGAGCGCATGAGGCCCGCGCGGCGTGCCGCCGTCGCCCCGATGTGCTTCTACGCGGGGGCTGGCGTGTTCTAGGGACTGGGCCTTTAACGCGTAGATGTTGCCGATCGGTGGGTCTGGCTCTCCGTCGGGACACTGCTTGCAGCCGCTGGTGTCTACACCTCCGTCCGAGCTCGCCGGCGTTGCGCCGGTGGTAGAGCCTTTCTCTGTTGCGGACCGGACAACCGATGTCGTGGTCATCGATCTCGCCGCCTGCTAGGGGATCGGCGCCCGGGATCTCCGCGGTCGGGCGAGGATGGACACACGAACACCCACGTCGAGTTCGTCGCGCTGCTGTTCCCGAATGTGACGCAGCTCGACTTGACCGGCCCGGTGCAGCTCTTCTCACGGCTGCCCTGTGCGACCAGAGACCTGGCCTGGCACGACCGCGAACCGGTCGACACCGATGCAGGACTCGCGATGGTGCCGACGAAAACGTTCGACGAAGCCCCACAAGCCGACGTTCTCTTGATCCCGGGAGGGCAGGGCGCCTTCGACCTGCTCGACGACGAGCGGGCCATCGACTTCGTCAAGCGGCAGGCTGGCACGCACGCTACGTCACCAGCGTGTGTACTGGAGCGTTCGTGCTCGGGGCCGCAGGGCTGCTGGTCGGCAAGCGGGCGACGACGCACTGGGCATCCCACTCGCTGCTCAGAACCATCGGAGCTGAGCCCGAGAATGCGCGGGTGGTTCGTGACGGTCGAATCATCACGGGAGGCGGGGTGACCAGTGGCATCGACTTCGCCCCTAACGTCGCGGCTGAGGTGTACGACGACGACACGGCCCGTGCCGTACAGCTGACGATGGAGTATGACCCTCACCCCCCCGTTCGACGCTGGATCACCTACGCGTCCGGAGGCCGATCCCGCGCAGGTCCAACGCGCCGTTGCCGACGCTCGGCGCCGACGCGGGCCAGTCATCGCCCGAGCAGCATCCCGGCTAGGACTGGCGTCGCGATAGCCGATGGTCCAGTGAGACCTGACGAAGAACTCGGTGTTCGTCGAGCTGGCTCCTGCTCAGAACGCCTCGGCCGTTGAGTCGTACCGCGAAGATTCATGGACTGCGGCTGAGTCAGGCTCTCCCTGAACAGTCTCAGCGGCGGAGTCAGTCAACCAGCGCCTCGAGGACGGCTGCCGGATCCTCGGTGGCGGGACTGCCGTCGGACAAGGCGCGCACCGCTCGAGGCGCGGTGTCAGGCCCGCGGCAGGGTGAGTTCCGCCGAGACGTCCCATAGTGCCTGAGCAGTCGCCAGGTCGGTCATCGGCTTCCAGTGCGGGAGGCGCGTGGGCGAACCGCCGACGGTACGACGCGGTCCGAAGAACTCGTCCCCGGCCGCTGTGGGGGCGGTCGCTGCCATGAGCGCGGGGAGGGCGGCGCTCTCGACAGTACCGAGCACCCCGAGGCGGGACAGAGCCTCGATGACGCGACGTTCACCTCCGGCCCTCTCCCGCCCCATACCGGGCTGGGCGGCGAGCAGGTTCGTCGGGGAGACGCCCGGGTGGGCGAGGTTGCTCGTGATGCCCCAGCCTTCGGCGCGGCTGCGCGCGTCGAGCTCGCGGGCGAACAGGCCGACGGCGATCTTGGAGGCCCTGTAAGCACGCATGACGTCGTAGCCCTGTCGCTGCCGGGCGAAGTCGTCGAGATCCAGCGTCCCGCTGCGGGCGGCGACGCTCGTCTGGTGCGTGACGCGAGCGCGTCCGGCCTGCAGGAGGGGGAGCAGTCCGAGGGTGAGGGCGACGTGGCCGAGGTGGTTCGTGCCGACCTGCAACTCGAAGCCGTCAGCCGTCTCCTGCCGCGACGGCGGCCGCATCACCCCGGCGTTGTTGACGAGGAGGTGGACGGGCCGGCCTTCGTCGCGGAGCCTCCCTGTGAGGTCGGCGACCGACGCGAGCCGGGAGAGGTCGAGGGGGACGACCCTCACCGAGGCGCCCGGCACGACCGAGCGGATGTGGGCCGCGACCCGGTCGCCCTTCGCAGCGGACCGGACCGGGAGGACGAGCTCGGCGCCGGCCGCCGCGAGACGTCGTGCGACGACGGTGCCGATGCCGTCGCTGGCGCCGGTGACGACCGCGAGCCTGCCGGTCTGATCGAGGACGTCGAGGTGGGGCGTGGTGGGCATGGGGTTCTCCTCCGGGGGCGTGGGTCGTGCGCGTCACCTCAGGCTGGTGCGCGGCCGCCGATGCATCCAGGACCCGCCGATCAGCTGCTGAGCGAGCCGACGACCGCGAGCAGCTGGAGGCGCTCGGCGCTGACGCTGCCGGGCTCCGCCGTGTAGACGAGCAGTCGGTGCGACTGGTCGGGGTCGACCAGCGTCTGGCAGGCCAGCTCGAGCGCACCCACCTCGGGGTGCAGGAACCGCTTGACGTCGGGCAGCGCCACGCCGACCTCGTGCCGGTCCCACGCCGCGCGGAACTCGACGTGGACCCGTAGCTCGTCGACGAGCTCGGCGGCCCGCGATCCCGGGCCGCGCAGCGCGACGAGTTCACGGAGGCCGGAGGCGTAGACCCGCGACAGGACGGCGCGCTCCTCCGGTGGGTAGGCCTCCTGTGCTCCGGCGTCCGTGAACCACCGGAAGCCGAGACTGCGCCTGCTGCCCGTGCGCTGGGAGGCGTCACCCGTCAGGGCCCGCCCGAGCGGCGTCTGCCGGAGCGTCTCGCCGAGCTCGTTGACGACCTCGGCGGGGGTGTCGACCAGCCGGTCGAGGACGCGCGAGAGGCCGGGCTCGACGTGTTCGCCGCCGCTGCCCCGCACGGGCGGCTGGTGGCCCGCGAGCCGGAACACGTGGTCGCGTTCCCTCACCGAGAGGTGCAGGCCCTGGGCGATGGCCGCCATCATCTGTTCCGATGGGAGCGGGCCGGTCGCCCGCTCGAGTCGGGCGTAGTAGTCGGTCGACATGCTGCACAGGACGGCGACCTCCTCGCGTCGCAGGCCCTCGGTGCGGCGGCGCTGACCGCGGGGCAGGCCCACGTCCTCCGGCTGCAGGGCGGTGCGGCGGCGGCGGAGGAAGTCGGCGAGGGCGGGACGATCGATCACGGTCCGTTCCTAACGCATCCGGCGTCCCTGGTCCACGGCTCGGCGATCCACCCCTCGCGTCGAAGGCCACAGGTTTCGCGCGCCTGATGACGATCGTTCGTGACTGCCCGGTAGGGGATCGGGAACCGAGACACTTGGCCAAGGCGCGGGGCAGGAGCACACTGAGGCGGTGATCTACTACGTCGCACCTCTCGTGCTCGGGGCATCGTTCGGGGGGCTTTGCCTTGTTCTGCGCGGAGAGGAGCGGGCTCGCCGGCGCAAGTAGATCCACGGTCCGGTGCCCAGGAGTCGATCGCTGATCGGACCCACTCTGAGACCGCTGGCTGCGGCCGCGGTGGTGATCGGGACGGGCGCCTCGACGTGCTCTGTCGTGCAGGTGTCAGGTGCGTGTCGGGTCGCTCTCGTGGACCTCGGGGCTGGTCGTTCTTGGTGTGAGGTTCATGAACGAGACACGGATCGTCGATCTCCGGACCCAGGCGGGTTCGAGCCCTGTACTACGGGGTCGGCGTGCTCGTCACGATCGCCGTCATCGTTAGAGTCGCCACCGACGTCGTGCCGACCGTCGCGATCTTCTCGATCCCTGCGTACTGGGTCGCCGGGTGGCTGTTGTCGATGTTCCTGTTCCTCGTCGTCCTCAGCCCGCGCCTCGACCGCGCCTATCCCCTCTCCCGTGCAGCCACGGACGACGTGACGAGCAGGTAGGCACAATGTCCGAGAGGGGACCCTCTGCCGAGATGCATCGTCGGCGCGGCAGGCACATCGCGATCCCTGCTGGTAGAAGCGGGGCATGACCTACTCAGTCGTGCCGATCGCCCACGTCCCGACGTCGGCTGCGGAACACCCGGCCTCGAGTCGGTGGGACCGACGGCTCAACGGCCCGCTCGGGGTCGGGGCCTTCGGGCTCTACCAGGTCGACCTCCCAGCCGATGCCGAGACGGTGCCCCACGATCACCGACACGAGGGCGTCGAGGACGCGTACATCGTCGCCGACCAGCCTTGCTCCTGGAACATCGCGGCCTCCGTCGGTTCCCCCGAGCGTGGCACGGCTGGGGTAGGGGGTCGACGGTTCCGTGCGACAGTCGGTGCCCGAGAGGGGATCGCTGATCGGGGGTGCGCGCGTGGTAGCCCGTGCGTAGCTTCAAGAGATGACCGCCGAAGACCTCGTCGCGCTGGTGCGTCCTGTGTTCGTCCGATTGCTCAGCGATGCGGAACTGATGTCCTTGGGCTTGGAGGTCGTGTGGCTGCACGAGCCGGACGGCACTGCCCTCCTCAGCAGTGGACCCATCGACGGAGAGGGCGTTGCCGTCCGATGGTCGATCCTCGGGGAACAGGGATGGTCGGGCGAGCTGGACCCGCGGGCGGGCGTCGCGGCACTTCAGCGTGCTGTGCTCGGCGACGTGCAGGACTTCATCGCGGAGAGTGGCTTCGGTTGGGGTCAGCTCCGACTTCCGCCGGCCACCGCGTGAGCTTCGAGGCGCCCGGTAGCGGATCGTCTGCCGGTGGGCCGTGGCGGACGAGGTTCTCGCTGGTCTTGTCTCTGAGCGCCCTGCTCGTCGGTAGTCGTGCACGGCCGGTCCTGTGTGACCTGTGAGGAGTGAGCATTCAGGATCCGTGTTCGTCGCGCAGGGCCCGGACCATCGATCTGAGGGCGTGCAGCGCGTGCGCCTGCTGTGCGCCGGTCAGGCCGCGGAGCATCCTGACCTCGACCTCCCGGACGGCCGTCGACGCCTTCTCGAGGTCCTGTCGCCCCTTCGGCGTCAGGCGGGCGGGCAGCGCGCGCCCCGTCGGCGCCTCGGACGGCCTGGTGACGGTGCCGTCGCGCTCGAGGGCCTGCAGCAGCACGTTCATCGACTGCCTCGTCACGAAGGCACCTCGTGCCAGGTCCGAGTTCGACGAGCCGGGCCGCTGGGCCAGCAGCTCCAGGCACGAGTAGTGCGTGACGGTCATGCCGAGCGGTCGCAGGGCGTCCTCCATCGCTCCCCGGAGGGCGCTCGAGGCCTCTTTGAGGAGGTACCCCAGCGACGTCTCGAGGTCGACGGCCGCGTCGTGTGGACTCATGTCAGTAGTTTGACATAGGCTGCCCCGTGTCAGGAACCTGACACGACAGACGAAGGAGTACCCATGCCCGTCACCGGCCCCGATTTCCTCTCCCTCCAGGTCCGCGACCTCGACGCCTCCCGGTCGTTCTACGAGCGCTACCTCGGGTTGGAGCGTTCCCCCGCCGGCCCGCCGCACGCCGTCGTCTTCACCACGACGCCGATCGCGTTCGCGCTGCGGGACCTCCTGCCCGGCATCGACCTCGACGGCGACGTGCAGCCCGGCCTCGGCATCGCCGTGTGGCTGCACGCCACCGACGTCCAGTCGATCCACGACGCCCTGGTGGCAGACGGCCGTCCGATCGTGTCGGCGCCGATCGACGGCCCCTTCGGTCGCACGTTCACGTTCGCCGACCCCGACGGGTACCACGTCACCCTGCACGACCGCGCCTGACGCTCCGGCCGCGGTGCGCGTCGTGGCGCACGGGACGGGGCTGGCCGTCGCCGTGCGCGCTCCGCTCACCCGAGCCCGACGACGTCCGTCCACGTGGCGCCCGTCGCGCGTGCCACGTCGTCGCGGCAGCGGTCGACGTCCTCGGCGAACCGGGGCTGGCGGTCGCCGTCCACGGAGAAGTGGACGGCCTGCCCGATCTCGAAGCCGTCGGAGGAGGCCACCCAGACGTTCCAGCCAGCGTCCCGGAGGCACGAGGCGACCGGACCCAGGTAGGGCGCCCCTGCTCCGATCTCGCCCCTGGCCTGCGGGGGCAGCAACGTCGTCGCGGCGGCGATGCCGGTGACGCCGAGCACGACGACGCCGGCGGCGACGCCCCCACGGCGCAGGCGCCGTCGGGCGTGCAGGCGGTGGGAGACGGAGCGCTCGACGCGAGCCGCGGCGGCGTCCAGGTCGCTCTCGGACCAGTGGGTGTTCGTCATCGTCGTCCTGCCTTCAGTTCTCGTAGCGGGTCTCTGCGGTGGCGGCGCGGAACGTGCGCAGACGTGCACGGATGCGTTGGACGCGCTTCCGCGTCGCCGGGGTCGTCAGGCCGAGGGCCCGGGAGGCTTCGTCGTAGCTGCACTCCTCGACGAAGCAGAGCCGGACCAGCTCGCGGTCCGCCTGCGTGAGGCCGTCGAGGGCGTCCCGCAGGGCCGCGAGCTCTCCTGCTGCCTCTCGCCGGTCGCGGCCCCGTTCCCACTCTCGGAGGTGGTCCACGCCCTCGAGGTCGCTCGTCGCGTGACGGAGCTGGCGACGGTTGGTGGCCAGGGCGACGTTCCGGGTCGTCACGAGCAACCACGGCAGCAGGGACCGTGCCGGGTCGAGGTCCGCCCGTCGGCGCCAGGCCACGAGGAGCACCTCTTGAGCGACGTCCTCCACGCTGGCCCGGTCCGCCACCACCGAGGCCGCGTAGCGCAGGATGCTCCGGACGTGCAGCCGGGTCAGGTCCTCGAACGCCTCCAGGTCACCTCCTCGTGCCCGTGCCACCAGCTCGTGCTCGGTGTGCCCCGTCCTCGTTCGTCGCTCCATCGCCCGTCCTCGCTCCCGCTCTCAGTAGTGAAGTGCCCCCGGCGCCCGGTCCGTGACCGGTGATCTGCGTGTCGGGTCGGCGGCCTCGCCGATCACGGACCCTCGCGCGCCGTGGCACGCTCGCGGAGCGCGCGTGGTGGTGGAGACTTCGGACATGCAGAGGGACGAGCCCCACGGTGCGACCGCCCGGGCGATCACGGCAGGCGTCCGCTGATGGCGATCCGCACCGACCGGCGCCGGCTCGTCGCGGGCGTGACGGCAGCGTCCCTCGGCCTCGTCCTGGCGGGGTGCGCCCCGACGACCCCGCCACCCGAGCGCACCAGCGTCCTCGACGTGCTGCAGCAGGACTGGCAGCACGTCCCCGGCGTCGTCGTGGACGGCGACGAGCTGCGGGTCGCCGCGACCGGCAGGAGCATCGTCGAGCAGGACGGCGGGGGAGGGCAGGAGGACCCTCCGGTCGCCCTGGCCGGGACGCACCTGGTCGGCGTGGGGGACTTCACGTTCCGTGCCTCCTTCACGGACCTGAGCGCCGAGGCCCGCCTCTCGCTCTACGACAGCCCGCCCGTCATCGCGGACGAGTTCCGTCTCGAGCCCGCGGGACTGCACCTCACCCTCCGAGGCGACGACCTGCAGGTCACCGTCTTCGACGGCTCGCGCCCGCGCGACGTCACCGACCCCCGACCCGTCCAGGACGAGCACGTGACGATCGCCGACCCCGAGGGCGAGCTCTCCGTGCACCGTCGCGGCGATCAGCTCGAGATCGCGAGCGACGGCAGCACGGTGACCACCCTGGCGCTCGGCGACGTCTTCCGCTCGGGCGAGCTCTGGCTGGGGCTGTCGAGCGACGAGGGGTCCTTCACGGTGCGCTCCCTCACCGCCGAGGCTCCGGGTGGGAGCTCCCTGGCCGCCGCGGGTCCCGTCGTCGACGCTTCCCGACCGTCCCCGGACGGCCTGCAGGCCCTGGCCGCCCGCTCTCGCCCGGACTTCCTCGTCGGCGCGGCCGTGGCGCTCGGTCCGCTCGTCTCGGACGCGGACTACGCGGACCGGTTCGTGGGCGAGTTCGGGGCCCTCACGCCGGAGAACGCGCTGAAGCCGCAGGCGCTCTCCCCGCGGCAGGGCGAGTACGCCTTCGAGGAGGCGGACGCCCTCCTCGACCTGGCCGAGAGCAAGGGCATCGTCGTCCACGGTCACACCATCGCCTTCAGCGAGGCGATGCCCCGCTGGATGCAGGAGCTCCCCACGGGGACCGACCAGGACCGCCGGGCCAGCGCCGAGGTCCTGCTCGACTACGTGAGCACCGTCGTGACGCACTTCCGCGGCCGGTGGCACTCGCTCGACGTCGTCAACGAGCCGTTCGACGTCGACCAGGGCACCGACCTGCGGGACAACGTCTGGCTGCGCGTCTTCGGCGAGGACTACCCGGTGGTCGTCTCGCGGGCGGTGCACGCGGCCGACCCTGACGTCGAGCAGTACGTCAACGAGAACGGTGCGGACGTCCCGGGGCCGCGTCAGGACGCCCTGCGCCAGCTCGTCCTCGACACGAACGCGCGCGGTGGGCACCTCCACGGCGTGGGCCTCCAGGCCCACGTCTACGACCTCGACACGGACGCCCTCTCGGCCGGGGACCTCGCGACGACGTTCGACAGCTTCGAGGAGGCAGGACTGGCCGTCCGGATCTCCGAGAACGACGTGACGGACGGTGAGGGCCGGGAGGCCCAAGCGGAGCAGTACGCCACGGTCCTCGCGACGTGCTTCCGTTCCGAGGCCTGCGTCTCGTACACGACGTGGGGCGTGGACGATCGGTTCGATCGGTGGATCGACGACGACGGCAGCCTCCAGGACGGCCACGACCTGCTCTTCGACGACGGAGAGCCGACGCCGGCGTACGACGCGCTGAGGAGCGTGCTCGAGGGCTGAGGCGCGGGCGGCGGTCGACCGTGCGCCCCGAGAAGGCAGGAGGCCCGGAGCGCGACGTGCGCTCCGGGCCTCCTGCCTGCTCGTGGCGTCTAGCGGACGACGGCGACCGAGTGCGCCGGGAGCGTCAGCGAGCTGCCGGCCGTGACGGACGCGTCGCTCGTGAAGAGCACCTCGTCGGCCGCGACCTCGAGGGTCGCCGGCTGCTCGGCGAAGTTCACGACGACGCGGAGGGCACCTCAGGGCAGCATCCAGTAGTCGAAGGCGTGAACGTGGTGTTCGTGCAAGTGCGGTCCGAGCACGGCTTCTCGCTCGATACGAGGCCACGCCAGTGGTCGGTTCTTGCTCGGATGATCGAGAAGTCTGAACCGCCAGGCGTCAGGGTGACGTTCGACCACCGGGCTCGAGAGAGTCCTGGATCACGCGTTCCGGCAGGATCTCCCGCGCGTTGAGGAGTTCTAGTCCGAGAAGGCGACCGTCCATGTCGAAGTCGAGAATGATCTCTCCTTTGCCACCGGGTGTTTCGATCGAGTGAATCTGCTGGGTCGCCTCTCCGGCGCCGACGGATCCCACGATCTGGATGTAGGCGGCGTTCGCATCGGTGTCGTACGTGATCTTCATCTGCCTAGCCCTTGGTGACGGTGATGATCGTGCCGTTCGCATTGTTCACGACTACACGGATTTTGTTCTTTCCCGACCCTTGGGTGAAAACGGATGTGTTGCCGTTCCCCTTGGTCTTCTTGCCGTTCTGGACGACCTGCCTGATGAGGGCCTGGCTGACTCCCCGCTGCGCAGCGCGGGTGGCCACGTGCGTCGAAAGTCGTGCCATGACCAAGAGTGCCGGAATCCAGAAGGGATCAGCAACCACGGGGAACGCCGTGGTGGAAGCGAAGTGCACGTGCTGCACGATGGACGTGCCGCGAACTTCGTAGGAGGTGGGTACTGCGTGGCCAGCCGCATCGATGGCCCACGCTGGCTCGAAGAAGCCGAGCATCGTGCCTTCGGAATCCCAGACCGTGATACCGCCATCCTCCAGTGGCACGAGCGCGACTTCCTCACCCATGTCGAAGGTGTACTCCGTGGGTGCTGAACTGGACTCGATGTGGATCAGCGCTCGGAAGGTGCCGTTGCCCGTGTCCTGTAGGGCCGTGGTGTAGCCCTCCTCTCCTGAGACATCGAGGGAGAGGTCGTCCTTCTGGTAGCTCTGTAGGGCGTCGCCCGGCATGGCGATCTGCACATCAGTGCCTACACCGCTAGGGGCGCTGACCGTTCCACCGGACAGCTCCAGTTCAAGAGTCAGGGTCTCGGTGCGCGATTGATCTGGAACAGGCTCTTGTGCCTTCGTCGCTGACTGGATCGCGTCTGCTCGCGCCACTGTTTCGGCGGCTGAAGCAGGGTTCACGCCAGTGAGGACGAGCGCGCCGGTGACGACGACTCCGAGCGTCAAGTGGATGTACTTCACGAGGGCCTTTCATGGGAGGAGCAGGAGAGGCAGGGCGGGCACGTTCATGATGCACGCGAGAGTATTGTCCAGGATGAGATATGACGAATTCAAGGTGCCGCCGGTCTTGGGGCCTGTGAGGTCGGGCGCCGCGCCCGATCCGCACGACGAGCAGCAGGGCCTGCCGTGGCACGGCCTGCAGCCACAGGGCCGGACACCGTCCGACGAGCTGCCGTCCGGCAAGCGGGCCGCGCGGGCCGCACCGCGTCTGCTCGACGCCACAACGCCCCTGTGGGCTGCACGGGGTGACGACCCTGGCCGTGAAGCCCTTCGTTGTCAGGTACTTCGACCTGTCAGGCAAGGCGAGCCGCAGGGAGTATCGGTGGGTCCAGCTCGCCCTGGTGCTCGCCTACGTCGCCGCCGGCCTTCTCGCCTTCCTGGCCCGCGCGCGAGGCTCCCCCACGAACGCCTCGGGGGAGTCGCAGCCGGGGCGTGGCTGCTGACCTTCGTGCCGTGCCTGGGCAGCCTCGTGCTGCTCGTCCTGGCGACCCTGCCCTCGCAGCCGGCGGGGGCGGGCTTCGACCGGCCCGAGGGCTGACCGCGGACGACAGGAGGCCCGGAGCGCGACGTGCGCTCCGGGCCTCCTGCCTGCTCGTGGCGTCTAGCGGACGACGGCGACCGAGTGCGCCGGGAGCGTCAGCGAGCTGCCGGCCGTGACGGACGCGTCGCTCGTGAAGAGCACCTCGTCGGCCGCGACCTCGAGGGTCGCCGGCTGCTCGGCGAAGTTCACGACGACGCGGAGGTCGCCACGGTGCAGGACCAGCCAGCGGGCCTCGGCGTCGTGCTCGACCGAGGTGCGGTCGAAGCGCGGGTCGGTGAGGTCGGGCTCGGAGCGGCGCAGGGCCGCGAGGCGACGGTAGGCGTCGAGCACGACGGCGTGCCGGCCGCCCTCGAGCTCGGACCAGTCGAGCTTGGACCGCTCGAACGTCTGCGGGTCCTGCGGGTCGGGCACGGTGGACTCGTCCCAGCCGAGCTTGGCGAACTCCTCGATGCGACCCTTCGCCGTCGCCTCGCCGAGCTCGGGCTCGGGGTGCGACGTGAAGAACTGCCACGGGGTCGAGGCCGCCCACTCCTCGCCCATGAACAGCATGGGCGTGAAGGGCGAGGTGAGCGTCAGCGCCGCGGCGATGACGAGCTGGCCGTCGTCGAGCGTCTCGGCGAGGCGGTCGCCGATCGCGCGGTTGCCGATCTGGTCGTGGTTCTGGTTCGCCACGACGAGGCGCCAGGCCGGCGTGTGCTCGGTGTCGACCGGGTGGCCGTGGTCGCGCTCGCGGAACGACGACCAGGTGCCGTCGTGGAAGAAGCCCTTCGTGAGCACCTTCGCGAGCGCGTCGAGCGAGGCGAAGTCCTCGTACCAGCCGGTCGTCTCACCGGTGAGGGCGACGTGCACGGCGTGGTGGAAGTCGTCGCTCCACTGCGCGTCGAGGCCGTAGCCCTGACGGTGCTCGGGACCGTAGCCGCCGCCGTCACGCGGCGTGATGAGGCGCGGGTCGTTCATGTCGCTCTCGGCGATGAGCGTGAGGGGGCGCCGGAGGTGCGCGCTGAGCGCCGAGACGCGGGTCGCCATCTCCTGCAGCAGGTGCACCTCGGAGTCGTCCTTGAGGGCGTGCACGGCGTCGAGGCGCAGGGCGTCGACGTGGAAGTCGTCGAGCCACATCAGCGCGTTGCGCAGGATGAACTCGCGCACCTCGTGCGCGCCGTCGTCGTCGAGGTTGACGTTGTCGCCCCACGTGTTGGCGTGCTTGCTCGACAGGTACGGGCCGTAGGTCGGCAGGTAGTTGCCCGACGGCCCGAGGTGGTTGTAGACGACGTCCTGCACGACGCCGAGCCCCGCCGCGTGGCAGGCGTCGACGAAGCGCTGGTACGCCTCGGGCCCGCCGTAGGCCTCGGTCACCGCGTACCAGTCGACGCCGTCGTAGCCCCAGTTCCAGGTGCCGTTGACGGCGTTGACCGGCAGCACCTCGACGAGGTCGACGCCGAGGTCGACGAGGTGCGGCAGGCGCTCGATCGCGCTGTCGAGCGTGCCCGCCGGCGTGAAGGTGCCGATGTGCAGCTCGTAGACGACCGAGCCGGCGAGCTGGCGGCCCGTCCAGCCCTCGTCGGTCCAGGCGAAGGCGTCGAGGTCGACGGTCTCGCTGAGCCCGTGCACGCCGTCGGGCTGACGGCGCGAGCGGGGGTCCGGCAGCGGCTGGTCGGCGTCGTCGAGGAGGAACCCGTAGCGGTGGCCCGGACCCTCGTCGAGGCCGGACGGCGCGCGGAACCACCCGCCGTCGTCGGCCGTCATCGGGTGGACCTCCCCGTCGAGGGAGAGGCGGACGGTGCTGGCGCTCGGGGCCCAGACGTCGTACGTGCCCATGGTCGTGCTCCTGTCGTGCGGTCGGGTCTAGCGGGCGGGGGTGGGGGAGACGGGCACGAGCAGCGCCACCGGGTAGGTCGCCAGCAGCTCGGCGAGGCGCACCTCGCCGCCCTGCAGCTCGAGCCCCGTGAGCGCGTCGCGCCAGGTACCGCCGTGCAGTAGGACGACCGTGTCGCCCCACCCGCCGGCGCGCTCGAGGCCGAGCGGCAGGCGCGTCGCGACCACCACGGCCCCGCCGCGGTCCGTCGCCAGCACCGACTCCGCACCGGGTCCGAAGACCGGCAGGGGCGCGTACCGGGTGAAGAGCTCAGGGCGGTCGCGGCGCAGGGTCAGCGCGTGGTGGGTGACCACGAGCTTGGCGTGACCGGTCTCGTCGACGGGGGGCGTGGCTCCTGCCCGCACCTCGTCGAGCACGCGACGGCGCTCGTCGAAGTCGACCTCACGACGGTTGTCGGGGTCGACCAGCGAGCGGTCCCAGAACTCGCCGCCCTGGTAGACGTCGGGCGCACCCGGGCCGGTGAGCTGCAGCATCGCGACGCCCAGGGCGTTCACGTAGCCCGCCTCGCGGACCAGGTCGACGACGCGCTCGAGCTCGGCGGACACGGCCTGGTCGTCGAAGCAGGCGTCGACGAGCGCGTGCATGCGCTCCTCGAAGGCCTCGTCGGGCTCGGTCCACGTCGTCGAGGTGCTGGCCTCGCGCGCGGCCTTCTCGGCGTACGCGTGCAGGCGCTCGCGCGACGCCGGCCAGGCACCGACGATCGACTGCCAGAGGATCGACTCGAACGGTGCGTCGCCGAGCGGCGCCAGCTCGCGCAGGCGCGCCAACGCTGCGCGCCACTCGCCGGGCAGCTCGCTGAGCACCGAGATGCGGGCGCGCACGTCGGCGCTGCGCTTCGTGTCGTGGGTGGACAGCGTCGTCATGCCGAAGGGGCGCTCGGCGAGGCGTCGCTGCTGACGCGCGTGGAACTCGGCGGGCTCGAGGGCGGACTCCGCCGGGTCGGCGCCCACCTCGGTGAGCGTCGCGAGGGTCGACCAGCGGTAGAAGGCGGTGTCCTCCACGCCCTTGGCCATCACCATGCCGCTCGTCTGCTGGAACCGCACGGCGGCCGGGTGGGCCGGGTCGGCGAGCGTCTCGGCGACCGTCGCGAGGGTCTCGGCCAGGTCGGGCCGGTGCTCGGTCGCGACGCGGAGGGCGGTCCGGAGGTCCTCCTCGCCCTGGGGCAGGTAGCTGCGGTACACGGGGAACGCGGCGGCCAGCTCGGCCAGCGCGTCGTGGACGACCGGGTCGGCCTCGCCGCCGGCCGGCGCGAGCAGCCGTGCGAGGCGGGCGATCTCGCTGCCCAGGATGCCGTCCGCGATGCCGCGCTTGGTGCCGAGGATCATCGCGTGCCAGTCCTCGGCCGTGCCCGTCCCTGCCCCCGCGAGCTCGGCGTGCAGCGCCTGCAGCGGTGCCGCACCGGCCGGGTCGACGAAGACGCGGTCGAGGTCGGCCAGGGCGTCGTAGCCCGTGGTGCCGTCGGTGGCCCAGTCCTCGGGCAGGGTCTCGGGCCCCTCCAGGATCTTCTCGACGAGGACGTGCGCGCCGCCGGTCAGCTCGGCGAGGTCGTCGAGGTAGCGCCCCGGCTGGGCGAGGCCGTCGGGGTGGTCGACCCGGAGGCCGTCGACGAGCCCGTCCCGGAACCAGCGGCCGATCTCGGCGTGGGACTCCGCGAAGACCCACGGCACCTCGACGCGGACGCCGGCCAGGGTGTTCACCGCGAAGAAGCGGCGGTAGTTGAGGTCGGTGTCGGCGCGCTTCCAGTGCACGAGCTCGTACGCCTGGCGCGCGTGCACGTCGGCGGGGGCGTCGCCGGCCGAGGCCGTGCCCGGGGCGATCGGGTAGGCGTTGTCGTAGTAGTGCAGCTCGTCGCCGACGATCTCGAGGCCCTCGATCGTGCCGTCCGCCGCGGGCGCCTCGCCGAGCACGGGGACGAGCAGCTTGCCGCCGCCCGCCGCCCAGTCGACGTCGAAGGCCTCGGCGTAGCGCGAGTCCTGGCCGTGCGTGAGGAGGTCCCACCACCACGGGGTCTCCTTGGGCGTGGCGACGCCGACGTGGTTGGGGACGATGTCGACGAGCACGCCGAGGTCGGCGTCGTGCGCTGCGCGGCTGAGCTCGTCCAGGCCCTCGGCGCCGCCCCGGGCGGGGTCGACGCGCGAGTGGTCGACGACGTCGTAGCCGTGGTCGCTGCCGGGCTCGGCCTCGAGCAGCGGCGACAGGTAGACCCAGTCGGCGCCGAGGTCGCGCAGGTACGGCACCAGCCGCGCGGCGTCGTGCAGGTCGAACGACTCACGGACCTGCAGGCGGTAGGTGGAGCGGGGGTGCTTCTGACGGGTCACGACGGGTCCTCTGCGGTGGCCCTCAGCACCACGAGCGAGCGTGCCGGCACCGGCAGGCTGTCGCCGGCGCGGAGGGCGACCGGCGTCTCGGGGGCCGAGGGGGGTTGGGGGGTGGTGGCGGCGCGGGTCGCGGCGACCGAGCGCGGCGGAGCGGTGGGGTGCGGTGCCGGGGGCGTGACGGTCGTGTCGACGACGACCTCCCAGCCCTCGGCGTACTCGTCGGGCGGCAGCACGAAGGGCACGGTCTCGCTGCTGGCGTTGAAGTAGAGCACGAAGTTGACGTCGACGATGCGGCCGCCACGGTGGTCGCGGCCGCGGATGCCCTGGCCGTTGAGGAACATGCCCACGGCGCGCGCGTAAGAGGTGTTCCACTCCTCCTCGTGCATGGGGTCGCCCTCGGGCGTGAGCCACACGATGTCGGGCAGCGGCTCGCCCTCCCCGCGCGTCACGGGACGCCCGTTGAAGTGGCGCTGGCGGCGGAACGTCGGGTGGTCGTGCCGCAGCTTGATGACCTCGGCCACGAACTCGACGAGCTCGCGGTCGGCGTGCTCCCAGTCGATCCAGCTGAGGGGGCCGTCCTGCGCGTAGACGTTGTTGTTGCCCTGCTGCGTGCGGCCGAGCTCGTCGCCGTGCAGCAGCATCGGCACGCCCTGGCTGAGCAGCAGCGTCGCGAGGAAGCTGCGCTGCCGCTGCTCGCGCAGCGCGATGATCGTGATGTCGTCGGTCTCGCCCTCGACGCCCGAGTTCCAGGACCGGTTGTGGCTCTCGCCGTCGGCCCCGCCCTCGCCGTTGGCGTCGTTGTGCTTCTCGTCGTACGAGACCAGGTCGCGCATGGTGAAGCCGTCGTGCGCCGTGACGAAGTTGATGCTCGCGACCGGGCGTCGACCGTCGCGCTCGTAGAGGTCCGCCGATCCCGTGATGCGACTGGCGAACTCGCCGAGCGTCGAGGGCTCCCCGCGCCAGAAGTCGCGCACGGTGTCGCGGTACTGGCCGTTCCACTCGGTCCACTGCGGCGGGAAGTTGCCCACCTGGTAGCCGCCGGGGCCGACGTCCCAGGGCTCGGCGATGAGCTTCACCTGCGAGACGATCGGGTCCTGCTGCACGAGCTCGAAGAAGGTCGAGAGGCGGTCCACCTCGTAGAACTCGCGGGCGAGCGAGGAGGCCAGGTCGAAGCGGAAGCCGTCGACGTGCATCTCGGTGACCCAGTAGCGCAGGCTGTCCATGATGAGCTGCAGCGAGTGCGGGTGGCGCACGTTGAGGCTGTTGCCCGTGCCGGTGTAGTCCATGTAGTACTGCTCGTCGTCCTCGACGAGGCGGTAGTAGGCCGCGTTGTCGATGCCCTTGAACGACAGCGTCGGCCCGAGGTGGTTGCCCTCGGCCGTGTGGTTGTAGACGACGTCGATGATGACCTCGATGCCGGCCTGGTGCAGCACCCGCACCATGGTCTTGAACTCCTGCACCTGCTGGCCGATGTCGCCGGTGGCCGAGTAGGCGGAGTGCGGCGCGAAGAAGCCGATGGTGTTGTAGCCCCAGTAGTTGCTGAGCCCCTTCTCGAGCAGGGTGTTGTCCTGCACGAACTGGTGCACGGGCATGAGCTCGAGGGTCGTGATGCCGAGCTTCTGCAGGTGGGCGATGATCGCCGGGTGGGCGACGCCCGCGTAGGTGCCGCGCTCCTCCTCGGGCACCTCGGGGTGCGTCTGGGTGAGGCCCTTGACGTGCGCCTCGTAGATGACGGTCTCGTCGTAGCCGACCCCTGGCGGCCGGTCGCCCTGCCAGTCGAAGAACGGGTTGATGACGACGCCGAGCATCATGTGCGGGCCGCTGTCGTCGTCGTTCCGCGAGTCGGGGTCGCCGAAGTGGTACGCGAACAGGGACTCGTCCCAGTCGATGGTGCCGCAGGTGGCCTTCGCGTAGGGGTCGAGCAGCAGCTTCGCGGGGTTCGCGCGCTGGCCCGTCGCGGGGTCGTACTCGCCGTGCACGCGGTACCCGTAGCGCTGCCCGGGCTGGACGCTCGGCAGGTACGCGTGCCAGACGTGGGCGTCGACCTCCTTCAGGTCGACGCGCGTCTCGGTGCCCGCCTCGTCGAAGAGGCAGAGCTCGATGCGGGCGGCGGCTTCGCTGAAGATCGCGAAGTTGGTGCCGCTGCCGTCGTAGGTCGCGCCGAGGGGGTAGGGGTTGCCGGGCCAGGTGTGCAAGTGGACCTCCGATTGGACTCGATCCAGACTAGGGAAGATCCGGGTCCGCGTCCGCTACGCCCCCGACGTGCGCGGAGGGCGCACCACCGTCCGGTGGTGCGCCCTCCGCGCTGGTGCCGGTCGCTACCGCTGCACGGCGGCCGCGGCGTCGACGAGGCCCTCGCCGAACCAGCCGTTGCGCTCGGGGGCGCCGACGCAGGTCGTCGCCGTCGCGGGGCAGGGGACGTCCGTGGCCTGCGCGTACAGCAGGTCGGTCAGCTGGCTGCCGGAGCGCTCGGGGTAGGTGCTGGCGAGCAGCGCCAGGACGCCCGCCGCGTGCGGCGAGGCCATCGAGGTGCCCGACTTGGTGCCGTAGCCGCCGCCGGTGACGGTCGAGAGGATCGCCGAGCCGGGGGCCGCGACGTCGATGACGCCCTGGCCGTAGTTCGAGAAGCCCGACTTCGTGCCGGTGGAGGTGGTCGACGAGACCGTCACGACGCCGTCGAGCTCGGCGGGGATGTCCTGGCAGCTGGCGTCGAGCTGGCGGGTCACCGGGGTCGTGTCGTTGGGGCTGCCGGTGTCCGTCGTCTTGTTCGCGAGGTCCTTGCCCGAGTTGCCGGCCGCGGCGACGTTCACGACGCCCCGGCGCTGGGTCGACTGCACCGCGCGGTCGACGGCCTCCTTGACGGCGGCCTGGTCGGGGTCGGTCCCGCACCAGAACTCCCAGGGGTCGATGTAGTAGCTGTTGTTCGTGACGTCGGCGCCGGTCGACGCGGCGAACATGAAGCCGCAGATCGCCGCCTCGGGGTAGATGAACCCGTCGTCGTTGACGACCTTGACGGCCGAGAGGCGCACGCCGGGGGCGACGCCGACGATGCCGACGCCGTTGCGGGCCGCCGCGATGGTGCCGGCGACGTGGGTGCCGTGGTCGCTCGTGGTGGGCTGCCACGCCTCGTAGCGCCGGTCGGGGGTGCCGCTGAGGCAGGAGGCGCTGGCCGCCCGGTCGACGTTGGCCGCGAGGTCGGGGTGGTCGCCCTCGATGCCCGAGTCGATCACGGCGACGAGCACGTCGCGCGAGCCGTCGGTCACCTGGTGGGCCCGGTCGGCGCCGATCGCGACGTTGTCCCACTGGCGCGCCTCGAGCGGGTCGGCGGCCGCGACCGTCGTCGACTCGACGCCCTGGTCCTTGGCGGTGCCCTGGGCGTCACGGCGCTGCTGCGCGGCCTGCTCCTTCGCCCGGCCCGGGGGCAGCGCGCGCGAGGACGGGGTGCCGTAGGTGGGGTCGGTCGCGGCGACGGGGGCGGTGCGCGTCGCGCCGACCGACTCGACGGCCTTCTCGCGGCGCAGCGTCGCCGCGAACGACGACGAGGCCGACTGGGCGACGACGACGCCGATCTCGGGGTACGAGGCCAGCACGCGGCCGGAGGCCGCGGTGATCGCCCGCTCGACCTTCTTGGTCTGGCCGAGGTTGGCCTTGGTCACGTTGACGGCGTAGTTCATGAGGACGCCGTCGGCCGCCGCCGCGGGCGCTGGCGCGGGCGGGGCGGCGAACGCCGTCGACGGGGCCGCGACGAGGCCGCCGAGGGCGACGGCGGCGGCGAGGCAGGTGGCGAGGCCGCGAGGGGCCCTCCGGTCGGTCATGGGTGCTCCTCCACGGGCCGGGTCGGGTGCCCGGGCTCACGGTGGACGCTAGGTGAACGGCGGGCGTCCGCCCAGTGGTCACTTCGGCCCACGATCGTCGTACCCCACCGGGTCGCGGCCGTCGGGAAGGCCGTCCGACCGCCTGGCCGACCGCCCGGCGGAGCCCGGGGCGCGTAGGGTCCGGTCATGTCGAAGATCGTCGTCCTGGGTGCCACCGGCCACATCGGTGGCTACCTCGTCCCCCGCCTCGTCGAGGCCGGTCACGAGGTGGTCGCCGTCTCGCGCGGGCAGAGCGCCCCCTACCGCGAGCACCCCGCGTGGGGCTCCGTCGAGCGGGTCGTCCTGGACCGGGAGGCGGCCGAGGCGGACGGGACCTTCGCGTCCACCGTCGCGGGCCTCCTGCCCGACGTCGTCGTCGACCTCATCTGCTTCACCGTCGAGTCCGCCCAGGGGCTCGTCGACGGCCTGCGCGGCACGGGCACGCTGCTCGTGCACTGCGGCACCGTGTGGGTGCACGGTCCCAGCGAGGTCGTGCCGCTGACCGAGGCCGACCCTCGTCGCCCGTTCGGCGAGTACGGCACGCAGAAGGCCGCGATCGAGCGGCTGCTGCAGGAGGAGTCGCGCCGGCCCGGCGGGCTGCGCACCGTGGTGCTGCACCCGGGCCACATCACCGGCCCCGGCTGGCCCATGATCGGGCCGCAGGGCAACCTCGACCTCGCCGTCTGGCGCGACCTGCTCGCGGGGCGGCCCGTGACGCTGCCGGGACTGGGCCTCGAGACCCTGCACCACGTGCACGCCGACGACGTCGCCCAGGCGTTCCAGCTCGCCGTCGAGCGGCAGGACCAGGTCGTCGGGGAGTCGTTCTTCGTCGTCTCCGAGCGGGCCGTGACGCTCCGCGGCCTCGCCGAGGGCGTGGCCCGCCGGCACGGCCTCGAGGCCGAGCTGCGCTTCGTGCCGTGGGACGAGTTCCGCGCCTCGACGAGCGAGGAGCACGCCGACGCCTCGTGGCAGCACGCCTCGCGCAGCCACTCGATGAGCATCGAGAAGGCCCGCCGGCTGCTCGGCTACGCGCCCCGCTGGTCGACGCTCGACGCCGTCGTCGAGGGCCTCGACGCCCTCCGCGCCGAGGGCACGCTCGTCGTCGGGTAGGCCCCGCCGCTGCGCTATGCTCGCGGCATCACACACGGGAGTCCGGTGAGCCGGGCTGAGAGGAAGCGATCCACGCTTCGACCGTCGAACCTGATCCGGATCATGCCGGCGCAGGGAGGAGAGAACATGGCCGTCCACACGTCTGCGTCCACCACGAAGGGGGTGCCCGCCACGGGTCGTCCGAGCCGCCGCTGGCGGGTCGTCGACATCGTCGTCGCGAGCGTCATCGGCGTCGCCTCCGGCGTCGTCTTCTGGGCCTGGGGCCTCGCCTGGACCCCGCTCTCGGGCCTGCTCGGCTTCACGCCCGGCCTCGAGGGGCTGCTCAGCGGCGGGTGGCTGTTCGCCGCCGTCCTCGGCGGCCTCGTCGTGCGCAAGCCCGGCGCCGCCGTCTACACCGAGGTCGTCGCAGCCGTCGTCTCGATGCTCATCGGCACGCAGTGGGGCTTCTCCACGCTGCTCTGGGGCATCGTCGAGGGGCTCGGGGCCGAGATCGTCTTCGCGCTCTTCCTCTACAAGTCGTGGCGCCTCGGCGTGGCGCTGCTCGCCGGTGCCGGTGCTGGCATCGCGGTCGGCCTGATGGACACCTCGTTCTCGAGCATCGCCGCCTTCGCGCTCGAGTACAAGCTCGTCTACATCGTGTCGGCGGTCGTGTCGGGCGTCGTGCTCGCAGGCCTCCTGCCCTGGCTCGCGATGCGCGGCCTGGCCCGTGCCGGTGCCCTCGACCGCTTCGCGGCCGGGCGCGGCACGGCTCGCGTCTGAGCCGGGTCGTCCCGTCGTGCCGACCGCCCTGGGCGCCCGCGTCACCGCGCGCGGCTGGGGCTGGCGGCACGCCGCCCGACGGGCGCACGCGGTCTCCGGGCTCGACCTCGTGCTCGAGCCGGGGGAGCGCGTGCTCCTGCTGGGCGCCTCGGGGGCCGGCAAGTCGACCCTCCTCGCGGGGCTGGCCGGCGTGCTCGGCGGCGACGAGGAGGGCGACGCCGAGGGCGAGCTGCTCGTCGACGGCACCGAGCCCGCGCGCCAGCGGGGCCGCGTCGGCCTCGTCCTGCAGGACCCCGACTCGCAGGTCGTGCTCGCCCGCGTCGGCGACGACGTCGCGTTCGGCTGCGAGAACCTCGGCGTGCCCCGCGAGGAGACCTGGCGGCGGGTGGACGAGTCCCTCGACGCCGTCGGCCTCGACCTGCCCCGCGACCACCCGACCACGCAGCTCAGCGGCGGTCAGAAGCAGCGGCTCGCGCTCGCCGGCGCGCTCGCCCTGCGCCCCGGACTGCTGCTGCTCGACGAGCCCACCGCCAACCTCGACCCGGCCGGCGTCGTCGAGGTGCGCGACGCGGTCGCCCGCACGACCGCGGCGACGGGCACGACCCTCGTCGTCGTGGAGCACCGCGTCTCCACCTGGCTGCCCGTCGTCGACCGCGTGGTCGTGCTCGCGGCGGGCGGCGGCGTCCTCGCCGACGGACCGCCCGACGAGGTGCTCCGCGACCAGCGCGACCTGCTCGTCGAGGCGGGCGTGTGGGTGCCCGGGGCGGCGCCCGCGCTGCCCGCGCGTCGGGAGCGGGTCGCGCCTCCTGCCGGCCTGTTGCGGGCCGAGGGGCTCGACGTCGGCCGGCGGGGACCGAAGGGGCCCGCGGTCGCGACCGGCGTCGACGTGACCGTGCGCTCGGGCAGGGCGCTCGTGGTCACGGGCGACAACGGCGCGGGCAAGTCGACGCTCGCGCTGACGCTCGCAGGCCTGCTCGCCCCGGCAGGAGGGGCGCTCACCGCCGACGACGCGCTCGCGTCCGGCGCGGGGCCGGCCCCGGCACGGTGGCGCTCGAGGCAGCTGCTCACCCGCATCGGCACGGTCTTCCAGGAGCCCGAGCACCAGTTCCTCGCCCCGACCGTGCGGCGTGAGCTCGCCGTGGGGCCCGAGGCGCTGGGCCTGCCCGCCGAGGAGGTCGCGACCCGGGTCGACGCGCTCTTGGCGCGCCTCCGGCTGGCGCACCTCGCCGAGGCGAACCCGTTCACGCTCTCGGGCGGCGAGCAGCGACGCCTCAGCGTCGCCACGGTGCTCGCGACCCGACCGCGCGTGCTCGTGCTCGATGAACCGACCTTCGGGCAGGACGCCCGCACCTGGCGCGAGCTCGTCGCCCTGCTGGGCGAGCTGCTCGACGAGGGCGCCAGCGTCGTCGCCGTCAGCCACGACCCCGACTTCGTCGCCGCGATCGCCGACGACGTGCTCGACCTGTCGGCGCACGCGACGAGCGTGGCCGAACGACGCGGAGCGACGGCGTGAGCGCCGTGCTCGCCCCGGTGCACGCACCGGGGGTCATCGGGCGGGTGAACCCCGTCGCGAAGCTCGGCGCCGCCATCGTGCTCTCGATCGCCCTGCTGCTCTCCATCGACTGGGTCTCGGCGGGGGTCGCCCTCGCGCTCGAGCTCGTGCTGCTGCCCTTCGCAGGTCTGTCGTTGCGGCAGCTCGCGCTGCGGACGCTGCCGCTGTGGATCGCGGCGCCGTCCGCCGTCGTCGCCACGGCCCTCTACGGTCGCGACGACGGGGCGCTGCTCGCGCAGTTCTGGTTCGTCACGGTGACCGAGGGGTCGATGTCGCTCGCCGGGGCGATCGGACTGCGCATCCTCGCGGTGGGGATCCCGGGCATCGTCCTCTTCGCGACGACCGACCCGACCGACCTCGCCGACGGGCTCGCCCAGGTGCTGCACCTGCCGGCCCGGTTCGTCCTCGGCGGCCTCGCGGGCCTCCGGCTCGTCGGCCTCTTCATCGACGACTGGAGGCAGCTCGCGCTCGCCCGTCGAGCCCGTGGCGTCGCCGACGCCGGTGGCCCCTGGGGGGCCGTGAGACGGTTCGGCGGGCAGGGGTTCGCCCTGCTCGTGCTCTCGGTGCGCCGCGGCAGCAAGCTCGCCACCGCGATGGAGGCCAAGGGCTTCGGCTCCGACACGCCCCGCACCTGGGCGCGGCCGTCGGTCTGGGCCGCACGCGACACCGTGCTGGTCCTCATCGGCGCCGCCGTGGCCGCCGTCTCGATCACGGTCGCGGTGCTCGCCGGCACCTGGGAGTTCGTCCTTGCCTGAGGTGCGCCCCGTGACCCGCGCGCGGCTCGACGCCCTCGTCGCGCTCGTCGTGCGCCGGGCGACCGCCCCCGGGGTGCGGCGGCCCGTCGTGCTCGTCGACGGGAGGTCCGGGTCGGGCAAGACCACGTTCGGTCGGGCCCTCGTCGCGGCCTGGCCCGGGGGAGCGCAGCTCGTGCACCTCGACGACGTCTACCCGGGCTGGCACGGCCTCGAGGCGGCCTCGCGCACGGTCGAACGGCAGCTGCTCGTCGCCCGCGACCCGGGCTGGACCACCTGGGACTGGGCGGCGTCGCGACCGGGGGAGCGGCGCACCCTCGACCCCACCGCACCGCTCGTCGTCGAGGGCGCAGGAGCCCTGACCCGCTCCGCCGCGCCCCTCGCGACCGTCTCGGTGTGGCTCGAGCTCGAGGCCGGCGAGCGACGGCGCCGGGCGCTCGCCCGCGACGGCGAGGGCTACGAGCCCTGGTGGGACGTCTGGGCCGAGCAGGAGGCGCGGCACCTGGACCGCGAGGACCCGGTCGCGCTGGCCGACGTGGTCGCCGAGGTCGTCGGCGGGGCGTAGGCCTGGACGCGATCGCGATCGCGGCTGTCGCTGCGGCTGTCGCTGTCGCTGTCGCCGTGCTCGGGCGCAGCCGTGGTCAGGCCCAGCCGAGCTCGTGCAGCTGGTCGTCGTCGATGCCGTAGAAGTGCGCGATCTCGTGCACGAGCGTCACGTGGATCTCGTCGCGCAGGGCGTCGAGGTCGTCGACCGCGGCCAGGTGCGGCTCGCGGTAGAGGATGATCCGGTCGGGCAGCTCGCCGAAGCCGTACTGGCCGCGCTCGGTGAGCGCGACGCCGTCGTAGAGGCCCAGCAGGTCGAGGGAGCCGTCCTCTGGGCGGTCCTCGGTGACGAAGACGACGTTGTCGAGGCCGTCGACCATGTCGTCGGGCAGACGGTCGAGCTCGTCGGTGACGAGCTCGTCGAACCGCTCGGCGCTGATGCTCGCGGGGTCGATGCCGTCGCGGGGTGCCTCGTCGTCCATGGATCGAGCGTGGCACAGGCGGGCTGGGCGTCAGGGGGGCTCAGGAGGCGCGTTCCGGGGCGGGCGAGGGCGCCGGCTCGGCACGGTGCCGCAGGTGGTGCACGGCGGAGCGTGCACCCCGGCCGATGCCCCAGACGATGAAGAAGAGACCGAGGGGCGGTGAGACGACGGCCGCACCCTCCACGCGGCCGTCCCAGCCCCAGTACGAGTACGAGTACGCCAGGATCGCGCCGATGCCGACCGCGACGAGGGCGACCCCACCGAGCACCAGCACCCACCAGGGCGCGAGGCGGTCCTGTCGGCCTTCGCTCGGATCGGTCATGACGCCATCGAACACGTCCCCGCGAACCCGTGCGCGGACCGAGCGGGAACGACGAAGGCCCCGTCCACACGGGACGGGGCCTTCTGCTGGGGTGAGTAACGGGGCTTGAACCCGCGGCCTCCGCGACCACAACGCGGCGCTCTACCAGCTGAGCTATACCCACCATGTGCACCGGGACGAACCGGTGCGACCTGACGATGGTACTACAGCCGCGGGGCCCATTCGTCCACGACGGCCTTCGAGATGGCCTGCACCTCGTCGGTGGTGGGGCCGGGGTCGGCGACGAAGCCCGCGCGGCGGTAGTACTCGAGCTCGCGGATGCTCTCGAGGATGTCGGCGAGGGCGCGGTGGCCGCCCGCCTTCTGCGGGGCGTTGAAGTAGACGCGGGGGAACCAGCGGCGGGCGAGCTCCTTGATGCTCGACACGTCGACGCTGCGGTAGTGCAGGTGGCCGTCGACGCGGGGCATGTACTTGGCGAGGAACGCGCGGTCGGTGCCGATGGTGTTGCCGGCGAGGGGGGCGGTCTGGCCGGCGGGCACGTGGCGCAGCACGTACTCGAGCACCTCGAACTCGGCCTCGGCGAGGCTGACGCCGTCGGGGATCTCGTCGAGCAGGCCCGACGAGGTGTGCATCTCGGTGACGAAGTCGTTCATGTGGTCGAGCGCCGACTGGTCGGGCTTGATGACGATCGCGAAGCCGGGGTGCACGGGCCGCAGGTCGAAGTCGGTGACGACGACGGCCACCTCCACGAGCTCGTCGACCTCGAGGTCGAGCCCGGTCATCTCGCAGTCGATCCAGACCAGACGGTCGTTCGCAGAAGCCATGGGACGGAGTCTAGCGACGGGGTCCGACGCGCCCGCGCCTCCTGCCCCAGGAGGCGCGGGCCCCGGATCAGGAGACCTCGCCGGCCCCGATCGCCTCGGCCTCGACGAGCGGGGCCTCGGGCCCGTCGTCGACGCGTCGGAGCACCCTCGTCGCGAGGACCGTGACGAGCAGGCCCACGGCGACGCTCGCCGCCGCGAAGACGTAGGCCGCGCTCGGCGCGATCGCGGCGGCCAGGGCGGTGGCCACAGGAGGCGCGACCGCCCCGCCGAGGAACCGCACGGACGAGTACGCGCTCGACGCCACCGAGCGGGGCAGGTCCGTCGCCTCCATGACGCTCTCCGTGAGCACCGTGTTGAGCACGCCCAGGACGAGGCCGCCGACGACGACGCACGCGACGAGCGCGGTGGGCTCGTGCACGACGAGCGCGGCCGCGACGAGGTCGAGCGTGAGCAGGGCGAGGGCCCCGCGCAGCACGGTCGTGCGGCGCAGGCGTGCGGTGAGCATCGGTGCCACCCAGACGCTGGTCACGGCCAGCCCGAGGCCCCAGCCGAAGAAGGTGAGGCCGATGCCCATGGCGCCGAACCCGAGCGGGTAGGGCGTGTAGGCGAGCAGCACGAAGAAGCCGATGTTGTAGAAGAACGCCGTGGCCGCGAGCGCCCCGAGCGCCGGGCGCGCCAGGGCCCGGAACGGCGCCGAGAGCGGGGTCGGCGTCGGCGCCTCGAGGCTGCGGGTCTGCAGGAAGACGGCGATCGCGACGAAGGCGACGGCCATGAGCGTCGTCACGCCGAAGAACGGGCCGCGCCAGCTCACGGAACCGAGCAGCCCGCCCACGAGCGGGCCGATCGCGATGCCGAGCCCGAGCGCCGCCTCGTAGAGGATGATCGCCGAGGCGGTCCCGCCGCTCGCCGCGCCCACGATGGTCGCGAGGGCCGTCGAGATGAAGAGGGCGTTGCCGAGGCCCCAGCCGGCGCGGAACCCGATGATGCTCCAGACGTCCTGGCTGAGCGCCGCCGCGAGCGAGAACGCGACGATGAGCACGAGTCCGATCATCAGGGTGCGCTTGGCGCCGAGGCGGCTCGAGACCCAGCTCGTGAACGCCATGGCGACGCCCGTCACGGCGAGATAGCTGGTGAAGAGCAGCTCGGTCTGCGTCGGGGTCGCCTCGAGGGACTCCGCGATCGCGGGCAGGATCGGGTCGACGAGGCCGATGCCCATGAACGCCACGACGCAGGCGAAGGCGATGGCCCACACGGCACGCGGCTGGTGCAGGATGCTCGGCGCGCGACCACCGTGCGCCGCCGCGGTCGTCGAGGCGGTCACGCGGTCACCCCCGTGGCGTCGGCCGTGACGACGCGGGACGCGCTCGCCGGGGCGTCGGGCCTCCTGCTGTCGACGCGGGTCGCGAGCAGCTGGGCCGCGTGGTCGAGGACGCGCCACTCGGCCTCGTCGAGGTCGTCGAAGAGCCCGCCGAGGGCGTCGGCCAGCTGCGCCTTCCACTCGTCGAGGGCGCGGGTGCCCTTCGGGGCCACGGCGATGAGCCAGGCGCGGCTGTCGTCGACGTCGGCGATGCGCGACACGAGCTCGTCCTCGACGAGGTGCTGCAGGAGCTTCGTCATGGTGGGCTGCGCGACGCGGCTGGCGCGGGCCAGGTCGCCGACGCGCAGGGGGCCGTCGGTCGTGAGGATCGAGAGCGTGCGCCAGACGGCGGGCGAGGTGGTGCGGCCGGTCTCCTGCGCGGCGAGGCGCGTCAGGCGATGGGTCGACGTCAGGAGGGATTCCAGGATGTCGGTCGGCTGAGAAGTCATCCGGCAAGTATAGCGCGGCTATATAGCCGCACTATGCATCGTGCTCGTCGTTCGCCGAGAGCGTCCCCGCCCCGCCCGCCGCGCGGGCCTCCTGCCCCCGCCCCTGGTAGACACGGGGCATGACCGAATCCAAGCCCAGCATCCCCGAGGGGTCCGAGTACGTCGTCTTCTTCGAGGGCGGCCCCAGCGACGGGCGCACCGACACCCGCGTCAGCACCAACGGCAGCTACGACGACGAGATCGTCGACTACGTGCTCGTCGAGGGCATCGAGACCGGCTTCACCTACAAGGCCCGCGAGGCCACCATGAACCAGGACCAGCTCCAGGTCCACTACGCCCTCGACGGCGACAAGAGCGACCCCGTCGACGCGCTCGAGAACCGGGGCGACCGCAGCGGTGAGTTCGACCAGATCTGATCAGCCCGGCGTCCGGATCGACCTCTGGACGTCCTCCTTCTGCGGCGCGTGCTCAGCGGCACGCGCCGCGGTCGGTGAGGCCAGGAGGCTCGCCCCGGCCCTCCAGGTCACCGAACGCGACGTCGCCGCCGCCCCCGACGAGGCCGAGGCGGCCCGCATCACGTCCACCCCGACCCTCGTCGTGACCGGCCCCGACGGGCGCGAGGTCTTCCGCTCCGCGGGCGTGCCCCGCGTCGACCAGGTCCTCGCCGCCGCCGCGCTCGCCCTCTGACCCCCGGCGGCCGCACCCGGCGTGCGCGCTACTGTGGACCTGCCAGCCCTCGTAGCTCAGCGGATAGAGCAGGAGCCTTCTAATCTCTTGGTCGCAGGTTCGATCCCTGCCGAGGGCACCCGGATGTGATCCACGTGGTGCTTCTCATCTCTTGGTCGCAGGTTCGATCCCTGCCGAGGGCGCCTCGACGTGATCCACGTGGTGCTTCTCATCTCTTGGTCGCAGGTTCGATCCCTGCCGAGGGCGCTCCGCTGGGGCGTCAGTTGTCGTGGGGCTGGTGCGTCGTGCGTCGGCGCACCGTCGCGGCGCTGACGGGGGAGTCGTGGCGGGCGTCGTCGACGTCGTCGTCGCGCTGCGCCAGCTCGGGGCGCTGGTCCTCGTCGGCGGGGGCCGCGTAGCGGGCGTCGTCGTGCACCGGACGCTCGGTCGCCCGTGCCGCCGCCACGAGGGGGGCCACGCTCGGCGACGTCGGCCGCGAGGCCGGTGCTGCCGGACGGATCGGCGACCGCAGGGCGGCGGTCGACGCCGCCTCGTCCGCTACGTCGTCCTCGGCGCGACGAGCCGTGTCCGCCTCTTCCTGGCTCCAGCGGTCGAGGTCGTACCGGAAGAGCTTCTTGGCCCTCCCGGGCTTCGCCTGCCACTCGAGCAGCCGATCGCGGAACTGCGCGAGCGACTGCTCGGCCTGGAAGCTGAACGAGACGCTGTTGCGCTTGATGTCGCCGAGCTCGTGCTCGGCCCAGCTGGCGGCCGAGGCCGCGCCCGCCGCGGGCAGCAGGCGCAACCGCACCTCGGCCTCCTGGGCGAGATGGTCGGCGTAGGTGCGCTCCTCAGCGCCCAGGGAGCTGTAGACGGCGGCCTTGCGCGCGGCCCGGATCATGCCGGCCACGGCCGCCGCCTTCTGCTCGCGTTCGAGGTGCGCCACCACGCGGCGCACGGCCGATCGAGCGATGAGCGCGGCGACGAGGCCCGCCACGACGATGGCGACGAACGGCACGACGGCACCGGTCAAGATGCGCTGCCCTTCGTCCGACGACACCCACTGCACGAACGCGTTCCACCACTCCATGCGGCGAAGGGTACCGGTGCCCGAAGGTGCCGCTCAGCAGCGACAGGCCGGTCCGGAGGGGTGCGCCCCGGGCAGAGCCGTCGCCGTCAGGACCAGCGGAAGACGTCGACCGCGTCGTCGCGGCTCCAGAACTCGGCCACGTCGTCGAAGCGGCGCTGCCGCGGCAGGAACCGCTTGGCCCGCCAGCGCGTGCCGCCCGCGTCGACGACGCGCTCCACGTAGCCCGCGACCTCGCCGTTCGGACGCGTCACGCGGGCGAGGTCGTCGTGCACCTGGACGAGGCGGAGGCCGCCCCGCCGGACGTCGAGGGGCGCCATCGAGGCGACGGCGCGGGAGGCGGTGGCGGGGCGGCTGGTCGTGCGGGCGGTCATGGTGTCTCCTGAGGTCATCCGGCCGATGCTGTCGAGGACGAGCCCGACGTTACGACCGACCACCGACACCGCCGCCGACACCACCGGCGACCACCTGGGCGGCGTCAGCGCCCGGTGCCGTCGACCGCCAGGGGGTCGATGGCCGCGAGCTCGTCGTCGTCGAGGGGAGCGGCCTCGAGGGCGTCGAGGCTGTCGTCGAGCTGGGCCACCGACGAGGCACCGACGAGCGCACTGGTCACGGCCGGCTGCCGCAGCACCCAGGTCAGGGCGAGCTGGGCGAGGGACTGCCCCCGGGCCTCGGCGACGGCCTGCAGTCCGCGGACCCTCTCGAGGTACGTCTCGCTGAGGGCGTCCTCGGTGAACCACCGGCCCTCGGCGGCGCGACTGCCGGCGGGCGCGCGGCCCGACAGGTACCGGTTCGTGAGCAGGCCGCCCGCGAGCGGCGAGAAGACGATCGACCCGACGCCGAGCTCGAGGAGCGCGTCGAAGAGCCCCTGCTCGGGCCGGCGGTCGAACATGTTGTAGCGGGGCTGGTGGATCAGCAGCGGCACCCCCTCGGCGGCCAACGCGGCGGCGGCCGCCCTGGTCTGCTCGGGGTCGTAGTTCGAGATGCCCGCGTAGAGCGCCTTCCCCTGGCGCACGGCGGTCGCGAGCGCGCCCATCGTCTCCTCCACCGGCGTCCCGGGGTCGGGCCGGTGCGAGTAGAAGACGTCGACCTGTTCCACGCCCAGCCGGGTCAGGCTCTGCTCGAGCGAGGTCAGCAGGTACTTCCGCGACCCGCCGTCGCCGTAGGGTCCCGGCCACATGTCGTAGCCGGCCTTCGTGGAGATGACGAGCTCGTCCCGGTAGGGGCGGAGGTCGGAGGCGAGGATCCGGCCGAACTGCGACTCGGCGGAGCCGTAGGGCGGTCCGTAGTTGTTGGCGAGGTCGATGTGGGTCACGCCGCGGTCGAAGGCGCGGAGCACGATGTCGCGCTGCGTCTCGAGGGGCCTGTCGCTGCCGAAGTTGTTCCAGAGGCCGAGCGAGATGCGGGGCAGGCGCAGGCCGCTGCGGCCGGTCCTGGCGTAGTCGAGGCGGGAGTACCGTGCGTCGTCGGCGACGTAGGGGGTGAAGGGGGAGCGCATGCGCCGAGCCTAGGGGTGCACCGGGACGGGGCGCACGGGCCGGGGTAGGTTCGGCGGCATGACGACGTTCGTCCTCGCCGGCGGGTGCTTCTGGTGCCTCGACGCGGTCTACCGCACCCTCGACGGCGTGACCGCCGTGGTCTCGGGCTACACGGGCGGGACGGTCCCCGCTCCCACGTACGAGCAGGTCGGCACGGGGACGAGCGGCCACGCCGAGGCGGTGGCGGTGACCTTCGACCCCGAGGTGCTCCCGCCCGACGTCGCCCTCGACGTCTTCTTCACGCTCCACGACCCCCGGCAGCGCGACCGGCAGGGCGCGGACGTGGGCACGCAGTACCGCTCGGCGATGTTCCCGCGGGACGACGCCCAGCGCGAGGTCTTCGCCGCCGCCCGCAGCAGGGCCGACGACACGTGGGGCGGTGGCGTCGTGACGACCCTCGAGCCCCTCGGCGACTGGTGGGAGGCCGAGCCCGAGCACCAGGACTTCTTCGCGAAGAACCCCGGCCAGGGCTACTGCGTCGCGGTGGCGCAGCCGAAGGTGAACGAGGTGCGCAGGTCGTACGCGAGGTACGTCCGCGCGACCTGAGCCGGCACCGGGGCGACCCGTCCTCCACGGGTGGGGTGGGCCTCCTGCCCTCCACCGGATCGTCGGGCCGGTCCTCGCGGCGCCGAGAGGCGGGGCGAGACTCGCCGACATGACAGACCACATCACGCTCACCGGCGTCGTCGCGACGACGCCCCGCTCGCTCCGCACCTCCGAGGGGCTGGCGATCACCAGCTTCCGCCTGGCCTCCGCCCAGCGCCGCTACGATCGCGTCGCGGGCACCTGGTCCGACGGCGAGACCAACTGGTACACCGTCACGTGCTTCCGGGCGCTCGCCGAGAACGCCGCCGCCTCGGTGGCCAAGGGGGAGAGGGTCCTCGTCACCGGTCGTCTGCGGGTGCGCCCGTGGGAGTCCGGCGAGAAGAGCGGCACCTCCGTCGAGGTCGACGCCGACGCGCTCGGCCACGACCTGCTCTGGGGGAGCACGCGGTTCACGCGCAGCACGGCGGCCGCGGCGGCCCCGGGCGCGGAAGCACTCGCGCACGACGCGACGGGCGCGGTCGACGACGCGGGCACCGCGCAGGAGGCCCCGGTCGCTCCCGGCACGCCCGTCGCGCCCGTCGCGCCCGTCGGCGCGAGCGACGGGTCCGCGGCTTCCACGTCTGCGGACGTGGGGGCACTCTCGGCCCCGGCCGAGGTCGGCGCGTCCGCGGCCGACGACTGGTCCCCGGCCGAGGCCGAGCCCGCGTTCTGAATCGGTCCGTCGTCGTCGGCACCCCAGGCGCACGCCCGCACCCCAGGAACCATGCTGGGGTGGCAGCGGGTTCCTGGGGTGGCAGCGGGTTCTTGGGGTGGCAGGGCTTCCTGGGGTGGCAGCGGGTTCCGGGGTGGCAGCGGGTGGTGCCCTGGCGGCGCGGGCGGGGCCCGTAGGATCGGACCCGTGACGACTCCCCGCGCCGCCCGGTCCCCGCTCGGTCGCGTGCCGTCCGTCCTGGTCGGCCTCGCCGCCGTCGTCCTCGTGGCCGGGTGCACCAGCTCTCCCGAGCCGACGCCCGCTCCCTCGCCGGCCGCCGAGCAGGCAGGCCCCGTGGAGCTCACGGCCGACTCGTCCGTCGACGACGCGCGCGCGGTCTTCGACCGCACCGTCCGCGAGCTGCTGGAGCGCGACGGCGCTCCCGGCGGTCGCGACGTGGTCGACGCCCTCGTCGCCGCCGGGTTCGACAAGGGCACGCTGCAGGTCACGCCCGACTCGACCTGGACGGAGAGGGACGCCGACAGCGTGCAGTTCTCGGCGCTCTGGGCCGACTCGTGCCTCGTGGGCCAGGTGGCCGGCGGCGACTACGCCGCGCAGACCGCGCCCGTGCTCGGCACGGGTGCCTGCCTCGTCGGCACCACCCGCGCCATCAATTGGTGAGCCGCGGGGCCGGTCGCCCCGAATAGACTGGGCGGCATGGCCGAATACATCTACTCCATGGTCCGCGCCCGCAAGGCGGTCGGCGACAAGCTGATCCTCGACGACGTCACCATGTCGTTCATCCCGGGGGCGAAGATCGGAGTGGTCGGCCCCAACGGTGCCGGCAAGTCGACGATCCTCAAGATCATGGCGGGGCTCGACACCCCGAGCAACGGCGAGGCGAAGCTCTCGCCCGGCTACACCGTCGGCATCCTCATGCAGGAGCCCGAGCTCGACGAGTCGAAGACCGTCCTCGAGAACGTGCAGGAGGGCGTCGGGCCGATCAAGCAGAAGCTCGACCGCTTCAACGAGGTCTCGGCCGCCATGGCCGAGCCCGACGCCGACTTCGACGCGCTCCTCGCCGAGATGGGCACCCTTCAGGAAGAGATCGACGCGGCCGACGCGTGGGACCTCGACTCGCAGCTCGAGCAGGCGATGTCCGCCCTCCGCACGCCCCCGGGCGACGCCGCCGTCGCCAACCTCTCGGGCGGTGAGAAGCGCCGCGTCGCGCTCTGCAAGCTGCTGCTCCAGAAGCCCGACCTCCTGCTCCTCGACGAGCCCACCAACCACCTCGACGCCGAGAGCGTGCTCTGGCTCGAGCAGCACCTGAGCAAGTACCCCGGCGCCGTGCTCGCCGTGACCCACGACCGGTACTTCCTCGACCACGTCGCCGAGTGGATCGCCGAGGTCGACCGCGGTCGCCTCTACCCCTACGAGGGCAACTACTCGACCTACCTGCAGAAGAAGGGCGAGCGCCTGAACGTGCAGGGCAAGAAGGACGCCAAGCTCGCCAAGCGCCTCGCCAGCGAGCTGGAGTGGGTCCGCAGCAACGCGAAGGGTCGCCAGGCCAAGTCGAAGGCCCGCCTGGCCCGCTACGAGGAGATGGCGAGCGAGGCCGAGCGCACGAAGGTCCTCGACTTCGAGGAGATCGTGATCCCCGTCGGGCCGCGCCTCGGCTCGCAGGTCATCGACGCGAAGAAGCTGCACAAGTCCTTCGGTGAGCGCGTGCTCATCGACGACCTGACGTTCACGCTGCCGCGCAACGGCATCGTCGGCGTCATCGGCCCGAACGGCGTCGGCAAGACCACCCTGTTCAAGACCATCGTCGGGCTCGAGCCCCTCGACGGCGGCGACCTGAAGGTCGGCGAGACGGTCGACATCTCCTACGTCGACCAGAGCCGCGGCGGCATCGACCCGAACAAGAACCTCTGGGAGGTCGTCTCGGAGGGCCACGACTACATCCAGGTCGGCAAGACCGAGATCCCGTCGCGCGCCTACGTCTCGCAGTTCGGCTTCAAGGGCCCCGACCAGCAGAAGAAGGCCGGCGTGCTCTCGGGCGGGGAGCGCAACCGCCTCAACCTGGCGCTGACCCTCAAGCAGGGCGGCAACCTCCTCCTGCTCGACGAGCCCACCAACGACCTCGACGTCGAGACCCTCGGCAGCCTCGAGAACGCCCTGCTCGAGTTCCCCGGCTGCGCCGTGGTCATCACCCACGACCGGTGGTTCCTCGACCGCATCGCCACGCACATCCTGGCGTGGGAGGGCCTCAACGACGACGGGACCCCGAACTGGTACTGGTTCGAGGGCAACTTCGAGGCCTACGAGCAGAACAAGATCGAGCGGCTCGGTGCCGACGCCGCCAAGCCGAGCTCGGCGACGTACCGCAAGCTGACGCGCGACTGACGTGGCCCGGCTGCACGTCCCCACGCGCCTCCGGTGGAGCGACCTCGACGCGTACGGGCACGTGAACAACGCGGCGATGCTGCGCCTCCTCGAGGAGGCGCGCATCGACGCGTTCTGGGCGCCCGGCGACGGTTCGAGCGAGGGGCTCGCGACGGCGGTGCTCGACGGGCGCACCGACTCCGGCACCATGACGCTCATCGCCCGGCAGGAGCTCGAGTACCTCGTGCCGATCCCGTACCTGCGTGCGCCGCTCGACGTGCAGCTCTGGCTGGGCCGCCTGGGCGGTGCCAGCCTCGAGGTCTGCTACGAGGTGCGCTCGCCCGTGGGCGCCGACGTCGCGCAGCTCTTCACGCGGGCGTCGACGACCATCGTCCTGGTCGACACCGCGAGCGGTCGCCCACGGCGCATCAGCGAGGCTGAGCGTGCCGCGTGGTCGCCCTACGTCGAGGACCCGCTGACCTTCCGGCGCCGCTGAGGCGGTCGTCGCGCGCAGGGGGCCGGGGGCGTCAGGGTCGCGTCGACGGCACCCGCACCATGCCCTCCTGGGCGACGCTCGCGACGAGCGCACCGCTGCGGTCGTAGATGCGCCCGAGGGCCAGGCCGCGGCCGCCGATCGCGTTCGGCGACTCCTGCACGTAGAGCAGCCACTCGTCGACGCGCGCCGGGCGGTGCCACCACATCGCGTGGTCGAGGCTCGCGACCTTCATGCCGGGCGTCGCCAGCGGGGTGCCGTGGCGGCGGTAGACCGACTCCAGCAGCGTGTAGTCGCTCGCGTAGAGGAGCGCGGCACGGTGCAGGTCGGCGTCGTCGGGCAGCGGACCCGTCGCGCGCAGCCACACGGCCTGGTGCGGCACGCGGTCGCCCTCCACGGAGAAGTACACGGGGGAGTCCACGTGGCGCATGTCGAAGGGACGGTCTCGCGCCCAGGCCTGGGCGATGGGGTGGTCCACCGTCGCGAGGTGCTCGGCGTCGCTGAGGACGTCGTCGGGCTCGGGCAGCCCTTCCGGCATGTCGACCTGGTGCTCCAGGCCGCCGTCGGGCGTCTGGAACGACGCGATCATCGACAGGATCGGCACGCCGTCCTGAGAGGCCTGGGTCCGCCGCGTGGCGAAGGACCGCCCGTCGTGGATGCGGTCGACCGAGAACGTGATCGGCCGCGTGAGGTCGCCCGGGCGCAGGAAGTACCCGTGCAGCGAGTGGACGACGCGGTCGTCGTGGATGGTGCGCTGTGCGGCCACGAGCGACTGCGCGAGCACCTGCCCGCCGAAGACGCGGCCCAGCGGGTCCCGCTGGCTGGAGCCGGTGAAGACGTCCTGGCCGCCCACGACCCCGGCGCTGGCCAGGTCGAGCGTGGTCAGGAGGCTGGCGAGCGGGTCGGCGTTCAGCGGAGCATCGGTCACCCGCTGTACTTTATCCGCTGATGACGCGCACGATCACGCTCCCCGACTCCCTGTCCCTCAGCGACCTCGCCACCTTCCTCGGACGGGCGGCGCGCGTCGAGGACGGCTCCGTCCGCCTCATCGCCGGCGGGGGCGTCCTCGCCGCCTACGCGGCGGTGCTCTACCCCGCGGGCCTGCTCGACTCCACGCCCACGGTCCTGGGGCTGCGCACCTACCAGGTGGGCGACGACGCCGAGTTCGACCTCGTGGTGCCGGTCCGATCGCTGCGCGAGCGGCTGACGCGCCTGCAGAACACCGTCGTCGACCCGACCGCGCCGGTCGAGGTGTCGATGCCCGTCGAGGTGGCCACCGTCACGTGGGCGGCCATCTCGCCGCCGCGCGGCGGGTGGTCCTCCCTCCCCGTGGTCCGTCACGACCGTCTCGTCACCGCGGCCGAGGCGGGCATCGCCGAGGTCGCGGCCGCCGTGCCCACCGGGACGGGCGAGCAGATCGTGCACCGCGTGCGCTCCGAGGTGTGGTCGCGACCGGTCGAGGGAGCCGAGGGCGTGCCCGCCGGGGCCGCCTTCGCCGCGCTCAGCCTGGGGTTCCTGGCCGACGACGAGCCCGTGTCGGTGTTCGAGACCGGACCCTGGACCCGCCTGACGACCAGGCGCGGTCACGTCCTCGTGAAGCAGCGCGCGACCCTGCTCTGATCGTCCAGGTCCAGGTCCAGGTCCAGGTCCAGGTCCAGGTCCAGGCCCGGGGTCAGCGGCCGGGGGCGTTGACCATGGCGTGGGCGGCGCGCTCGAGGTAGTCCCACAGCGTCGCCTCGTGCAGGGACGGGAGCGCCAGCTCGTCGACGGCCTCCCGCATGTGGGCGAGCCAGTGGTCGCGCGCCTCGGGCGTCACGGTGAAGGGCAGGTGCCGCATGCGGAGCCGCGGGTGGCCGCGCTCCTCGCTGTAGGTGCCCGGCCCGCCCCAGTACTGCTCGAGGAACCCCGTCAGGCGTTGCACGGCGCCCTCGAGGTCGTCCTCCGGGTACATCGGCCACAGGACCTCGTCGCCTCGGACGCCCTCGTAGAAGCGCCGGACGAGGCGCTCGAAGGTGGGGCGCCCTCCGACCTGGTGCCAGAACGACTCGGTGGCGGCAGGACCGGAGGCCCCGGTGCGGAGCGTGACGGGCTGACCGGAGCGGGGCGGGCCTCCTGCCGGCGTGAGCGGGACGCCGGTCATCGGCGGCGGCTCTTCGCGACGTCGTGGTGGTGGTGCACGGGCAGCGGCGAGGTGCGCGGTGCCTTCGCGCCCGCGATCGACGCGGCCCCGTCGGTGCCCGTGAGCACGACGCTCGCCAGGCTCGGCAGCTGGATGTCGAGGCCGTCGGCCACCGCCTTGAAGCGGGTCCGCAGCTCGCGGTCGACGTTGTCGCGGTCGGCGGGCTTGCACTTGGCGACGATGCGCAGCACGAGGTGCTCCTCGGAGATGGACTGCAGGCCCCAGGCCTCGGGCTCGTCGAGCACGATGCGCTGCCACTTGGGCGTCGCCGCCATGTCGACGGCGGCCGCGAGGAGGGCGGACTGCACGGTGTCGACGTCGGTCTCGTAGGGGACGGCCACGTCGACGACGACGCGGGACCAGCCCTGCGACATGTTGCCCACGCGGAGGATCTCGCCGTTGCGGACGAACCAGAGGATCCCGTTGACGTCGCGGACCTGCGTCACGCGGATCCCGACCGCCTCGACGACCCCGGTCGCGGGCCCCACGTCGACGACGTCGCCGACGCCGAGCTGGTCCTCCGCGATCATGAAGATGCCGTTGAGGACGTCCTTGACGATGTTCTGGGCGCCGAACGCGAGGCCCGCGCCCACGACGCCGGCCGCGCTGAGGACGGTGACGAGGTTGACGTCGAGCTGCGCGAGCACGAGCACGAGGGCGACCGCGACGACGAGCACCGTCACGACGTTGTTGAGCACGCTGCCGAGCGTGCGCGTGCGCTGCACGACGCGCACGGCGGCGAGCGGGGACACCGTGAGCGCCCGCGTCTCGGTGACGTTCTGCTTGCGCTTGATGCCGTTGACGATCTGGTCGACCACGCGGCGGATCACGAAGTGCAGGGCGATCCGCACCAGGACGGCGACGACGAGGATGATGCCGATCGAGATCGGGACGTGCCACATCTCCCAGAAGGTCTCGCCCATCTCGGCGACGGCGTCCGGGGGAGTGGTCGCACGGGCGAGGAGGGTGCTGGCGGGAGAGGGGCTCATGACGCCGACCATGCTAACCGGCCCTCCCGACGCCACCTCGACGCGGGCTGCGAAGCCTCGGTACGAGCTGTGGACGGACCACGGGCGGGCCCTCCGAGGAGGACCCGCCCGTGGGTGCGTGCTGCCGGTGGGTCAGCCGCGGTCGGCCGCCTGTGCGCGCAGGGCGCGCTCGACGCCGGCGACGTTCTCCACGACGAGCCGGCGCAGCGCCGGCACGTCTTGGTTCGCGTCGAGCCACGCGGTCGTCGCGTCGACGAGCTCCTGGCTGGCGAGGCCCGCGGGGTAGAGGCCCGTGACCAGGGTGTCGGCGATGTGGTAGCTGCGCGACTCCCAGATGGTCGTGAGGGAGTCGAAGTACCGCGCGACGACGGGCTCGAGCACCGACGGGTCGACGACGTGCTGGAAGCCGACGGTGGTGGCGCGCACGATCGCGTTGGGGGCGTCGGCGGCGTCGACGACCGAGGCGAAGGCGGCGAGCTTGCCCTCGGCCGTCGGCACGGTGGCGCGGGCACGGGCGGCGGCCTGGGCCCCGTCGGCCGTCGCGTCCGCCGCCAGGGCGGCGTCGATCTCGTCGTGACCGGCACGGCCGACGAGCACGAGGCCCTCGAGCAGCTCCCAGCGGAGGTCGGTGTCGACCGTGAGCCCGTCGAGCGCCGTGCTGCCCTCGAGCAGCCCCTGCAGGGCGTCCCCGTGGGCGGCGGTCGAGGCGGCGGCCGCGAAGTACTTGACGAACTGGAACTGCGCGTCGCTGCCGGCCTCGGCCTCCTGCGCGAGGGCCCACAGGCCGTCCGCGACGCGCTCGAGGGTCTCGGTGCGGCGCTCGGGCGCGACGTAGGTGCGCGCCGTCGTGAGCAGCTGCGCGAGCGTCGTGCGGATCGTCGTCGACTCCGTCTCGGAGGCGATGTTCGCCAGCACGAGGCGCACGTAGTCGCTCGGCGAGGCCTCGCCGTCGCGCGTCGCGTCCCACACCGACCCCCACACGATGGCGCGGGCCAGCGGCTCGGTGATGCTCGAGAGGTGCTCGAGGGCCGTCGCGAGCGACTGCTCGTCGAGGCGGACCTTCGCGTAGGCGAGATCGTCGTCGTTCACGAGCACGAGGTCGCCCCGGTGCAGGCCGACGAGCTCGGGCACCTCGGTGCGCTCGCCGTCGACGTCGATCTCGACCCGCTCGGTGCGCACCAGCGCGCCGTCGCGGAGGGCGTACACGCCGATCGCGAGGCGGTGGGGACGGATCGTCGGGTGGTCGGCCGGTGCCTCCTGCAGGATCGCGGCCGCGGTGATCACGCCCTGGTCGTCCACCTCGAGCTCGGGGCGGAGGGTGTTGACGCCGGCCGTCTCGAGCCACAGGGCCGACCACCCGGAGAGGTCGCGGCCCGAGGTGACCTCGAGCTCGGCGAGGAGGTCCTTGAGCTCGGTGTTGCCGTGGTGGTGCTTCGCGAAGTACGCGGCGACGCCGGCGAAGAACGCGTCGATGCCGACCCACGCGACGAGCTGCTTGAGCACCGAGCCGCCCTTGGCGTACGTGATGCCGTCGAAGTTGACCTGGACGTCCTCCAGGTCGTTGATCGTCGCCACGACGGGGTGCGTCGAGGGCAGCTGGTCCTGCCGGTAGGCCCAGCTCTTCTCCATGGCCTGGAACGTGGTCCACGCCTCGGTCCACTCCGTGGCCTCGGCGGTCGCGATCGTCGACGCCCACTCGGCGAACGACTCGTTGAGCCAGAGGTCGTTCCACCACTTCATGGTGACGAGGTCGCCGAACCACATGTGGGCCAGCTCGTGCAGGATCGTGACGACCCGGCGCTCCTTGATCGCGTCGGTGACCTTCGACCGGAAGACGTACGTCTCGGTGAAGGTGACCGCGCCCGCGTTCTCCATGGCGCCCGCGTTGAACTCGGGCACGAAGAGCTGGTCGTACTTGTCGAACGGGTACGGGTACGCGAACTTCTCCTCGTAGTAGGCGAAGCCCTGGCGCGTCTTCTCGAAGACGTAGTCGGCGTCCATGTGCTCGGTGAGCGAGCGGCGCGTGAAGATGCCGAGGGGGACCGTGCGGCCGTCCGAGCTCGTGAGCTCGCTGCGCACCACGTCGTAGGGGCCGGCCACGACGGCCGTGATGTAGCTGGACAGCACGGGGGTGGGCTCGAACGCCCAGGTGGCGACGTCGCCGTCGACCGTGGGCTCGGGCGTCGGCTGGTTGCTCACGACCTCCCAGCGCGCGGGGGCGGTGATGGTGAAGCGGAAGGTGGCCTTGAGGTCGGGCTGCTCGAAGACCGCGAAGACGCGACGGCTGTCGGGCACCTCGAACTGGCTGTAGAGGTACACCTCGTCGTCGACGGGGTCGACGAAGCGGTGCAGCCCCTCGCCGGTGTTGGTGTACTCGGCGTCGGCGACGACCTCGAGCACGTTCTCGGCGGCGAGGCCGTCGAGCTGGATGCGCACGCCGTCGCTCACGCCGGCGGGGTCGAGCGAGCGCCCGTTCAGCGTCACCGAGTGCACGGTGCGCGTGAGGGCGTCGATGAAGGTCGACGCGCCCTCGGTGGCCGTGAAGCGCACCGTGGTGCTGCTGCCGAACACCTCCGCGCCGCGGGTGAGGTCGAGGTCGATGTCGTACGACTGCACGGCGAGCAGCGCTGCGCGCTCCTCGGCCTCGACTCGGGTGAGGTTCTCTCCAGGCACGCTGGCTCCGTCCGTCCTTGGGGGTGGGTCGTCGGGCTCGTGGCCCGCCGACGAGCCTACTGCTGGGGCGTTCACCGGGTGCATGGCCGACACTGGGGGGCATGACCGACACCGTCCAGGCCCCCGTCCCCGCGTCCCGCACCGCCGTCGACTTCTGGTTCGACCCCTCCTGCCCGTGGGCGTGGATGACCAGCCGCTGGATGGACGAGGTGGCGCGGCAGCGCGACGTCGACGTCACCTGGCACGTGATGAGCCTCGCGATCCTCAACGAGGGGAACGAGTCGATGGACGACGCCCACCGGGCGGCGATGCCCAGGATGCTGCGCTACGTCCGTCTCGTCACCGCCGTCGCGGAGCGCGCGGGCGCCGAGCACGTCAAGCCGCTCTACGACGCCCTCGGCACGCGCATCCACCTCGAGCAGCAGAAGGACGCCGACGCCGTCATCACGGGAGCGCTCGCCGAGGTGGGGCTCGACGCCGACCTCGCCCGGTACGCCGACTCCGACGAGCACGACGCGGCGCTGCGGGCGAGCCACTCCGACGGCCTCGACCGCGTCGGCCAGGACGTCGGCACGCCGATCATCGCCGTCGACGGCGTGGCCTTCTTCGGCCCCGTCCTCTCGCCGGCACCGAAGGGCGACGAGGCCGTCCGCCTCTGGGACGGCGTCGTCGCCGTCGCCGCGTACCCCGGTTTCTTCGAGCTCAAGCGCAGCCGCACGGTGGGCCCGATCTTCGACTGAGGCGCAGGAGGCCCGCGCAGGGCCGCCGGGTCGGCCGTCGGTGCCAAGATGGACGCCATGCGCATCCACGTGGCGACCGATCACGCCGGCCTCGAGTTCAGCGGGACCGTCATCCAACACCTGAGCGACGCCGGCCACGACGTCACCGACCACGGGCCGACGAGCTACGAGCCGCTCGACGACTACCCCTCGTTCTGCATCGCGGCGGCCCGGGCGGTCGTGCGCGACCAGCGGGCCGGCGAGCAGGCCCTCGGGGTCGTCTTCGGCGGTTCGGGCAACGGCGAGCAGATCGCCGCGAACAAGGTGGAGGGCGTGCGCGCCGCGCTCGTGTGGAACCTCTCGACGGCACTGCTCGCGCGTCAGCACAACGACGCCAACGTCATCGCGATCGGCGCGCGCCAGCACGACGAGGCCGAGGTGCTGGCGTTCATCGACGCCTTCGTCGCCGAGCCCTTCTCGGGCGACGAGCGCCACGCGCGCCGCATCGCCCAGGTCGGCGAGTACGAGACCACGGGTGCGATCGCCGGTCACCCGGTCGACTGACCCGCGGCCTCCGGCTCCGCTCGGCGCGGCCCCTGCCGTGCCGCCCCGTCCACCCACGTCGAGAGGGGCCGTCGTGCCCGAGGGACACTCCGTCCACCGCATCGCGAACCAGTTCGCGCAGACCTTCGTCGGGCACCGCGTGGCGGCGTCGTCGCCGCAGGGCCGCTTCGCGGCCGGCGCCGCCCAGCTCGACGGCGTGCGCATGATCGGCTCGAAGGCGGTCGGCAAGCAGCTCTTCCTCGAGTTCCAGGGCGGGCTGTTCCTGCGCGTCCACCTCGGCCTCTACGGGGCGTGGGACTTCGCGGGCCGGATCAGCACCGAGCCCTCGGCGGCCACGGCGGGCGGCCGCAAGGGGCGCGCCCGGCAGCAGGGCCTCGTGCTCGACGCCGACGGCGAGGACAGCCCGCACAGCATCGGCGCGCCGCGCACGACGCGCCTGCGCATGGCCGAGTCCGAGCGTCGGCACGACGACGTCGAGGAGGGGTTCCCGCCCGAGCCGGTCGGTCAGGTGCGCGTGCGCCTGCTCATCGACGACGCGGTGGCCGACCTCCGTGGCCCCACCAAGTGCGAGGTGCTCGGCCCCGCCGAGGTCGACGAGGTCCTCGCCAAGCTGGGCCCCGACCCGCTCGTCGACTCGCCGCGGGTGGGCGAGCGACGCTTCCGCGAGCGGATCGCGAAGACGCGCACGCCGATCGGCCTCCTGCTCATGGACCAGTCGGTCGTGAGCGGCATCGGCAACATCTACCGGGCCGAGATGCTCTTCCGGGCGCGGCTGAACCCGTGGACGCCCGGCTCGCAGGTGCCGCCCGAGATGGCGACGTCGCTCTGGAAGGACTGGACCAAGCTGCTCAAGAGCGGCGTGGAGCTCGGGCAGATGATGACCCGCGACGGCCTGCGGGGCAAGGCGTACGAGCGGGCCCTCGCGACGCGCGACGAGCGGCACTGGGTGTACCACCGCGAGGGGCTGCCCTGCCGCGTCTGCCGCACGACCGTGACGATGGAGGACGCGGCCGGCCGCAAGCTCTACTGGTGCCCGAGCTGCCAGGCGGGCATCGGACCGGACGAGATGGCGCCCGCGTCGCAGGAGGCGTCGTGAGGCGCACGCCGCAGTTCGTCGTCGAGGACGTCGCCGAGGTGCGCCGCCTCGTGGCCGAGAACCCGTGGGCGACGATCGTGTCGCACACCGCGAACGGCCTCGTGGCCTCCCACTACCCGGTGCTGCTCGAGGAGTCGGCGCCCGGCGAGATCGTGCTCCTGAGCCACGTCGGTCGACCCGACGAGCGGTCGCACGAGCTCGGCGAGCACGAGGTGCTCGTCGTCGTGCAGGGACCGCACGGCTACGTGTCGCCGGGCTGGTACCCCGAGGGCCAGGTCGTGCCGACCTGGAACCACGTCACGGCGCACCTGTGGGGCGTGCCCGAGATCCTGTCCGACGACGAGAACTACCGGGTCCTGGGCGAGCTCGTCGACCACTTCGAGCGCGTCGTGCCCGAGCCGAGCTCGCTGACCCTCGACGAGGCGGGCACGCGCCGGCTCGCCCAGGGCACGGTGGGCCTCCGGATCCGCGTGACGCGCTTCGACGCCCGCCACAAGCTCAGCCAGAACAAGCCGCCGGAGGTCGTGGACCGGATCATCGACGAGCTCGAGCACGGCGACCGGTACCGTCAGCCCGCGCTCGCCGCCGAGATGCGACGGGTGCACGGGCGATGAGCGCGCTGCTGCTCCGCGGTGCTCGGCTCGTCGGTCGGGGCGGCGACGTGGTCGACGTCCTCGTCGAGGACGGCACGGTCGAGGCGATCGCCGCGGGCATCGCACCCGGCGCGGCCGAGGTCGTCCAGCTCGACGGGCGCTGGCTCGGCCCGGGACTCTGGGACGCGCACGTGCACCTCGACCAGTGGGCCCTCGTGCGCCGGCGGCTCGACCTGCGCAGCGCCCGGTCCGCGGCCGAGGCCGCGTCGCTCGTGGGGGAGCGGCTCCGGGCGGATCCTCCCGCTCCGGGCGAGACGCTCGTCGGTTACGGGTACCGCGACGGGCTCTGGCCGGACGCGCCGAGCGCGACCCTGCTCGACGCGGTCAGCGGTCCCGTGCCCGTCGTGCTCGTGAGCAGCGACCTGCACGCCGCCTGGCTGAACGGGGCGGCGCTGCGACGGCACGGACGGCCGGGTGACGGCTCGGGCCTCCTGCGCGAGGCCGACGCGTTCGCCGTCACCGCCGACGTCAGCGTCGTGCCCGACGCCGTGCTCGACGGCTGGGTCGCGGACGCCGTCCGTGCTGCTGCCGCCCGCGGCGTCGTCGGCGTCGTCGACCTCGAGATGACCCCCTCGATCGACCGCTGGGTGCGCCGCGTCGGGGCGGGCACGGACCAGCTGCGCGTCCGCTGCGGCGTCTACCCGGCCGAGCTCGAGCAGGCGATCGCCCGCGGGCTGCGCACGGGCGACGTCGTGGCAGGAGGCGCGGGCCTCGTCACCGTCGGACCGGCCAAGATCATCACGGACGGGTCGCTCGGCACGCGGACGGCCTGGTGCCACGAGCCCTACGCGTCCCTGCACGGCGAGGACCCGGGGCGCGGCGTCGCCACGTACCGGCCCGACGAGCTGCGGGCCCTGATGGCGCGGGCCTGGCACGCGGGTCTCGTCCCGGCCGTCCACGCGATCGGCGACGCGGCCGTGACGGAGGTGCTCGACGCCTTCGAGGCCACCGGTGCGCGCGGGAGCATGGAGCACGCCCAGCTCGTCCGCCCGGCCGACGTGCCGCGCTTCGCACGTCTCGGCGTCGTCGCGAGCGTGCAGCCCGAGCACGCCATGGACGACCGGGACGAGGCCGACGCGTACTGGGCCGGTCGCACCGGGCAGGCCTTCGCGCTCGAGGCGCTCGTCGCCGCCGGGGCGACGTTGCGCCTGGGCTCGGACGCGCCCGTCGCACCGCTCGACCCCTGGGCCTCGATGGCCGCGGCGGTCACGCGGAGCCGCGACGGACGCGAGCCGTGGCATCCCGAGCAGCGCGTCCCGTCGTCCGTGGCGCACGCCGCCTCGACCGACGGTCGCGGCGCCGTCGCCCTCGGCGACGTCGCCGATCTGGTCGTCACCGAGGGGGACCCGCTGGCGGCCGACGGCGAGCAGCTGCGGGCGATGCCCGTCTCGGCGACGTTCGTCGCCGGGCGGGCCACCCACCTGGACCTGTAGGGCCGGGGCCGGGGGCGCCGGGGGGCGCCGGGGCGCCGGGCCGGCGGACGACGCGGGCCGCTGCCCCCGGAGGAGCAGCGGCCCGAGTGGGGGTGGCAGGACGTCAGCCGGCGACGTGCGCGGCGAGGAACCAGCGGTCCTTCTCGAGCCCGCGCGAGATCTCGATCGCGACGTCCTGGCTGGAGGCGTCGAGCTCGCCGAGCTCGTCGATGGCGGTGCGCACGCCGACGAGCGTGGCGTCGATCTGGGCCACCAGCTCGGCGACCGTGCGGTCGATCTGGTTGAAGCCGGGGCTCGTGGCGGGGATCCGCGTCGTCGCGGCCACGGTGCCGATGCGCGCGTCGACGGGCAGGCCCAGGGCGACGACGCGCTCGGCGGCCAGGTCGGCCCACTCGCGGGCGTGCTCGACGACCGTGTCGATGAGCTCGTGGACGGCGATGAACGCGATGCCGCGCACGTGCCAGTGCGCCTGCTTGCCGTTGACGCCCAGCGCGGTGAGGTCGGCGACGACGGGTCCGAAGAACTGGGCGACGCCGGCGGCGACGTCCGGGTCGACGGAACCCTGGGGGACGGTGATGGTGACGTCGGTCATGGCATGTCCTTTCCGAGACGGTGGGTACGACGCTAGCCGTCCTGACGACGGGCGCAACGAAGCTGAGGCTCGGCTCAGCAAGGGCAGGCTCGCCTGCCCGGGACGGGGGTGAGCCCCCGTCCGACCCGGTCCGCTGGCACCATGGGACCGAGCCGGTCGTCCCGGCAGGCTCGGACCATGACGCAGGAGCACCCCATCAGGACCATCCCCCGACCCGGACCCGACGACGGGCGGGAGCCCACCGAGGTCACGGGGGCGTTCCCAGTCCGCCCCGCCGGAGGGGCGTGGCGGCGCCACTGGCGCGCACTGCCGCGCGGCGCCGGCTACCTGGCGCTCACCGCCGTGCTCGTCGGGCTGGTCGGCGGCTTCTCGTTCACGGTGGCCGCCCTCCTCGGCAACGGCACGAGCTCGCTGCCCGCGTTCGCGCTGGCGGCGGCGGTGCTCGTCGGCGCCCTGTGGGCCGCGCGGTGGTTCGGGCACGTCGAGCTCGTGCGCCTCCACTGGGCGACCGGGCACCGTGCCCGCCCCGTCGACTGGTCCCCGCGGACCGCGCCCGGGAGCGGGGGAGCGCTCCGTGCGGTGTCGGTCCTGGCGAACCCGCACTACTGGCTGTACCTGCTGTTCACGGTCGTGGTGTTCCCGGTCGTGGGCGCCGTGTCGACCTCCCTGGTCGGCGCGGCCGTGCTCTGGAGCCTGCTGGGCGCCACGTTCGGGATCGCCCGGCTGGCGTCGTCCGGTCCGGTGTGGGGCCAGTGGGCCGCCACGGCGGGGGACCGCCTCGGGTGGGGGCTCCTCTCCCTCGGCGGCGCGCTGGCCCTCGTGGTGCTCCTGCCGTCGCTCGTGCACCTCCTGGTGCTGCTCCACGAGCGGATCGGCCACGCGCTCCTCGGGGGCTTCCGCAGCGAGCAGCTCGCGGCCGAGGTCGCGGGGCTCGAGGTGTCGCGCTCGGCCGCGGTGTCGGCCGAGGGAACGGCCCTGCGCCGGCTCGAGCGCGACATCCACGACGGTCCGCAGCAGCGCCTCGTCCGGCTGCAGATGGACCTGGGTGCGGCCTCGCGCGCCGTCGAGGCCGATCCCGAGCGTGCACGGGGCCTCATCGCCGAGGCCCTCCAGCTGTCCCGCGACGCGCTCGAGGAGCTCCGGGCGCTCAGCCGGGGGTTCGCGCCGCCCCTCCTCGCCGACCGCGGGCTCTCGGCCGCCCTGTCGTCGCTCGCGGCCACGGCGCCCGTGCCGACCACGTTCCGGTCGGCCCTGCCCGAGGGGGCCGTGCTGCCGGCCGAGCTCGAGCGGAACGCGTACTTCATCGCCGCGGAGCTCGTGACGAACGTCGCGAAGCACGCCGCGGCGGGCGAGGCGTGGCTCAGCATCGGCACGCGACCGGCGCGCGACGGGCGGGGCACGCTGCTCGACGTCGTCGTCGAGGACGACGGGCGCGGCGGTGCGGGCCTCCGCGACGGCCACGGCCTCGCGGGCGTGCAGGAGCGCCTGGTCGGCCTGGGCGGGTCCCTCGACATCACGAGCCCGCAGGGCGGCCCGACCGTCGTCACCGTGAGCATCCCCGTGCCCCTCGGGGCGCGGGCGGCCGCGCAGGAGGCGTGAGCCGGCCCCCGACGGCGGCCCCGGTCGTCCGCTCCTAGGATGAGCGGGTGACCCCGCCCCTCCGCGTCGTCGTGGCCGACGACTCCGTCCTGCTCCGCGAGGGCCTCGTCCGCCTGCTCGAGGAGCTCGGCGTCCAGGTCGTCGCTGCCCACCCCGACGGGGACGCGTTCCTCGCCGCGCTCGACGGCGACGCCCCCGACGTGGCGATCCTCGACGTCCGCATGCCGCCCACGCACCGCGACGAGGGCGTCCGTGCCGCGATCGAGGCGCGACGTCGGCGCCCGGACCTCGCGATCCTCCTGCTCTCGCAGTACGTCGAGGTGGCCTACGCCCAGGAGCTGCTCGCGGCCGGTTCGGGCGGCGTCGGCTACCTGCTCAAGGACCGCGTGACGAGCCTGGACGAGCTGAGCGACGCGCTCGAGCGCGTCGCGGCCGGCGGCACCGTGCTCGACCCGCAGGTCGTGCAGCAGCTCATGGGGCGGCGAGGCGACCCGCTGGCCGCGCTCACGCCGCGCGAGCGCGAGGTGCTCGCGCTCATGGCCGAGGGGCGCACGAACACGGCGATCGCCGCCGAGCTGTTCATCGGCACGGGGGCCGTCGAGAAGAACGTGACGAGCATCTTCCAGAAGCTGCTGCTGGAGGACACGGGGACCGACCACCGGCGCGTGCTCGCCGTGCTGGCCTTCTTGCAGCGCTAGCCGGGAGGAGGGGCCGCCGGTCGGCGGTCGTCGTGCTGTGGAGGGGATGACGGGAATCGAACCCGCGTAGCCAGTTTGGAAGACTGGGGCTCTACCATTGAGCTACATCCCCGTGCCGGCGGTGTCCGCACGGGCACGCCAAGCATACGGCATCCGATCGGCGTGGTCCGTCACGGCGCGCACGGGGTCCGCTAGACTCGAGCCCGGCCATTTCTCCCCGACCTCAACGGGGACCTCAGAGAGGGTCGACTTCATGGTGATGCACGGGGCGTAGCGTAGTGGCTAGCGCGTCCGTTTTGGGGGCGGAAGATCGCAGGTTCGAGTCCTGTCGCCCCGACGATCGTCTACCTGCTGGCTCGGACGTGAGCCCAGCGCCGCCGACACAGGAGAAGCCCCACATTGGTCCAGACCACGGTCGAACAGCTCAGCCCCACGCGCGTCAAGCTCAACATCGTCGTGAGCCCTGACGAGCTGAAGCCGAGCATCACGCACGCCTACGGCCACATCGCCGAGCAGGTCAACATCCCCGGCTTCCGCAAGGGCAAGGTGCCGCCGCCCATCATCGACCAGCGCGTCGGCCGCGAAGAGGTCCTCAACCACGCCGTGAGCGAGAGCCTCGACGGGTTCTACCGCGACGCCGTCACCGAGTCCGAGGTGCGCGTCCTCGGTCGCCCCGAGGCCGACGTCGTCGGCTGGCCCGACGTCAAGGACTTCTCGGGCGACCTCACCATCGCCGTCGAGGTCGACGTGCGCCCCGAGTTCGACCTGCCCGACTACGAGGGCCTCGAGCTCACGGTCGACAGCGTCGACATCACCGACGACGAGGTCGCCGACGAGCTGACCAACCTGCGCACGCGCTTCGGCACGCTCGTCACGGTCGACCGTCCCGCCACCAAGGGCGACTTCGTGCAGATCGACCTCACCGCCACCATCGGCGACGACGAGGTCGACAACGCGACCGGCATCTCGTACGAGCTGGGCTCCGGCGACCTCATCGAGGGCATCGACGAGGCGCTCGAGTCCCTCACCGCCGGCGAGTCGACGACGTTCGAGTCGACGCTCCTCGGTGGCGACCGCGAGGGCCAGACCGCCCTCATCGCCGTCACCGTCGGTGCCGTCAAGGAGCGCGAGCTCCCCGAGGCCGACGACGACTTCGCGCAGATCGCCAGCCAGTTCGACACCATCGACGAGCTCAAGGGCGACCTCAAGGAGCAGCTCGCCAAGTCGAAGACCTTCGGTCAGGGCGCCCAGGCGCGCGACCAGGTCGTCGACAAGCTCCTCGAGCAGGTCGAGATCCCGATCCCCGAGAAGCTCGTCGAGGACGAGGTCCACCGCCACCTCGAGCAGGAGAACCGCCTCGAGGACGCCGAGCACCGTGCCGAGGTCGAGGAGGCCAGCGAGAAGGCCTTCCGCAACCAGCTGCTGCTCGACGCCATCGCCGAGAAGGAGCAGGTCAAGGTCGAGCAGGACGAGCTCACCCAGTACCTGATCCAGGGCGCCGCCCAGTACGGCATGGAGCCCGGCGAGTTCATCAAGGTCCTCGACCAGAACGGCCAGATCCCGGCCATGGTCGGCGAGGTCGCCCGCAGCAAGGCCCTCGCGGTCGTGCTCAGCAAGGCGAAGGTCGTCGACGACAAGGGCGCCGAGGTCGACCTGTCGGCCTTTACGGCGACGGCCGGCGTCGGCTCCGACGACGACCACGCCGGTCACGACCACGAGTAGGTCGACGCGGTGACAGGAGGGCCGGGTGCAGTGCGCACCCGGCCCTCCGTCGTCCCGCGACGTCCCGCTCGCCGCTGCGCGCCTCCTGCGCCGCAGCGGTCATCTGCCGTGGGCGAACAGGCCGGATCCGGCGCGTCCACCTCTGTAGATTCGAACGCAACCTGAACTGAATGGGAGCTCCACCATGGCCGACGTGACACTGCCCAACAGTGTGTTTGACCGACTGCTCAAGGACCGCATCATCTGGCTCGGGGCTGAGGTGCGCGACGAGAACGCGAACGAGATCGCCGCCAAGCTCCTGCTCCTCGCCGCGGAGGACAGCGAGAAGGACATCTACCTCTACATCAACTCGCCCGGTGGCTCGATCACCGCGGGCATGGCGATCTACGACGCCATGGAGTTCGTGCCCAACGACATCGTGACGGTCGGCATCGGCATGGCCGCCTCGATGGGCCAGCTGCTGCTCACCGCCGGCACGAAGGGCAAGCGGTACATCACCCCCAACGCGCGCGTGCTCCTGCACCAGCCGCACGGTGGCTTCGGCGGCACCAGCTCCGACATCCAGACCCAGGCGCAGCTCATCCTCTCGATGAAGCGCCGACTCGCCGAGATCACCGCCGCGCAGACCGGCAAGTCGGTCGAGCAGATCAACGAGGACGGCGACCGCGACCGCTGGTTCACCGCCGAGGAGGCCCTCGAGTACGGCTTCGTCGACCACATCCGCGGCTCGGCCACGGACGTGACCGGCGGCGGCGGCACCGACCAGGCCTGACGCCCACCCGCTATCACCGACCAGAGAGAAGAACAGGACACATGGAACTTCCGATGATGGGTGGCGCCGGTCGCGTGCAGACCCCCAGCTCCCGCTACATCCTGCCCAGCTTCGAGGAGCGCACGGCCTACGGCTACAAGCGCCAGGACCCGTACGCCAAGCTCTTCGAGGACCGCATCGTCTTCCTCGGCGTGCAGGTCGACGACGCGTCGGCCGACGACGTCATGGCCCAGCTGCTCGTGCTCGAGAGCATGGACCCGGACCGCGACATCACGCTGTACATCAACTCGCCCGGCGGCTCGTTCACGGCCATGACGGCGATCTACGACACGATGCAGTACATCCGCCCCGAGATCCAGACCGTGTGCCTGGGTCAGGCGGCCTCGGCCGCGGCGGTGCTGCTGGCCGCCGGCACGCCCGGCAAGCGCCTCGCGCTGCCGAACGCGCGCGTGCTGATCCACCAGCCCGCCACCGGCGGCGCCGGCCAGGGCCAGGCGTCCGACATCGAGATCCAGGCCGCCGAGGTGCTCCGCATGCGCACCTGGCTGGAGGAGACGCTGTCGAAGCACTCGAAGCGCACGCCCGAAGAGGTGAACCGCGACATCGAGCGCGACAACATCCTCGGTGCGCAGGAGGCCCTGGAGTACGGCCTCGTCGACCAGGTGCTGACGTCGCGCAAGGCGTCGCTCCAGGCGCTCACGCGCTGACGCTCCTCCACCGCGTCACGAGGGCCCCGGATGATCCCGGGGCCCTCGTGGCGTTCACGGAGTGTCCCCGGCTCGGGTTAGGCTCGACGGACGATCCGGGTCGTCCGGGCGGGGTCAGAGGAGGCGGGCGTGGCGCGCATAGGTGAGAGTGCCGATCTGCTCAAGTGCTCGTTCTGCGGCAAGAGCCAGAAGCAGGTGCAGCAGCTGATCGCCGGCCCCGGCGTCTACATCTGCGACGAGTGCGTCGAGCTCTGCAACGAGATCATCGAGGAGCGACTGGCCGAGACCGGCGAGGAGCCCGCGAGCGAGTTCGAGCTGCCGAAGCCGCGCGAGATCTACTCGTTCCTCGAGGAGTACGTCATCGGCCAGGACCCGGCCAAGCGCGCGCTGTCCGTGGCCGTCTACAACCACTACAAGCGCATCCGGTCCACGTCGACCCTCACGGCGGCTGAGACGCTGGCCGACGAGGTCGAGATCGCCAAGTCGAACATCCTGCTCATCGGTCCCACCGGCTGCGGCAAGACCTACCTGGCCCAGACGCTCGCCAAGCGCCTCAACGTGCCGTTCGCCGTCGCCGACGCCACGGCGCTCACCGAGGCCGGCTACGTCGGTGAAGACGTCGAGAACATCCTGCTGAAGCTCATCCAGGCCGCCGACTACGACGTCAAGCGGGCCGAGACGGGCATCATCTACATCGACGAGGTCGACAAGATCGCGCGCAAGGCCGAGAACCCGTCGATCACGCGCGACGTCTCGGGCGAGGGCGTGCAGCAGGCGCTGCTCAAGATCCTCGAGGGCACCGTCGCGTCGGTGCCGCCGCAGGGCGGTCGCAAGCACCCCCACCAGGAGTTCATCCAGATCGACACGACGAACGTGCTGTTCATCGTCGCCGGGGCCTTCGCCGGCCTGGAGGACATCATCTCGAACCGGGCGGGCAAGCGGGGCATCGGGTTCGGCGCCCCCCTCCACAACAAGGAGGACGAGGCCACGCTGTTCAGCGAGGTGCTCCCCGAAGACCTGCACAAGTTCGGTCTCATCCCCGAGTTCATCGGCCGTCTCCCCGTCGTCACGACGGTCACCCAGCTCGACCAGGTCGCGCTGATGCAGATCCTCACCGAGCCCAAGAACGCCCTCGTGCGCCAGTACCAGCGCATGTTCCAGATCGACGGCGTCGAGCTCGAGTTCGAGCGCCCCGCCCTCGAGGCCATCGCCGACCTCGCCGTCCTGCGGCAGACGGGCGCACGCGGGCTCCGCGCCATCCTCGAAGAGGTGCTCGGGCCCATCATGTTCGACGTGCCCAGCGACGACGACGTCGCGAAGGTCGTCGTCACGCGCGCCGCGGTGCTCGAGAACGCGGCACCCACCATCGTGCCGCGCCGCGCGGTGCGCGCCGAGAAGTCCGCCTGAGGCCGAGGGCGTCCCGTCTCGTCGGTCGGGCAGGTTCGCCTCCGACGCGGAGCGCTCCTGGTGGGGCGGGGCCTGGGCCGAGCGGGCCACGCTATCCTCCTTCGCCGAGCAGGCCGTGTCGAGCGGTGCCGCGACGGCCGTCGAGCTCGACGAGATCGCCGCCGCGTGGCTCGCCTGGCGCGACGATCCGGTCGGCACCCTCCTCATGCCGCACGGCGAGGTGCTCGCGCGCGCCTGGACCGCATGGTGCGGGCGTGCCGCGGGCGCACGCGGCACGACGACGGCCCCGCGACACGGGGTCGCGGGGCCGTCGTCGTGCCGGGGGTCAGTCCTCCTCGGCGGCGTCCTCCGGGTCGGTGACCCGGGCGGTGCCGTCCTGGTCGACCGTGATCGAGGTGCCGTCGTCGAGCTCGACGACGGGCTTGCCCTCGAGCCAGGTCAGCGTCCAGCGCCAGGTCGACGCGTCGACGCCCTGGTCGGCGAGCTCGCGCTCGACGCCGGCGACGGCCTCGACCACCTCGGGCGACAGGCGCGAGGGTGCCTCCGCACCGACGCTCCACCGGGTGCCCAGCTGCATCAGGCGCCCGCCTGCTCGGGCAGCTCGGCGAGCTCGACGTCGGTGACGGCGAGCTCCTCGCCCTCGACGAAGGCGAGCGACCGGATGCGCCCGACGGCGGACAGGTCGCCCTCGGCGCGACGCAGCACCTCGAGCTGGGCGGCGGGGGCCGCGATGGTCGCGGTCGCGACCGGCGTCTTCTGCGGTGCCTTGGCCTCCGACTTGGCGCGACGCACGCCGATGAGGGCGGCGCCGACGAGGCCGAGCAGCCCGGTGGGCTCGCCCACCTCGCCGAGCTCGTCGACGGACGGCCAGGAGGCCCGGTGCACGGAGTCGTCGTGGGTCCAGGACCACACCTCCTCCGTGGCGAAGGGCAGGTACGGCGCGAGGAGGCGCAGCAGGCCCTCCAGCACGAGGCGCAGCGTCAGGACGGCGCTCGCCTGCTCGGCGGGCGTCGTGGCACCGTAGGCGCGCTCCTTGACGAGCTCGAGGTAGTCGTCGCAGAAGGTCCAGAAGAACTTCTCGGTGGTCTCGAGCGCGCGGGCGTGGTCGTAGCCGTCGAGCGCCTCCGTCGCCGTGCGCACGACGCCGGCGAACTCGGCCAGCAGGTCGAGGTCGAGCGGCTCCGTGATCGAGTGCTCGCCCGAGGGCAGCTCGAACGAGTAGACGAACTTCGCGGCGTTGAGCACCTTGATGGCGAGGCGACGACCGATCTTGATCTGCTTCGGGTTCTGCGGGTCGAAGGCCGCGTCCGTGCCCAGGCGGCTCGAGGCCGCCCAGTAGCGCACCGCGTCCGAGCCGTGCTCCTCGAGCATGCCGGCGGGCGTCACGACGTTGCCCTTCGACTTCGACATCTTCTTGCGGTCGGGGTCGACGATGAAGCCCGAGATGCTCGCGTCCGACCAGGGCGCGACGCCGTGCTCGAGCTGCGAGCGGAGCACCGTCGAGAAGAGCCAGGTGCGGATGATGTCCTGGCCCTGCGGGCGCAGCGAGTACGGGTAGACGAGCTCGAAGAGTTCGGGGTCGACCTCCCAGCCGGCGGCGAGCTGCGGGGTCAGCGACGAGGTCGCCCAGGTGTCCATGACGTCGACCTCGCCCTGGAACCCGCCGGGCACGCCGCGCTGGTCGGCCTGGTAGCCCGGCGCGACGTCGGACGACGGGTCGACGGGCAGGGACGCCTCGTCGGGCACGATCGGGCTGTCGAAGACGGGGTTGCCGTCGCCGTCGAGCGGGTACCACACGGGGATCGGCACGCCGAAGAAGCGCTGGCGCGAGATCAGCCAGTCGCCGTTGAGGCCCTCGACCCAGTTCTCGTAGCGCACGCGCATGAAGTCGGGGTGGAACCCGATCTGCCGGCCCCGCTCGAGCAGGGTGCTGCGCAGCTGCTCGTCACGGGCCCCGTTCACGACGTACCACTGGCGGGTCGACACGATCTCGAGCGGCTTGTCGCCCTTCTCGAAGAACTTGACGGGGTGCGAGATCTTCCTGATCTCGCCGACCAGCTCGCCCGAGGCGGTGAGCTGGTCGACGACGGCCTGCTTGGCGCTGAACACGGTCTTGCCGGCGAGCTGGGCGTAGGCGGCGCGTCCGGCCTCGGACTCGATCGCCGCCGGGGGCTCGCTGACGAAGCGGCCGTCGAACCCGACGACGGCACGGTTGGGCAGGTCGAGCTCGCGCCACCAGGTGACGTCGGTGGTGTCGCCGAAGGTGCAGATCATGGCGATGCCGGAGCCCTTGTCGGGCTGGGCGAGGTGGTGCGCGAGCACGGGCACCTCGACGTCGAAGAGCGGGGAGCGCACGGTGCTGCCGAAGAGCGGCTGGTAGCGCTCGTCGTCGGGGTGCGCGACGAGGGCCACGCAGGCGGGCAGGAGCTCGGGACGCGTCGTGTCGATGAGCACGTCGCCCTGGCCGTCCGTGCGGTGGAACGCGAGCTTGTGGTACGCGCCCGGCATCTCCTTGTCCTCCAGCTCGGCCTGGGCCACGGCCGTGCGGAAGGTGACGTCCCACAGCGTGGGCGCGTCGGCCTGGTACGCCTCGCCGCGCGCGAGGTTGCGCAGGAACGCCTTCTGCGCCATGGAGCGCGAACGGTCGTCGATGGTGCGGTAGCTCTGCGTCCAGTCGACCGAGAGGCCGAGGGTGCGCCAGACGTCCTCGAACTGCTTCTCGTCCTCGACGGTGAGGCGCTCGCACAGCTCGACGAAGTTGCGGCGCGAGATCGGCACCTGGTCGGCGGCCTTGCTGCTCTTGCCGTCGCCGCCCTCGAAGGGCGGCGTGAAGTCGGCGTCGTACGGCAGCGACGGGTCGCAGCGCACGCCGTAGAAGTTCTGCACCCGGCGCTCGGTCGGCAGGCCGTTGTCGTCCCAGCCCATGGGGTAGAAGACGCTCTTGCCGCGCATGCGCTCGAAGCGCGCCTTGACGTCGGTGTGCGTGTAGCTGAAGACGTGGCCGATGTGCAGGCTGCCCGAGGCGGTGGGCGGCGGGGTGTCGATCGAGAAGATCGTCTCGCGGGTCGCGGCACCGCGGTCGAAGCGGTAGGTGCCGGCCGACTCCCACTCCTGGCCCCAGCGGGACTCGAGACCCTCGAGGGCGGGCTTGTCGGGCAGGGGTGCGGGCATGGTGCGGCCTTTCGCTGGGCGTGTGGGCGGCACCGTGTCGGTGGTGAGGTGCCTGGTTGTGCTGCCCCGATCGTACCCGGCCGTCGTCAGCCCCGGGCTGCGACCAGCTGCCGGGTGTGCGCGTGGCGGGGCGTGGCGAACACCTCGGCGGTGGGCCCGGTCTCGACGACGCGTCCCTCGTGCACGACGGCGACCCGGTCGCTCACGTGCTCGACGACGTCGAGGTCGTGCGAGACGAAGAGGTAGGCCAGGCCGTCGGCGCGCTGGAGGTCGTCGAGGAGGTCGAGCACCTGCGCCTGCACCGACACGTCGAGGGCCGACACGGGCTCGTCGAGCACGAGCACGCGGGGCCTCGCCGCCAGGGCCCGGGCGATCGCCACCCGCTGGCGCTGCCCGCCGGAGAGCGTGACGGGCATCCTGCCGGCCACGTCGGGGTCGAGCCCGACGCGCGCGAGCAGGGCGGACACGTCGTCGCGGCGGGCTCCCGGCCGGGTGGCGCGGCCGTCGCTCAGGGCGTCGACGAGCACGCGGGCGACGGTCCAGCGCGGGTCGAAGGCGGCGGCCGGGTCCTGCGGCACGGTGCCGAGCAGGTGGCGTCGCGGGCGTCGACGCCGCTCGGGCAGCGGCGACCACGGCTCGCCCAGCAGCTCGACGGTGCCGGCGTCGGGCTGCTCGAGCCCGAGCAGCAGCCGCGCGGTCGTCGTCTTGCCGGACCCGGAGGCCCCGACGACGCCGAGCGTCTCACCCGCGCGCAGCTCGAGGTCGACGCCGTCGACGGCGGCGCGCGCGCCGAACGAGCGGCGCAGGCCCGTCGCCCGCAGCACGACGGGCTGGTCGACGGCGGGTGGCGCAGGAGGCGCGGGGCGCGCGGGCGGGACCGTCGCGCCGGGCCGCGCCCCGGCCTCCTGCGCCGGCGACAGTCGCGTGCCCCGGGGCTTCCCCGCGGGCAGGGCGGCGACGAGCCTCCGCGTGCGCTCGGCCTCGGGCGCCCGGAGGACGTGGTCGGTCGGTCCCCGTTCGACCACGCGCCCGGCGTGGAGCACGACGACGCGGTCGGCGAGCCTGCGGGCGACGGCGAGGTCGTGCGTGATCACGAGGACGGCGGTGCCGCCGTCGCGCAGGGCGGCGAGCCGGTCGACCACGACGCGCTGCACGGCCGCGTCGAGGGCCGTCGTCGGCTCGTCGGCGACGACGAGGCCGGGCTGGGGGGCGAGCGCCGCGGCGAGCAGGGCGCGCTGGCGGAGCCCGCCCGAGAGCTCGCCGGCCCGCTGCCGGCTGCGCAGCTCGGGCTCGGGCATGCCGACCTCGCGCAGGGTCTGGAGCACGCGCGCTCGACGCTCGGCGGGGCGCGCGGAGCCGTGCAGGCGGAGCACGTCGTCGATCTCGCGGCCCACCGGGCGCAGCGGGTCGAGCGAGACGAGGGCGTCCTGCAGCACGAGGCCGACCCGCGAGCCGCGCACCCGGCGCCAGGCGCGCTCGTCGAGGCCGAGGAGGTCGTCGCCGTCGAGCTCGAGGCGGCGGGCGTCGACGGTCCCGCCGCTGAGCCCCAGCAGGGTGCGGGCCGTGACGCTCTTGCCCGACCCCGACTCGCCGACGATCGCGACGCACTCGCCGGCGTCGAGCGAGAACGACACGTCGTCGACCACGCGGCGGCCGCCGAACGCGACCGCGAGCCCCTCGACCCGCAGCATCAGCGGACCTCCGCGCGGCGTCGGGTGAGGGCCCGCCCCAGCACCGTCGAGGCGGCCGCCGTCACGACGACCGCGAGCCCGGGGACGACCGTCATCCACCAGGCGGAGCCGAGGTAGGTGCGGCCGGCCGCGAGCATCGCGCCCCACTCGGGCGCGGGCGGCGGGGAGCCCAGGCCCAGGTAGCTCAGCGAGGACGCCCAGACCACCGCCTGCCCCACCCCGAGGGTCGCGAGCACGACCACGGGCGCGAGGGCGTTGGGCAGCACGTGCCGCAGCAGGACCGTGGCGGGCGACCGGCCGAGCACGACGGCCTGCTCGACCATGGCGCTGCGCCGCACCGTCGCCACCTGCGTCCGCACGATGCGCGCGTACCCGGGCGCGGTCGCGAGGCCCACCGCGAGGGTCGCGGGCAGGGCGCCCGGCCCCGTGAAGGCGATGACGACCAGGGCGAGCAGCAGTCCCGGCAGCGCGAAGAGCACCTCGATGAGCCGGCCGACGCCCGCGTCGGCGACCCGGCCGGCGACGCCACGGCCGAGGCCCGACGCGACGCCGAGCACGACGCCGAGGCCCGTGCCGAGCAGGGTCGCCAGCAGGCCGATGAGCAGCGAGGCGCCCGTGCCGTGCACCACGCGCGTCCAGAGGCCGCGCCCCGACTCGTCGGTGCCGAGGGGATGGGCGAGCGAGGGCGGCGAGAAGGCGTCGACCGGCGACACGGCGAGCGGGTCGGCGGGGGCCAGGAGCCCGGGCGCGACCGCGGCCAGCACGAGCAGGCCGAGCACGGCAGCGGCGGCGACCTCGACGGCGGAGGGCCGCGGACGCCGGGCGGGGCGCGGGGCGGGGGCGACGTCCGAGCCGGGGGCGACCGGGCCTCCTGCGCCCCCGGGGAGCCCGGGCAGGACGGTCACGGGGTGCGCCTCCTCGGGTCGACGAGCCGCTCGGCGAGGTCGCCCAGCGCGACGACCACGACGTAGGCCAGGGCCGACGCCAGGGCCACGCCCGTGACGAGCGGGACGTCGCGCAGCGTGACGGCCTGCAGCAGGGTGCGACCGAGGCCCGGCCTGGCGAAGACCGACTCGACCACGACGGCGCCGCTGAGCAGCGAGCCGAACGCCCAGCCCGAGAGGGCGAGGCCCGGCAGCGCGGCGTGGCGCAGCAGGTGCCGGGCGAAGAGGCCGCCCGGCGTCTCGCCCCTGGCCCGCGCCGAGAGCGCGAACGGCGCTGCCGAGGCCTCGAGCAGCGAGTCGCGCGTGACCTGGCCCAGGAACCCGGCGACGGGCACGGCGAGGGTCACGACGGGCAGGACGAGCCCGATCGGGGTGCCCGTGCTCACGGGCGGGAACCAGCCGAGCTCGGTGCTGAGCACGACGATGAGCACGCTCGCCAGCCAGAACTGGGGGAGCGACGAGGCGAGCACCTCGAGGCCCGACGACACGCGGACGCCGACGGGGCCGCTGCGCGAGGCCCACCAGGCGCCGACGAGGGCGAGGGCCCAGGCGACGACGAGCGCGGCGGCGGCGAGCACGAGCGTCCCGGGCAGCTGGGCGAGCAGCAGGTCGGCCACGTCGACGCGCAGCGAGTACGACGACCCGAGGTCGCCGGTCGCGAGGCGGCCGAGCTGCGCGAGGTACTGCACGGCGAGCGGCTGGTCGAGGCCGTACTGCTCGCGGACCAGGGCGAGCGCCTCGTCGGAGGCCTGCGAGCCCGGCCCGCCGAGGATCGCCTCGGCGGGATCGCCGGGCACGAGCCGGACGGCGAAGAAGATGAGCGTCGCGACCGCCCACAGCACGACCACGCCGCCCACCACGCGACCCGCCAGCCAGCGCAGGGCGGGCCGGGGGTCGCGCCGCGCCCGGGCGGGGGCAGGAGGCGCGTCGACCGTCACCGCACCCGGTGCGCGCCGGCGAGGCTGATCGCCGACACGGGCGGCAGCGCCCGCACGCCCGCGACGGCGTCGCTCACGAGGTAGTGGTTCTGCTGGTCGTAGAGGGGCAGGACCGTGCGGCTCTCGAGGATCGCCTGCTGGGCCCGCTCGACCAGGTCGGCACGCTCGTCGGCGTCGGTGGTCTCGGAGGCCCGGGTGAGCAGGTCGTCGAGCTCGGGGTCGGAGAGCTGGGCGTGGTTGGCGAAGTAGCCGCTCGGCGCGGGCGTGATGCCGTCGGAGCGGTACAGGACGCGGAGCACGTCGGGGCCGACCTTCGTGTACGGCGCGCTCACCAGGTCGTACTCGTCCGCTCCCAGGGCCGCGTACCAGCTGGAGAGGTCGAGCAGCTCGAGCTGCACGTCGAAGCCGAGCGTGCGCGCGCCGGCCTGCACCTGCTCGAACAGCGACTGCTCGGCCGGGATCGACTGGTTCGTGCTCACGGGGAAGCGCAGCGTGAGGCGCTCGCCGCCCTTCGTGCGGTACCCCTCGTCGTCGCGCTCGGACCAGCCGGCCTCGTCGAGGAGGTCCTGCGCCTCGTCGACATCGACGTCGAAGAGGGAGGCGTCGCCGTGCGCGAGGGGCTCGACGCTCGACAGCGGCGAGTAGGAGCGCTCGGCCGTGCCGAAGAACAGGGAGTCGATCGCGTCGTCGACGGCGACGCCGCGGACGAAGGCCTCGCGCACGCGCTCGTCGTCGAAGGGGGCCTTGCCGGCGTTCAGCTCGAGGCGGTTGGAGGCGCCCGGCCGAGGGGCGTCGATCTCGGTGAGCGAGTCGTCGTCGGCCGCCGTGACGAGCACGTCGGGCTGCACGTTGTCGATCACGTCGACCTGGCCCGCCTGGAGGGCCGCGAAGCGCGACGCGCTGTCCGGCACGAAGCGCCAGGTGATCCCGTCGAGGAGCGCGGGGCCCTCGAGGTCGGCGTCGGCGGGCGGGGAGGACCAGTCGTCGTTGCGCTCGAGCGAGACCGAGTCCTGCTTGGTCCAGTCCGTCACGACGAAGGGGCCGGTGCCCACGGGCGACTCGCAGTTGACCTCCTGCGGGCGCTGCAGGGCCTCGGGCGACTCCATGGCGAGCCATGGCTGCGTGAGCGACTCGAGCAGGGCGCTGTCGGGGGAGGAGAGGTCGAGGCGCACGGTGCCGTCGTCGACGGCCTCGGCCCCGGTCACCTTCTGCAGGGCGAGGTAGCCGGTGGACGAGAGCGTGGCGGGGTCCTGCACGTGCTCGACGTTCGCGACGACCGCGGCGGCGTCGAAGGGCGTGCCGTCGGTGAAGCTCACCCCGTCGCGGAGGTCGAAGGTCCAGCTGAGGCCGTCCGGGGCCTCCTGCCACGAGTCGGCGAGCCAGGGCACGATCTGGCCGTCGTCGTCCTTCGAGACGAGGGACTCGAGCACCTGCGTCGCCAGCAGCGCCTGGGGGTAGTTGCCGCCGACGTGCGGGTCGAGGCACGTGGGCTCGGCGTCGCCCGTCGCGTAGACGAGCGTGCCGCCGCGCGTCGGCGTGGTCGCGGCCTCGGGCTCGCCCCCGCTCGTGCAGCCGGTGAGCAGCAGGCCGCTCGCGGAGGCGAGGGCGAGCAGGGGGACGAGTCGGGTGCGCACGGTGCTCCTCGGGGGACGTCGCGGCCCGGTTGTTCGACCGCGTTCAAGAACTGCGTCGTCGAGTCTACCGGCAGGATGGGTGCATGACCGACGCCGCCCGACCGCCCGCCCGCGTGGGGCGTCCGCGCCGGTCGTCCGCCGCGGTCCTCGCCGACGCCGCCGCCGAGCTCTTCCTCGAGCGGGGCTACGCGGGCACGACCGTCGACGACGTCGCCCGCCGCGCCGGGGTCAGCCGGGGCACGTTCTTCAACTACTTCGACTCGAAGGCGGACACCTTCTGGGTCGACGTCGACCGCACCCTCGCGTCCCTGCCGGAGCTGCTGCGGACCACAGGAGGCGCGACGCCCCTCGACGAGGTCGCCCGCGCCCTCGTCGCGGCCTCCGCGGCGCACGACCCCTCGGGCGTGCCCTGGGCGCTGACCCAGGCCGAGACGATGCGGCTCGGCGACGACGTCGTGACGAGCGCGGCCACGCGGGTCGCGGTCGCCCAGGGCGTCGTCGTCGGGCACCTCTCGGCGCGCGGCTGGGACGGGGACGGCGCACGCGGCGTCGTCGCCGGCGCGACGGTGACCGCGGCCGCCGTCGCCGCCTTCGTGGCGTGGTCCCGGGCCGGGGTGGGGCGGTCGCCCCTGGTCGAGCTGGTGTCGCCCGCGGTGTCCCGCGTCGCGGCGGCCTTCGCCTGAACCGCGCGCCGGCGTGGGGTCAGGCCTCGGTGCCCGTCCGCGCGTCGCGCACGATGGCCAGCTCGCGGGTCGTCAGCGCCACGGCCGCGCGGGGGAACACGAACTTGTTCATGGCCCAGTAGCGGAACACCATCGCGATGGCGGTGCCGATCACGGGGCCGCTCACGAAGTCGGCCACCTCTTGCGTGGTCCGCGTGACGTAGGGCACCTCGAGGTGGAGCCCGTACCGGGACAGGTACAGCGGAGCCGAGTTGAGCGCGACGCCCACGAGGCTCACGAGCACGAAGAGCACCACCTCGTGCGCGGTGTGCAGGTCGCCCCGATCGTCGAAGGACCACTTCTTGTTCATCCAGTACGACACGACCGTCGCGACCGTGATGCCGACCGCGAGCGCCGTCACGGGGTGCTGGGGGATCACGAAGAGCTTGAGCCCGTAGCTGATCGCCATGGTGATGACGAAGCCGAGGCCGCCCGTGACGAGGAACCGCACGGCAGAACGGTGCTGCTGCAGCAGGCGGAGGACTGCGGTCACGAAGGGCGTCCGATCGACGGGGCGGGGAGAGGGTGGGAGCGACGGCGACGGCGCGATCGGCCCAGTCTACGCCGCGACCCTCCCGCGGGCTGGGAGGCACCGCACGATCCGCCCTGAGGTGGACGACCCCTCAGTCCTCTGGATGAACTCCGGGACGGTCAGGTCTCGAAGGCGTCACGACGCCCCTCCAGGGCTCCGCCCAGGGCTACCGTCGGCAGCACCGGACGGCCCGTGCCGCGAGGGGGTCGTCGCTCGGGGGTGGGTCGGAGCGAGGTGGCCCGGCAGCGACCCACGACGAACGGGACGACCATGACGAACACCCGGAGCCGCCTGCTGGCGCTCCCGACCGCGATCGCGCTGGCCCTGGGCGGACTGGCGGTCGCCACCGCCACCGCGCCCGCGAACGCGGAACCGGCGCCGAGGACGACGAGCACGCCAGGCCCCGCGCCGACCGAGCCCGCACCGGGAGCCGGAGCGTCGTCGGGAGCTGCCGACGAGGAGGGACCCGAAGTGGTGCCCGCGCCGTCGGAGCCCGGGGCGGAGGTCGAGGGGGAGCAGGCCCCGACGCAGCCGGCACCCCTGGACCAGGCCCCGGTCGTGGGCCCCCCGGTCGACCTCGAGGTCGTCGACGGGGTCGCCGAGCCCGAGGCCGAGGCTGAGCCCGACGCCGACGCCGACGCCGACGCCGCGGAGCCCCTGGTGCTCACGAGTCCGGTGGCCGGCGAGGTCCGTCGCGACCTCGAGCTCCGGATCGAGGGGGAGTCGCCCGGGGCCGAGTCCGTGGAGTTCGTCACGAGCGACCCGCGCGTGCACGGAGGGCAGGTCGGGGGAGCGCCCCGCTTCGCCTTCCGGGCGGAGCTGCCCTCGGACGTCGCGTCCAGCCTCACGGTGACCGTGCGCAGCGTCGACGCGGCGGGCGCCGAGCTCGGACGCGCCGAGCGCACCGTCACGATCGACGTGCCGACCAGCCCGCCCGTCGTCGTCACGTCGCCGGCGACGGGCTCGGTCCTCGCCGCCGACGTCGTCGACCGGGGCCCGGGGAGCGCTCCGACGACGCCCGACTGGGGCTGGTTCCGCGTGACGGGCACGGGCGTGCCCGGCCAGTACCTCGACCTCGACCTCCGGGCGCTCGACCTCGAGTCGGACCACGGCACCGACGGGGTCCCCGTGCAGGTCCGGGCCGACGGTCGGTGGACGCTCGACATCGCCCGCCCGTTCGGCACGTGGCGCGTCAGCGTCGCGCAGTACGGGCTGACCGACGTCCGGGAGGAGGACGGCTACCTCCTCGGCACGGCCACCACCCGGCTCTCGCCCGCGACGAGCATCGACGTCCGCCTCGTGCCGGCGCAGGCCGCACCTCCGGTCGTGGCGCCCGTGGAGCCCGTCGCGGCGGTCGCACCCGCGGCGCCGACGCCGACCACGACGCTCGTGCCGACGGCCCGCCCTGCGTCCTCGCGCCCCGCCCTCGCGAGCACGGGCAGCGCGGACGGCGCCGGCGACGCCCTGCTCGTCGGCCTCCTGCTGGCCGGCGTCGGGTCGGCGACGCTCGCGCTCGCTCGTCGACGTGCCCCGGCCCGTCGCGGTCAGGAGGCCACGGGCCGCTGAGGCACGAGGCTCGGCTCGTCGGGGGTGGCGAGGGTGAGCACGGCCTCCTCGACGAGGTCGTGCTCCTCCACGTCCGCCTCGAGGCGCCGGAGGGCCACGGCCACGTGCTCCTCCCGCTCGTCGCCGACCAGGTCGACGGCGGCGACGAGGTACAGGCGGCCGGGGCCGACGAACTCGAGGTGCAGGTAGGTCACGCGGGAGACGTCCGGTCGGGCCAGCAGGCGCTCGAGCACGCGGGCCTCGACGTCCGGTCCCGGGCCCTCGCCGACGAGGAACCTCCGGTTGCGGTCGATGAGCACGAGGGCCACGAGGCCGAGCAGCACGCCCACGGCGATCGAGCCGATCGCGTCCCAGACGGCGTCGCCCGTGAGCTCGTGCAGCAGGATCCCCAGGAACGCGACCACGAGGCCGACGAGCGCCGCGGCGTCCTCCGCGAAGACCGCCCGGAGGGTCGGGTCCGAGCCGCGCAGGACGCTGCGCAGGAGGGGCGTGCGGGTGCGCCGCGCGGTGCCGCGCGCCTGCCGCAGGGCCTGGAGGAACGACGTCCCCTCGAGCACGAAGGCGATCGCGAGCACGACGTAGGCGACCAGGTAGTCGGTGTCCTCGGCGGTGCTGGACAGCTCCGAGATCCCGTGCGTGATCGAGACGACGGCACCCGCCGTGAAGAGGCCGAACGCGGCGAACATCGACCAGACGTACGACTCCTTGCCGTAGCCGAGCGGGTGGGCCTCGTCGCGACGCCGTGCGCCGCGGCGTCCCGCCACGAAGAGGAAGACCTCGTTGCCGGTGTCGGCCCACGAGTGCGCCGCCTCGGCGACCATCGAGGCCGAGCCCGTCAGGAGGGCCGCCACGCTCTTCGCGACCGCGATGAGGAGGTTGGCGCCGAAGGCGACGAGGACCGTGAGCGTGCTCTCGGGCGCCGCAGGAGGCGCGGACGCCCCGGGCGCGGCGGCTCCGGTGGGCGAGGGGTCGGTGGGCATGCCCCCGAGTCTGCTCCCGGGGCCGCCCGACCGTCGCGACGGCGGGCGGAGGCGACCCGGCGGGGGTGATCGCGCCTCCTGCCCCGCGCCGCTAGCATGGAGGAGCACCGATCCGGCCATCACCGGGGAGCACTCGGAAGAACGCGCCGCCCTCGGGCGGCGTCACTAGACCCGAGCGGGGCAGGCCCGTCACAGCCGCAGCAGAGAGCGGTCGTCGCCACGCGGGTCGGGGCGACGGCAAGCGGGGTGGTACCGCGGCACCGGCGACGGCAGGTGGCGTCCTCGTGCAGCAGCCTCGGCACGACTGGAGACCGACCATGACCTACCCCAAGGGCCCCGACGCCGCCGACCGCGGCGTCCCCGCCTCGCCGCGCCTGCCCGACGTCGAGCGGGGCGTGCTCGACTTCTGGCGCCGCGACGACACCTTCCAGGAGTCCATCCGCCGTCGCGAGGGCTGCGACGAGTGGGTCTTCTACGACGGCCCCCCGTTCGCCAACGGCCTGCCGCACTACGGGCACCTGCTGACCGGGTACGCCAAGGACCTCTTCCCGCGGTACCAGACGATGCGCGGCAAGCAGGTGCACCGCCGCTTCGGCTGGGACACCCACGGGCTGCCGGCCGAGCTCGAGGCGATGCGCCAGCTGGGCATCACCGAGAAGCACCAGATCGACGACATGGGCGTCGGCGAGTTCAACGCGGCCGCCCGTGCCTCGGTGCTGCGCTACACCGACGAGTGGCAGCAGTACGTCACGCGCCAGGCGCGCTGGGTCGACTTCGAGGACGACTACAAGACCCTCGACGTGACCTTCATGGAGAGCGTGCTCTGGGCCTTCAAGCAGCTGCACGACAAGTCCCTCGCCTACGAGGGGTTCCGCGTTCTGCCCTACTGCTGGCACGACCAGACCCCGCTGTCGAACCACGAGCTGCGCATGGACGACGACGTCTACAAGATGCGTCAGGACCAGACCGTCACGGTCGCGTTCCCGCTCGTCGGCGCCAAGGCCGAGGCCCTCGGGCTGACCGGCGTCGAGGCGCTCGCCTGGACCACGACGCCGTGGACCCTGCCGACGAACATGGCGCTCGCCGTGGGCCCCGGCATCGACTACGTCACCGTGCCGCACGCGCTCCTGCCCGGTGAGCGCCGGGGCGACCAGGAGCTCCTCACCGGCAGCGTCTTCCTGCTGGCCGCCGACACGCTCGCGGCGTACGCCCGCGACCTCGGCTACGAGTCCGCCGAGGCCGCGCAGGCCGCGGTCACGGCCACCTTCGCCGGGTCCGAGCTCGAGGGCCTCGAGTACGACCGCCTCTGGGACGTCTACGCCGACGCCGAGGCGTGGGGGACCGAGAACGCCTGGCGCGTGCTCGTCGCCGACTACGTCGCCACGGGCGAGGGCACCGGCATCGTGCACCAGGCCCCGGCCTACGGCGAGGACGACCAGCTCGTCTGCGCGGCGGCGGGGATCCCCGTCCTCGTGTCCGTCGACGACAACGGTCGCTTCCTGCCGATGTTCGACCAGCTCGGCGTCGCCGGGCAGCAGGTGTTCGACGCGAACAAGACGCTCGTGCAGCGCCTGCGCGCCGACGGCCGCCTCGTGCGCCTGGCGAGCTACGAGCACAGCTACCCGCACTGCTGGCGCTGCCGCAACCCGCTCATCTACAAGGCCGTCTCGAGCTGGTTCGTGCGCGTCAGCGAGTTCCGCGACCGCATGGGCGAGCTCAACCAGGAGATCACCTGGGTGCCCGAGAACGTCAAGGACGGCCAGTTCGGCAAGTGGGTCGCCGGCGCCCGCGACTGGTCGATCTCGCGCAACCGCTACTGGGGCTCGCCGATCCCCGTGTGGCGCAGCGACGACCCCGCGTACCCCCGCACCGACGTCTACGGCTCGCTGGCCGAGCTCGAGGCCGACTTCGGCCGCCTGCCGCTCGACGAGCAGGGCGAGCCCGACCTGCACCGGCCGTACATCGACGACCTCACGCGCCCGAACCCCGACGACCCCACGGGGCGCAGCACGATGCGGCGCATCGAGGACGTCTTCGACGTCTGGTTCGACTCCGGGTCGATGCCCTTCGCGCAGGTGCACTACCCGTTCGAGAACCGCGAGTGGTTCGAGACGCACGCGCCCGCCGACTTCATCGTCGAGTACATCGGCCAGACGCGCGGCTGGTTCTACGTCGTGCACGCGCTCTCGACCGCGCTGTTCGACCGTCCGGCGTTCTCGTCGGTCATCAGCCACGGCATCGTGCTCGGCTCCGACGGCCAGAAGATGTCGAAGAGCCTGCGCAACTACCCCGACGTCAGCGAGGTCTTCGACCGCGACGGCGCGGACGCCATGCGGTGGTTCCTCATGTCGAGCTCGGTGATCCGGGGCGGCAACCTCGTCGTCACCGAGGAGGGCATCCGCGAGGGCGTGCGGCAGTTCCTGCTGCCGCTGTGGAGCACGTGGTACTTCTTCTCGCTCTACGCCAACGCGGCGGGGCCGGACGGCTACGAGGCCACCTGGCGGACCGACTCGACGGACGTCCTCGACCGGTACCTCCTGGCGAAGGTCCACGACCTCGTCGTGGACGTCCAGGGCCACCTCGACGCGCTCGACTCGCCCCTCGCGGCCGCCTCGCTGCGCGACTTCGCCGACGTGCTCACGAACTGGTACGTGCGACGCAGCCGCGACCGCTTCTGGTCGGGCGACGACCGCGACGCCTTCGACACGTTGTTCACCGTGCTCGAGACCGTGACCCGCGTGGCCGCGCCGCTCGCGCCCCTGGTCACGGAGGAGATCTGGAAGGGCCTCACCGGCGGTCGCAGCGTGCACCTCGAGGACTGGCCCGACGCCGACGCGTTCCCGGCCGACGACGCCCTCGTCGCCGCGATGGACGCCGTGCGCGAGGTCGCCTCCGCCGGGCTCGCCCTGCGCAAGGCGACGAGCCTGCGCGTGCGACTGCCGTTGTCGACCCTCACCGTGGTGACGCCCGACCCCGCGGCCCTCGAGCCCTTCGTGGGGATCCTCCGCGACGAGCTCAACGTCAAGGCGGTCGTGCTCGAGCCCCTCAGCGACGAGACGCTGGGCGGCTACGGCGTGACGCGCCGGCTCACGGTCGCGGCCCGCGCCGCCGGCCCGCGCATCGGCAGGCAGGTGCAGCAGGTGATCCCCGCGGCCAAGCGCGGCGACTGGCACGCCGTGGGCGACCGCGTCGTGGTCGGCGGGGTCGAGCTGCTGCCCGGCGAGTTCACCCTCGAGCTCGCGGTCGCGGACCCCGACGCCGCGATCGGCTTCGTCGGGGACGGCGGCTTCGTGCTGCTCGACACGACCACGACGCCCGAGCTCGAGGCCGAGGGCCTGGCCCGCGACGTCGTCCGGGCCGTGCAGCAGGCCCGTCGTGCGGCAGGCCTCGACGTGGGCGACCGGATCGTCACGACGATCGTCGCCGACCCGACCGCCGCGGCCGCGGTCGAGGCGCACCGCGCGCTCATCGCGGGGGAGACCCTCACGACCGACCTGGTCGTCGAGAGGCTGGAGGTCGTGCCGTCCGGCGACGACCGCACGCCGGTGGGATCCGGCTCGGCAGTGAAGGTGCAGGTGCAGCGCGGTGAGTGACCACGACCAGCAGGAGGCTCGCGACGCCGAGGGGGCGCGTCGCGTCCTCGACGAACTGCTCGCCCGCGTCGGCGAGCAGGCCCCGCGCCCGCGGCTCGAGCCCACGCGGCGGGCGGTCGAGCTGCTCGGCGACCCGCAGCGCGCCTACCCGATCGTCCACGTGACGGGCACCAACGGCAAGACGTCGACGAGCCGCATGATCGAGAGCCTCCTGCGTGCCCACGGGCTGCGCACGGGGCTGCTCACGAGCCCGCACCTCGTGCGCCTCAACGAGCGGATCGTCGTCGACGGCGAGCCGATCCCCGACGCCGACCTCGTGGCGAACTGGGACGACGTGCAGCCGTACCTCGGCATGGTCGACGTCGAGCTGGCGGCGGCCGGCGAACCCGCCCTGACGTTCTTCGAGGCGCTCACCGCGCTGGCCTTCGCCTCGTTCGCCGACGCCCCCGTCGACGTCGTCGTGCTCGAGGTCGGCATGGGCGGCGAGTGGGACAGCACCAACGTCGCCGACGGGCAGGTCGCGGTCGTGACGCCCGTCGCCCTCGACCACCAGGACCGCCTCGGCGACACGCTCGCCGAGATCGCCCGCACCAAGTCCGGGATCGTCAAGCCCGACGCCTCGGTCGTCTCGGCCGCGCAGGCCCCCGAGGCGCTCGCCGAGCTCCGCCGCGCGGCGGAGCTCACCGAGTCGACGCTCGTCGTCGAGGACGACGCCTTCGGCGTGCTCTCGTCGACGGTCGCGGTCGGCGGGCAGCTCGTCAGCCTGCGCGGCCTCGCCGGGCGCTACGACGACCTCCTGCTGCCCTTCTTCGGTCGGCACCAGGCGCAGAACGCGGCGGTGGCCGTCGCCGCCGTCGAGTCGTTCATCGGGGGCGGCTCGCAGCCCCTCGACCCCGACATCGTGGCCGAGGGCCTCGCGACCGCGACCTCGCCCGGTCGCCTGCAGATCGTCGCGAACGAGCCGACGATCCTCGTCGACGCCGCGCACAACCCGCACGGCGCCCGTTCGCTCGCGACCGCCCTGGACGAGTACTTCTCGTTCGGACAGGTGGTCGCCGTCCTGGGCGTCGTCGAGGGCAAGGACGCCGCGGGCATCGTCCGCGCGCTCGCCGGCTCGGTGCGCCAGTTCGTCGTGACGGCGTCCGCCTCGGAGCGCGCCGTCGCGGCCGACGACCTCGCCGCGATCGCCGTGGGCGTCGTCGGCGCCGACCGCGTCGTCGTCGAGACCGACCTGCGCGCGGCGCTGGCCACCGCACGCGACCTCGCCGACGAGACCGAGGGCGACGAGCCGGGCGGCGTCGTCGTCACCGGGTCCGTCACGCTCGTCGGCGACGTGCTCACGCTGGCTCAGGGCGAGGGAGGCCTGGCGTGAGCCGAGGCACCGCTCCTCGCCCGCGCCGACCGCGTCGGGAGCGCGGCGCGGCCGAGAGCCTGCTCTCGATCGTGCTGGTGCTCGAGGCGATCTCGCTGTTCTTCGTGGTCCTCGTGGTGTTCGGGCGGCAGCTGCTGCCCGCCGGGGCCGCGTGGGGCGGGGGCCTCGGCGCGATCGTCGTCGTGCTGCTCGTCTCGCGCGTCCAGCGGACCCGCTGGGGCGTCGTGCTGGGAGCCCTCGTCCAGGTGGGGCTCGTCGCCCTCGGGTTCCTCGACCCCGTCATGTTCGCCGTCGCCGCCGTGTTCCTCTCGCTCTGGGCCTACTGCCTCGTCAAGGGCAGGCAGCTCGACCGCACCAACGCGGCGCGCCGCCGCGCGCTCGGCGACGCCGCCGACGGGCGACCCGCCACCGACTGACCACCGACCACCCGCCCCGGCCGATCAGGCCACCCATCCAAGGAGACCACCGTGCCCGACATCGAAGAGACCCTCGTCCTCGTCAAGCCCGACGGCGTCGCCCGCGGCCTCACCGGCGAGATCCTGCGCCGGATCGAGGCCAAGGGCTACTCGCTCGTCGACCTCCGCATGCTGCAGGCCGACCGCGACCTGCTGGCCGCCCACTACGAGGAGCACGTCGGCAAGCCCTTCTACGAGCCCCTCGTCGAGTTCATGACGAGCGGACCGACGGTCGCCCTCCGCGTCGCGGGCAACGGCGTCGTCGCGGGCTTCCGCTCGCTGGCGGGCACGACGGACCCGACCACGGCCGCGCCCGGGACGATCCGCGGCGACCTGGGCCGCGACTGGGGCCTGAAGGTGCAGCAGAACCTGGTGCACGGCAGCGACTCGGCCGAGTCCGCCGCCCGGGAGCTCGCCCTCTGGTTCTGAGCGCCCGCGCGTGACGAGGCCCGGACGTCGTCCTGACGTCCGGGCCTCGTCACGTGCGGGGGCACGCGTCGGCGCTCGCGCTCGCGGGCGCGGGCGCCGGCCGCGGGCCCGCTCAGCCCTCGTCGGTCGCGGGGACCTCGACGCCCGAGACCTCCGTGACGAACGCCGCGAACGCCGCGGCGTCGGTCAGGCCGCCCTCGTACCGCTGGCCGTCGACGAGGATCGTGGGCGTGCCGGTCACCGCGGGGAGGTCGGTGCCGGGCAGCGGCCCGTCGAGAGCGCGCGTCGTCGCGTCGGCGACCCAGTCCTCGTACGACCCGTCGCGGATGCAGCTCTCGACCGCGGGGTCGGTGACGCCGGCACCCTGCACGAGCTCGACGATCTCGTCGTCGGTCAGGCCCCGGGTGTTCTCGCCGGGCTGCTGCGCGTAGAAGGCCGTGTTGACGTCGAGGAACGCGTCGGGGTCGACGTCCGCGACGCACGCGGCGGCGTTCGCGCCACGGGTCGAGTACTTCGTGCCCTGGGAGGCCCGGTCGAGGATCGAGATGGGGTGCAGCTCGAGCGTGGCGGCACCGCTGGTGACGAGGGCCTCGAGCTGATCGGCGTTCGTCGTGTCGAAGGCGCCGCAGGCCGGGCAGAGGTAGTCCTGGTAGATCACGATGCGCGCCGGGCCGTCGTCCGCGGTCTCGGTCGCGGTGGGCGTGCCTCCTGCCGGGATCGCGTCGGTCCGCACCGCCTCGACCCCCTGGGCGCCGTCCGACCGCAGGACGATGCCGTCGCTGGCCATGTTCGCCGGCCCCGGTCCGGAGGGCTTCGCCACCTGCACCACGACCAGGACGACGATCGCGACGACGGCGAGGGCGCCCAGCACGAGACCGCCCTGCAGCAGCCACCGGTTGCGGCGGTGACGGCGGGCCTCGGCCTCGCGGGCGAGGCGGGCCTTCTCACGGGCGGCGTGGCGCCGGTCGCGCTTGGAGGGGGCAGGGTCGGCGGCTGGCGTCATGGGTCCTCACGGGTCGTCGTGGACGGTCGGAGCGAGCATGGCGGACCAGTCCAAGAGTTCGCTGGCAGCGGCGCGTGCCGCGCGCTCGGGCCCGGCTGCGGGCGGGGGCGCCGGCACGGGCGCCGGCGTGGGCTCAGCCGAACAGCGTCGGCAGGAGGCGCGGGAACTGCACGAGGATCAGGCTGGCCACCAGGACGAGGTTGGCCGCGGGCAGCACCCACGAGAACGGCAGGAAGGCCGTCGCCGCGCGTCGCAGGCCCGCCCGGCCGGTCGTGAGGCCCCGGGAGGCCATCCAGACCGTCGTGACCCAGAAGAGCGGGATCGTCGCGAGCCAGACGAGCATGCACCAGGGGCAGAGCGCGCCGATCGCGTAGACCGCCTGGGTGAAGAGCCAGGTGACGAAGGCCCAGGCCAGGAACAGCCCGATCTGGAACGCGACCCAGAACCACCGGTCGAAGCGGGCGCCGGCGAGGAGGGCGAGGGCGACGACGACGGGGGCCACGAACGCGGCCACGCCGATGACGGGGTTCGGGAACCCGAAGAGCGAGGCCTGCCAGCTCTGCATCACGGGGCTGCACCCGATGAACGGGTTGACGTCGCAGGAGAGCGCCCGGCCGGGGTCGGCGAGCAGGCGGAACTTGTCCAGCACCAGGGCGAACGAGCCGACGAAGCCCGTCGCGCCGGCGACGAGGAGCAGCACGGCGGCCACCACCGGGCGGCGGTCGGACGCGGGGTGCTGGGCGTGCTGGGAGTCCGTCACGGCCGTCATCCTCGCACGAGCCTGCTCACCCGTCGGTGCAGGTCGTGCGAAGATGGGACCGAGTCACGGGGCGAAGGCCCCGTGGACCGGACTTTCCGGGCCGTGCTCGTCCTGGTGGCAGCTCCGTGCAGACGGCAGCTCTCGCGAGGCGGAGCGAGTACCGGGTCACGAGCGCAGGCGCTCGCGGCGGATGGCCAGCTCCGCAGACGATGACGAGACGACGTGCGCCGTGAGAGGGCGCGGCGACCGGGACCCGGTGCTGCCGAGGGCAGCCCCTCCGGACCGGTCGCGACACGAGAGTTCCCGCCGACGAGATGGTCGGCAGGGTTGAGGAGCACCACCAGTGGTGGAGAACGACACGCACGACGACGGTCCCGACGCCGTCCGCCCCAAGCGGCGGAGAGGGCTGTTCGCCGGACTGCTCGCCAGGCAGGCCGCACCGGCCAGGCGCCCGGCGAGCTCCGACGAGCCCGCGACGATCGAGACGAACCGACAGGACGACGCCCAGGAGGCATCACCCGTGACGAACGAGACCGAGGTCGCGGCCGAGGCCACGACCAGCACCGACCCCACCAGCACCGACCAGGCGACGACGGGACAGGGCGTCGTCGACCAGGAGGCCGTCGACCAGACGGACCCCGCCACGGCGCCCGACGAGCCCGCGGACGCCCCCGAGCCCGAGCCGGAGGCCGCGTCGTCGCCGATCCCGGCGAACCTCACGACGACGTCGCTGATCTTCCACGCGCCGCAGTACGACCTGTTGCCCGCGCGTCCGGGGCGCGCCCGCCGGGACGACGTGGACGACGCGTGGGACGACGAGGACGACGACGACCGGCCCCAGCAGCCCTCGTCACGTCGTCGCACCCGCGGCCGCTCCGGTGATCGCGAGGGCCGTCGTCGCGAGGACCGCGACGACCGCGACGACCGCGACGACCGGCAGGGTCGCGAGCGGCCCCAGCGCCAGGTCGAGCTCATCACCGAGCCCCAGAAGGTCAAGGGCTCGACCCGACTGGAGGCGAAGAAGCAGCGTCGCCGCGACGGCCGCGACGCCGGGCGCCGTCGTCCCGTCATCACCGAGGCCGAGTTCCTGGCGCGCCGCGAGAGCGTCGACCGCAAGATGATCGTGCGCTCCTCGGGCGACCGGGTGCAGATCGGCGTCATGGAGGACGGCACCCTCGCCGAGCACTACGTCGCCGAGTCGAAGAACGTCTCGCTCATCGGCAACGTCTACCTCGGCCGCGTGCAGAACGTCCTGCCGAGCATGGAGGCGGCCTTCATCGACATCGGCCGCGGTCGCAACGCGGTCCTCTACTCGGGCGAGGTCGACTGGGACGCCGTCGAGCACGGCAACCAGCCCCGCCGCATCGAGCTCGCGCTCAAGCCCGGCGACCGCGTGCTGGTCCAGGTCTCGAAGGACCCGGTGGGTCACAAGGGTGCCCGCCTCACCAGCCAGATCTCCCTGCCCGGCCGTTACCTGGTCTACGTGCCGAACGGCTCGATGAACGGCATCAGCCGCAAGCTGCCCGACACGGAGCGCGCCCGTCTCAAGAAGATCCTCAAGGAGGCCCTCCCCGAGAACACCGGCGTCATCGTCCGCACGGCCGCCGAGGGTGCCACGGAGGAGCAGCTCACGCTCGACGTGCAGCGCCTCCTCGCCCAGTGGGCCGACATCAGCGCCAAGGTCGAGAAGGGCGTCGCCCCCGCGCTGCTCCACTCGGAGCCCGACCTGCTCATCAAGATCGTGCGCGACGTCTTCAACGAGGACTTCCACGAGCTCGTCATCGACGGCGACGAGGCCTTCGAGACGCTGCAGTCGTACCTCTCGGCCGTCGCGCCCGACCTGCTCGACCGCGTGCAGCGGTACGAGGGCGACCGCGACGCCTTCGACGAGCACCGCCTCAACGAGCAGATCGAGAAGGCCCTCGACCGCAAGGTCTGGCTGCCCTCGGGCGGCTCGCTCGTCATCGACCGCACCGAGGCGATGACCGTGGTCGACGTCAACACCGGCAAGTTCGTCGGCTCGGGCGGCAACCTGGAAGAGACGGTCACGAAGAACAACCTCGAGGCCGCCGAGGAGATCGTCCGCCAGCTGCGCCTGCGCGACATCGGCGGGATCATCGTCGTCGACTTCATCGACATGGTGCTCGAGTCGAACCGCGACCTCGTGCTGCGCCGCCTCGTCGAGTGCCTCAGCCGGGACCGCACGAAGCACCAGGTCGCCGAGGTGACCTCGCTCGGCCTCGTGCAGATGACCCGCAAGAAGTTGGGCCTCGGCCTCGCGGAGTCGGTCACCGACACGGCCGGTGCGGAGCAGAAGCAGGACCAGCAGCCGCGCCGGGCCCAGCAGGAGCCGCGTCGTCGCGGCAAGGGCGGCCAGGGCGCGTCCTCGGGCCAGCCCTCGTCGGCGGGTGCCGGCGCGGGTCGCGGCTCGGGCGCGTCGACCACGACGCCCACGCACGCCATCACGGACGACGTGAAGAACGCGCTCTCGCGCATCGCGGCGAGCACGATCTCGGCCGCCGACGACGCGACGCGTCCGGCACAGGCCGCGTCCGAGGCGGCGGCGGCGGTCGAGGCCGCGATCGATGCGGCCGCGGCCGAGGCCGCGGCACGCGCCGCCGGTCTCGAGGCCCCCACGGGGCCGTCCGAGGCGCCGGGCACGGGGCCGTCGGCGGACGACGGCGACGGACGCCGCGCCCGGTCCGGTCGCCGTGGCCGTCGGGGCCGTGGTCCCGCTCGCGACGACGAGGCCACGGACGGCACCGAGCCGCCGCAGGCCGCGACCTCCGAGCCGACCTCGACCGAGCAGGAGGCCCCGGCTCCGTCGTCGGCGCCCGTCGCCCCGGCCGAGGACCCGGCGCCCGTCGGCAACGCTGCGCGCACGCCTGCCCAGGCCGAGCCGGAGCGCCCGCGTCGCGGCGAGCGTCGCCGGGCCACGTCCACGGGCACGACGCCCGACGCGACGGTCGCGATCCTCGACCTGCCGGTCGCGGCGACGACCCGTGCGCCGCGCCGCATCTCGCCCGACGCCGAGCAGCTGCTCGACTCGGTTCTCGGCGCGCTGCCCGAGCCGGCCCAGCCCGGGCAGGGCCGAGGGCGCTCGCGTCGCGCCTCGAGCGCCGGCACGACGGCTGCGCCGGCCCCGTCGGCCTCGTCGTCCGACGACGCCCCCGAGGGCGGACCGTTCATCCTGGGCGTGGGCGTCAGCTCCGACGAGCTGTAGGTCGTCTAGGGTGTCTGCGTGCCCGCCGCAGACCACCCCCAGCGCCGCCTCCGGTCGTCGATCGGGGCGGCGCTGGCGCGTGGGGGCCCGGCGGCGTCGTGGCGGGAGCGCGTGCTCGCGACGAGCACGGCCCTCGTCGTGCTGCTCGTGGTGCAGTTCGTCCTCGGCCTCGCCGCCCTCCTGGGCGCGGCCGTCGCCACGACGGCGACGCCGTTCCCCAGCGGGTTCGTCGCGACTCCCGTGGGCCAGTTCCTGGGCACGTTCCTCCTCTACCCCTGGCCGTTCTACGTGGCGGCGGCCGTCGTCCTCCTCGTGGTCCGTCCCGTCTCGGCCGCGCTGCCGCTGCCCGTCGTCCTGGTCCGCGGCACCCTCGCGGGCGCCGTCGGCACGGTCGCCCTCGCCCTCGTCGGCATCGTCCCGGGCGTGCTGCTGTCGCTCGAGGGCGGCACCTGGGCCAACCTGGCCCTCTACCTGACGAGCATCCCGCTGAGCCGGGGCATCGGCCTCACGGCCGTCCTGCTCGTCGGCTGCGTCCTGGCCCGCCTCTGGCTGCACGAGCCGCAGGGCGACGACGTCGTCGACCGTCCCGAGCGGACCAGCGCGACCGACGGAGCGGTGCCGCCCCCCGGCACCGGTGCCGACGCCGGCGACGCCGAGGGCGCCCGCGCCCGGCGCACCGCCTCGACGCACGCCGCCCTCGATCCCACGGACGTCCCCGCCGCGTCGCCGCCCGGGCCGGGCCGTCGCGAGCCCCGCCCCGACGACCACTCGCGCTTCGCGCCCCCGGAGGACCGATGAGCACGACGGCCCCCGAACGTCCCACGACCGACCACGCCGGGCACGAGCACGGCGTGCGCCGGTCGTCGGCGGGCCTGCTCGTCGCGGGCGGCGTCGTGCTCGTCCTGCTCGTCGGCCTGCGCGTGGCAACCGCCGGGGCCGGCCCGGGCCTCCTGCCGCCCTCGCTGCAGGACTTCGTCACGCTCACGATCAGCGTCATCGTCGAGTCGATGCCCTTCGTGCTGCTCGGCATCGTGCTCTCGGTCGTCGTGCAGGTCTGGCTGCCCCAGGCCTTCTTCGAGTCGTGGCTCCCGCGTCAGCCGGTGCTGCGCCGGGCCGTGATCTCGTTCCTGGGCATGTTCCTGCCGGTCTGCGAGTGCGGCAACGTGCCGCTGGCCCGCGGGCTCGTGCTCAAGGGCTTCACGGTCCCCGAGTCGATGACGTTCCTCATCGCGGCGCCGATCCTCAACCCCATCACGATCCTCACGACGCACGCGGCCTTCGGCTGGGACTCCGGGATCCTCGTCGCCCGCCTCGTGGGCGGCTTCGCGATCGCCAACCTCATCGGATGGCTCTTCAGCCGTCACCCCCGCCCCGACGAGCTGCTCACGGGCTCGTTCGCCGCGGCGTGCGCCGTCGCCGACCACGGTCACGCGACCGGCAGGAGGATCGAGAGCGTCGACCTGTTCCGTCGCGAGATGGCGACGATGATGCCGGCCCTCTTCATCGGCGCCGCGATCGCAGGCGGGGTCCAGACGATCGTGCCCCGCTCGGTGCTCGTGGCCCTCGGCAGCAACCCCGTGTGGAGCGTCCTCGCGATGATGGCCCTGGCCTTCGTCATCTCCCTCTGCTCGAACGTCGACGCGTTCTTCGTCCTCCCGTTCGCGAGCACCTTCCTGCCGGGCAGCATCGCCGCCTTCCTCGTGTTCGGACCGATCATCGACGTGAAGATGCTCGCGCTCCTGCGCACGACCTACCGACCCAGGGTGCTGGCGCAGATCACCCTCGTGGTCGCCCTGACGAGCGCCGCGATCGGACTGGTGGTGAACTTCCTTGCGTGACGTCCTCCTCGCCCGCTGGCAGGGCGTGCTGCTGACCCTCGTCGTCGGCGTCGCCACCCTGTGGCTGGCCGCGACCGGGCAGCTCGTGCTCTACATCCACCCGCGGTACGTCGTGTTCACGGTGGTCATGACGCTCATCGGCGTCGCGGCCTCGCTCGCCGTGCTGCTGTGGTCGCCGCGCGGGGACGACCCCGACGACCACGACCACGCCGACGAGACCTGGCCGACCGAGGAGCCGGGGCGCGCCCGGCGCCGGCGCTCCCGCCCGGGCCGCACGGCCCTCCGGCGCTCGCTGCTCACGGCCGGCACGATCGTCGTCACGGCGCTCGCGGTGGCGATCGTGGCGCTGCCGCCGGCGACGCTCACGAGCGCCACGGCCACCACGCGCGACGTCAACTCGTCGACGGCTGCCCTCGAGGGCACGACGGTCGACGAGGCCAACGCGGCGGGCTCGTCGGCCTACGCCTCGTTCAGCGTGCTCGACTGGGCGGGCCTCCTGCGCCAGACGAGCGACGTGGCGTTCTACACGGGCAAGCAGGCCGACGTGACAGGGATCGTCACGGCGTCCGGCGACGACCCCGACGTCTTCTACCTCACCCGTTTCGTCGTGACCTGCTGCGCCGTGGACGCGCAGCCGGTGGGCGTGCCGGTGCAGCTGCCCGACTGGCGCGACGAGCTCGCCGTCGACCAGTGGGTGCGCGTGGAGGGCGGGTTCCAGACGAACCGCAGCGCCGAGAGCAGCGACCCCGTCGCGCTCGTCCCCGAGACGATCGAGCAGGTGGACCAGCCGCGTGACCCGTACCTCTACTGACCCGCAGGGCTCCCGCCGCTTCCGACGGGGCCTGGCCGGCGTCGTGGGCGTGCTCGTGCTCGTCTGCGCCGTGTTCGGGGTGCTGACGCACCTGCAGGGCCCCAAGCTCCAGCGCACGTCGGTCGACGTGGGCGCCGTCGTCGACCGCCCGGGGCAGCAGCTGCGCTTCTTCGCCAACCAGGCCGTGGCGCGGGTCGACCCCTCGCAGGTCACCGTCTCGCCGGCGGCCGACGTGACCGTGCAGACCGACGGCGACGTCGTCTCGGTGCAGTTCACCGAGCGGCTGCGCTGGGACGCCACCTACCGGGTGACGGTCGAGGGCGTGACGAGCGTCTACCAGCCGACGTCGTCGACCTTCGAGACGCGGTTCAGCACGGGCACCGCCGACACGTGGCGGCTCGTGCGCGGGGCAGGGGGCGCGGACGACGTCCTCGAGCGCGCCCCGCTGCACGGGGGCGAGCGCGAGCAGGTCTGGAGCGCGCCGGGCATCCAGGCCTTCGAGCCGTTCGACACGGCGGTCGCGGTGGTCACCGACGACGGGGAGCGGTCGGCGCTGCAGCTCGTCTCGGACGACGGCGTGGCCGTCGAGCAGCTGCCCTTGCCGGGGGAGGGGCGCGTCACGGCCTTCGACGCCGACCGGGCGACGACGACCCTGGCGTTCTCGTTCCGGGCGGCCGGCAGCGACTCGGAGGTGCTCTTCTCGCTGCCGCTGCAGGGCGCGCGCGAGCCGGTCGCCGTGCCGTCGATCACCGGCCAGCCGATCACGGTCGCCGACTGGCTGGTCGTGCCGGGGCGCGACGCCCTGGTGGTCCGTGCCGACGACGACTCGGTCACGCTCGTCGACCTCTCCGGCGTCGAGCCGCCCCGGCCCGTCGGCACCTACGTCTCGCTGCAGTCCGTCTCGCCCGACGGCGGGTCGCTCGTCGCGGCGACCGCCCTGCAGACGGTGCGCGTGGACCTCGCCACGGGGCGCGAGGAGCCCGTGGCCTTCGCGGGCGTCGAGGGGCGCACGCCGTTCCGCGGTGACGCGGTGGCCGTCGGTGGCGGCCGGTACGTGCAGGAGGTCACGCTCCCCGTGGGCGAGGGAGCCGACTACGAGACGCGGATCGTGCTCGACGACGACGGCGAGGCCGTCACGCTCTACGAGCCGACGGCGACGGCCGCGGTGGTCGGCTTCTCGGTCTCGCCGAACGGGCAGTACCTCGCGGTCGAGACCGCCGACGCGTCGACGCCCACCGAGACGAGCGACCTCATCGCGCCCGTCCCCGTCGGGACGACGACGGTGGTCGTCGACGTGGCCGGCGCGGCCGTCGTCGCGAGCTTCGCGGGGTCCAGCGTCGCCTGGTGAGCCGTGGGCCCGGTCGGTCAGGGCCTCGGGGCGACCGCTGCGTCGCCGAGCCCGCGCTTGCGGCGCTGGGACACCCGGAGGCCGCTCCGCTCGAGGCGGCGGGCCAGGTCGAGCCCGGTGACGGGGACCGCGCCCGCGGCGACGAGGTCGGCCCAGCGGGCCTCGGGTACGTCGTAGTGGTCGTGGTCGAACGCCCGACGGGGCACGCCGTGCCGCCCGGCGAAGTCGTGCAGCTCGTCGTACGTCTCGTCGCTGACCAGGTGCGCCCAGAGCGTCCCGTGGGCCGGCCAGACGGGGTCGTCGATGAGGATGCTCACGCATCGATGCTACGCGGGGCTCGTTGACCGAGGCCGCTGACGCCGTGTACCCTAGCCCTTCGTCGTGCGCCCACGTGCCGCCGACCCCCACTCTTTCGTCACCACCTCGAGCAAGGAACGCAACCATGGTCTACGCAGTCGTGCGCGCCGGTGGTCGTCAGGAGAAGGTCGAGGTGGGCACGATCGTGACCCTCGACCGCCTGAAGGCCAGCCAGGGCGACAGCATCACCCTCGCCCCCGTCCTCCACGTCGACGGCGACACCATCACCGCCGACGCGCAGGCCCTCGCGGGCATCACGGTCACCGCCGAGGTCCTGGGCGACCTCCGTGGCCCCAAGGTCGTCATCCAGAACTACAAGAACAAGACCGGTTACAAGCGTCGCATGGGCTTCCGTGCCGACCTGACCCGCGTCCAGATCACGTCGATCGCCTGAGGAGCACGCAGACATGGCACACAAGAAGGGCGCATCGTCCACCCGCAACGGCCGTGACTCCAACGCGCAGCGCCTCGGCGTGAAGCGCTTCGGCGGTCAGGTCGTCCTCGCCGGCGAGATCCTCGTCCGCCAGCGCGGCACCCACTTCCACCCCGGCGTCAACGTCGGCCGCGGCGGCGACGACACCCTGTTCGCCCTCGCGCCGGGCTCGGTCGAGTTCGGCAGCAAGGGCGGCCGCAAGGTCGTCAACATCGTCGCCGGAGCCTGACGGCCCCAGCACCCCGGTGGTCCGCTGCCCGCAGCGACCGCCCACGCCACGAGTGGACGAGCCTCCGGCTCGTCCATTCGTGCGTCCAGCCTCGTGCCGTCACCGGCACGGCCTCCGAGAACCTCAGTAGGGACACACCATGGCCACCTTCGTCGACCACGTGACGCTCCACCTCCGCGCCGGCAACGGCGGCAACGGCTGCGTGTCGGTGAAGCGCGAGAAGTTCAAGCCGCTCGCGGGCCCCGACGGCGGCAACGGCGGCCACGGCGGCGACATCGTCATCGTCAGCGACACGGGCGTGACGACGCTGCTCGGCTTCCACCGCGCGCCGCACCGCTCGAGCGGCAACGGCGGGTTCGGCATGGGCGACCACCGGTCCGGCACGAACGGCGAGACGCTCGAGCTCGTCGTCCCCGTGGGCACCGTCGTGAAGTCCGCCGACGGCACCGAGCTCATGGACATGACCGAGCCCGGCCTGCGCTACGTCGCCGCGCAGGGCGGCCTCGGCGGCCTCGGCAACGCGGCCCTGTCCTCCACGAAGCGCAAGGCACCCGGCTTCGCCCTCCTCGGCACCCCCGGCTGGACCGGCGACGTGCTGCTCGAGCTCAAGGTCGTCGCCGACGTGGCCCTCGTCGGCTACCCGTCCGCCGGCAAGTCGAGCCTGGTCGCCGCGATGTCGGCGGCGAAGCCGAAGATCGCGGACTACCCCTTCACCACGTTGCACCCGAACCTGGGCGTCGTCGAGTCCGGCGAGACCCGCTACACGATCGCCGACGTGCCCGGCCTCATCGAGGGCGCCAGCGAGGGCAAGGGCCTCGGCCTGGAGTTCCTGCGCCACGTGGAGCGCTGCTCCGCGCTCCTGCACGTGCTCGACTGCGCCACGCTCGAGCCGGGTCGCGACCCGATCTCGGACCTCGACGTGATCCTGCGCGAGCTCGAGGCGTACCCCGTGCCCGATGGTCAGGTGCCCCTCCTCGAGCGTCCCCAGATGGTCGCGCTCAACAAGGTCGACGTGCCCGAGGGCCGTGAGCTGGCCGACTTCGTGACCGCCGAGCTCGAGGGCCGCGGCTACCGGGTCTTCGAGATCTCCGCGGTCAGCCGCCAGGGCCTGCGCGAGCTGTCCTTCGCGCTGGCCGAGGTGGTCGAGCAGAGCCGCGCCGAGATCGCGGCGCGCCCGGCGCCGCCCCGCCTGGTCGTGCGCCCGCGCGCGGTCGACCAGAAGCCCTTCGTCGTCAAGGTCGAGGGCGGCAGCTACGGCGCCGTCTACCGCGTGCTGGGCCAGAAGCCGGAGCGCTGGGTCGTGCAGACCGACTTCAACAACGAGGAGGCCGTGGGCTACCTGGCCGACCGCCTCAACGCGCTCGGCGTCGAGGACGCCCTCTTCAAGGCCGGGGCCGTCGCGGGATCGACGGTCGTCATCGGCCCCGAGGGCGGCATCGTCTTCGACTGGGAGCCCACGCTCTCGTCGACGGCCGAGCTCATGACGAGCGCGCGCGGCACGGACCCGCGCGTCGGCGGAACGGACCGCCCGACCCGTGGCCAGCGCCGCGAGGAGTACTTCGAGCGCATGGACGCCAAGGCCGAGGCCCGGGCCGAGCTGCAGCGCGAGCGCGCCGCGGGGCTCTGGACCGACGACGAGGGCTTCGTCGTGCGCGAGGGCGACGAGCAGTCGTGACCGGGCGGCGGAGCACGCCCGTCCTCGGCCGGGGCGACCTGGCCGGGGCAGGGCGCCTCGTCGTCAAGGTGGGCTCGTCGTCCATCTCCGGACCGAACGCCGACCGCATCGACCCCCTGGTCGACGCCCTCGCGGCCGCGCACGCCCGGGGCACCCAGGTCGTGCTCGTGTCGTCGGGCGCGATCGCGACGGGCATGCCGCACCTCGGGCTCGACTCCCGACCGGTCGACCTGCCCACGCAGCAGGCCGCCGCGGCGGTGGGGCAGAACCTGCTCATCTACCGCTACCAGCAGAGCCTGCGACGGTCGGGCATCGTGGCCGGCCAGGTGCTCCTCAGCGCGGGGGACATGGCCGACCCGACGCACCGGCGCAACGCCCAGCACGCCATGGAGCGCCTGCTCGACCTGCGCATCCTGCCGATCGTCAACGAGAACGACACCGTGGCCACGCACGAGATCCGCTTCGGCGACAACGACCGCCTCGCGGCGCTCGTCGCCGAGCTGGTCGGCGCGGACGCGCTGGTCCTGCTCAGCGACGTCGACGCCCTCTACACGCGGCCGCCCTCCGAGCCCGGCGCGGAGCGCATCGCCGAGGTCCCCTTCGGGGACGACCTCGCGGGCGTCACCTTCGGCAGTGCCGACGCGGCGGGAGTCGGCACGGGGGGAGCGGGCACGAAGGCCGCGGCCGCCCGGCACGCGGCCGCGGCCGGCACGCCGGTGCTCGTGACGGCGGCGGGCCTGGTGGCCGAGGCGCTCTCGGGCCACGAGGTCGGCACCTTCTTCGAGGCGGACCGGTCGCGGGCGGCGGGGACCGTCGGCGGGGCGGCCTGACCTAGACTCTCGGCATGTCGCCCACGGACGCCGTCGCCCCCGCCTTCCTCGAGAAGCTCACGGCCGCGAAGGAGGCCGCCACGGAGCTCGCCGTCGCGACGACCGCGCAGAAGGACGCCGCGCTTCTGGCGGTCGCCGACGCGATCGTCGCCGCGGCGGACCGCATCGTCGCCGCCAACGAGCTCGACCTCGTCGCCGCGCGCGAGCAGGGCGTGCCCGCGGGCGTCCAGGACCGCCTCCGGCTCGACCTGCCCCGGCTCGAGCAGCTCGCCGCGGCCACCCGGCTCGTGGCGGGGCTCGACGACCCGGTCGGGGGCAGCGTGCGGGGCCGGGTGCTGCCCAACGGGCTCCGGCTGGACCAGGTGCGCGTGCCGCTGGGCGTCGTCGGCGCCATCTACGAGGCGCGGCCGAACGTGACGGTCGACATCGCCGCGCTCGCGCTCAAGAGCGGCAACGCGGCGGTGCTGCGCGGGGGCAGCGCCGCCCGGCACGGCAACGCCGTGCTCGTCGAGGTCCTGCAGGAGGCCCTGGTCGCGTCGGGCCTTCCCGCCGCGTCCGTCGTCACGGTCGACGAGCACGGTCGCGACGGCGCGCGCTGGCTCATGCGCGCGCGAGGCCTCGTCGACGTGCTCGTGCCGCGGGGGAGCGCCGAGCTCATCCGCACCGTGGTCGAGGAGTCGACGGTGCCCGTGGTCGAGACGGGCGCCGGCGTGGTCCACGTGTTCCTCGACGCGACCGCGGACGTGCAGATGGCGGTCGACGTCGTCGTGAACTCCAAGGTGCAGCGGCCGAGCGTCTGCAACGCGCTCGAGACCCTGCTCGTGCACGAGGGCGCCGTCGACCGCGTGCTGCCCGCGGTGCTCGCCGCCCTGGCCGCCGAGGGCGTGACGGTCCACGGCGACGAGCGCGTGCAGGCGCTCGACGCCGCCGTGGTCCCCGCGACCGAGGCCGACTGGGCCGCCGAGTACCTCTCGCTCGACCTGGCCGTGCGCGTCGTGCCCGACGCCGACGCGGCCATCGCGCACATCGCCCGGTGGTCCACGCAGCACACCGAGTCGATCGTCACGGCCGACCTCGCGACGGCGGAGCGGTTCCTCGCCCGGGTGGACAGCGCCGTGGTCATGGTCAACGCCTCGACGCGCTTCACCGACGGCGGCGAGTTCGGCTTCGGGGCCGAGGTGGGCATCTCGACGCAGAAGCTGCACGCGAGGGGCCCCATGGGGCTGCCCGAGCTCACCAGCACGAAGTGGATCGTGCGCGGCCAGGGGCAGGTGCGCCGCTAGGCGACGCCCGTCCGTCTAGACTGGGGCGGATCGTCACGCTCGGAACAGGAGACACGCATGTTCGACGCCCTCGTCACCACGGTGCTCGCGGCACCCGCCCTCGCCGAGGCAGCGGAGCACGCCGAGGGCGGGCTGCCCGTCTTCGTCTTCCCCGCGATCTTCGCCGTGGCGTTCGTGTTCCTCGGCTACGTGGTCTTCAGCTTCCGCGACGTGTCGAACCGGTCGGTGCGCAAGCCCTCGACGCAGCAGCACTCCGCCGGCGCCATCGACGAGTACGGTCACCCCGAGCAGCACTGACCCGTGGCCGAGATGACCTCGCAGGCCGCACCCGGCCGGCGCCGCGTGGGCGTGATGGGCGGCACCTTCGACCCGGTGCACCACGGCCACCTCGTGGCGGCCAGCGAGGTCGCCCAGTCGTTCGGCCTCGACGAGGTCGTGTTCGTGCCGACGGGGCAGCCGTACCAGAAGCCCGCCGTCACCGACGCGGAGCACCGGTACCTGATGACGGTCATCGCGACCGCGTCGAACCCGATGTTCACCGTGAGCCGGGTCGACATCGACCGCGCGGGACCGACCTACACGATCGACACCCTCCGCGACCTGCGGGCGTTGCACCCGGAGGCGGAGCTCTTCTTCATCACGGGGGCCGACGCGGTCGCGCAGATCCTCGACTGGAAGGACGCCCCCGAGCTGTGGCAGCTCGCGCACTTCGTGGCCGTCTCCCGCCCGGGTCACGACCTGTCCGTGAGCGGCCTCCCCGAGAGCGACGTAAGCTTGCTCGAGGTCCCCGCCCTGGCGATCTCGTCCACCGACTGCCGCAGGCGGGTCGGTCGCGACTTCCCCGTGTGGTACCTGGTCCCCGACGGTGTCGTCCAGTACATCTCCAAGCACCACCTGTATCGGAGCCACGCATGAGTTCGTCCGACGGCCAGCCGCCGCTCACCCGACGCCAGGCGCGCGAGCTCGAGCGGGCCCGTGAGGCCGGCGCGGCCCTGACGGGGGCCCACCCGGTCGTGCCGACGCCCACGTCCGAGCCCCGCAGCGCCCAGGGCCCGTCGTCGACGCGTCCGCCCGCGTCCACGGCGGTCCCGTCCTCCTCGCACGCGCCGGCCTCGGCCTACGGCCCGGCGTCCGTCGCCGAGCCGGGCCAGACGCTGAGCCGTCGTCAGCTCCGTGCGCTCCGCGATGCCCAGGAGGCCGGCCAGGGTGCGCCCGCGCCGCTGCAGGAGCCCGCGCCCGAGCCGCGCCGCGACCTGTCCGAGGCGCTCCAGGGCGTCGACGCGATCGTGTCCACGCACGACGGCGCGACCTCCGCCCCGCGCGCCACCGCTCCGTCCGGCTTCGACTCGATCCTGCCCCGCGTCGACGAGCGCCCGGCCGGTGCGGACGTCGACGACGAGGGCGTCGACGACGGGGGTGACGAGGCCCCGGGGCCGCGCCGCACCGCGGTCTCGTCGGCGCCGACGCCCGAGCCCGCTCCCGCCTCCGCGCCCCGCGCCGAGCGGAGCGGTCCGGCCGTGCCACCGCCGACGTCCACGCCGTCGGTGTTCCCGTTCGCCCTCGGTGGCCAGCAGCCGACGCCCGTCGAGCCCGCGCAGCCGCTCGTCGAGCCCGCGCGCCCGGTCGACGAGGGTCCCGTCCCCGCGCAGGAGGCCCCGGCGCCGCCCGCCTTCACCCCGCCGGTCGCGCACTGGTCCGACCAGGGCGTCATCGACGACGAGCCCGAGGCCGACACCGCCCCGGGGCGCACGGTCGGCCCCGACACCGGTCAGACCAACGCGTTGATCCTCACCGACCAGCAGGTCGCCGACGTCACCGGGGCGCTCAACGCCACGGGGGAGATCATCATCACCGGCTCGATCGACCTGCCCCGCAGCCTCGCGGCCACGGGGTCGCAGGCGAAGATCGACACGTCCGACATCGACCGGCTCATGGAGCAGGGCGACGCCGAGCAGGCCGAGACCGACGCTCAGCCCGTCCGTGCGAGCCGGGCGATCAGCACGCACACCTCGACGCGCTCCGTGGTCCTCTCGGCCGCGCAGCAGCCGTCGAGCAAGCTCCCGCTCGTCCTCGGCGTCGGCGGCGGCGCCGTCGGCGTCCTCCTGGTGGTCGGCGTCGTCGTCGGCTTCGCCACCGGCCTCCTCGGCTGATCGACCGTCCTCCCCCTCCCGCACCACCCACCCCAGAAGGAATCCGTGACCGCCACCCCTCGTGCCCTCGAGCTCCTCCAGATCGCGGCCCGCGCCGCCGACGCGAAGCAGGCCGACGACCTCGTCGCCCTCGACGTCTCCGGCCCGCTGCCCCTCACCGACGTCTTCCTGTTGGCCTCGGGCCGCAACGAGCGCAACGTCCTCGCCATCGCCGGCGAGGTCGAGGACGCCCTCGTCCAGGCGGGGGCCAAGCCGCTGCGCCGTGAGGGCCGCTCCGAGGGGCGCTGGGTCCTGCTCGACTTCGGCGACCTCGTGGTGCACGTCTTCCACGACGAGGACCGTCAGTACTACTCGCTCGAGCGCCTCTGGAGCGACTGCCCCGTGCTGCCGCTCGACGTCGTCAGTGCCGACGCCGACGCCCCGGCCGACGCGGACGCCGAGGCCTGATCGCCCGGTACCGGTCGCGGTGGTCATCGGGCCGTCCGAGATGGTGTACAGTTGAGGAGTTGCTTCGGCAGGGTGAAGAACCCGAGGAGCACGATCTGGGTCTGTGGCGCAGCTGGTAGCGCACCTGCATGGCATGCAGGGGGTCAGGGGTTCGAGTCCCCTCAGATCCACCCGAACACGATGAAGGCCCTCCCCGACGGGAGGGCCTTCGTCGTGTTCGGGCACTCGTCGGAGCACGCAGGCCGGCGCTGCAGGCCGGCGCTGCAGCGCCGGCGCTGCAGGCCGGCACGGGTGTGCACGTTCTCGGAGTGCTCGATATATCACCTGTGCGAGCGCTGAACGTCCGCTCCACGAGGGCGTGCACGGGGCAGCATGGTGGGGACCCGCTGGAGGAGACACCATGAGCGACACGCACGACACCGACCGACCCCGCACCGACCGGCCCACCACGGGGGGAGGCGACGGCGACCTCGCCGGGCAGGGCGCGACCCCTGCTCCCGAGCCGCGCCCGGCCCCTGCGTACGGCGAGTACGCCCCCGAGGGCACCGTGCCGCCGGTCGCGGCACCGCCCGCCGGACCCGGGCAGCCCGTCCAGGGCGAGCCCTACCGCGGCCAGCCGTACGGCGGCGGCCAGCAGCAGGGCGGCGGACCGACCGTCGCCCCCGGCGCCGGAGCCTGGGCCGGGGGGTCCTGGCCGCAGACCCTCGCCACCTACGAGAAGTACGAGCAGGCCCAGTCCGCGGTCGACCTGCTCAGCGACGAGGGGTTCCCCGTCGAGGCCGTGTCCATCGTCGGCCACGACATCCGCACGGTGGAGAACGTCACCGGTCGGCTCACCAAGGGCAAGGCCGCGCTCCGCGCGATGGGAGGCGGGGCCTGGTTCGGCCTGCTGCTCGGCGTGCTCTTCGGCCTGTTCTCCCCGGGCGAGGCCTGGTTGGGGATCCTCCTCCTGGCCGTGGGCCTCGGTGCCCTCTGGGGCGCCCTGTTCGGCTTCGTCGGGCACGCGGCCCAGCGCGGCCAGCGGGACTTCGCGTCCGTCCGCACCATGGAGGCCGGGCGGTACGAGGTCCTCGTGCGCGGCGAGCTCGCCGCGCAGGCGCACCAGGTGCTCGCGGCGGGGCGCAGCACGCGCTGACCGTCCGTTGTGCGGCGGCGCTGACCGTCGCCACCTGGCGCCCACCGGCGCGATGCCCCTCGTGGGCGTCGGGCCCGGTGGGCGCCGTCGTGCGTGGTGGCCGGGGTCAGGGGCCGTCCGGGGCCGCGCGCCGGTACAGGCGGTAGAGCACGTGCGGGCGCAGGGGCGATCCGATCGGCAGGGCCGGGTGCACGAAGTCGTCGGCCGGGTCGCGCGTCATGCCGAGGCGTCGCATGAGGGCTTGGGAGCGCTCGTTCGTGGCGGCCGTGAAGCTCACGACGGCGTCGAGGTCGGCGCCGTCGGGTGCGAAGGCGAAACGGAGCACCTCTCGGGCGGCCTCCGTCGCGTACCCCTGCCCCCAGGCGTGCGCGGCGAGCCGCCAGCCGATCTCGACCTGGCCCTCCAGGTGCGGCAGCTGGCCGGGACGGGAGAGCCCCGTGAAGCCCAGGAGAACGCCGTCGTCGCGGCGCTCGACCGCCCAGAGGCCCCAGCCGTCCCGCTCGAAGGCGGCCTCGATGTGCTCGACGGCCGCGTCGCTGCGCTCCTGGGTGAGCGTCGCCGGGAAGTGCTCCATGACGACCGGGTCGGCGTTCAGGGCGGCGAACGGTCCGCGGTCGGCGTCGCGCCAGCGTCGGAGCAGCAGGCGCGTCGTCGTGAGGACAGGGCCGGGCAGGTCGTCGCGTCGCTCGTGCACCCCGCCACGCTACCGGTGCCGGGGCATACCCGACCCGGGTCAGGAGGGTCGCGTGCGACCCGCCTCGGCGCGCTGCCGGGCGGTCTCGCTCCGGCTGCCGACGGGCACCGAGCGCGTCGCCCTGGCGAGCCCGGTCACGCCCGTGCCGACGTACATGCTCTCGGCGCGGTCGACGACGAACGTCTCGTGCCAGATGCCCACGGCCCGCGGTGCCCGTCGGGCGCGGGCGTTGAAGGCGGACCAGGCGGGACGGTGCGTGGCCGACGGGTCGCTCGCGTAGGCGTAGAGCGCCTCGAGGCTCGTCCAGTACTGCACGACCATCGGACCGCCCGCACCGAGGGTCACGCGGAAGCCCGCCAGCCCCGAGCTGCGGTCGCGGCTCAGCTCGGCGAGCATCGGCCCCATGGCGCGGAACACGGGCAGCCACTGGTCGGGTCGCCACCACTGGCGCACCGTCATGCCGATGAGGAACACGACGAGCTCGCCGTCGTGCTCGTGGGTCGTGCGCTCGGGACCGGGACGTGGCACGAGGACTCCTCAGGGTCTGGTGCTGCCGATGCTACGGCGTGCGACCACGGCCGCGCGAGGGCGACACCTGTCGGCGGGCGCTCACGGCTCGACGACGACGTCCTCCGGCGCCTTGTCAGGCCGCCAGCCCCGCCAGGTGGCGTGGCGCAGGTGCCCCGACGCCGTCCACTCCGCGAACTGGACCTCGCCCACCCGTGACGGCGTCACCCAGTGGGCGCCGCGCGCGTCGACGGCCGGCACGTCGACCAGCGGGGAGGTCGACCGTTCGTGCCGGCGGAGCTCGGTGAGCAGGTCGTCGAGCTGACGGTCCGTGAAGCCCGTGCCCACGCGCCCGACGTAGCGGAGGCCGCCCTCGTCGGGCACGCCCAGCAGCAGCGAGCCCACGCCGCCCGCGCGTCGGCCGGTGCCGGGCCTCCATCCGGCGACCACGACCTCCTGCGCGCGGTGGTGCTTGAGCTTGATCCAGGCGCGCGACCGTCGACCCGCGACGTAGGTCGAGTCGGGGCGCTTGGCGACGACGCCCTCGAGTCGCAGCCGGCGCGAGGTGCGCAGGGCGGCGTCGAGGTCGCCCTCGAAGACCGGCGGCACGTCGATCGGGCCCTCCGGGCGGACGACCCGCTCCAGGGCCGCGCGACGCTCCGTCCAGGGCTCGTGCACGAGCGACCGGCCCTCGGCCGCCGGCACGTCGAACAGCAGGTAGCGCACGGGCACCTGGCGCTGCGCCCGTCGCACGTCGCGCTCCCGCGTGAGGCCCGTCCGGGTCTGCAGCAGCCCGAAGTCGGGCCGTCCGCTCCCGTCCACCGCCACGATCTCGCCGTCGAGCACGGCGTCGCCCGCCACCTGGTCGGCGAGGACGGCGAGCTCCGGGAACGAGGGCGTGAGGTCGTTCCCGTTGCGGCTCGTGAGGGTCACCGCACCGTCCCGCACGACGGCGATCGCCCGGATCCCGTCCCACTTCATCTCGTGCACCCAGTCGTCGCCGAGGTCGGCGGGGCCGCCCGCCGTCGCGAGCATCGCCGCCACGGCGGTGGTCGGGGTGGTCCCGCCCGCAGGAGGCGCGTCGTGCGTCGCGGGTGCGGCCTCGCCCCGAGCGGTGGCGGGCGCGGGGGAGCCGTGCGGAGCGGGGGCGCGTCGCCCGCGGGACGACCTCGTGGCTCCTGACCCGCCCGCGTCGGCGTCGTGCATGCGGTGCACGATCCAGTTGCGGGCGGCGGAGCGCCCGCCGTGCCCCGTGTGGATCAGTGCCACCCGCCGCGTGCCGCGTTGCTCGCCGTGCAGCACGACGACGACCTCCTCGCCGTCGCGCCACGTCGAGAGCTCGTAGGTGCCGGAGTCCCAGACGGTCACCTCGCCCGCGCCGTACTCGCCCGCCGCAATCGTGCCCTCGAAGGTCGCGTACTCGAGCGGGTGGTCCTCCGTCTGCACCGCCAGGTGGTTCGTGCCCGGGTCGTCGGGCTCGCCCTTCGGCAGCGCCCAGCTCACGAGCACGCCGTCGTGCTCGAGCCGGAAGTCCCAGTGCAGGCGTCGCGCGTGGTGCTCCTGGATCACGAAGGTGCGCCCGTCCGTGGGCGGCGGCGCGTCCGCGGGGACGGGCTCGCGCGTCCTGGCCGGGTCGCGCATCGAGCGGTAGGTGGCGAGGCGGTCGGGGCGGTCCGCGTCGGCCGGGGCGTCCGTCGCGGCGCGGGCCGGGCCTCCTGCCGTCACGCTCTCGCGAGCAGGAGGCGCGCCCTCGGCGTCCGGGGCGACCGGCGGCGTCCCCGCCGACAGCCGGGCGAGGGGGTCGCCGCGACGACGGAGCCGCTCGAGCACCTCGCCGTGCTCCAGCTGCCGGAGGTGCGGGGAGGCCAGCTCCCTCCACGTGCGCGGGGCCGCGACGGTCGGCCTCGACCGGCCGCGCAGCGAGTACGGCGCCACCGTCGTCTTGTTGCCGTTGTTCTGCGACCAGTCGAGCAGCACCTTGCCGCGACGGTCCGCTCTGCCCATCGTGCTCAGCACGAGGTCGGGGTGGTCCGCCTCCATGGCCCGCGCGAGCTCGTGGGCGACCGCACCCACCTGCTCGCTCGTCTGCCGGCCGTCGAGGGCGGCGTAGAGGTGCACGCCCTTGCTGCCGCTGGTGACGGGCACGAGCTCGAGGCCCGTGCCGGCCAGGATCGGCCGCAGCAGCTGCGCGACCGCGACGCACTCGGGCAGGCCCACGCCCTCGCCCGGGTCGAGGTCGAGCACGAGGCGGTCAGGGTCCCGCCGCGCGCCGCGAGGGCCGAACCGCCACTGGGGCACGTGCACCTCGAGCGCTGCCACCTGGGCGAGCCAGGTCAGCGTCGCCAGGTCGTCGACGAGCGGGTACGTGTTCACGTGGTCGCTGTGCTGCAGCTGCTGGCGCGGCACCCAGTCCGGTGCCGAGTCGGGCAGGTTCTTCTCGAAGAAGACGGGCCCGTCGACCCCGTGGACCCAGCGCTTGCGGGTCGCGGGTCGGCCCTCGACGTGCGGCAGCATCCACTCCGCGACGGCGGCGTAGTACGCGAGCACGTCGGCCTTCGTCGTGCCGGTCTCGGGGTAGAGCACCTTGTCCAGGTTCGACAGCTGCAGGGCGTGCCCGCCGACCTGCACCCGCTCGGTGCGTCCCTTGCCGGCCATGGCGTGCCTCCTGCGCTCGTGGTCCAGTCGTACCAGGCCCGGCGGCGGCGCGGCCCCGGCGGGCGGGCGGCACGGGTCGCACGTCAGGTGCGGCGCGGCACGGGTCGCGCGTCAGGTGCGGGGTCCTGCGGAGCGGGACTGCGCCTCCTGCGCTCGCGGTGGTCGCGTCCGGCGCCGGACGCGACAGGTAGGACGCGACACGCCGCCCGGACCGGGGTCGGGGCGGCGTGTCGGGTGCCGCGGGTCGCCTTTTTCGCCCAAGAGTGCCAGCTGCGGTGCGCACGTGGAGCGGTGCGCCGACGCTGCGGCAGGAGGCGCGGGCAGAGAGGGGCGGTGCAGGAGGGGCGGGTCAGACGGCCGGCATCGCCCCGGCGATCGTGATGGTCGCGCCGCTCGTGTAGCTCGACTCGGGGCTCACCAGGTGCACGTAGGCCGCCGCGAGCTCCGCGGGCTGGCCGGGACGACCGTAGGGAGCCTGGCCGCCGAACTGCGACACGGTCTCCGCGTCGTCCGAGCCGGGCTGCAGCGGGGTCCACACGGGACCGGGGGAGACCTGGTTCACGCGGATGCCCTTGGGCGCCAGCTGCTGCGCGAGCGCACCCGTGAAGACGCCGATCGCACCCTTGGTGAGGGCGTAGTCGATCTTGTCGGGGCTGGGCTGCGTGCCCTGGACCGACCCCGTGGTGACGATCGACGAGCCGGGCTCGAGGTGGGGGATCGCGGCCTGGCTCAGCCAGAACAGCGAGTAGACGTTGGTCTTGATGGTCGAGTCGATGTCCTCGGTGGTGAGCGTGAGGATGTCGTCGTTGCTCTTCATGCGGCCGGCCACCATGACGAGCGTGTCGAGGCCGCCGAGCTCCTCGACGGCCGTCGCGACGAGGTCGCGGCAGTACTGCTCGTCCGAGATGTCGCCGGGCACGAGCACGGCCTTGCGGCCCTCGCCCTCGAGCAGGTCGCGGACCTCCTCGGCGTCCGCCTGCTCGCTCGGCAGGTAGCTGAGCACGAGGTCGGCGCCCTCGCGGCTGAGCGCGATGGCGGCGGCGCGGCCGATGCCCGAGTCGCCGCCGGTGACGATGCCGCGGAAGCCCGTGAGGCGCTCCTTGCCGACGTAGCTGGTCTCGCCGTGGTCGGGCTTCGGGTCCATCTTCCACGCCTCGCCCGGGAGGGACTGCTCCTGCTCCGGGTACGGCGGCGCGGGGTAGAGGTCGACGGGGTTCTTCTTGTCGTACTGGCTCATGCACCCACGATGCCCGCCGGAGGCGCACGCTGCCCGGCCGGTGTACCCCGCCGAGGAGCACCGGGAGCAGACGCGGAGGAAGCTGGGCGCATGCGATCGATCTGGAAGGGCGCCGTCACCTTCGGCCTCGTCAACGTGCCCGTCAAGCTCTACAGCGCCACGCAGGACCACGACGTGTCGCTGCACCAGGTGCACGACGCCGACGGCGGCCGCATCCGCTACCAGCGGCGGTGCGAGATCTGCGGCAAGGTCGTCGACTACGAGCACATCGACAAGGCCTACGACGACGGCGACCGCACGGTCGTGCTCACCGACGACGACCTCTCGTCGCTGCCCGAGGAGCACTCCCGCGAGATCGACGTGCTCGAGTTCGTGCCGAGCGAGCAGGTCGACCCGGTCACCTTCGACCGCAGCTACTTCCTCGAGCCCGACGGCTCGTCGCCCAAGGCCTACGTGCTGTTGCGGCGCACCCTGGAGGAGACGGACCGCACGGCGATCGTGCACTTCTCGCTCCGCCAGAAGACCCGGCTCGCGGCCCTGCGCGTGCGGGGCGACGTGCTCATGCTGCAGACGCTGCTCTGGGACGACGAGGTGCGCGAGGCGCGGTTCCCGTCCCTCGACGAGCCCGTCAGGATCTCGAAGAAGGAGCTGCAGATGTCGGCGTCGCTCGTCGAGTCGCTGAGCGACGACTTCGAGCCCGCGGACTTCAGCGACGACTACCAGGAGGAGCTGCGCCAGCTCATCGACGCCAAGCTCGAGCAGGGCGACTCCCTCGACACCGACGCCACCTTCGGTCGCGACGACGACGACGAGGACGACGCCGACGGTGGTGAGGTGATCGACCTCATGGAGGCCCTGCGGCAGAGCGTCGAGCGCAGCCGGACGGCGACCCGGCCGGCGAAGAAGGGCCACCCCAGCCGTTCAGGAGGCACGGCCGACGACGGCGAGGAGGCACCGGCCGCGAAGGGGGCCGGTGCGAAGAAGGCTGCTGCCGAGAAGGCGCCGAGGAAGGGGGCCTCAGCGAAGGAGGCCCCGGCGAAGGAGGCCCCGGCGAAGGAGTCCGCCGCGAAGGAGGCCCCGGCGAAGAAGGCGCCTGGGAAGAAGGCGCCCGCGAAGAAGGCGCCGGCGAAGAAGGCCGCCACGAAGAAGGCCCCGGCGAAGGAGTCGGCCTGACCCGGTGGCCGGGTGCCCGTGGGCACCCGGCCGCCGTCGTCAGCGGCCGAACTCCCAGGCGACGACGTCGGGGTGGTCCTCGCCGTGCTCGTACGCGTACGCCCTGGCTCCCTCGCGGAGGCCCTCGTACTTCTCCACCAGGTCGGGGTGCTCGTCGGCGAGGCCGGGCACGCGCTGCAGCACGTCGAGCACGAGCCGGTACCGGTCGATGTCGTTGAGCATCGCCATGTCGAACGGCGTGGTCGTCGTGCCCTTCTCCTGGAACCCGCGCACGTGCAGGTTCTCGTGGTTCGTGCGCCGGTAGGTCAGGCGGTGCACGAGCGACGGGTAGCCGTGGAAGTCGAAGACGACGGGGCGGCTCGTCGTGAAGAGCGCGTCGAAGTCCTCGTCGGTGAAGCCGTGCGAGTGCTCGCGGACGTCCTGCAGCCGCATGAGGTCGACGACGTTCACGACGCGGGTCCGCAGCTCGGGCAGCTCCTGCCGCAGCAGGTCGGCGGCCGCGACGGTCTCGAGCGTGGGCACGTCGCCCGCGCAGGCGAGCACCACGTCGGGGTCGCGCCCGGGCTCGGGCGTGCCCTCGGTGCCGGCCCACTCCCAGACGCCGGCTCCGCGCCGGACGTGCTCCTCGGCCTCCTGCAGGGAGAGCCAGGCCGGGGCCTCCTGCTTGCCGGCGACGACGACGTTGACGACGTCGGTCGTCCGCAGCGCGTGGTCGAGGACCGCGAGGAGGGTGTTCACGTCGGGGGCGAGGTAGATCCGCACGAGGTGCGCCTGCTTGTTGACGACGACGTCGAGGAACCCCGGGTCCTGGTGCGAGAAGCCGTTGTGGTCCTGCCGCCAGACGTGCGACGACAGCAGGTAGGTGAACGACGGCACCGGTTCGCGCCACTCGATGCCGACGCTCGCCTCGAGCCACTTGGCGTGCTGGTTGAACATCGAGTCGACGATGTGCACGAAGGCCTCGTACGTGTTGAGCAGGCCGTGCCGACCGGTGAGCACGTAGCCCTCCATGAGGCCCTGCAGGAGGTGCTCGCTGAGGACCTCCATCACGCGGCCCGACCGGGCGAGGTGCTGGTCGTCGGGGCCGAGCTCGGCGGCCCAGACGCGGTCGGTGACGTCGAAGAGGGCGTCCAGCCGGTTCGAGACCGTCTCGTCGGGGCCGAAGACGCGGAACGTCGACGGGTTGTCGCGCACGACCTCGGCGAGCCAGCGGCCGAGCACGCGCGTGGCCTCGGCCAGGGTGCGCCGGTCGTCGCCGGTCTCGACCGCGTGCTCCCGGAAGTCGCTGAGCTCGAGGTCTCGCCGGACCCGTCCGCCGTTCGAGGCGGGGATCGCGCTCATGCGCTTGTCGCCGCGCGGGCGCAGCGCGTCGAGGAACGCGGCGGGGCGGCCCTCGTCGTCGAAGAGCTCCTCGGGGCGGTACGAGCGCAGCCACTCCTCGAGCTGCGCGCGGTGCGCGTCGTCGTCGCGGACGCCGCTCAGCGGCACCTGGTGGGCGCGCCAGGTGCCCTCGACGCGCTCGCCGTCGACCTCCCTCGGGCCGGTCCAGCCCTTGGGGGTGCGCAGCACGATCATCGGCCAGTGCGGTCGCTCGTCGGAGCCCTCGACCCGGGCGGCGTGCTGCAGCTCGTCGATGCGCGCGAAGGCCGTGTCGAGGGCCGCGGCCATCTGCTCGTGCACGACCGTGGCGGGCTCGCCGTCCGAGCCGCCCGCGACGACGATCGGCTCGTACCCGTAGCCGCGGAACAGCTCGAGCAGCTCGGACTCGGGGATCCTGGCCAGAAGGGTGGGGTTCGCGATCTTCCAGCCGTTGAGGTTGAGGATCGGCAGCACCGCGCCGTCGGCCTTCGCGTCGAGCAGCTTCGACGCGTGCCAGCTCGTGGCCAGCGGCCCCGTCTCGGCCTCGCCGTCCCCGACGACGCACACCGCCACGAGGTCGGGGTCGTCGAGCACGGCGCCGTAGGCGTGGCTCAGCGAGTAGCCGAGCTCGCCGCCCTCGTTGATCGAGCCGGGCGTCTCGGGGGCGGCGTGCGACGGGATGCCGCCGGGTGCCGAGAACTGACGGAACAGCACGCGCCGACCGGCGGCGTCCTGCGACACGTGCGGCATGAGCTCGGAGTACGTGCCCTCGAGCCAGGTGTTGGCGACCATGGCCGGCCCACCGTGGCCGGGGCCGCAGACGTAGAGCAGGTCGCGGTCGTCCCGCGTGATGATGCGGTTCAGGTGCGCGTAGACGAGGCTCAGCGCGGGACTCGTGCCCCAGTGCCCGAGCAGGCGCGGCTTGATGTCGTCGCGCTCCAGGGCGCGCTGGGGGATCGGGTCCTCGCGCAGGTAGATCTGCCCCACCGTGAGGTAGTTCGCGGCGCGCCACCAGGCGTCGACGAGCTCCAGCTCGTCGGCGGTGGCGGGCGCCGGCGTCGTGCGACGCTCGGTCATCGGTCGTCCTTCCCGGTGCTCGGTCCGTCGGCACGCTGGCGCGACATCTCGTCGATGGTCACGGCGGCGTTGACGAGCGCCAGGTGGCTGAGGCCCTGCGGCAGGTTGCCCACGAACGAGCCGTCGGAGGGCTCGATCATCTCGCTGAGCAGGCCCACGTCGTTGACCTGCTCCACGAGCTCGTCCATGAGCCGTTCGGCCTCGTCCTGACGACCCACGCAGGCGAGCGCGCCGGCGAACCAGAACCCGCAGGCCGTGAAGGTCCCCTCGACCTCGTCCATGCCCGTGTAGCGGTACATCAGGGGACCTGCGCCGAGCTCCCGCCGCAGGTGGTCCAGGGTGCGCGACATCCGCTCGCCGCGGTCGAAGCCGCTGGCGGCGTGCAGCAGGACCGACGCGTCGACCTTCGTCGTCCCGGGGTGCATGACGTAGCTGCCGAGCTCCTCGTCCCACCCGTGCTCGTCGATCCACTCGACGATGAGCTGCTGGTTCTCGCGCCAGTGTTCGAGGTCCTCGGGATCGGGGTGGATCTCGCCGGCCTCCGCGAGCGCGATCGCCGCGTCGATCGCCTGCCAGCAGCCCATCTTGCTCGACGTGTAGTGCTCGAGCTCGTCGAGCTCCCACATGCCGCTGTCCTGCTCCTGCCAGCGGCGGCACGCCTGGTCGGCGAAGTCCGCGAGCAGCGTGCTCGTCGCGGCGTCGAGGATGTTCCCACCCTCCACGTAGGCGCGCATGATCCCCAGGATGTCGGCGAAGACGCCGAGCTGCAGCTGGTCGGCCGCGCTGTTGCCCGAGAGGACGGGGCCGATGCCGCGCCAGCCCTCCGAGCCGGTCTCGTGCATCCCGTCGGGCAGGCTGCCGTCGAGCTCGAAGAAGATCTTCATCTCGCCGTCCTGCGCCTTGAGGGCCTTGAGGATCCACGACACGGCCGCGTGCGGCTCCTCGCGCAGGCCGAACCGCAGCAGCGCCTCGACGGTGTACGCGAGGTCGCGCACCCAGGCGAACCGGTAGTCGTAGTTCTTCTCGCCGCTGGGGCTCTCCGGCAGGCCCGTGGTCGCGGCCGCGGCGATGGCGCCCGTGGGCGAGAAGATGAGCAGCTTGAGGGCGAGGGCGCTCCGGTGCACGGCCTCCTGCCAGCGTCCCTCCCAGTGGAACTCCTCGCTCCAGAAGGCCCAGCTGTCGACGGTGCGGTCGATGCCCTGGTCGACGATGCGCGGGTCGGGCAGGTGCACCGGCTCGTCGTCGACGCCGCAGACGCAGATCAGGTGCCGCGAGCCGGGGCCGGTCGTGAAGGCACCGCGGAACTCCAGCGGACCGTCGGGGTGGCCGTCGTCCGGCCCGTGGGGGTCGGTGCGGCCGTGCTCGAAGCCGACGAGCGCGAGGTCGATGCTCCCGGCGCGGAGGATCGGCCCGTGCTGCGTGTCGACGCGCTCGACCGGCTCGGTGCCGAAGGTGTTGCCCGGCACGACGGCCCAGCGCATGTCGACGGTGCCCTCGACGCCCTCGATGCGGCGGGCGAGCTCGGTCCAGGGCAGCCGGCCGGCGATGCCGACGACGAGGGCGTCGGTGACCTCGACGACGCCCGTCGCGGTCGCGAAGCGGGTGACGAGCACGTTCGTGCCCGGCACGTACTCCCGGGTGCTCGTGAAGGGGCCGTCGGGCCGGAGCTCGACCCGTCCGCCGTGGCCGGCGTCGAGGAGCCCGGCGAAGACGGGAGGGGAGTGCAGCGCCGGCACGGGCAGCCAGTCGATCTGGCCGTCGCGGGCGACGAGGGCGACCGTGCGGCCGTCGCCGATGGCGGCGTAGGAGCGGAGGTCGACGTAGCCGTCGACGCGGGCCTCCGGCGCGTCCTCGCGCTCGCTGGCGTCGCGGTCGCCGAGGGCGTCGTCCCCGAAGCTGGCGTCGGTGTCGGCGGGATCGATCTCGATGTCGGTGCTCACCCGTCCACCGTGCACCGCGCGGGCGCGTCGTGCCCGCGCGCGCGGTGCGATTCACAGCGAGCAGCCGACCACCCCGGGACGGACGACCAGGAGGCGCGGGAGGTCACCCTGCACCGGTGCGCGACCGGGGTCAAGCCCGGGCGCGCCTCCGGCCCTCCGTCGCCGTCGGCGGGTAGGCCTGGGGGACCGCTACGGAAGGACGCTCCATGCCCGAACCCCGCCTGTTCCTCGACGCGAAGGCCACCCTGGTCGAGAGCCCCGTCTGGGACGTCGACGCCGGCGTGCTCTGGTGGGCCGACATCACGGCCGGCGTCCTGCACCGCACGACCCCGGACGGCCGCGACGAGCAGAGGAAGGTGGACCCGCCGCTGCCGTCCTTCCAGCTCTGCGAGGGGGGCGGTCTCGTGGCGGCCCTCGAGGACCGGGTCGTCGTGCTCGAGCGCGACGGCGACGAGGTCGCCACGCTCGCCACCGTGCAGCACGCCCACGAGGGCATGCGCTTCAACGAGGGCAAGTGCGACCCGTTCGGCGCCTTCGTCGTCGGGTCGATGGACGAGGAGGACGGCGCGGAGGACGGCGTGCTCTACCGCGTGACGGCCGCGGGCCACGTCACGGTCCTCGCGGACGGCTTCGGCACGACGAACGGCCTCGAGTGGAACGACGACGGCAGCGTGCTCTACGTCACCGACACGGGCGACGAGACCATCTACCGTGCGCCGTACGGCCCCGACGGCGTGACCGGCGACCTCGAGCCCTTCACGAGCGGCAGCGCGCACGACGGCCTCGCCCGGGACTCCCGCGGGGAGTTCTGGGGCGCCGTGTTCGGGGAGGGGGTCGTGGTGCACCTCGACGCGGAGGGCGACCTCCTCGAGAAGATCGCGTTCCCGGTGCCGCAGCTCACGGGCGTCGCCTTCGGCGGCGACGACCTCCGCACGCTCTTCGTCGGCTCGTCCCGCGAGGGCATGGACGAGGCGCAGCTGGCCGAGCACCCGCTCAGCGGCGGGCTCTTCGCCCTCGAGCTCGACCGCCCGGGCCTGCCGCCGTACCGCTTCGCGCGGATCGGCGGCTGACCCGGGCGGGACCGCCGCGGAGCGGGCCCCGGCCGGTGGTCAGGAGGCTCGGACGCGGCCCGGCAGGTCGTCCCGCGTGAGCGCTCCCGCCTCGGCGAGCACCTGCCGTGCCGCGTCGCGCGCGCCCTCGACGTTCCAGAGCAGGACGCCGCGGACGGTGCCCTCGTCGAGGTAGTACGCGACGGCCTGGTCGTCGCCCGTGCGGTCGACGACCGTCTCGAGCGACGCGTCGAGCGTGCCGACGGCCTCGTACGACAGGTCGAAGACCTTCGAGTAGTAGTACGGCGTGTGCTCGTGGCGCTCGTCGCTGCCGGCCATGATGCGGCCGACCGTGGCGCCCTGCTCCTTGGCGTTGTCGACGTGCTCGACGCGGCGGCGGCCCAGGATCGGGTCCGGGTACGAGGCGACGTCGCCCGCGGCGAAGACCAGGGGGTCGTCGGTGCGCAGGGTCGCGTCGACGACGATGCCGTCGTCGACGGTGAGCCCGGCCGCCTCGGCGAGCTCGGTGGCGGGCGTGATGCCCAGCCCGAGCACGACCGCGTCGACGTCGAGGGTCTCGTCGCCCGCGTCCGCGCCGTCGCCGGCGGGCTCGAGCGCCAGGTGCACGCCGGCGTCGTCGACGGTGCCCCCGGCGACGCGGTGGCCGCCGACGAGCTCGACGCCGGCCTCCTCGTAGCGGCGGGCGAACGACTCCGCGAGCTCGGGCGGGAACACGCTCCCGCCGAGCACCGCGTCGGGGAACACCAGGCTGACGCGCGTGCCCTGCTGCACGAGGGCCGCGGCGAGCTCGGTGCCGATGTAGCTGCCGCCGACCACCGCGACGTGGCGACCCTCGCCGGACAGGGCCCGGAGCCTCCTGTAGTCCTCGGCGGTGCGGAACGCCACGACGCGGTCGTCCTGGGGCAGGCCGAGGTCGCTCGGCGTGCCGCCGGTCGCGAGCAGGAGCCGGCCGTAGCCGACCGTGCTGCCGTCGGACAGGGCGACGGTGCGGGCCTCGCGGTCGATCGACTCGACGCGGGTGCGCAGGCGCAGCTCGGCGCCCGTCGCCCCGACCGTGCCGAGGTCGTTGTCGGCCTGGGTGTAGTCGGGGTCGGTCCAGAGCTTCTTCGACAGCGCGGGGCGCGTGTAGGGCGGGTCGACGTCGGGGCTGACGACGAGCACCGACGCGTCGGGCGTCGCCTCGGCGAGGGCCTTCGCGGCGGCGTCGGCGGTCATGCCTCCGCCGACGAGGACGTGGTCGTAGCGAGCGGTGGGCTGGGTCACGGGGGTGCCTCTCGGTCGGGTGCGGTGCGGGGTGGACGCACGACGCGGGCCGGGCCCAGGAGGCACGGCCCGCGTCGGGAGGGGTCGGGTCAGTTCGCGGGGACGCGGTCCAGCGTCGACTCGTCCTGCTGGTCGGCGTCGGGGTGGCGGTTCTCCGCGCCCGTCATCCACGCGAGCTGCTCGAGGCGCTCCAGGACGGAGTGCAGGACGTCCGCCGTGGTCGGGTCCTCCTCGTCGACGTCGTCGTGCACGGTGCGCATCGTCGACGTCGCCGCGTACATGCGCTCGACCATGAGGTCGACGACCTTGGTCGTCTCGACGGGGCCCTCCGGGAACTCGGGCAGGCTCGTGCCGGCCGAGACGGTGCTCGTCCGGCCGTCGGGCACGAGGTAGACGGCGCGCATGCGCTCGGCGACCTCGTCGGAGAAGCCACGGGCGGCCTCCACGATCTCGTCGAGCTGCAGGTGCAGGTCGCGGAAGTTCGAGCCGAGCAGGTTCCAGTGGGCCTGCTTGCCCTGGACGTGCAGCTCGATGAGGTCGACGAGGACCTTCTGGAGGTTCTCGCGGAGTGCTTCGGATCCCTTGAACACGGATGCTCCTTCGGTCGGGGACGGTGTCGGTGGGCACCGGAGCGACCGGTGCGTCGTGGACGGTAGACCCCGGGACCCCGAACGCGTCCTGTGAACGGGGCGGCCCTCCTGCTACGGTGCCGGGATCGGCCCCGAGCCGACGGACGACCGCCGCGCACCCGAGCCCGGCAGGTCGTCGCCACGGCTCTGAGGGGGGCGACCATGGCGGCGGAGGACGCACGACGCGCGACCGGAGCACGGACGGGATCGGTCCTCACCGGGCCGCTGCCCGTGCAGGGGCGGACTACCGACGTCGTGCTGCGGCTCGGCGCCGAGCTGGAAGCCGCGTGGACCGCGATCGGGGCGCCGGGCGGCGCGCGCCGCTCCCAGCGGGTCGAGCTCGAGGTCGTGCTCGGTGACGTCGCCGACGCGGCGAGCCGCGCCGCACGCGGGGGCAGGGCGCAGGAGGCGCGACGCCTGCTCGCCCACGCGCTCGCCGTCCCGGTCGGACCCGCCTCGAGCGCCGCGTGGCAGCAGCTCGTGGCCACGGCGCTCGAGGCCGTCGACGCGGTCGCCTGGCCGGACGACGAGCCCTGGGGCGTGCTGCCGGCGGAGGGGACGGACCGGGGGACGACGCCCAGCGACCGACCTGCGCCCCCGGGCTAGGGTCGGGACATGGCCGACCGCTCTCCCCGCCGCCGGATCGGGCCGCTGCGCGTGCTCCGCACGCTCGCCCTCGACTACGTCTTCGTGGTCCGGATCCACCTCGTCGGCCGGGGTGCGCGCACCGTGCCCCGCACGTGGAAGAGCGGCGACCGCGCGCCGGTGCTGCTGCTGCCCGGGGTCTTCGAGACGTGGCGGTTCCTCCGCCCCGTGGCCGAGCGGCTCGCCGCGGCGGGGCACCCGATCGTCGTCGTGCCCGGCCTCGCGCACAACAGCCGGCCCATCCAGGAGACCGCCGAGCGCGCCCAGGCGGTGCTCGACGCGCACGACCTCCGTGGCGTCGTCGTCCTCGCCCACAGCAAGGGCGGCCTCATCGGCAAGACGATGATGGTGCAGACCGACTCCGACGACCGGATCGACCGGATGGTCTCCGTCAACAGCCCGTACTCGGGCAGCCGGTGGGCGCTGCTGCTGCCGGCGCCGCAGCTGCGCGTCTTCTCGCCGCGCGACGCCGACCTCCTGCACCTCGCCGAGAACCTCGAGGTCAACGCGCGCGTGACCAGCCTCTTCTCGGGCTTCGACCTGCATGTCCCTGAGGGCAGCGTGCTGCCCGGCGCGACGAACGTCGAGCTCGCGGTCGACGGGCACTTCCGACCGCTGGGTCACCGTGCCAGCCAGGACCTCGCCGTGCTCGCCGTCGAGGAGGGCCCCGCGGCGGCCGGGTCGGCCCCGGGCGTGCGCCTCGTCTCCGCTCCCGACGCGGTCGTCGACGACGCCGCCGCGACCGACGACCCCGCCGAGGCCGCCCTCCGCCGCCTCGACCCCCGCTGACCCGCCCCGCGCTCCCGCGCGTCCCGCCCCCCGCCCGGCTCCGCCCCCGCTCCGCTCTGCCCTGCCCTGCTCCGTCCCGCCCTGCTCCGTCCCGCCCTGCCCGGCCCCGCCCGGCCCTGCCCTGCTCCGAAAAGGCGACGACGGGTGCGCTGGCGACCGTCCTGACCCGGTGCCCGACGGCGTGTCGCTCTCGAGGAGTCGCGTCCGGCGCCGGACGCGACCGTCCGTGCCTCCTGCGCCTCAGGATTCGCGGCGGGGGATCGCCCTGCCGGTCCGGCTCGGACAAGGCGACGAGGGCGTTCTCCTCGACGGCTCGGAACCATCGTCGTGCGGGGCGTCGCAGCCGCAGTGTCGCGTTCGGCTCCGGAGGCGACCGTCCGCGCTTCCGCTTCCGCTTCCGCCTCCGCGGCTCCGCGCCTGCTGAGCGTCAGGAGGCGCGGGTCGCCCCCGCCACCCCGCCCGCCCGGAGCGCCGCGAGGGTCTCCTCCGGCCGTTCGACGTGCGCGAAGTGCCCGCAGTCGGGCAGCAGCACGGCGTGGGCTCGCGGCACCGTGGCGACGAGCCGGTCGAGGTCGTCGTGCCGGGCGAACGCGTCGTCGGCGCCCGACACGGCGACGACCGGTGCCTCGGTGCGCCCCCAGCCGTGGGTGTCGAGGTCGCGTCCGGACCGTGCGGCGTCGAGGAACGCCCGGGGCCGGATCTCGGCGACGAAGGCCTCGAGGACGCTGCGGTCGACGGACCGCACGTGCCGGAAGACGGGTGCCGACAGTGCTCGGAGCAGGCCGACGCGCGTCGCGGCGCCCAGCAGGACCGGGGCCGCGTCGGGCACGACGGCGAACGCCGCGCGCAGCAGGGTGAACGCAGGCAGGCGGCGCAGCCCCCGCCAGGGGTGCCTCACGGCGTCGAGGGCCGCGAAGGTCGTGCCCGAGACGACGCCTGCTCCGGTGACGAGGTCTGGGCGGGTCGCGGCGAGCTGCAGCGCGACCGAGCCGCCGAGGCTGTGGCCGACGACCTCCAGCTCGGTCGCGCCGAGCTCCTCCGCCACGCGGACGACCACGTCGACCGCGTCGTCGAGGGCGAGGGGCGCGACGGGCGCGGGGGAACCGCCCCAGCCGGGCAGGTCGACGAGCACCGGGCGCGCGAGGGGCGCGCCGCTCTCGCGGGCGGCGCGCAGCAGGGGCGTCCAGGTCGTCCACGAGCCGGCTGCGCCGTGCAGCAGCACCGTGGCCCGGCGGCCGCTCCGGCCCGAGGGGCGCGGGTCGTGGTGCACGAGCACGGGGCCGACCGCGGTCGTCACGACCAGCGGGACCAGCCCGAGCGGCTCAGGGTCGAGGTCGAGGCCCCAGGGGGCGTAGCCCGTCGGGGTCGTCGGGCAGCTCGGCACCCTCGGGATCGTACCCGCCGACCAGCTCCTCACGGACGCGGCGGAGGTCCTCCAGCAGCGAGCCGATCAGCACCCAGTGCACGGGGTCGGGCTCGGGCACCGCGAGGGGCGCCGTGAGGGCGGGGGAGTCGTCGGGGCCGTCCGTGCCTCCTGACGGTCGCTGCGCGGGGTCGCGGGCGAGCAGGCGCACGTCGTGGGCGGCGCGGCGGAGCTCCTCGGCGAGCCGCTCGACGACCGCGTCGTCCGGCAGGTCGGGGGAGTAGTGGTCGTGCAGCGAGCGGGTCATCGGCACGACGCGGCGGAGGACCATCGTGAGCGTCGCGAGCAGCTGCCGGTCCGCGTCGAGCACGGCCCGGTTCCGCGAGCGGCGCGGGTTGAGACGCAGGCTCTCGTCCGCCGTCGCGATCGCGGCCACGGCCTTCGGCTGGAGCTCGCGCAGCCCCCGGGCCTTCTCGAGCGTCGCCTCGAGCGCCCCGGGCGGGGCCGGCGCCTCGAGGGCCGCCGCCAGCTCGTCGAGCACGGCCGCCAGGTCGCGCGCCAACCGGCCCACGGCGAGGTGCGCCGGCCCGAGCAGCACGGGCGGCACGACGAGGGCGTTGACGACGAGCGCGACGGAGGCGCCGATGATCGTCTCGAGCACGCGGTCGATCGCGTACGCGGGCGTCGTCGCCCCGATCGTCAGCACGAGCATCGCCGAGATCGGCACCTGGTTCGCCGAGCTCGGCGTCAGCCGCGCCAGCCAGGCCACGACGAGGCTCAGCACGACCACGGCCAGGACGAGCCAGGTCGCGTCGCCGAAGGCGAGGCCCGCACCGTAGGCGATGGCCACGCCGACGACGACGCCCACGCTGCGCTCGAGGCCGCGCACCAGGGACTGGTTGACGCTCGGCAGCACGACGAGCAGGGCGGCGATGGCCGCGAAGATCGGCAGCGCCTCGCCGAGCAGGGCCAGCGACAGGAACCACGCCACGACGACCGCGACGCTCGTCTTCGCCACCTGCAGCAGGGGCGTGCGCGTCGGCTGACGGAGGGGCGCGACGAGCTTCACGCCACCAGGCTAGGCCTGGCCCGGCGGGGGCCGCGCCCGGGCCGGGCCGGGGGCGCCGGTCACGGAACGGTGACGACACGCGCCCGATCGGCCACGACCGTCGTCGATCTCCAGCTGGGACCTGCTTGACTCGACACGTGTGGCCAGACTCGGCGGCGGTGCTCCCGCAGGCGTTCGCGGGCACGGGCGTGACCGTCGTCTCGTTCCGGCCCCACTCCGTCGAACCCTCCGGCAGCGGGTTCCTCTACGGCTACGAGGTCGACACCGTCGACGCCACGGGCACCCAGGCCACCGTCCTGACGTTCGTCGACACCGACGTCGTGCGCCCCGCCTCCGGGTCCGTCGTCACCACCGACCCGTCGACCGGGCGCCCCGTCTCGGTCTGGGCCTACCCCCACGACCCCGTCCTCCCTGCGCTCGCCGGGGTGACCTACCCCGACCGGGTGCAGCGGTCGCTGGGCGAGCTCGGCGTGCACGTCGAACGCCCCGTCCTCAGCGTGGCCGCCTACCGACCGGGCAAGCGCGCCGTCATCCGGCTCGACGCCGAGGGCACGACGCTCTTCCTCAAGGTCGTCCGGCCGGACCGCGCCGAACCGATCTCCGCGTTGCACCAGGCCTTCCTGGCCGCGGGACTGCCCGTGCCGCGGGTCCTCGCGACCCGTGCGGACGGCCTCCTGGTGCTCGAGCGCGCGCCGGGCGTGGCCGCCGGGACGCGCGTGCTCGCCCTGGCCGAGGACGACCGCTTCGCCGAGGCCGTCGCCGACCTCGGCACGCGCACCGCGACGGTCCAGGCCGTGCGCGCGGCCCAGGGCGACGCGCTCGACCACGCCGCCTGGCACCGGGCCACCCTCGTCGGCGCGCTCCCCGAGCGGGCCGGGGACATCGCCGCGCTCTACGACGCGATCGACGCCCGGCGGGCCACCTGGGCCGGGGACGCCCTCGTCGTCGTCCACGGCGACCTGCACCTCGAGCAGCTCTTCGTCGACCCCGACGAGCCGTGGCGCGTCACGGGGCTGCTCGACGTCGACACCGCCGGCTGGGGGCACCCCGCCCGTGACGCCGCCGGCCTCGTCGCGCACCTCGTCGTCACGGCGCAGTGGCACCGCGGCAACGGCGACGAGGCCGAGGCCCGGGCCTGCGAGCACCTCGCCGACCGCTGCGGGCGTGCCTGGGCCACCCGGCACCCGCACCTCGCCGACCGGCTCGCCCCCGGCGTCGCCTCGCAGCTGCTCGCCCACGCGGGCGGGCAGGCGACGCTCGGCACCGACTCCGGCCACCGCAAGGCGTCCCAGCTCGTCGACGCCGCCGCGGGTGCGCTCGCCCTCGCCTGAGCGCGCTCGAGGCTCCCCGCCGGCCGCCCCGCTCGACGCGCAGGAGGCCCGTCCCCGGTCGACCCGCGACACGCTGTCCGCCGAGTGGCGGGCGGGCGCGGCCCCGGCGTAGGATCAGACCAGCGCCGCGTCCCCCTCTCGTGGGTGCGCTCGCCGCCGTCCGGCCTCCTGGTTCGATCACCCTCGACCCCTGTGCCGGCTGGCCCGGGTCCGAGTCGTCCTCGGCCGGTCCCGCGCTCCACGGTCCGCTCGTCACGAGCCGGTCCGCCCGTTCCGTGCTCCGGGTCGTCGACCCTGCGGCGCGACGCAAAGCACCGGCCGCCCGACGCGGCCACGAGGAGGAGCCTTGGCTCGACCAGGCCAGACCCGTTCCGGACAGACCCGCGCCGGCGGCGCCCGCACGGGCGGCGGTCGCTCCCAGGCGCGACCGCACCGCCGTCGCGGCGGCGACGACGAGGGGCTGATCCCGGTCCTGGCCCGCGTGGTCCGCGAGGTCGAGGCGTCGGCCCAGCGCGGAGCGGTGAAGCCCTCCGCACGCACCAAGTTCCAGGTCGTCGCGCTCCTCATGCGCGAGGAGCGCGCCCGGGTCAAGGCCGACCGCGAGGTGACCGACGCCGAACGCGCCGAGCAGCTGAAGCGGCTCGACGGCGTGGCGCAGATCCTCGCGAAGACCGCCGCCCGTGACACGTCGCTCATCGCGCTGCTCGCCGAGGACGCCACCGTGTCCGAGACCGCACGGGCGCTCAAGCGCGACCTGCAGCTCGCGGCGGGCATCGAGCTCGCGCCCGAGGAGCAGGTCGTCGTCACCGAGGCCGCGCCCGTGCCCGAGCGCACCGAGCGCCAGGTCGTGCCGCGGTCCGTCGTGTCGCGCCAGCTCGCGAACCCGTTCCTGCCGCCGGACTTCTCGCTCGCCGAGGCCGCGCGCCAGGTGCACCCGGTGCGCCTGGCGAACTGGGAGCTGTTCGGCCCGCTGTTCAAGTCCTTCGAGCACGGTGCCGGCGGCGGACCCGCGTGCATGCCGCTCCCCGAGCCGACGAGCGTCGCGGCGGCCTCGGGCGCCGTGCTCATGCGCCACCAGGCCCAGCTCGTCGAGTCCGCCAGGGAGGGCCACCGCACCTACCTGCTCGCCGACGAGCCCGGCCTCGGCAAGACCGCGCAGTCGCTGCTCGCCGCGCAGGCCGCCGACGCGTACCCGCTGCTGGTCGTCGTGCCCAACGTGGTCAAGACGAACTGGGCCCGGGAGGTCTCGCTCTGGACCCCGAACCGTTCGGCGACCGTGATCCACGGCGACGGCGCCGAACTCGACGCGTTCGCCGACGTCGTCATCGTCAACTACGAGGTGCTCGACCGGCACGTCGGCTGGCTGGGCGACCTCGGCTTCAAGGGCATGATCGTCGACGAGGCCCACTTCATCAAGAACAAGGAGTCGCAGCGGTCACGGCACGTCCTGCAGCTCTCGCAGCGCATCCGGGCGCGCACCGCGCACCCCCTTCTCATGGCCCTCACGGGCACGCCGCTCATCAACGACATCGAGGACTTCCGGGCCATCTGGGAGTTCCTCGGCTGGATCGACGAGAAGAAGCCGGCGGCCGAGCTCATGGAGCGGCTCGAGGAGGCCGGGCTCACCCCCGGTGACCCCGGGTTCTTCGCCTCGGCGCGGGAGATCGTCATCGACCTCGGCATCGTGCGGCGTCGCAAGGTCGACGTCGCGGCCGACATCCCGGCCCGCCGCGTGGCGGACCTGCCCGTCGAGCTCGACGACGAGGCCGGACGCTCGATCCGAGAGGCCGAGCGCGAGCTCGCCCGACGCCTCGTGGCCAAGTACCGGACCGCCCTGACGACCCGGGCCTCCGGCAAGCGCGTCGAGGGCATCGACCACGACCTCGTCCGGCAGGTCGCGCGGTGGGAGCTCGAGGACGCCCAGGCCAGCTCGGGCGAGAACGTGTTCAGCATGGTCCGTCGCATCGGTCAGGCGAAGGCCGGCCTCGCGGCCGACTACACCGCGCAGCTCGCGCGCAACGTCGGCAAGGTGGTCTTCTTCGCCAAGCACGTCGACGTCATGGACATCGCGGAGCAGACGTTCGCGAAGCGTGGGCTCCGCTACTCGTCGATCCGCGGCGACCAGACTCCTGCGGTGCGGCAGCGTCAGATCGACGCGTTCGTGGACGATCCCGACGTCTCGGTCGTCGTCTGCTCGCTCACCGCGGCCGGGGTCGGCCTCAACCTGCAGGTCGCGTCCAACGTCGTGCTCGCCGAGCTCTCGTGGACCGACGCCGAGCAGACGCAGGCCATCGACCGCGTGCACCGCATCGGGCAGGAGGAGCCCGTCACCGCGTGGCGCGTCATCGCGGCCCACACGATCGACACGAAGATCGCCGAGCTGATCGACAGCAAGGCCGGCCTCGCCGCCCGTGCCCTCGACGGCGACGACAGCGAGCTGGTCGCGTCCACCGACGTGCAGCTGGAGGCGCTCGTCGCCCTGCTCACCGAGGCGCTCGGGGGCTGACCCGCTCCGGCGTCGGCCCTCCGGCCCCGGGCCGGGGCCGTCCTCGCACCGCGCCCCCCCTGTCGTGCACGCACCCCGTGTCCTGCACCGCACCCCGCGTCGTGCACGGCACCCCGTCGCACGGGGGTGCGCTGCACGCGCGGGGTGCCGCGGACGCGCGGCGGGTGCCGCGGATCGGGTCCGACGGGAGACGCGGGCACCTAGGGGGCGTCCGGCGCTCCCGGAGCACGAGGGCAGCGAGATCGGTCAGGCGATCGGACACCCGACCAGCGTGCTGAACGTCCTGGGCGACCGTGCGGACCGTGCGAGTCCTCGTGGAGGACTCCGCGAGGGGCCGGGCTGGGGAGGAGCGCTGCCTCGCCCCGCGGACATCGCGCACCCGCCGCCCAGCCGCCGAGAGCACCGTGGACCTCCCGACCAGAGGAGCACCATGCCCGACCTCCACGGCTACGCCCACGTGGCCATCACCGTCTCCGACCTCGACCGCGGCGTCGCCTTCTACTCCCGCCTGCTCGGCGCCGATCCTGTGGGGCGCATCGAGCTCGACGGCCTCGACCGGCGGCTCTTCGCGGTCGGCGGAGGGCAGATCCTCGGCGTGACGGCGTACGCGGAGGGCGGTGCGGCGCCGTTCGACCCGACCCTGCCCGGCCTGGACCACATCGGCCTGCGCTGCACCGACCGCGACGAGGTCGTCGCCTGGCAGCGGCACGCCCGGGACGCCGGCATCGACTCCGACCTGCAGGACGTCGACTTCGGCACCGCCCTCATGGTCAAGGACCCCGACGGCAACCAGATCGAGTTCTTCGCCGGCCCGACCCCGAGCTGAGCCGCCGACCCCGATCCCCTCGGTCCGGGCTCCACCCGGAGCGAGTCCGGGCACGGCCCTCCGCAGGGATCAGGCCGTGCCGTCGAGGACGCGTCGCTCGTCGTCGGGCGTGAGGCCGGCGCGGCGGGGCTGGTCGTCCCTGGTCGCCTCCCACGCGAGGACGTCGCGAAGGGTCCGGGCGAGGGGTCGCGTCGTCAGGCCGGAGGCGCGGGCCGCGGCGCCGGACCGGCTCACGGACCCGTCGTGGCCGGGTCGCGGCAACCACAGCGGCAGGGACGACGGCCCCGCCCAGTACTGCACGCCCAGCGCCTCGAGCAGGGCGGGCGGGACCACGAGCACGTCGTCGGACGACCGACCCGCGACCTCCAGCGCCGTGGCGACGAGGTCGCCGAAGGGCACGACGGGACCCACCACGTCGAGCACGCCGACGGCGCCGCCCACGAGCTGGGCGACCACGAAGGCCGCGAGGTCGCGCGCGTCGAGCAGCTGCGTCGGCAGGTCGGGCTCGTCGGGGACGACGAGCGGCCCCGGGCGGCTCGCCCGCCAGGGCCACCAGCCGGAGCGGCCGGAGAGGTCGCCGGCTCCGCCCAGCAACCCGGCCCGCAGCACGAGGGTGCGGGACTCGCCAGCACCCTCGCGGACGAGCTGCTCGATCGCGACCTTCGCCGCGGCGTAGGGCGCGTCGTCCGTGGTGCCGGGGTCGACGACGGCTGCGGTCTCGTCCGCTCCGGTCGTCGCGGTGTCGGAGTAGACGCTCGTGGTCGAGATGACGACCCATCGAGCGGTACGAGGTCCCAGCGCGCTCAGCGCGCCGAGCGTCCGCGAGGGCGTGCTCGTGAGCTCGACGACGGCATCCCAGTCGGACAGGGCCACCTCGGCGTAGCAGCCGACCTCGTCACGGTCCGCGACGACCGAGCGCACGCCGTCGGGCGGTGCACCGGCCTCGCCGCGGGCGAGCACGGTGACGTCGTGCCCGGCGTCCCGGGCTCCCTCGGCGACGAGCCGCCCCAGCCACGCGGTGCCGCCCAGCACGAGCACCCTCGACGGACGCGAGGGGCTCATGCCAGGCGCGTCTGCACCTCGGCGAGCGAGGGGTTGGTCGCCGTCGAGCCGTCGGGGAAGATCAGCGTAGGCACGGTCTGGTTGCCGCCGTTGACGCTGGCGACGAGGTCGGCCGTGCCGGGGACCTCCTCGATGTTCACCTCGGTGAAGGCGATGCCCTGCTTGGTGAGCTGCTGCTTGAGCCGGGCGCAGTAGCCGCACCAGGTGGTGCTGAACATGGTCACGGAGCCGGCTTCGGGGACGTAGGTGGCGGTGTCGCTCATGCCGACAGGGTAGGCCCCGCCCCCGACGGTCGCCAGGGAACGGGCGGCCACCGGGCGAACGTGGACCTGCGGGGGAGTTCGATGGGGATCCTGCGTCCGGTGGCCAGTCCCCGGGCCGGGACCCAGGACCACCGACCACCACCCAGGAGGATCGCCCATGGCACGCACGGTCGCCGACCAGCTCATCGCCCAGCTCGTCGCGGTGGGGGTGAGGCGCATCTACGGCATCGTCGGCGACAGCCTCAACCCGATCTCGGACGCCGTCCGACGCACCGGCGGTTCCGCGAAGGGCGGCATCGACTGGATCCACGTGCGCAACGAGGAGGCCGCCGCGTTCATGGCCTCCGCCGACGCGCAGATGAGCGGCGAGCTCGCGGTCTGCGCGGGCTCGTGCGGCCCGGGCAACCTGCACCTGATCAACGGGCTCTACGACGCGCACCGCAGCCGCGCGAAGGTGCTGGCCATCGCGGCGCACATCCCGAGCTCGATGGTCGGCAGCGGCTACTTCCAGGAGACCCACCCCGACCGCCTCTTCGTCGAGTGCTCGGGCTACTGCGAGCTCATCTCGACCGCGGCGCAGGCCAGCGGCGTGATCGGCTCGGCCATTCGCTCCTCGCTCGCCGGCGAGGGCGTCAGCGTCGTGACGCTCTCCGGCGACATCGCCGAGCTCGAGGCCGAGGGCACGCCCCCGGTGATCACGCGCACCGGGCGTCCCGAGCTCGTGCCCGCCGAGGCCGACGTGCGCGCCCTCGCCGACGCCCTCGACCGGGCCGGCACGGTCGCCTTCTTCGTGGGTGAGGGCGGCCGCGGGGCGCACGACGACATCGTCGAGCTCGCGGGGCGGCTGAAGGCGCCGATCGGGCACAGCCTGCGCGGCAAGGACGCGATCCAGTACGACAACCCGTACGACGTGGGCATGACGGGCCTCCTGGGCTATGGCGCCGCGCACGCGGGCATCCACGACGCCGACGTGCTCGTGCTGCTCGGCACGGACTTCCCGTACCCGCAGTTCCTGCCCGACGGCGACGACGTGCTCATCGCGCAGGTCGACGCCGACGCGTCCGTCATCGGCCGCCGCGCTCAGGTCTCGCTGGCGGTGCACGGCGAGGTCGGGCCGACCGTCCGTCGGCTGCTCGAGCTCGTGAGGCCCAAGAAGGCCGACAAGTTCTTGAAGAAGACGCTCAAGAAGCACGACGAGCTCATGCGCGGCACCGTCGGTGCCTACACGAAGCGGGCCGACAAGCTGACGCCGATCCACCCCGAGTACGCCGCGAGCGTGCTCGACGAGCTCGCCGCCGACGACGCGATCTTCACGGCTGACACCGGCATGCAGAACGTCTGGTCGGCGCGCTACCTCACGCCCAACGGGAAGCGCCGCATCTTCGGGTCGTACCTGCACGGCTCGATGGCCAACGCCCTCCCGCACGCGGTCGGTGCGCACTACGCCCAGCCCGACCGTCAGGTGGTCGCGATGGCGGGCGACGGCGGCCTCGCGATGCTGATGGGCGAGCTCGTCACCGTCGCGGCGTACCAGGTGCCGGTGAAGATCGTCGTCTTCAACAACTCGACGCTCGGCCTCGTCAAGCTCGAGATGCTCGTCGACGGGCTGCCCGACTTCGGCGTCGACGTGCCCATGGTCGACTACGCGGCCGTCGCGGCGGCCCTCGGCATCCACTCCGTGCGCGTCGAGGACCCGAAGCGGCTGCGCCGTGCCTACGAGCAGGCCTTCGCGCACCGCGGCCCCGCGCTCGTCGAGGTCGTCACGGACCCGCTGGCCCTGTCGCTGCCGCCGACGATCTCCGGCGAGCAGGTCAAGGGCTTCGCCCTGGCCATGTCGAAGATCGTCATGAACGGCGGCGCGGGCGAGGCCGTGGCGATGGCCCGCTCGAACCTGCGGAACGTGCCGCGCCCCTGACGACGAGCGCAGGAGGCCCGGACCAGCTGGTCCGGGCCTCCTGCGTCGTGCCGCGGGGCGGCGTCCGCCGCGCGCGCTCAGCCCTGCGGAGCCGATCGGGCCACGAGGCGCTCGACGGCGGCGACGGGGATCCCGATCCAGTCGGGGCGGTTGCGGCTCTCGTAGATGGCCTCGTACACGGCCTTGTCGATCTCGAACGCGTCGAGCAGGGCACGCTCGGCCCGCACGTCGACGCCCGAGCTGGCGACGTAGCCGTCGACGAAGGCCCGCCGCGCGGCCGAGGCCCAGGCGCGGGCGTCGACGCTCGGCGTCTGGTGCTCGAGCGAGCCCGCGACGTAGTCGAAGGAGCGCAGCATGCCCGCGACGTCGCGGAGGGTGACGTCGGGCCGCGACCGCTCGGGCATGGGGCGCAGCGGTTCGCCCTCGAAGTCGAGCAGGACCCAGCCTCGACCCGGGGCGAGGAGCGCCTGCCCCAGGTGGAGGTCGCCGTGGACGCGCTGCAACGCCGGCCACGGGCGCTCGGCGACGACGTCGTAGACGCGTCGGACGGCCTCCTCGTGGGCGGCGATCTCGGGGACCTCCTGCGCGGCGATGGCGATGCGACGGCGCATGCTCACGAGGGCCGCCTCGATCTCGTCGGGGCCGGCGTCGACGGTGCCGAGCTCGGCGGCGAGGGTCGCGTGCACCTCCGCCGTCGCGGCGCCGAGCTCGCGGGCCCGGTCCGTGAAGTCCTCGCCGGCCGTGGCGGCCTCGAGGGCGACGCGCCAGGCGTCGTCGGACCCGGCCAGGAACTCCTGCGCGAAGGCCAGGTGCCCGCCCGCGGTGCCCTCCTCGCGGCCCGCGTCGGGCCAGGTGCCCGTGACGAAGCCGAACGAGGTGGGGACGCGCGTCGAGCCGCCCCGCGAGAGCGCGGCCTGCGAGGTCACGTCGGGGTTGTCGCCGTGGTGCAGCACCCGGAAGACCTTGGCGATGACCTGCCCGGCGTCGCCGCCGGTCACGTCGTAGATGATCGAGGTGTTCGACTGCTCGCCCGAGAGCACGCGCGACCCGACGACGCGACCCGGGTCGACGAGGGAGTGGCCCACGACGTCGACGTCCGACCCGGGCACGTGACGGGCGTCGCGCATCGTCGCGAGCAGGCCCTCGGCGTAGGCGGGGTCGTGCGGCCCGTCGTAGAGGTAGACGCCGTCGTGCGAGCCGATGAAGGCGCGGTCGCCGCCGGGCAGCGGGGCGTGGCGCGCCACCACGGGCACCTGGTACAGGACGGGCGCCGGGCCCGACTCGTCGATGACGAAGAGGGTCACGACGACGGCGTCGTCGGCCTCCCACTCGTAGGAGCCGATCACGCGGATGTCGGGGGTGCTGCCCTTCGTGGCGTACCAGCGCTGACGCGCCATCCATCCGGCAAGGCTCGGGGCGACGTCGCTCATGTCTCGGAGCGTACGCCGTCGCCGCCCCTCGGGGACGCCGTGGCACCGGGCGGGCAGACTGGGCCGGTGACGACGACCGAGCAGACCGAGATCGAGCGCAAGTACGACGTGGCCGACGGGGCGGTCGTGCCGTCGCTGACGGACGTGGGGCCGGTCGCGACGGCGACGACGGAGCCGACGGCGGCCCTCCGCGCCGTCTACCACGACACGGCGGACCGGGCGCTTCTCGGGGCGCGCGTGACCCTGCGCCGGCGCACCGGGGGCGGCGACGAGGGCTGGCACCTCAAGCTCCCCGGCGACCGCGGCCGTCGGGAGGTCCACCACCCGCTCGGCGCCGCCGACGAGGCCGTGCCGGAGGCGCTGGTGGCGCTCGTCACGGACCTCCTGGAGGGTCGGGCGACGGCACCGGTGCTCGTGCTCGAGACCGCGCGGACGCCGACCCGCCTGTGCGCCGCCGACGGCACCGAGCTGGCGGAGCTCGCCGACGACGCGGTCACGGCCTCGCGCCCCGGCACGGACGCCCGGCACTCCTGGCACGAGTGGGAGCTCGAACTGGCGACGGACCTCGACCCCGCCGACGGCACCCGGCTCTTCGAGGCCGTCGAGCCCGTGCTGCTGGCCGCCGGGGCACGACCCTCCCGCTCGCACAGCAAGCTCGCCCGTGGCCTCGCCGCGGTCGACGGGCGGGCAGGAGGCGCGTCCCCCGACGCGCCCCCGGCCCCCGCCCGGCGCTAGGCCCGCTCGCCGTCCCGCTCGTCGGCGCGGGCCTCCTGCTCGTCGTCGCGGGCCTCCTGCTCGTCGGCCAGGCCCAGCACGTCGAGGATCCACGCGAGCTCGAAGGCGCGCTCGTGCCACGACTCGTAGCGTCCGCTGACGCCGCCGTGCCCAGCGCTCATCTCGGTCTTGAGCAGCACCGGGGCGTCGACGTCGCGGAGCCGCGCGACCCACTTCGCCGGCTCGACGTAGAGCACGCGCGTGTCGTTGAGCGACGTCACCGCGAGGATCCGCGGGTACAGGACGCCCTCGCGCACGTTCTCGTAGGGGGAGTACGAGCGCATGTACTCGTAGACCGCGGGGTCGTGGAGGGGGTCGCCCCACTCGTCCCACTCGATCACCGTGAGCGGCAGGTCGGGGTCGAGGATGCTCGTCAGCGCGTCCACGAAGGGCACGGCCGCGACGATGCCCGCGAAGAGCTCGGGGGCAAGGTTCGCCACGGCGCCCATGAGCAGGCCACCGGCGCTCCCGCCCTCGGCGACGAGGCGGTCGGGGGTGGTGCGTCCCTCGGCGACGAGGTGCCGCGCGACGTCGACGAAGTCGGTGAACGTGGTGCGCTTGGCGAGCGTCTTGCCCTCCTCGTACCAGCGCCGGCCGAGCTCGCCGCCGCCGCGCACGTGCGCCACGGCGAAGACGACGCCCCGGTCGAGGAGCGAGAGCCGGGCCACGCTGAACGCGGGGTCGATGCTGTGCTCGTAGGAGCCGTAGCCGTAGAGGTGCAACGGGGCCGGGCCCTCGGCGGGCACCGCGTCGCGGCGCCAGACGAGCGAGACGGGCACGCGCGTGCCGTCGGCCGCGGTCGCCCACTCCCTGGCCTGCCCGTAGTCGGCGGGGTCGTAGCCGCCGAGCACCGTCTGGCGCTTGAGCTCACGGCGTTCGCCGGTCCGCACGTCGAGCTCGACGACCGTCGACGGGGTGACGAACGAGGTGTAGCCGAAGCGCACCGTGGGCTGCTCGAACTCGGCGCCCCCGCTCGCGCCCGCGGCGAAGAGCGGCTCGTCGAACGCGACCTCCTCGAGCTCGCCAGGGCCGTCGGGGCCCAGGGGCAGCACGGCGAAGCGCGGCAGGGCCTCGCGCCGGTACTCCACGACGAGGTGGCCGGCGTAGGCGTCGACGCCCTCGAGGCGCACGTCGTCGCGGTGGGCGACGAGCACCCGGCGGTCGGTCGTCGACAGGGGGTCGGTCGCGGGCACGTCGACGAGCTCGAAGTTCTCGGCGCCGTCGTTGTGCACGACCAGGAGGCGGTCCTCGCCCGCGACCACGGCGTGCTCGACGTCGTACTCGACGCCCTCGCGGCGCGGCCAGACGACGCGCAGCTCGCCCGTCGGGTCGGCGGCGTCGAGCAGCATCGTCTCGCTCGTGACCTTGGACGCCACCTCGACGACGACGTAGCGGCGGCTGCGGGTCACGCCCACGCCGGTCCAGTAGCGCTCGTCCGGCTCCGTGAAGATCGCGACGTCGGGCTCGGCCGAGCCCACCTCGTGCCGCCAGATGGTGTCCGGGCGCCAGGCGTCGTCGACGGTGGGGTAGAAGACGTACCGGCCCGAGGGGTCGAAGACCGCTCCGGGGGCCGTGTCGGCGATCTCGTCGGGCAGGTCCTGGCCGGTCTCGAGGTCGCGGACCCGGATCAGGTAGCGCTCGTCACCGGTCGTGTCGACGCTCCAGACCAGCAGGCGGCCGTCGGCCGAGACGTCGAAGCTGCCGAGCGAGAAGAAGTCGGCGCCCTCCGCCTCGACGTTCGCGTCGAGCAGCACCTGCTCGCCGGGAGCGGGCTCGTCGACGGGGTAGGTCGGCGGCGTCCAGTCGTCCGGACCGCTGATCGGGGCGCGGCAGTGGATGCCGTACTGCGACCCCTCCGCCGTGCGCGACCAGTACCACCAGTCGCCCTCGCGCACCGGCACGCCGAGGTCGGTCTCACGCACGCGCCCCTTGATCTCCTCGAAGATCGTCTGCCGGAGACCGGCGAGGTGGGCCGTCTCGGCGTCGGTGTGGGCGTTCTCCGCCTCGAGGTGGGCGAGCACCTCGGGGGACTCCTTGTCGCGGAGCCACTCGTAGTCGTCCACGAAGTCGTGGCCGTGGTGCGAGCGGGTGACGGGTCGGCGCGGGGCGCGCGGTGCCTGGGACATGCGGTCGAGCGTATCGACCGCCGGCGCGCTCAGACCTGGGTGTCGCTCGCGGTCACCCCGCCGAGCCGCGGCGTCTCGAGGTACTCGTCGCTCGCCACGTGCACGTCGGCCGGGCCGGGCGCCGCGGCCTCGCGCTCGGCGTCGTCCGCCGCCTCCGGGGTGCCGGCCTTCTCCGCGCCGTTGCCGGACGACCGGCCGCGCAGGGTCAGGAGGCCGTCCGGATCGTGGCCCGCCGCCTCCTGCCCGGTGGTGGGGGCACCGTCGGCGTGCTCGGCGTGCTCGGCGTGCGGGGCGGCGGGGGTGGGATCGTGCTGGTCGGTCATGCGGGCGAGGGTACCCGCGGTGCGGCGCCGCGTCCCGGGGCGCCTCGTGCTGGCCGCCCGCCGTCGCTCGGGCTCAGGAGGCGCGTCGGTGCTCGTCGAGCCGGCCCATGAGCGACCAGACCGCCCGGGAGAGCTCCGGGTGCCACAGGGCGATCTCGCGGAGGAACCCCAGCTCGTCGCGCAGGCCCAGTCCCGTGGGCGTGACGACGCCGTCGTGGCCCAGTGCGTCGGCCCGCAGCGAGATGACGACCTGCTCGTCGACCGTGGGCAGGCCGGGGATCACCTCCCACGGGTCCTCACCGGCCCGGCAGCGCAGTTCGACCAGTGCGGCGAGCTCGTCGGAGGCCTCTGCGCGCAGCACCTCGAGGCTCCGACCCGCGCCGCGGAATCGTCCGGGGGAGGGCATGCCCACGAGCCTACGCGAGCCCCCCGACGAGCCCGCCCCGAGCCTCCTGCCCCCGCCCCCGCCCCCGTGCCTCCTGCCTCCTGCTCTCTGCCCCTGCCCCCGCCCCCCGCCTCTCGCCCTCCGTCCCGAACCCCCCGGTCGGAAAAGGCGACCACGAGCGACGGCACAGCTGACTGGGGGCCCTCGGGGGCGGCGTGTCGAGGTCGCGATGTCGCGTCCGGTGCCTGACGCGGCCGGGCGCCGAGATCGGCTCGGGCATCAGGAGGCGCACTCCACCGGCGCCTGACGGTCGCGTTCGGCGCCGGACGCGACCAGCCGCTGGGGACACGCCGTCCATCAGCACGAGCGGCCAGGCCTCAGGGCCCTCGCGGTCGCCTTTTCCGCCAGGGGGAGGCAGCAGGGCAGGCAGGCCAGCGCGGAGGGGCGGGCGGGCCAGGGGGGAGCGGCGTCGCGGGGCGGCTACGCCGCCGGGCCGCGGGGGCGGGAGCGCACGAAGAAGTCGACGGTGCCGACCAGCACGGCGAGGACGAAGGCGGTCCAGGCGTAGCCGACGAAACGGCCGGCGACGTCACGGCCCTCGGGGGCGAGCACGACGGAGAAGACGTAGGCGACGGCGGCGGCGACGAGCAGGAGGATCACGGCGGCGACGAGCAGGCGGTGCCAGGTGGTGCGCTTCACGAGAGCCCAGGCTAGTCCCGGCCGGCACCGCCTCCGAGCCCGGCACCGCCTCCGAGCCCGGCACCGCCTCCGGGCCCGCTGCCGCCTCCGGGCCCGCTGTCGTCTCGGCCCGCACCACCCCGGCCCGGGGCGCCACCGGCGGGGCGGTCGTCCGCGGGCCGGGCGCCGTCGACGTCGCGGGGCCGGGCTGCCGTGGTGCGCGTCGAGGCGGCGTCGTCCTCGAGGCCACCGAGCGGGCCGAGGAGGAGGCTGCCCGTCGTCGGATCGTCGAGGTCGGGGTCGCGCTCGTCGAGCGGCAGGGTGCTGATGCTGCCGGTCTCGGTGGAGACGAGCCCGTGCCGGGCGAGCACCTCGTCGCGCTCCGCGGCGAGGAAGTCGCGGTTGGCGGCGTTGGCGTCGGCGAACATGGTGGTGCGCCCGGTGACGATGCGGCGCACCCGGCGGTGCTCCCACCACCGCTTGCCCACGAGCATGAGCACCGTGCCCGCGGCCGCGTAGGCGAGGAGCATGGCGACGCCGCGCCCGTAGCCGGGGCCGACGCCGTAGAGGGCGCGCTTGAGCATCTCCGTGATGCCGCTGCCGACGACGACGTGGTTCAGCCAGGCGAACGGCTGCGGCATGAACCACGCCGGGTAGGCCGCGCCCGAGGCGGGCATGGACAGGAAGACGAAGACGACCATGGCGGGCAGGGCGACGAAGCGGCCGGCGACGTAGCTGATGCCGTTGACGGTGAGCCCGATGGCGACGATCCAGGCCCACGCGATGCCGGAGAGCGTCCAGAAGTGGCCCTCGACGGCTCCGATGACGGGGCCGGCGAGCACGTTCGTGACGAGCGAGATGACGGCACCGCCGACGACGATCACGGCGACCCGGGTGCGGTGGCGCAGGGGAGCGCCCATGAGCCCGATGAACATGGCGACCATGTAGCCGCCGATGCACCACGAGAGCATGAGGTACATCGAGACCATGCCGTACTCGTCGTGCGGGGGCAGGGGGGCGAGGTCGTCGCGGTCGAGCGTCAGGCCCTCGGCGTCGAGCGCGGGCTGCAGCAGCGCGGGCACGAGCGCCGCCACCTGGTACTGGTGCGCGCTCGCGACGACGAGGCGGTCGTCGTCGAGGTCGACCGCGACGGCGGTGCGCCCCTCGAGCACGTCGCGCGCGGCGTCGTCGGCGTCGTCGACGGCCTCGAGCCGGATCGCCCCGGGCCGCTCGTCGTCGAGCGCGGCCTGCAGGCGGTCGAGCTGCGGCCCCGGGGCGCCGACCACGGCCACGGGCACGTCGTGCGGCTGCGGTGCGTGGAAGGCGGCGACGTAGCAGAGGCAGAAGCCGACGATGAAGAACAGCGGCAGCCACAGCTGCAGGCCGATGAGCTGCAGGGACGGGTGCAGGGTGCCGTACCAGCGGCGGAAGGCGGTCTGCTCGGGCTTCACGCTCCGACGATACGCCGCGGCACCGTCACGACCGGAAGCCCGAGAGCGCGTTGGTGTCCATCGCGAGCTCCTCGGCGTCGAGCCCGAGCAGCACCTGCCGCATGACCTCCTCGTCGACCGCTCCGGCGTCGCGCTCGCGCAGCACGACCTCGCGCCGGCGGGCGAGCAGCTCGCGCCGGATCTGCTGGTGCGCCCGCGGCTCGGCCCTGCGCCGACGGCGGGCCCGCTCGGCCGGCGTCCCGGCCTCGCCCGCGTCGCCGCGCTCGGCGGGACCCGCGGCCGGTCCCGCGCCCGGGCCTCCTGCCGGGTCCCAGTCGGGCCGCGGGTCGTCGCGCCGGTCGGGGTCGTCCGCCCCCTCCTCGGCGTCGAGCGCGCCCTGCTTCAGCACCTCCTCCTGGCGACGCAGCCGGGCGACGGTGGTGGCGACGGCCCGCTCGGTGACGTCGCGGCCGAAGGCCTTCTCCCAGGCGGGGCGCCGCTCGTCGACGAAGCGCACGGTCTCCTCCGTGCTGAGCGAGAACACCCGCAGCTGCGCGGCGAGGTCGCGCTCCTTCTGCCCGGTGTCCTGCACGCCGAGCCAGCGGATGACGAGCGGCAGGGTGAGCCCCTGCAGCAGGAGGGTGCCCACCGTGACGACGAAGGCGATGAGGAACATGACGTCGCGGGCCGGCACGGCTGCACCGCTCTCGGTCACGGTGGGGATCGTGACGACCGCGGCGAGGGTGACGACGCCGCGCATCCCCGTCCACGAGATGACGGCGAGCTGCCGCACGTCGAGCCGGGCCTGGGGGTGGTACCGGACGCGACGGAGCCAGCGGGCTCCGCGGTGCCGGCGCAGCACGGGCGACAGCAGCAGGTACCTCAGCACGCGGGCGCCGCCGTAGCTGGCGTAGACGAACACGGGGCGGACGAGCACGACGACCGCGAGCACGACGAAGGCGGTCCCGATGCTCTGGCCGAGGTCGCGCCCGCTGGCCGCGACGTCCTCGACGACGGTGCGCAGCTGGAGGCCGATGAGCGCGAAGACGAAGCCCTCGAGCAGCACGTCGGCGGCGGTCCAGAAGGGGCGCTCCTGGAGGCGGGTCGCGTAGCCGGTGCGCGGCGAGCGGAAGCCCACGTAGAGGCCCGCGGAGACGACGGCGAGCACGCCGGAGCCGTGGAGCTCCTCGCCGAGCACGTAGGCGACGAAGGGCAGCAGGAGGCCGACCACGGTCTCGACGACGGGGTCGTCGACGCGCAGGCGGACCTGGTGCACGACGACGCCGAGCAGGAGGCCGACGCCGACGCCGACGCCGATGGCGAGCCCGAAGACGCCGAGGTCGTCCCAGACGGTCAGCGACGCCCCGCCCACGACGGCGAGGAACACCTTGACGAGGGTCAGCGACGCGGCGTCGTTGATGAGGCTCTCGCCCGAGAGCACGGTCATCACCTTGCGCGGCAGGCCGAGGCGCCGACCGATGGCGGCGGCGGAGACGGCGTCAGGAGGCGCGACGACGGCACCGAGGAGGATCGCGGCGGGCAGCGACAGGTCAGGCACCAGCAGGTAGGCGACGCCGCCGACGACGAAGGCCGTGACCAGCACGGCGCCGATGCCGAGCCGCACGATGGACCCGCGGCTGGCCCGGAAGCTCTGCAGGGACACGTCGAGCGAGGCCGAGTAGAGGAGGGGAGGGAGCACGACGGTGAGGATGAGCTCGCCGTCGATCTCGATCTCGGGCAGCCCGGGCACGAACGACACCGCGAGGGCGACGCCGACGACGAGCAGGGGTGCGGGCAGTCCCCGCCAGCGCGCGAAGGCGGTGACGGCGAGCGATCCCAGGAGGATGATGAGCAGTTCGGCGAGCTCCATGGACGTGCGGCCTCGTTCCCCTCGTGGCAGGACTCCCCATCATGCTCCGGAGGGCGGGCCGCCGAACTCCCGGTGAACGGGCGGGGCCCGTGCACGAGCCGCTCGTAGGGTGGGCGGATGCGAGACGCCGCCCCCGCCCCCCTCGTGCGGACGACCACCGCGGGTGCCGTGCGCGGCGTGGCCGAGCGGGGCGTCCGCGCCTGGCGGGGGATCCCGTTCGCGGCGCCTCCGGTCGGCGACCTGCGCTTCCGGGCGCCGCTCCCGCCCGAGCCCTGGGAGGGCGTGCGCGACGCGGCGCAGTTCGGGGCCGCCGCGCCGCAGGACCGCGGCCAGTTCGTCGGCGTCGACGCGACGACGCCCCAGTCGGAGGACTGCCTCACCCTCAACGTGGTGGCGCCCGCCGGCAGCAGCCCCGGCGACGGCCTGCCGGTGCTCGTCTACGTGCACGGCGGCGCCTACAGCGTGGGCTCCTCGCGCGAGCACCCCCGGCAGGGCGAGGCCCTCGTGCGTCGGGGCGGCATCGTCTACGTCAGCCTCAACTACCGGCTCGGCGGCTTCGGCTGGCTCGACCTCAGCGGGTGGTCCACGCCCGAGCGCCCGTTCGAGTCGAACCTGGGCCTGCGCGACCAGGTCGCGGCGCTCGAGTGGGTGCGCGACAACGTGGCCGCGTTCGGCGGCGACCCGGAGCGCGTGACGCTGTCGGGCGAGAGTTCGGGCGGCAACGCGGTGACGACCCTGATGACGGTGCCCGCCGCCCGTGGGCTGTTCTCGGCGGCCATCGCGCAGAGCTCGCCGACGAACGCCGTGTACCCGCCGGCGGTCACGGCCCGGTGGGCGGGGGAGTTCCTCGAGCTGCTCAGCGAGCAGGTCGACGGCGACGACCTCGAGTCGACCTCGCTCGAGGACGCGGGCGCCCTGCTGGCCTCGGCGCCGACGGCCGCCGTGGTGCGCGCCACGGCGGCGCTGCAGCTGCGGACCCCTGACGAGTTCCCGGGCACGATCAGCCTCTGCCCCGTGATCGACGGCGAGTTCCTGCCCGAGCGGCCGCTCGACGCCTTCAAGGCGGGCAGGGCGCACCCGGTCCCGCTGATCATCGGCACCAACGACCGCGAGGGCAGCGTCTTTACGGGGCGTCGCGACATCCTCGCGACGACGGCGCCGCGCATCCGCGCCATCTTCGCGGCGACCGACAAGACCGCCCGCCGCGCGATCGCGGAGCAGTACCCGGGCCTGCCGTCCCGTCCGGCGGCGCTCGACTTCGGGGGCGACTACGCCTTCTGGTTCCCCACCGTGAAGGTCGCCGAGCGGCACGCCCGGCACCAGCCGACGCGCTTCTACCGGTTCGACGCGACCACGCGCATCCTGCGCCTCGTCGGCTACGGCGCCTTCCACGGGCTCGAGCTGACGGCGCTCTACGACCGGGTGCGCACGCCCTTCGGCCTGGCGCTCGGCCTGCTCGGCGGGCGTCGCGCCTTCGTGCGCACCGCGCGCCGCATGCAGGACCGCTGGCTCGAGTTCGTGCGCACGCACGCCGTCGCCGACTGGCCGCTCTACGACCAGGAGACCCGCCGCACGCTGGTCCTGGACCGGCACGACCGGGTCGAGGACGACCCGCGCGGCGCTCGCCGGAGGGTGTGGCAGGACTTCGTGCCCCACGTCTGACGTCGGCCCCCGGCGGAGCACCTGCCGTCCACCGCGCGGACACCTGCCGGACGCCCCCGAGTTGACCGCCGTTCACCCCGGTGCAAGACTCCCGCCGGTGGAGATCGCGCTGCTCGTCGTCCTGGTCATCGTGGTGGCCCTCTTCTTCGACTTCACGAACGGGTTCCACGACACCGCCAACGCGATGGCCACCCCGATCGCCACGGGGGCCATGACGCCCCGCGTCGCCGTCACGGTCGCCGCCGTCCTCAACCTCGTCGGCGCGTTCCTCAGCACCGAGGTCGCCAAGACGGTCTCGGGCGGGATCATCCGCGAGGGCGACGGGGGCGTGCAGATCAGCCCCGCGATGATCTTCGCGGGCCTCATCGGCGCGGTCGTCTGGAACATGGTCACCTGGCTCCGCGGCCTGCCCTCGAGCTCGTCGCACGCCCTCTTCGGCGGTCTCATCGGCGCGGCCGTCGTCGGTGCCGGCCTCGCGAGCGTCGACTTCGGGGTCGTGCTGTCGAAGGTCGTGCTGCCGGCGCTGCTGGCCCCGCTCACGGCCGCGGTGGTCGCGTACACGGCGACGCGGCTGGCGTACGCGATCACCAGGAGGTCCGGCGAGCGCAGCGAGCGCGGTGGCTTCCGGTACGGCCAGGTCTTCACGTCGTCGCTGGTCTCGCTCGCGCACGGCACCAACGACGCGCAGAAGACCATGGGCGTCATCACGCTCACGCTCATCGCCGGGGGCTTCCTCACGGCGGGGGCCGAACCGCCCTTCTGGGTCATCACGGTCTGCGCCCTGGCCATCGCGCTCGGCACGTACACGGGCGGTTGGCGGATCATCAAGACCCTCGGCGGCGGTCTCACCGAGGTGAAGCCCACCCAGGGCTTCTCGGCGGAGGCGTCGACGACGGCGACGATCCTGGCGTCGAGCCACCTGGGCTTCGCGCTCTCGACCACGCAGGTGTCGAGCGGCTCGATCATCGGTGCCGGCCTCGGGCGGCGGGGCGCCAAGATCCAGTGGGGCACGGCCGGCAAGATCGTCGTCGCCTGGTTCGTGACCCTGCCCGCGTCGGCGGCCGTGGGCGCGGCGGCGGCCCTGGTCGCGTCGCTGGGCACCGTCGGCCTCGTCGTCGACGCGGTCGTCGGCTTCGCGGTCGTGGGCGGCATCTTCGTGCTGTCGCGCCGCCGTCCCTCCGAGCAGCAGTCCGCCATGGAGGTCGACCTGGCCGCGACGAGCGTGCTGTCGCGCCGCCGCGTGCGTCGGCTGGAGCGTCGGGGCCGCCTCGAGACGCCGCCCGGCGGCGTCGAGGCCCCCCTCCTGCACCTGGACGACCGCCCGGCGGCGACCGTGCCCTCGCCCTCCACCGACGACGAGGAGCCCTCGCGATGATCGACTGGTCCGCCTTCCTGCTCGTCGCGGTCGTGGCGCTCGTCGCCGCGTGCGCCCTCGTGAGCGTCTACTCGCTGGGCCTGCGCCTCCTGGCCGCCGAGCCCCGGACGACGCTCGCCACGGTGGGCGCCCGGGCCTGCTTCGGCCTCTGCGCCGTCGGCGTGCTCGCCGGCATCTGGCTCATCGTCCCCGCACTGCACGGCTGACCCCGGGTCGGCCCTGCCCGCCCCGGGCACCGCCGCCCGCCGCGTACGATCGTCCGGTGCAGTGCGACTACTTCGACGCGGGGGAGTGCCGTTCGTGCACCCTGCTCGACCAGCCCTACCTGCGCCAGGTGTCGGCGAAGGAGCAGCGCGTGCGCGCCCTGCTGCCGCAGGCCCCCGAGGGAGCGTGGCGGCCGACCGTGACGAGCCCCGAGGCGGGGTTCCGCAACAAGGCGAAGATGGTCGTCGGCGGCACCGTGGAGGCCCCGCTGCTCGGCATCGTCGACGGGAGCGGCGGCGTCACCGACCTCCGCGCCTGCGGCCTGCACACGCCGGGCATCCGGGCCGCGCTGCCGGTCCTCGCGGCGTTCGTCACGGCCGCGCGGGTGCCGCCGTGGGACCTCGCGACCGACCGCGGCGAGCTCAAGCACGTGCTGGTCACGGAGTCGCCGTCCGGTGCGCTCATGGTCCGCTTCGTGCTGCGCAGCACCGAGGCCGTGCCGCGGCTGCGCAAGGCCCTGCCCGGCCTGCGGGCGGAGCTGCCGGCGCTCGCGGTGGCGACCGCGAACCTCCTGCCCGAGCGCCGCGCCGTGCTCGAGGGCAGCACCGAGGTCGCCCTCACCGAGCGGTCGACCCTGACGATGGACCTGGGCGACGTCGCCCTGCACCTGCGGCCGCAGAGCTTCTTCCAGACGAACACGGCCATCGCGACGGCGCTCTACGCCGAGGCGCGCGCCTGGGTCGACGAGCTCGCCCCCGCGAGCGCCTGGGACCTCTACTGCGGCGTCGGCGGCTTCGCCCTGCACCTGGCCGGGCCGGGGCGACGGGTCGTGGGCGTCGAGCTCAGCGCCGAGGCGATCGCGAGCGCGCGGACCAGCGCCGCCGAGGCCGGTCACGACGGCGTCTCGTTCGAGGTCGGCGACGCCACGGCGTGGGCGACCGCGCAGGAGGCCGCACCCGACCTGGTCGTGGTCAACCCGCCCCGGCGCGGGGTCGGCACGGTCCTGGCGGGCTGGCTCGACGCCTCCGGCCCGGCGGTGGTGCTCTACTCCAGCTGCGACCCCGTCTCGCTCGCGGCCGACCTCGCGGCGATGCCGGCCTACGAGGTCCGACGGGTGCGCGTGTTCGACATGTTCCCGCAGACGGCGCACCTCGAGGTGCTCACCCTGCTCGTCCGTCGCGGGGCACCCCTGCCGTAGTCTCGGGGGAGCACGCGCCCGGCAGCGGCGCCGGGTGCCACGACCACGACGGAGGCGCACCACCCGTGACCCACGACGAGCAGGCCACCCGCACCGAGACCGACTCCCTGGGGCCGAAGGAGGTCCCGGCCGACGCGTACTGGGGCGTCCACACGGCCAGGGCGCTCGAGAACTTCCCGATCGCGAACCGGCCGATCTCGGTCTACCCGGACCTCGTGCGGGCCCTCGTCGTCGTCAAGCAGGCCGCCGCGCGCGCCAACGCCGAGCTCGGCGTGCTCGACCGTGCCAAGGCCGACGTCATCGAGCGGGCCTGCACGGAGATCCTCGACGGGGCGCTGCACGACGAGTTCCGGGTCGGCGTGATCCAGGGCGGCGCGGGCACCTCGACGAACATGAACGCCAACGAGGTCATCGCGAACCGGGCGCTGGAGCTGCTCGGGCACGCGAAGGGCGAGTACCAGCACCTGCACCCGATCGACGACGTCAACCGCAGCCAGTCCACCAACGACACCTACCCGACCGCGATCAAGATCGCCATGGTCCTCACGCTGCAGGGGCTGCTCGAGCAGCTCGACCTGCTGCACGCGTCGTTCGCGGCGAAGGGCGACGAGTTCCGCGACGTCCTCAAGGTGGGGCGCACCCAGTTGCAGGACGCCGTGCCCATGACCCTGGGCCAGGAGTTCACGGGCTTCTCGCACACCCTGCAGGAGGACGCGCAGCGCCTGCGCGACGTCGTCCCGCTGCTCGGCGAGATCAACCTCGGCGCGACGGCCATCGGCACCGGCATCACCGCCGACCCCGCCTACGCGGGTGCCGTCCGTCGGCACCTGTCCGAGCTCACCGGGCTCCAGCTCGTCACCGCGCCCGACCTCGTCGAGGCGACGAGCGACGCGGGCGTGTTCATGACCCTCAGCGGTGCGCTCAAGCGCAGCGCCATCAAGCTGTCCAAGATCTGCAACGACCTGCGCCTGCTCTCGAGCGGCCCGCAGGCGGGCCTCGGCGAGATCACGCTGCCCCCACGGCAGGCCGGCTCCTCGATCATGCCGGGCAAGGTCAACCCGGTGATCCCCGAGGTCGTCAACCAGGTCGCCTTCTCGGTGGCGGGCGCCGACGTCACGGTGACGATGGCGGCCGAGGCCGGCCAGCTGCAGCTCAACGCCTTCGAGCCGGTCATCGCGCACTCGGTGCTGCAGAGCCTGCAGTGGATGGCCCACGCCTGCCAGACCCTCCGCGAGAACTGCGTCGACGGCATCGCGGCCAACCACGTGCGGCTCACGGCGCAGGTCGAGACGAACGTCGGCAGCGTCACGGCCCTCACGCCGTACATCGGCTACTCGGCGGCGGCGGCCATCGCGCACACCGCGCTCACGACGAACGCGTCCATCTCCGCGCTCGTCGTCGCGGCGGGCCTCATGAGCGAGGAGCAGGTCCGCAAGGTCCTCTCGCCCGCACGGCTGTCCGGTCTCGAGGTCGTCACGAGCGCGATCCCGGTCATCACGCCCGACGACCCGTCGTCGGTCGTGGCAGGGGCCTCGACGCCGGACGGCGCCCGCGACCCGGGCGACGAGACCGCGGGCTGAGGGCGGGCCTCCTGCCGGGCCGTCAGCGCCGGGCCGTCAGCGTCGGCGCGGCACCGTCGGGCGCGCGACGCGCGACCGGTGCGCCAGGTGCTCGCGCACGAGGTGCAGGCGCTCGAGCTCGTCCGGGGCCTCCCGGCCGCCCCGCTCGCGCACGGCCCGCTCGCGGAGGCGCCGACCGGTGCGGACGTCCCAGGCCGAGTTGCGGGCCAGGATGTGGTCGCGCTCGAGGCTGCGCACCGGCAGGGGGATGACCTCCTCGGCCTCGACGCCGCGGCGCAGCTGCCGGGCCCGCAGGACCTCGCTGTCGAGCTCGCCGCCGACGACGAGCACGAAGTTGCTGATGTACGAGTAGAGCAGCACGGCCAGGGCACCGCCGAGCCAGCCGTAGAAGCGGTCGTAGTTGGAGAACGTCGCCACGTAGATCGCGAAGAGGAGGGTGCAGAGCGCCCAGACGACCAGGGCGAGGCCGGCACCGTACGACGCCCAGCGCAGGCGGGGCGGCCGGACGTTGGGGGTGAAGTAGTAGAGCAGCGCGACGACGAGCACGGCCAGGGCCGCGAGCAGGGGCCACTTGAGGACGTTCCAGAGCGTGGTCCAGGGCGCCCCGAACCCGAAGCCGTCGGCGATGCTCGCGGCGAGGGTGGGCGTGACGAGCAGGATCACGGCCATGATCGCGAAGGCGACCATGAGCACGAGCGTGACGAGCATCATCGTGCCGCGGAACGTCCAGATGCGTCGGCCCTCCTCGACGTCGTAGACGGTGTTCATCGCCCGGCCGAACGCGGTCGCGTAGGCGGACAACGACCAGAGGGTGAGCGCCAGGCCGATGCCGAAGGCCACGCCGGGGTTCGAGATGCTGAGCAGCTGCTCGAGCGGTCCGCGCAGGGTCTCGACCGTCGTCGGGCGCACCACGGGCCGCGCCACCGCGAGGATCTCCTCGACGGCCTCGTCGCCTCCCTGGAACACGGCGACGCCCGACACGACGGCGAGCGCCACCGGGAAGACCGCGAGCGTCGACCAGAAGGTGAGGGAGGCGGCCGCGTCGATGGTGCGGTGCCGCAGGATCCCGTGCCACACGCGCAACAGCACGTAGGTGAGCAGCGACGGGTCCTCGGGCAGGGACTTCGTCGCGGGCATCCTCGTAGGGTAACGCCGGGGCGCGGCACCGGCCGACCACTACGCTCGTGCCATGACCGGCCTGCCTCCCCAGCTCGACGCCACCGGCCGACCGGTGGTCGACGCGTGGGGCCGCCCCCTCGTCGACGCACGGGGGCGCCAGCCCGTGGCGCGCACCGCCGCTCCCGTCGCCCGCGCGACGGAGCCGGTGTGGTACCCCGTGCAGCCGGTCTTCGTGCAGCCCGTCCGCCGTCGTCCGGTCGCGAGCGGCGTGGCCCTCGCCGTGGGCTTCACGGTGCTCGGCGTCGCCCTCCTGGCCGTCGGGCTCTACTTCCTGCTGTTCCTGCAGCCGGGGGTGATCCTCGCCGCGAGCGTGCTCGCGTTCGTGCCGCTCGCCATCGTGCTCACCGGCATCTGGCTCGTCGACCGGTGGGAGCCCGAGCCTCGCGCGGCCCTGCTCTTCGCCTTCGCGTGGGGCGCGGGCGTCGCCGTGGCGACGGCCCTGATCGTCGACCTCGTCGTGAGCGCCGCGACGCAGGTCGTGACCGGGGGCTACTCCGACACGGCCGACGTCCTCGGCGCCGTGGTGCAGGCCCCGGTCGTCGAGGAGGTCGCCAAGGGCGCGGGCGTGCTGTTCGTGCTCTGGATCTTCCGCCGCTCCTTCGACGGCCCCGTCGACGGCATCGTCTACGCCGCCACGGTCGCGGCGGGCTTCGCCTTCGTCGAGAACATCCAGTACTTCGCGGTGCAGGTCACGGACGACCTCGCCAGCGGCGGTGCGGGCGTGCTCTACGTGTTCGTCGTGCGGGCCCTCATGTCGCCGTTCGCGCACGTCATGTACACGGCCTGCACGGGCATCGCGCTCGGCTGGGCGGCCCGGCGCACCGGCCGGCTCGGCGCGATCTGGTGGTTCCTGCTCGGCCTCGTGCCGGCGGTCCTGCTGCACGCGCTGTGGAACGGCTCGCTCTACGTCGTCGGCGACGGGTTCTTCCTCTGGTACCTGCTCGTGCAGGTGCCGATCTTCGTCGCGATGGTGCTGCTCGTGGTGTTCCTGCGCCGCAACGAGCGGCACGTCACGCACGACCGCCTCGCCGAGTACGCGGCCGCGGGCTGGTTCAGCCGCGACGAGGTGGCGCTCCTGTCGACCTCCGCCGGCCGCCGCCGCGTGAAGGCGTGGGCGGGGGCGCAGCACAAGCGCGCCGAGATGAAGCGCTTCGTCTCGATCGCGACGCGCCTCGCCTTCACGCGTCAGCGCCTGCTCAAGGGCAGGAGGGTCGTGGGCGTCCGGCAGGAGGCCCGCCGTGACGAGTCCGAGCTGCTCGCCGAGCTCACGCAGGTGAGGGCCGCGCTGCAGGCTCCCGCGACGGCGTTCCCCGGGTACGCGCAGCACCCGGGCCTGCCGCGGGAGGGCTGGGGCCAGCACCGGTTCTGAGCCCGGAGGTGCCCCCGCGTGGAGGTCGTGGCCGCCTCAGGGCGTCGGCGCCTCCGCGTCGTAGCTCCGGAACGACGGCGTGAGCCGCGCGACGACGAGCACGAGCACGACGACGAGCGCGCCGCCGAGCAGGGGAGGCCAGGCGATGCCGGCCGCGACGACGAGCCCGGTCCAGAGGTCGCCCAGGCGCGGACCGCCGGTCACGACGACGACGAAGATGCCTTGCAGCCGTCCGCGCATCGCGTCGGGGGAGGCGGCCTGCAGGATCGTCGAGCGGAAGATCGAGCTGACGGCGTCGGCGGCTCCCGCGCCGGCCAGGGCGACCGCGGCGGCGCCGAGCGCGACGAGGTCGGCCTCGCCGAGCCCCTCGGTGAGGCTGCCGACCCCGCGGGCGGGCGTGAGCACCAGCACGACGCCGAACGCGGCGACGCACGCCCCGTAGACGGCGATCGACGTGGTGACGGCACGACCCTGCGCCCGGACGTGGCCGAGCCGTCCCGAGAAGACGCCGCAGAGCAGGGCCCCGACGGCGAACGAGGCGGTGAGCACCCCGACGGTGACGGCTCCGCCGCCGATCACGACGGCGCCGACCACGGGGTAGAGCACGCGCGGCTGGCCGAAGGTCATCGCGACGATGTCCACGACGAACGTCGTGCGCACGTTCGGCGAGTGCCGCAAGAAGCGCGCGCCCTCGACGAGCGAGGCCAGCCCCGGCCGCTGGACGGCGCCCTCGGGCCGGATCGGCGGCAGCGTCGCGATGCCGAGGAACGCCGCCGAGAAGAGCACCACGTCGACCGTGTAGGTCAGCGGGAACCCCACGCCGGCCACGAGCACGCCCGCCAAGGCGGGGCCGACCGTGAGCATGACGCCGGTGCTGATCCCGCCGAGCGCGGAGGCCGCGGGCAGCAGCTCCCGGGGCAGGAGGCGCGGCACGATGGCGGCGCGCGAGGTCGCGATGAGCGTGCCGGCCACGGCGTTGAGCGTGGTGAGCACGTAGAGCAGCACGACCTCCTCGAGGCCCAGCCAAGCGTGCAGGGCGATGGCCGCGGTCGACAGCCAGGCGGCGACGGCCGAGGCGAGCGCCACCGTGCGGCGGTCGAACGCGTCGGCCAGCATGCCGCCGTAGAGGCCGGCGAGGACCATCGGCACGAGCGAGACGACGCCGACGAGCGCGACGGCGAAGGTCGACCCGGTGATGGTGAAGACCTCGAGGCCGACGGCGACGAGCGTGAGCTGCGTGCCGATGCCCGAGACGGCGCTGCCGGCGAAGAGGCGGGCGAAGGCGGGGCTGACGCGCAGCGGAGCGAGGTCGACGAACACGGGGCGGCGGGCAGGAGGCGCGGGGGCCGGGCGGGGATCGGTCATGGTGTGCGGTCCATCCTGCCGCCTCCCCGGGGCGCGCCTGCACGGTGCGCACGCTCCGCGCGCCTCCTGGCGGCGGGGCGGACCCGCACCCGCGCTCGCGGTGCAGACTGGGAGCATGACCCACGACCCGCAGACCAAGCCCGAGATCGACGCCCCCGTCGGTCCTGCCCCCGCCGAGCTCGAGAGCACCGACGTCACCGTCGGCGACGGCGCGGAGGCCCAGCCCGGCTCGACCGTGAACGTGCACTACCTCGGCGTCGAGTACGACAGCGGCGAGGAGTTCGACTCCTCGTGGAGCCGCGGCGAGCCCGTGAACTTCCCGCTCGCGGCGCTCGTGCGCGGCTGGCAGGAGGGGATCCCCGGCATGAAGGTCGGCGGTCGCCGCCAGCTCGTCGTGCCCCCGCACCTCGCGTACGGCCCCGCCGGTGGCGGGCACCCGCTGTCGGGCAAGACCCTCATCTTCGTGATCGACCTGCTGGGCGTCAGCTGATGACCTCCGTCCCCTCGATCGGCCTGAACGACGGGCGGACGATCCCGTCGCTCGGACTCGGCACGTACTCGATGGACGGCGACGAGGGTGCCGCTCAGGTGGCGACGGCGATCGAGTCGGGCTACCGCCTGCTCGACACGGCGCTGAACTACGGCAACGAGGGAGCGGTCGGCGAGGCCGTGCGCCGCGTCGACGTGCCCCGCGACGAGCTCGTCGTCACGTCGAAGCTGCCCGGCCGCCACCACGGCTACGACGAGACCCTCGCGAGCTTCGAGGAGTCGCGGCGCAACCTGGGCCTCGACCGCATCGACCTCTACCTCGTCCACTGGCCCCTGCCCCGCGTCGACAAGTTCGTCGACTCGTGGCGCGCGTTCGTGAAGCTGCAGGAGGACGGGCTCGTCGGCTCGATCGGCGTCTCGAACTTCACCGAGGAGCACCTGGAGCGCGTGGCCGACGCCACGGGCGTCGTGCCCGCGGTGAACCAGGTCGAGCTGCACCCGTACTTCCCGCAGGCGGCGCTCCGTGCCGTGCACGAGCGGATGGGCGTCGTCACGGAGAGCTGGAGCCCGTTGGCGAAGCAGAGCGAGCTGCTCACCGAGCAGGTCGTCGTCGACATCGCCCGGGCGCACGACCGGACCCCGACGCAGGTCGTCCTGCGCTGGCACGTCGAGCTCGGCGCGGTGCCCGTGCCGAAGTCGGCCGACGCCGGTCGCCAGCGCGAGAACCTCGGCGTCTTCGACTTCGAGCTGACGCCCGACGAGGTCGCCGCCCTGAGCGGCCTCGAGCGCGGCCGGCTCTGGGACGGCGACCCCGAGACGCACGAGGAGTTCTGACCCCCGCCGACCTCCCGGTCGGACCGACGCGCACCCCGCCTCCCGGTGGGGTGCGCGTCGTGGCGTGCAGGGGCGACCGGCTAGACTGGCGTGCCGACTTTTCCCGAGGGGGCGTGCAGCTGTGACCACCGTGCAGTCCGAGATGGAGCGCGAACGCGCCTACGTCGCGTCGCTCTACCGACGCCTCGACGAGCTCAAGGCCGACGCCCGCGTCCGCCTCGAGCGCGTGCGCGGCGAGTCGGTGGGCGGCAACCACCAGAGCCGCTCCGAGCGCGACGCGTTCGCCCGGCTCTACGAGGACACCATCGTGCAGCTCGGCGCGGTCGACGAGCGCCTCGCCTTCGGTCGCCTCGAGCTCGAGAGCCCCGACGAGAGCGACGGCGGCGGGTCGTCCCGGCACCGCTACATCGGACGGGTGGGCCTGCGCGACGAGCAGCACCACCCCGTGCTGCTCGACTGGCGCGTCCCCGGGGCGAGCGCCTTCTACCAGGCCACCGCGGCGACCCCGATGGGCATCCGTGCCCGTCGGCACCTCACCCTGCAGGGCCGCGAGGTGGTGCGCCTCGAGGACGAGGTCTTCGACCCCGACCTCCTCGACGGCGACGAGGTCCAGCTGCAGGGCGAGGGCGCGCTCATGGCCGCCCTCACGGCCCAGCGCACCGGTCGCATGACCGACATTGTCGCGACGATCCAGGGCGAGCAGGACCGCATCATCCGCTCGGGCCTCGACGGCGTGCTCGTCGTGCAGGGCGGGCCGGGCACCGGCAAGACCGCCGTGGCGCTGCACCGGGCCGCGTACCTCCTGTACTCGCACCGCGAGCGCCTGCGCGGCTCGGGCGTGCTCGTGGTGGGCCCGTCGCCCTCGTTCCTGCGGTACATCGAGCAGGTGCTGCCGTCGCTCGGCGAGAGCGGCGTCGTGCTGTCGAGCCTCGGCGGGCTCTACCCGGGCGTCGACGCCCAGGTCGACGACGCTCCCGAGGTCGCCGCCCTCAAGGGCCGGGCCGAGATGGCGGCCCTGTTGCGCCGGGCGGTCCGCTCGCGCCAGATCGAGCCGACCGGGCCGAGCACCGTCGACGTCGACGGGGAGCGCCTGGTCGTGCCCGCCTCGCTCGTGACCGACGCGCTGCGCCGCGCGCAGGAGCGGGGCAAGCCGCACAACGAGGGTCGCGTGACCTTCAACAAGGCGGCCCTCGCGGCGCTTACGAAGCTGCTCGTGGCCCAGCTGCGCGAGCGCGGCACGACCGTCGACGAGAACGACGAGCAGGTGCTGCGAGAGGACATCCGCCAGTCGTACGACGTGCGCGTGCTGCTCAACACGGCGTGGATGCCGCTGAGCGCCGAGAAGCTCGTCGACGACCTCTACGCGCGGCCGAACTGGCTCGCGAGCCTCACGCCCGACTGGTCCCCGGAGCAGCGTGCCCTGCTGCGCCGTCCCCGGGGGTCGGCGCGCACCGTCAGCGACGTCCCGCTGCTCGACGAGGCGGCCGAGCTGCTCGGCGAGTTCCAGGCAGGCGTCGACCCGGAGCGCATGGCGCGCGAGGCGCAGGCGGCCCGCGACGTCGAGAACGCCGAGCGCGCCATCGAGAACATGGGCGTCGAGGGCATGGTCTCGGCCGAGCAGATCGCCGGCGGCTTCGCCGAGCGCGCCGCCGGCATGACCACCGCCGAGCGTGCCGCCGACGACCGCACCTGGGCCTACGGCCACGTCGTCGTCGACGAGGCGCAAGAGCTCTCGCCCATGCAGTGGCGCCTGCTCGCCCGGCGCTGCCCGCTGCGCTCGTTCACGGTCGTGGGCGACATCGCCCAGGCCTCCTCGCCCGCCTCGGCCTCGTCCTGGGACGACGCCCTCCGCGCGTTGTTCGCGGACCGCCGTCGCCCGCGTCGCCGCCCGGGCCGTCCGTCGGCCGCGTCACGGGCAGGAGGCGCGCCCGCCCCCGCCCCGGACCGCGCGTGGCGCCTCGAGGAGCTCACCGTCAACTACCGCACGCCGACGCAGATCGTCGAGCACGCCGAGGCCGAGGCGCGGGCCGCCGGCCTGCAGGTGACGCCGAGCCGTTCGGTGCGGTCGAGCGAGTGGCCCGTGCGCGAGGTCGCCGCGGAGGGCTCCGACCGGGCGCTCGTGGCCGCCACGGTCGGGGCCGTCGCCGACGACCGGGCGATCGACGCGACGGGGACCCTCGCGGTGATCGCGCCCGAGGAGCTCGTCGGCGCCCTGGTCGAGGGGCTGACCGCTCGGTTCGGCTCCCTCGTGGCCGCGGGGTCGACCTCGTTGACCACGCCGGTCGCCGTGCTCAGTCCCGCGACCTCGAAGGGGCTCGAGTTCGACGCCGTGGTGGTCGTCGCGCCGGGGCGCATCAGGAGCAGCACCGCGCGCGGTGCCGCGTCGCTCTACGTCGCCGAGACGCGGCCCACCCAGCGGCTCACGATCGTCGGCTGACGCCGTCCGCCCCGGCCGGCGCCGGTGCCGCCCTCGACGCTGCCGGCGCCGTCACGGCACCGGGGCTCAGCGGTAGTTCGCCGGCCAGTCGAACGGCTCGGGCGGCGTCGCGAGGCCGCCCTCGGGGGTGAGCACGAGGTCGACGTCGACGAGGTCCTCGAGCACGATCTGGGCGGGGTCGCCGCGGTGCACCTTGCCGCCGACCCAGACGGTGAGCCGCTGCTCCGGCGCACCGCCCAGGGAGCCCACGTGCTCCTCGTCGAGGGCGACGCCCCACTCGCTGAAGAACTGGCCGAGCGTGAACTCCTCGGCCGTGGGCGACTCGACGTGGACGATGCCCGAGGTGTCGTGCGTGTGGATCTCGGCGGCGAACCGGGCCGCCTCGTCGTGGCCGATGTCGCCGGGGACCGTCACGGGCTCGCCGTCGACCGTGACCGTGACGTGCGCGTGGTCGTGCATCGCGAGGTCCTGCCCCCAGACGTCCTCGAGGCCGGCGCCCCGGGCGCGCTCCTCGAGCGCCGTGCGCCCCGTCGGTGCCGGCCACGGGGGAGCGGTGCTGGCGCCGCGGGCGACCCGGACGTCCGGCCGGTGCCCGTCCTTCGCCTCCGGCCCGGCGACGGCGAACGCCACGACGACGACCGCGGCGAGGGCGGCGACCCCGATCGAGAGGAGGACGGGCAGCACGACGTGGCGGCGCGCCAGGCGGGGCGCCTGCGCGTCGTCGGGGGTGCGGGCGGGCTCGCTCACGGGCGGTGCTCCTCGTCGGGGGTCGGGGCGGGGGCGTCGAGGTCCGGGACCGGGTCGGCACGGTCCCGGGCTGGGTCGGGGCGGTCGATCTCGAGCAGGCTCGGGGTCGCCGCGAAGCCGGCCCGTTCGTACAGGCGCACGGCGCCCGGGTCGGAGTGGACCGTGACGCGCTCCAGCCCGAGCGCCCAGGCCTCGGCGAGGAGGGCGTCGACCAGGCGCCGCGCGACGCCGGCGCCGCGGTGCTCCGGCGCGACGTAGACGGACTGCACGTCGCCGGTGAGGCGTCGGGGGAGCGAGGGCGTCGGCACGCGCTCCTGCAGGGCGAGCCAGGCCAGCCCCACGACCTGCTCCGTGCCGTGGGCGCCGTCGACGGCGACGAGGCACAGGTGCGTGTCGGCGTGCTGGTCCGCCCAGGCCACCAGTGAGGCGGCGAATCCCTCGGCGTCGTCGAGGGGTGCGCTCCCGCGTTCGCCCACGATCCAGCGCCAGCGCAGCCCGGCCGCCGCGTGCAGGTCGTCCTGTTCGGCCCGTCGGACGCTGACGGTGTCGTCGGAGGTCGTCATCCGTCCATCCTCCACCGCGGGCGCCCGGACGCGCCCAGGAACGCCGCGCAGGGTCAGGGGGCGGACGGGCCCTCGTCGCCCGGCACCGAGCCCCGGCCGGAGGGGCGGTCGGCGGACCCGGCGGCGCGCACCCGGTCGACGAGCTCGCGCCACGGTCCCGTCACCTGCTGCTCGGGCAGGGTGGCCTCGCGCACCGGGCGGGCCCCGACCGTGACCAGCCAGACGAAGCGGTCGGGTCGGGCCTCCTGCCCGCGGGGGAGGTCCGACCAGGGCAGGGCGTCGAGCAGCACGAGCCACGACTCGGTGTCCGGCTCCGCGTCCACGTCGACGCGCCAGGTGCGCGTGAGGCCCGCGACGCCCCCGGTGCGCGCGACGGTGACGATCATGTCGCGATGGTACCCGCGCCTCCTGCCCGGGCCCGGGCCGGCGCCTCCCGGTCGGCGCCGTCGTCAGGACGCGTCGAGCGGCAGTCCCACGGCCGTCCAACCGGCCGCGACCGCGCGCGCCTCGTCGGAGCCGGCCCCGTAGCGCGCGACGGCCGCCTCGAGGGTCGCCGCCGCGAAGCGGGCGAAGTCGGCGGTCGCCGGCAGCGTGCCCGCCGTGACGGTGTCGTACCAGACCTGCCCCGCGCGCTCCCACGCGTGGCCGCCGAGCGCGGTGGCCACCAGGTGGAAGGCGCGGTTCGGGATGCCGGAGTTGATGTGCACGCCGCCGGCGTCCTGCTCCGTGACGACGAGGTCGTCGAGGTGCCCGGGCTGCGGGTCGCTGCCGAGCACGTCGTCGTCGTACGCGCTGCCCGGCGCGGCCATGGAGCGGAGCGCGCGGCCCTGCACCGCCTCCGTGAAGAGCCCCTCGCCGATGAGCCAGGACGCCTCGTCGACCGTCTGGCCCGCGGCGTACTGCTCGACGAGCGCCCCGAAGACGTCGCTGACCGACTCGTTGAGGGCGCCGGACTGCCCGCGGTACGCGAGGTTCGTCGTGTACTGGGTGAGGCCGTGCGCGAGCTCGTGCCCGATGACGCTGACCGACGCGGTGAACCGACGGAAGACCTCGCCGTCGCCGTCGCCGAAGACCATCCGCTCGCCGTCCCAGAAGGCGTTGTCGTAGTCGTCGCCGTAGTGCACCGTCGCCCGGAGGGGCAGCCCGTCGTCGTCGATCGACGAGCGCCCGTAGACCTCGGCGAGGAGCGCGTACGTGGCACCGAGACCGTCGTACGCCTCGGTCGCGGCGACGTCGTCGGTCGCGGGGCCGCCCTCGGTGCGGACCGTGCGGCCGGGGAGCTCCTCGCGACCGCCGGCGTCGGAGACGGTGCGGTCGAGCCCGCCGCTCCGGCCGGGGACCGCCGACGGCGGCGCGTCGTCCCGGTGGTCGGCGACGGCCTCCCACCCGGCCAGCCCGGCGCGCGCGGCCCGGGCCGCCCGGTCGAACCGGTCGCCGGCCTCGGCGAGGCGGGCCAGCAGGTACGGGGGCACGACGTGGCGGGTCATGCCCCGACCCTGCCACCGACCACCGACGGTCCGACCGGTGGGCCTCCCCGGCACGGGGCGCAGGAGGCCCGCCCGGTCCCGGCATGCCCCTCGCCCCCGGTAACCTCGACCCAATGACGACCTCTGACGCCGCCGCCCTCGTCGACCGCCTCACCGCCCTCGTGCCCGACTTCCCGAAGCCCGGGATCCTCTTCCGCGACGTGACGCCCGTCTTCTCCGACGCCGACGCCTTCGCGACGGTCACCGCCGGCCTCTCCGAGCCCTTCGACGGGTCGTTCACCGCCGTCGCGGGCATCGAGGCCCGCGGCTTCGCGCTCGCCGGCGGCATCGCGATCGAGCAGGGCGTCGGCGTGGTCACCGTGCGCAAGGCGGGCAAGCTGCCCGGCGAGGTGCTCAGCGAGAGCTACGCGCTCGAGTACGGCGAGGCCACGCTCGAGGTGCGTCCGGGCCAGCTGCCCCAGGGCGCGCGCGTCCTCGTCGTCGACGACGTGCTCGCCACGGGCGGCACCGCCCTCGCGACCGTGACGCTCCTGGAGCGGGCCGGCTACGACGTCGTCGGCATCGCGGTGCTGCTGGAGCTCGACGGCCTCGGCGGCCGTGACCGGCTCGCGGCGACCGTGCCGGTGCACGCGCTCACCAGCGCGCCCGCCTGACGGGCGCGCCGGGCCGACCCCAGCGCACGCGCCTCCTGACCGTCGGGGCCGAGCCTCTCGACGACCGGGCACGTGCCTCCTGACCGTCGCGGCCGGGCCGGCGTCAGCCCCGCAGCCCGCCCACCGCGTCGCCCACGCCCGGGACGAGCAGCACGGCGCCACCGACGACGCACGCCGCGGCCACGACGACGAACAGGGCCACCCAGACGAGGCCGGGCACCCGGGTGAGACGGGCGAGCTGGTCGGCGTCCGACGCCGACGACCGGGAGCGGCGTCGACTGCCCTGCAGCTCGACGGCGGCCCGCAGCGCGCCCACCCCGAGCACGGTCGTCACGACGACCCCGAAGAGCTGCTGCCACAGCGGCGGAGCCGCGAACGTCACGCCCGCGACGAGCGCCACGCCGACGAGCACCACCCACAGGCCGAACCAGTTGCGGATCTGCACCAGCACCAGGGCGAGCAGCACCAGCAGCGCCCAGAGCAGGCCCGCCGCGTAGCCCGCACCCATGAGCCAGGCGGCACCGAGCGCGGCCAGGGCGGGGGCCGTGTAGCCCGCGAGCAGCGTCACGACCATGCCCGGGCCCCGGGCCGGCCCGCGCGACACGGTCAGCCCCGAGGTGTCGGAGTGCAGGCGGATGCCCGAGAGCCTCCGACCCGAGAGCACGGCTGCGAGGCCGTGGCCGCCCTCGTGCAGCACCGTCACGGCGTGCCGGACCCGCCGCCAGGTGCCCGGCAGCACCACCAGGACGACCCCGACGGCCACCGCGGCGAGGAGCCACCCGACGGGCAGGGGCTCGGCGCGGAGGACGACGCGGGACCAGAGATCGCTGAGCTGCTGCACCCCGCCAGGCTAGGGCCGGCGCCGGGGGCGGCCTGCGACGTCCGGTCGATCCCGGTCGTCCTCCCGGAGGACTTCCGGCCCCGAGGGGGCTCCGCCCAGGTCGCCTGCCGCACCATGGGGGGATGCGCCGTGCCGTCCTGCTGCTCCTCAGCCTCGTCTACCTCGCCTTCGTGGCGTGGATGACGCTGCGCCCGTCGGTGTACGGGCCCGGGGCGAGCGACCTCCTGTACCGGGCGCTCGGGTTCTTCTCCCGCCACGACGAGACGGACTGGATCACCTTCGCGCGCGTCGAGGCCGCGGCCAACGTGGCGATGTTCGTGCCGATGGGCATGTTCCCCGCCCTCCTGCTGCCGCGCCGGTACTGGTGGGTCGGCATCGTCGTCGGCTTCGCCGCGACCTGCGCCATCGAGTGGTACCAGGGCGCGATGCTCTCGGCCACGCGCTTCTCCGACCCGCAGGACATCGTCATGAACACCCTCGGCGCCGTGATCGGTGCGGCGTTCGTCGGCATGGTCCTGCCGCGGCGGCGCCGACGTCGCCCTCGCTCGAGGGCCCGCCAGCAGGCCCCCGTCTGGTAAGCTCCACAGGTTGCCGTCATGACGGCCGCGGATCAAGAGAGCTCACGCATCCTGCGACGAGCACCGCGCAACGAACGAGAGAGGGGATCCCCATGGCACTCGCACCCGAGGTCAAGAAGGCGATCATCGACGAGTACGCGACCCACCCCGGCGACACCGGATCCCCCGAGGTCCAGATCGCCGTGATGTCGCAGCGCATCAAGGACCTCACCGAGCACCTGAAGGAGCACAAGCACGACCACCACTCGCGTCGTGGCCTGCTCCTCCTGGTCGGTCAGCGCCGTCGCCTGCTCGGTTACCTGAGCAACGTCGACATCAACCGCTACCGCTCGCTCATCGAGCGCATCGGCCTGCGCCGCTAGCACCTCGTCGAGACCCGTCTCGACCGACGGCCCGTCCCTCCTCACGGAGGGGCGGGCCGTCCTTCGTGGTGCGGGGGAGCCGCGGGCGCCGAGGGCCGGGCGAGCGGTGGTCCGTCGACCGGTTCAGTACCAGCCCTTGCGGTTCGAGTGGTCCCAGGCGGCGCACGCCGTGACGTACCGGTCGCGGATGTACCCCAGTCCCCAGTCGACCTGCGTGCGGGGGTTCGTGCGCCAGTCGAGGCCCGCCGACGCCATCTGCGAGCCCGGGTACGCCTGGGGGATCCCGTAGGCGCCGCTCGACGGGTTGGTCGCCCCGGTGCGCCAGCCCGACTCGCGGTTCCAGAGCTGCACGAGACAGGTGTACTGGTCGCCGCCCTGGCCGCGGGCCGTGAGGGCGGACCGGGCGTAGGCCTTGGCGCCGGCAGGGTCGTCGACGACCGCCACGGGCGGCGCGACCGGGGCGGGGGCAGGAGGCGCGACGGGCGGAGGCGCGGGCCGCGAGGTCGACGGGGCGGGGGCGGGCGGTGCCGAGGCCGGTGGTGCGGCGGGAGGTGGTGCCGCGACGGGCGGGACGACGGTGCCGGAGGCGGCGTCGCCTCCCGAGGTCCCCGCTGCTGCTGCTGCCGCCGCTGCCGCCTGCTCCGCGTAGGCCCTCTCCGCGGCCACGCCCGCCCGGTACTGCTGCTCGACGTCGACGCTGGTCTGCTTGAGCTCGGCGAGCTGCGCGTAGAGCTCCGCGCCCTCGTCCTGCGCGGTGGTGACCTCGGCGTCGGCGGCGCGCTGGGCGTCGGCCGCCTCGGCGGCGCTGCGGTCGGCCTCGGCGGCCGCGCGCTCGAGGGCGCCGGCGGCCGCGGCGGCCCGGTCCCGCAGGGAGCTCGCGGTGCCCTGGGCGACCTGGGCCCCGACGAGCACGCCCTGCCAGCGGTCGCCGAGCTGGGTCAGCGCGCCCAGGCGGTAGAGGACGTCGCCGGCGTCGTCCGACCCGACCAGGCCCGTGCCGAGGGACCGGGCCCCGCCCGTGCGGTAGAGCTGGGCCGAGAGCTGCCCCGCGCTGCGCGCCGCCTCGTCGGCGCGCTCGGCGGCGCGGTCCGCGTCGCCGGCGAGACGGTCCCGGTCCGCGGTCGCCGCCGCGAGCGCCGTCCGCGCCTCGGCGGCCTCGGCACCCGCCGTCACGGCGCTGCGCCCCCGGGCGGCGGCCGTGGCCTCGAGGTCGTCGAGCGCCGCCTCGACCGCGTCGACCTGGCGCTGGGTGGCGGCCGCGTCGCCCCGGGCGGCACGGACGTCGTCCCACGACGGCCGCTCGGCGGCCGGGGCGGGCGTCGTGCCGAGCACGGAGGCCCCCAGGGCGAGCACGAGCGCCGTCGCGGTGGCCCGGGCCGCCCGGGCACCTCGGCCCGTGCCGGACCGCGGGAGGCGGCACGGAGCGGGGGAGTCGACCATGCGACGACCCTAGCGTCGCCTCCAGGAGGCCCGCGAGGGGCCGGTGGTAGGCTCGCTCGCGGAGCAGGCCGACACGGCTGCTGGTCACCGGTGGTGACAGGCGGAACCCCAGCGGGTCCGACCGTTTCTACTGTTGGCCAGACGTACGACCGCCTCCTGTGCCGTCGACGAGCGAGCGTTGCCTCCGACCAGAGGACCGCGGGCTGCCGCGACCGCCCTGCTCCCGCACGACAGCGAGGCCCACACGGGGCCTCGATGGAGGACAAAGAGGAGCTGCCCCATGGAGGGTCCAGAGATCAAGTTCGGCGAAGCCGTCCTCGACAACGGCAAGTTCGGCAAGCGCACCGTCCGCTTCGAGACGGGTCGTCTCGCGCAGCAGGCCCAGGGGGCCGTCGCTGCCTACCTCGACGACGACACCATGCTGCTGAGCGCCACGAGCGCCAGCAAGAAGCCGAAGGACAACTTCGACTTCTTCCCCCTGACCATCGACGTCGAGGAGCGCTCGTACGCCGCGGGCAAGATCCCCGGCTCGTTCTTCCGTCGCGAGGGCCGCCCCTCGACCGAGGCGATCCTCGTCTGCCGCCTCATCGACCGGCCGCTGCGCCCCTCCTTCGTCGAGGGCCTGCGCAACGAGGTCCAGGTCGTCATCACGGTGCTCAGCATCGCGCCCGACGAGTTCTACGACGCGCTCGCCATCAACGCGGCCAGCGCCTCGACCCAGATCTCGGGCCTGCCGTTCTCCGGCCCCATCGCCGGCGTGCGCCTCGCGCTCATCGGCGACCAGTGGGTCGCGTTCCCCAAGGCGAGCCAGCTCGCCGACGCCGTCTTCGACCTCACGGTCGCCGGTCGCGTCGTCACCGACGCGCAGGGCAACGAGGACGTCGCCATCATGATGGTCGAGGCCGAGGCCACCGAGCACGCCTGGGGCCTCATCCAGGGCGGCGCGACGAAGCCCGACGAGGCCGTCGTGGCCCAGGGCCTCGAGGCGGCGAAGCCGTTCCTCAAGCAGCTCGTCGACGCGCAGTCGCAGATGGCCGCCCAGGCCGCCAAGGAGATCGCCGACTACCCGGTCTTCCTGCCCTACACCGACGAGGTCCTCGCGGCGGTCACCGAGGCCGCCGGCACCGAGCTCGCCGAGGTGTACACGATCGCCGGCAAGATCGAGCGCCAGGACGCCGACGACGCCCTCAAGGCGCGCGTCAAGGACGCCATCGCGGCCAAGGTCGAGGCCGGCGAGCTGCCCGAGACCGCACTGGGCCAGGTCGGCGCCGCCTACAAGACGGCGACGAAGAAGGTCGTCCGCGGCCGCATCCTCACCGAGCAGGTCCGCATGGACGGCCGCGGCCTCGCCGACATCCGTCCGCTCGACGCCGAGGTGCAGGTCATCCCGCGCGTGCACGGCTCCGCCATCTTCCAGCGCGGCGAGACCCAGATCATGGGCGTGACCACGCTCAACATGCTCAAGATGGAGCAGCAGATCGACTCGCTGAGCCCGGTCACGAAGAAGCGCTACCTGCACCACTACAACTTCCCGCCCTACTCGACCGGTGAGACCGGCCGCGTGGGCTCGCCGAAGCGCCGCGAGATCGGGCACGGCTTCCTCGCCGAGCGCGCCCTCGTCCCCGTCCTGCCGAGCCGCGAGGAGTTCCCCTACGCGATCCGCCAGGTCTCCGAGGCGCTCGGCTCCAACGGTTCGACCTCGATGGGCTCCGTCTGTGCCTCGACGCTGTCGCTGCTCAACGCCGGCGTGCCGCTGCGCGCCCCGGTCGCCGGCATCGCCATGGGCCTCGTGTCCGACGAGGTCGACGGCCAGACCCGCTACGCGGCCCTCACCGACATCCTGGGAGCCGAGGACGCCCTCGGTGACATGGACTTCAAGGTGGCCGGCACGAGCGAGTTCGTCACGGCGATCCAGCTCGACACGAAGCTCGACGGCCTGCCCACCGCGGTCCTCGACGCCGCGCTCAAGCAGGCGAAGGAGGCCCGCACGGCCATCCTCGCCGTGCTCACGAGCGCGATCGACGCCCCCGACGAGATGGCCCCGACCGCGCCCCGCGTGATCTCGGTCCAGATCCCGCAGGACAAGATCGGCGAGCTGATCGGCCCCAAGGGCAAGACGATCAACGGCATCCAGGACGACACCGGCGCCGACATCTCCATCGAGGAGGACGGCACCGTGTACATCGGCGCCGTCGACGGTCCGTCGGCGGAGGCCGCTCGTGCCCAGGTCAACGCCATCGCCAACCCGACCAACCCCGAGGTCGGCGAGCAGTTCCTCGGCACGGTCGTGAAGATCGCCGCCTTCGGTGCGTTCGTCTCGCTGCTCCCCGGCAAGGACGGCCTCCTGCACATCAGCGAGGTCCGCAAGCTGGCCGGCGGCAAGCGCGTCGAGAACGTCGAGGACGTCCTCGGCGTCGGCCAGAAGGTCCTCGTCGAGATCACGAAGATCGACGACCGCGGCAAGCTCTCGCTCGCCCCGGTGGTCGCCGAGGAGGCCGACGACGCCGCCTCGCCCGAGGTCGAGTCGCCCGTCGAGGGCTGACCCGACCCGTGAGCCCAGGAGGCCCGTCCCGATCCGTCGGGGCGGGCCTCCTGCGCGTCGAGCTGCGGGGGCGGATCGTCCCCCGAACTCGGGGCGTCGTCCCGGTAACGATCGGGTGCGTCGCCGCGCCGTCCGCGGCCCCAGCACGTACGCTCGGGGCGAGACGTGGACGGCCCGCTCCGACGGCGCCGAGGTCGGGGGACCGGGCGTCGCGAAGAGGAGGCAGCGTGACCGAGCGACCAGCCCGAGGGCGGGGCACGGGAGCGTCGCCGGTCGTCCCCGCGGTCGAGCTGCCCGCACCACGACGACGCCGCGACCGAGCCGCTGCGGCGGCCGCGCCGAGCGTCGTGACCGCCGCGAGCGGGCTGCCCACGGTGCCCGTCGACCTGGGCGTCATCCAGCCGCGGCGACGCCTCGGCGTCTCCGACCTGCGGGTGTTCCCGCTCGCCCTCGGCGGCAACGTCTTCGGCTGGACCGCCGACCAGGCCGAGACCACCGCCGTGCTCGACGCGTACCACGACGTCGGCGGCAACTTCGTCGACACCGCGGACTCCTACGCCGGCGGGCGCAGCGAGATCATGATCGGCGCCTGGATGCGCCGGCGCCGCACGCGCGACGAGATGGTGGTCTCGACCAAGGTCGGCAAGGGCGCCGACCACCCCGGCCTCACGCCCCGGGCGATCGAGCGCAGCGTCGAGGCCTCCCTCGAACGGCTCGGCACGGACCGCATCGACCTGCTCTACCTGCACGTCGACGACACCGAGGTGGCGTTCGAGCGCACGCTCCTCGCGGTCGACCACCTGATCCGCGCCGGCAAGGTGCGCTGGTTCGGTGGATCGCACCACTCGGGCAACCGCCTCTACGAGGCGCGCATCGCGGCGGGCATGCTCGGCGTCGCGCCCATGGTGGCGCTCCAGAACGAGTACAACCTCCTGCGCCGCGGCGAGTACGAGCAGGGACTCGCGCACGTGGCCGCGCAGCAGCGCCTCGGCGTCATGCCCCGCTTCGCCCTGGCAGGGGGGTTCCTGACCGGCAAGTACCGGTCGCGGGCCGACGCCGCGGGGAGCCCCCGCCGGGCGGCCGTGCAGAAGCACCTGACCAAGCGCGGACTGCGGGTGCTCCACGAGCTCGACCGCATCGCTGCCGTGCACGAGGTGTCGGCCGCGGCCGTCGCCCTGGCCTGGCTGCTCGCGAAGCCGAACGTCGTGGCGCCGGTCGCGAGCGCGACGAACGCGGCGCAGGTCGTGCAGCTGGCGCAGGCGGCCCGTGTGCAGCTGTCGCGGTCGCAGGTGCTCGACCTCGATCGCGCGAGCGACTGACGCTGCTGCTGCTGCTCCTGCTGGTGCCCGTGCCGACGGCGGAGCGTGCCGCACGGGCAGGACGACGGAGGGCCCGCCCGACCTGACGGTCGAGCGGGCCCTCCTGCCGCAGCGCGGCGCGTCAGGCGGCGAGCAGGCGGTCCAGCGCGCGACGGAGGCTCGCGACGGCGGCGATCGCGTCGCCCGCGTACGCGCCCAGCTGGGCTCCGTCGACGGCCAGCTGCAGGTCGTCGGCCGCGTCGCCCGGCATCGGGTGCCCCGCGCGCTGGAACAGCTCGGCGTAGGCGCCGGTGCGCCACTCGCGGTGCTCGGCGACGAGGCCGCGGACGGGATGCGTCGGGTCGCTGAACTCGGCCGCGGCGTTGGCGTAGGGCGAGCCCCGGAAGCCGACCTTCTGCAGGCGCACGGTGAGCCGCTCCACGAGCTCGCGGAGCGCCTCGGCTCCGTCGTCGGTCGACGAGGCGACCTCGTCGTGCTCGGCGACGTCGGCCTCGTGGCGACGGGTCAGGTAGTGCAGGACGAGGGTGTCCTTCGCGCCGAAGTGCTTGTAGAACGTCGCCTTCGTGACGGACGACTCGGCGATGAGCCGGTCGACGCCCACGACCCGGATGCCCTCGTCGGAGAAGAGGCGGTCCGCGGTGTCGAGGACGCGCAGCTTGGCGCCCCCGGACCGCGGACCGGCGCCGACGGCCGGCGGGGAGACGGACTGGACGAAGGTGGGGGACTCGACCGTCATGGCGTGCTCCTCGGTGCTGTTCGGCGGGACGCGACGGCGGGGGCCGTCGCCGAGGCCGCTGGGGGTCGCGGCCCGTGGCGTCGCCGCTCTCCGGTAGGGACGGAGCGGCGGCGACGGGACGACAGTAGCAGAAAGGAGGACAAACAAAGTCGTCTGTGGGTCCCCCTTCTGTACCCCAGTGCAGGTGCCAGGGCCTTCCGGGGCGTCGTCCCGTAGGCTCGACCTGATGAACGGCCCGGTCCCCCTTCCCCTCGACGCGGTCGATCTGTCGTTCGTCGCGACGGGCGACGCGGTCGTCCGTCGGACGGTCCTGCCCTCGGGCACGCGCGTGCTGACCGAGGCGGTCCCCGGTGCGCGGAGCGCCACGGTCGGCTTCTGGGTCGCCGTCGGGTCCCGCGACGAGTCCGTCGCGGACCGCGGCTCGACCCACTTCCTCGAGCACCTGCTCTTCAAGGGCACCCCCACGCGCACCGCGCTCGACATCGCGGTCTCCTTCGAGTCGGTGGGGGGCGAGCACAACGCCGCCACCGCCAAGGAGCACACCTGTTACTACGCCAAGGTGCGCGACGTCGACCTGCCCTCGGCGGTCGACGTGCTCGCCGACATGGTCACCTCGAGCGTCCTCGATCCCGGGGAGTTCGAGACCGAGCGCGGCGTCATCCTCGAAGAGCTCGCCATGGCCGACGACGACCCCGCCGACGTGGCCGGCGAGCGCCTCTTCGAGTCCGTCTTCGGCGACCATCCCCTGGGGCGGCCCATCGGCGGTTCGCCCGACGCCATCCGGGTCGCGCGGCGGGACGACGTCGTCGACCACTACCGGGAGCACTACGGGGCCGGCGCGCTGGTCGTGTCCGTGGCCGGGGCGGTCGACCACGACGACGTGGTGCGCCGGGTGTCCGCGGCGCTCGACGCGGCGGGCTGGCGCGACCGGGCCTCCGGTCCGTCCGCGCGTCGTCGACAGGGGGCCGCCGTCCTGACCCAGGGCAGGCCCGTCACCGTGGTGCGCCGTCCGCTCGAGCAGGCGACGGTGCTGCTGGGCGTCCCGGGACTCGCCGTGGGCGACCCGCGCCGTCCGGCGCTGGGCGTGCTCAACGCGGTCCTGGGCGGGGGCATGTCGTCGCGGCTGTTCCAGCAGGTCCGCGAACGTCGCGGCCTCGCGTACTCGGTCCACAGCTTCGGCCCGAGCTACTCCGACGCAGGCCTCTTCGGCCTCTACGCCGGGTGCGCCCCGCGCAACGCCCCCCAGGTCGCCGCGCTCATGCTCGACGAGCTGGCGGGGCTGGCCGACGGGGGCATCACGACCGACGAGCACCGTCGCGCCGTGGGGCAGCTGGGCGGTGCCGCCGCGCTCGTCCTGGAGGACAGCGACACGCGCATGAACCGCCTCGGTCGCGCCGAACTGACGACGGGGGAGTTCGTCGACCTCGACGAGTCGCTCCGCCGGCTCGAACGGGTCACGGCCGACGACGTGCGCGAGCTCGCCGCGACGCTGCTGCGCGGCCCCCTCTCCACCGTCGTGGTGGGCGAGGTCGACGAATCTGCCCTCCCGGCGACGGCGCCGGCGGGGGCCCGGTGAACCAGGAGGCCTCCGTGTCGCACTACCTCTACCTCGTCCGGCACGGCGAACAGCAGGACGCAGAGCACGGACTGCCCGACGGCCCGTTGTCGGAGCGAGGCAAGCGCCAGGCGCGCCTGATCGCCGAGCGGCTGGGCGGGGTGCCCTTCGACGCGGCCTGGCACTCGCCGCTGGAGCGCGCCACCGAGACCGCGCGGATCATGACCGAGCGCATGCCAGCGCTCGCCTGCGAGCCCTCGACGCTCCTCTTCGACTGCGTGCCGAGCGGCCCCACGAGCGACATGCCCCAGGCGTACAAGCCGTTCTTCGGAGCGGTGACCGACGACGAGGTCGAGGCGGGGCAGGCGCAGATGGCGGACGCCGTCTCGGAGTGGCTCACGCCCTCCCGGGAGGACCGCCACGACCTGCTGATCACGCACAACTTCGTCATCGGCTGGTTCGTCCGCGAGGTCTTCGGAGCACCGGCCTGGCGCTGGATGGGCATCAACCAGGCCAACGCGGGCCTCACGATCATCCGCGTGCGCTCGGCCAAGCCGCCGGAGCTCGTGACCCACAACGACCTCGGGCACCTGCCGGTCGAGCTGCGCACGGGGCTCCCCGTCGAACAGCCCATCTGACGGCTCCCGGTAGGGTCGTGGGCATGACCACGCGCATCGCGGTCGTGGGCGCGACCGGCACCCTCGGCTCCTACATCGTCGGCCTCGTCGAGGCCGCACCCGACCTCGAGCTGCACGCGGGGCTCTCCTCCCGGGACGCCCTCTCCGCGATGGAGGGCGCCGACGTCGTCGTCGACGTGACGCACCCGGCGGTCAGCCCCGCCGTCGTCGAGCACGCCGTGCGGGCCGGCCTGCCGGTGCTCGTGGGCACCTCGGGCTGGAGCGCCGATCGTCTCGCCTCGCTCACCGCGCTGGTGCGCGACGTCGCCGACCCCGCGGTGGGACCGGGCGTGCTCGTCGTGCCGAACTTCTCGCTCGGCTCGGTCCTCGCCACGCGGTTCGCCACCGTCGCCGCCCGCTTCTACGAGTCGGTCGAGATCATCGAGGCCCACCACGAGGGCAAGGTCGACTCGCCGTCGGGCACCGCGGTCCGCACGGCCGAGCTCGTCGCCGAGGCCCGCCGCGACCTCGGCCCGGTCGACGCACCGCACGCCGACCAGCGGGCCCGGGGCCAGCAGGTCGCGAGCGTGCCGGTGCACAGCCTCCGTCTCCGGGGCGTCGTCGCGCGACAAGAGGTCGTCCTGGGCGGGCAGGGCGAGACGCTCACCCTCCGGCACGACACGATCTCGCAGTCCGCGTACGAGCAGGGCGTGCTCGTGGCGCTCCGGGCCGTCCGCGGCGTCCGCGGCGTGGTCGTGGGCCTCGACCGCGTGCTCGACCTCGACTGACGTGCGGGGCCGCGTCGCCGCCGCCGTCATGGTGGCGCTCCTGGTGCTCTACCTGGTGCTCGTCGGTCACCGCGCGTGGCTGTTCGTCGCGAGCGGGGAGCCCGTCGCCGTCGTGCTCGGGGCGGCCCTCGTGGTGCTCCCGCTGCTGGGCGCCTGGGCACTGTGGGCCGAGGTGTCCTTCGGGTTCCGCTCCCAGCAGATCGTGCGGCAGATGGCCGCCGAGGGGACCCTCCCCGTCGACGACGTGCCGCGGCGCGCCTCCGGCCGTTACGACCGGGCGGCGGCCGACGCGGCCTTCCCGCCCTACGCGGCCGAGGTCGAACGGCGACCGGACGACTGGCGGGCGTGGTTCCGGCTCGGCCTCGCGTACGACGCGTGCGGTGACCGCAGGCGCGCCCGGCGGGCGGTGCGTCGCGCCGTCGCCCTGCGACGCACCGACGCGTCCGCCCGTCCGGGCGGCGCGGGCTAGAGCAGCGGCAGGAGCGCGTCGAGCGCCTCGTCCAGCGTGCGGTGCCGGAAGGCGAACCCGTCGGCGAGCAGTGCCTCGGGGACGACGCGCTGACTGGCCAGCAGCATCTCGCGCCCTGCGTCGCCCATCGCGTTCGCGATGACGCCCTCGGGCACCCTCAGGGCGTGCGGCCGGTGGAGCTCCTGCGCGAGGCCCGTCGTCACCTGGGCGCTCGTGGCCGGCTCGGGCCCGACGAGGTTGACGGGACCGGACAGCTCCGACGTGAGCAGGTGCCCGATGGCGGCGGCCTCGTCGTGGAGGCTGATCCAGGGCCAGTACTGCTTCCCCGACCCCATCGTCGCCCCGAGGCCGAGCCGGGTGAGGGGCACGAGGGGCTTCACGGCTCCGCCCGGTCCGAGCACGATGCCCGTGCGCAGCAGCGCCACGCGCGTGCCCTCGGGCGCGCCCGTGGCGGCCCGTTCCCAGGCCTCCACGACGTCGGCGAGGAACCCGTGCCCCTTGCCGGCGTCCTCGGTGAGGCGGTCGAGGGGGCGATCGCCGTAGAAGCCGACGGCCGAGCCGCTGAGGAAGGTGCGCGGGGGCGTGTCCGTGCGCGCCATCGCCCGCACGAGCGTCGTGGTCGCCTGCACGCGGGAGTCGCGGATCTCCCTCCGGTAGCGGGGCGTCCAGGGCAGACGGCCCAGGGGCGCGCCCGAGAGGTTGACGACGGCGTCCACGCGTCCCAGCAGGTGGTGGTCGACGATGCCGTGGGCGGGCGACCAGGCGTGCTCGTGCTGCGCCCGGGGAGCCCGGCGGACGAGCGAGAGCACGGTGTGCCCCTCCGCCCGCAGCTGCTGGGTGAGCTCGGTGCCGATCATGCCCGAGGCCCCCGCGATGAGCACGGTCTGCGTCTGGTCCGTCATGGTCCCTCTGCCTTCGTCGTCGCGCCGGGACGCCCCCGGCCCCTGCCACCGTAGGCGCGCCTCCTGCGGCTCGCCTGCGGCTCGCCCTGGGCTCGCCCACCGTGGCCCGGAGGGTAGAGTCGTCGCCGTGACCGAGACCCCCGCGACCCCCGCCCACGACCTCGTCTTCCGCTCCGACGTCACCGTCGAGCTGGTCCGGGCCAACGCCTCCGACTCCGACGTCGTCTTCGCGGCGAGGGTGTCGACGCAGGGGGAGCAGACCCTCGACATCGCCCAGGGCGCGGAGACCAGCGTCGACCCCGAGGTGCAGGCGCGCCGGGACCGGGGCCTCATCAACTACCTCATGCGCGACCGCCACGGGTCGCCCTTCGAGCACAACTCGATGACCTTCTACGTGCAGGCACCGATCTTCGTGTTCCGCGAGTTCATGCGGCACCGCATGGCCAGCTACAACGAAGAGAGCGGTCGCTACCGCGAGCTGCGCCCGGTCTTCTACGTGCCCGGTCCGCAGCGCAACCTCGTGCAGGTCGGCAAGCCCGGTGCCTACGAGTTCCTCGCCGGCACCGACGAGCAGCACGCGATCGTCGACGACGAGGTGCGACGCACGTCGGCCGAGGCCTTCGCCTCGTACCAGCGCATGCTCGAGGCCGGCGTCGCCCGCGAGGTGGCCCGCGTGGTCCTGCCCTTGAACATCTACTCGTCGATGTACGTCACGCTCAACGCCCGGTCGCTCATGAACTTCCTGAGCCTCCGCACGAAGAGCGACGACGCCTCGTTCCCGTCCTTCCCCCAGCGCGAGATCGAGATGTGCGCCGAGAAGATGGAGACCGCCTGGACCGAGCTCATGCCGGGCACGGCGGCGGCGTTCGCGGCGAACGGGCGCGTGGCGCCCTGACCGAGGGGCAGGAGGGCACGGGTCGCGACGCTGCGGCGACCCACGTCCGGCAGGCTGCCGTGCGCGCCGCTGCCGGTACGCTGGTGCCCGTGTCGAACAACAGCAATCCCTTCGGTCAGGTCCTCGTCGCGCTCGTCACCCCCTTCACCGCCGACGGCGAGGTGGACTGGCCCGGGGTGGAGCAGCACATCGACGACTGCATCACCGCGGGTGCGGACGGCATCGTCGTCACCGGCACGACGGGCGAGACCAGCACCCTGACCGACCCCGAGAAGCTCCGCCTCGTCGAGGTCGGCAAGTCGGTGGCCGCGGGTCGCGCCAAGATCGTCACGGGCGGCGGGTCGAACGAGACCGCGCACGCGATCCAGCTCTACAAGGCGAGCGAGAAGGCCGGCGCCGACGGCGTCATGATCGTCACGCCCTACTACAACAAGCCGACGCAGGCGGGCGTGCTGACGCACTTCCGCATGATCGCCGACGCGACCGACCTGCCCGTGATCCTCTACGACATCCCCGGCCGTGCGGGCATCCCCATCACGTACGAGACGCTGCTCCGGGCGGCGAAGCACCCGAACATCCTCGCCGTGAAGGACGCCAAGGGCGACTTCGCTCAGGCGAGCCGGGTGATGAACCAGACCGACCTGCTGTACTTCTCGGGCGACGACGCGAACGTGCTGCCGCACCTGGCGATCGGGGCCTCCGGTCTCATCGGCGTCACGGCCAACATCGCCGCCGCGCCGTACCGCACGATCGTCGACGCCGTGAACGCGGGCGACCTGCACACGGCGACCGCAGCGCACCAGCAGCTCGAGCCGCTCGTGCGCGCCGTCATGACGCACGTGCCCGGCACCGTGGCCGCGAAGTACGTGCTGCACGGCCTGGGCCGCATCTCCAGCCCGCGCGTCCGCCTGCCCCTGGTGGGCCCGGAGGACAGCGAGGCGGCCCTCATCGAGGACGAGCTCTCGAAGGTGGGCCGGATCCCCGGCCTCGACCTGTCGCGCTTCCGCCCCGACCGCAACGCCGCCGCGGGCGGCGCCCTGCCCAAGGTGCACGGCACCACGCGCTGACGCGCGGACCACGAGGGGCGGCGCCCCGCTCTCCCAGGAGGACCTGATGCACCCGACGACGACACCCCACGCCCCGGCGCCGCTCGCCGAGGGCACCCTGCGCATCGTCCCGGTCGGCGGCCTCGGCGAGATCGGCCGCAACATGACCGTCTACGAGCTCGACGGCGAGCTGCTCGTCGTCGACTGCGGGGTGCTGTTCCCCGAGGAGCACCAGCCGGGCGTCGACGTGATCCTGCCCGACTTCTCGCCGATCCGGGACCGCCTCGACGACGTGCTCGCGATCGTCCTGACGCACGGGCACGAGGACCACATCGGCGCCGTGCCGTACCTGCTCCGGCTCCGCCCGGACATCCCGCTCGTCGGGTCGCAGCTGACGCTCGCCCTCGTCGAGGCGAAGCTCAAGGAGCACCGCATCAAGCCGTTCACGCTGGTCGTGGCCGAGGGCGGGCGCGAGCAGCTCGGCCCCTTCGACCTCGAGTTCATCGCGGTCAACCACTCCATCCCCGACGCGCTGGCCGTCGCCGTGCGCACGACGGCGGGCACCGTGCTGCACACGGGCGACTTCAAGATGGACCAGCTGCCCCTCGACGGGCGCATCACCGACCTGCGCGCGTTCGCCCGGCTCGGCGAGGAGGGCGTGGACCTCTTCCTGCCCGACTCGACCAACGCCGATGTGCCGGGCTTCACCCCGCTCGAGCGCGACATCGGCCCGGTCCTCGACGACGTCATCCGCCGGGCACCCCGGCGCGTCGTCGTCGCGAGCTTCTCGAGCCACGTGCACCGCGTCCAACAGGTGCTGGACGCCGCGCACGCGAACGGTCGCCGGGTGGCGTTCATGGGACGCAGCATGGTGCGCAACATGGCGATCGCGGCCGAGCTGGGCTACCTCACGGTGCCGCAGGACGTCCTCATCGACGCGAAGAGGGCGAAGGACCTCCCCGACGAGCGCATCGTCTACATGAGCACGGGCTCCCAGGGCGAGCCGATGGCCGTCCTCGCCCGCATGGCCAACCTCGAGCACCCCATCGAGATCGGCGCCGACGACACCGTGATCCTCGCCTCCAGCCTCATCCCCGGCAACGAGAACGCCGTCTACCGGGTCATCGACGGGTTGACCAAGCTCGGCGCCACCGTCGTGCACAAGGGCAACGCGAAGGTGCACGTGTCGGGTCACGCCGCCGCCGGGGAGCTGCTCTACTGCTACAACGTCCTGCGTCCGAAGAACGTCCTGCCGGTCCACGGCGAGCACCGCCACCTCCACGCCAACGCCGCGCTGGCGCAGCGCACGGGCGTGCCGGCGGCGAACACGATCCTCGGCCAGGACGGCATCGTGGTCGACCTCCGCGACGGCGTCGCCGAGGTCGTCGGGCAGCTGGACCTGGGCTACGTCTACGTGGACGGCTCCACGGTCGGAGGGATCACCGACGCCGACCTCAAGGACCGGCGCATCCTCTCGGAAGAGGGCTTCATCTCGGTCTTCGTGGCCGTCGACGAGGCCAGCGGGCGCGTCGTCGTCGGCCCCGAGGTCCTGGCACGCGGCTTCGCCGAGGACGACTCCGTGTTCGACGACGTCGTGCCCAAGATCGTGGCGGCGCTCACCGAGGCCGCCGACGCGGGCACCCGCGACCTGCACGCCCTGAGCCAGGTCGTCCGCCGCACGACGGGCCGCTGGGTGAACACCCGGCACCGCCGCCGGCCGATGATCGTGCCGGTCGTCGTCGCGGCGTAGTAGCCCGCCCGATCCGTCCCTCGGCCCCCAGGTGATCATCCTGGGGGCTGAGGTGCGCTCGGGCGGTGATGCCCTAGGGTCGGGGGCGTCATCTGATGTTCCACGAGGGGGGCCTGCGCGCATGGGCGTCGCCAAGACCTGGATCTTCCCGATCCTCCGCATCCTGATCCTGCTGGCGATCGCCGTCGCCCTCGTCAAGGTCGCCTTCTTCCCGACCGCGGCGCAGGGCGACGACGACGTCACCGTACCGACCGGCGAGCTGGCCGAGCCGGTCGTGGCCGTCGCCCGAGGGACCGTCGTCAACGACGTCGTGGTCGACGCGAGCGTGGCGGCCGACGCGCCGAGCGCGGCCAGGGCCACGCTCGCAGGCGAGGTCTCCGAGGTCTACGTCGAGCCGGGAGAGGCCGTCGAGGCCGGGCAGAGCCTGGTCGGCCTGCGCCGCGAGACGCCCCGGGATCCCGTGGTGCAGCCCGACGGGACGGTCGTCGAGAAGCAGCCGCTCGTCGAGACGGCCGTCGTCACGGCCCCCGTCGCCGGCACCGTCGCCGAGCTGCCGGTCATCCGCGACCAGGCCGTCGCCGTCGGCGACGCCGTCGCCCAGGTCGCACCGGGGAGCTTCCACGTCACCGCCTCGCTCGGCGCCGCCCAGCTGTACCGGCTCGTCTCCCGGCCCACGGAGGGCACGGTCGCGATCGCCGGGGGACCGGCGCCCTTCGCCTGCACCGGCCTCGTCATCGGCACCGGCGCCTCCGGAGCGCCCTCGGCCGACGCTGGCGCGTCCTCGTCCGACGGGTCCGACGGATCGACCGGCGGCGAGCAGCAGGTCACCTGCTCCGTCCCGGGCGACGTGACGGTCTTCGCCGGTCTCGCGGCCGAGCTCACGGTCCCCGCCGGCGTCGCGACGGACGTCCTGACGGTGCCGCTCACGGCCGTCGAGGGTGCGGCCGGCAAGGGCATCGTCCGCACGGTCACGCCCGAGGGCGAGCAGGAGGAGCGCGAGATAGGCCTCGGGGTGTCCGACGGCACCACGGTCGAGGTCACGAGCGGCCTCGAGGAGGGGGAGGAGGTCCTCGAGTTCGTCCCCGGGGCGCCCGCCGTGGAACTGGGCTGCGGCCCGGACGGCCTCGAGGCCTGCGGCTGATGACGCTCGTGGCCCTGGAGGGCGTGACGAAGACCGTGCCGCTCGCCGACGGGGGTCGGCTGACGATCCTCCGCGGCGTCGACCTCGCCGTCGAGGTGGGCGAGCACATCAGCATCGTGGGCCGCTCCGGTTCGGGCAAGTCGACCCTGCTCAACCTGTTGGGCCTGCTCGACTCGCCCACCAGCGGCGTCCACTCCTTCGACGGGGTCGACGTCGCCACGCTCCGCACGGGGCGTCGCGACCGCCTCCGCGGCGAGCAGGTCGGCTTCATCTTCCAGCAGTTCAACCTGCTGCAGGGGCGCACGGCGCTCGAGAACGTGACGACCCCGTTGCTCCAGGCGACGGGGCGGCGCTTCTGGCGCCGCCGCCGCCTCGCGGCGGAGATGCTCGAGCGGGTCGGGCTCGGGCACCGTGCCGAGGCCATGCCGCACCGTCTCTCGGGCGGGGAGCAGCAGCGCGTGGCCATCGCGCGGGCCCTCGTCCGTGAGCCGAGGTTGATCCTCGCCGACGAACCGACCGGCGCGCTCGACGTCGAGACGGGCTCCACCGTGATGGCGCTGCTCGACGACGTCGCACGGCAGAACGGCGCCGCGCTCGTGACGATCACCCACGACCCCGCGGTCGCCGCGCTCGCGACGCGGCACCACGAGCTGGACGCCGGCGTGCTGTCCGCCGCGGTGCCGACCGGGGCGCGCGTCGCGCGCGCCGAGCAGCTCGAGGCGGCCCCGTGATGCGGGTCGTGACCAGCGTCGTCGGTGCGGTCGTCGAGGCGTGGGCCGAGCTGCGCGTCAACAGGCTGCGGGTCCTGCTGAGCCTCCTGGGCGTGGCCGTCGCCGTGGCGGCCATCACGGCGACGACCGGCGTCGGGGCGCTCGCCGAGCAATCGGCCCGCGAGAGCCAGGAGCGCTACCAGGGGCGCCCGGCGACGTTCGTGCTGGAGGCCTACGCGACCGGAGGCGCCTCCCTCGATCCCGCGGACGTCGACGACGCCTTCAGCAGCGCCACCGCGCGCCACGGCATCACCTGGACCAGCGTCCACACCTACGCCCAGCGGGAGGTGCAGTTCGCGGACGGCGTCGTCGAGGTGCCCACCGAGGTCGTCGAGGTCCCCTTCGCCGAGATGCACCGCCTGCGCGTCGCCGAGGGTTCGTGGTTCACCGAGCGCGACGCCGACCGCCTGGCGCCCGCGCTCGTCGTCAACGACGCCTTCTGGCAGCGCCTGGGCGCGCCCGAGGTCGCGACGCACCCGACGGTGCGCCTCCTGGGGGCGGACGCCGTGACGGCCGTGGTCGTCGGGGTCACGCCCGCTCCGGGCTGGGAGGAGTCCCCGGCGGCGTTCATGCTGCCGGTCGACCGCGACCTCCGCTCGGCCACGGCCCTCGCCGGCGGGTACGGCGACGAGCAGCCGCAGCACGAGATGTGGGTCCCCGAGGGCGACGGCGAGGCGCTGGGCGAGCTCGTGCGCAGCGAGGTCGCGTCCGCGCTGGGCGACGACGTCGACGTGGTCGCGAACCGGCAGGACTACGCGGCCGGTCAGGAGGGCGACCCGTTCCTGCCCGTCAAGCTCGCCATCGGTGGCGTGGGAGTGCTCGTCCTCCTGCTGGGCGGCCTCGGCCTGGTCAACATCGCCCTCGTGACCGTGCGGCAGCGCATCCGCGAGATCGGCGTGCGCCGCTCCTTCGGGGCGACGGCGCCGCGCGTGTTCTTCTCCGTGATGCTCGAGAGCGTGGCGGGCACCGTGCTGGCCGGACTGGCCGGGGTCGCGGTCGCCGTGGCCGTCGTCCAAGACCCGACGGTGCAGGGCTTCATCGCGCAGGGGCCGCTCGAGGACGTCCCGCCCTTCCCCGTCGGGGCCGCCGTCCTGGGGCTCGTCTCGGCGACGGTCATCGGAGCCGTGGCGGGCCTCCTGCCGGCCCTGGTCGCCGTGCGCGTCAAGGTGATCGACGCGATCCGCTACTGACGGGCGGGCCAGAGGCGCGGGGCGGGTCGGACGCGCCGCACGCCTCCGGGCCGCGTCGGTGGCGCCGGGTACCGTGGAGCCCATGGCCACGCCCACCAAGCCGACCGCTCGACAGCGCTCGTCGTCGCGCCCGTCGACGACGACGAAGGCCACGAAGAAGCTGCCCGTCGCCCAGCCCCGCCCCGTCGACGAGGGGCCGAACCTCCTCGTCCGGGCCTGGATGGGCCTGGCGCACATGACGGGCGCCGGGTTCCGGCTCCTCGGCCGCGAGGACCTCGAACGGGGCGAGCGCCGCGACGGCGTGCCGTTCCTGCTCGTGCTGCTCGCCGTCGCCGGCGCCGTGGTCGAGTGGCTGAACCCCACCGACCCGCTGGCCCAGGCCTTCGACGCCTACACGTTCGGCGGCCTCCTGGGCCGGGTGGCCTACGCCCTGCCGGTCATCATGGTCCTCTTCGCGGGGTGGCTCTTCCGGCACCCCAGCTCCGTGCACGACAACACCCGCATCGGGATCGGCCTCGGCCTCTCCCTGGTCTCGGTCAGTGCGCTCTGCCACATCTTCGGCGGCCAGCCACAGGCGTCCGCCGGCCTGCCCGAGCTCGCCACCGGTGGCGGCGTGCTCGGCTGGGTCGTCGCCAGCTGGCTCGTCGCCCTCGCCACGGAGTGGGTCGCCGTGCCGCTCGTCGTGGCGTTGCTGGTGCTGTCGCTGCTCATCATCACGAAGACCCCGCCCAACCGCATCGGGCACCGCCTGGGCGAGCTGTACGCCTGGCTGTTCGGCGAGACGACGGACGCCTCCGACGACGCCGTCGGCGGAGCCCCGACGGGCGCGAAGGGCAAGGGCAAGGGCAAGGCCGCGGGCGCCGGCCCGGACGACGACGACGCCGAGGCCCAGCTGCCCTGGTGGCGACGCAACGAGTCCGGTCGTGAGGACGACCCCGCCTACGACACCCCGCTCATCGCGCCCGTCGACGACGCCCCGTACGCACCGCCGAAGAAGGGACGCAAGGCCCGTGCGGCCGAGGCGGCCGCGCCGGACGCACCGACCGTCCCCGCCCCGCTGCCCGGTCGCGACGGGCCGGCGACCGCCGAGACCGACGTCTTCTCCGCCGAGCTGCTCGACGACCTCGCGTTCGCCGAGGACGCCGTCCGGCACGCCGGCGGCACGGTGCCCGACCCCGTCGCCGAGACGACGGTCCTGCCCGTGCTCGACGAGGGCGAGAGCGACGCCGCGTCGGCGTTCCTGGCGCCGTCCGACGACGAGCCGGCGCCGCCGTCGCTCGAGGGCGTCGATCCGGCCACGGCCAGCAGCCCCTACCACCTGCCGTCGGCGACCGTGCTCGAGCTGGGCCCGCCCGCCAAGGCGCGCAGCGAGGCCAACGACGCGATCGTGCGGGCCATCACCACCGTCCTCGACCAGTTCGGCGTCGACGCGAAGGTCACGGGGTTCAAGCGCGGGCCCACGGTCACGCGCTACGAGATCGAGCTCGGCCCGGGCGTGAAGGTCGAGCGGGTCACGGCGTTGACCAAGAACCTCGCCTACGCGGTCGCCTCGAACGAGGTCCGCATCCTCTCGCCGATCCCGGGCAAGAGCGCCATCGGCGTCGAGATCCCGAACACCGACAAAGAGGTGGTCGCGCTCGGCGACGTGCTGCGCTCCGCCGCCGCGGCCAAGAGCACGCACCCGCTGACGATCGGCGTCGGCAAGGACGTCGAGGGCGGGTACGTCGTCGCCAACCTCGCGAAGATGCCGCACCTGCTCGTGGCCGGCGCCACCGGGTCGGGCAAGTCGAGCTTCGTCAACTCGATGATCACGTCGCTGCTCATGCGGGCGAAGCCGACCGACGTGCGCATGGTGCTCATCGACCCCAAGCGCGTCGAGCTGTCGATCTACGCCGGGGTGCCGCACCTCATCACGCCCATCATCACGAACCCCAAGAAGGCCGCCGAGGCGCTGCAGTGGGTCGTGAAGGAGATGGACATGCGCTACGACGACCTCGCGAGCTTCGGGTTCCGGCACATCGACGACTTCAACCGGGCGGTCGTGGCCGACGAGATCGTGCTGCCCGCGGGCAGCGAGCGCAAGCTCAAGCCGTACCCGTACCTGCTCGTCGTGGTCGACGAGCTCGCCGACCTCATGATGGTGGCGCCGCGCGACGTCGAGGACAGCATCGTGCGCATCACGCAGCTGGCCCGCGCCTCGGGCATCCACCTCGTGCTGGCGACGCAGCGTCCCTCGGTCGACGTGGTCACGGGGCTCATCAAGGCGAACGTGCCGTCGCGCCTCGCGTTCGCGGTCACGAGCGTCACCGACTCGCGGGTCATCCTCGACCAGCCCGGGGCCGACAAGCTCATCGGCCAGGGCGACGGGCTCTTCCTGCCCATGGGCGCGTCGAAGGCCATGCGCGTGCAGGGCGCCTGGGTGCAAGAGAGCGAGATCACCCAGGTCGTGCAGCACGTCACGAGCCAGGCGCGGCCGGAGTACCGGCCCGACGTGGCCGCCGTCGTCGAGAAGCGCGAGATCGACGGCGACATCGGTGACGACCTCGAGCTGCTCGTCGCGGCTGTCGAGCTCGTCGTGGGCACGCAGTTCGGGTCCACGTCGATGCTCCAGCGCAAGCTCCGCGTGGGGTTCGCCAAGGCCGGCCGCCTCATGGACCTCATGGAGTCGCGCGACATCGTGGGGCCCTCGGAGGGCTCCAAGGCGCGCGACGTCCTCGTCACGGCCGAGCAGCTGCCCGGCACCCTGGACAAGATCCGGGGCGGCGGCGGCGCGAGCCCGGCCGTCCCGGGCCACGGCGCAGGAGGCGCGAGCCCGATGGCCGTCCACGACCCGGTCGAGGCCATGACGCGGGGCTACGACGAGGTCGACGGCGACGAGGGCGACCACGACGCCTGGCAACTGACGGGACGGGACTGACCATGACGACACCTCCGGGCCGTGGCGGTTCGTTCCCCTGGCGCGGCCGCGTGCTGCGCAAGGGGCCGGGGCCGGCCAGCACGGCCAACGTCGCCAACGTGGTGACGGTCCTGCGCATCCTGCTCGCCCCCGTCTTCATCGCGATGCTCCTCGTCGACGGGGGCGACGACGGGGCGCTGCGCCTCGCGGCGGCCGTCCTCTTCGTGGTGGCGATCCTCACCGACAGCCTCGACGGCATGCTCGCGCGCGGGCTCGACCTCGTGACGGACTTCGGCAAGCTCGTCGACCCCATCGCCGACAAGGTCCTGGTGGGCGGGGCGCTGGTCGCGCTGACGGTCCTGGGGGAGCTGCCCTGGTGGGTGACGGCGCTCATCCTGCTGCGCGAGGTCGGCATCACGGTCTACCGCTTCGCCGTGCTGCGCGACCGGGTGATCCCCGCCTCGCGGGGCGGCAAGGCGAAGACGGTGCTGCAGGCGGTCGCGGTCACGCTCGCCCTGTTCCCGTGGTGGCACCTGGTCGGCGACGCCGCCCACGTCGTGAACACCGTGACCATGACGCTGGCCGTCGTCGCCACGCTCGCCTCCGGCGCGGACTACGTGCGCGTCGCCGTGAAGCACGGCCGGACCTCGTGAGCCTCGCTGCCGACGTCGTCGCCGAGCTCGCCCACCGTGGTCTGACGGTGGCCGTGGCCGAGTCGCTCACGGGCGGGCTGGTCGTCGCCGCGCTGGTGAGCGTGCCGGGGGCGTCGGCGGTCGTGCGCGGGGGAGTCGTGGCGTACGACACGGAGCTCAAGCACACGCTGCTCGGCGTCGACGCGGGCCTCCTCGAGGAGCGCGGGCCGGTCGACGGCGACGTGGCCGCCGCGATGGCGACGGGGGTGCGCGACCGCCTGGCGGTCGACGGCCGCCCCGCCGACGTCGGGTTGTCGACCACGGGCGTGGCCGGGCCGGACCCGCAGGGCGGGCAGGCACCGGGCACCGTGTTCGTCGGCGTGGCCCTCGGGGACGGCGTGCGCGTCGTGCCGCTGCAGCTCCTCGGCGACCGCGCGGCCATCCGCGCGGCCTCGGTCTCCGAATGCCTCTCGACCCTGCTCGCACTGCTCCGCGAGGGTCCGTCGGGCTCGTCCCGGTAGCGGGAATGTCGGGGCGGGTGCACGGGTTGCACACCGTGGGTTCACAAGCGTCGCCCAGTGCCGACTGGTTACAGTGGCAGTCGGCCACGGCGCTCGTGGCACCCTTCCACCTCATCGTCCCGACGGGGTGGGTCGTCATGAACGGAGGAGGGTCCCATGGTCCTGGTACGACAAGAGATCGGTGACGTCCTTCGAGACTTCCGCCTGCAGAAGGGCCGGACGCTCCGTCAGGTCGCCAGCAAGGCGAGCGTGGCCCTGGGCTACCTCAGCGAGGTCGAGCGCGGTCAGAAGGAGGCGAGCTCCGAGATCCTCGCCTCGGTGGCCGACGCCCTCGACACCCCGATCTCGGTCATCATGCGCGAGGTCGGCGACCGGCTGGCCGTCGTCGAGGGGCTGGCCACGGTCCCCGACACCCTGCCCGACGACCTCGTCGCCGAGTTCGACCCCGGGCTCGCCGTCCGCTGACGCGGACCCCGAGACACCGACGACGCCCCGGCTCCGGCCGGGGCGTCCGTGCGTCCACGGGTGACCGCAGGGCCCCGACGCGGCGCCCGGGCGAGGACCGTGCACCTCGTGCCGGATACGATCGACCGATGCGCACGAGCGAGTTCACCGTGGCCGTCGTCTCCGAGTTCGGCGAGGCCTACGCCCCCGTGGTCACGAAGGACGTCGTGCTCCACGACCTCGGCGACCGCACGGCGCAGCAGGCGCTGCGCGACGGCGTCCCGCCCCGCGACGTCTGGATCGCGCTCTGCGAGGCGCAGGGCGTGCCCGAGGCCAGGCGGCACGGCGTCGGCCTGCCCCGCCCGCCGCGCTGACGACGAGGGCGTCGTCCCCGGGGGCCGGGAGGCGCGGAGGCGGCCCGTCGGTGTGTTCGGAAGGCTGCGGCGCGTCGCTCGAACGCGTGTTCGGACGCTGCTAGCCTCCACAGGAGGGCGGTGATGTCGCTCGTCCACAGGTCCTCCGCCGTCGCTCGTCGATGTCGGGGGTCACCCGTAGCGTGTCGACATCGACGCTCCACCGTCGCCGGCCACCCCGGCGGCACCAGCCTTGTCGTACAGCTGGTGACCTCGCACCACGGGTCGGCAGCGACGCGACAGCCTACAGGCGCACCGGCATCCACCGAGAGAGAGATCCCATGCCATCAGCAGCAGACCGCGAGAAGGCCCTCGAGACCGCGCTCGCCCAGATCGACCGACAGTTCGGCAAGGGTGCCGTGATGCGCCTGGGCAGCGACGAGCGTGCTCCGGTCGCCGTCATCCCCACGGGCTCCATCGCCCTCGACGTCGCGCTCGGCATCGGCGGGCTGCCCCGCGGGCGCATCATCGAGATCTACGGTCCCGAGTCCTCGGGAAAGACCACGCTCACGCTCCACGCCATCGCCAACGCCCAGCGCAACGGCGGCATCGCAGCCTTCATCGACGCCGAGCACGCGCTCGACCCCGAGTACGCCAAGAAGCTCGGCGTCGACATCGACGCCCTCCTGGTGTCGCAGCCCGACACGGGCGAGCAGGCGCTCGAGATCGCCGACATGCTCGTCCGGTCGGGCTCCATCGACCTCGTCGTCATCGACTCGGTGGCGGCCCTCGTGCCGCGCGCCGAGATCGAGGGAGAGATGGGCGACTCGCACGTCGGCCTGCAGGCGCGCCTCATGTCGCAGGCCCTCCGCAAGCTCACCGGTGGTCTCAACACGACCGGCACGACGATGATCTTCATCAACCAGCTGCGCGAGAAGATCGGCGTGTTCTTCGGCAGCCCCGAGACGACCGCCGGCGGCAAGGCGCTCAAGTTCTACGCCTCGGTCCGCCTCGACATCCGTCGCATCGAGACCCTGAAGGACGGCAGCGACGCAGTGGGCAACCGCACCCGCGTCAAGGTGGTCAAGAACAAGATGGCCCCGCCCTTCAAGCAGGCCGAGTTCGACATCCTCTACGGCGTCGGCATCTCCCGGGAGGGCAGCCTCATCGACTTCGGCGTCGAGCACGGCATCGTCCGCAAGTCCGGCGCCTGGTACACCTACGAGGGCGACCAGCTGGGGCAGGGCAAGGAGAACTCGCGCAACTTCCTGCTCAACAACAAGCCCGTCGCCGACGAGATCGAGCAGAAGATCCTCGCGAAGCTCGGCGTGGGCGGTGCGAAGGCACCCGTCGAGGCGCCGGTCGAGTCCATCCAGACGAAGATCGCCGCGCGCAAGGGCGCATGACCGCGCCTGACGCCGGCGCGGACGACCTCGCCCCCGTGACGCCGCTCTTCGGGCGTCGCGGGGGTGCGGCCCGGGCCGGTGGGGCCCCGGCAGGGGCCGCAGCGAGCGACCCCTCCTCGAGCACCGACGTCGGTCGCGCGTCGACGACGGGCCCCGACGGGGGTCGGACGTCCACGGCCACCACCGACGCCGAGCGCCGCGCTCTCGCAGCCGTGACGGAGCACTGGGCTGCTCCCGCGACGGGCGCGATCGACGATCGTGCCCACGACGACGAGCCGGACGGGCCGGACGAGCCCGAGGGGCTCGAGGCGCAGCGCCGCAGGGCCGAGAACGTCAGCCTGCACGCGCTCTCCCGGCGAGGCGTCTCCTCCGCGGAGATGACGCGACTGCTCCGCGATCGCGATCTCGACGAGTCCGTCGTCGCCGACGAGGTCGCGCGCCTCGAGGGGGTGGGGCTGCTCGACGACGCACAGCTGGCCCGTGACCTGGTCGAGCAGAAGCAGCGTCGCAAGGGTCTCGGTCGCGGCGCTGTCTCGGCGGAGCTGCGGCAGCGCGGCCTGGACGGCGACGCCGTCACGGCCGCGCTCGACGACATCGACGACGACGACGAGCAGGCGCGCGCCGACGAGTGGGCCCGCAAGCGGGCTTCGTCGCTCCGCGGGCTCGACCGGGAGACGGCCGAGCGACGGCTGCACGGCTACCTGCAGCGTCGGGGCTACCGCTCCGAGACCGTGCGACGAGCGATCGAACGGGCACTGCCCCGCGGCGGCGCCAAGGGTGGCGGCGTCCGCTTCGAGTGACGGCACCCCGTGCCCTGGGCTCGCGGCTGATCGCCCCCGCCCCGGCGCGTCCGTCCGGCCGCTGCCCGCCGGCCTCCAGGGCCGGTGGGCAGCGGTCGTAGACTCGGGTCCCATGACGACGGTCACGCCCACGCCGCTCACCGACCCGATCACGGCCCCGGGCGGTCCGGGCGCGGCCTCCCTCCGCACGTACGAGGTGCGCACCTTCGGCTGTCAGATGAACGTGCACGACTCCGAGCGGCTCAGCGGCTCGCTCGAGGCGGCCGGCTACCGTCCTGCGGACGGCGTCGACCCCGACGTCGTCGTCATCAACACCTGCGCGGTGCGCGAGAACGCCGACAACAAGCTCTACGGGACGCTGGGGCAGCTCGCCGGGGTGAAGCGGCGGCACGAGGGCATGCAGATCGCCGTGGGCGGCTGCCTCGCCCAGAAGGACCGCGCGACCATCCTGGAACGCGCCCCCTGGGTCGACGTGGTCTTCGGCACGCACAACACGGGTGCGCTCCCCGCGCTCCTCGAGCGGTCGCGGCACAACGACGAGGCCCAGGTCGAGATCCTCGAGTCGCTCGACGTGTTCCCGTCCACGCTGCCCACCAAGCGGGAGTCGACCCACAGCGGCTGGGTCTCGATCTCGGTCGGCTGCAACAACACGTGCACGTTCTGCATCGTGCCGAGCCTCCGGGGCAAGGAGAAGGACCGCCGCCCGGGCGACGTCCTCGCCGAGATCGAGGCCCTCGTCGCCGACGGCGTGGTCGAGGTCACCCTCCTGGGACAGAACGTCAACTCCTACGGCGTCGAGTTCGGCGACCGCCTCGCCTTCGGCAAGCTGCTCCGTGCTGCCGGCGCGGTCCCCGGGCTCGAGCGCGTGCGCTTCACGAGCCCGCACCCCGCCGCCTTCACCGACGACGTCATCGAGGCGATGGCCGAGACCCCCGCGGTGATGCCGCAGCTCCACATGCCGCTCCAGTCCGGGTCCGACCGCGTGCTGCGCGCCATGCGGCGCAGCTACAGGGGCGCGCGGTTCCTCGGGATCCTCGACCGCGTCCGGGCCGCGATCCCGCACGCGGCGATCAGCACCGACATCATCGTCGGCTTCCCGGGGGAGACGGAGGAGGACTTCGCCGACACGCTCCGCGTCGTCGAGCGGGCGCGGTTCGCCTCGGCGTTCACCTTCCAGTACTCGATCCGACCGGGCACGCCGGCCGCGACGCTGCCCGACCAGCTGCCCAAGGAGGTCGTGCAGGAGCGCTACGAGCGGCTCGTCGCCCTCCAGGACGCGATCAGCGCGGACGAGAACCAGCGACAGGTCGGGCGCCGCGTCGCGGTGCTCGTCGGCTCGGGCGAGGGCCGGAAGGACGCGAGCAGGCACCGTCTGTCCGGGCGGGCGGAGGACGGCCGCCTCGTGCACGTGGAGGTGCCCGCGGGGGCGCAGGAGCCACGTCCCGGTGACATCGTGGGCGTGGACGTCACCGGTGCCGCGACCTTCTACCTCGTGGCCGACGCGAGCCCGGGGTCGGCGTGGGAGCTCCGGCGCACCCCCTCCGGCGACGCCTGGGACCGTGCTCAGGCCGCCTCGTGCGGCGTCCCGGCAGCGCCGTCGTCGGGGGGACCGGCGAGGGTCTCGCTGGGCCTGCCGTCGCTGCGCGTCGCGGACGGGCAGCGCTGACGGTGCTGGCCGTCGTCGTCGGAGCGACCGGCACCGGCAAGTCCCGTTTCTCGCTCGACCTCGCGGAGGGCCTGGCGGCGCGTGGTCGGGCCGCCGAGATCGTCAACGCCGACGCCATGCAGCTCTACCGGGGCATGGACGTCGGCACCGCGAAGCTGTCGCCGGCCGAGCGCCGGGGCGTCCCGCACCACCTGCTCGACGTGCTCGACGTCGTCGACGAGGCGAGCGTGGAGCGCTACCAGCGCGAGGCGCGCGCCGTCGTCGAGGCCGTGCTCGCTCGAGGAGCGGTGCCGGTGCTCGTCGGGGGATCGGGCCTCTACGTGTCGAGCGTGCTCTGGGACTTCCGCTTCCCGGGCACCGACCCCGAGGTGCGGGCGCACTACGAGTCCCTCCTCGACGAGCGCGGCCCCGGGCGGCTGCACGCCCTCCTGCGCGAGCGGGACCCGGCCGCGGCGACGGCCATCGGCGCGACGAACGGCCGGCGCCTCGCCCGCGCCCTCGAGGTGGTCGACATCACGGGGCAGCCCTTCTCGGTGGGGCTCCCCGCCGCGCCCACGCCGTGGCGCGAGGCCGCCGTGCACGGGTTGCGGGTCGAGCGCTCCGAGCTCGTCGAGCGCCTGGACCGTCGGGTCGAGGCGATGTGGCGCGACGGACTCGTGGACGAGGTGCGCGACCTCCTGCCCCGGGGGCTCGAGCGCGGCGCCACCGCGTCGCGGGCCATCGGGTACGCGCAGGCCGCCCGTCAGCTGCGGGGCGAGCTGGGCGAGGCCGAGGCGATCGCCGAGACGGCCGCCCTCACCCGCCGCTACGCCCGCCGCCAGGTGAGCTGGTTCCGCCGCTACGACGACGTCGACTGGTCCGGTCCCGGTGATCAGGAGGCCGTGCAGCGGGCCGTCGATAGACTCGCCGGGTGACGACGACGCTGCACTTCACCAAGGGCCAGGGCACGGGCAACGACTTCGTGCTCTTCACCGATCCCGAGGCGGAGTTCCCCCTCGATCCCGACCTGGTGCGTGCCCTCGCCGACAGGAGGTTCGGCATCGGTGGCGACGGCGTCATCCGCGCCGCGCGCTCGGGAGCGCTCCTCGACCGCACCGCGGCGGCGGCGGCGGAGCAGGGCGTCGAGTGGTTCATGGACTACCACAACGCCGACGGCAGCGTGGCCGAGATGTGCGGCAACGGGGTCCGCGTCTTCGTCCGCTACCTGCTCGAGCGCGGCCTCGTGGTGCTCGACGAGGGCGAGGCGCTGAGCATCGGCACGCGGGCCGGCGTCCGCACGGTGACCCGCGTGCGCGGCGGCTTCGAGGTCGACCTCGGTGCCTGGCACCTCGAGCGCGACGAGCCGGAGGTCCGCGCCCGGGAGCTGCACGCGGCCCGCCCCGGCCTCGCGCTCTCGGTCGGCAACCCGCACGTCGTCGTGGCCCTGGCGGGCGAGGCCGAGCTCGCGGCGCTCGACCTCTCGGTGCCGCCCGTCGTCGAGCCCGCCCCCGCCGGCGGCACCAACGTCGAGTTCGTCGTTCCCGCGGACCCGCTGGTCGTGGACGGCACCGGGGTCCTCCGCATGCGGGTGCACGAGCGCGGCAGCGGCGAGACCCTCTCCTGCGGCACGGGCGCGGCCGCGGCGGCCCTCGCGGTGCGCCACTGGGCCGGTACGGGGGCGCCCGACGCCTGGACGGTCAGCGTCCCCGGCGGGGTCCTCGGCGTCCGCGTCGTGGCCGCTGCCGACGGTGAGCACGTGCTGCTCAGCGGGCCTGCCGAGCTGGTCTTCTCGGGCGAGGTCGCGGTCTGACCCACCCCGTGGCCGCTGTCGAGCCTCCTGCGCGGAGGTCAGCGCCGGTGCGCCCGGATGACGCGGTAGTTCTTGTCCGTCGAGCTGCGCGAGGCCTCGAGGGCGTCGCCGAGCTCCTCGCCGATCCAGCGCTGCAGCGAGTCGGCACCGAGGTGCTTCTGCACGACGAGCCAGCCGTCCGCGCCGGTCTCGAGCCGGGGCAGCCAGTGCGAGACGATCGCGTGGAGCTCGGGCTTGCCCACGCGGATCGGCGGGTTCGACCAGAGGGTCGCGAAGCGCAGGTCGTCGGGAACATCCTCGGGCCTGGCGGCGTTGACGTTCTCGAGGCCGAGGCTCCGGGCGTTCTCGCGCACGAGGTCGAGCACCCGCTCGTTCACGTCGACGGCCCACACGGTCGCGTCGGGCGACGACAGGGCGAGGGTCAGTGCGATCGGACCCCAGCCGCAGCCGACGTCGAGCAGGTGGCCGGAGGCGGGGGGAGCGGGGACGCGCGACAGCAGCACGCTCGTGCCCGGGTCGACCCGGTCGGGGCTGAACACTCCCGCGGCGGTCGTCACGGGCACCGTGCGTCCCGCGAGCGTCACCGTGATGCTGCGACGGCGGAGCGGGCTCTCCGGCTCCGGAGAGAAATAGTGCTCACTGGTCACGACCTCGAACCTACCGGAACGCCGAAAGGACTACGATCACCACGATGACCGACACCCCCACGACCCCGTTCGACGACGAGCGGCACCCCGGCACCGACGACGTGGTCGAGCGCGTCCTCGAGCGGGCGGCGTCGCGGGCCTCCGGCTACACCCTCTTCTCGCCCGCCCAGGCCATCCAGACCCGGTCCCTCGACCGTTCGGGCGAGGGATCCTCCGACGGCGACCAGTTCGACCGCGAGGACCGCGCGGCCCTCCGCCGGGTCGCCGGGCTCTCGACCGAGCTCGAGGACGTCACCGAGGTCGAGTACCGACAGCTCCGCCTCGAGAACGTCGTCCTCATCGGCGTCTACTCCCAGGGCTCGCTCGCCGACGCCGAGAACAGCCTGCGCGAGCTCGCCGCCCTCGCCGAGACTGCGGGCGCCGCGGTCCTCGACGGCCTCCTGCAGCGGCGGCCCAACCCCGATCCCAGCACCTACCTCGGCAAGGGCAAGGCGGAGGAGCTCCGCGGCACGGTCGCAGCGCTCGGCGCCGACACCGTGATCGCCGACACCGAGCTGGCGCCCTCCCAGCGGCGTGCCCTGGAGGACGTGGTGAAGGTCAAGGTCATCGACCGCACGGCCGTGATCCTCGACATCTTCAGCCAGCACGCCAAGAGCCGCGAGGGCAAGGCCCAGGTCGAGCTGGCGCAGCTCGAGTACCTCCTCCCGCGCCTGCGCGGCTGGGGCGAGTCGATGTCGCGCCAGGCCGGTGGGCAGGTCGGCGGCGCGGGGGCCGGCATGGGCAGCCGCGGCCCGGGTGAGACCAAGATCGAGCTCGACCGTCGTCGCATCCACACCCGCATGGCCAGGCTCCGTCGCCAGATCAAGGAGATGAAGCCGGCGCGCGACGCCAAGCGCGCGAACCGCGACCGCAACGCCGTGCCCTCGGTGGCGATCGCGGGCTACACCAACGCGGGCAAGTCGAGCCTGCTCAACCGGCTCACGCAGGCGGGGGTGCTCGTCGAGAACGCGCTCTTCGCGACCCTCGACGCGACGGTGCGCAAGAGCTCGACGCCCGACGGGCGCCCGTTCACCTACTCCGACACCGTCGGCTTCGTGCGCAACCTGCCGCACCAGCTCGTGGAGGCGTTCCGGTCGACGCTCGAAGAGGTGCAGGGCAGCGACGTCATCGTCCACGTGGTCGACGGCTCGCACCCCGACCCGGCCGCCCAGCTGGCGACCGTGCGCGACGTCATCGGCGAGGTCGACGGGCGCGACATCCCCGAGATCGTGGTCTTCAACAAGAGCGACCTCGTCGACGACGACCAGCGCGTGGTGCTGCACGGGCTCGTGCCGACGGCGGTCTTCGTCTCGGCGCGCACCGGCGAGGGCATCGACGAGCTGCGCTCCCGCATCGCGGCGCTGCTCCCCGAGCCCGAGGTCGAGCTCGACCTGCTGGTCCCGTTCGACCGTGGCGACGTGGTGTCGCACCTGCACGAGTCGGGGCGCGTCCTCACGACGGACTACGTCGAGTCGGGCACGCACGTGCGGGTCCGCGTGTACCCGAGCGACGTCTCGTCGTTGCAGGAGTTCGCGACCGAGGCGGTCGCCGGCCGGGCCTGACCCCCGGCACGACGACGGAGCGCCCGTCCCCTGGTGGGGGACGGGCGCTCCGTCGTGCAGGGCAGGAGGCGCGGGCTCAGACGCTGCGCAGGACCGCCACGACCTTGCCCACGATCTGGGCGTGGTCGCCGAGGATGGGCTCGAACGCGCTGTTGCGGGGCAGCAGCCACGTGTGGCCGTCACGCTGCCGGAAGACCTTGACCGTCGCCTCGTCGTCGAGCATGGCGGCGACGATGTCGCCGTTCTCGGCGCTCTGCTGCTGGCGCACGACGACCCAGTCGCCGTCGCAGATGGCGGCGTCGACCATGGAGTCCCCGACGACGCGGAGCATGAAGAGGTCTCCCTTGCCGACGAGCTGGCGCGGCAGCGGCATGACGTCCTCGACCTGCTGTTCGGCCGTGATGGGCACGCCGGCGGCGATGCGGCCGACCATCGGCACGTGGGCCGTGTCGCCGTCGTCGCTCGTGGCGAGGATCGAGGCCACGGGGGCCACGGGGGAGTCCTCGTGGGCGAGGACCTCCATCGCTCGGGGCCGGTTGGGGTCGCGGCGGAGGCGACCGGCGAGCTCGAGCTGGTTGAGCTGGTGCGTGACGCTCGAGAGGGAGCGCAGGCCGACGGCGTCGCCGATCTCGCGCATGCTCGGCGGGTAGCCCCGGCCGGCGATGCTCTCCTGGATGGCCTCGAGGATCGACTCCTGCTTCGGCGTCAGCGGCTTGCGGGCGCTGCCCGCCGGGGCCTCGGTCGTGCGCTGCGCGTCGCTCATGGCTCTCCTGCCGTCGATGTCGGTGGTCGATGGTGCACTGGTGCCACCGATCGAAACCGTATCCGATGCACCACTGGTCCCGGGACACCTGTTCGAGTGTGTCGCGAGATCCGCGGGTAGCGGGACCAGATCGGGGTTGCCAGCACGGGTGTTCGAAGGTATGTTCGGAACACGTCTTCGCGTTCGGCACCCCCGGCCGAGTGCCGAACGCGGAGCACGGACCGCCCCTGAGAGAGGAACACCATGAGCGCCATCGCAGCAGCCCCCGTCGGCACCCGCCGTGCCGTCTCCGTCGTCTCCACCTCCGCCGCGTCCCCCGTCGACGGGTCGACCGGGGCGCGCACGGTGGTCGCGAGCCACCTGCGCCTCACGCGCCGTGGGCGCGGCGTCCTCGCCGCCCTCGCCGCGGTGCCGCTCCTGGCCGGCGTCGCGCTCGGCGTCCTCGACGGCGGCGGTGCCGTCGCCTCCGACACGCCCGCGTCGACCGAGTTCGCGACCGTCACGGTCCAGGGCGGCGACACGCTCTGGCAGCTGGCCGCCGACCTGGCCCCGAACGCGGACCCTCGTGAGGTCATCGCCGACATCGTCTCGCTCAACGCCCTGAGCAGCCCTGCGGTCCACCCTGGGCAGCAGCTCGCCGTTCCGACGCAGTACGCGGGCTGAGGCCGTCGTCAGCGCGCCGGGTCGGTCCTAGGCTGGGTCGGTGCCCTTCAGCCTCGACGACCTGCCCCTCCGCGACGACCTGCGCGGCCTGACCCCCTACGGCGCGCCCCAGCCGCGCGTGCCCGTCGCGCTGAACGTCAACGAGAACACGCACCCCATCCCCGAGGGGGTCGCCCGTGACATCGTCGAGTCCATGGCGGCGGCCGTGCTGCAGGTCAACCGCTACCCCGACCGGGAGTTCACGGTCCTGCGCGAGTCCCTGGCGCGGTACCTCGGCCACGGCTTGACCAGTGCGAACATCTGGGCGGCGAACGGGTCCAACGAGGTCATCCAGCAGCTGCTCCAGGCCTTCGGGGGACCAGGCCGGACCGTGCTCGGCTTCCCGCCCACCTACTCGATGCACTCGATCATCGCGTCGGGCACGGGCACGACCTGGGTCGAGGGCGTCCGCGACGCCGACTACGAGATCTCGCCGACCACCGCCGTGGCCGAGATCGAGCGCACGCGCCCGGACCTGGTCTTCCTCTGCGGGCCGAACAACCCGACGGGCACGCCGCTCGACCTCGACACCGTCCGCGCCGCCTACGACGCCACGGACGGCATCGTGTTCGTGGACGAGGCCTACGCCGAGTTCATGCCCACCGGGCAGCCCACCGCGCTCACCCTCCTCGAGGGACGCGAGCGCCTGGTCGTCAGTCGCACCATGAGCAAGGCCTTCGCCTTCGCCGGGGCGCGCGTCGGCTACCTCGCCGCCCACCCGGCCGTCGCCGACGCGCTGCGCCTCGTCCGGCTGCCCTACCACCTGTCCTCCCTCACCCAGGCGGCCGCCGTCGCGGCCCTCGCGCACGCCGACGAGATGCTCGCCATGGTCGACGACATCAAGGGGCAGCGCGACCGCATCGTGGCGGAGCTCACGGCGCTCGGCTACCGGCCGTGGCGCACCTGGTCCAACTTCGTCCTCTTCGGCGGCGTCGACGATCCCCGAGCGGTCTTCGAGGGGCTGCTCGAGCGCGGGGTCATCGTGCGCGACCTGGGCATCCCCGGGCACCTCCGGGTGAGCGCCGGCACGGAGGCCGAGACCACGACGTTCCTCGACGCCCTGCGCGAGGTGACCGGGCGACGCTGACGGGCCTCCTGCACCCGTCGGGCGCGGCACCGTGAGGCGTTAGGCTCGTCGGGTGACCGACCAGCAGCCCGCGTCCCGTCGTGCGTCCGTCCGACGCTCGACGAGCGAGTCCACCATCGCGCTCTCCGTCGACCTCGACGGCACCGGCACGTCGACCGTGTCGTCGTCGGTGCCGTTCTTCGACCACCTGCTCACCGCGCTGTCGAAGCACTCGCTCATCGACCTCGACGTGCAGGCGACGGGCGACACCCACATCGACGTCCACCACACGGTGGAGGACATCGGCATCGCCCTGGGCGGGGCCCTGCGCGAGGCGCTCGGCGACAAGTCCGGCATCTCGCGCTACGGCGACGCCCTCGTGCCGCTCGACGAGGCGCTGGTGGAGGCCGTCGTCGACGTCTCGGGTCGCCCCTACCTGGTCCACACGGGCGAGCCGGAGGGCTTCGCCCTGCACCTCATCGGCGGCCACTTCACCGGGTCCATGGTCAGGCACGTCTTCGAGGCCATCGCCTACAACGCGGGCCTGACCGTGCACGTCCGCGTCCTCTCGGGTCGCGACCCGCACCACATCGCCGAGGCCGAGTTCAAGGCGTTCGCCCGTGCGCTCCGCAAGGCGGTCGAGCCCGACCCGCGCGTGACGGGCGTGCCGTCCACGAAGGGCGCGCTGTGACCGCCGTCCCGCAGGGCGGCGCCCGGCCCGATGTCGTCGTCCTCGACTACGGCAGCGGCAACGTGCACTCGGCCGTCAAGGCGCTCGAGGCGGCCGGTGCCGACGTCGAGCTCACGCGCGACCGGCAACGGGTCGCCGAGGCGGACGGGCTCTTCGTGCCCGGGGTCGGGGCGTTCTCGGCCGTCATGGCCCAGCTCGAGTCCATCCGCGGCGGCGAGCTCATCGAGCGCCGCCTCGCCGGCGGGCGCCCCGTCATGGGCATCTGCGTGGGCATGCAGGTCCTCTTCGAGGGCGGCGTCGAGCGCGGCGACCGCACCGGTGGCCTGGGCGAGTGGCCGGGCGTCGTGGACGAGCTCAAGGCCGACGTGCTGCCCCATATGGGCTGGAACACCGTCGACGCCCCCGGCGACAGCGTCCTCTTCGACGGCGTCCGCGACGAGCGCTTCTACTTCGTGCACTCCTACGCCGCCCAGGACTGGTCCCTCGACGTGATCCCGCCGTTCCCGCGGCCCCGCGTCACGTGGGCCGACCACGGCGGCCGGTTCGTGGCCGCCGTCGAGAACGGCCCGCTCTGGGCCACGCAGTTCCACCCCGAGAAGTCGGGCGAGCCGGGCATCCGGCTCCTCTCGAACTGGCTCGGCACCCTCTGACCCCGTACCCCGCACCCCGCACCCCGCGGGGTGCAGCAGCACAGGCGCGCCGCGCCGGAGAGACACCATGAGCGAGTTCACCGAGACCCCCCGACTGACGCTGTTCCCGGCGGTCGACGTCGCCGACGGCAAGGCCGTCCGCCTCACGCAGGGCGAGGCCGGCACCGAGACGAACTACGGCGACCCCGTCGACGCCGCCGAGGACTGGGTCCGGCAGGGCGCCGAGTGGCTGCACCTCGTCGACCTCGACGCCGCTTTCGGTCGGGGCGACAACCGCGCGGTGCTGCGCCGGGTGATCAAGCAGGTCAAGGGCGTGAACGTCGAGCTCTCGGGCGGCATCCGCGACGACCGGTCGCTCGACGAAGCGCTGTCGACGGGCGTCAAGCGCATCAACCTCGGCACGGCGGCCCTCGAGAACCCGGAGTGGGCCGCCCACGTCATCGCGCAGTACGGCGAGGCGATCGCCGTGGGGCTCGACGTGCGCGGCACCACGCTCGCGGCTCGCGGCTGGACGAAGGAGGGCGGCGATCTCTGGACCGTCCTCGAGCGCCTGGAGGACGCCGGCTGTGCCCGCTACGTCGTCACCGACGTCACGAAGGACGGCACGCTGAAGGGCCCGAACATCGAGCTGCTCCGCCAGGTGCTCGACCGCACGCACCGCCCCGTCATCGCGTCCGGCGGCGTCTCGAGCCTCGACGACCTCGTCGCGCTGCGCGAGCTCGTCCCGCTCGGCCTCGAGGGCGCCATCGTCGGCAAGGCCCTCTACGCCGGGGCGTTCACGCTGCCGGCGGCGCTCGACGTCGCCGCGGGCTGACGTGGGGGAGCGCGGCCCCGACGACCACGAGCCCCGCGACCACGGCCCGGGAGGGCGCGCGCCGACCAGTGCGTCGTCGCCGGGTGCACCCGGTGCCGACAGCGCCGGGCGCCCCTGGGCGGGCCGGACGTTCCAGCACCACGACACGGCCTTCGCCGGTGACGACGGGAGCGCCGATCCGCGCCTCCTGGACGCCCTGCAGCGCTTCGCCGCCGACGCGGCGGGGGCGCACGAGGTCGTCGACGCCCTGCGCCCGGCTCGACTGCTGGTCCCGCTCGTCGCGGTGGCGGGCGACGAGGGGCTGAACGAGCACGGCGTGCGCGTCGACAAGACGCAGGAGCTGTCGATCGTCACGGTCGCCGGGCCCGACGGGCGGGACGTGCTGCCCGCCTTCACCTCGGTCGCGGCCCTGCAGGCGTGGCGTCAGGAGGCGCGTCCGGTCCCGGTCGAGGCCCGTCGCGTCGCCCTCGCGGCCGCGGCGGAGGGCACGGAGCTGATGGTCCTCGATCCCGGCAGCCCGACGGAGTTCGGCCTCCGCCGGCCCGCCGTCTGGGCGGTGGCGCAGGACCACCCGTGGCTGCCGAGCCACCAGGACGGGTCCGTGCTCGAGGCGTTCCTCGAGGGCGTCGCGGGGGAGCCCGCGGTCGCGGGCGTCGTCCTGGCTCCCGGCACGCCGGGCGCACGGTTGGACGGTCCCGAGCTGGTCGTCCGGCTGGCCCTGCGTCCCGGGCTCGACCGTGCGGCCCTCACGGCCCTGCTCGCCCGGCTGCAGGCCGCCTGGTCGGCGCACGCCGTGGTCGCGGAACGGGTCGACAGCCTGGCCGTGCGGGTCGTCCCCGCCTGACGCCTGACGCCTGAGACCTGGTGCCCGGCGCCCGAGGCCCGACGCCCGGCATCGCTCGGCGACGGCCGGGGGCTCGCGGAGCCCGCCGCCCGGCAGGGGGCCGGGCGGCGCGGGCCCCGAGCCGGGCGGCGCGGGCCCCGCTCAGCTCACGGGGCCGGTGAGCTTCTCGCCGGGGCCCTGACCGATCGGGTCGGGGAAGGTCGAGGCCTCCCGGAAGGCCAGCTGCAGCGATCGGAGGCCGTCACGGAGCGCGCGGGCGTGCTGGTTGCCGATCTCGGGCGCGCTGGCCGTGACGAGTCCGGCGAGCGACGTGATGAGCTTGCGCGCCTCGTCGAGGTCGGTCTGCGCGTCGGGGTCGTCCGCGAGCCCGACCTTGACGGCCGCGGCGCTCATGAGGTGCACGGCGACGGTGTTGATGACCTCGACGGCGTTGACGTCCGCGATGTCGCGCGCGGCGCCCGTCGTCGGGTCCGCCTCGCCGTGCGTGTCGTGGGGGGTGTGTTCCATGTGATCCTCTGCTATCGTCTTGGAGGCCCGGGGCATCTGTCCCGGTGCGAAAGTGGAGTCCCTCCCACCCGCGTCGACCGTTGTACGAGGTTACCGGGTCGTTGCACCCCGCCGGTCCGACCGTGCGGCCCCTTCCGAGGGCGTCGTCGACAGGATCGGTAGCCAGGGTGTCGTGCGTCGTCGTCCGCGACCCGTGCGTGAGCCTCCTCTTTCTCCGATGCCCTGCCAGGTGCACCGGATGACGAAGACACGACAGAGGAGCTCCGCATCAGCGATCCCCGTACGAACGACCGCATCCGCGTCCCCGAGGTCCGCCTCGTCGGCCCCGGAGGTGAGCAGGTCGGCGTCGTCCCCATCGCCATGGCCCTGCGCCTGGCCCAGGAGGCCGAGCTCGATCTCGTCGAGGTGGCCCCGAACTCGAAGCCGCCCGTGGCCAAGATCATGGACTACGGCAAGTTCAAGTACGAGACCGCTCAGAAGGCGAAAGAGGCGCGTCGCAACCAGGCGAACACCATCCTCAAGGAGGTGCGCTTCCGCCTGAAGATCGACAAGCACGACTACGAGACCAAGCGCAAGCGCGCCGAGGGCTTCCTCCAGGGCGGCGACAAGGTCAAGGCCATGATCCTGTTCCGGGGCCGCGAGCAGTCGCGTCCCGACCAGGGCGTGCGCCTCCTGCAGCGCTTCGCGGAGGACGTCGCCGAGTTCGGCAGCGTCGAGTCCACCCCGACCATCGACGGCCGCAACATGGTCATGGTCATCGGGCCGCACAAGAACAAGTCCGAGGCCAAGGCCGAGGCGGAGGCCCGCAAGGTCGCCGCCAAGGGGCCCAAGCACCCCACGTCCGACGAGGTCGCGGCCGACGCACCGGCCGAGTGACCCAGAGAGAGAACGAGAACAGATGCCCAAGCAGAAGACGCACTCCGGTGCCAAGAAGCGCTTCAAGGTGACCGGTACCGGCAAGCTGATGAAGCAGCAGGCCGGCATGCGCCACAACCTCGAGGTCAAGTCGGCCAAGCGCAAGGCCCGCCTGAACCAGGACCAGGTGCTCGCCCCCGCCGACGCCAAGGTCGCCAAGAAGCTGCTCGGTCGCTGAGACCGACGACACGAACGTAGAGGAACAACACCATGGCAAGAGTCAAGAGGGCGGTCAACGCCGCCAAGAAGCGTCGCGTCGTCCTGGAGCGGGCCGAGGGCTACCGCGGTCAGCGTTCGCGCCTGTACCGCAAGGCGAAGGAGCAGGTCACCCACTCCCTCGTCTACTCGTACCGTGACCGCCGCGCCAAGAAGGGCGAGTTCCGTCGCCTCTGGATCCAGCGCATCAACGCCGCGTCGCGTGCGAACGGCCTGACCTACAACCGCCTCGTCCAGGGCCTCGGCCTGGCCGGCGTCGAGGTCGACCGTCGCATCCTCGCCGACCTCGCGGTCAACGAGCCCGCCACCTTCGCCTCGCTCGTCGCGACGGCCAAGGCCGCGCTGCCCGCCGACACCTCGGCCCCCAAGGCCGACGCCGCCGCGTAGCACGCACCGCACCACCGCCCTCCGGGGCACGAGGGCCCGCACGTCGCACGACGTGCGGGCCCTTCTCGTGCACACTGGTCGGATGCCCGAACTCCTCGAGAACCCCCGTTCCCCCCGCGTCAAGGCGATCGCGAGGCTCGCGAGGCGCGACGCGCGCACCGAGACCGGCACGTTCCTCCTGGAGGGGCCGCAGGCCGTCGCCGAGGCGCTCCGCTGGCGGCCCGAGCTCGTCCTGGAGCTGTTCGTCACGCCGACCGCCCTCGAGCGCTACGCGGGCCTGGCCGCCGCGATCGACGAGGCCGACGTCGACGTCGAGTACGCCTCCGAGGCCGTCGTCGGCGCGATGGCCGACACCGTCACGCCCCAGGGGGTCGTCGCCGTCTGCCGACAGTTCCCCACGGCCGTGAAGGACGTCTTCACGCCGCGCGACGGAGCACCGGCGCCTCGGTTGATCGCGATCCTCGAAGAGGTGCGCGACCCGGGGAACGCGGGCACGATCATCCGTGCCGCCGACGCAGCCGGCGCCGACGCGGTCGTCATCACGGGTCGCAGCGTGGACCTCTACAACCCGAAGGTGGTGCGCTCCACCACCGGTTCGCTGTTCCACCTGCCCGTGGCCGTCGGCGTCGAGCTGCCCGCCGCGCTCGAGCGTTGCCGGGAGGCCGACCTGCAGGTCCTGGCCGCCGACGTCAAGGGCCGCGCCCTGCCCGAGGTGCGCGACGAGGGCACGCTGACGCGCCCCACCGCCTGGCTCTTCGGCAACGAGGCCCGGGGCCTCACCGACGACGACCTGGCCCGTGTCGACGACGTCGTGGTGGTGCCCATCTACGGGCAGGCCGAGTCGATGAACCTCGCCACGGCGGCCTCCGTGTGCCTGTACGAGAGCGCGTTCGCCCAGCGGTCCTGATCCGGGCAGGAGGCGCGCGACCGGGGGAGCGCACCAGTCGTTTCGGTTCTGTTACGAACGGCCTGGGAGTTTGACCGGAACCTGCCTTTCTGTTTGTGTGGCGACATGGAGCCCCTCGTCGTCGTCGACCGCGTCAACAAGCACTTCGGCGACCTGCACGTCCTCCGCGACGTGTCCACGACCGTCGCGCGCGGCGAGGTCGTCGTCGTCATCGGGCCGAGCGGCTCCGGCAAGTCGACGCTGTGCCGGGCCATCAACCGCCTCGAGACCATCGACGACGGCGTCGTGACCATCGACGGCACGCCGTTGCCGGAGGAGGGCAAGGCCCTGGCCGCCCTCCGCGCCGACGTCGGCATGGTGTTCCAGAACTTCAACCTCTTCGCCCACAAGACGGTGCTCGAGAACGTGACCCTGGGGCAGATCAAGGTCCGCGGTCGTTCCAAGGTCGAGGCCGAGAAGCGCGCGATGGAGCTGCTCGAGCGCGTCGGGGTGGCGAACCAGGCGGCGAAGATGCCCTCGCAGCTCTCGGGTGGCCAGCAGCAGCGCGTGGCGATCGCCCGGGCCCTCGCCATGGACCCGAAGGTCATGCTCCTCGACGAGCCCACGAGCGCGCTCGACCCCGAGATGATCACCGAGGTGCTCGACGTCATGGTCCAGCTCGCGAAGGACGGCATGACGATGATCGTGGTCACGCACGAGATGGGCTTCGCGCGCAAGGCCGCCGACCGGGTCGTGTTCATGGCCGACGGCGAGATCGTCGAAGAGGCGACGCCGGAGCAGTTCTTCACGGCGCCGTCCTCGGACCGCGCCCGGGACTTCCTCTCCAAGATCCTCACCCACTGACCCCCGTGCGGCGCCGGCCGCACGTCGTCCCGCTGGCCGTCCGGTCGGTGGACCCCCTTCACAAGGAGAACGAGATGCGACTCAGCAGACGCCTCACCGCAGCCGCCGCAGCCGCCGTCGTCGTGGTGGGCCTCTCGGCCTGCAGCGACTCGCAGGCACCGTCCGTCGAGGTCGAGGAGCCGGCCGAGTTCCCCGCCGGCAGCACCATGGCGGAGCTGGCCGACGCGGGCACCATCACCATCGGCACGAAGTTCGACCAGCCGCTCTTCGGCCTGGTGAACCCCGACGGCCAGCCCGAGGGCTTCGACGCCGAGATGGGCAAGCTCATCGCCGCGAAGCTCGGCATCGCGCCGGAGGACATCGACTGGGTCGAGACCGTGTCGGCCAACCGCGAGCCCTTCATCGAGAACGGCCAGGTCGACCTCGTCGTCGCGACGTACACCATCAACGACGCGCGCAAGGAGGTCATCTCGTTCGCCGGGCCCTACTACCAGGCCGGTCAGGACCTCCTGGTGCTCGCGGGCAACCCCGACGGCATCGAGGGCCCGGAGGACCTCGCCGACAAGGCGGTCTGCACGGTGAGCGGCTCCACGAGCGAGAAGAACGTCCAGGAGTACACCTCGGACATCATCGCGACCGACACCTACTCGAACTGCCTCGAGCCGCTCCGCACGGGTGCGGTCCAGGCCGTCACGACCGACAACGTCATCCTGGCCGGCCTCGCCGACCAGAACGAGGGCGACTTCGAGGTCGTCAACGCCCCCTTCACCGAGGAGCCCTACGGCATCGGCCTCGCGAAGGACGACACCGAGTTCCGCGACTTCATCAACGACACCCTCGAGGAGTCCTACGAGGACGGCACCTGGGCCGAGCTCTGGGAGAAGACCGCGGGCACCGTCCTGCCGACGCCGGAGCCCCCGGCGGTCGACCGCTACTGACGCACGCGGCAGGAGGCGCGGGTCACGACGACCCGCGCCTCCTGCCCGTCCTGCCCCGGCACCCCGGTGCCGCCCGTGACCTGGAGACCCGATGAACCCCGTCGACCTCATCCCCGGCCTCGACGCCGTCGCCGACAACTGGCCCCGGTTCCTCGACGGGTTCCTCACCACGCTGCGCCTGTTGCTGGTGTCGGGCCTCGGCGCGGTCGTCGTGGGCGTCGTGGTGGCGGCGATGCGCATCTCGCCGGTCGCCTCGTTCCGCGGCTTCGCGACCGTCTACACCGAGGCCCTGCGCAACGTGCCGCTGACGATCGTGCTGTTCGGCTGCGCCTACGTGCTGCCCTACCTGCAGGTGCCCCTGGACTACTTCACGCTGGCCTGCATCGGCCTCACCGCCTACACGTCGCCGTTCGTCGCCGAGGCCGTCCGCTCCGGCGTCAACGGCGTGCCCGTCGGGCAGGCGGAGGCCGCCCGGAGCATCGGCCTCGGGTTCGGCCAGACGCTGACGTCCGTCGTGCTGCCGCAGGCACTGCGCATGGTCGTGCCGCCCTTGATCAACGTCTTCATCGCGCTCACGAAGAACACCTCCGTGGCCGGCGCCTTCTTCGTGTCCGAGCTCTTCGCGGCGGGTCGGTACATCGCCAACGACCGCGGTGACGCGGTGGTCACGACGCTCCTGGCCGTCGCCGTGGCCTACCTCCTCGTGACCGTCAGCCTCGGGCAGATCGCGGCCCGCATCGAGAAGAAGGTCGCAGTCCTCCGATGACCACGTCCGTCCTGTACGACGCCCCCGGTCCCCGCGCACGTCGGCTCTCGCGCGTCATCTCGGTCGTCGGCGTCCTGCTGCTGCTCGCAGGCCTCTCCTGGCTCGCCTGGGCCCTCGGCAAGCCGCGCCTCAACGCCAACGGTGCCGAGACGCCCGGCATGTTCGACGCGAGCCGGTGGGACATCGTCGGCGACCTGGCGCTCTGGCGGGCCATCGGTCGCGGCTGGCTGGCCACCGTGCAGGCCGCCGGAGTGGCCGCGGTCGGAGCGCTCGTCGTCGGCGTGCTGTTCTCGTTCGGGCGCACGGCTCGCAGCAGGGTCGTCCGCGTCCCCGTGGCCTTCGTGCTCGAGTTCTTCCGCGGCATGCCCGTGCTGCTGATGATGCTGTTCATCCTGCTGGTCTTCGCGACGGGCGCCTTCTGGGCCGTCGTCGCGGCGCTCATCGTCTACAACGGCGCGCTCATCGGCGAGATCCTGCGGGCCGGCATCGCCTCGCTGCCCAAGGGCCAGCGCGAGGCGGGCCTGGCGCTGGGCCTGCGACCGGTGCAGACGCGGTTCCTCGTCGAGTTCCCGCAGGCCTTCCGTCAGATGCTGCCGATCATCCTGGCGCAGCTGGTCGTGCTCCTGAAGGACACCTCCCTGGGCTACATCGTCGGGTACGTCGAGCTCACGCGCTCGGGGCTGAACCGGCTGGGGTCCTACTACGGCAACACGTACCAGTTCACGCTCTGGATCGTCGTGCTCGTCGTCTACCTCGCGACGAACCTCCTGCTGTCGTGGGTCGTGCGCATCGTCGACCGGCGCACGGGGCGTCGCGCCGTCGTGCCGCGCCGTCGTCGCGGGCAGGGCCGGGGCGCAGGAGGCACGGGCACGGACCAGGGGACGCGCGTCGAGGCGACCGGCCTCGCCGTCGGCCTGCCCTCCTCCACGGGCGAGAGCCGGCAGTGATCGTCCACGGTTCCCCCGCCGGCGCGCGGGGCACCGTCGGACCTCGGTAAGCTCTGTGCTCGTGCCAGACACCGTCCCGATCACCGAAGAGGCCGTCGCCTCGGCGGTCGACGCCGCCCTCGCGGCGATCGCCACCGCCGCGTCCGTCGCCGAGCTGAAGGCCGCACGCGCGCGCCACGTCGGCGAAGCCTCCGTGCTCGCCCGCATGAACGCCGGTCTCCGCGACCTGCCGTCCGACCAGAAGGCGGGCGCGGGCAAGCTCATGGGCGCGGCACGGGGCCGCGTGGCGAAGGCCGTCACCGATCGCGAGGCCGTGCTCGCCGAGCTCGAGGAGGCCGCGCGGCTCGAGGCCGAGGCGGTCGACGTCACGGCCCTGCCGACCCGTCGCCGTGCGGGCTCGCGGCACCCGTTGACCCTGCTGCAAGAGACGATGGTCGACCACTTCACGGCGATGGGCTGGGAGCTCAGCGAGGGTCCCGAGCTCGAGCACGAGTGGTTCAACTTCGACGCCCTCAACTTCGACGCCGACCACCCCGCGCGCGCCATGCAGGACACCTTCTTCGTCGACCCGGTCGACCAGCACCTGGTGCTCCGCACGCACACCTCGCCCGTGCAGATCCGCACCCTGCTCGAGAAGCCCCTGCCGGTCTACAACGTGGCCGTCGGCCGGGTGTACCGCACCGACGAGCTCGATGCGACGCACACCCCAGTCTTCACGCAGATCGAGGGCATCGCCATCGACCGTGGCCTCACCATGGCGCACCTGCGCGGCACGCTCGAGCACCTCGCGCGGTCGATGTTCGGCGCCGAGGCGCAGATCCGCCTGCGGCCCAACTACTTCCCGTTCACCGAGCCCAGCGCCGAGATGGACGTCTGGCAGCCGCACGCCAAGGGCGGCGCGCGGTGGGTCGAGTGGGGCGGGTGCGGCATGGTCAACCCGAACGTCCTCCGGGCGGCGGGCATCGATCCCGACCAGTACCAGGGCTTCGCCTTCGGCATGGGGATCGAGCGGACCCTCCAGTTCCGCAACGACCTCGACGACATGCGCGACATGGTCGAGGGCGACGTCCGGTTCGGCGAGCAGTTCGGCATGGTGGTCTGATGCGCATCCCCCTCTCCTGGTTGGCCGAGCACGTCGACCTGCCCGACGACGTCTCCCTCGAGCACGTGCACGCGGCGCTCGTCTCCGTCGGCTTCGAAGAAGAGGCCGTGCACGCGGGCGAGGTCACGGGCCCGCTCGTGGTCGGCCAGGTCCTCGAGCTCGTGCCCGAGCCGCAGAAGAACGGCAAGACGATCAACTGGTGCCAGGTCGCGGTCGGTCCCGACGACGTCCGGGGCATCGTCTGCGGCGCGCACAACTTCGTCGTCGGCGACAAGGTCGTCGTGTCGCTCCCCGGCGCGGTGCTGCCCGGCCCGTTCCCCATCTCGGCGCGCAAGACCTACGGCCACGTCAGCGACGGCATGATCGCCTCGTCCCGTGAGCTGGGCCTCGGCGACGAGCACGACGGCATCCTGCTGCTCTCGTCGCTCGGGCTCGACCCCGAGGTCGGCACCGACGCGGTGGCCCTGCTGGGCCTCGACGAGTCCGCGGTCGAGATCAACGTCACGCCCGACCGCGGCTACGCCTTCAGCATCCGCGGCGTGGCCCGCGAGTACTCGCACGCCACCGGTGCGAGCTTCCGCGACCCGGCACTGGCCGTCGATCCGCGCGACGGATCCGGCTTCGACGTCGTCCTCGCCGACGAGGCCCCCGTGCGCGGCCGTCCCGGCGTGACCACGTTCGTCACGCGCGTCGTGCGGGGCATCGACCCGACGCGCCCGACGCCGGCCTGGATGCGCAGCAGGCTGCGGCTCGCGGGCGTCCGCAGCATCTCCCTGCCGGTCGACATCACGAACTACGTCATGTTCGAGCTCGGGCAGCCCATCCACGGTTACGACCTCGGTGCGCTCAGCGGTGGGCTGTCGGTCCGCCGCGCGGCACCGGGGGAGCGCCTCGAGACGCTCGACGGCCAGGTCCGCGACCTGCACCCCGAAGACCTGGTCATCGCCGACGAGTCGGGGGCCATCGGGCTCGCCGGCGTCATGGGCGGCCTCACGACCGAGATCGGCGAGGCCACGTCCGACGTGCTCGTCGAGGCCGCGACCTTCGACCCCGTGTCGGTCGCTCGCACGGCCCGTCGGCACAAGCTGCCCTCCGAGGCGTCCAAGCGCTTCGAGCGCGGCGTCGACCCCGCGGTGTCCCGCGTGGCCGCTCAGCGCGTCGTCGACCTCCTCGTGGAGCTCGCCGGGGGCACCGCCGACGACCTCGGCTCGGTCCTCGACGAGGCCCCTGCGCCGTCCGCGGTGACGCTGCCGCGCGGACGCACCGCTGCGCTCATGGGCGTCGACTACACCGACGACGAGATCGTCTCGACGCTCGAGACCGTGGGCGCGACCGTCGAGGCGGTCGCCGATGGCTGGTCGGTGACCCCGCCCAGCTGGCGTCCGGACCTCGTGCACTCCGCCGACCTCGTCGAAGAGGTGGCGCGGGTGACCGGGTACGACCGGATCCCCTCCGTGCTCCCGGTCGCGCCTCCCGGTCGCGGCCTCACGCGCGAGCAGGTGCTGGCGCGCAGGGTCGCCACGGCCCTCGCCGGTGCCGGGCTCGACGAGGTCGCGGCGTACCCGTTCCTCACGGCCGCGCAGCAGGCCGCCTTCGGCAGTGCCGACGGCAGCGCCGTCACGGGCGTCCGGCTCGCCAACCCGCTCGACTCGGCCGCGGCCGAGCTCCGCCGGTCCCTGCTGCCCGGGCTGCTCGACGTCGCGCGGCGCAACCTGTCCCGCGGGCTCGTCGACCTGGCCCTCTTCGAGTCGGGGCGGGTCTTCCTGCCCGAGGCCGACCGTTCCTACGGCACCGCGGAGGTGCCGCAGGGGGCGGCCGTGCCCGACGCCGACGTGCTCGCCGAGCTGCACGCGAGCCTGCCCCCGCAGCCGCGCCACCTGGGCGTCCTCGCCCTCGGTGCCTCCATCGATCGCCAGCCCGGTCAGCCCGAGGTGGCCGCGTCGCTCGTCGACGTGCTCGACGCGGTGCGCGTCGCCGCCCACGCCGTCGCCGCCGAGGTCGAGTTCCGCCAGGGGCACCACGTGTCGCTGCACCCTGGCCGCACCGCCGAGATCGTCGTCGCGGGCGAGGTCGTCGGCCACGCCGGAGAGCTGCTGCCCGCCCTGGCCGACGAGCTCGACCTGCCGCGCGTCGTCGCCCTCGCCGAGCTCGACCTGGACCGGCTGCTCGAGCTCGCCCGTCGCGAGCCCAGCCCGGCGCCGATCTCGACCTACCCCGCCGCCACGCAAGACCTCAGTCTCGTCGTGGCCGAGGGCGTGGCCGCAGGGGACGTCCTGGCCGCCGTGCGCGAGGGCGCGGGCGAGCTGCTCGAGGCCGTCCGCCTCGTCGACGACTACCGCGGCGAGGGGCTCGAGGCCGGCACCAAGAGCCTCACGTTCGCCCTGCGCTTCCGCGCCGACGACCGTACGCTGACGGCGGCCGAGGCCACCGGGGCGAAGCAGGGCGCGGTCCGGCTGGCGGGCGAGCGATCGGGGGCGACGCTCCGCGACTAGACCTCGCCCGGCGTCGCCGCCCCGATCCTCGACCGACCTCGAACACTAGGGTGGACCCATGCCCCTCTCCGTCGCCGTGGCGGGCGCCAGCGGCTATGCCGGTGGCGAGCTGCTCCGCATCCTGACCGCGCACCCCGACCTCGAGGTGCGCACGGTCACGGCGTTCTCGAACGCCGGCCAGCCGCTCGTCAGCGTGCAACCGCACCTCCGCAGCCTCAGCCACCTCACGCTCGTCGAGACCACCGCGGTCAACCTGCGCGGGCACGACGTCGTCTTCCTCGCGCTGCCGCACGGCAAGAGCGGGGCGATCACCGCCGAGCTGCCCGACGACGTGCTCGTCGTCGACTGCGGCGCCGACCACCGGCTCACCGACGAGGCCGACTGGGCCACGTTCTACGGTGGCGAGTTCTTCGGGGCCTGGACCTACGGCCTCCCCGAGCTGCTGCACGGTGGCACGGGCGGTCGTCAGCGCGACGAGCTCGTCGGCACGAAGCGCATCGCCGTGCCCGGGTGCAACGTCACCGCGATCACCCTGGGCCTCGCCCCGGGCGTGGCCGCGGGCGTCGTGGAGTCCACCGACATCGTGTCCGTGCTCGCCGTCGGCCCGTCCGGCGCCGGCAAGGCGCTCAAGGCGCACCTGCTCGCCAGCGAGATGCTGGGGTCGGCGTCGGCCTACGGCGTCGGCGGCACGCACCGGCACGTGCCCGAGGTGCAGCAGAACCTCCGGCTCGCCGGTGCGACCGAGGTCCGCCTGTCGTTCACCCCCGTGCTCGTGCCCATGTCGCGCGGCATCCTGGCCACGACCACCGCGACGCTCGCACCGGGCGTCTCGGCGCACGACGTGCGGGGCGCGTGGGAGCGGGCCTACGCGGCGGAGCCCTTCGTGCACCTCCTGCCCGAGGGCGAGTTCCCGCGCACGGCCGACACGATCGGGGCGAACACCTGCCTCGTCGGGATCGCCGTCGACGAGGCCGCCGAACGCGTCGTGGTCGTCAGCGCGCTCGACAACCTCGTCAAGGGCACGGCCGGGGCGGCCGTGCAGGCCGCGAACCTCGCCCTCGGCCTCGACGAGACCACCGGCCTGAGCGTCGACGGGGTGGCACCGTGAGCGTCACGGCCGCGCGGGGCTTCGCCGCGGCCGGCGTCGTCGCCGGGCTCAAGAGCACGGGCGCCCGCGACGTGGCGCTCGTCGTCAACCAGGGGCGCAGCAAGGCGGCCGCCGCCGTCTTCACGAGCAACCGGGCGAAGGCCCACCCCGTGCTGTGGTCGCAGCAGGTGCTGACCGACGGCGTCGTCGAGGCCGTCGTGCTCAACAGCGGGGGAGCCAACTGCTTCACCGGGCCCTTCGGCTTCCAGACGACGCACGCCACCGCCGAGCGGGTCGGCGAGCTGCTGGGCGTGGGCGCGGGCGACGTGGTCGTCTGCTCGACGGGCCTCATCGGCGTCGGTGACCAGGTCTTCCGCGACAAGGTCCTCGCCGGCAGCACCGAGGCCGCGGCTCAGCTCCGCGTCGACGGTGGCGACGACGCCGCGCGGGCCATCATGACCACCGACAGCCGCCCCAAGCAGGCCGTCGTCACGGGAGACGGCTGGGTCGTCGGCGGCATGGCGAAGGGCGCGGGCATGCTCGCGCCCGGCCTGGCCACCATGCTCGTCGTGCTGACCACCGACGCCGACCTGCCCGCCGCGCAGCTCGACGCGAGCCTCCGGCACGCCACGGGGCGCACGTTCGACCGGCTCGACTCCGACGGGTGCATGTCGACCAATGACACCGTCGTTCTGCTGGCCAGCGGCGAGTCGGGCGTGAGCCCCTCGCCCGAGGCGTTCTCCGCGGCGGTCGAGCAGCTCTGCGCCGACCTCGCCGAGCAGCTCCAGGGCGACGCCGAGGGCGCCTCGCACGACATCCGCATCGAGGTCGTCCACGCCGAGAGCGAGGCCGACGCCGTCGAGGTGGGGCGCTCCATCGCCCGCAACGCCCTGTTCAAGGCGGCCGTCTTCGGCAACGACCCCAACTGGGGTCGCGTGCTCGCGGCGATCGGGACGACCGGTGCCGCCTTCGACCCCTACGCCGTCGACGTGTCGATGAACGGCGTCCGCGTCTGCCACGAGGGCGCCCCCGACCGGCCGAGCGACGAGGTCGACCTGAGCTCGCGCGCGGTCCACGTGCTCGTCGACCTGGGCGTCGGCGAGGCCGAGGCGACGATCCTCACGAACGACCTCACGCACGACTACGTGCACGAGAACAGCGCGTACTCCAGCTGATGGCGGGCCCTCACCAGCAGGCACAGGGCGAGCAGGAGCTCGCCGCGGTCAAGGCCGCGACCCTCATCGAGTCGCTGCCGTGGCTCAAGCGCTTCTCGGGCGAGGTGGTCGTCGTCAAGTTCGGCGGCAACGCCATGGTCGACGCCGAGCTCGGTCGTGCGTTCGCCGAGGACATGGTCTACCTCCGCACGGTCGGACTGCGTCCCGTCGTCGTGCACGGCGGCGGTCCGCAGATCACCGCCGCCCTGGCCGAGGCGGGGATCCCGAGCGACTTCCGGGGCGGGTACCGCTACACGAGCACCGAGGCGATCACGGTCGTCAGCGAGGTCCTCACGGGTGGCGTCGCGGGCGAGCTCGTGGCCCAGATCGGCGAGCACGGCGACCTCGCCCGCGCGGTCTCACGCGACGGCGCCCCGATCTTCACGGGCAGGAGGCGCGAGGCCGTCGTCGACGGCGCCCCCGTCGACCTCGGCCACGTGGGCGACGTCGTCGCGGTCGACCCCTCGCGGGTGCTCGACGTGCTCGACGCCGGGCGCATCCCCGTGGTCTCGAGCCTCGCCGCCGACGAGGACGACGCGTCGCAGCTCCTCAACGTCAACGCGGACGCGGCGGCGGCGGCCCTGGCCGTCTCGCTGCGCGCGGCCAAGCTCGTGGTCCTCACCGACGTGGCCGGGCTCTACGCCGACTGGCCCGACCGGGACTCGCTCGTCGAGGCCATCTCGGTCTCGGCGCTGCGCGACCTCCTGCCGTCGCTCGAGTCGGGCATGATCCCCAAGATGCGGGCCTGCCTCGACGCGGTCGTCGGCGGCGTCGGCGGGGCGACCATCATCGACGGTCGCATCCCGCACTCGATCCTCCTCGAGGTCTTCACCCAGCGCGGGTCGGGCACCGAGGTCGTCCCCGACGAGCGAGCGGCGTCCACCGGCGCCGCCTCCGCCGTCCCCACCACCGCCCCGTCCGGGGCCCCCGAGAAGGAAGGACAGTCGTGACCATGACGCAGACGCAAGGCGGTACCTGGCAGCGCCGATTCGGCGATCACATCATGCGCTCGACGACGGTCCCGAAGGTCCTCCTCGAGCGCGGCAGCGGGTGCGAGGTGTGGGACTCGGAGGGCAAGCGCTACCTCGACTTCCTCGCCGGCATCGCGGTCAACGCCCTCGGTCACGCGCACCCGGTGCTCGTCGAGGCGATCGCCGCGCAGGCGGGCAGCTTGATCCACGTCTCGAACTACTTCGCGACCGCGCCGCAGCTGGAGCTCGCCGAGCGCCTGGTCCGGCTCACGGGTGCGGGGGAGCGCGGCCGGGTCTACTTCGGCAACAGCGGCGCCGAGGCCAACGAGGCCGCGTTCAAGCTCGCCCGGCTCAACCGTGGTGACGGGCGCCGCACGCGCGTCCTGGCGCTGCAGGCCTCGTTCCACGGTCGGACCATGGGCGCGCTCGCCCTCACCGGCAAGCCGGCGCTGCGCGAGCCGTTCGAGCCCGTGCCGGCCGGCGTCGAGCACATCGACACGACGCTCGAGGCTCTCGAGGCGGCCATGGACGACCGGGTCGCCGCGGTCTTCGTCGAGCCGATCAAGGGCGAGGCGGGGGTCCTCGACCTGCCCGACGGGTTCCTGGAGCGTGCCCGCGAGCTCACGACCGAGCACGGTGCGCTGCTGGTGCTCGACGAGATCCAGACGGGCATCGGCCGCACGGGCTCCTGGTTCGCGTTCCAGCGCTCCGGCATCGTGCCCGACGCGATCACCCTCGCCAAGGGGATCGCCGGCGGCGTGCCCATCGGCGCGCTCGTCACCTTCGGCGACGCGTCCGACCTCTTCGAGGCCGGGCAGCACGGCACCACCTTCGGGGGCAACCCGCTGGCCACGGCCGCGGCCAACGCCGTGCTCGGCGAGATCGAGCGCGCCGGCCTCGTCGACCAGGCGGCGCTCCGCGGCGCGCAGCTGCGCGCGGCGATCGAGGGCCTGCGCTCCCCGCTCGTCGCCGAGATCCGCGGCAGCGGGCTCCTGGTCGGCGTCGGGCTCACCCAGCCGGTCGCGGCCGAGATCGCCGCGGCCTGCCTCGAGGCCGGCCTCATCGTCAACGCCCCGAACGACTCGAGCATCCGGCTCGCCCCGCCCCTCATCGTGGGCGACGCCGAGATCGCCGAGTTCACGACCCTGTTCTCCACCGTCCTGGAAGGCCTCGCATGACCCGCCACTTCCTCCGCGACGACGACCTGTCGCCCGCCGAGCAGCTCGAGGTCCTCGACCTCGCCGACGCCATGAAGCGCGACCGTTGGGCGCGCCGTCCCCTCGAGGGGCCGCAGACGGTCGCCGTCATCTTCGACAAGTCCTCCACCCGCACCCGCGTCTCCTTCGCGGTGGGCGTCGCCGACCTGGGCGGCAGCCCGCTGATCATCGCCACGGCGAACAGCCAGCTGGGCGGCAAGGAGACCCCCTCCGACACCGCCCGCGTGCTCGAGCGCATGGTCTCGGCCATCGTCTGGCGCACGTACGCGCAGTCGGGCCTGGAGGAGATGGCCGCGGGCACGCGCGTCCCCGTCGTCAACGCGCTGAGCGACGACTTCCACCCGTGCCAGCTGCTCGCCGACCTGCAGACCATCCGTGAGCGCAAGGGCACCCTCGCGGGCCTCACCGTGACCTTCGTGGGCGACGGCCGCAGCAACATGGGCCAGAGCTACCTGCTCGCCTGCGCCACCGCGGGCATGCACGTCCGCGTGGCGGCACCGCAGGGCTTCCAGCCCGAGGCGGACGTCGTCGCGGACGCCGAGCGCATCGCCGCGGGCACCGCGGGCTCGGTGCTCGTCACCACCGACGTGCACGAGGCCGTCGCCTCCGCCGACGTCGTCGTCACCGACACCTGGGTGTCGATGGGCAAGGAGGACGAGAAGGCCGAGCGGGTCGCCGTCTTCGGCGCGTACAAGGTCGACGCCGCCCTCATGGGCGAGGCCGCCGACGACGCGATCTTCCTGCACTGCCTCCCCGCCGATCGCGGGTACGAGGTCGACGCCGACGTCATCGACGGACCCTCGAGCGTCATCTGGGACGAGGCCGAGAACCGCTTGCACGCCCAGAAGGCGCTGCTGGCCTGGCTCCTCGAGCACTGAGCCCCCGGCGGCGCCGACCGCCCGGTCGGCGTCGCCACCTACCCCCCTCACGACAGCACACGAACACCAACGCATCAAGGAGCACCATGGCGGAGCGCGTAGTCCTCGCATACTCGGGCGGCCTCGACACCTCGGTCGGCATCGGCTGGTTGGCCGACGCGACCGGCAAGGAGGTCGTGGCCCTGGCCGTCGACGTGGGTCAGGGCGGTGAGGACATGGAGGACATCCGTCAGCGTGCCCTCGGCTGCGGCGCCGTCGAGTCGGTCGTCGTCGACGCCAAGGAGGAGTTCGGCACGGACTACCTCATGCCGGCCCTCAAGGCCAACGCGATGTACCAGAAGACCTACCCGCTGGTCTCCGCCCTGAGCCGCCCGCTCATCGCGCGCCACCTCGCCCGCGTGGCGAAGGAGCTCGGCGCCGACAGCGTCGCGCACGGCTGCACCGGCAAGGGCAACGACCAGGTCCGCTTCGAGGCCGCCGTGGCCGCGCTCGCGCCCGACCTCACGAGCATCGCGCCGGTCCGCGACCTCGCCCTGACCCGCGACAAGGCGATCGTCTACGCCGAGCAGCACGACCTGCCGATCCGCCAGAGCGCGGCGAACCCGTACTCCATCGACAAGAACGTCTGGGGTCGCGCGGTCGAGACGGGCTTCCTCGAGGACCCGTGGAACGCTCCCATCGAGGACCTGTACGAGTACACGCAGGACCCGGCCGTCCTGAAGGACGCCGACGAGGTCGTCGTCCGCTTCGAGGCCGGGGTCCCGGTCGCGATCGACGGCGTGGCCTACACGCCGCTGGGCATCGTCGAGAGGATGAACGAGCTCGCCGGCAAGCACGGCGTCGGCCGCATCGACGTCGTCGAGGACCGCCTGGTCGGCATCAAGAGCCGCGAGGTCTACGAGGCCCCCGGCGCCGTGGCGCTCATCGTCGCGCACGAGGCCCTCGAGGCGCTCACCCTCGAGCGCGACCTCGGCCGCTACAAGCGGGGCGTCGAGGCCGAGTGGTCCAACCTCGTCTACGACGGCCTCTGGTTCTCCGGCCTCAAGCGCTCGCTCGACGTCTTCATCGACGACACGCAGCGCTACGTCTCGGGCGAGATCCGCCTCAAGCTGCAGGGCGGCCGCGCGGTCGTCACCGGTCAGCGCAGCGAGCAGAGCCTCTACGACTTCGACCTCGCGACCTACGACACGGGCGACACGTTCGACCAGTCGCTGTCGAAGGGCTTCATCGAGATCTGGTCGCTGCCCAGCAAGATCTCGGCGCGGCGCGACCTGAGCCAGCAGTAGGCATGGCGACCGACGACGCGACGACGCCCGACGTCACGGCCGGGGGCGGCGACGCCCCGGCCGTGACGGCCAACGAGCGTGCCGGTGAGGCGGGCTCCCTCTGGGGCGGCCGCTTCGCCTCCGGGCCGTCGCCCGAGCTGGCGGCGCTCAGCCGGTCGACGCAGTTCGACTGGCAGTTGGCACCGTACGACCTCGCCGGGTCGCGGGCGCACGCCCGCGCCCTGGCCGCGGCTGGGTACCTCGACGCCGACGAGTTGACGGCCATGGTCGCCGCGCTCGACGAGCTCGAGCAGCAGGTGGCGAGCGGTGCCTTCGCGCCCGAGGAGTCCGACGAGGACGTCCACTCGGCGCTCGAACGGGGCCTCATCGCGATCGCGGGCGTCGAGCTCGGCGGCAAGCTCCGTGCGGGCCGCAGCCGCAACGACCAGATCGCGACGCTGGTGCGCCTGTACCTGCGCCACCACGCCGCCACGATCGGCCGTCAGGTCGTCGCGCTCGTCGACGCCGTCGTCTCGCAGGCGACCGCCCACGAGACCGCGGTGATGCCCGGGCGCACGCACCTGCAGCACGCCCAGCCCGTGCTGCTGGCGCACCACCTCCTGGCGCACGCCTGGCCGCTGGTCCGCGACCTCGAGCGCCTGCGCGACTGGTCGCGGCGTGCCGGCGCGTCGCCCTACGGCGCCGGGGCGCTGGCGGGCAGCTCGCTCGGCCTCGACCCGCTGCTCGTGGCCACCGAGCTGGGCTTCGACCGGACGACCGAGAACTCGATCGACGCGACGGCCAGCCGTGACGTCGTGGCCGAGTTCGCCTTCGTCGCCGCCCAGATCGGGATCGACCTCTCGCGCCTGTCGGAGGAGATCATCCTCTGGTCGACGCGGGAGTTCGGCTTCGTCACGCTGCACGACGCGTTCTCGACCGGGTCGAGCATCATGCCGCAGAAGAAGAACCCCGACATCCCGGAGCTCGCCCGCGGCAAGTCCGGTCGCCTCATCGGCAACCTGACCGGCCTGCTGGCCACGCTCAAGGGGCTGCCGCTGGCGTACAACCGCGACCTGCAAGAGGACAAGGAGCCCGTCTTCGACTCCGTCACGCAGCTCGAGGTCCTGCTCCCGGCCTTCACGGGCCTGGTCGCGACGCTCACGTTCGACGAGGCCCGCATGGCCGAGCTGGCCCCGCAGGGCTTCTCGCTGGCGACGGACGTCGCCGAGTGGCTCGTGCGCCAGGGCGTGCCGTTCCGCGACGCGCACGAGATCAGCGGTGAGCTGGTCCGCTTCTGCGAGCAGCACGATCTCGAGCTCGACGAGCCGAGCGACGAGCAGTACCGCCAGGTGTCGCCGCACCTCACCCCTGACATCCGGGCCGTGCTGACCGTCGAGGGCTCGATCGCGAGCCGTCGGGGTGCGGGCGGCACGGCGCCCGAGCGCGTGGCCGAGCAGGTCGCGGCGCTGACCGAGCGCGTGCGCGGTCTCGTGCGGGAGCTGGACCCCGCCGTGGCGTGACCGATCCCGTACCCGGCCTCGACCCCGAGGCCGCCGCACTGCTGCAGGGCCCGGCCCTGGAGGTGGCACCGAGCCTGCTCGGTGCCGTCCTCCGGGTCGGGCCCGTGGCCGTCCGCCTGACCGAGGTCGAGGCGTACCACGGGCAGGGGCAGGACCCGGGATCGCACGCGCACCGGGGCGAGACGGCCCGCAACGGCAGCATGTTCCGGCCGGGCGGCACGCTCTACGTGTACCTCTCGTACGGCATCCACCGCTGCGTCAACGTCGTGTGCGGTCCCGAGGGCTACGCGTCGGGGCTGCTGCTCCGCGCCGGCGAGGTCGTCGCGGGGCTACCGGAGGCGCGGGCCCGGCGCGCGACGTCCCGTCGCGACGACGACCTCGCGAGCGGGCCCGGCCGGCTCGGCACGGCGCTCGGCATCGAGCTCGCCGACGACGGCCTCCGGCTCGGCACCGGACGCGCCTCGCTCCACCTCCCGTCCGGGCCCGCACCGGAGGTCGCCACCGGGCCGCGCGTGGGCGTGTCCGGGCACGCCGGGGGAGACGCCTTCCCGTGGCGGTTCTGGCTGCCCGGCGACCCGACGGTGTCGGCGTACCGGGCGGCCACGTCGCGCCGGGGGCGGGGCGGGCCTCCTGCGCGCTGATACCGTGTGCGGGTGACCAGCAGAACGACCGCGGACGTCCTGGCCGCCCAACGGAACGACCCCACCTTCGACGACGTGTGGGACGAACTGGTGTGGCGCGGCCTCGTGCACGTCTCGACCGACGCCGATGCCCTGAAGTCCCTCCTCGCCGGACCTGCGATCACCTATTACTGCGGCTTCGACCCGACGGCGCCGAGCCTGCACCTGGGCAACCTCGTGCAGCTGCTGACCCTGCGCCGCCTGCAGCTGGCGGGCCACAAGCCGCTCGGGCTCGTCGGCGGATCGACGGGCCTCATCGGCGACCCGCGCCCGACCGCCGAGCGCACGCTCAACACCCCCGAGGTCGTCGGCGAGTGGGTGCAGCGCATCCGTGGCCACGTCGAGAAGTTCCTGTCGCCCGACGGCGAGAACGGCCTCCGGGTGGTGGACAACCTCGACTGGACGAGCCCGATCTCGGCGATCGAGTTCCTCCGCGACATCGGCAAGCACTTCCGCGTGGGCACGATGCTGAAGAAGGACGCCGTGAGCGCGCGCCTCCACAGCGACGCGGGCATCAGCTACACCGAGTTCAGCTACCAGATCCTCCAGGCGCTCGACTACCGCGAGCTGCACGCGACCTACGGCTGCGTGCTGCAGACGGGCGGCAGCGACCAGTGGGGCAACCTCATCGGCGGCGTCGACCTCATCCGTCGCACCGAGGGCGTGGCCGTGCACGCGATCGGCACGCCGCTGATCACGAACAGCGACGGCACGAAGTTCGGCAAGAGCGAGGGCAACGCGATCTGGCTCGACGCCGAGCTGACGAGCCCGTACGCGCTGTACCAGTTCTGGCTCAACACCGACGACGCCGACGTGGTCGAGCGGCTGAAGGTCTTCACGTTCCTCGGGCGCGACGAGATCGAGCGCCTCGAACGGGCCGTGGCCGACGAGCCGTTCCGCCGCGAGGCGCAGCGCACGCTCGCGTGGGAGGTCACGCGCCTCGTGCACGGCGAGGCGGCGACACAGGCGGCGATCGACGCCTCCGGTGCGCTCTTCGGGCAGGGCGACCTCGCGCTGCTCGACGAGACGACGCTGCTGAGCGCGACGGCCGAGCTACCGTCGGCGACCCTCGAGGGCGGCGCGACGATCGCGCAGGCGCTCGTCGAGACGGGGCTCGTGGCCTCGCTGGGCGCGGCTCGTCGGGCCGCGTCCGAGGGTGGCGTCTACGCCAACAACGCGCGCGTCGCGTCGGCCGACCAGACGCTCGCCGAGAGCGGTCCGCTGCACGGCGTCGTCGTCGTGCGGCGGGGCAAGAAGACGCTCGCCGGGGTGACGATCAGCGCGTGACGCTCGTCGGGGCGACGCCGTGACGACCGTGCAGGAGGCCGTGGACCGCTACCTCAGGCACGTCACGGTCGAGCGCGGCCTCGCCCCGAACACGGCGGCGGCGTACCGCCGCGACCTCGTGCTCTGGGCCGAGCACCTGGCGGGCCTCGGGCGCGGCGACGTCGGCGCGGTGACGGCGGCCGACGTGGCGGCGTTCCCGGTGGCGCTGGCCACGCGGGCGGAGCGGGCGCTCGGGCCGTCGAGCGTCGCCCGTGTGCTCTCGAGCGTGCGGGGGCTGCACCGGTTCCTCCTCGAGGAGGGGCTCGTGGCTGCCGACGTGGCGGCGACGACCCGCCCGCCGAAGCAGCCGGCCCGGCTGCCCAAGGCGATCACGCTCGCGCAGGTCGAGGCGCTGCTGCGGGCCACCGACGGAGAGGAGCCCGAGCGGGTGCGCGACAAGGCGCTCCTCGAGCTGCTCTACGCGACGGGGGCCCGCGTCTCGGAGGCCGTCGGCCTCAACGTCGACGACGTCGTCGACGGCGACGTGGTCCGCCTGCTCGGCAAGGGGTCCAAGCAGCGGATCGTGCCGCTCGGCAGCTACGCGCGCCGGGCGCTCGACGCCTACCTGGTGCGGGCCCGTCCGGTCTTCTCGGTGCGGGGCGGGTCGACGCCCGCGCTGTTCCTCGGCAGCCGGGGAGCGCGGTTGAGCCGACAGTCGGCCTGGCTCGTGCTGCAGGCCGCCGGCGAGCGGGCCGAGCTCGACGTCGACGTGTCGCCGCACACCCTGCGGCACTCCTTCGCGACGCACCTGCTCGAGGGCGGGGCCGACGTCCGCGTGGTGCAGGAGCTCCTCGGGCACTCCTCGGTCGCGACGACGCAGCTCTACACGCTCGTCACGGCCGACGCCCTGCGCGACGTCTACACGACCGCGCACCCGCGGGCGACGACGGCGACCGCGGGGACCGTGCCGGGGTCGCCCGCGCCTCCTGCGCCCCCGGTCGCAACCGGTCCCTGACCAGGGTCAACCCTCATGTAGAGGGTGAGGCCCATCGTCCGTGTCGCGCGTGCCGCGCCCCGGCCCCGTCGGACCTCGCCGGTACCCTGGGAGGGTGAGCACGAAGCCGACCTCGAGCACCCCCACCCTCTTCGAGGGCGTGCCGGCGACGCCCGAGCTCGGGCCGACCGGTCGCCCGCGCACCGAGTTCCCGGTCCCCGAGCCGTTGGCGACGCACGGGCCCGCTCGCATCATCACGCTCTGCAACCAGAAGGGCGGCGTCGGCAAGACGACCACCAGCATCAACCTGGGCGCGGCGCTCGCCGAGTACGGCCGCCGCGTGCTCGCCATCGACTTCGACCCGCAGGGCGCCCTGTCGGCCGGCCTCGCGCTGCAGACCCACGACCAGGCCACCGTCTACGACCTGCTCATCGGCACCGTGAAGGACGCCCACGACGTCATCGTGCACTCGCGCGTGCCCGGCCTCGACGTCATGCCCGCCAACATCGACCTCTCCGCCGCCGAGGTGCACCTGGTCAACGAGGTCGCCCGTGAGCAGATCCTGGCGCGGGTCCTGCGCCAGGTCTCCGGCGAGTACGACGTCATCCTCATCGACTGCCAGCCCTCGCTCGGCCTGCTCACCGTCAACGCCCTCACGGCCGCGCACGGCGTGCTCATCCCGCTCGAGTGCGAGTTCTTCGCCCTCCGCGGCGTGGCCCTGCTCGTCGAGACCATCGACAAGGTCCGCGACCGCCTCAACCCGGCGATCGAGCTCGACGGGATCCTCCCCACGATGTTCGACTCGCGCACGTTGCACAGCCGTGAGGTGCTCGAGCGCGTCGTCGAGGCCTTCGGCGACCAGGTGCTCGAGACCGTCATCGGTCGCACCGTGAAGTTCCCCGACGCGACCGTCTCGGGCGTGCCCATCACGCAGTTCGCCCCCGAGCACGCGGCGGCCAAGGCGTACCGGCAGCTCGCGCGCGAGCTGATCTCCCGTGGTGCCGCTGCCTGAGGCGCCCGTCGCCGAACGGGGCGACGCCGGCCTCGACCTCGTTCCGCGCGAGGGCACGGGCGCGCGGTTCCGCGTCACGCTGGACAACTTCGAGGGCCCCTTCGACCTCCTGCTCTCGCTCATCACCAAGCGCGAGATGGACGTCACCGAGGTGGCGCTCTCGGCGGTCACCGACGAGTTCCTGAGCTACCTGCGCGACGTCGACGCCGAGGTCGACCTCGACCAGGCGAGCGAGTTCATCGTCGTGGCGGCGACGCTCCTCGACCTCAAGGTGGCGGGCCTCCTGCCCCAGGGCGAGCTCGTCGACGCCGAGGACGTCGCGCTGCTCGAGGCGCGCGACCTGCTCTTCGCGCGGCTGCTGCAGTACCGCGCCTTCAAGCTCGCCGCCCGGTGGTTCGCCGAGCACGCCGAGGCCGAGTCGCGTCGCCACGCCCGTTCGGTGCGCTTGGAGGAGAAGTACCGCGAGACCGTGCCCGAGCTGACCTGGACCCTCTCGCCCGACGACTTCGCCGCGCTCGCCGCACTCGCGCTCACGCCGCGCGAGGTGCCCACCGTCGGGCTCGACCACCTGCACGCGCCGCTGGTGAGCATCCGCGAGCAGGCCGCGCACGTCGTGGCGATGCTCAGGAGGTCCGGGGTCGCGACGTTCCGCGAGCTCGTCGCCGGCGTCGACCAGAAGGGCGTGGTGGTGGCCAGGTTCCTCGCGGTCCTCGAGCTCTACCGCACCGCCGCGCTCACGTTCGAGCAGGTCGAGCCGCTCGGCGAGCTGAGCCTGCGCTGGACCGCCGAGAGCTGGACGGACGAGTCCCTGGTGGCGTTGGGGGCCGACTATGACGGCTGACCTCGACCTGCTCCAGCGCCGCCTCGAGGCGCTGCTCATGGTGGCCGACGAGCCGCAGTCGCCCACGGAGCTTGCCACCGGTGCCGGTCGACCCGTCGCCGAGGTGCGGCGCGCGCTCACCGCACTCGTGGCCGACTACGACGGCGAGGCCGGCGGCCCACGGCGCGGCTTCGAGCTGCGCGAGGTGGGCGGCGGCTGGCGGTTCTACGTGCGCTCCGAGCACGATCCGCTCGTGCGCGATTTCGTGCTCACGCAGAACCCGACCAGACTGTCGCAGGCGGCCCTCGAGACCCTCGCGGTGATCGCCTACAAGCAACCCGTCACGCGCAGCGCCGTGGCGCAGATCCGGGCGGTGAACGTCGACTCGGTCGTGCGCACGCTGCTCGGGCGCGGCCTCGTCACCGAGGCCGGCACCGACCCCGTGACGGGCGCCGTCACCTACCAGACCACGGAGCTCCTCCTGACGCACCTCGGCATCACCTCCCTCGACGAGCTCCCGCTCCTGTCGCCCCTGCTCTCCGACGGCCGCGAAGGGGTCTCCGATGTCGCCTGACGCACCCACGACCGAGTCCCACGACGACGGCGACCTGCCCGGCGGCGAGCGCCTGCAGAAGGTCATGGCCGCCGCGGGCGTCGCCTCCCGCCGGGTCTCCGAAGACCTGATCGCCGCCGGCCGCGTGCGCGTCAACGGCCGCGTGGTCACCGAGCCCGGTCGTCGCATCGACCCCGAGACGGACGAGGTCGTCGTCGACGGCACGGTCGTGCAGCTCGACGCCACGCGCCGCTACGTCATGCTCAACAAGCCGGTCGGCATCGTCTCGTCGCTGAGCGACGAGCACGGCCGCCCCGACCTGCGGCAGTTCACCGAGGAGTACGACGAGCGCCTGTTCAACGTGGGCCGCCTCGACTCCGAGACCAGCGGCCTCCTGCTGCTCACGAACGACGGCCGCATCGCGCACGTGCTCGCGCACCCCTCGTTCGGCGTCACCAAGACGTACGTCGCGAAGGTGCGCGGCCAGGTCACGCGCGAGGTGCTCGCGCAGCTGTCGGCGGGCATCGAGCTCGACGACGGTCCGATCGCCGCCGACAAGGCGCGCCTCGTCGGGGGCGGGGCCGGCCTGTCGCGCTCGGGCGACTCCTCGCTCGTCGAGATCACCCTGCACTCGGGTCGCAACCGCATCGTGCGCCGCATGATGGAGGCGGTCGGCCACCCCGTGATCGACCTCGTCCGCCGCCAGTTCGGGCCCCTCCACCTCGGCACGCTCAAGATCGGCCACATGCGCGCCCTCACGCGCGACGAGCTCGGCGCGATCCTCACGCTCGCCCGCGACCCGCAGGACGCCCAGCGCCCCGACGACGCCGACGACCGCACCGGGCTCGCCGAGGCCGACGTCGTCGACGTCGAGGTCGACGCCGAGAAGGACTACTACGACGAGGACGACGTCGAGTTCGACCCCGACACCGACGCGCGCGACGAGCGACGCCGCGGGCGCACCCCCGCAGGAGGCCCGGGTCGCCCCGACGGGTCCCGTCCCGACCGCGCGCCCCGCGGTGGCGGTGCACCCCTCTCGCGCCGCGCCGAGGTGCGACGCGAACAGGCCGGGCGCCGCGACGCGGGTCGTGACGGCGACCGCGAGCCGGGCGGACGCCCCGAGCGCGGGCGCGACGACCGCGGCGGGTACCGCGGCGGCTCCGACCGTGGCGGGTACCAGGGTCGCGACGCCCTCGGTGGCGCTGCGCGCGGCGGGTACCGGGGCGGCGCCGACCGCGGCGGTCCCGAGCGTGGCGGGTACCAGGGTCGCGACGACCGTGGGCCGCGCCGCGACGACGACCGTCGTCCTCCGCGCGACGACCGTGGAGGCGCCCCGCGCTCCGGGTACCAGGGTCGCGACGACCGTGGTGCTGCTCCTCGTGGTGGCGGGTACCAGGGTCGCGACGACCGCGGTGGCGCCCCTCGTGGTGGTGGGTACCGTGGCGGCGCCGACCGCGGCGGCCCCGAGCGTGGCGGGTACCAGGGTCGCGACGACCGTGTGCCGCGCCGCGACGACGACCGTCGTCCTCCGCGCGACGACCGTGGAGGCGCCCCGCGCTCCGGGTACCAGGGTCGCGACGACCGCCGTGGCTACCAGGGTCGCCGCGACCGTGGTGCTGCTCCTCGTGGTGGCGGGTACCAGGGCCGTGACGACCGTGCGCCGCGCCGCGACGACGATCGACGCCCTCCCCGTGACGACCGCGCCCCGCGCCGCGACGACGATCGACGCCCTCCCCGTGACGACCGTGGCGGTGCTCCGCGCTCCGGCTACCAGGGTCGCGACGACCGCGGTGCCGCGCCTCGCGGTGGTGGCTACCAGGGTCGCGACGACCGTGGTCCGCGCCGTGACGACGACCGGCGTCCCTCGCGCGACGACCGCGGCGGACCGCGCGGCGGTGGTCGGGGCCCTCGGGGTGGTGACGGCCGGTGACGCACGCGACCGCCGCCCCAAATCCTGACGGCAGCCCGTCCGACCAGACCGTCGGCGACCTGACCACGGGCGACCGCCGGCTGAGCGGCCAGGTCCGCATCGTCGGCTCGGGCCTGCTCGGCGCGAGCATCGGCCTGCGGCTGCGACAGCAGGGCGTGGACGTCGTCCTCGACGACGTGTCGCCCGCGGCCCGCAGCCTCGCCGTCGACTACGGCGCGGGGCGCCCGCCCGCCGAGGGGGACGCGCCCGTCCTCGTGGTCGTGGCCGTGCCTCCTGACGTCACCGCCGACGTCGTCGCGCGCGAGCTGGCGGCTCACCCCGGCGCGCTCGTCACCGACGTCGCGTCGGTCAAGGGGGCGCCGCTCGCCGAGCTGCGCGCCCGCGGTGCCGACCTCAGCCGCTACATCGGCTCGCACCCCATGGCCGGTCGGGAGCGCGGCGGGGCCATCTCGGCCCGCGCCGACCTCTTCGTCGGGCGCCCCTGGGTGATCGCGGGGCACGACGACATCACCTACCGTCGCGCCGCGGCCGTCGAGGACCTCGCCCTGGACCTTGGCGCCACGCCCGTCGAGATGACCCCCGAGGAGCACGACACCGGCGTCGCCCTCGTCTCCCACGCGCCGCAGGTGGTCGCGAGCCTCATGGCCGCGCGCCTCCGTGACGCGCCCGACGCCTCGCTCGGCCTCGCGGGGCAGGGCGTCCGCGACGTGACGCGCATCGCGTCGAGCGACCCCGCCTTGTGGGTGCAGATCCTCGCCGCCAACGCCGAGCACGTCGTGCCGGTGCTCCGCGAGCTGCGCGACGACCTCGACGGAGTCGTGCGGGCGCTCGCCGAGCCGTCGGCGCCCGGGGCCCGGCGTACCGTCGCCGAGGCGGTCGGTGCCGGCAACGGGGGAGTGGCGCGCCTGCCCGGCAAGCACGGGCGCTCGGACCAGTACAGCTCGGTGGTCGTCATGGTCGACGACGTGCCGGGGCAGCTCGCTCGCCTGCTCACCGAGATCGGTGAGATCGGCGTCAACCTGGAAGACCTCCGCCTCGAGCACTCGCCGGGCGCGCAGGTCGGACTCGCGGAGGTGGCCATCGTGCCCGAACACGAAGAACGACTCGTCGCCGAGCTGGAACGGCGCGGCTGGACGATCCCGGAGGCCCGCTCGTGAGCGCGCAGGGCAGCGCAGGAGGCCCGACCGGCCCCGCCGCGGACCTCGCCTCCGGTCCCGAGCGCGTCCCCGGCGAGCACGGCGTGGGCGGTCCCGCGGGCGAGGCGCACGTCGCCGAGCTCCGCGCCGAGACGGCCGAGGCGGTGCACGCGCACCTCGTCGTGGCCGTCGACGGGCCCGCCGGCAGCGGCAAGTCGAGCGTCAGCCGTGCCGCGGCCCTCTCGCTGGGCTTCGACTACCAGGACACCGGCGCGGCCTACCGGGCCTTCGCGCTGCACGTCCTCGAGACGGGCGTCGACCTCGACGACGCCGACGCGGTCGTCGCCGCGCTGCCCGCGTTCCGGTACGCCATCGCGACCGACCCCGAGGCCGCGCCGTCGGTGACGGTCGACGGGCGCGACGTCACGGACGAGATCCGCACCCCGCGGGTGACCGGTGCCGTGAGCTCGGTCGCGAAGCTGCCCGAGGTCCGGCGGTACATGGTCGACCTGTTCCGTCGCATCATCGCCGCCACCGACAAGGGGGGGATCGTCACCGAGGGCCGCGACATCACGACGGTCGTCGCCCCGGACGCCCAGGTGCGCATCCTGCTCACGGCGAGCGAAGCCGCTAGGATGGCCAGGCGTTCCGCCGAGGTCACCGGGCAGAGTGCGGACGAGACCGCACGTCAGCTCGCCGACCGCGACCGGCGTGACAGCAAGGTCGTCGACTTCATGACCGCCGCCCCCGGCGTCGAGACGGTCGACTCCACCCATCTCGACTTCGACCAGACCGTGCAGGCCGTGGTCACGCTCGTGCGGGCCGCCCCGGCGCCCGGCGCGGGCACGATTCTTTAGGAGCCCCCGTGGCAGACGACGACAAGCTTCCCGAGCTGGACGCCCAGATGGTGCAGCGCCTGCAGGAGCTGCCCGACGAGGACGCCGAGCAGCGCTCACGCGCGCTCCGGGCCGGCCTGGAGGACTACGAGCTCGCCGACGAGGACCTGTCCGTCCTCGAGGACGGCGAGTGGGACCCGAACGCGCTGACGTACTCGCCGGCCCTGCCGGTGCTCGCGATCGTCGGTCGGCCCAACGTCGGCAAGAGCGCGCTCGTGAACCGGATCCTCGGCCGCCGTGAGGCCGTCGTCGAGGACAAGCCCGGCGTCACCCGCGACCGCGTCTCGTACAAGGCGGAGTGGGGCGGTCGTCGCTTCACCCTCGTCGACACCGGCGGGTGGGAGCCCGACGCGCTCGGCATCGACAAGTCCGTGGCCATGCAGGCCGAGATCGCGGTCGACCTCGCCGACGCCGTGCTGTTCGTCGTCGACGTCAACGTCGGGGCCACGGCCACCGACGAGCACGTCGTGCGCATGCTCCGGGCCTCGCACAAGCCGATCATCGTCGTGGCGAACAAGAGCGACGACGCCCGCAAGGACCTCGAGGCCGCATCGCTGTGGTCCCTGGGCCTCGACGAGCCGTTCCCGGTGTCGGCCCTGCACGGCCGCAACGTCGCCGACCTGCTCGACCTGGCCATGACGAAGCTGCCCGACGTCTCCGCCGTCGCCAAGGAGGAGGTCGGCGGGCCGCGCCGCGTCGCGATCCTCGGCCGCCCCAACGTCGGCAAGAGCTCGCTGCTCAACAAGGCCGCGGGCGAGGAGCGCGTCGTCGTCAACGAGCTCGCCGGCACCACGCGCGACCCCGTCGACGAGCAGGTCGAGATCGCGGGCCGCGTGTGGACCTTCGTCGACACCGCCGGCATCCGCAAGCGTGTGCACCTGCAGCAGGGCGCCGACTTCTACGCGTCGCTGCGCACGTCGGCCGCGCTCGAGAAGGCCGAGGTCGCCGTCGTCGTCCTCGACGTCACCGAGCCGATCTCGACGCAGGACCTCCGCATCATCGACCTCGTCCTCGAGTCGGGCCGTGCGCTCGTGCTCGCGTTCAACAAGTGGGACCTCCTCGACGACGACCGTCGTCGCTACCTCGAGCGCGAGATCGAGCAGGACCTCGACCACGTGTCGTGGGCGCCGCGCGTGAACATCTCGGCCCGCACGGGCCGTCACCTCGAGAAGCTCGTGCCCGCGCTCGAGCTGGCCCTCGAGTCGTGGGACACCCGCATCCCGACGGGCAAGTTCAACGCCCTGCTCGCCGAGCTCGTCGCCGAGCACCCGCACCCGCTCCGCTCCGGCAAGCAGCCGCGCATCCTGTTCGGGACGCAGGCGGCGAACCGTCCGCCGACCTTCGTGCTCTTCACGACCGGGTTCCTCGATCCGCAGTACCGGCGCTTCATCACGCGCCGCCTCCGCGAGATCTTCGGCTTCGAGGGCACGCCGATCACGGTCAACATGCGCGTGCGCGAGAAGCGCAAGCGCACCTGACCCCTCCACCCCACCCGCGGCGCCTGTGGACGCCGCCCACCAGAACGCTCGGCCCCTGCGGCCGAGCGTTCTGTCTTGTAGGGTGACCCCGAACTGGTACTGACATGTCGGAGGTCACATGGGGTCGAAGATGGTGGTCGCGGGCGGCACGCTCGCGGCAGTGGCGACGGGCGTCGACGAGCTGGCGGGGCGGGCGGGCTGGTCCACCGACCTCCGCTACGCCGCAGGAGGGGCGCTCGGCTCGCCCTCGGTCGTCACCGAGTTCGAGTCCACCGCGGGTGACCAGCGGCGGCGCTCCGAGCTCCTGACCGAGTCCCTCCGGGCCGTCGCCAGGCTGGCCCGGGCAGCCGCCGACGAGGTGGAGAGAGTCGAGGCCGAGCTCGAGGGGGCAGGGCGTGGTTGACCTGCTGACGAACCCGGGGGTGGGCGACCCCGCGGGCATCCGCCGACTGGCGGCGGCTCGCGATGACGAGGTCGACGACCTCGACCTCGTCGTGCAGCGGGGCTCGTCGGCCCTCGCCGAGACCGCTCCGCCCGTGTGGGAGGGCGCCGCCCGCGACGCCTTCGCGACGGGGCTCGACCAGGCGTTGCGCGACGCCCGCACGCTCCGCACCGGTCTCGACGAGCACGCGGAGGCCCTGCGCGTCTACGCGCGCGCCGTCGAGGGCATCCAGGAGCGCCAGCGCGAGCTGGAGCGCCGGCGGGGCGAGGTGGAGCGGGAGCGGGCGGCGGCGATCCGCGAGGAGGGCCTGATGCTCAGCGCGCGGCCCGCCGAGACCCTGCCCTTCGGCATGGTGCTGCCCTCGGCGGCGGACCGCATCGCCGCCGCCGACGCGCTGGGGCGCCGCCTCGACCTCGACTGGGACGACCTCGTCGCCGACAGGAGGCGCGCCGACGCGGCGTGCAGGGCGGCGCTGGGGAGCACGGCGGCGCTCGGCAAGCTCGCCCTCGTGCTGGGCACGAGCAGTGCCGGGTGTCCGACCAGCGGCCAGCTGCTGAGGTACCTGGGCGACCTGTCCGCGACGGACATGAGGCTGCTCGCCGAGAGGCACCCGGAGGTGCTGCAGCCGTTCCTCGAGGGCTCGCCGCGAGACGTCCATGAGTGGTGGGCGTCCATGGACGGTGGCGACCCCTGGGTGCTCTCGCCCCGTCAGGCGGCACTCGTCGGGGTGATGCCCGGTCTCCTGGGCCGTCTCGACGGCCTGCCACCCCATGCCCGCATCGCTGCCAACGCACTCAACGCTGCAGCGAGGCTTCGCGACATCGAGCGCGAGCTGGTGCTGCCCGGAGCTGATGTGGTCTCGTTGCGGCGGGAGAAGGCGTACCTGCAACGTGCGGTGGGGCCGTCGCCGGAGGTGCAGTTGTACCTGTACGACCACGACGGTGGACGGCTCATCGAGATGTTCGGCACCTTCCGTGCCACGACGAACCACGTCGCCACGTACGTTCCTGGGACGTTCACCTCGCTCGACTCGTTCTACGCGAAGAAGGACGGCGCCCAGGCGATGGCGAGATGGATGCAGGAGTCCTTGGGTGCTGATGCCGTCACCTTCGCCTTCAAGGACGGTGCATTTCCCGGCGAGCACGCCGTCGAGCCCGAGGAGAAGGCATGGGGGTACTTAGAGGCGAACAACGAGGTCTTCACGGGCTTGTCCAGTGTGTCGTTGTTCACGTTCCAACGCTCACTCGAGCTGACACTGGACACCTTGCCGTCCGTCACCATCGACGCTGTCGGTCACAGTTGGGGTCTGGCGAACATCACGAGTTCCGAATGCCTGGGCGTGCACTACGACCGTGTCGTCTCGCTCTCGGGGGCGGGCATGCCCTTGGTCTGGAAGCCGCATCCGGAGACCGAGTACTACGACTTCAGCTACAAGGACGCATTGCAGGTCGCCCAGGCGACGGGCAAGGTCTGGCATTACAACAATCCCAGGCACAGGTCGGCCTTCACGCACGATGACTACTACTCGTCGTCCCGAGACAACGACTTCCGGGACGACCCCCTCGCGCTGGACCAGGTGGGGGACCTCTTGGTGGACAACCACAATCTCGTGGCGTCCGCTACCCGTGAAGAGAATCGGCAAGTGCGTGACGATCTCCTCCGGGTACTGAAGGAGAACCATGTCGAGTAGGGCCGCGTCGAGCGTCGTCGTTCTCCTCTGCGCCGTGACGCTGTCCGCCTGCACGCTTCTCTTGCCCGTGCCGAGTGCAGACCTTGGAGTGGATGAATTGCCTGACCATCAGACCGCGCAGGAGGCTCTCGACCGTCTCGTGGAACGTTTCGTCGGCCTCGTTCCCCGTGACGGCGACGAGGAACTGATCGACCGCGTGAGCAACGACGTTGCGTTGCCGTGTTCGGCATCGGCATCGGCAGTGCAGGAGTCACGCTTCATCGACGTGCGGCCGAAGTCTGACGGGGACCCGGATGACGTCATCCGCGAGATCGCGGCCTCGCTGCGCGAGACCGGGGAGTTCGACGTGGAGGAGGACATCGACATCATGGGGGATGCTCGGCTTCTCGCGGAGGAGATCGACACGGGAGCGAGCATCGTGATGAGTCAGCGCACCCTGCCGGTCTTCCAGATCACGGCCTACTCGCCGTGTTACGAGGTCGACGAATGACGGGAGCGCAAGACACCCGCCCCCTGCCCCGGGGCGCTCGTCGGGCAGAGGACCGCGCGACGACATCGTTGCCCAGAGCTGAGGGGTCCATGACGAGCATCGGGTGCTGGACGAGGACTCCAGCAACGAGCGCCTGCCCGAGGGGCTCTGGAAGAGGACGGCGCGGGGGTGGGTGGATGCCGGTCGTCACACTTCTCGGGGTCCCCTTGGCCCTGCTCGGTTGTACCTCTTCCGATCGTGCGGACACGCGTGTCGCGACGGCTTCCGACCGAGCCGTAGCCCAAGCAAGAGCGAACATGTTGCTCGAGCTAGCAGTAGCGGGCACGCCTGAGGTCGACGCGGAGGGTGTGGCTCATCAGGAGGGAGAATCGGAGATCAGCTGCGGTGAGACGACGGCCCAGCGGACGCGTCATGCGGATGTCCGCCTTGGAGCAGACGCAGACGCAGACGTGGAAGTGGTGCTGAGCGATCTCGCCGAGCATCTTCGTGACGAGACGGGGTGGCCCGTCCGGACGAAGAAGAGCCTCGCCGAGGGACTCACGATCATGATCGCTGAGGACGACGTTGACCGGTCGGGCATCGTCGTCGGGCAGGAGCGCGATGGCTCCCTGCACGTCACTGCCTACTCACCGTGTCACGCGCAAGAGCCATGACCGAGCGAGCCCCGATCGATCATTCGACGACTCGGTCTCGGCCTCGGCCTCGGCCTCGAGAAAGACGCCCTCGAACGAAGTTCCCTCATGGCTGGACCACGCTGGTTCTTGCCGCCGCCCTGCTCGCCCTGGCTGGCTGCGGTCGGGCATCCTCCCCGGTGGAGGATCTCGCCCCCGAGGAGACCACTGTGCCCACCGTCGACCTTGCCGAGGCGAAGCAGCAAACGCTGGGCTGGACCTCCATGCTGATGGGCGCTGTCCCGACGGAGCTCGTCGCGGAGTCGTGGCAGCACGACGACGGCGTGCTCATGTCGTGCTCGGAGGACTCGTACCAGTGGTCGAGCGCGGCGGAGGTCACCCTCGACGCGGAGCAGGACCTCGTTCCGATGCTCGAGCGCATGGCTGCCACCTGGAGTGACGACGACGGTTTCAGGACCTCGTTCGAGAAGACCGGTCGTGGGAACCCGCGTCTCGTCGTCTCGGGTCCCGGTCACGCTGCGATCATCATCGACGCGCGCGACGACCGTCGCAGGCTGGCCATCTCGTCGTTCTCCACGTGCGTGACCGACCTGGCGGATTACGACGGGGGCAACACATATTGAGAGCCTTGAACAGACCATCGTCATCTGCCGCGTGTCCGAACAAGACGCGCCTTGTGAACGGTGTCCGCCAGTTCCGGAGGAACGCCGTGTCGAGCAGAGCTGCCTCCTTCATCGTCGTTCTCCTGTGCGCACTGGAGCTGTCCGCCTGCACCATCTACTCTCCTGCCACGAACGCAGACCTCGGAGCAGCTGCGCTCCCTGACCGTCAGACCGCGCAGGAGGCTCTCGACCGTGTCGTGGAACGTTTCATCGGTCTCGTTCCCCGTGACGGTGACGAAGAGCTGGTCGACCGGATGACCGACGATGTGGCGTTGTCGTGTTCGGCATCGGCAGTGCAGAGATCGCGGTTCGTCGACGTTCGGCCCCGGTCTGACGGGGATCCGGACGGCGTCATCCGCGAGATCGCGGCGTCGCTCCGCGAGACCGGTGAGTCCGAGGTGCAAGAAGACACCGACCTCGGGGGAGGCGCGCGTCTGTTCGCGCAGGAGATCGACACGGGAGCGAGCATCGTCATGGGTCAGCGCACCCTGCCCGTCTTCCAGATCACGGCCTACTCGCCGTGTTACGCGCAAGAGCCATGACCAGGCGACCCCCGATCGATCGTCCGACGGCTCGGCTCCGACCTCGAGAAGGACGTCCTCGACCGATGTCCGCTCGAGGCGCGAAGGTACTGGCCCTGGCGGCCACCCTGCTCGTCGTGGCCGGCTTCGCCGGAGGATCACATGCCTCGCACCGCGACCCAGAGGAGACCATCGGGTCGACCATGGACCTCGCCGATGCCAAGCAGCAGACACTCGCCTGGACGTCACTGCTGGTGGCCGCCGTACCTGCAGAGGTGGTCGCCGAGTCGTGGCAGAACGCCGAAGGGGTCCTGATGTCCTGCTCCGAGGAGGCCTTCCAGTGGGCCAGCGCCGCAGAGGTCATCGTGAAGGAACAGCAAGACCTCGTGCCCTTGCTGGAGCGCATGTCGACGGCGTGGACCGCCGAGACGGGTCTCCCGGCATCGTTCGAGAAGGCCGGACGGGGCGGGCCCCGCCTCGTCGTCGAGGGCCCAGGGCACGCCATCATCATCATCGACGCCTACGACGACGGGCGGCACATCGCCCTGTCCTCGTTCTCTGCGTGCGTCACCGACCTCGCCGACTACGACGGCGGCAACACCTATTGACCAGCACGGACGACCCCGCAGCGGTCATGAGAACGTCGCCCCGGCCAGCGTGTTCCGCCGCGGTTCGACGGCGGGAGCGGCATGGGGCACGATGGTGCTTCGTGGGACGACGAGCAGGAGCGCGCAGGTGAAGCGCGAGGCGCGCACCGGGGCGACCCGGGCCTCCTGCGTGGGGGTCGTCGCCGACCGGGCCTGGCAGCGGCTCCAGATCGACCGGTTCGCCGGCGGGCGGCAGCGCGCCTACGTCATCCGGGAGGACATGCGGCAGCACCCGCGTACCGTCCTCGCGTTCCAGAGGCTGCGTTGGCTGCTCGTCGCCCTCACCGTCGTGAGCACCGGGGCCGTCGTCATCGCCGTCGCGCTCTCCGACTCGGGCCACGTCGTGCCGCTCGCCGTCTGGGTCCGGTGCGCCGCCGTCCTCGGCATCACGCTCACCCTCTACGTCTTCGCGTGGCGGGCACAGCTCGGCTGGTGGTGGGCGTACTCGCGCCTCCGCCTGTTCAGCCGCATCTTCCCCGTCGTCACGCTCGTCGTCGCCTCGATCCCCGGCCTCTACCCGGCCTGGATGGTCCTCGAGCAGATCGTGTTCTCGTTCCTGCTCGTCGGCATCAGCGCCGTCCTCAGCAGCAGGCACATGCGCGAGGCGTTCCCGAAGCCCGAGGCGAGCGCCGCCGCAGGGGCAGGACCGGAACCCGCACCTCACTGATCGCGCTCTCCCGGCGCCGCCCGACCCGCCGCGTCATGTGACATGACAGATCGCTACGCTGGCGAGCATGGCCGAGCGTCTCCGGGAGCCCACGACCAGCTCACCCCTCACCGGCACGACCCCGCCGGAGAGCCTCTTCGCCGGTGACGAGCTGCGGGTGCTCCTGGTCAAGGAGGTCCACGAGCTGCGCATCCAGCTCATGGAGCGAGCGGCACAGCTGCACGACGAGCACCTCCGTCACGAGCGCACGCGGCGTCAGCACGAGGCCGACCTGCGCGAGCTCGCGTTGCTGCGCGTCCGGATCCTCGGGAGGCAGCACGCGCTCGCGGTGCTCGTCGTCACCGGGATCGTGTCGTTCGCGGCGCAAGCTGCCGTCGGCAGGGTCACCACCGAGGACGACGTCCACCTCCTCGTCGCCGCCGTCCTCGGGATCGTCGGCCTCACCGTCGCGTTCCGGGCCGTCGACGCGGAGCACCGGGCCAGGAGGGTGCACACGATCCGGCCGTTGCTGGGGCGTCGGACCCTGCCGTCGTCCCCTCCGGCACCCGACGTCCCCGCGACGTCGACCGAGAGTCGCCGCGCCTGGGTCGCCCGCGCACGAGCCGTGCGCACCGTGCGCGCCTACCGCGAGGTCTTCGGACCCGACGGCGGGCCCTGGTAAGGCAGCAGGCCGGGTCGGCGCGGAGAGCGGGCGGCACGAGTGAGGACCCGGTCCAGCTGTCCCGGGATCGCCGCTCGTCCGCCTCCGCCTCCCGATCAGCGCCAGCGGCGCAGCAGCACCCTCTGCAGCAGGTTCAGCACGGCGTCGGTGACGGTGCCGAGCAGGGCCAGCAGGAGGATCGCGAGGAACATCCGGTCGACCCGCCCGTTGTTCTGCGAGTCCGACAGCAAGAAGCCGAGGCCCATCGACGAGGCGATCAGCTCCGCCGCCACGAGGAACAGCCACGCCTGCGCGAGGGCCAGCCGGAGGCCCGACACGAGCGCCGGCAGCACGGCCGGCAGTTGCACGCGGGCGAACAGCTCGACCGGCCGCAGTCCGTACGCGCGGCCGACCTCGACGAGGTGCGGGTCGACGTGACGGAGCGACCCGGCGACCGTCGTGAAGACGGGGAACGCGGCCCCGATCGCGATGAGCACGATCTTGGAGTCCTCGCCGACGCCCAAGTAGAGGATCAGGATCGGCACCCACGCGAGCGACGGCACAGCGCGCACGCCGGCGATCGTCGGCGCGAGAAGTGCTTCTCCGACGCGCGACAGCCCGACGACGGCGCCGAGGGCGAGCCCGACGACAGCCCCGACGGCGAAGCCGAGCAGCACCCGCTGCACGGAGATCGCGACGTAGAGCCCGAGCTGGCCGGTCCCGGCGAGCTGCAGCGCGGCCGCCCACACGTCGCCGGGCGAGGGCAGCTTGTACGCCGGGGCACCGAGCACCTCGGTGGCGAGCACCCAGGCCGTGACGAGGGCCAGGGGGACGAGCGCGCCCAGCCAGGCGAGCCTCCTGCGGGGGCGGTCAGGAGGTGCGGGGCCGGGGGAGCCCACGGCGTCCGGTCGGGACTCGCGCACCGCCTGCTGCGCGTCGGCCTCGCGGTCGGCCCCGGTCACGACGAGCTGCGTCACGAGCGGTCGGCCTGTTCGGCATAGGTGGGCTCGAAGAGCGAGTCGAGGGCATCGTCGACGGCGTCCTGCGACGTGACGTCGCCAGACTCGACGAGGATCGGTCCGACCTCCTCGAGCACGGCGCGCTGGTCGTCGCCGGGCACGGGCGAGACGTCGAAGTGGGTGCGCTCGAGCACCGAGGTGGCGACGGCGGGGTCGATGCCGGCGACCTCGGCGAGGATCGCGGCGGTCTCGTCGGGGTTCTCGGTGGCCCAGGCGCGGGCCTCCTCGTAGGCGTCGACGACGGCCTGGGCGAGGTCGGGGCTGGTCTCGAGGAACTCCTCGGTGGCGTTGAGGAACCCGTAGGTGTTGAAGTCGACGTTTCGGTAGAGCAGTTCGGTGCCCGCCTCGGCCTGGCTGGCGGCCATGATCGGGTCGAGGCCGGCCCACGCGTCGACGCTGCCGTTCTCGAGGGCGGCGCGGCCGTCGGCGTGCTGGAGGTTCTGCACGGTCACGTCGGACGCGCTCAGCCCCGCCTCGTCGAGCGCCTGCAGCAGGAAGAAGTAGGGATCGGTGCCCTTCGTCGCCGCGACCGTCTTCCCCTTCAGCTGCTCGACGTCGGTGACGTCGCTGTCGCCGGCGACGACGAGCGCCGACCACTCGGGCTGCGAGTAGATGTCGATGGTCTTGATGGGGGAGCCGTTCGAGCGGGCGAGCAGGGCTGCGCTGCCGGCGGTGGAGCCGACGTCGACGGCGCCGGCGCGCAGCAGCTCGTTGGCCTTGTTCGAGCCGGCGGACTGGGTCCAGGTGACCTCGACGTCGTCGCCGAGCTCGTCCTCGAGGAACCCCTGGTCCTTCACGATGAGGCTGAGCGGGTTGTAGGTCGCGAAGTCGACGGCGAGCGTGTCGGCGCTCCACTCGCCGGAGGCGGTGGCGGCGCCGGCCTGGTCGGCTCCGCCCGCGGCGGCGTCCTCGCCGGCGACGCAGCCGCTGAGCAGCATCGCGGCGCTCGCCGAGAGGGCCAGGGCGGCGGCGGCCTTCGTGCGGGCGACGGGTGCGGTGCGGGTCATGGCGTCTCCTGGTGTGGGTGGTGGTGGGTCGGGTGCGGTGCTGGGACGGGTGTCAGTGCGTGGGGGAGGCGCGGCGGGCGTGACGTTCCACGCCGAGGCCGGCCAGCAGCTCCTGCCGCAGGACGGCGAGCTCGGGGGCGTCGCGATCCCGGGGGCGGGCGCCGGGGACGCGGGCGATGCGGTCGACGCTCGTCGCGCCTCCTGCGCCCTCGGTGAGGTCGGCGTGCGCGAGGTCGGCGAGGAGCACGACGCGGTCGGCGAGGTAGAGGGCCTCGTCGACGTCGTGCGTGACGAGGACGACCGTGGTCGGCACGGCGGCGTGGACGTCGAGCAGGAGGTCCTGCATGCGCAGCCGGGTGAGCGCGTCGAGGGCGCCGAACGGCTCGTCGAGGAGCAGCACCCGCGGCTCACGGGCGAGGGCCCGGGCCAGGCTCGCGCGCTGGGCCATGCCGCCCGAGACGTCGCGGGGGCGGCGGTCGGCGGCTGCCGTGAGTCCGACGAGCTCGAGCAGCTCGTCGACGCGACGGGCTCCCTCGGCCTTGTCGGTGCCCTTCGGCAGCCCGAGCGCGACGTTGCCGCGAAGGGTGCGCCAGGGCAGGAGGCGCGGCTCCTGGAACGCGACGGCGCACCGCTGGTCCGCGTGCACGGCCCGGCTGCCCGCGATCTCGACGGCGCCCGCGTCGGGGGAGTCGAGGCCGGCCACCTGGCGCAGCAGCGTCGACTTGCCGCAGCCCGAGGGGCCGAGGACGGCCACGATCTCGCCCGGCTCGATCGCCAGGTCGACGCCGCGGAGCACGTCGCGGCCGAAGCTCCGGCCGACACCGCTGAGCGTGACGGGCAGGGCGCGGGCTGCGGCGGGAGCGGTCGTCGTGGACATGACCCGACGGTAGGGCGACGTGGGGTCGGGCCGCGCGGAGAGCGTCACGGGGCGCAACAGTCGGCGGTCCGCCGGGTCACGGCCTGCGTGCGACGGGACGTCGACCGCGTGGTCAACAGGAGGCCCGGGGTCCGCTATGCTGGTCGAGTTGCTTCGGTCGGAGCAACGACCAAGGAGACGCTCTTCGGAACGACTTCTTCGGGCTGTGGCGCAGCTTGGTAGCGCACTTGACTGGGGGTCAAGGGGTCGCAGGTTCAAATCCTGTCAGCCCGACCAAAAGCCCTGGTGAGAGGCAACTTTCATCAGGGCTTGGTCGTTTCTGGATGTGCTCACTGGCTCCGACGGGGTGAACCATTCACGACGAGTCCGTAACCTCAAAGCATGTACACGCCGTGGGCTTCCAGTGCTGCCGCTCGGAAGACTGTGCAGGGCAACCGAAGCCGGGACACGCAGGCGGAGCTGGCGGTCCGCCGCCTGGTGCATGCCACGGGACTGCGATACCGGGTCAACGCGCGACCGGAGCGCGACCTGCCCAGGACGGCAGATCTGTTGTTCACTCGCGCCCGCGTCGCGGTGCTCATCGACGGCTGCTACTGGCACGGCTGTCCCGAGCACTTCAAGATGCCGTCGACGAACCGCGACTACTGGGAGGGCAAGATAGGTCGGAACCGGCTCCGCGACATCGAGACCACCGCGTTGCTTGAGGGGCGCGGCTGGAGGGTTCTTCGGTTCTGGGAACACGAAGCCGCCACCTCTATCGCCGCGTGCATCGTGGATGTCGTGCGCGATCGACGAAAGGTCACTCGTTGAGGGCGGACAGGCTCTCCGCCCAGTCGTCGGTGATCGTCTGGATCGGCGCGAGTCTGTCGGGAAAATCCTTGTGCCGCGGCATGCGTGAGGTGAGCCCGTAACGGAACTCCCACCGTCCGGTCGGCGAGAAGAGGCACGCGGCGACGACGTCGAACCCGTCGACGGGGTAGAAGCGCGACGCGGGATCGCCTTTTGAGGCGCGGGTCTTCTGCACCTCGACCTTGAAGTTCCCGGCGGCGGAGGTCTTGGGGCTCGCGTTCTTGCACTCGACCCTCATCAGCCTTCCGCCCGCGAGGATCACGTCGAAGTCGTGCATCGCGTCCACGTCGAGCCGCTCGACCGCGGAGATGTCGGGCGATGTCTCGAGCAGGTGCTCCAGATGGTACTCGGCGACCCCGCCGCGTACGGCGACCGAGAGTCGGTTGCGGCCGCCGATGATGTCGAGGATCTGCTCGCTGGTGAGTGCGAACTGCTCCTCCAGCACGTGTCGGCGCGGAAGCTTGTCGACCGCTGTCTTGTCTGCGAGCGCGACGGCGGCCGAGTATCGCAGCGGCGGGTCCAGACATAGAGAGGTCGCTCGTCGTTCAAGACGTGCGTAGTCGATGAGGCGGTCGGGAGTGAACGCGACGAACGTCTCCAGGCTGGTGGGGGAGCGGGGCTCGGAGCGCTTTGTTCCTGGCCGGTTGATCTTCTCCCAGACGTGCCAACCGGATGCTTTGGCCTGCGTGATCTCGGCAGCCTTGGTGTAGAAGGAGATGCCCATGGGCAGCGGGTCCCAGAGGTTCGCGTCCAGGCCGAGAATGACGCCGTCGGCGAGATCGACGCCGAGGATCATCGTCACGTCCACGGCGGCGACATCCCGTCCGACCGGGTGCTCCCTCTTCCAGGACTCCTCCGCGCCGTATCGGAGCTGGCCGCGGACCTCGTCGTCCGGCCTGCCTTTGGTCTCCACCTTTTTGACTCGGAACGGGTACACGAGCATCCCGATCCGCTCGTCGGAGTCCAGCTGCACGCCGAGATAGACCGGCGCGCGGTGCGGGTCGCTCGCGTACAGCACTCGGCCGCCGGATGCACGGACGGCGTCGAGGAGGAACGCGTGCAAGTCGCTGCGCCCCTGGACGCGGTAGACCTCGCCGAAGGCTCGCCCGGCGAGCGGCTCTTCCTCCACAGGACCCCTTCCGGCTCGGGTTGTCCACCGACGTCCTTGGTCACGTTGGGCATGTCGGTGGCCGTCGGCAGACTCGTCTCGACGATACTGGTCAGACACGCACTGCCCGCAGAGGCGGGCCGTGCGTGCACGTATAGAAAGAGGTGGCCGATGGGCGAACAGCTCCCAGTGGTGAGCCTGTTCTCCGGAGCAGGAGGACTCGACCTCGCCGTCGAACGTGCCGACGCCGAACCCCTCGATGCCTGCGACCTCGGCAGCGGCCTCCTTCGTGTGTCGGTCGCGACGGACTACAACGAGCCCGCGTTGCAGACGTTGAAGGCGAACTTCGACGGCGCCGCGACCCTCACTGGCGACATCCGACAGGTCTCCACCGAGCAGATCCTCGCCACCGCAGGGCTACATGCCAAGGAGCCCGTGCTGGTCGTCGGCGGCCCGCCGTGCACCCCGTTCAGCAAATCCGGGTTCTGGCTGGAGCAGAAGCGCGAGAGCCGCGACCCCAACGCCTCCCTGTTGGACGAGTACGTCCGCGTCGTCCGCGAGTCACGCCCCGAGGCGTTCATCCTGGAGAACGTGCAGGGCCTTACCTACAAGACCCACAAAGCCCAGTTCGAGCGGCTCCTCAAGGGACTCGGCGAACTCGGCTACAACCCTCAGTGGAAGGTGCTGCTCGCTGCGGACTACGGTGTCCCGCAGCTGCGCCGTCGCGTGTTCGTCGTCGGGCGGCGCGACGGGGGGAAGTTCGAGTTCCCCGAGCCCACCCACTCCGGATGGAGCGAGCACACCCGCACCGTCGACGCCAGCAAGATCCCTCACGTCACCGCCTCCCAGGCCTTTGAGGGACTGCCCAGACTGGTCCGCGCAGCCGAGGACGAGATCGTCGATGGCAACTACGGGCAGCTTGCCGCGGAGATCCCGCCCGGCCAGAACTACCTCTGGCACACCGATCGCTACGGCGGACGCAACCACTTCGAATGGCGCAGCCGCTACTGGACCTTCCTGCTCCGCCTCGAGCCCAACCGGCCCTCCACCACGCTCCAGGCGCAGCCCGGCCCATGGGTCGGACCATTCCACTGGGAGAACGTCCGCACCGCCTCCGGCGAAGAACGAGCACGACGCCTCCGCGTCAACGAGATGCTTCGACTCATGTCCTTCCCCGACGATTTCAAGATCGAAGGCACCCGCGCAGACGTGCAACGTCAGCTCGGCAATGCTGTCCCGCTGGAACTTGGCAAGGCTGTGGTCCGAGCGTTGATGGACCAGTTGGGGTACCTCGGCCGAGAGCTGGCCCTAAATCGGGTCGCAGTGGGCTGAGAATGGGCAGGAAGCAGTGGGCGGCGCTTCCTTACCGCGGTCAAGGGCGCGATGCCGTCGCGTAATGATCTGGTCGACCGGCTCGCCGTCCTTGCAAGTCCGGCCCTGCGGCTCCAGGAAGATGCAAACGGGTGGCCCTCTCTTGCCGAGGTCCTATCCGAGCGCAGGATCTTGCCGGTTTCTCTTTTCGTTGGTCCGATCGGGTTATCACACCGGGGGAGAGATGACCTTGAGCGCCGCTTCCAGAACCCGGCCGGTGGTGTTCCGCTCGTTGGGCAGCCGGGGCGTGTTTCCCTGCTCCTGGGAGTATGGGAAGACGACCGGTTTGTCCGCATGGGCAACCCTGTACTTGCTCTCGCAGATGCGGAGAGGCGAGCCGATCGCGCGACTCGATGGTCGGTGTTCGTTTCTCTAGATACTCTAGTTGAGGCCGAGGAAGCCGGATGGTCGACGCAGATCAGTGGCTCCGGAGAGCGAATCACTTGTTTCCGGCCTGAACTCACTGCGCTCGCGGTCGAGGCGTACGCCTCCGGGATAGACCTAGATGATTACGTAGTTCAGAAATCAATTCGGGCGACGGGCTACTTTGAAGCTGACGACCCGGATGCCGACACGCCAGGTGGGCGGCGCCGGCTGCGTCGTGCCGTCTCCGTCCTGGTCAGGGATACAAGGTTCCGAGGCCAGATTCTCGACGCATATGGAAGACGCTGCGCCATGTGTGATCTCGGTCTCTCGCTCGTCCAAGGAGCGCACATCTATCCCGCATCTGCCCCAGGCTCGGATGACAGCCTGGTCAACGGCATCGCGCTGTGCGCGAACCATCATCTCTCCTTCGACCGGCATCAAATAGCGGTGCTTCCTGGCAGTCTTGAGCTTGTCTTCCATCCAGACGTCCTCAGCCAGGCTGGCGACGATCTTGCTGTGCGACGATTTATCGAGCAGACGCATCAGGTCTTGAACCAGCCGAGCAGAGCTGGGGCACCGAGCGACGCTATGCTCGACCGGCGATACCAGTACTTCTCGGATAAGTATGGATGGCTCAACGAACTGTTGTAAGTGTGGCAGCAGGAGTATGGAGTTGGAGGACGACGGCGGCAGTAGCCTGCGAGGGTCGCGCGAGTCGCAACGATGCACAGAGCACAGAGCACAGAGCACAGAGCACGGTGCCGTGGCTTTCAACTATGCCAGGACATAATGTGCTCCGTTTCGTTGGCGGACTGAGTGAGAAGCTCGCTTCGCGTTCCCGTCACGTCTGTATCTTCATCGGGGCGGGAGCATTGCGAGCTGGTGGTCTCCCAGACGTCGCCGGCCTCGCTGAATGCGTCAGGAACACCCTCACGGGAGACCAGAAGTCGGCCTTCGAACGGCTTTCCAGGACACGCAACCTGGAACAGGTGCTAAGTCGTGTCCGGCGTATCGCAGCGCTTCTTGAAGAAACAGACGATCGTGTCGACGGTTTATCCGCTGAGAGTGCAAAAGACCTAGATCTGGCAATTTGCCGCCTCATCATCGAGCAACTCGACGTCTCAAATGCTAATCTTGATCCTGCACTACGGCTCGCTAATTGGGTGGCTAGAGCTGGATACTATCAAGCTCTCCAAATCTTCACGGTCAATTACGATCATCTTGTTGGGACTGGTCTTGAATCCTTGAGCGTTGGGTATTTCGATGGGTTTGTCGGCACGCTTCGGGCGCGATTCCGGAGCGATCTCGTGGAGCCATCGGTTGCCGCCGGCAAAGACCTGCTTCCCTCAGAGGTTGTCCGTCTATGGAAACTGCACGGTTCGGTCCACTGGACTTGGGGCACCGCCGAACAACGCGAGGTTGTCCGCCTGGGTTCGGCGACGCCGGAAGGGCTCCCGGCAGCTATTTACCCCTCTGACACAAAGTACGACGAGTCTCGGCGAGTTCCCTTCGTCGTGCTTCAAGATCGACTGACGCACGCGCTTCATCACCCGGAGAGTCTCGTCCTGATTACGGGGTATGCCTTTGGAGGCCAGCATCTGAATGAGGTTCTCTTCGAGTCCGCGAGACGGCGCCCGCGCTCCGAGTTCATCGCGTTCTGCTTTGACTCGATCCCCGAGGCGCTCGCTGAGGTTGCACTCACGGTCCCGAACTTTTAGGTTCTGTCACCAACGGAAGCGATCCTGGGAGGTTTGCGGTACGACTGGGATGAGCCTCAAGATGCCCCCGACGATGTCTGGGCTGATGGACCCTTCCATCTTGGAGATTTTGCTCAACTGAGTCGCTTCCTCGCGAGGAGCTTGCCCCCGCACGGGGAACTCGAAGCACGGCTTAGCGAGTTGCTTACCACTACCGCGAGATTCAATGCCTGAGCGCCAACCAACCTGCATCGGCCGAGTCCGTCACATTCTCGGGGCGCAGGTTACAGTCGCACTTGACCCGGACCTGGCAGAAGTGGCCCCGATCTACCGCGGCCAGCTCCAACGGATCGGGCAGATTGGGTCCCTTGTCAGATTTCCTCAGGGCCTAGTCGATCTCATAGTCCAAGTAAGCCTCCTTGGGATCGCTGAGCTGAGCGGCGCTTCCCGTCCAACTGTGACAAATTAAAATGGGCGATCGATGGCTTCAGGTGGAACTGCTCGGGGAAGTGAACAGGGCTACTGGCGAAATCTAGCGAGGTGTCGGGAGCTATCCGGGTCTCGACGACCCGTCCATTTCGCAACCCCTGACGATCTCCGCGCGCTCTTTCCCTCGCAGACAGAGGCTTCAGTCGGAGTTGGAAGACTCGCTGCGGCTGACGAAATCCCGGTCTGCTTGGACGCTAGCCGATTCGTTACTCGTCATGTCGCAGTGGTGGGATCGACCGGTTCCGGCAAGACGAGCTGCGTTGCGTCGCTGCTCCAGAGCTTCGCTCGCAGTGGGTGGGATGCCGCAAACATCGTGGTCATCGATCCTCACGGTGAGTACGCCGATGCGCTGGGAGACGAAGCGTCGGTGCGGTCAGTCCTAGCAGATGGGGACCGGGGCACTCGAGTCCCGTATTGGGCCTTGCCCGCGAGTGACATCCTGGCTGCCTTCGCAGGCTCCCAGGGGGGCATGACCCCCCAGAATCGATTTGCTGAGCTGGTCACCAAGACGCGACACGAGTTCTCAGACGCCGCCAAATGGCTCCGTATCGACGACGCCGCTGTCACCGAAGACACGCCCGTAGCGTTCGACCTACGGGCGGTTCGGTATCAGCTCGATGCCGAGGAGAACGAGACCCTTCGGGTCCAGAAGGACCCGAGCATCGCTGCCGTCGAGTCCGAAGGTGACGCAAGTCAACTCGAGCCCCGAAGATGCGAACCCTACGGAGCCGGCGCCATAGCTCCCTTTAAGGGCCCCTATCACGGCATGCATGGAGCCCTCCCCGAACTTCTTCGACTTGGTCTTCTTGACCCCCGCCCCGCGTTCCTGCAACAACCAGCCGGAGATCAAAAAGGTGATGATCCACTCGTCGACGAGGTCGCAAACTGGCTTTGCCGCGAAATGCCAGTTTGAATCCTGGACTTCAGCGGTGTCCCCGAGACAGCTAGCGAGATGGCTATCGGAGTGATCCTGACGCTCATCTTCGAGGCCGCGATACGGACTCCCAGCGGCGGAGAAGGCATCGGGAGGACTCGAGCTGTCTTCATCGTCCTGGAGGAGGCGCACAGGTATCTAGGCGACGGAGCGATTGCGATGGCCCGGGGGCAGCGAATTGGATCGCTCGGGAAGGCCGCAAGTACGGCGTTGGCCTGATGCTAGTCACGCAACGACCTTCCGAGCTTCCGGAAACGGCGCTTGCGCAGTCGGGCACATTGATCGCGTTGCGACTGAGCAACTCGGCTGGCCAAGCAAAGATCCGTGCTGCTCTTCCCGACAGCGTCTCCGGCCTCGCCGCGGTGCTGCCCTCGTTACGAACAGGCGAGGCCCTGATCTCGGGAGAGGCTGTTTCGCTCCCGGTGAGGACTCTAGTCGACGCCCCGAAACCATTCCCCAACGCGCATGACCCGTCTCTGCTGTCCTGGCGGTCGCAAAGCACCGTTCCCAACGTCGCCGCCGCGATGGAGTCATGGCGTGGCACCTATAACACGGAGGAATCATGATCGAATGGCAACCAGTCGCGGGGTCCTCACGCAAGGTCGCGGAGGCGTTCGTGGCAGAGCTTGAAACCATCCTTGTCCGGTTCCCTAACGGCAAGGAATGGGCGTACTCGGCTTGTAGCCAATACGTTTGGGAGCAGTTCACGGCACCGGTACAGTTTCGCGGCCAGTACATCGCGGAGGTGTTGAACGCCAAGCCACATTGACCGTGGGCAGGCTGACTCGATCAGTCCGGCGGTACAGATGCAGTCAGCGATTGAGGTGCGACCAAAGTGGCGCTTTGCACCACAGCGCGCAACTCGGGCGAACGTGATCGCAGTACTTCAGGTCAGGCGAGCCATGATCCCAACTTCTGGCACCCGTGTGTCAGTCGATGCCCAATTGCGCAAGCGCGTACTGCCACGGGATGCGCTCCTGCTCCAGTCGCACATTGCCCTCGGCGCCCAGCAGCCGCAGCGTCGATTCCTCGTCGGCGGTGAGGAGGGGGAGCGACGCGATACTTGGTTCGGGTTCCAGGACCCAGAGGTCGCGGTGTGCGAGCAGGGTTTCGGTGTCCATGAGTGCGGCTGTCGCTTGGACGCCGTGCGAGCGCAACCGGTGGAGGATCGCGAAGCCGTGGGAGTCTAGGTCGCCCCAGTAGGTGACTTTCTGCGCCCACGGTAGCCGGGCGATGAGATCGACGCGGTAGCCGCCGCCATTGAGGACGATAGTCCCGGGTAGGGGAGGCATTGCCAGCACGGACTCCAGATTCTCGAAGACGAAGACGCGTTCGGGACGTAGTGAGAGTGTTGCGAGGTGGTCGATCGGAGCGGAGATGTCTGTCAGACCGCCGGGGGCTATGCGTCCGTCGAGCGCGCGCATGCGCACGAGCGGAGATTGCTCGCGTAGGCCGAGTCCGGGGGTCGATAACATCAGCCGGTGTAGCGCTTCGACGAGTCCACGTCGGGCCTCAATCCACTTCGTGTCCACGCCGCGGATTGGCAGTTCTCGGGCCGTGCGTCCGGATGTAGGGTTCTCGCTGAGCCAGCGCAGCACTCCGTGGAGCCGCTCGACGTCGTCCGGGGAGAGGGCCGCGATGGTGCGCGCGTGATAGCGGAGCGTGGTTGCGACGCTGTCGTCCGTGCCGATGAGGGCACGTAGTTCTGACAGTCGGGTGCTCAGTGAGGTCCACGCGCGTGCTTCGGTGGCGCCGGCGACGGTGGCGATGTTGCCGGGCCCGAGTACGACTGCACGTTCCGGGAGCTCTTGCGATCCGATGCGAGGCCAGTCGCGGGCGGTCCACGAGAGCTCGATCGGCATCGTCGAGGAGGCATGTCGCCATGAGTCCACCCACCTGCGTGCGGCTTCGAGATCCGCGAGCGCTGCGCGCTCGGTGGGCGGATGAAGCGGCATATCGATCACGACGGACTCGTCACCAGAGGCAGCCCAGGTGCGGCTTGTGCGCCCTATGAGGCGCCGGGCACGTTCACGAAATTGATCCACGGTCACGGGCGTGGTCACTCTGCGGCCCTGGCGGGATTTGCGGGAACCATGACAGGATCGTGCGCGGACGCTGTGTCGAAGACGACGTTGGCGATCCGCGACGCGTTGCGAGCGGGGTTGGATACCGAGGTGATGGCGCCGACGTACGGTTCGAGGGTCTGCAGTAGCTTCTGAGGTGTGGCGAGGACCATATGGAACCCGAACGCGTCGAAGACATCCATCGTGCTGCGCGTGTATGCGCTGTCGGCGTTGGAGAACGCCTCATCGAGGACGACGGTGCCGAAACGTGGAACTTCGTCTTCCTCTTCTGTGAGCTGGTAGCGCAGAGCCGCGGCGAGGCAGAACACGACAAGTTTCTGGCGTTGCCCGCCGGACAGGCCCTCTGAGGAGTCATAGACGCGGGCGACACGTCCCGTCACAGATTTCTCCCGTGCGAGGAAGGTGACGTGCAGTCGAGTGTCGAGAACTCGGGTCTTCCAGTCTTGGTCGACGCGGTCTCTCGATCCGAGCCGGCTGATCACGCGTTGGAGCACGCCGAAGCGTTCCTCGGCTGCGGTGAGTGATTCGTCAGACCAGTTCCCTTCGACGATGCGGCGCAGATCGGCGAGGAACTGCTCGACCTCTCCTGTCCGGGCGGTCTTCACCTCAATCTCCAGGAATAGGTCGTCTCCCTCGAACGGGGATCGTCCGAGGGAGGCGTTCACCGGCAGGGTTCGCTCTCGCACGAGTGCGGGAGCGTCGCGTAGGTCGCCCAAGAGGTGAGCGATGAGGTCGCGGGATCGCTCGCGCAGAAGAGTGAGGAACTCGCCCTCCTTCTGGGGGAGCCCGCGCGCCACGATACCCTCGAGCAGGTCGCGGTAGCCGTAACGGTCGCCGATCTCAATGGTGAGGTCTGCGGATGCCGCGGGCCATGCTGCCGCGAATGCTGCGGCGCCGCCGGCGAACGTTTCGGCAGCACTTTGCACGCGCTTGCCTGCTGCGTCCTTCTCCCGCGAGAGCGTGGCTTGCACTTTGCGTGCGACTGCGTCGACGGTTTCCAGGGACAGTGAGCGCCGCTCTGCACGAAATCTGGTTTCTAATTCCGTGCGGAACTCGGACACGATCGGTTCGCCCGGTGTCGATTCCAGTTCCTCGATCCGCTGCTCGACCGTCTGAACCCTGCTTGCGGCGACTGCGTTCGTGCCGCGTGCTGTCCCACGCTCGTCGTCGGTGTCTGTCATGCGATTCGTTGCGAGTTCGAGCGCTGCCTGTGCGTCGCGGAGTGTATGGGATGCAGCAGTCAGCGTTGCGAGTTCCGCTCGTCGGGCGTCGACGGCGGCCTGCGCAGATGCAGTGTCGATGCGATCCCACGTGAACTCGGCGACGCGGCTGAACACGCTGCGCCGTTCGGCAGCCGCCGTACGTTCTGCCTCGGCAGTCTCAACCGCCTTTTTTGCGGCGGCGAGCGTAGCCTCTTGAATACCCAGTCGATCGAGGAGTGCCTCCGTCCTGTCGTGGACGTCGCCACCAAGCATCCACCGTGTTGCGTCGCCGACTTCGGAGCGGTCGTCTTTCTCATACCGCCGTGACGAGCGCTTCACCAGACCAGTGATCGTGACACCGCGATCGATGCGGTCGAGCTCGTCGGGGTCATCGACGCACGTGTAGTCGTAGTCGGCTGTCAGTCGCGTGCGCAGGAATGAAGTGAAGACGCCGTCCGCGACGGCGACTCGGTGAACGAGGGACCGCGCGTCGCGCGGTCGGCGAGCGGCCTCGGTGACGGGTGGGACGGCCTCGATCACGAGCCGTACACCGAGATGTCGGCCGTTGGCTGCGCCGCGAACGGTGGCCAGATGCTCGTCGCGCACGAGAAGCGTTGTAGCCAAGGGAGCGAGCACCCGTTCAATCGCCCCACGCCAGGCCGCGTGCGCGGGAACGACTGAGAGCAGCTCCGCTGCAAACGGTATCGCGGCCTCGGGGACGTGGAGTCTCTGGGCGAGGAACGCTCGGGCCGCGAGCAAGCGGGGAGGAAGGTTCGTGCGGCTGATGCGAACCGTGGTGATCAGCCTATGGGTCTCTTCGTGAGCTTTCCGGGCTTCGCTGCGGGCGTCGTAGAGCGCGTGCGGTACTGCAGTGATACCGCGTGTGGCCTCCGCCATCGCGGTCGCAAGGAGTTCGGTGAACTCTGCGGGCCCCACGGGCATGGGCGCGCCAAGTCGCTCCAATTCAACAGCAATTCGTGCGCGTTCGTGAGCGACGCCACGTTCTTCCGCCTCCGCCGTCGCGATCTGCGCGCCCAGCAGCTCGACGCGAGCACCGCCCTCGTTGCGTACGCGCGCTCGTGCGCTCTCAAGCGCCGACATAGCGAGCTGATGCTCGCGCTCCGCGTCACGCAGCCGTGCGTCGGCGCGCGCAAGCTCCGCGCGGACCGGGGCAAGCTCCGCACGGGCGATCTGCAGTGTGAGCATGGCCGTATAGGCGTCCACGGCGTCGTGGAGTCCAGCTGCGGCGGTCTCCTGGGCGCTCGCCGCGTCGAATGCCGTGATCGCGGTATTTACCCGGCGAAGCGCATCGGCTTGGCGCCGCAGGTCCACAACGTGTGCGTGTGCGCGATCGAGTTCGGTGAACTGCTCGACGGCGTTCTCGGCCCGCGCGAACGTGCCGGGATGGTCCAACATGAATCCTCGGAAGAGCGCATCCAATGTCCCGAGGTTCTTCGCGGACTGTGTCTTGTGCAGGAGTTGGAGCGTTGTGTCTCCGCGGAATCCGAACAGGCGCACGACGCGCTCGTGGAATCTGCCGTGCTTGCCGCCGGTGGTGATGAGGGCGTCGGGCAGCGCCGCCGTCATTTTCCTGGCATCGATCCCACTCTCGACATGGGGTTTCAGCGTCATCAGCTCGAACTCGCCCTGCACGACCAAGCGCGCGTCTTTGAGCGAGGCAGCGTCGGTTCGTGTGCCAGGCGCGTGGAAGACACGTGCGAGTGACAGTGGACTATCGATGAGGTTTTCGTAGCGCAGCAGGACGCCGCTCCACGTCGCCTTGCCCCGGAGGAAGCTGGTCACGGCGCGGTCTGCGTTCGTGTCTGCTTCCTTGCTCCATGCCCCGCGCACATAGGACATGAGCGTGCGGTCGCCCTGGCGGGCTGTGCCCTCCTGGGCTGCGGCGTTGAGGCGTAGCCACCGATCGGGTGTGAGGACGGCGGCGATCGCATCGAGGAGCGACGATTTCCCAGAGCCTGACGCCCCCGTGAACAGGTGTCCCTTTCGCGCAATCTCGACCGTTGCGTGACCCGCGAACGTCCCCCAGTTGACGAGTTCGATGCGCGTCAGCCGCCACTGCCCAGGGTGATCGGGATTCTCGATGACACCCTCGTCGCGTACGTTCAGCATCGTCATTCGTCATCCTTCTCGAAGGGCTCGTCTTCGAGACGGGCGGGTCCTGCGCCATCGCGTGCGATGCGTTCGTACTCGGCCGTGATCGCGCGCACCTGGTCGGCGTCGACGATTAGACGCAGCACGGGGGAGATCTCGGCCCTGTCATCGCCTGCCGAGTGAAGGACGCGCAGCTTGTTGTGCATTTTGTGCCACGACGAGTTCAGACGCGCGGCGAAGTCCTTCTCATCGCGGTCGGGGGTGCGGTATGCCGTGAGCTGCTCGAAGACCTCGGCCTGTCCCACGATCACGCGTCCTCGCCCTTCTTCGCTCAGCAGCGTCTGACGCAACACGAGCAGCATGGCGGTGTCGAGGAAAGTCAGGCTCTCCGAGCGCACGGCGTTCGGCGCTTGGTCAGACGGCGCATTGCGTACGAACGCGAACTCGTTCGCGGTGTCCACTACGAGGTCGAGGAAGAGATCCGCGAGCCGCTCGCGGATGGCGGATTCGTCGCTGAGGAGCACTGCCCACAGTTGCGGCTCACGTGCTCCCGAAAGGTACGGTCCGCGCACAAGCCTCAGCAGCACGCGGCGGGTGCGATCGGGGAGCGTGCCCATGTCTCCTGGCCAGAGCTTCTCGCCGTTTTCCTCGACGCCAGCAGTTTCTATATCGGTCATGAGACCACCCCCGTGAAACGGTGCGTGGGGATCACGGCGGTGCGTGAAACGCCGCTGGTGCTCGTCCATTCGAGCACCTCGGGCTCGTCGTCTACCCTCCCGTGGGCGGCAGCCAGCGTGAGCAGCCCGACGACGCTGGCGACCCCCTGCGTGGCCGGATGCGCTGCAAGCACATCCGCCACCGTGCAGGTGGTGAACTGGGTGAGGACATCGTTGACATTGCGTGTGAGCTCGTCGAAGTCGATCTCGGTCTCGCGCGCCAACGCGCGCAGCTCTTCCAGGTCAGCCACCTCAACCTCGATCGGCATGACTTCCTCGGTCGCGTCAAGCTCCGCAGGGTCGTGGAGGTCGAGCGTTCCGAGCGTCGCGAGCGCAACGGAGGATAGGTCCAGCGACAGCCCGATCGGATGCCATGGTCGTATGTGAGCTGCGGCCTGCACGCCCGCATGCTGGGCATCGCGCAGCAGTGAGCGCATGACGCGGTCGCGTTGGTAGGCCTGAGACTGCACATAACGGCGCAGGGCCCGGGCGAACACCGTGATCACATCGTGGATCTCTGCGCTACGGGCCTTCAGCGTCGTCAGGAAAGACCGCAGTAGCCGACGCTCGGCTGGAATGAGTTCGCGGATGAAATTGCGGTCAAGCACACGGCGGATGTCTGCCTCGAACGCCGCGCCGAGCGCTGGGTCGAGTACGAGCTGCGAGAACGCGGAGAAGCTACGCCCAGCCTCGGACTCGGAGATGTGGTCGACACCGCGAAACACTTCATCGACGACGGTTGCCTGCGACGCATCCGATTCGACGATTTTCTGACGCAACGATGCGTTGAGCGCTTCGAAGTCGGCGCGAACCCTCGCGAAGTCATCCGGAACGTCAGCAGCCTGTGCGAGCAGATCACGCACACGCTCTATTGCTCGACTGTCGTCGAGGGCTGCTTCGTCGCCGGAGCGAAGTGCGCGGATGCGTCGCTCTATGCTCTCAATCTCCTCATCGAGCAAGGCGATGCGTGTCGCTGCATCGGGGTCGGTGTCGATTGCAAGTTGACGGACCTGCACAGCAAGGCTCGCAAGCCGCGATTCCGTCGCACTCGAACGCGGCGCAGCCCGTCCCTCGACAAAGCGGATCGCGACGATTGCGTCGGGGGAGAGTTCAAGAGTTTCGCCACGTGACTCGGCAGAAGCCCGTCGTGTGAGGAATCCGGCTGCGCGCCACTGAGCGCAGTAGCCCTTTGCACTGAGCGGAAGCCGCAATCCGTGGGCGCGCAGACGCTCAACGTCTGCGTCTAGCCGCTCGTACAGCTCCTCCGCGTCGACGCGTCGTTCATCGCCGCCGAGGTGATGCCCGAGCAAGCCAATGATGACCGGCGCCGAGTCGGCGTCCAGCAGCCGCCATGCTGCGTCGCTCTCCTTGAGCTGCGCAAGACGCAGGGTTTGGGCAACGGCGGGCATGTGTCCATTGTGGATCACAGCGCCGACATCGTAAATGAGTGCAGACGGACTGGCTCTCTTCGGAGGTTTGGGCAAGAGCGTGCCCAGGGTGTCTATCCGGCCAGAGGAGCTTGCCAGAAGGCGGCCAGCCACGGGACGCGTCGAGAACACTCCAAGCCGGCAACCGGCTTACCCGGGCTGACAGGCGTCTCACGGCGACTAAACCTGGGTGACCTGTGAGGCCAGAGGAACTGGACCAATCAGGTGACCAATTGCCTGCAACTTGTGCAAAGTGTGACGCGTGGGGCGCACTTCTGAAACGGAAATTCCCGGTCAAGTGGGCTATGAGTCCTGCTCCTTCCACCGGGGGGTCAAGGGGTCGCCGGTTCAAATCCTGTCAGCCCGACCAGAACTTTTGATGCTCCGGGGGATGAGCAGCCGTGCAACCGGCGCTGGCCGTAGTACCGGGGGTGGACGCGTACTCGCTGATACCCCGACGCGACTCTCGCGCGTCTCGCCGTCGTCCCCGTTCGTGGAGCCGAGAGCGCTGCTGACGGCACGCAGCGCACGGGCACCCTTGCAGTTCGTGCGGCCCGCTGAGGACGTGTGCCCGAGGAAGATGCTCGTACGAGAGGTACTCGTTGAACTCGAACCGGGGGAACGTGTTCCGGAACCCCTCGTCGTCGTAGGCGGCGACGCCCAGGAGGTCGCGGGCGACCAGCGCGGGGTGCGCGGCGAGCCCGTACTCCGTCCCGCGTAGGTCCAGGCGGTCGTCCTTGAGGACGACGGGGGACCAGTACGCGAGAGCGTAGTGCGCGACGTCTGCGTGCTCGACGTCGAGGGCGCGAGCGATGGCGTCGCCGTACTGCCCGAGATCGTGCCCCCTCCAGTCGGCCACGGCATCGAGAGAGACGAGCCGTAGATCACGATCGGTCCCCAGTGCCCAGAGAGAGTGACGGACCCCCTCCAAGCGTTCTTCGCGGACGGTCGGGGCGAGGAGGAAGTGCAGGCCGTACCCAGCTTCGATGATCATGACCCGAAGGCAAGCAGGCGGGGCAGCCGCGTAGGAGCGCACGTGTGGGTGGTCGGGGAGGGTCGTCCCCTCACGGATCCTGGGGAGGACGGCACGCTCGTGCGGTACCCGTGCCACGCCGTCTCACAGCGTGGCCGTCGTCGCCCCAGAATGTCCCCGGCTCTGGCTAGCCTGACCCCGAGACCGCACCCACCGGGCCCCGCGAGGAGAACAGCATCTACATCGACCCCGACACCGGCACCGTCGTCACGAGCCCCTCCGACCTGACAACGTGGGCGGCCTGCGAGTGGGCGTTCCTGCGGCGCCTCGACGCGAAGCTGGGGCGCACCGATCCCATCGCCGAGGTCGCCGATGCGATGCTCGACCGCACGGCTCGGCTCGGCGATGACCACGAGGTGCGGTTCCTCGAGCAACTGCGTGCGACGCACGATGTCGTCGAGTTTGAACGGCCCGACCGCGCTGGCTACCCGGCCGCCGCTGCCGCCGCCGAGCAGGCCATGCACGACGGCGCCGACGTGCTCTACCAGGCCACGTTCTTCGACGGCACCTTCATCGGGTTCAGCGACTTCCTCCTCCGGACTCCCGACGGCGCCTACGAGGTCTACGACACCAAGCTCGCCCGGCACGCCAAGATCCCCGCCCTGCTGCAGCTCGCCGCCTACGCCGAGCAGATCGAGGCCCTCGGCATCTCCGTCGGACGGCAGGTGCACCTCGTCCTCGGCGACGGCAGCACCTCCACCCACGCGCTCGACGACATCGCCCCCGTGTACCGCGCACAGCGGGCCCGCCTGCGCAGGGTGCTCGACGAGCGACTGGCCGCACCCGAGGCCCTGCCGTGGGGGGCCTCCGGCGTCACTGCCTGCGGGCGCTGCTCGCAGTGCTCCGCCCAGGTCGAGGCGCACCGCGACCTCGTGCTCGTCGCGGGCGTCAGCCTCGGGCAGCGGACCGCCCTCCACGCCGCGGGCATCCACAGCATCGACGACCTCGCCACCAGCAGCGGCAGCGTGCCGGGCGTCAGCGGGGCGGCCCTCACCCGCCTCCGGTCCCAGGCCGAGCTGCAAGTCGCCAGCGAGGGTGGCGTGCCGCAGGTGCGGCTCGTCGACCCGGGTGCCCTCGCCGCGATCCCGGCGCCCGACCCCGGCGACATCTTCTTCGACTTCGAGGGCGACCCCCTGTACAGCGAGTCCGGGCACGAGATCTGGGGCCTCGACTACCTCTTCGGCCTCGTCGACGACCAGGCCCGCTTCAGCGCGTTCTGGGCGCACGACCTGCGCGAGGAGCGACAGGCGTTGATCGACTTCCTCGCCTTCGTCCGCGAACGTCGCACTGCCCATCCCGGCCTGCACATCTACCACTACGCCGCCTACGAGCGCACCCACCTGCTCTCGCTCGCCGCCCGTCACGGCGTCGGCGAGGAGGAGGTCGACGACCTCTTGCGCGACGGCGTGCTCGTCGACCTCTACCCCATCGTGCGGAAAGCCCTGCTCGTCGGGTCGCGCAGCTACTCCATCAAGAAGCTCGAGCCGCTGTACATGGGCGACGACTACCGCGACGGGGGAGGAGTGGTCAACGCCGCCGACAGCATCACCGCCTACGTCGAGGCCATCACCGCCCTGCGCGCCGGTGACCCCGCCGGCCAGGACCGCCTCGACCAGGTCGCCGACTACAACGAGTACGACTGCCGCTCCACGCTGCGGCTCCGCGACTGGCTGCTCGGCTTCGTGCCCGAGGGCGAGACGAGCGACGAGGCACTGCCCCTCGTCGAGGACGAACGCGTCCGCGCCGAGCCCGACCCCGTCTACCTCGAGCTGCAGGCCCTGCTCGCCGACGTCGTCCCGCTCGATCGCACCCCCGACGAGACGGCCCTCGCCCTCGCCGCAGCCGCCATCGACTACCACCGCCGCGAGGCGAAGACCTTCTGGCAGGAGCACTTCGACCGCCTCCGCGCCCCGCTCGACGAGTGGGCCGACACCCGTGACGTCTTCGTCGTCGAGCGTGCCGAGGTCGTCCGCGACTGGGACAAGCTGCCGCGCGCCCGGACGCTCTCCCGCGACCTGCGCCTCAGCGGCACGCTCGCCCCCGGCAGCAAGCTGGGATCCGGGAAGAAGCCCAGCGCAGGAGGCGCGCCCCACCTCGTCTACGACGCCCCGCTCCCCGAGTCGGTCGCCGCCCCCGGCCCAGGCCTCCGCGGTGCCACGGCCCGCGCGACCGTGCTCGACGTCGACGCGGAGCACGACCGCGTCGTCGTGCTCGTCAAGGAGTCCCTCCCGAGCGGCGCCGAGCCGCACCACCAGTACCCGCTCGCGCTTACTCCTGCCGCTCCACCGCGCGCAGCGCCGCAGCCGGCAGCCATCTCGGAGTGGGGACGCAGCGTGCTCGACGCCCTGCCGGAGCCGCTGGCGGACCCGGCCCTCGACCTCCTGCGCCGGGTGCCGCCGCGCGGGGGAGTCGTGCCCGTCGCGGGCGACGACACCGTCGACGCGGTCCTGGCGACGCTCCTCGGGCTCGACCGGTCGTACCTCGCGATCCAGGGTCCGCCCGGGACCGGCAAGACCTATGTGGGGTCGACGGTCGTGGCGCGCCTCGTCACCGAGCACGGCTGGCGGGTCGGCGTGGTCGGGCAGTCGCACGCGGTGGCGGAGAACTTCCTCGACGCCGTCGTCGGCAAGGGCGTCGACCCGGCGCGCGTGGCCAAGGTGCCGCAGAAGGGGACCGACCCCGAGGCGCTCGAGGCCGCGGCCTGGACGCCCATGAAGGACAACGCGGCGCTGGCGGCGTTCCTCACCGGTCCGGGCGAGACCGGGGGCGTGGTCGGCGGCACCGCCTGGACCTTCGCCAACGCCGACACGATCGCCCGCCGCTCGCTCGACCTGCTCGTCGTCGACGAGGCGGGGCAGTTCTCGCTCGCGCCCACGATCGCGTCGGCGGTGTCGGCACAGCGCCTGCTGCTGCTCGGCGACCCGCAGCAGCTGCCGCAGGTGAGCCAGGGGTCGCACCCCGAGCCGGTCGACACCTCGGCGCTCGGCTGGCTCGCCGACGGGCGGGACGTACTGCCGGCCGAGCTCGGGTACTTCCTCGCGCGCACCCGGCGCATGCACCCGGCGCTGACGGCGCCCGTCTCGCGGCTGTCCTACGCCGGGCAGCTGACGTCGAGCGCTGCCGAGCGGTGCCTCGCCGGCCTCGCGCCGGGGCTGCACGTCGAGCCCGTCGTGCACGCCGGCAACACCACGGCGTCGCCCGAAGAAGCGGCACGGGTGGTCGAGCTGGCGCGGGGCGTCGTCGGTCGCGAGTGGACCGACGAGCAGGGGACGCGCCTCCTGACGGACGAGGACGTCATCGTCGTCGCGCCCTACAACGCGCAGGGGGCGCTGATCCGCGAGGCGCTCGACGGGGCCGGGCTGCGGGGGACCACCGTGGGCACGGTGGACCTGTTCCAGGGGCGGGAGGCGGTCGTCGCGATCGTGTCGCTCGCGGCGTCGTCGGCGGCGGACATCCCGCGCGGGCTCGACTTCTTGCTCATGCCGAACCGGCTCAACGTCGCCCTCTCGCGCGCGAAGTGGGCGGCGTACCTCGTGCACTCGCCCGCGCTGACCTCGGCGATGCCGACGAGCATCGGCGGGCTGGGGCTGCTGTCGCGGTTCATCGAGCTCGTGGAGGGGTGAGGGCGGGCTGTGCCGCGGTCAGTCATGTGGGTGGCGCCCTAGGAGGACCTGATCCCTGGAAAGGCGTTCAAGAGAATCTGCACTAGCTCTTGAGCTTCTTCTTCACCCACCTGAATCGACTGGCTTGACTTGGGTTTCGAAGCCCGGTCCTGGGAGCCGAAGGTCGAAAGGTGCAGGAAACGCTTGCCGTCCGAGTCGAGAACGATTTGGTGGAAACACGTCACCTCGCTCGGGTGGGCTTGGATCTCCTGAGCTCCGGGCTCGAAGCTGGTTATGCGGGCCATGTGGTGACGCTATTACAAGTGCTGCTGCGTCTCGAGCAGGTCACACCTGTCGCGCCAAGTTTTCACGTGATCGGAGATCCCGAGCCCCTAGATATGAGCACGGCTACCCTGACCTCGTGCCCGACCCCACCGACCCCACCGACCACTCCGCCGCGCCACCCCTCCGCGTGGTCGCCGCGGTCGTCGTCGACCACGGCCTCGTGCTCGCCTGCCGCCGCGCGCCCGGCAAGGCGTCGGCGGGCCTGTGGGAGTTCCCGGGCGGCAAGGTCGAGCCGGGCGAGACGGCGCAGGAGGCGCTGGTCCGGGAGATCGCGGAAGAGCTGTCCGTCGACATCGTGGTCGGCGACGAGCTGACCACCGACGCGACGCGCGTGGGGGAGCGGGTCATCGAGCTCGCCTGCTTCCGCGCGACGCTCGACGGGCCCCGGCCGACGCGGAGCACCGACCACGACCAGATGGAGTGGGTCGAACCCGCCCGCCTGGCCGAGCTCGACTGGGCGCTGCCCGACCTGCCGGCGGTGCGACTGCTCTCCCGCGCGCGGCCCGCCTGACGCGGGTGCGACCCGCGTGACACGGCCGAAGGGACACGGCACGCCCGGGCCCGGCCGCGTCACGTCCCTCTCCACGCGCAACGCCCGCCTGGACCACCGCCGCACGCCCCGACACGGTGCCGACCGGGCCCGCCGCAGCGGCCGCCTCAGCACGACACCTGCCACCGAGACCCCCGCCGCCAGGTAACGACTACGTAAAGTTCTGCCCCGTCCGCGGGCCCGTTCCACCCCCGCGCGATCCCCTTATCGCTGCCGATCGGGCGTGCACACCGTGCACGGGAGCGGCGGGCCACCCCCGCCCCCCGAACTAGCCACAGACCGGTGCCTCCCCTTATCGTTCAGGCGAACGATAACCCGGAAGGTCTTCCCCGAATGACACCGATCGTCCCCCCGTCCGCCGCACGCGCGCAGCCCAGCCGCCGCGCCGTGCTCGCAGGAGCCGCGGGCCTCGCCGGCCTCGGCCTGCTCACGCTCGCCGGGTGCGCGCCCGACCGCCGCACGCCCACCATCCCCGAGGCCGCCGCCACCGGCGCTGCCGCCCGGGGTGGTCGCCTGCGCATCGCGCGCCCGGCCGCTTCCGCCGCCGAGACCCTCGATTCCGCCAGTTCGCTGTCGGCCTACGAGTACCTCGGCGCGCTCTACAACCGCCTCGTCAAGCTCGACGAGGCCGGCGTCACCGTGCCCGACCTCGCCGCGGAGTGGTCCGCCACCCCCGACGGCCGCGTGTGGACCTTCGAGCTCCGCTCGGGCGTGCGGTTCCACGACGGGCGTCGCTTCACGGCGGCCGACGCGATCTACTCGATCGAGCACATCCTCGACCCCGAGACGGCCTCGCCGCAGGGCGAGGTGCTCGCCGCGATGATCGGCCCCGGCAGCATGAGCGCCCCCGACCCAATGACGCTGCGCATCGAGCTGCTCACCGCCAACGCGGAGTTCCCCTCGCTGCTCACGGCGTACCAGTGCTACATCATCCCCGAGGGCAGTGCCGGCGAGATCGGCCGCACGGGCATCGGCACCGGGCCGTTCCGCCTCAGCAGCTTCGAGCCCGCCGGCACGGGCAGCATCGAGGCGTTCGACGACCACTTCGCCGGTCGTCCCGTGCTCGACGGCATCGACTTCTACTCGATCCAGGACACCACGGCCCGCGTCAACGCCCTGCTCGCCGGGCAGATCGACCTCATCTCGCAGACGAACCTCGACTACGCCACCGCCCAGGTCGTCTCGGCGTCGAGCACCGCGACGGTCGCCCGCTCCGCGAACGCCCAGTGGTACACGATCCCGATGCTCTTCACGAGCGACGAGTTCAGCGACCCGCGCGTGCGCCAGGCGATGAAGCTCGCCTACGACCCGCAGACGATCGTCGACACCGCCCTGCAGGGCACCGGCTCGCCCGGCTGGGACAACCCGGTGCCGCCCACCCAGGCGGTGTTCCTCGACGAGCAGCGCGAGCACGACCCCGACAAGGCACGGTTCCTGCTCAAGGAGGCCGGCCGCGAGGGGTTCCGCACCGAGATCTTCACGTCGAGCTACGAGTCCGTGTTCACCCCCATGGCCGTCGCCTACCGCGACGCCGTGAAGGAGGCCGGCATCGACCTCGTCGTCCGCAACGCCTCGTCCGACTCGTACTACACGCAGATCTGGATGCAGGAGCCGCTCATGGTGAGCTACTGGTTCACCGGGCGCCCCATCGACCAGCTGCTCAACCAGATCTTCCGCACCGGCTCGTCGTACAACGAGAGCGCCTGGTCGAACCCGACGTTCGACGGCCTGCTCGACTCCGCCCGCGCCGAGATGAACGACGACCGTCGCCGCATGCTCTACCAGGACGCCCAGCGCGTCGTCGTCGAGGACTCCGCCGACATGACCCCCATGTTCGGCGACCGCCTCGTCGGCCTGAGCCGCGAGGTCGTCAACTACCGCGAGCACGGCTTCGAGTTCGACTACCTCTCGATCGGACTCCGCGCATGAACCCTACGATCACGACGTCGGCCCTGCTCGTCGCCCGCCGCCTCGGCACCGCGCTGCTCACGGTCCTCCTGGCCTCGTTCTTCGTCTTCTTCGCCGTGCAGCTGCTGCCCGGCGACGTCGCCCAGCAGCTGCTCGGCCAGGACGCCACCCCGGAGGCCCTCGCCACCGTCCGCGCGACGCTCGGCCTCGACGAGAACGTCTGGGTCCGCTACGGCCACTGGCTGCTCGCGGCCGCGACGGGCGACTTCGGCACCTCGCTCGTGAGCGGTGAGCCCGTCGGTCCCGACCTGCTCGTCGCCTTCCGCAACAGCATGCTCATCGCCGTCCCGGCCATGGTCGTGGGCATCCTCGTCTCGCTGACGCTCGGCGTCGTCGCGGGCGTCCGGCGCGGACGCCCCAGCGACCACGCCATCTCGCTCGTCAGCCTCGTCGTGATGAGCGTGCCCGAGTTCATGGTCGCCACGATCCTGGTGCTGCTCTTCGCGGTCGCGATCCCGGTGTTCCCGGCGGTCGTGCTGCGCGGCGACAGCGCCACGGTCGCCGAGCTGCTGCCCGCCGTGTGGCTGCCGGTCATCGTGCTCACGCTCGCCATGGCGGCCTACATCGTGCGCACCGCCCGGTCGTCGACGATCGACGTCATGGCCAGCGAGTTCGTCACGACGGCCGAGCTCAAGGGCCTCACGACCCGCCAGGTCGTCTGGCGCCACGCCGTGCCCAGTGCGCTGCTGCCGACCCTCACGGTCGTCGCGCTCAACGTCGCCTGGCTGCTCGGTGGCGTCGTGGTCGTCGAGAACGTCTTCAACTACCCCGGCATGGGCAAGCTCATGCTCGAGTCGGTCTTCAACCGCGACCTGCCCACGATCCAGGCCATCGCCGTCGTCAGCGCCCTCGTCTACGTCGTCTGCAACCTCGCGGCCGACCTGACGGCCCTGGCGCTCGACCCCCGGCTCCGCACCCGACGGAAGGCCCGCTCATGACCCGCAGCACCACGCAGGCGACCCGCGTCGCCACAGCAGGAGGCGCAGGAGGCGCAGGAGGCTCGGGAGGCCCCGCCGGCCTGCCCGGCCGGGTGCGCGGCGTCGCGTCCAGCCTCACCAGCAGCATCAGCGGCTCGTCGGCCCTCGCCATCGGCCTCGGCCTCATCGCCCTGCACGTCGTGCTGGCCGTGCTCGCCCCGTGGATCGCGGGGCACGACCCCGTCGCCACCGACTCGACCGCGGCCCTCACCGGTTCGACCTGGTCGCACTGGCTCGGCACGGACCAGTACGGGCGCGACATCCTCTCGCGCACCCTCAACGGCGGCCGGTACGCACTGCTCGTGACCTTCCTGGCGACGACCATCGCCGTGGCGATCGGCACGGTCCTCGGCTGCGTGACCGCCTACGCCGACAACTGGTTCGACGAGGTCGTCATGCGCATCGTCGACGCGCTCCTCGCGGTCCCGTCGATCCTCGCCCTGCTCGTCGTCGTCACCGTCTTCGACTCGGGCCTCTGGGTGATCGTCCTCGCCGTCACCGTCGTCTACGCACCGGCCGTGACCCGCGTCGTCCGCGGCGCCGCACGCACCGTCATCACGCAGGACTACGTCACCGCCGCCCGCGCCCGCGGCGAGAAGCCGCTGAGCATCGTGTTCCGCGAGATCCTGCCGAACGTGACGGACGTGGTGCTCGTCGAGTACGCGATGCGCGCCTCCTGGATCGTGCTGCTCATCTCGACCCTGTCGTTCCTCGGGTTCGGCGCGAACCCGCCGACGCCCGACTGGGGTCTCATGGTGCAGGAGAACCGCACCGCCCTCACGGTCGTGCCGACCGGCACGCTCGCGCCCGTCGTCGCGCTGGCCACCCTCGTCGTCGGCCTCAACCTCAGCGCCGACGGCCTCAGCAAGTCGCTCGGCATCGACCGCGCACAGAAGGGAGCCGTCTCGTGAGCTCCACGCCCCTCGAGCCCCGCCCCGAGAGCACCGGCACCACCTCCACGCCCCTCCTCACCGAGCCCGTCGTCCGCATCGACGACCTCTCCATCTCGTACGCCGCGGGTCGCCGTGACGTGCCCGTCGTGCGCGGCGTGAGCTTCGCGATCCCGGCTGGCCGGGCGCTCGGCCTCGTCGGCGAGAGCGGCAGCGGCAAGTCCACCGTCGCCCGCACCCTGTTGGCGCACCTGCGCCGCGGTTCGACCGTCGTCGGCGGCAGCGTCACGGTCGCCGGGGCCGACGTCTTCGGGCTCGACGACCGCGACCGGCGGGCCCTGCGCGGTGGGACGGCGGCGCTCGTCGCGCAGAACGCGGGCCAGGCTCTCACGCCCTCGATGCGCGTCGGCCGCCAGTTGCGCGAGGCGCTCGAGAGCCACGGGCTGCCGGGCGGGCACGACCGCGTGCTCGAGCTCGTCCGCCACGTGCGGCTGCCCGACCCCGAGACCCTCGTCGACCGGTACCCGCACCAGCTGTCGGGCGGGCAGCAGCAGCGCATCGCCCTCGCCATGGCGATCGCCGCGCGACCGAAGCTGCTGGTGCTCGACGAGCCGACGACCGCGCTCGACGTCGTGACGCAGTCCGCCGTGCTCGAGCTCGTCCGCGACCTCGCCGTCGAGCTCGAGATGGCGATCCTGCTCGTCAGCCACGACCTCGGCGTCGTCTCGACCATGGCCGACGAGATCGCGGTCATGCGCGACGGCGTCGTCGTCGAGCACCGGCCGACGGCCGAGCTCTTCGCCGACCCCCACCACGAGTACACCCGCGAGCTGCTCGCGAGCGTGCCCCGAGCCCGGGCGACCGGCCTGCCCTCAGGAGGCGGGTCCCACCTCGCCCCCGCGGCTCCCGTCGTCGTCGCCCGCGACCTCGTCGTCCGCTACGCGCGCGGCTTGCCCGCGGCCGTCGACGGCGTCTCGTTCGACATCGGCCAGCGGGAGACCCTCGCGGTCGTGGGGGAGTCCGGGAGCGGCAAGTCCACCCTCGCGACGGCCATGGCGGGCCTGATCCCCGCCGAATCGGGCAGCTTCGCGTTCCACGGCTCGGACGGGCTCGAGGGCGACCTCACCCAGCCGGTCGCCGGCCGCGCGCTCGCCCTCCGCCGCTCGGTGCAGCTGATCTTCCAGAACGCCGACACGTCGCTCAACCCCCGCCGCACGGTCGGTGCCGCGATCGCGCGACCGCTGAAGCTCTTCACGGGCAGTGCCTCCGCCGAGCGGGTCGGCGAGCTGCTCGTCGAGGTGGGCCTCACGCCCGACTTCGCGAGCCGCCTGCCCGCCCAGCTCTCGGGCGGCCAGAGGCAGCGCGTCGGCATCGCCCGCGCCCTGGCGGCAGGCCCCGACCTCATCATCGCCGACGAGATCACGACGGCCCTCGACGTGCGCGTGCAGGCCGGCGTGCTCGACCTGCTCACGAGCCTGCGCGACGAGAAGGGGCTCAGCTGCCTCTTCATCAGCCACGACCTGGCCGTCGTGCGCGGCGTCGCCGATCGCGTCGCCGTGATGACGGGCGGCCGGATCGTCGAGATCGGCTCGACGGAGGACCTGTTCCGCGCACCGGCCCACCCCTACACGCGCACGCTGCTCGACGCGACGCTCGACCCGGGCGCGACCGAGCTACCCGGCGTCGGCGACGGCCGCGCGAGCTGGCGCGACACCGACGGCTGGGACGACCACGGCGACGGCCACAGGAGCAAGCGATGGGAGAGCGCGTGACCGACCGCACCCTGCACGAGGTGACCGTGCGCGACGAATGGGTCCCGATGCCCGACGGCACGCGGCTGCACGCCCGCGTCTGGGCGCCGCGGGTCGACCGGCCGGTGCCCGTGCTGCTCGAGTACCTGCCCTACCGGCTCGACGACTGGACCGCCCCGCGCGACAGCGAGCGGCACCCCTGGTACGCCGCCCGCGGCTACGCCTCGGTGCGCGTCGACATCCGCGGCACGGGCTCCTCGGACGGCCTCTTCGACGACGAGTACTCCGTGCAGGAGCTCGACGACGGCATCGCCCTGATCGAGTGGCTCGCCGCCCAGCCGTGGTCGACGGGCGGGGTCGGCGCCTTCGGCATCTCGTGGGGCGGCTTCAACGCCCTGCAGCTCGCCGGGCGGGCACCCGAGGCCCTCAAGGCCATCGTCACCGTCTGCTCGACCGACGACCGCTACGACAACGACGTGCACTACATCGGCGGCGCCGTGCTCGGCATCGACATGGCCGCCTGGGGCGGGACCATGTTCGCGTTCAACGCGCGGCCGCCGCGGCCCGAGGTCGTCGGCGCCGACTGGGTCGAGCGCTGGCGCGAACGGCTCGAGCACCAGCGCCCCCTGACGCCCGTCTGGCTCTCGCACCAGGAGCGCGACGACTACTGGCGGCACGGCAGCGTCTGCGAGGACTACTCCAGCATCCGGGCGGCGGTCCTCGCCGTCGGCGGATGGGCGGACCCGTACCGCGACGCCGTGCTGCGCCTCGTCGAGAACCTCGACGCGCCCGTCAAGGGCATCATCGGCCCCTGGTCGCACCAGTACCCCGACCGCGGGCTCGCCCCCGGCCCCGGCATCGGGTTCCTCCAGGAGACCCTCCGCTGGTGGGACCGCTGGCTGCTCGGCGACGAGAACGGGGTCGAGGCGGAGCCCGCGCTCCGGGCCTGGATCAACGACTCCGAGCCTCCTGCCACCTCCTACGACCAGCGCACCGGGCGCTGGGTCGCCGCCGAGGCGTGGCCGTCGACGGCCACGACCGCGACGGCGCTGCCGCTCGCCGAGCTCGACGGCGGCGACCGCGGTGCCGTCGTCGTGCGCTCGCCGCAGAGCACCGGGCTCGACGCCGGCCGGTTCTTCCCGTTCGGCAACGCCACCGACCTGCCGCCCGACCAGCGCGCCGAGGACGGCCGCTCGGTCTGCTTCGACCTGCCGCTCGACGAGCCGCTCGACGTGCTCGGCTCGGTGCTCGTCGACCTGGCCCTCACGAGCGACGTCGCGCACGCCCACGTGATCGTGCGGCTCTGCGACGTCGCCCCCGACGGCAGCTCGACGCTCGTCACGCGCGGCGTGCTCAACCTCGACTCGCGGCACGGGCGCGACCGGGCGGACGCCCTCGAGCCCGGGGTCGAGCAGGAGGTCCGGGTCGCCCTGGTCTCGACCGGCCACTCGTTCCCGGCCGGCCACCGCCTGCGGATCGCCGTGTCGTCGGCGTACTGGCCGTGGGTCTGGCCGCACCCGGAGGAGGCGACGCTGACGCTCGTCCCCGAGCGCAGCACCGTGACCCTGCCCACGTGGACCCGCACCACCGACGACGGCGTGACCTTCGAGCCCCCGGAGCACGCCGAGCCGTTGGCGATCCGTCGCCTGCCGTCCGGCTCGACCCTCCCGCAGCGCGGGGTCGCCCACGACGTCGAGACCGGGGAGTGGGTGCTCGAGGTCGACCCGGGCTACGGCGGCGGCCGCGAGTACCCCGACGGGCTCGTCTTCACCGAGGACAGCCGCGAGACCTACCGCATCGTCGACGGCGACCCCCTCTCGGCCTCGGCCGAGTCGCACTGGTCGATCGGGCTCGAGAAGCCCGACTGGTGGGCCTGGCTCGAGACGACCTCGAAGGTCACCGCCGACGCCGAGGCGTTCCACGTCGTCAACACCGTGCAGGCCTGGGCCCGCGACGGGGGACCGGAGGCCGAGGTCCAGCTGGTCGCGGAGCGCCGCTTCGACGACGTGGTCCCGAGGACGTCGGCGTGACGAGCACGGGCACGACCGCGGGCGGGTCGCCGCGCACCGCGGCCGGGCGGCTCGAGCCCGCGGTGCGCCGTGCCCTCATCGTCGACGCGGCCCGCACCGTGATCCTGCGCGAGGGCCTCGGCGCGACGCGCCTGCGCGACATCGCCACCGAGGCGGGCGTGTCGGTGGGCACCGTGACCTACCACTTCGCGAGCGTCGCGGAGATCCTCAACGAGGTCGTCGTGCTCGAGACGGCGCGGTTCTACTCGTCGATCATCGAGGCCGTCGACGCCGAGCCCGATCCCGTCGCCGGGGTGCGGATGCTCGTCGAGCCGCTGTTCTCGGGCACCGACGCCACGGAGGACCACTGGCGCCTCTGGTCCGACTACTGGACGGCCGTGGCCCGCAAGCCCGCCGTCGCCGCCGAGTACGTGGCCCGCATCCGCGTCTGGGAGGCGTGCCTCACGCGCACCCTACGCCGCGGTGCCGAGCAGGGCGTGCTCCGCGTGGACGACGCGTCGGCCCTCGCCCTCAAGCTGGCCGCGTACAGCGACGGCCTCGCCACGCAGCTGTCGCAGCACGCGCCCGGGCTCACGCCCGCGATCGCGCTCGACTGGATGTGGCGCTTCGTCGAGCTCGAGACCGGCGTGCGCGTCGACGCCCCCGCGGGCTGAGGCCCGCGCGCCTCAGCCCAGCAGCGCCGGCTCCAGGCCGTGCCGCTCGACCTCCATGGCCTCGCGGATCGTCAGCGGGTAGATGCGCGACAGCTCCGGGTCCGACGGGTCGCTCGAGATGTACGCGACGCTGTCGACGTGCTGCTCGAACGCGTTGACCTTGTCGCGCGGGGCGCCGACGACGAGCTGGAACCCCAGCGACCGCAGCGCCGAGAGCGCCCGGCCCGTGTACTCGGTGTCGGCCTTCACGAAGCCCTCGTCGAGCACGATCGGCGCGTAGGTCGGCACGCGGTCGGTGCCGTCGCCGAGGCGGAACCGCAGCGCGGCGCCGAGCACGAACGCGATGAGCTCCTGCCCCTCGCCGCCCGACTTGCCCGCGACGCCCTCGTGCACGATCTGCGTGCCGTCGGCCCGCGTCTCGATGGCGCGGAACTGGTAGTGCTCGCGTGCGTCGAGCACCCGTCGCCGCCACGCCTCGCCGGCCTGGGACCGCTCCTCGAGCTGCGCGAGGTCGCGGCGCAGCGCCAGGAAGCGCCGCTCGACCGCCGCCGGGTCGGCGGCAGCAGCACCCGCGGCACCGGCGTCGGCGGCCGTGTGCGCTCGGAGGGTGCGCCGGAACTCCTGCAGGTCCGAGTTCGTCACGGCGAGCGGCTCGATGTCGAGCGTGGAGCCCTGGCGGAACTCGATCGCGCGGAGCGCCTCCGAGATCGGCCGCACGCCGCGGCGGATGACGTGCCCGTCCTCCTCGATCTGCACGAGCAGGGCGCGGAGGCTGTCGCCGACGCTCGCGCCGGCCTGGGCGAGCCAGTCCTGCTCGGCGTGCGGCAGGTCGTCCTCGACGAGGCCGCGGTGGATCGCGAGCACCGCCGGGAGGCTGTCGATCGTCGCGTCGACGCCCGCGTTCGGGTCGAGCTCGAGGTAGCGCGAGAAGACGAGCTCGAGCATCGCCTCGTGCTGCTCGCGCTCCCGCTCGTGCACGGCGATCCGCCCGCGCAGCTGCTCGACCGCCTCGCGGTGCGCGCGCTCGAGGTCGGCGACGCCCCGGGGGGCCGCGAACGGCAGGGGCGCGAGCAGGGCCCGCTCCTCCGGCGTGAGGGGGGACGCCTCGGCCTCGGCCAGGGCGTCCGCGAAGAGGTCCTCCATGTCGACGAGGCGGCCGTGCTCCTCCTCGAGGCGCGCCAGCTCGGCCTCCGCCGCGGCCTTCCGCTGCGCCGCGGCGACCCGCTCGTCGTCGTGCCGACGCATCGCGGCCTGGAGCTCGGCGATCTCCGGGCGCTCCTGCGAGAGGCGGTCCAGCTGCTCCTGCAGCAGGGCCACGCGCGCCGCGGCCGGGCCCCGGTCGACGTCCTCCCACGAGACCTCGCCCGCGCGCCGCAGCGCCTCGAGCACGCGACGTCGCGCCGTGGACTCCTGCTCCGCCGCGTCCCACGCCTCGCGCGCCCGGTCCAGCTCGCCCATGAGGGCGTCCACCTCGGCCTCGAGCTCCTGCACGCGCGAGGCGTTGTCGAGCCCGATCCAGGAGCGGCCGGCACGGTCGTCCTTGACGACCCGCTGGCGCGAGGCCGTCCGGAGGCCCCGGCGGGTGACCGCGCCCCGCACGCCCGCGGGCAGCGGCTGGTCCAGCTCGGCCGGGGCCTCGACGCAGAGCACGCTGCGGTCGTCGACGAGCTCGTCGTGCAGCCACCCCGCGTAGGGGTGCGCGTCGTCGAGGACGAGCATCGACGGGACGGTGCCCTCGATCGCGGTCCGCGAGGGCGCGAGGCTCGCCGTGACCGGCACGACCGTGACACGGCCGCGCATGTCGTGCTCGTCGACGAAGCGCCGCACGGCGGCGAAGTCGTCGCGGCCGACCAGGAGGTGCGTGGCGACGTCGCCCAGGACGCGCTCGACGGCCACGGCCCAGCCCTGGTGCTCGGGCGCGACCTCGAAGAGCTCGCCCGCGTAGGGCAGGTCGGCCAGCGGCACGCCCGCGCCCTCGGCGATGCGGCGGCGACGCTCGACGGCCTCGTCGGGCACGTTGCTGCGGCGCTGCTCGAACGACTGCTTCTCGCGCTGCTTCGCGGCGACCGCCTGCCGGGCGGCGGCGATGCGGGCGGCCAGCTCGGTCCGCTCCTCCTCACCGGCCCGACGGGCCGCGGCCTCCTCCTCGGCGAGCGACACGGCGCGTGCGCGCAACGCCGCGACCTCGTCCTCGCTCGTCGGCACGGGCACGTCGACCGCGCCGAGCACGGCGGCGAGGCGCCCGTGCTCGCGGTCGACGAGCGCCAGCTCGCGCTGCGCGCCGGCCAGCTGCTCGCGCAACGACCCCGACGGGTCGCCCCCGGCCTCGGCCAGCTGCACGAGCGCCGTCTCGCGGCTGCGCAGGGCGACCTCCTCGTCGGCGACCGCCGACCGGCGCTCGTCGGTCGCGGTGCGCTTGGCGTCGAGCACCCGGCCGACCTCGCCCGAGACCCAGTCGCCCACCTTCTCGGCCAGCCACACGCGCAGTCGGCTCGTGCCGGTGACGGAGCCGGTGGCCGACCCGCCGGAGCCGCTCGCGCCTCCTGCCCCCTCGCCCGCGCCGCGCAGCAGGGCGCGCTCGGCCGCGGCGTCGCTCCCTGCGGCCTCCCAGCGGGCCGCGAGGTCGGGCACGTCGCGGAGCACGTCGAGCTTCTTGCGGGTCGTCTCGAACACGTCGTAGAGCTGCGACGCCTCGCGGTAGGTGGCGAGAGTGGTCTCCCAGCGCGAGAGCGCCTTCGGCTGCGTGAGGACGAACTGCTTGAACAGCTCGTCGATCGAGAAGACGCCCTTCGAGGCCTGCGCGCGACGCAGCAGCGTGAGCGCCTTGAGCTGCGACTCGTCGCTGCCGCCGATGCCGAGCGTCGAGCAGAGCTGCACGCGCAGCTCGGGCTGCGACCAGGTGACGAGGTCGCGCGCCGGGTCGACGAGCCGCGACAGCGACGCCTTCGTGATGGGCGACGAGCTCGTGGCGTCCCGCCCGAGCTCGGTGAGGCGGCTGAGGTCGAAGCGGCCGCGGACGAGCAGGTAGACGCTCGCCTGCGTGACCTCGTCCTGGCCGGCCGTGTCGGCCGCGATCCAGGCCACGCGCACGGCGGTGACGGTCTCGCCGAGCTCGGTGCTCCAGGTGATCGCGGCCCCGCTCGCGAACGCTTGGCCCAGCGGGCGCAGGAACCGCGTCGTCGTGCGGTCGCTCGCGGCCTCGCGCACCTCGTCGGTCTTGCCGCGGGCGTAGCTGTAGACGGTGCGCTCGCTGCGCTGGCGGGAGTCGTCGCGGGCGGCCCGGTTGAACTCCTGCGGGTTGGGCATGATGACGGCCGACATGGCGTCGAGCACGGTCGACTTGCCCCGGCCGGTCGGACCGAGGATCGCGATGCCGCCGCGCCCCACCGGCATGCGGTGCAGTCCCGCGTAGCTGCCCCAGTTGAGCAGCTGCACGAGCTCGATCCGGTACTGCCCCGGGTGGAACATGCCGAGGTCGGGCTCGGCGTCCCCGTCGAGGTCGGCGTCGAGCGCGGGCGCCTCCGCGTCGGCGCGCGTGCGCTGGTCGCGCACGTCGTCGGCGAGCTCGGGGCCGGAGGCGCTGGTCGGGTCCGTCATGCGCGGTCACCTTCGGGGTCGGTCGGGAGGTCGAGCAGGGGGACGTCGAGGGAGGCGTCCCCCGAGCCCGCGGGGCCCTGGGGGTCCTCGGCGTCGTGCGGGTCCCTCGCGGCGTCCGGCGCGGCGCCCGCCCCGGGCTCGGCCCCGGTCACGTCGCGACGGTCCGCCGGGGACCCGGCGGGGGAGTCGTCGGGCGGGAGGTCGTCGTCGGGGCGGTCCGCGCCCCCGGAGCCGTCGGCGGCGGCCTCGGCCGCGGCGAGGTAGACGCGCTCGAAGTGCGCGAGCTGCTCGGGGCGCACGAGCGGCACGATGGCCGGGGCCACCGTGAACAGCTGCGGGTCGTCGGGCTCGGGCTCGAGCAGGTCGCGCTGCAGCAGGGCCGCGACGGCCGCGTCGACCCGGCGCGCGGCGCGGACCTCGTCGTGGGCGTCGTCGTGGTACCGGCCGAGGAACTCCGCCATCTGGTCGCGCGAGACCACGACCGCGTCGTCCTCGGCGTCCGTGAACGCGTGCTCGCGCCGCAGGAAGATCAGCAGGAACGAGGCGTCCCGCGACAGGGGCTTCTCCCGCCGGAGCAGCACGGGGGCGTCGTCGCCGCCCGCCTGCCGCTTGAACGCGACCTCGTGCCGGTGGTCGACCTCGAGCTCGAGGAACAGCTCGCCGAGGCGCTGGCGGATCTCGTCCTCGTGCGCGAGCAGTCCCGCCCACGCCTCGCGCTGGTGCGAGCGCGCGACGAAACGGTGGGTGAGCAGCGTGACGAGCGCGCGGCGGCCGGCGAGGGGCAGCTCGGAGGCTGCCGTCGCGGGCGCGTGCTCGGGCGGGGTCGGCGCCACGCCGGTCGCGTCGGGGGAGTCGGTCACGCGGGGTCCTCCTGCAGGGTGGTCGTGGCGTCGCGGGTGAACACGAGACGGGGCAGCGTGACCCGGCGGACCGTGCCGTCGTCGCCCGCGAGCGCGACGGACTCGGTGTCGTCGGCGACGAGGCCCCGGTCGATGGCGAGGTCGAGCATGCTCAGCACGAGGCCGAGACGACGGAACTCGGGGTCGGTGGCGCGGTAGACGTCGACGCTGGTCACCGCGACCGTGCCGTCGGAGCGCGCCCGGTCGGGGGCCGGGTCCGCCTCCGAGTCGACCGCGGCAGCGACGCCGGCGGCCGCGGCCTCGTCGAGCAGCCGCTCGACGGTCGCGGCGACGGCGGCCGTGCTGGTGCCGGCCGTGAGCCGCAGCGCGGCCCGGTCGGCGTCGGGCAGCGCGACGGCGCCCTCGCTGACGGCGACCTCGACGGTGGGCCGCCCGCGCTCGCTCCAGAGCTGCACCTGCGACACGTCGACGGCGTCGAGGGGGCCGAGCCCGAGCACGTCCTCGGGCAGCCAGGCGTGCCCCGGCTGCCGGTCGACCCAGGTGCTGCCCGCGTGCAGGGCCCGCTCGGCGAGCGTGAGCAGCCGCTGGTGGCGGTCGGCGCTCGACCGGCTGAGGAACCGCCGCAGCGAGGCCGTCCACCGCGCGTACGTCTCTTGCACCTGCTGCTCCTCGGCGAGCAGCGACGAGATCAGCTGCTCGAGCTGCGCCCGCTGTCCGTCGCCGAGGTGCTCGGCGGCCTCGGGGTGGGTGAGGATCGCCTCGATGTCGGCGCGCATGGCGTCGACCTCGCGCCCGGCCAGCATCTGCGCGAAGCTCCGGTACGCCCGGCCCTCGGGGGTCTGCTCGAGCAGGTCGTTCTCGCGCAGGTACTGGTCGACGAGCGCGCCCTTGCCGACGTCGTCGTGCGTCGCCCGGCGAGCCACCTCGCGGTGCCGCTGCTCGACCATGGCGCCCAGCTGCCGGAAGTCCGCGGGCAGCGACGCCGTCAGCCGGACCACCTCGCGCACCTGGCGGGCGAGGGCGTCGGCGGCCACGGGCTCGGGTCCGTGCGCGGCGATCGCGTCCCGACGACGGGTGAGCTCGGCGATCTGCTCGTCGAGGCGGGCGACCTGCGACGCCGCGTCGGGGTCGGCCAGCGAGGCCAGCTGTCGCACGGCGTGGGCGATGCTGCCCAGGCGCGCCTCCGAGACGGCGCTGTCGGACTCGGCGAGCTCGCGCACCATGCGCAACGCGCGCAGCGCGTGCGGCGACAGACGGTAGTGCGCGCGCCCCTCGGGGCCGGAGGCGCGGGTGCGGACGAGCCACCGGCTCTCGACCCAGCGCCGGCAGTGGTCCGCCGGGCTCATCGGGGTGGTCGGCGCGCTCGCCGCGTCGAGGGCGTGCGCGGGCTGGGCTCCGCCCGGCGGGGGAGCAGGGAGCGACGTCGGTCGGGCGGCCTGCTCGGCGGCGTTCCGGGCCAGCGCCTCGGCGACGGCCTGGTGGAACCAGTCCGCGGACACCGGTCCCTCCGCGCGCTCCAGGTGCTCGGAGAACAGGGGCAGGATCCACCGTCCGTTCACGCTCCGCAGCAGCGCGAGGGCGGGGTCGGCGTCCCACACGTCGCCGACGACGTCGCGGTGCAGGGCCTCGGGCGGGCCCGACGGAACCGTTCCCACGTGGTGCTCCTCGATCAGTCGACGAACGACCCTACCAAGGGGCCGTAGGGTCGACGGCATGGGGTTGTTCTCGCGCAAGGATCCGGCTCGCACCACCGACGACGGGGGGTCAGGAGGCGCGACCCCCGGCGCCGGGGCCGACGCGCCCGGTCCCGCGGTCGTGCCCGGCGCCTCCGGCCCCGCGGGCCCGGGGGTCCCCGGGCCGACCGCCGCCCGCCTCACCTCGGCCGGCCTCACGACGGCGGACGCGCACGGCGCACCCGGCTGGGACGTCACGCCGGGGTCCCTCGGCGGCGCCGTGCAGCACGGTGCGCTGCAGGCGGCGCTCGCCGTGTGGGCGCGGCAGAAGGACTCGGTGACCTTCTCCGACGTGCTCCGCGAGCTCGCGGCCGGTGACCTGCTGCTCGACATCGGGTCGTCGACCCTCGCCGACCGCTCCGCGGGGCTGCAGCGGGGCGACGTGCTGGCCGTTGCGCACCAGGTCGACTCGGCGGGCGAGCGCGTGCTGCTCGCGTTCACGGACGCCCAGCGCCTGGCCCGCTACCGCGGCACGGTCGGCGACCTCTCGCTCGCGCAACCGGCGGTGGAGGTCGCCGCCCAGGCGGTCGCCGAGTACGGGGGCCTCGCCCTCGACCCCGGCTCGCCCGACACGCAGTTCATCGCCCACGCGGACGAGCTCGTCTCGGCCCTGGGCGACGACGTGCGCGCGAGCGGCCCGGTCAAGCGGGCCCTCGCGGAGCGCGACCAGCCGTGGCCCGAGGTGCTGGAGCTGCTGCGCGGCTCGCCGTCGCTCTGGACCGCCGAGCTCGAGCAGCAGGGCGACCGCTCCGGCGTGGCCGACGTCGACGTGGGCACCGTGACGGGTGAGCACGGCGAGACCTGGTCGGTGCTGCACTCGTCGCCCGCCGAGGTGCGCGCCTGGGCACCCGGTGCCTCGGCGCTGCGCGTCGCCTTCGCCGAGGTCGCCGCCAGCGCGCTCGGGTCCGGGCACGCGGGCGTCGTCGTCAACCCGAGGGGCCCGTCGGTGCTGGTCGTCGCCGACGAGCTGCGGGCGCTCGTGGCGCGCGACTGACGCGCGCGGGGTCAGTCCCTCGACGCGACGACGCTCGACCCCCGCACGACGAGCTCGTGCTCGGTGACGACCGTCGAGAAGCCGGAGGCGGGGGTCTCGCCCTCGATGCGGCGCACCAGGAGGTCGACCGACAGCCGGGCGATGGACTGTCGCCCCGGCGAGATGGTCGTGAGCGGGGGCTGCGCGAAGCGGCCGTCGGCGGTGTCGTCGACCCCGACCACCGCGACGTCGTCGGGCACGACGAGGCCGCGGCGCTGCAGCTCCCACTGGGCGCCGAGCGCGAGGGCGTCGTTGAAGCCGAAGACGGCGTCGAAGTCCACGCCGCGGTCGAGCAGCCCCGAGATCGCGTCGGCGCCGTCCTGGCGGTGCCAGGCCGCCACCTCGAGCGCGAGCTCGGGGTCGACGCCGAGACCGGCCTCGACGAGGGCCTCCTGGGCGCCCCGCTGCCGCAGGGCCGCACCACGGGGTTCGGGCAGGTCGTTCGTGCCCAGCAGCACGATGCGCCGTCGGCCCTGCTCGACGAGGTGCCGCACGGCGGTGCGGGCCACCTCGAGGTCGGCGATGAGCACGTGGTCGCCGAGGGCCTCCACGAGCCGTTCGCCGATGACGACGAGCGGGAACGCCGGGTCGATGAGCCCCGCGTCCTCCGGCCCGAGCGCGACGGGACCGAAGACGGCGCCGTCGACGACCTGGCCCGCGACCCCGCTGACCGCGGCCAGCTCGCGCTCGCGCCTGCCGCGCGTGGTCTCGACGATGACGGTGAGGCCGCGTTCCTCGGCCGCGTCCACGACCTCCTGCGCGAGCTCGGCGAAGTACGAGTGGTCGAGCTCCGGCAGCACGAGCGCGATCATGCGCGTGCGACCCGACCGGAGCGCCCGCGCGGACCGGTTCATGCGGTAGTCGAGCTCGGCGACGGCCGCCTCGATGCGCTCGCGGGTCTCGTCGCGCATGTACCGGTAGCCGTTGAAGAAGTTCGAGACCGTCTTCACCGAGACGCCGGCTCGCGCCGCCACGTCGCTCATCGTCGCCGCCATGGCACCTCCTGGGTCATCGGGACACTGTGGCACGGCGCCGGCCGTCGCGAGGACGGACGGCGCCGTGCGCGCGAGGAGGCGTCAGGCCGAGGCGAGCCGGACGACGTTCCACGACACGGGCGGCAGCACGACCGTGAGGACGCTGCCCTCCCAGCTGGTGCCGTCGTTGGTGCGCGGTGCGACCTCGTCGGCCGTGTCGGCGTCGACGGTCCGGTACGGGTCGGCGTCGCTGAGCTGCGTCGCCTCGACGAGCCGGAGGCCCGCCCCGCCCGCGGCCGCCCCGCCGAACGCCCGGGTGTCGATCGTGATGCTGATCGCGTCGGTCGTCGAACGGTTGACCGCGAACACCGACACGTCGCCCGTCGCGGGGTCGTGCGTGGCGACGGCGTCCACCGCGGGCACGTCGCCGTACTTCGCGGTCGGCACGAGCGGCGCCTGCACCTCGACGCGGAGCACGTCGCCGACGGCGTGGCGCGAGGCCTGCGCGAAGGGGTGGAAGGTCGTCTGCTTCCAGGCGCGACCGCCGGTCTCGGTCATGATCGGCGCGATCACGTTGACGAGCTGCGCGAGCGATGCGCTGGCGACGCGGTCGCTGTGCTTGAGCAGCGTCACGAGCAGGCCGCCCACGACGACGGCGTCGGCGACCGAGTAGCGGTCCTCGAGCAGCACGGGGGCGACGGGCCAGTCGTCGACGGGAGGTGCGGAGGCCTCGCCCTGGAGGTACCAGACGTTCCACTCGTCGAACGAGATGTCGATCCGCTTGGTGCGCTTCCCCGCGGCGCGGACGTGGTCGACGCTCGCGACGACGTCCTCGATGAACGCCTCCATCTCGACGCCCGAGGCGAGGAAGCTCGCCAGGTCGCCGTCGGTCTCCCAGTAGTAGCCGTGCGCCGAGATGAGGTCGACCTCGTCGTACGCCTCCTCGAGCACCTGGCGCTCCCACGTGCCGAAGGTCTCGATCGACGAGCCCGAGCTGCCGCAGGCGACGAGGGTGAGGTCGGGCTCGACCATGCGCATCGCCCGCGCGGTCTCGGCGGCGAGACGGCCGTACTCCGTGGCGGTCTTGTGGCCGATCTGCCACGGTCCGTCCATCTCGTTGCCGAGGCACCAGAGCTTGATGCCGTAGGGGTCCGCGACGCCGTTCGCGGCCCGCAGGTCGCTGAAGTGGGCGCCCTGCTCGCCGTTGGCGTACTCGAGGACGTCCAGCGCCTCCTGCACGCCCCGGGTGCCGAGGTTCACGGCCATCATCGGCTCGACGCCGGCCTTGCGGCACCACCGCAGGAACTCGTCCAGGCCGATCGTGTTCGGTTCCGTCGAGTGCCAGGCGAGGTCGCGGCGCACGGGGCGCTGCTCGACCGGCCCGACGCCGTCCTCCCAGCGGTAGCCCGAGACGAAGTTGCCCCCCGGGTACCGCACGCTCGAGACGCCGAGCTCGCGCACGAGGTCGAGCACGTCGCCGCGGAAGCCGTCCTCGTCGGCCGTGGCCTGGCCCGGGTCGTGGATGCCGCCGTAGACGCAGCGGCCGAGGTGCTCGACGAACGCGCCGAACGTCGCGCGGCGCACCGGGGCCACCACGAAGGCGGGGTCGAGGCTGAGGCGCGCGCTCGCGGGGCCGTCGGCGGAGGTGCCGGAGGCCGCGGTGACGGCAGGGGCGGTGGGCTCGCTCGCCGAGGCGGCGGCCGGTCCGGTGAACACAGGGGTCATTTGATCGCTCCGTTGATGAGGCCCGCCACGTAGTACTTCTGCAGCAGGAGGTAGATGATGACGCAGGGCACGACCGTGACGGCGACGCCGGCCTGCATGAGCCCCCAGTCGACGGCGTTGTTCTGCCCCGCCGACAGGATGCTCAGGCTGACCGGCAGGGTGTACTTCGCCTGGTCGTTGATGAGGATGAGGGTCGCGAAGAAGTCGTTCCACGCCGCGAAGAAGGTCAGCAGCGCCGTCGACACGAGACCGGGCACCGCGAGCGGCAGCATGACGCGCCGTGCCGCCTGCAACGGCGTGTTGCCGTCGAGCAGGGCGGCGTCCTCGAGCGTGGCGGGGATCGCCGCGAACGAGTTGCGCATGAGGAAGATGCCGAACGGCAGGTTGAACGTCGCCAGCACGAGCGCCAGGCCGAACAGGCTGTCGTGCAGGCCCACCTGGATCAGCGTGAGGAACAACGGCGTGATGATCGCCTGGAACGGGATCATGAACGTCACCAGGACGACGAAGAACACGACGTCGCTGCCCGGGAACGGCAGCCGGGCGAAGGCGTAGCCGGCGAGCGTCGACACGACGACCGTGACGGCCGTGACGGTCAGCGACACGAAGATGCTGTTGCCCAGCCCGGTGAGCAGGCTGATGCCGGCCGTGGGCGACGCCAGGCTCGTGAAGTTCGCGAGGCTGAAGCTGCCGTCGGGGCCCGTGAGCGCCCGCACGACGAGCACGCCGAGCGGGTACAGCACGAGCACGGCCAGCGCCGTGCACACGACGGCCCAGGCGGCGCGGGGCAGGGAGCTGCGCACCTCGGCGAGGTGACCGACGCGGCGGCCGGCGGCGGGGCCTCCTGCGGGGCCGGCACCGGAGGTGCGGGGGACGGACGGAGCGGTGGTCGTGGTCATGAGTGATCCGAGTTCTTGAGCAGCAGCAGTTGCGCCGCGCTCACCAGGCCGAGGACGAGCATGAGGAGGAGGGACAGCGCGGCGCCGTAGCCGAGGTCGAGCTGGATGAACGAGGACCGGAAGATCTGGTACACCGCCGTGATGGTGCTGTTGTCGGGCCCGCCCGCGGTGAGGATGTAGAACTGGTCGAACGCCAGCAGCGATCCGGCCACCGAGAACACGAGCACGAGCGCCAGCGTCGGGCGCAGCAGCGGCAGGGTGACGTGCACGAAGCGCTGCCACCCGGTCGCGCCGTCCACGGCCGCGGCCTCGTTCACCTCCTGGGGGATCGACTGGAACCCCGAGAGCAGCAACAGCATCTGCAGGCCCGCGGTCTTCCAGGTCACCATGAGCAGCACCACGAGGAACGCGGTCGCCGTGCCGCCGAACAGGTTCGTCGTCACGTCGAGGACGCCCAGGTCCGCCAGGAGGTTCGTCGTCGGCCCGATGACCGGCTGCCACAGGAAGAGGAACAGGTAGCTGGCGCTCGCGAGGCCGATGACCACGGGCAGGAAGTACACCGTCTGGAAGACGCGCGCGGCACGGGTGCGCTTCTGCACGAGGCTCGCCAGGACCAGGCCGACGACGAGCAGCACGGGCGTGACGACGAGCGTGTAGACGAGCGTGAAGCCGATCGCCCCGAGGAACGACGAGTCGCCGAACGCGGCCACGTAGTTGTCGAGGCCGATGAAGGCGCGGTTGCCCAGCAGCGGCCACGTGAACGTCGACATGACCACCGTGCGCGCCAGCGGGTACAGGAAGAACGTGCCGAGCAGGAGCAGCGCGGGCAGCACGAGCAGGAGGCCCGTGAGGCGCCGCCTGCCCTGCACGGCTCCGGCGCGGCGCCCGGCACGGGGAGCGGCGGGCTGCCGGAGGGCCGAGCCGGCCCGGTCGATCAGGGGAGCGGTCATCGGTCGTCGTCCTCGTCCTCGTAGACGACCGCGTCGAGCGTCGCCTGGGCGTCACGCTGGGCGTCGCGCTGGGCCGCCTCGACGTCGCCGTCGAACACCGCCCGCGCGATCATGGTCGCCCAGATGCCGTTGTTGTCGTTGAACAGCTCGTTCTCGACCGGGCTGTAGGGCACCTGGCCGACCGCGAGCGCGTCGGCGAACACCTGTCGTCGAGGGTCGCCGGGCACGTAGATCGAGTCGAGCAGGTCGAGCCGGATCGGCAGCACCGACTGGTCGGCGAGGATCGTCTGCGCCTCGGTGCCGGTCGCCCACTCCAAGAAGTCCCAGGCGCCGTCCGGGTCCTCCGACCCGGCCATGATCGACAGGTCGTCGCCGCCGGCGAAGCTCGCCGAGCCGCCGTCCTCGCCGGGCAGGGGGGCGACGCCGAAGTCGACCTGGCCCTCCGCCGCGAGCGTGCCGAGGAACGCCGTGCCGTCGCCGCGCATGCCGACCACGCCCTCCTGGAACGCGGTCGCCGCGTTGGGCCCGTTGTCGGTGCGCACGAGCGAGGGCATGGTGTCGGCCTCCCACAGGTCGCGGTAGAGCTGGAGGGCCGCGGTGACCGGCTGCGAGTCGAGCGTCGCGTCGCGGCCGTCCTCGGACAGCACGCTGCCGCCGCTCGCCCAGATGAGCGGCGTGAAGCTGAAGATGTTGCACCCGCCGCAGGCTCCCGAGAACGCGAAGCCGTAGTTCGAGCCGCCCAGGCCGCGGATCGCCGTCGCGGCCTCGACGATCTCGTCGTACGTCGACGGCGGGTCCTCGGGGTCGAGGCCGGCCTCGGCGAAGAGCGTCTTGTTGTAGAACAGCACGCTCGCGTCGCCCGTGAACGGCACCCCGTAGAGACGGTCGTCGAACGTGGCCTGCGCGACGTGCGCCGGGCTGAGGTCGTCGGCGTAGGGCAGCGCCTCGACCCGGTCCGTCACGTCCAGCAGCGCGCCCGCCTGCGAGAAGTACGGAGTGAAGACGAGGTCGAGCGAGGCCATGTCGGGTGGGTTCCCGCCCGCGACCGCGGTCGCGAGCTTCTGCACGAACGTCGTCGCGGGGACGAGGGTGATCTCGACCTGCGTCTCGTGCGTCGCGTTGTAGGCGTCGGCGAGGGGCTCGACGAGCCCCCGCTGGTAGTCGCGGATCCAGAGCGTCACGGTGTCGTCGTCGGCGGGTCCTGCGGCCGACGAGCACCCCGAGAGCGCCAGCCCGGTGGCGGCGACCGTGGCGAGGGCCAGGGCCTTGAGTGCGGTTCGCGTCATTGCGTGCCTTTCTCGGTGGTCGGGGGAGCGGTCAGCTCGTGGGGAGCCAGACCCGCATGCCGCCCGCGGAGCGGTTGCCCCAGCGGTGGTAGGGGATCGCGACGAGGTCGAAGGTCGCGCCGTCGACGACGCCGGTGCCCTCAGCGCCCGTCGCGGCGGAGCCGTTCGAGTCCGATGCGGTCGTGGCCGTGGCCGTCGCCTCGGCCGTCGCCTCGGCCGTCGCCTCGGCGCTCGCCGGAGCGGCGCGGTACAGCGGCGCCCCCGCCGCGGCCCGCACCCTGGCCCCGGCGATCAGGAGGCGCGGCCCCGTCACGGCGTCGCCCTCCGCCACGGTCACGACCGGGGCCGCGGGCACGACGACCTGCTCGGGCGTCACTCCCTCGGGCAGGTCCGCCTGCTCCACCGCGTACAGCACGGGGCCGCGGGTCAGCGCCACCGTGCCCCGGGCGGCGTCGACGAAGGGGTGCGGGTGCTGGACGGTCGGCCCGAGGGGCAGGACCAGCGTGATCGTGGTGACCGGGGACTCCTGCGCGTCGACGACGAGGTAGCCGTCGCGCAGGGCCGGGTCGACCTGGCGGCCGTCGACCGTGACGGTGGCGCCCGTCGCCCAGCCGGGGCGGCGCAGGGCCACCGAGCTGCCCGAGAACGGTGCGTCGAAGGCGATCTCGACGGTGCCGTCCCAGGGGTAGGCCGTGCGGACCGTCGCGGTCGTCGCCTGCCCGCCGACCCCGCCCAGCGCGATCGTGCCCTCGGCGAAGAGGTGCAGCTGCAGGCCGGTGGTCGTCGTCGTCGCGACGTAGTCGTGCACCGAGCTCACCAGGCGGGCGAGGTTCGGCGGGCAGCAGGCGCAGCGGAACCACGGCTGGCGCCCGGCCGGGGCGTTCTCGCCGCCGCCGCCCGCCCCCGTGCGCAGCTGGAGCGGGTTCGCGTAGGTGAACGCGCAGCCGTCGGTAGACGTCGACACCGCGATCGCGTTGTACAGGCCGCGCTCCATCTCGTCGGCGAAGCGCGACTGCCCGGTGAGCAGCAGCTGGCGCCAGTTCCAGTGCAGGTTCGCGATGGCGGCACAGGTCTCGCTGTAGGCGCGGTCCGGCGGCAGCTCGTAGGCGTCGCCGAACGCCTCGTCGCGGTGCCGCGAGCCGACGCCGCCCGAGACGTACATCTTCTGCTCGTGCACGCTCGTCCAGAGGCGCTCCAGCGCGGCCCTCAGCTCGGGCTCGCCGTCGGCGGACTCGGTCACGACGTCGGTGACGCCCGCCGCGAGGTAGAGCTGGCGCACGGCGTGGCCGGTGGCCTCCTGCACCTCGCGCACGGGCTCGTGGTCCTGGAAGTACGGGTACCCGAGCGGGTCGGGGCCGACGAGCTGCCGGCCCCGCAGGTCGACGAAGCGACGGGCCAGGATCAGCCAGCGCTCGTCGCCCGTGACGCGGTAGGTCTCGACGAGGGCGGTCTCGATCTCGGGATGGCCGTCGACGCCCTCGGCACCGCCGGGCCCGTAGCGCTCGTCGACGAGGGCGGCGAAGCGCAGGCCGATCTCGAGCAGGTCGCGACGGCCCGTCGTGCGCACCCAGGCGACTCCTGCCTGCAGCAGGTGACCGAGGCAGTACAGCTCGTGGCCCCAGCGCAGCTCGCCCGGGGCGAGCTCGAGCTCGGGCTTGTCGACCTGGTAGTGCGAGTCCAGGTAGCCGTCCGGCTGCTGGGCGCGGGCCAGGAGGTCGACGGTCGCGTCGACGAAGGGCAGGAGCTCCGTCACGTCGCTGCGGCCGGCCTCCCAGCCGATCGCCTCGAGCGTCTTGTACACGTCGGAGTCGGCGAACTGGAACCCGACGAACTCGCCCTCGTGCTCGCCGGTCACGCGACGGAGGTTGGCCAGCGCCTGCGACGCCTCGAGCTGCTCGATCGCGTGGGGGATCGTGCCCGACCGGTTCGTCGCCTGCCAGTCGGCCAGGAAGCCGCCCGTGAGGTGGACCGCGTCGTGGCGCAGGGGCCGCAGGAGGGTGCTGCCCGGGCGGCCGGGGGCGACCGGGCCCTCGTGCGTGGGGGCCGTGGTGGCGGCGGGGGTGCGCTGCGGCGTGTCGGTGCTGGCGGTGGTCATCGTCGTCCTCCTCGACGGCACTCGTCGTCGAGGCCGCCTGTACATCGTTGTAGGACGAGTATGTACATCGATGCACTACGAGGTCAAGACTTGTCTCTCGCTCACCCGCACGCCCCGGCCGGCACGGGAGCCCGGCCAGGCGCCGCCGTCAGTGCGGCGGTCCGGCGGCCGACGCGAGAGCGCGGAGCACGAGCGTCGTCATGAGCACGGCCACGGCGACGACGAGGAGCCACGACGGCGCGAGGACCGCCTGCAGCAGCCCGCCGCCCGCGGCCGCGGCGCCCACGAGCTCGGCGACGGCGAGCAGGGCCACGGCGACGCTCGCCGCGAGCAGCCCGACGCGCGCGAGGTCGTGGAGCCGGGCCGAGACGTCCGCCGTGGAGCGCCTCCGCCACGCGAGCACCCAGGAGGTGCACGCGATCGCGGCCAGGAGGAGCGGGACGACGCTGCCGATGGTCAACGCCAGTCGGGCGACGCCGAAGAGGGCGTCGCCCGCGACCGGGCCCTGCACTGGTCCTAGTGGCGCGGCTTGCGGAACGACCGCTCGGCGCGGTCGCCGCCACGGTCGTCACGGCTGCGGTCGTCACGACGGTCGCCGCCGCCGCGCGGGCCGCGGTCGTCACGGTCGGGGCGGCGGGCACCACCGCCGCCACGGCGGTCGGGCTTGAGCTCGATGAGCTTGCCGCCGATGCGGGTGTCGTCGAGCTGGCCGAGCTGCTCGCGGGTCACGTCGCTGGCGAGCTCGACGATGGAGAAGTCGGGGCGGATGGTGATCGCACCGAAGTCGTCGCGGCTGAGGTTGCCCTCGTTGGCGAGGGCGCCGACGATCTGACGGGGCTCGACGCGCTGACGGCGGCCGACCTCGATGCGGTAGGCCGTCATGGGCTTGCTGACCCGGGGGCCGCGCTCGCTCCGCTCGGGGCGGTCGTCGCGGCTCCTGTCGCTCGTGGTGCCCGCCTTGGCGTCGCGCGCGGTGCGGCGCGAGAGCTCGTCGTCGGCGGGGTCGAGCAGGAGGGGCGTGTCGCCCTGGGCGACGACCGCGAGCGCCGCGGCGACATCGGTCTCGGGCACGTCGTGGTGCTCGACGTAGTGGGCGATGATGTCGCGGAACGCGGTGATGCGCGACTCCTGCGAGAGCGCCTGCGTGATGGCGTCGTCGAAGCGCGTGAGGCGCGTGCTGTTGACGTCCTCGACGCTGGGCAGCTGCATCTGCTCGAGCGGCTGACGCGTGGCCTTCTCGATCGCGCCGAGCAGACGGCGCTCGCGCGGCGTGACGAAGCTGATCGCGGCGCCGCTGCGTCCGGCACGGCCGGTGCGGCCGATGCGGTGCACGTAGGACTCGGTGTCGATCGGGATGTCGTAGTTGACGACGTGGCTGATGCGGTCGACGTCGAGGCCGCGGGCGGCGACGTCGGTGGCGACGAGGATGTCCAGCTTGCCGCTCTTGAGCTGGTTGACGGTGCGCTCGCGCTGGGCCTGGGCCACGTCGCCGCTGATCGCGGCCGCGGAGTAGCCGCGGGCGCGCAGCTTCTCGGCGAGGGTCTCGGTCTCGTTCTTGGTCCGGACGAACACGATCATGCCCTCGAAGTTCTCGACCTCGAGGATGCGCGTGAGGGCGTCGACCTTCTGCTGGTACGACACGACCAGGTAGCGCTGCGTCGTGTTCGCCGACGTGGTCGTCTTCTGCTTGACGGTGATCTCTTCCGCGTCGTGCAGGTACTGCTTCGAGATGCGGCGGATCTGCGGCGGCATGGTCGCCGAGAAGAGGGCGACCTGCTTCTCGTCGGGGGTGTCCGCCAGGATCGTCTCGACGTCCTCGGCGAAGCCCATCTTGAGCATCTCGTCGGCCTCGTCGAGCACGAGGTACTTGAGCTCGGACAGGTCGAGCGTGCCCTTCGCGAGGTGGTCCATGATGCGTCCGGGCGTGCCGACGACGACGTGCACGCCGCGGCGCAGGGCGGACAGCTGCACGCCGTACGCCTGGCCGCCGTAGACGGGGAGCACGTGCACGCCGCGCATCTGCGCCGCGTACTGCTCGAACGCCTCGCACACCTGCAGGGCCAGCTCGCGCGTGGGGGAGAGGACCAGCGCCTGCGGGGTCTTCTGCGACACGTCGAGGCGCGACAGGATCGGCAGCGCGAACGCGGCCGTCTTGCCGGTGCCGGTCTGGGCGAGCCCGACCACGTCGCGACCCGAGAGCAGCGTCGGGATCGTCGCCGCCTGGATCGCGGACGGGGTCTCGTAGCCGATGTCCTTGATCGCCTTGAGCACCGCGTCGCTGAGGCCGAGGTCGGAGAAGGTCGTGGTGGGCGCGTCCGGGGCGTCGGTGGCGTCTGCCTCGGAGGTCGCGGCGGTGTCAGAGGCAGTCATCCTCTCAGGGTAGTCGGTCACGGGCTCGCTGAGGGGACGCCTCCCCGGCACGGCGTGGAGCCGTCGCGGCGGGGCCCGGGGCGGGGCCCGGTCGGGTCGGTCCTCGTGCGGCACGGGCGGGCGTGCACCGTCGAGCGCCTGCTCGACCAGGGCGATCCCGACCTCCAACGGTTCGTGCTCCCAGACGCGCACGACCTGCCATCCGGCCGCGGTGAGCCTCGCCGTGTTCGCCGCGTCGCGCCTCTTGTTGTCGTGCAGCTTCCGGCGCCAGTGGGCCGCGTTCGCGCGGGGCACCTGCGCGTGCTCCTCGCACCAGTGCCAGAAGCAGCCGTCCACGAAGACGGCGACGCGGAGCCGCGGGAAGAGCAGGTCGGGGCGGCAGCGGGGGAACTCCGGCACGGGGCGGTCGACGAAGAACCGTCGCCCGCGGGCGTGGAGGGCCCGGCGCAGGGCGAGCTCGGGCTTCGTGTCGCGACGCGCGATGCGCGACATGCGGGCGCGCGTGGCGGCGTCGGAGTCGAACTCGGAGGGACGGCGGGGGAGCGGCACCGCCCGTCACCAGGCTGCTCGGGGGAGGGCGCCCAGGAGGAGGTGGACCACGACGTTCAGGGCGAAGAGGGCGAAGGGCAGGACCACGAGGCCGATCCCGATCAGGCCCTGCCGACGCGGGAGGCCCGGGTGTAGGGCGGCGGCCGTGCAGGCGACGGCGCAGGGGCCGAGGAGCAGGGGTGCGAGCGCGGCGAGGAGCAGGGGCGAGAGCGGCACCATCAGCGCGTTCCTCTCGACGAAGCCCCCGATGAGGGTGGCGACGACGAGGAAGCCGCTCATCGACGCGCTGAGCGCGAGGGCGGTCGTCCCGAGGCGCGAGCCGGGCGGCCCGACGGGAGGCGTCGGCCCGGGAGCCGGGTCGGGACGGTCGTGCTGCGGTCGGGGCGCAGCTTCTCGCCCGTCGTTCATCATCATGACGGGCTGCCTCTGCGGCTCGGGGGTGCGGTCGGTCTCGTGGTGCATCGTGGAGCTCCTTGTCAGTAGCGGGAGGTCGGGCCGGGGGTGGTCGCGAGGTCGATCAGCGACGAGACCTCCAGCACGAGGATCGGGACGAGCAGCAGGGTGGACGCGCCCGCCACCGTCGCGACGACGACGCGGAGCACGGGGGTCGGCGAGCAGCGGTCGGTCAGTGCCAGCACGGTGGCCGTCACGGCCGCACCGGTGGCCAGGGCGACGAGCAGGAGGCCCGGGACCAGCGAGCCCGGAGCGATCCGCCCGCTGCCGGACCCGGTGAGCAGCACGGCGAGGAACTGCCACTCCCACCCGGCGACCGCGGCGAACGGCACGGCCACGAGGACGAGGAGCCCGAGGCGGGCGCCGCGGAAGGAGCGTCGCCGGACGACGGGAGGGACATCGGAATGAACATCTGACATGTCGGTGAGCGTACCGGTCGGACGAGGGTCGGCGCAGCCCGTGCCCCCACCTGGGGACGACGGGCCGTGCGGACCGCTCCGGGCACGCGGCACCAGTCCTGCCCCCGTCGCGGTGCTGCGTGGATGTGACCCGAGGCGCCGCCTGCCGTCCCCTCGGGCAGCAGTTCGGGTCGTCTCGTTGCTCGCTCATGGGTGCGGTGGGGACCGTCCAGAGGGCGTGCTGCTCGGGTGGCGCGCCACCGAGGACCACGGCATGCTCGGGAGCACCCGAGCAGCCCCGGCACCGAGGAGGACCATGGACGACGCACGGCAGGACGTGGGGACCGGTCACGAGAGCAGTGTGGAGCGGGCGTTCCGGCGCGTGCGGCCGCTCGTGCTGCGCGCGGTCGTCGGCTCCATCGTCGCCGCGGCGCTCGTGGGCGTGGGCTCCGCGCTCGCCGGGGACTTCGGCCCCACGTCGTGGCGGCTCCTCGGCACGATCGCGCTCTTCGTCTTCTTCGCGTTCTGCTGTTGGTACGACGCCGACGTCTCCGCCCGACGCAGCGCCGCGTTCGGGGTGACGAGCATCGCCGTGAGCATCCTGCTGCTGCTCGTGGGGGTGACGTGGCTCTGGCTGGGCGACGACGCCGGGCGGCTGCCGCACTGGCTGTGGATCGCGGTCGTGGGCCGTGTCGCCCTCCTGCACGTGCACCTCCTGCTCACGAACAAGCGTCGCTTCACGTCCGACGCGATGCAGGCCGTCACCGTCGCGACGATCGTGCTGGTCGGCGCGCTCGCCGTGCTGCTCGTGCTGCCGTCCCTCGCCTCGCGCGATGCCGGCTATCCCGAGCTCTACTGGCGCATCGTCGTGGCCGTCGCGATCCTCGACCTGCTCGGCACCGTGTTGATCCCGCTCACGTACGCCCTCTTCCACGGCGGACAGGTGGCTCCCACGGGGCCGACGGCGGGCGGATCGGGAGCAGGGGTCGGTGCCACTCCGGGCACGGCACCGGCACCGGCGTGGCGGGGCGGGGCGTCGACCTCGGTCCCGGCCTACGGCCGAGGGGTGACGGGAACGGCACCGACCCCGCCGCAGCCGCCCGGCCTGGGCGTGACGGACCGCGTGCCCGGGCCGGGCACGCACGCATCGACAGGGGCGTCCGCGGCGCAGGGCGCGCCGCCTGGGCCGGTGTTCGAGGCACCGCCGGCCTCGGCCTACCCGCTCGCCGGTGCGCCCTACCTTCTCGAGTGGCCGCGGTACGCGAACGGGCAGCCGCTGCCCGCGCGGGCCGATGGTTCGCCCGACTTCACGGGCGTGCGTGGCTGGGTGCCCTGACGCGTTCGGCCTGCGACTCGACCTGCGCTGCCCCATCGAAGGTCCGGAGCATCGGGGCGACCCTGCGCGCGGTCCGTCGAGGTCGGAGAGCGCCGTCCGGTCGCCTCGACCCGGCTGATCCTCGCCGGGTCGCAGGCGCGTCCCTCTCGCCCGCCCGGGTCAGGTCCGCCTCGGGCGAAGGTGCGGGCCATCGATGTGACCCGATGTGCGGCCTCCTGGCGCCGGAGGCCGCAGTTCGGGTCACATCGACGCGGCTGCGGGCGCGGGCGCGGGCGCGGGCACCGGGCCGCGCGGTGCGCCCCGGCCTCAGTGGGCGCCGCGGCGGCGGGCCTCGGCGACCGCGGCAGCGATGCCGTGCCCCCACGGTGCCCCGTGACCGGTGAGCACGGTGCCGGCCCCCGTCGCGACGAGCGCGTCGAGCGATCGCAGGGCCTGCGCGCTGTCGGCGGTGGCGGCGCCCGCCACGATCTGCGGGCCGGTCCCTCCGGTGTACGGGTCGAGCGTGACGAGGGCGTCGCCGACGAGGACGGCGTCGCGATCGGGCAGGTGCAGGGCGACGTGGCCGGCGGTGTGCCCCGGGGTCGGCACGATCGCGGCCCCCTCGGGCAGGGGCACCGCGGGCGTGAGCAGGGTGGCGTCGTCGATGCCGTGGACGGCCAGGGCGCCGGCCCGGGTCATGCGCCACAGCGCGGGCAGCGCCGCCGGGTAGAGCAGCGGGTAGCGGAGGCGTGCGCGCTCGTGCGCGTACCGGTACGGGTGGCGGGTGAGCCGCTCGTCGGCGGCGTGCACCCACACGGGGCGCTGCCACTCCCGGCGGACGCGCCGGATCGTGCCCACGTGGTCGAAGTGCGCGTGCGTGAGCAGGACCCCGTCCACGTCGGCGGGCGTGCGCCCGAGACGGCGCAGCGCAGCGACGAGCTCGGGCCAGACGGCGGGCAGGCCCGCGTCGACGACGAGCACGCGGTCCCCGTGCTCCACGAGGTAGAGGTTGGTGTCCGCGTGCTGCAGGCGGTGGATCCCGGGGGCGACGTCGAGGTGGAGCATGTCCTCAGCCAACGCGGCGCAGGAGGCGCGGGTGCCCCCTTGACAGGACGACGCGGGCCCGGCGCGGCGTCGTGCCCTCCCTCCCGCGCGAGGACCGGGCGACGCCCGTGGCGGGAATGCCCCCGGGCCTCCTGCGCTTGCACCACACATGACGTCGAACTCACCTGCACGGCCCACGGGCCCCGCCAGCGCCCCCGAGACGGCCGACCGCGACGGCCTGGCCCGCCCCGGCCGGACGGCCCTGGTCGTCGGCGCGACGGGCATCTCGGGCAGCGCCCTCGTGGAACGCCTCGTGGCCGAGGGCTGGGAGGTCCTCGCCCTGTCGCGGCGGGCGTCGTCCCAGCAGGGCGTGCGCGGCGTCGCGGCGGACCTGCTCGACGCCGAGAGCCTCCGGACCTCGCTCGCCGAGGAGCGCCCCACCCACGTCTTCTTCACCGCGTGGCAGCGCCGCGAGACCGAGGCGGAGAACATCGCCGTCAACGGCGGCATGGTCCGCGACCTCCTCGCGGCCCTCGCCCACGCGCCGCTCGAGCACGTCGCGCTCGTCACCGGGCTCAAGCACTACCTGGGCCCGTTCGAGGCCTACGCGGCGGGCGTCGTCCCCGACACCCCGTTCCACGAGGAGGAGCCGCGCCTCGAGACCGCCAACTTCTACTACGCGCAGGAGGACGAGCTCTTCGCCGCCGCCGCGCGCCAGGGCTTCACCTGGTCGGTGCACCGCTCGCACACCGTCGTCGGCCACGCGGTCGGCAACGCCATGAACATGGGCCTCACGATCGCCGTCGCCGCCACGCTGGCGAAGGAGCTCGACCTGCCGTTCACGTTCCCGGGCAGCCGTCAGCAGTGGGACGGCCTCACCGACGTCACCGACTCGGGCGTCCTCGCCGAGCAGATGCTCTGGGCGGCGACCGACCCGGCGGGTGCCGACGAGGCGTTCAACGTGGTCAACGGCGACGTCTTCCGCTGGCGCTGGATGTGGCCGCGCCTCGCCGCGCACCTCGGCGTGGACCCGGCCCGGGTCGAGGGCCCGGGCGACGAGCCCCGACCCTTCGCCGAGCAGATGGCGCCGCACGAGGGCGCCTGGGCCGGGATCGCCGAGCGCCACGGCCTCGTCGAGGCCGACGTGACGCGCCTGGCGTCGTGGTGGCACACCGACGCCGACCTCGGCCGCCCCATGGAGGTCGTCACCGACATGGGCAAGAGCCGCGAGGCGGGGTTCCTCGGGTTCCGCCGGACGGAGCGCTCCTTCACGGACCTGATCGACCGCTACCGCGCCGAGCGCCTCGTCCCGTAGGGGCAGACGCGGGCGCAGGAGGCGCGGCGCGGCCGGTCAGCGGTCGTCCGGGTCGGCGACGGCCTCGAGCGCGGCGGTGTCGAGCGTGGGCCGTGCCCGGCGCGTGAGCACGGTGACCAGCCAGAGCACGATGCCGAGCGCCAGCAGCCCGCCGGCGATGGTGTACTGCTCGGCCCCGCGCCCGGACGACACCGGCAGCACGAGCCACGTGCACGACACCACGCCGACGACGGGCAGCACCCGGCCGGCCCGGAAGTGCCGTCGCCCGACGTCGTCGCGGCGCAGCACGAGCACCGCGACGTTGACGATCGCGAAGACGGTGAGCAGCAGCAGCGAGGTCGTCCCGCCCAGCACGGCCACGATGGGCGAGCCGGGCGTGAGGGTCACGTAGGCGATGAGCGCGAGGGCGAGCGCCGTCGTGAAGACGATGGCGGCCCAGGGCGTCCGCCGGCCCGGCAGCACCTTCGCGAGCACGGGGGGCAGGACGCCCTGCTTGGCCATGCCGTAGAGGAGCCTGCTCGCCATCATCATGTTGATGAGGGCGCTGTTCGCGACGGCGAACAGGGAGATCCAGGGCAACAGCTGACCGATCGGGAACCCCGGCGCCGCGGTCTCCACGACCGTCACGAGCGGCGTCTCGTTGTCGGCGAGCTCCCCGACCGGCACGATGGCGACCGCGCAGAGCGCGACGAGCACGTAGACGACGGCCGCGAGGCCGAGGCCCGTGAGCATGACCCTCGGGAAGATCCTGCTGGGCTCCTTCGTCTCCTCGGCCATGTTGACGGAGTCCTCGAAGCCGACCATCGCGAAGAACGCGAGCGAGGTCGCCGTGCTCAGGCCGAGCAGCAGGGACTTGTCGCCCGGCGTCTCGAAGACCGTGACGCGGCTCAGGTCGGCCTGCCCGCCCGAGATCGCCCAGGCGCTGATGAGGATCACCAGCACCAGGCCCGACAGCTCGACGAGCGTGAGCACGACGTTGGCGCCGACGCTCTCGCTGACGCCGCGCAGGTTGACGAGCATGACGAGCACCATGAAGCCCATGGCGACGGCCATGACGCCGACGGCGGGGAAGTCCACGTCGACCGCCGCGGCGAGGTTCGCCGCGAAGGCCTGCGAGGCCGTCGAGGCGCTCGTGATGCCCGACGACATCACGACGAAGCAGACGAGGAACGTGAGCACGTGCACGCCGAAGGCCTTGTGCACGTAGAGGGCGGCACCCGCGGTCTGCGGGTACTTCGTCACGAGCTCGAGGTACGAGAACGCGGTCACGAGCGCGACGGCGAAGGCGACGAGGAACGGCAGCCACGCCGCGCCGCCCACCTCGGCGGCGACCTGCCCGGTCAGGGCGTAGATGCCCGTGCCCAGGATGTCGCCGACGACGAAGAGCAGCAGCAGCTTCGGGCCGAGGACGCGCTTGAGCTCGGTGGGCTCCTCGCCCGTGCCGCCCGGAGCGTCGTGGGTGGTGGGACTGCTCATGGTGCCTCCAGCGTCGTCGCCGTGCGCGTGGGGCCATGCTGCACCCGGCAGGAGGCGCGTGTCGAGGGACGACGCGCCTCCTGTCGGGCGAGGGGGCGGCGGGTCGGCGGTCTAGCCGGCGTGCGGCAGGCGCACCTGGAGCTCCCCGTCGACGACGCGGCTCTCGAACTTCGGCTGCGGGGCCGTCGCGGGGCCGTGGACGACGTGCCCGGTGGACACGAGGTACTCGCTGCCGCGCCAGGGGTCGCGGAGGAGGGTGCCCTGGGGCCCCTCGACGAGCTCCCCCTCGGAGAGCGGGGCGCCCAGGTGCGTGCCCGTGTCGGACAGCACGTCGACGTGCGGCCCGCGGCGGACGGCGACCAGCGGCTGACCCTGCACGTCGAGCCGGGTGAGGCCGCCGTCGACGACCGCGGCGAGCGGGCCGGCGGGCTGCCACCCGCGCGGGAAGACGTGGGGGACGTGCTCGGCGTGGTTCGCGCCGGCGGCCTGCCGGTAGCTGAGGTGGCCGCCCACGAAGCCCGAGGCGCCGACGACGCCCAGGCCCAGGTAGCCGAGCACGACGCCGCTGACCTGACGGCCGCGACGGCGCTGCAGCCAGGACGCCGTGTACAGGCCCACCGAGACGCCGTTGAGCGCGGCGTGCACGAAGCCCGTGCGCTGCTGCTGCCGGTGCAGCTCCGACCAGTCGGTGAGGCCGGACAGCACCGAGGGGAGCGCCCCGAGGAGTCCTGCCCCGACGAGCACGCGCGAGGCCCGTTCCGTGCCGGGCAGGGCGTCGAGCACGCCCGCGCCGAGCCAGCCGCCCACGGGAACGAGGACGGCCACCGGGTGCAGCGGGTGCCCGGCGGGCACGCCGTGCAGGAGGTCCCGCAGGGCGCGCGGCCGGAGGAGCGCCTTCGACGCGGCGACGAGCTTCTCGACGGCGGGGTCGAGCGCCGAGGAGTCCTCGACTCGGTCCAACAGCTTCACGACGGGTAGTTCTCGCACGGGCCCTCCCGGGTTCGTCTCGATGGTGCAGGTCGGTCCACCCTGCTCCGTCGCCACCGGCGCGTCCGGGCTTGACACGGGCCACCCGCGCCCGTCGCGCCGCCCGGCACGTGTCGGACCGCCGGCGTCAGGCCTCGAGCAGCCCGCGCACGTCGTCCGCCGTGAGGGCGGCGCTGAAGACCGCGTCGTCGTCGACGACCGCGTCGAACAGGGCCGACTTCTGCGCCTGCAGGGCCAGCACCTTCTCCTCGATGGTGTCGGTCGCGATGAGCCGTTGCACGAGCACCCGCTCGGTCTGACCGATGCGGTGCGTCCGATCGACGGCCTGCGCCTCGGCCGCGGGGTTCCACCACGGGTCGAGGATGAACACGTAGTCCGCCTCGGTGAGGTTGAGGCCGAAGCCGCCCGCCTTGAGGCTGATGAGGAACGCCGGGGCGTCGCCGGAGCGGAACCGGTCGACGACCGTCGCCCGGTCGCGCGTCGAGCCGTCGAGGTACTCGTGCGCGATGCCGCGTTCGTCGAGCCGCGCGGCCACGCGCCGCAGGAACGTCGTGAACTGGCTGAACACCAGGGCACGGTGCCCCTCGGCGGCGATCGCCTCGAGGTCGTCGAGCAGCTGGTCGAGCTTCGCGGAGGGGATGCCGTCGTAGGCCTCGTCGACGAGTCCCGCGTCCAGCGCGAGCAGGCGCAGGAGGGTCAGCGACCGGAACACGATGAAGCGGTGGCGGTCGAGGTCGTCGATGAGGTCGAGCAGCTTGAGGCGCTCGCGCTGCAGCACCGTGTCGTACAGCTCGCGGTGGCTCGGGTCGAGCTCCACGCGCAGCACCTGCTCCTGCTTCTCGGGCAGCTCCGGGGCCACCATCTGCTTCGTCCGCCGCAGCAGGAGCGGGCGGATGCGCCGGCGCAGCTGCGCCATCAGTTCCGGTCGGCCGCCACCGGCCAGGGGCTTGACGTAGTCCTCGGTGAAGCGCGTGACGTTCGACAGCAGCCCCGGCGCGACCACCGCGAACAGCGACCACAGGTCGAGCAGGCCGTTCTCGAGCGGCGTGCCCGTGATGGCGAGCTTGAACGGCGCCTCGAGCTCCACCGCGCACCGGTGCGCCTGCGAGGCGCGGTTCTTCACGAACTGCGCCTCGTCGAGCACGAGCCCCGCCCAGCCCTCGGCGCGGTACGCCGCCGCATCGAGGCGGAACAGCGCGTAGGAGGTGACCACGACGTCGGCGCCCTCGGCCGCCTCGCGGACCACGGCACGCCCGGCGCGCGACGTGCCGGACACCGTGCGCACGACCAGCCCGGGCGTGAACCGCGCGGCCTCCGCGGCCCAGTTCGCCACCACCGAGGTCGGCGCGACCACGAGGAACGGGCGGGCCGACCCGGGGGGAGCCTCCCGAGCCTCCTGCTCGCGCACGTGCGCGACGAGCGCCAGGGTCTGCAGGGTCTTGCCGAGGCCCATGTCGTCGGCGAGGACGCCGCCGAGGCCGTGCTCGTACAGGAAGGCGAGCCAGTCGAGGCCTTCGCGCTGGTAGGGCCGGAGGTCGGCGCGGAGCCCGGCGGGCACCGGGTGCGAGGGGACCCCGCCCAGGTCGCCCCGCCGGGACAGGTCGAGCAGCCCGCCCACGGTCGCGCGCCACGTCTCGTGCTGCACGGTCTCGTCGGCGAGCTGGTCGAACTCGCTCCAGAGCCCTGCCTGGTACCGGGAGATCGTGGGGGCGTCGACCTCCCACTCGTCGAGCTCCGTCGCCTCGTCGATGAGCCGCTTGAGCTCGTCGAAGGCCGGGTGCGCGAGCGAGAGGTACGACTTGTCGACGAGGAGCAGCTTGCGCTGCCTCTTCGCGAGCGCCTTCAGCAGCGGGGCGTAGGGCACGGTGCGGCCCTCGACGGTCACGAGCACGCCGAGGTCGAACCAGTCGCGGCGCTCGCTGGGCACGGTCGTGATCGTGAGGTGCGGCGCCTCGGTGAGCTCGTGGTACCCGGGCCGCGTGCCCTCGACCTCGACGTCGACGTCGGGGCGGGCCTCGAGCGCGGGCAGCACGGTCGCGGCGAACTCGGCGGTCGCGACGCCCTTCGTCGTCGTGTCGCGCGGGGGGCCGCCGAGCAGCTCGACGAGGCCCTCGGGCAGCTCGTGCGCACCCACCGGCTCGCGGATCTCGCCGTCGCGCCACCGCCAGGCGAGCTTCAGGGTGTCGGCCCGCCCGAAGGCGGCCGTCAGCACGAGCCGTGGCGGCAGCGCCTCGGGCAGCTCGACCGTCGCGTCGCTGCTGACCACCTCGAGGCGACGCCGCAGCGCGGGCAGGGCCTCGCGCACGAACTCGGCCTCGTCGTCGGCGGGCACGGCGATCTCGCGCACGGTCGTGAGCAGCCGCCGCTGCTCGTCGCCCACCGGCTCGGGCGCCGGCGCGAGCACGACCGACAGTGCGGGGTCGCGGCGCGCCGCCCACACGCCGTGGTCGCCGATGACGCCCGCGTCGGACGACGGCCAGGCCTCGCCGTCGATCGTCACGCCCGCCACGAGCCGGAGGCCCGGCACGGTCCCGGCGGTCGAGGCCGCCGTCGTGGAGCGGGTCGCGTCGAGCGTCACCCGCCCCTCGGCCGCGAGGGAGACGTCGGTCTGCCGCTTGCCCGTGACGAGGGCGACGCCCAGCCGCTCGGCCTCGGCGAGGAGCGGCCAGAGGAGCGGGCTCGCGAAGTCGTCGAGGTGCAGCCAGTCGCCCTCGCCCGGCGCGTAGGCCGCGTGCACCGACTTGTGCAGCGCGGCGAACTGGAGGAACCACGCGTGCTGCTCCGGCGCGATGCCGAGACGGTTCATCTGGTACGGCAGGCTCGTCCAGGTGAGGTCGCCGCGCACCCAGTTGCCCGTGCTGCTGAGGCTCACGGGGCGCACCCCGAGGCGCAGCGCCCCGGAGGCCGCCGCCGCGGAGGCCGTCCCGCCGAAGCGTCGGCTCACGCTGCGCACGCGGTCGCGCAGCTCGAACAGCAGGCCGAGCCGCGTCGCCCGCGCGCTCGCCGGGCTGCTGGGCGTCGACAGGGCGGCGACGGCGTCACGCCAGGAGGCCCCACCAGCCTCGGGTGCACCGGTGTCGGTCGGCGTGCCCCCTGCCCGCACCGCCGCGGCGGAGGTGCTGCCGGGGGGACCGCCGCCGGGCCACGCCGGCTGCTCGTCGTCGGGGGCCGTGGTCGTGCCGCCGCCGCTGCGCTCGGCGAGGGAGCGCGCGTTCGCCTCGAGCAGGGTGGCCGCGACGTGCTTGCAGGCCGAGCCGATCGGGCACGAGCAGGAGCTCTCGTGGGGGCGGCTGTAGTCGCCGCGCGACGGACGCAGCTCGACGCGCGTCACGTAGGGATCGGGCGCGGAGCCCTGCACGCGGGCCGTGAGGACGTCGCCGGTCTCGTCGAGGGAGAGCTCGCCGACCCTGCCGTCGCGCGCGAGGTCGCGGCCCGCCCCGAACGGACGCGGCCCGACCAGGCGGATGATGTCGACGGCGTCGACCAGCGGCAGCATGGCACCACTGTCCCACGGACCGCCGACGCCCCCCGGTCCGCCGCCCGGCGTCTCCGGTCGACCCGGGTCGCACAGCCCGTTCCCCGCCCGGCGGTCGTACCGTCGTCGCATGTCCGTGCGCGCCGACCAGTCCGTCACCGGGACGTCCGGGGCGGGACCGGGCGTGCCTCCTGACGGCCTCGCCCCTCGCGCACGGGGCGTCGCGGCCGCGACCTCGGGCGTCGTCGCCGTGCTGGCGTTCCTCGCCGCCGCCGAGCTGCTGGCCGTCGTCCTCGGCCCCTCCGGCAGCCCGCTGTTCGCCGTCGGCCAGGTCGCCATCGACCTCGCCCCCGCGGCCGTCAAGGACGCGATGATCGCCCTGTTCGGCACCGCCGACAAGCTCGCCCTCGGCGTGATCATGGTGGTCGTGCTGCTCGCGGTCGCCGCGGGCGCCGGCCTGCTCGAGCTGCGCCGGAGACCGCTCGGCACCGTCGTGATCGGACTCGGCGGCCTCCTCGCCCTCGTCGCCGTGCTGACGCGGGCGGGAGCGGGCGCCGTCGACGGCGTGCCCACGGCGGTCGGCACGCTCGTCGCGATCCGCCTGCTCGCCGCGCTGGTCCGCCGCCTCCGACGCTGGGACGCGGCGTCCCGGCCCGGCTGGACCGAGGCGGGCACGGCGCCGCCCCTGCGCGGCCCCGGCCTCGAGCGCCGGGCGTTCCTCACCTGGGCCGTCGTGGCCGGAGCGGCCGCCGTCGTGGCGGGCACCGGTGCCCGCGTCGTCAACGCCACGGCGCAGGCGGTCACCGACCTGCGCGACCGGCTCGTGCTGCCGCGACCGGCCGTGGCGGCCGACCCGGTCCCCGCGGGCGCCTCCCTCGACGTCGACGGCATCACCCCCTACGTCACGCCCGCCGACGAGTTCTACCGCATCGACACGGCGCTCCAGGTGCCCGCCGTCGACCCGGCCACCTGGCGGCTGCGGGTGCACGGGCTCGTGGAGCGCGAGGTCGAGCTCGGCTTCGACGAGCTGCTCGCCCTGCCGCTCGTCGAGCACCACGCCACGCTCAGCTGCGTCTCGAACGAGGTCGGCGGCGACCTCATCGGCACCGCGCTCTGGCTCGGCCACCCGATCCGCGACCTCCTGGCGCGCGCGGGGGTGCGTGCCGGGGCCGACATGGTGCTCTCGACGAGCGTCGACGGCTTCACCGCCGGCACGCCGCTCGACGTGCTGCAGGACGACGCCACGCAGGCGCTGCTCGCGGTCGGCATGAACGGGCAGCCCCTGCCCGTCGAGCACGGGTTCCCCGTGCGCATGGTCGTGCCCGGCCTCTTCGGCTACGTCTCGGCGACGAAGTGGGTGGTCTCGCTCGAGGTGACGCGCTTCGCCGACGCCGAGGGCTACTGGACCCCGCGCGGCTGGGACGCCCTGGGGCCGGTCAAGCTCGAGTCGCGCATCGACGTGCCGAGGGCAGGAGCCGCGCTGACGGCCGGCGAGGAGGTCGCGATCGCGGGCGTCGCCTGGGAGCCCCACGTCGGCGTCTCGCGCGTCGAGGTGCGCGTCGACGACGGGCCCTGGCAGGAGGCCGAGCTCGCCGACAGCGTCTCCGCCGACACCTGGCGCCAGTGGGTCCTCCGCTGGCGTGCCACGCCGGGCGACCACGAGATCGCCGTGCGGGCGACGAACGCGACGGGCGAGACCCAGGGGGAGGCGGAGCTGCCACCCGCGCCGAACGGGGCCGAGGGGTGGCACCGGGTGCGCGTCAGCGCGTCGTGAGCGGGCCCTCGGTCTGGTCCCGCGCCTCCTGCCCGTCGCAGGCCCCTGCCGGTCGTGCGCCCGGAGCCGGTAGCCTCGCCGCATGAAGGTCCTCCACTACGCCGGCACCCGCCTCCACGTCTCCGACGAGCTCGCCGAGGTCGTCCTCGCCGCGTCGATGGAGTTCAGCGACGACGCGCGCACCTTCCGCGTGCCCGTGGCGTGCTGGCTCGACGAGCGCGCCGAGATGGCCCAGCTCGTGCTCGGGCCCGGCATCCCGCTGCTCGTGGTCGACGCGGAGGACGAGCGCGACGACGCGCCCGGCTCGGCCTCGAGCGTCGCGTTCATCGTCGAGCTCATGGAGAGCCTGGCCGTCGACGACGAGGACTGACCGGGCCTGGCGGGCGGTCCCGGGGGTCGGCCGCGTCACGACATCGTCACACGGCGTTCACACGGTGGACCGGTCGGTCTGACATGCTCGTGCGCATGATGACCGTGACGGCCCTCGCGCACACCGCCGGAGACACGGCGGGGCTGTTCTGGTTGTCCCGCCGCCTCATCGGCGAGCACGAGGCCGCACCGGTCGGGCAGGGCCAGTTCGTCGTCCGCCTGGGCGAGACGACGACCGTGCTGCTCACCGAGCTCGACGACGTGCTGCGCCTCGACGCTGTCGTCGGCGACGAGCTCGCCGCGCGACGGGCCCGTCGCCTGATGGACGCCGCCCTCGCGGAGCGCTCGGGCGGAGCGGTCTCGATGATCGCGTGGGAGACCTCGGCGGCCGAGCCCGTCGGAGCCCTGGGCGTCAGCGCTTAGCCTCCGTCCATCTCGGTGGGGCACGCTGGAGCGATGTCCCGAACCGCTGCCCGCCCCACGTCCCTGCCCCGCACCCTCGGCCGCCTCGCCCTCGGCGGTGCGCTCGCCTTCGCCGGGACGACCCACCTCACCGTCGCCCGTGAGGAGTTCCGGGCCCAGGTGCCGGAGTGGGTCCCCCTCGACGACGACACCGTGGTGCTCGCCTCGGGCGTCGCCGAGATCACGCTCGGTGCCCTGTTGATCACGCAGGCGAAGAGGCGCGTCCTGGTCGGCTGGCTGGCCGCCGCGTTCTTCGTCGCGATCTTCCCGGGCAACGTCTCGCAGCTCGTCAATCGGGTCGACGCCTTCGGGCTCGACACGGACGCCAAGCGCTGGGGCCGACTGCCGTTCCAGGCCGTGCTCGTCGCGCTCAGCCTCTGGTCGACCGGAGCCTGGCGCGACCGCCGTTCGCTGCGCCGCCGCTGACCGCTCGCCGCTGCCCCCGCGGCCACCGGCCTCGTGCCGCTGCCCCCGCCGCCGCCGACCTCGCGCAGCAGCCGCGGCGCCCGCCGGCGCCCCGAGGCGTCGCCGTCACGGTCGTCAGGCGACGACCGCGAGGGTGAACGGCAGGACCGGGCCCGCGCCCGCGCGGCGCAGGGCTCGACCCGCGACGGTGAGCGTCCACCGCGAGTCGACCACGTCGTCGACGAGCAGCACGGGGCCAGCTGCCTCGGCCAGGGCCGCCGCCAGCTCCGGTCCGACCGTGAGGGAGTCCCACACGTCGGCCAGGCGGTAGGCGCTGTTGACGCTGCCGGCCCGTGACGGCGCGTCGGGTCGGGCGAGGGTCAGCTCGCCGAGCAGGGGCAGGCGCCCCACGGTGCTGAGCGCCTGCGCGAGCGAGGCGACGAGCTGCGGGCGACGACGCGAGGGGACCACGACGACGCCGACCGGGCGCTCGGCCCAGCCCCACTCGGCGAGCACGCGGACGCACCCGTCGACGAGCCCCTTCGTCACGGGGCCGTCGGGCGCGCCCTCGGCCAGGAGGGCGCGCAGGGTCGTGCCCCAGCCGAGGTCGGTGAGGCGCGCGAGGGCGCGGCCGGGCTCGACCCGCTCCTCCGGCGCGATCTTGCCCTTGACCGGGAGGCCCAGACGGTCGGCGCCCGTGGGCCACTGCGCGCGCGGCTCGACCTCGACGCCGACGCGGTCGAGCGAGGCCGAAGCGCTCGCCTGGGCGTCGGCGGCGACGTCGGTCGGGTACCAGGCGCCCGCGCAGACGTCGCACCGCCCGCAGCGGGCCGCGCCCGGGTCGTCCAGCTCGGACTGCAGCAGCTGCATGCGGCACTCCTCGCCGCGCTCGTACCGCAGCATCGCCTCCTGCTCGGCGACGCGGGCAGCGCCGATGCGCCCGTACCGCTCGGCGTCGTAGGACCACGGCCGCCCGGTGGCGATCCAGCCGCCCTGGACGCGCTGGACGGCGCCGTCGACGTCGAGCACCTTGAGCATGAGCTCGAGCGGCGTGCGCTTGAGGTCGACCCGGGCCTCGAGGGCGGGCGTCGACAGGGGGACGTCGCCCAGCTCGGCCAGCACGGCCGCGGCGCGCTGCTCGCTCGGCATGGAGGCCGTGGCGAAGTACTGCCAGATCTCGGTGTCCTCCCGACCGGGCAGCAGGAGCACGTCGGCGTTCTCGGTGGCACGCCCCGCGCGCCCGATCTGCTGGTAGTACGCGACGGGGGACGACGGTGCCCCCAGGTGCACGACGAAGCCCAGGTCGGGCTTGTCGAAGCCCATGCCGAGGGCGCTCGTGGCGACGAGCGCCTTGAGGTCGTTCCCCTTGAGCCGGGCCTCGAGCCGCTCGCGCTCGTCGGGGTCGGTGCGGCCCGAGTACGACTCGACGTCGTAGCCGGCCTGGCGGAGCAGGCGGGCGGTGTCGTCGGCCGCCGAGATGGTGAGGGCGTAGACGATCCCGCTGCCGGGCAGGTCGCGCAGGTGCCCGACGAGCCAGCCCAGGCGGTCGGCCGAGGTGGGCAACGTGAGCACGCCGAGCCGCAGGGACGAGCGGGCCAACGAGCCGCGGATGGTCAGCACCTCGGCCCCGGGCCCGGCCGACAGCTGCTCCTCGACGTCGGCGACGACGCGCTCGTTGGCCGTCGCGGTGGTCGCGAGCACGGGCACGGTGGGCGGCAGCGAACGGACGAGCTCGGCGAGGCGGCGGTAGTCGGGGCGGAAGTCGTGGCCCCAGTCGGAGATGCAGTGCGCCTCGTCGACGACGAGCATGCCCAGGCGGGCCACCAGGAGGGGCAGCTGCTCGTCGCGGAACCGCGGGTTGTTGAGGCGCTCGGGCGAGACCAGCAGCACGTCGACCTCGTCGGCGGCGAGGGCACGCTGGGCGTCGTCCCACTCGTGGGCCGTCGCGGAGTTGACGGCCACCGCGCGCACGCCCGCGCGGGCCGCCGCGGCGACCTGGTCGCGCATGAGGGCCAGGAGGGGCGACACGAGGAGCGTGGGACCGCCGCCCCGCCGCCGCAGCAGCAGCGTCGCGATGAAGTAGACGGCGGACTTGCCCCAGCCGGTGCGCTGGACCACGAGCGCCCGCCGCCGGTCGCTGACGAGGGCCCGGATCGCTTCGAGCTGCCCGTCGTGGAACACGGCGTCGGCGCGGCCCGTGAGGGCCCGCAGCAGCTCGAGCGCTTCGGCGTCGAGCTCCGCGGCGCCAGGACCACCGTCGACCCGGTCGGCATCGCCCCGGTCAGGGGCGGCGGAGGCGGGTGCGGCGGCGTCGGTGGGGCTCATGCCCCCATGGTGTCAGGAGCGTCCGACGTCGCCCTGCGCGTCGCTCCGCTGGGCGAGCACGGCCTGGGCCGTGGCCTGGAGCACGTCGCGCGCGTCGACGCCACGGGCGTCGGCGAGGGCGACGCTGAGGCCCGCGGCGAGGCTGCCACCGGCCGCGCCGAGCGTGGCGACGACCTCCTCCTGCTGGGGGTCGAGGGGCTGCTGCACCTGCTCGCGCACGACGTCGCGGAGGTTCTCGTCGCTCTGCTCGAGCGACTCTGCGTCGTCCTGCGTCATGGCGGTCGCCTCGGACACGATGGCGAGCGAGAGGTCGGCGGCGACGTCCTCGACGTTCGGTGCGGGGGACGATGCGACCTCCTCGCGGTCGAGGTCGGCGGTGCGACGGTCGTCGGGCTGCTCGTGCTGATCCATGCCCAGACCGTACGCCCGGGCACCCGTCGAGGCTGGGAGGCCCGTGGACGCACAGGAGGCCGCGCCCCTCCCGGGACACGGCCTCCCGCCCGACGGGCGTGGGGTCAGGCGGTCGCCACGGGGCGGCCCTGCCCGACGACGCCGGCGGCGTCGGCGGAGGTCGCGTCGACCGCGGGGACCTGGCGACGCGGCTTCACGAGCACCTTGAGCGCGACGAGCACGAGGGCGGTGACGATCGTGCCGGCGAGGATCGCGACGACCCACATGCCGAGGCCGTCGATGGCGAACCAGACGAAGAGGCCACCGTGCGGCGCCTGTGACGTGACGCCGGCCGCCATCGAGATCGCACCGGTGACCGCACCGCCGACCATGCTGGCCGGGATCACGCGCAGGGGGTCGGCCGCGGCGAACGGGATGGCGCCCTCCGAGATGAACGACGCGCCCAGGAGCCAGGCGGCGCCACCGTTGGTGCGCTCCTCCTGCGTGAAGCCCTTGCGGTAGAGCAGGGTCGAGGCGAGGGCCATGGCGAGCGGCGGCACCATGCCGGCGCCCATCACCGTGGCCATGATCATGAGCGGTGCCGGGTTGTCGGTGACGGAACCGGCCGAGAGGCCCGCGACGGCGAAGGCGTACGCGACCTTGTTGACGGGACCACCGAGGTCGAAGCACATCATGAGGCCGAGGATCACGCCGAGGAGGACCGCGCCCGAGCCGGAGAGCCCGTTGAGGAAGTCCGTGAGCGCCGCCATGAGTGCGGCGATCGGGCCGCCGAGCACGAGCAGCAGGAGGCCGGACGCGACGATCGAGGCGAGCAGCGGGATGATGACGACGGGCATGAGGCCGCGGAGCCAGCGGGGGACCGTCGGCTTGCCGATCCAGTACGCCGCCGCACCGGCGAGCAGACCGCCGACCAGGCCGCCGATGAAGCCCGCGTTGGTGAAGACGGCGACCGCGCCGACGACGAAGCCGGGCGCGATCCCGGGCCGGTCCGCGATGGCGTAGGCGATGTAGCCGGCCAGCGCCGCGACGAGGAAGCCCATCGACAGCTGGCCGATCTTGAAGGCCGCGGCCCCCAAGAAGTAGAGGAGCCCCTCCGGCGGGAGGTTCCCCAGCGAGTACGCCGTGAGCACGGCATCGGCGTCGTTCGCGATCTGGTACCCGGCCATGGCGAAGCCGAGCGCGATGAGGAGTCCGCCCGCGGCGACGAACGGGATCATGTACGACACGCCGGTGAGCAGCCAGCGCTTGAGCGACGAGCCGAAGCCCTGCCGCTGGCGTTCCTCGGCCGGTCCGGGGGCCGCGCTGCCCGAGACGCGTGCGGCCCGGGGGTCGTCGGCGGCGGTCAGCGCCTCGGCCACCATGGCGTCGGGGGCGTCGACCCCGCGCTTGACCGGTCCCTGCACGACGGGGAGCCCGGCGAAGCGGGCCTTGTCGCGCACGTCGACGTCGACGGCGAAGATGACGGCGTCGGCCGACGCGATCACGGCCGGGTCGAGCGGGGTCACCTGCGACGAGCCCTGCGTCTCGACCTGCAGCTCCGCCCCGGCGCGCTTCGCCGCGGCGACGAGGGCGTCGGCCGCCATGAAGGTGTGGGCGATGCCGGTGGGGCAGGCGGTGACCGCGACCAGGCGGCGGACCGGGGCCGCGTCGGGGGCGGGGGTCGCGCCTCCTGCGGGAGCGGCGGACGCCGCGCGCGTCTCGGCGACCTCGCCGCCGACCTCGTCCTCGACGAGGCGCACGACGTCGTCGGGGGTGCGGGCCGCACGGAGGGCGGCCGTGAAGTCCTCGCGGATGAGCGCGCGGGCGAGCGTCGACAGCACCGTCATGTGGTCGCCGTCGGCGCCCTCGGGCACCGCGATCATGAAGACCACGTCGGCGTCGCCGTCGGGCGCCCCGAAGGGGACCGGCCGTGCGAGGCGCGAGAAGGCCAGGGTCGGCTCGGTGACGCTCGCCGAGCGGGCGTGGGGGATCGCGATGCCGCCGGGAACGCCCGTGCCGACGGACGCCTCACGGGCGAGCGCGTCGGCGGCGAGCGACTCGGCCGAACCGGCCCGGCCGGCGGCGGCGACGCGGGCCGCGAGCGCGTGGATGACGTCGGTCGACGTCGCGCCGAGGTCGTCGTCGAGACCGACGAGACCGGTCGTGATGAGGGTGGACATGGGCTCTCCTCTGGTGAGCGGCTCTGCTGGTGCAGGAGGCGGTGGCGATGCGGGGAAGGACGGGCGCGTCAGGCGGCGGCCGGCGGCACCGGCACGTCGACGCGGACCACGGAGACGTGGTCGGGGCGGGTCTGGTCGAGGGCGGGGACGACGCTGCCGGGCAGCGCCGCGGCGGCCGCGCCGGAGGCGACGGCCTGGGCGAGGCGGTCCGCGGGGGCGGCGCCGCTCGTCTCGGCGAGCAGGTAGCCGGCGAGCGACGAGTCGCCGGCGCCGACGGTGCTGAGGGGCGTGATGCGGGGAGCGGCGGCGGCCCAGGAGCCCTCGTCGGTGACGAGCACGGCGCCCGACCCGCCGAGGGTCAGCAGGACCGCCCGGACGCCGCGGGACAGCAGCTGCCGCGCGGCCGTCGCGGCGAGGGCGTGGTCGGCCTCGAAGGCGGCGGGGTCGCCACCGACGACCTCGGCGAGCTCCTCCGCGTTGGGCTTGACGAGGTCGATCGCCACGTCGGCGTCGAGCAGGGCCGCGAAGGGGTGACCGGACGAGTCCACGGCGACGCGCGGGGCGGACGCGCCCAGCTGCTCCTGCACCGCCCGGACGAGCACGGCGAGCTGGTCGTCCGGCAGGCCCGGGGGCAGCGAGCCGGCGAGCACGAGCCAGTCGGCGCCCGCCGACTGCTCGACGACCAGGGCGGTGAGGGCGTCGGCGTGGGCGGACAGGTCGGGACCGGGCTCGTTGACCTTGGTGGTCGTCCCCGAGGGCTCGGTGAGGGTCACGTTGGCCCGCAGGCGGGCCACGATCGGCAGGTTCACGGCCGGCACGCCGCGCTCGCGGAGGGCCACGAGGACGGGGTCGTCGAGCGCGCCGGGCAGCACGGCGACGGTCGCGCCCCCCGAGGCGGCGACGGCGCGCGAGACGTTGACGCCCTTGCCGCCGGGCTCGTCGGTGGTGCGGACGGACCTCTGCACGGCCCCGACGGCGAGCGGGGCCGCGAGCTCGATGGTGCGGTCGAGCGACGGGTTGGCGGTGACGGTGACGATCACGCGGGGCCTCCTGAGGGGGCGTCGGACGGGTCGGCGACGAGGACCTCGACGCCGTCGGCCTCGAGGGCCTCGGCGAGGTCGGCCGGGGGAGCGAGGTCGGTGACGATCGTGTCGACCTCGGCGAGGCGGGCGAAGCGCACGAGCGCCTCCTCGCCGTGCTTGGTCGCGTCGACGACGACGACCGAGCGGCGCGCGGCCCGGACGAGGGCGGCCTTGACGGCGCCCTCGAGCTCGTCGGGGGTGGAGAGCCCGAACCCTGCGCTGAGGCCGTTGGTGCCGACGAAGGCGATGTCGGGGCGGAGCCCGCCGAGCTGCTCGACCGTCGAGGTGCCGACGGCGGCGCTCGTCACGCCCCGCACCCGGCCGCCCAGCAGGTGCAGGTCGACGTGCGGGCTGTGCTGCAGGAGGGCCGCGATGGGGACCGCGTTGGTCACCACCGTGAGCACGCCCCCCGGTGCCGCGGGCCGCCAGGAGGCGAGCTCGGCGGCCAGCGCAGCGGTGGTGGTCCCGGCGTCGAGCGCCACGGAGCCGGTGAAGGTCGGGGGCACGAGCCGGGCGGCGAGGCGGGCCACGGCGAGCTTGCCGGGCGTGTGCCGGCGGGAGCGTTCGTCGACCGACAGCTCGCTCACGCTGCTGCGACCCGGCGCGACGGCGCCGCCGTGGACGCGCTGCAGGTGGCCCGCCTGTTCCAGGGCGTCGAGGTCGCGACGGACGGTCTCGGTGGTGACGTCGAAGCTGCCGGCGAGCTCGGCCACGACGACGCGGCCCCGCTCGCGGAGCGTGGAGAGGATGGCGTCGTGCCGCTCCGTCGCGTACATGGGACCTCCGCGTCACCTGTGCCGGTCTTCGTTCACCTGCGCTCGTCTGCGCTGTCGACGATGCTAGGCGCCGAGCACGACGAAAGCAACACGATCGCAGATGTCCGTCAGCTGTCGCTCGAAGGCGCCCGACGCTCCCGCAGCAGGTGGCCGGCGAGCGCGACGAGCAGCGTGAGCCCGCCCGCGACCGCCATGCCCAGGCCCACGTGCACCTGCAGCAGGAGGGCGCCGACGCCCGCGCCCGCGAGGATCAGCAGCACGGCGAGCACCCGTCGGGGTGCGCGCACCCCGGTGCCGCCGGCGAGGCGCGAGTCGGCGGCGAGCCCCACGATCGTCGACGTCACGACGACGGTCGTCACGTCGGCGACGGCGATGCGGCGCGCGGTGGCCGCCTGCAGGCCCATGGCCGCGCCGAGCAGCCCCGTCACGGTGAAGGCCCACGGCGTGCCCTCCTGGGGTCGCCAGGCGACGCTCGCGGCCCCCAGGGCTACAAGGACCGTGCCGGTCACGGCGAAGGCGACCGTGTGCCTGCCGGACCAGCCCGGTCGGGCCGTGCGGAGCGTCCTGCCGCCCGCCACGGCCCCGACCAGGAACGTGCCCAGGGCGAGCAGCGGACCCGCCACGGGGAGGTCCTCCGCCTGGGCGAGCGCCATGCCGAGGATCACGACGTTGCCCGTCATGTTGGCCGTGAAGACGCGGTCGAGGCCGAGGTAGCCCACGGCGTCGACGACGCCCGTCGTGAAGGTGAGGGCGAGCATGAGCACGAGCTGCGTGCGGGCGGGGTCGGTGCGGAGGCGGGTCACGAGATCCTCGGTGTCGTGCGGGCGCGCAGGAGGCGCGGCGGTGGTCGACCGCCCTGGGAGTCTGGCAGTGCCGTCCGCCTCCGCGGCCCGCGGCTGAGCCGGGGTGGCAGGCTGGCCGCATGACCGACCTCCCCGCCGACGACCTCCGAGCCCGCCTGACGACAGTCCTCCCCGTCGGGCGCTGGGTCGACGACGTCGTGGCCGGTGGGCCCTACGCGACCGCCGACGACCTCTGCGGGGCGGCGGAGGCCGCGGCCGCCACCCTCACCGCCGCCGAGGTGGACGAGGTGCTGGCGCACCGACCTCCCGTCGACGTCTCGTGGAGCGAGGCGCTGGTCGACGAAGGGGACGCCGACCGCACGGGACGCGCGCTCACCGAGGGCGCCGCCACCTACGAGGCACGTTTCGGCCGGACCTTCGTCGTGCGCGGGGCCGGGCGCGACCGGCAGGAGGTCCTCGACGAGCTCGACCGTCGCCTCAAGCAGGACGAGGCGGCCGAGCTGGGCGACGTCGCCCGTGAGCTCGGCGAGATCGCCACCGTGCGCCTCCGGGCGATGGTCGCGGCGGACAGCGTCGAGGCGCGGGTCGCACGTGCCGGGGAGGGCTCGGGCGTCGTCGCCTAGGCCTCCGCGTGCCGCCCGGCCGTCAGGGCCGGCGGCGAGCCCGGACGACGGTGTCGTGAGCGGTGCCGGTCCGGGAGCCCGGGCCGGAGCGCTCGTGGCTCCGCTCGGGTCGAGGGCGTTCCGTGGCGACCTCGATCGTCCAGGAGGCCGGGTCGAGCGCGGCCACCACGTCGTCGGGGCCGAAGAGGAGCTCGGCGTGCTCGACCGACCGGAGGCCCGTCGTGACGTCCGCGGGGGAGTGGCCGACCACGAGCAGGGTGCCGCCGGGGGCCACGGCGGAGGCCAGGTGGCGGAACGTCGTCGCGCGCCGCGCGGGAGCTTCGTGCAGGAAGTGCGCCGTCACGAGGTCCGCGGAGGCGGTCGCCGGCGACCAGTCGCCGACGTCGACCCGGTGCCAGGTCGTGCGCCCCGCGACGCGGGGGTCGGCGGCGGCCGCGGCGGCCGCCCGCGCGAGCGCGACCCGGCTCAGGTCGAGGCCCGTGACCTGCCAGCCCCTCCGGGCGAGCCACAGTGCGTCGGCGCCCTCGCCGCAGCCGACGTCGAGGGCGCGGCCGGGAGCGAGGCCCTCGGCCTCGGCGACGAGGGTCGCGTTGGGCGCGCCGCTCCAGAGGCGCCCCGGTGCCGACGCGTGCTCCCGCGAGGCGTACCGGGCGTCCCAGTCGGCGGCGCCCCAGGAGGCGGGGTCCGACGTCGGGGCGGACGTCGGCGTCGACGGGTCCGGCTGGTCGGTCGCGTGCGGGTGCGGGTGCGGGTGGGGCTGCTCGAGGTCGGTCACGAGGGCGACCCTAGGTGCGGCCGGCGCTCACGGCCCAGCGGTGTTGCCGAGGTGGCAAGGGCGTCGTCAACCGGTGGCGTCCGTGAGGGCCGCCACGACCTCCTGCGCCTCGGGCCACCAGCGCGTGTAGTGGTCGGGGTCGGCGTTGACCTGGACGGCGTGGGCCGCCTCGGTGGGGGCCAGGGACTTCCAGTCGGGCAGGGAGACGAGGCGCTCGAAGAAGTGCAGCGCAGCGGTGTACGGGTCCATGCGCTCCGCGTAGGTGCCCCACTGGCCGTTGTCGCGCTGCTGGAACAGCCCCCGCGAGTCGGGTCCCACCTCGTCACCGTGGTCGACGTTGACGAGGCTCGACTCGCCCATGGCGGTCATGACCCCGATGGCCTGGGTGTGCTCGCCGATGCCCAGCGACCGTGCGGCCCGCACGACCTGCGCGGCGTTGACCAGGCGGTCCTGGCAGTAGCCCGCCACGGGGCCGGCGGGGACGGAGATGTCGCCCACGAGCACGGGGTCGACCTCCGGGCAGGCCGGTGGTGGCGTGACGTCGCCGGTCGGGGCGCACCCGGTGACGAGGGCGAGGAACAGGCAGGCCGCGACCGCTCGGAGCACGGGACGGGTTCGTCGGGTCACGCCGAGAGGGTACGGGGCTCCGGCTGTCGAACGGGTCCGTGCCAGCTGGGCGACCGCCGTGGACCGGTCAGGCGGAGATCCGCTCCACCGTGCGCGTGGTGAACGGGTCGACGTCGACGACCTCGGCCGTGACGTCGAAGCGGGTCCTCAGCATCGACACGAGGTCCTCGTGACGGAGGCCGGCCAGCGGGCTGGTGGAGTGGTGCGCGTGCATGATTCGACTCGTTCCTGACGACCCTGCGCCGCCTGAGGAGAACCCGGACAGTCACCGCCGTGAACCGGTGACGTGGTCCATGATGCCGCATGTTCCCTAGTCGCTCTAACTAGATCGAGTCCCGGTGCGCAAAGTGGACACGCCTCGCGGGTCGCCGTCAGTGGGTCGGCGTGGCTGCTCCTGCGTCGTCCTCGTGCTCGACGGCCGCCGCCATCTCCCGGAGGAAGCCCACGACGGCGGCGGCCTCGTCGGCGGAGAGGTGCTCCGCGGCGACGATCATCCGCGCGTGCATGCCCGCGAGGGTCGCGCGGACCTCGGTGTCGGACTCGCCCGTGGCCGTGAGCAGGACGGCGCGACGGTCGTGCGGGTCGGCGTGCCGGAGCAGGTGGCCGCTCTTGACGAGTCGTGCGATGAGGACCGACGTCGACGCGGTGGTGATCTTCAGGTGCGTCGCGAGGTCCTTCGCGCTGACCGGGAGCCCTCTCCGCTGGGACTGCATGAGGTACCGGATCGCCTGGAGGTCGGTCTCGCCCATCTTCATGGAGGTCCGCGTGCGCTTCCGCATCTCGCTCTCGGCGGCGCGGTAGCGACGGAGGGCGTTCAGCACCTCGACGCCGCGCTCCTCGTTCGTGGCCTCGTACCAGTACCCGGAGGCGTCGAAGTCCGCGAGCGGCTGTTGCATGGTCATCACCCGATCATAGCCAGCTAGGCCGTCTAGGTAGAGGGTCTAGCGAATATCGATGTTGACCTGGGATTTTATCAAGCTCGCCGTGGCGCGGCAACCAAGGCGGACCGGGGTTGACGACCAGCGCCCGCGGTGGTGGTCTGGTCGAGCACACGTCCTCGACGACGCGTGCGCGGCACCCCTCCAGGTCCGTCCGGAGCTTCCACGGCAGGCGGCCCGACCGGGAGGGTGCCGCTCTCCCGCACCGCCGGGACGAGCGGAGCCGCACCTCCGGGCAGGAGGTGCGGCCCCTGGTCGGCGCGGTGCCGCACGAGCTTCACGGGCAGGGGTGCGGCGCCGGTCCGACGGTCGTCGGCGCGCGAGCGCGACCGACCGGGACGACGTTACCCGCCCGAGCGGCCTCCGCCGTGCACCGCGGTCACGCCGGTGCCCGGTGCGGCGTCGCGCGACGACCCGCGTCAGCGTGCCGAGAGGGCCCGGCGGTACGTGGCCTCGAGCGCCCGCGCGGACCGGCTCCAGGGGCGGGCGAGCGCGTGCTCCCTCGCGGCCGTCGCGGTGACCGCCGCGAGGTCGGCGTCGTCGAGGTACGCGCCGATCGCGGCACCCCAGGTCTCCGGGTCGCGATCGCCGACGATCGTCCCGGTCGCGCCGTGCACGACGGCCTCGCGCAGTCCGCCGGCGTCGGCGGCGACCACGGGAGTGCCGGAGGCGGCCGCCTCGAGCGCGACGAGCCCGTAGGTCTCGCTGTGGCTGGGCACGACCACGACCGACGCGCCACGGAGGAGCTCGGCGAGGCCCCGTCGGCTGCGCGGGCCCACGAAGGTCACCTCGTCGGCCAGGCCCAGCTCGTCGGCGAGGCGGTGGAGCTCGGCCTCGTAGTCGGCGTGCTCGCTGGAGGCGCCCCCGGCGACGACGAGCCGCGGTCGGACGCCCGCGGGCACGGCGGCCACGGCACGGAGCGCGAGGTCGGGGCCCTTGAGGGGCTCGAGACGGCCGGCCACCAGGACGAACGGCGGACTGTCGCGCGGCCCCGGGCGGAAGACGTCGGCGTCCACCCCGGGCGGGACGACGACGACGCGCTCCGCGGCGCCCCGGAGGCGCTCGGAGACCGTCGCCGCCTCGGCCTCGCTCACGGCGACGACGACGTCCGCCTCGCGCGCGAGACGTGCCTCGCCGGCCAGCCTGCCCGCCGACTCGGGACGCTCGCCGTGCGACAGCGGCGTCGACGGGTCGGCGGCGATCGAGTGGTAGCTCTGCAGGTAGGGCACGCCGAGATCGCGGGCGACGGGCAGCGCGGCGACGCCGGAGAACCAGTGGTGCCCGTGCACGACGTCCCACGGACCGAGCTCGCGCATCGTGGCCGTGAACTCCGCGGTGAACTCCTCGTGGCGGCCCTTGGGGACGACCTCGGCGGGTCCGGCGTCGAGGACGCGCAGGACCACGCCCGGGGCGAGCTCGGACACGGCGGGCTGGTCGGGCGAGGAGCGACGGGTGAGCACCTCGACGTCGTGGCCCAGGGCGCCGAGGGCGGCGGCCTGGTGACGGACGACGACGTTCATGCCGCCCGCGTCGCCGCTGCCGGGGTCCGCCCCGGGAGAGGTGTGCAGCGAGACGAGCGCGAGGCGCAGGGGACCGGAGGACACCACGGGAGCCTACCGGCCCCCGGACGCCGGCCCGGCCCCTCAGGCGGCGCCGCGGCCGTCCTGCCAGAAGGCGCGGACGGCGTCGACGACGTCCTCCGCCTGCCGTCGCCCGGCCTCGGCGGACGGCCGCCGGGACGCCACGGAGAGCGACTGCCCGCCGAAGGCGGCGAGGCTCGCCGCGTCGGCCTCGACGACGTGCACGGCCTTCCCCGCCGCGCGGCGGGCGGCGACGACCTGCGGCAGGGTCGGACCCAGGGGCGAGGCGGGCAGTTCGGGGCCGCAGGAGAGCACGAGGACCCTCTCGGCCGCGTCGGCGACGTCGGCGTTCGTGCCGCTGCGCACGCCGCCGTCCATGGTGGCGGCACCGTCGACCTCGACCGTCGGCCAGACGAGCGGCACCGAGCAGCTGGCGGCGACGGCGACGTGCAGCGGCACGCCCGAGTCGCGGGTGAGGACGCGGAAGGCGCCGGTCGTCGCGTCGACCGCGCAGACGGCCAGGTCGCGCTCGGGCCAGGCGGCCTCGGCGCCGAAGCGGGCGCGCATGGCGGTGACCAGCTCGGGCTCGGGGCCGGTGAGCGGCACCTGCCGGGCGAGCGCGCCCAGGCGGGCCCGCGCCTCCTGGTCGTCGGCGGCGCCCGCGAGCACCGTCGCGACCCGCGCCTCCAGGCCGGCGGCGTCGATCGTGCCCTCGGGCGTGCCCTCCGCCGGCTCGAGCTGCTCGCGGTAGCCCTCCTCGACGAGCCCCCGGCGGAGGACGGTGCCGACGACGGAGCCCGCCGAGGTGCCCACCACGAGGTCGGCGTCGTCGAGCGGGACGCCGAGCTCCAGGAGCCGGGAGAGCAGGCCCACCTCCCAGGCGATGCCCGCGATGCCACCACCGCCGAGGACGAGCGCGGTGCGGACGGGGGCGGTGGCGGTGGCGGGTGCGGTCACGGGGTCTCCTCGAGGGTCGGTGGTCGTGGTCCTCCCGCACGCTACGACGCCCGACCGAGAGGCTCCCAGCCGTCGTCGAGGACGTCACCCGTCGCGGACGGCGTCAGGCGGCGGCGTCGTGCAGCTCGTCGTCGCGGCCGAGGTGCGCGACGTGCCACGCCGTCTGGGCGAGCGCGGAGCCGAGCGTCGCGCCGTGCAGGGCGTCGAACCCGCCGGTCCAGGGCAGGTGGCTGGCCAGCTCCCAGACGGTCGGTGCGGTGGCCCCTCGCCGCCCGCCGAGGGCGTCGAGGGCACGCGCCGCGGCGTCGTCGCGGGCGAGGCGGTGCGCCGAGAGCGCCTCGGACCGCTCGCGCAGGCCCCGGAAGCGGTAGCCGTGACCGGGGGCGACCTCGATCGAGCCGTCGTCGAGGTCGGCGACGCGCCCCAGGGAGGCCAGCACGTCCGAGACGGGATCGCCGGGCCCGGGGCCGCCGAGGCCGATCCCGGGGTTCACGTGCGGCAGCACGTGGTCGCCCGTGAGCACGAGCGCGCCCTCGGGGTCGACGAGGCAGAGGTGCCCTGCCGTGTGCCCGGGCGTCCAGGTGCAGCGCACCGCGCGGCCGGGCAGCGGCAGGAGGTCGCCGTCGCCCAGGAGGAGGTCCGGCACGACGCTCGTCACCGCGCTGCCCACGGCCCAGGAGTCGCGCAGGGCCGGCAGCTCGCCCGTGGGGACGCCCCAGCGGGCGAGGTCCGCCTCGGCGGTGGCCCGACGGCCGGGCAGCCAGCGGTCCGCCTCGGCGTCGAGGGCGTGCACCGCCACGCGGGCCCCCGTGGCCCGCCGGACGGCCTCCGCCGCACCGAGGTGGTCGGCGTGCAGGTGCGTCGCCACGACGAGCCCGACGTCGGCCAGGTCGTGCCCCGTCGCGGCCACGGCCGCCCGCAGGCGCCCGACGGCGTCGCCCTCTCCCCAGCCGGGGTCGACGAGCGCGAGCTCGCCCCCGTCGCCCTCCAGCAGGTAGGCGAGCGTGGCGTCGAGCGGTCGCTCGCCGACCGGGAGCGCGAGCGACCAGGTCCGCTCCCCGACCCGCTCGGGCGCGGGCAGCACGCTCCGGGCGAGCGCCTCGGCCTGGTGGGCGCTGGTCGGGCGAGGAGGCGACGCTCCCGCCGCGTCCTCGCTCACTCCCGGCCGACCCGGACCAGCACCTTGCCGACGGCGCCGGCCTCGACGGCGTCGTGCGCCTCGGCCGTCCGCTCGAGCGGGTACTCGTGCAGCGGCAGCCCGGTCGCCTCACCGACCTCGAGGGCGCCGTCGCGCACGGCGGCGGTCACGTCCTCGACGGCGGCGCGGAGGGCCGCGTCGCCGACGGTGTAGAGCAGCACGAACTGGTAGCGCGTGTTGGTGGTCATGTTCGCGCGCAGGTCGAGGGTCGCGCGGTCGTCACCGTCGTTCGCGTAGATCGCGACCGCGGCCCTGTGCGCCACGACCTGCTGGTCGACGGCCGCGTTCTGCGAGAGCGAGACCTCGACGACGACGTCGACGCCGTCCGGTGCCAGCTCGCGGACGACCGCCGCGACGTCCTGCTCGCGGTAGTTCACCACGTGGTGCGCGCCGGCCGCCCGGGCCAGGGCGGCCTTCTCGTCGCTGCTCACCGTCGTGAGGACGGTCGCGCCGGCCCACCTCGCCAGCTGGATCGCGGCGTGCCCGACGGCGCCCGCGCCTCCTGCCACCAGCACGGTGGTGCCGGCGAGGGCGCCCGGCTCCAGCCGCGAGGGGCCGTCCTCGCGGACGGTGAGCGCGCGGTGGGCGGTCATGGCGGGCACGCCCAGGCTCGCGCCCAGCTCCATCGACGCGCCGTCCGGCAGGGGGACGACGCGCTCGGCGGGCAGGACCGTGTGCTCCTGCGCGGTGCCGGTGGGGCGCTGGTGGGCGGAGAGGTAGGTCCAGACCCGGTCGCCGACGGCGAGCCCCGGGACGCCCTCGCCGACCGCGTCGACGACGCCGGCGCCGTCCTGGTCGGGCGTGACCTCGGGGAACGGCAGCGCGCCGCCCGGGCCCTCGCCGGAACGCGACTTCCAGTCGGTGGGGTTGACCCCGCTCAGCACGACGCGCACGCGCACCTCGCCCGGCCCGGGCTCGGGCAGGTCGCGGTCGACGAGGTGCAGCACGCTGGAGGGTCCGGTCTCGGTGTGGACGATCGACTTCATGCCGCCCAGTCTGCGCCTCGGCGCACTAGCGTGACGGGGTGCAGCCCCGCTTCCGCCTGGACGGCGTCGACCTCGGCCTGGACCTCCGCGCCTGCCTCGTGACCCTCACGGCCGACGGCGTCCTCGACGCGGTCGTGGTCGCGGGCACGCGCCCCGCCGACGGGGGACCGCCGCCCGTGCTGCGCTGTCGCGCCCTGCCCGTCGGCTTCGACGGCACCTCCCTCGGCGCCGAGCTGGACGACGACGTCGCCGTGCTGCACGACGTCGGCCTCGACCTCGGAGACGCCGACGAGCCCCTGGCCGAGCTCACGGCGGACCTCACGATCTCCGCCGGCGACCACCTGCGGGTCACGGGCACCGTCCGCCTGCCCGACGGTCGCGACGCCCCGCTCGACGTCGCCCTCGCCTTCGGCGCGCCGCGCAGGAGGCCCGCCGTCTGACCGGCGGGCGGGTCCGGCCGCCGCGGTGGCAGGCCGCCGCGGTGGCAGGCCGACGCGGTGTCCGGCCGGGGCGGCGGCAGGCCGCCGTGGTGTCAGGCCAGCGACGCCAGCCCGAACACGACGCTCGCGATGCCGAAGCCCATGAGGCCGATGGTCGTCTCCATGACGGTCCACGTCTTCAGCGTCGTCTTGACGTCCATGTCGAAGAACCGGCCGACGAGCCAGAAGCCCGAGTCGTTGACGTGGCTGGCGACGACGGAGCCGCCCGCCACCGCGACGACCAGCGCCGCCACCTGGAGGGCGCCGAGGTCGGCGGCGAGGACCGCCGGCGAGATGAGGCCCGCGGCCGTCGTGAGCGCCACCGTCGCCGAGCCCTGCGCGATGCGCAGGATCGCCGCGATGAGGAACCCGGCCAGGACGAGGGGGATCCCGAGGTCGCCCAGGACGTCGGCCAGGGCGTCGCCGATCCCGCTCGCCCGCAGGACGCCGCCGAACATGCCGCCCGCGCCCGTGATGAGGATCACCGAGGCGACCGGGCCCAGGGCCGACTCCAACGTGCTCTCGAGCGCCGACTTCTCGATCCCGCGTCGGCGGCCGAGGACGACGGCTGCGACCAGCAGCGAGATCAGCAGGGCCACCGGCGTCTCGCCCAGGGTGCGCAGGACCTGGAACCAGGTCTGGTCGGCCAGCCCGTCGCCGAACGCCCCGGACTGCGCCGCCGTGTTGAGGCCCGTGTTGAGGAAGATGAGGACCAGCGGCAGCAGGAGGACCGCCACGACCGTGCCGAAGCGCGGCGGGTCCGACTCGGCCCGCTCGTCCGCCTTGCCCAGCAGCTCCGGGACGGGCAGCACGAACTTCTTGCCGGCCCACAGCCCGTAGAGGTACGACGTGACGAACCAGGTGGGGATCGCCGCCAGGAGGCCGACGAGGATCACGACGCCCACGTTCGCCTCGAAGAAGGTCGACGCGGCGACCGGCCCCGGGTGCGGCGGCACGAAGATGTGCATGACCGAGAAGGCGCCGGCCGCGGGCAGGCCGTAGCGCAGCACCCCGCCGCCCAGGCGACGCGCCACCGAGAACACGATGGGCAGCATGACGACGAGCCCCGCGTCGAAGAAGATCGGGAACCCGAAGACCAGCGAGGCCACGCCCAGCGCCAGGGGGGCACGGCGCTCGCCGAACGCACCGATGAGCGTGTCCGCCAGGGCCTTCGCCCCGCCGCTCGTCTCCACCAGGCGGCCCAGCATCGCCCCGAGGCCCACCAGCAGGGCCACGGCCCCGAGGGTCGAGCCGAAGCTGCCCGACAGCACCGTCACGATCTGCGACGTGGGGATCCCCGTCGCGAACGCCGTGACCAGGCTGATGAGGATCAGCGCCACGAACGCGTGCACGCGCAGCTTGATGATGAGGAACAGCAGGACGAGGATCGCACCCGCGGCGATCAGGAGGAGCGGACCGGCCGTGAGGCTCTGCGTCCAACCTTCGACGGTCATGGGGTTCTCCTTCGAACGGTGGTGGGCCCCCACCGTACCGTCCGGCCCCGCCCCGGGCCGCGGGAGGGGGAGGATGGCCCCATGACCCGAGCCCGCCGCACGCCCCGCCCCGCCCGCGCCGCACGCACGGCCACCGCCCTCGCCGTCGTGCTCGGCGCCTCCGGCCTGCTCCACCTCGCCGTGCCCGCCACCTACGACGCCGTCGTGCCCCGCTCCCTGCCCGGCCGCCCCCGCCCCTGGACCCTCGCCTCCGGCGTGGCCGAGCTCGTCGTCGCGGCGGCGCTCGCCGTGCCCGGCACCCGGCGCACGGGCGGGGCGCTCGCCGCGGCCCTGTTCGTCGCCGTGTTCCCGGCCAACGTCTCGATGGCCCTCCGGGCCCTCCGCAGCGACCGGGCGGGCACGCGTCGTCGGGTGGTCACGGTCGCCCGCCTGCCGCTGCAGGTGCCCCTCGTGACGGCCGCGCTCGGGGTGCGGCGCGGCTCCTGAGGCCCCCGGCCGCGCGCGGGACGGGCGGACCGGCCGCACCGCCTCCGGGCCGTGCGCAGGTGCGTCGGCCATGATCGGACGATGACCGACGCCGCGCAGACCCCTCCCGGCGCCCCGCGCGACGACGCCCCGCTGCGGTTCCTGCCGCTCGGGACCGACGGCGTGCTGGTCGAGGCCGCGGGCCCGCACGAGGCCCTCGCCCTCTTCTCGACGCTCGTGGCCGAGCCCCTCGGCGGCGTCACCGACGTCGTGCCGGGGGAGCGCACGGTCGCCCTGAGGTTCCTCGACTCGCTGCTCACCGCGGAGACCCTCGTGACCGTCGTGCGCAGGACGCGCGTCCGGCACGACCCCGCCCGCGACGGCCGCCTCGTGGTGCTGCCCGTCGAGCACGACACCGCCGTGCTCGAGCGGGTCGCCGAGGCCGCGGCCAGCGAGCCCGACGCCCTGCTCGCCCGCCACCTGGGCACCACCTACGCCGTCGCGACCACGAGCGACGAGCCGGGGACGGCCCACCTGCTCTGCACCGACCCCCTGCTCACGGGCCTCCCCGCGCCCGACGGCGACGCCGTGGCGGACGCGGACGACGAGGGGGCCGACGGCCGTGGCACGGTCGCGGTCGTCGACGGCCACCTCGTCGTGCGTCCGGGCGCCCCGCACCCCGGCGACGTCGTCCTCGCCCGCACCGACGTGGCGCTCTGGGACCTCCGGCGGCGCGTGCCCGCCGCCCTCCAGCCCGGCATGCGCGTCCGGTTCGTCGAGGCCGACGACGCCGCGGCCCTCGCCGACGCGCGCGACCGCGGCGAGACCGTCGTCGAGGACGACGTCGTCGTCGGCGCCGACGAGCCGCCCACCCGGGGCGGCCTGCGCGTCGTGCACCCGGGCGGGCACGCCCTCGTCGAGGACCTCGGTCGCCCGGGCCGCTCGAGCCTCGGCGTCTCGCGCTCGGGCGGCATGGACCACCGCGCGGTGCGCGAGGCCGACCGTCTCGTCGGCATGACCTCGGGCGCCGCGGTGCTCGAGCTCGCCGGCGGCGGCTTCGAGGCCGTCGCCGAGGGCGACCACGTCGTCGCCCTCGCCGGCGCCCCGGTCCCGGTCGTCGTGCGCACGCCCTCGGGGCGGCGCCATGAGGAGGTGGGAGCGCCCTTCGCGCTCGACGACGGCGACGTGCTCAGCGTGGGGGAGCCGCCGAGCGGCGTCTGGACCTGCCTCGCCGTGCGGGGCGGGCTGGCCGTGCCCGCGGTCCTGGAGAGCGCGTCGGGGGACCTGCGGACCGGGACGGGACCCGGCCTCCTGGGACCGGGCGACCTGGTGCCCGTCGGCACGGCCTGGGCCGAGGCCGTCGCCGCGCCCGCGGTCGACGCCCAGCGCTCGGTGCCCTCGGCCGACGGCGTCACCGTGGTCGACGTCGTGCTCGGGCCCCGTCACGACCTCGTCGAGCCCGCCTCGCTCGAAGCCCTCGTCGACGAGGCGTGGCGCGTCGCGCCCGGCTCGGACCGGACGGGACTGCGCCTCGGCGGCCCGACGACCCTCGTGACGACGTGCTCGGCCGTCCTGCCGCGCGAGCCGCTGGTGCCCGGCGGGGTCGAGGTCGCTGCCGACGGCACCCTCGTCGTCGCCATGTCCGACCACCCCGTGACCGTCTCGCGCCCGGTGGTGGCGGTCGTGGTCGCCGGCCAGCTCGACCGCATCGCGCAGGTGCCGGTCGGCGGTCGGGTGCGCTTCCGCGTCGTGCCGGGGCCGGTCCTCGACGGCCGCCGTGAGGTCGCGGTCGACCGGGACCTCGACGAGCGCGGGAGCGAGCAGTGAGGCGCGTCCTGGTGGCGGCGCGCGGCCTCGCCGCGGTGCGCGTCGTCGAGGCGTGCGCCGACCACGGCGTCGAGTCCGTCGCGGTCTGGTCGCCGGAGGACGTCGACGCGCGCCACGCGCAGCTCGCGACGAGCGCGTGGTCCCTGCCCGTCGGCGAGCCCGGCCAGGGCCGTGACCCGTACCTCGACCTCGACGCGCTCCTCGACGTCGCCGCCCGCGCCGGGGCCGACGCCTTCCACCCGGGCACGGGCGCCCTCGCCGAGAGCCCCGAGGCGGCGCGGCGTGTCGCCGACGCCGGCCTCACCTGGATCGGCGCCGATCCCGGCACGCTCGAGCTGCTGGGCGACGAGCTCGCCGCCCGCGGCGTCGCGGAGGAGGCCGGCGTGCCGCTCGTCGTCGCGTCGAGCGGAGCCGTCGCGACCTCGGCGCAGGTCGTCGCGTTCGCGCAGCGGCACGGACTGCCCGTCGCGCTCAAGGCCGCCTCGGGCACGGGCACCACGGGGCTCCGGGTCGTCCGTCGCCTGGACGAGATCGGCGACCTCCTCGAGGCCGTCGTCCAGGAGGGCGTGCGCTCGACCGGGCGGGGGGAGTGCCTCGTCGAGCAGTACCTCGACCGACCGCGGCACGTCGAGGTGCAGCTCGTCGGCGACGCCTCGGGCGAGGTGGTCGTGCTGGGCACCCGCGAGGCGAGCGTCCAGCGCCGGCACCGCCCCCTCGTCGTCGAGGCGCCCGCGCCGTCCCTCACCCCGGAGCAGCAGCAGGCGATCACCGCGGGGGCGCGCGACGTGGCCGTCGCGGCCGGCCTGCGCGGGCTCTGCACCGTGGAGTTCCTCGTGGCCCAGTCCGGAGTCGCGTCGTTCCTCGAGGCGTCGCCGTGCCTCACCGACCGCGGTGCGGCCACCGAGCACGCCACGGGCGTGGACCTCGTCCGTCAGCAGCTGCTCGTCGCCGACGGCCAGCCGCTCGACGTCGACGCCACGCCCCACGTCGACCGCTGCGCGATCGACTGGCTCGTCGTGGCGGAGGACCCCGGCCGCGGCTTCGTCCCGGCACCCGCGCGCCTCGAACGGCTCGAGGCGCCCGGCGGACACGGCGTGCGCACCGATCTCGCGGTCGCCCAGGGCGGCCTGTTGCCTCGCGGTCGGGAGGGCGAGGTGATGCGCTGCGTCGTCTCCGGTCGCGACCGGCAGGAGGCCCTCCGGCGGTCGCGCCGCGCGCTCGCCTCGGCCGTCGTCACGGGCCCCACGACCGTGCTGCCCTTCCACCGCCTCCTCGTCGACGATCCGGCCTTCGTGGGCGACGAGGACGGGCACCGCGTGCACACGAGGTGGGTCGAGTGGGAGTGCGACGGGCTCGACGCCCTGGCCCGACCGACCCCGTGGCCGGGCTGGTCGCCCGCCCTGCCCGCCGAGGGAGCGCCTCCGGCGTCGTAAGCTGGGAGTCCGCCCAGGATCTGGCGCCGGACCACCACCACCGCAGGAGTCGCCCATGAGATCGTCCGCGCCCACCGGCACCGCACCCTCCCGGGGCACCCTCGGCCGCGTCGACCGCTACTTCGAGATCTCGGCCCGGGGCTCGAACTGGTCGCGCGAGATCCGCGGCGGAGTCGTGACCTTCGTGACGATGGCCTACATCGTGATCCTGAACCCGTTGATCCTCGGCGGCTTCAGCGCCGACCAGGCGGCGCAGGACGTCACGGGCGGATGGCTGCAGAACGCGCAGGTCGGCGCCGTCACCGCGCTCACCGCGGGCGTCATGACGATCCTCTTCGGCGCCGTCGCGCGCCTGCCGTTCGCCTTCGCGGCCGGACTCGGCATCAACTCGTTCCTGGCCGTCACGGTCGTGCGCGACGTCACGTGGCCCGAGGCGATGGGCCTCGTCGTCATCAACGGGCTCATCATCACGATCCTCGCCGTGACCGGCCTGCGAGGCCTCATCTTCACGGCCGTGCCCGCGGCGCTGAAGACGGCCATCACGGTCGGCATCGGCCTCTTCATCGCCTTCATCGGCCTCGTCGACGCCGGGTTCGTCCGCACGAGCGGGCTGGCCTCGCCGCCGCTGCAGCTCGGTTCGGAGGGCTCGATCGCGACCCTGCCCACGATCACCTTCGTCATCGCGCTCGTCGTCATCGGCGTGCTCATGGCCCGGGGCGTGCGCGGTGCGATCTTCATCGGCATCGTCGCCTCGACGATCGTCGCGATCGCCCTGCAGGCGATCTTCCAGGTGCCGCCGTCCAACGGCCAGAACCTCGACGACTGGAACCTCAACGCCCCCGCGCTGCCCTCGCAGATCGTCTCGCTGCCCGACCTGTCGCTCGTCGGCGACGTCAGCTTCGGGGCCTTCGCGCGCATCGGCGTGCTCTCGGCCGTCATGCTCGTCTTCACCCTCGTCTTCACGAACTTCTTCGACGCGATGGGCACCATGACCGGCCTGGCGAAGGCCTCCGACCTCGCGGACGCGAAGGGCACCTTCCCGCGCCTGCGCTCCGCCCTCGTCGTCGAGGGCGTCGGCGCCATCGCCGGCGGCGCGACGAGCTCGTCGTCGAACACGGTCTTCGTCGAGTCGGCGTCGGGCATCGGCGAGGGAGCCCGCACGGGGTTCGCCTCGGTCGTCACGGGCGTGCTGTTCGTGCTCGCCATGTTCTTCACGCCGCTCACGCAGGTGGTGCCGCTCGAGGTCGCGGCGGCGGCGCTCGTCATCGTCGGGGCGCTCATGGTGTCGCAGATCAAGGACATCGAGTGGGGCTCGTTCTCGGTGGCCCTGCCCGTGTTCCTCACCATCGTCGTCATGCCGCTGACCTACTCGATCGCGAACGGCATCGGCGTCGGCTTCATCAGCTGGGTCGTCGTGCGGTCGCTGTCCGGGCACGCGCGCTCCGTCAGCCCGCTGCTCTGGGTCGTGGCGGCCGGCTTCGTCGTCTACTTCGTCCGCGGACCGCTCGAGCTGCTGCTCGGCTGAGGCCCGTCGGCGCGGGGGCCGATCACGTGCTGCCCGGCCGGAGGCCCGGCGTCCTCCCCGAGGGACGCCGCGGTGGCCGGGTCGTCCCGGAGGGCGTCCCGGGCGAGCAGGGTCGCCGCGACCACGGCGGCCGGCATGGCGACCACCGCTCCCAGGGGCACGAGGAACGCCAGGTACGTGGCCGTGCCCAGGCCGACGCTGCGCGCCCGGCGCACGGCGAGCATCCTGCGCCGTCGTCGCAGCGTCAGCCCGCGGGCGTCGAAGGCCCAGCCGGTCAGCTCGACGACGAGGAACCACCCGCCCGTGAGCGCGGCGACGACGGGCACCACGACCTGGCCCACCACGGGCAGGAACCCGGCCAGCGCGAGGGCGATCGCGAGCGGCACGGTCGCCGCGAGCACGCGGACGAGGTCGCCGAGGGCCCGGCCGAGGCCCCGCCAGAAGCCCTGCTCGACCTCGCCGACGACCCCGCCGTGCCGCTCCTCGGTGCGCCGGGCGATGCGCTCGTAGAAGGGGTCGCCGACCGCGAGCGTGGTGGCGGTGAAGGCCAGGACGGCGACCACGACGGCGGCTCCCGCGAGCACGAGCTGGGCGGCCCCGTCGACGACCGGCCCGAGCCAGGCCGGGCCGACGTCGAGGCGTGCCGTGAGGAGCGCCGCGACCTCGTCGACCCGGAGGGCCCAGATCACGAGCAGCGTGGCGAACACGGCACCGACGACGAGTGCGGGCAGGGCGCCCAGCAGCATGAGCCGGGGCGACGTGAGCCAGGTGCGCAGGCCGACGCCCAGCAGGGCCACGCCCGAGGCGAACTCGCGAGCGGCACCGGGGCGGGGCGGGGTCGTGGTCGTCACGCAGCCGAGGCTAGCGGCGCCGCGGGCGACCGGCCCGGCAGGAGGCACGGGAGGGCCCGCCGTCGGCCGCACGCAGCTCGGCCCCGCCCCCGTGCGTGCGGGGCGGGGCCGGGCGGTCGCCGCGGTCAGTCCTCGGCGGGCACCTCGTAGGTGGCCGTGAGGGTGGCCCTGGCCAGGGTGTGCCCGTGCATCGAGAAGCCGAGGAACGTCGGCGTCGAGTCGGCGTCGACCCCGATCTGCTCGACGTCGAGGGCGTGCACGCCCACGACGTAGCGGTGCGGCCCGTGACCGGCGGGCGGGGCCGCGCCGACGAAGCGGGCCAGGCCGGCGTCGCCACGGAGCCGGACCGCTCCCTCGGGCAGTGCCGCGCCGTCGTCGTCGCCCGCGCCGGAGGGCAGGGAGGTGGTTCCCGCGGGCAGGTCCGCGACGGCCCAGTGCCAGAACCCGGCGGTCGTGGGGGCGTCGGGGTCGTACATCGTCACGGCGAAGGACCTCGTGCCCTCGGGCGCCCCCGACCAGCGGAGCTGGGGGCTGACGTCGCCGCCTCCCGCGCCCATGAGGCCGCTCACCTGCGGCGACGCGAGCGTGCCGCCCTCGACGAGGTCGTCGCTCGTGAGCTCGAAGGCGGGCACGACGTCGATGGCGTCGTAGGGGTGCTCGGCGGCGCTCACGCGCGGTCCAGCCGTTCGATCTCGTCGGCGGCGAGCTTGATCGTCGCGGCGGTCACGGAGTCGAGGATCGTCTGCGGGCGGCGCGAGCCGGGGATCGGCACGACGACGTCGGACTTCGACAGCTCCCAGGCGAGCGCGACGACCTGCGGCGAGAGGCTGCGCGCGGCCGCGATCTCGGCGAAGGCGGCGTGCTCGTCGCCGAGGCCCCCGGCGCTGGAGATGCCGCCGAGCGGGCTCCACGGCAGGAAGGCGATGCCGAGCTCGTCGCAGAGGACGAGCTCCGCCTCGCTGGAGCGGAAGGCCGGGCTGTACTGGTTCTGGACGCTGGCCAGGCGGCCGCCGAGCACCTCGTTCGCCTCACGGATCTGGTCCGGGTCGGCGTTCGAGATGCCCGCCATGCGGATGACGCCCTCGTCGAGCAGCTCGGCGAGCGCGCCGACCGAGTCCGCGTAGGGGACGGCGGGGTCGGGCCGGTGGAACTGGTAGAGGCCGATCGCCTCGACGCCCAGTCGCTTCGCGGACGCCCTCGCGGCCTCCTTGAGGTACTCGGGCCGACCGTCCTGGGTCCACGCGTCGCTCGACGCGTCCGGGCGCAGGTGGCCGCCCTTCGTGGCCACGAGCACGTCGCTGGTGTCGCCCCCGAAGCTCGCGATGGCACGGGCCACGAGCTCCTCGTTGTGGCCGACCTCGTGGGTGCCGGGCTGGTGGTAGGCGTCGGCCGTGTCGACGAGCGTGACGCCGGCCTCGAGGGCGGCGTGGATGGTCGAGACGGCCTGGGCCTCGTCGGGGCGACCCTCGATCGAGAGCGGCATGGCTCCCAGGCCGATGGCGCTGACGGTGACGTCGCCGATGGTGCGTGTCCTCATGCGTGGTCCTCCAAGGAGAGAGTGCGGGGTTCGGGGGAGCGCGGGGTGGTCACCACGCGTAGTCCTCGGGCGCGGTGCGGTGCCCCGGGAAGATCTCGTCCAGGCGCGCGAGGGCGGTGTCGTCGAGCGTGAGGCCGACGGCCTTCACGGCCGACTCGAGCTGCTGCAGCGTGCGGGGGCCGGTGATGGGGCCCGTCACGCCCGGCTGGTGGAGCAGCCAGGCCAGGGCGACCTCGCCGGGGGCGTGGCCGGCCTCGCGGCAGAAGTCCTCGTAGGCGACGAGCTGGTCGCGGTGGTCCGCGACGTACTCGGCGCTGCGCCCCTCGAGGCGGCGGCGGCCCTCCTCGACCTTGTCGATGACGCCGCCGAGCAGTCCGCCCTGGAGCGGCGACCAGGGGATGACGCCGAGCCCGTACTCGCGCGCCGCGGGCAGCACCTCGCGCTCGACGTCGCGGACGATGAGGTTGTAGATGCTCTGCTCGCTCACGAGCCCGACGAAGTGCCGGGCCTTCGCGGCCTCCTGCGCCTGTGCGATGTGCCAGCCCGCGAAGTTCGAGCTGCCGGCGTAGAGGACCTTGCCCTGCTGCACGGCGACCTCGATCGCCTGCCAGATCTCGTCCCAGGGCGTGCCGCGGTCGACGTGGTGGAACTGGTAGAGGTCGATGTGGTCGGTCTGCAGCCGGCGCAGCGAGTCGTCGAGCTGGCGGCGGATGGCCAGGGCCGACAGCTTCGACTCGTTGGGCCAGTCGCCCATGTCGCCGTAGAGCTTCGTCGCGAGCACGGTGCGCTCGCGTCGTCCGCCGCCCTGGGCGAACCAGCGCCCGACGATCTTCTCGGTCACCCCCTCGCCCTTCTGCCAGCCGTAGACGTTGGCCGTGTCGAAGAAGTTGACGCCGAGCTCGTGGGCCCGGTCCATGATCGCGTGGGAGTCCTCCTCGGAGGTCTGCGGCCCGAAGTTCATCGTGCCCAGCACCGCCCGCGAGACGGACAGCCCCGTGCGTCCCAGATGTGCGTAGTCCATGGTCCGTGCCTAGTCCTCCCGAGGACGGCGTGCTCCCAGGAACCGCCCTGCGGACGCCCCGGCGCGGCGGGGCCGCGGGTGCGCACGGCAAGATGGGCTCGCCCCCGCCACGAGGACAGGACCGCCATGCCGCACGACCCGCTCGACGCCTCCGGCAGGGTGTTCTCCCGCGACCCGGTGCTCGGGACGGACGAGGTGGTGGTGACGGCCCGATGGGGCGAGGCGGTCCCGCACGGCCTCGCGAGCGGACCGCCCGACGTGGTCGTCGTCGACGCCGGTGGCAGCGTCCTGCACCGCGAGACGCACGAGAAGCGCACCGCCCACGTGCTCGACCTCGAGACGGACCTGCTCGTCGAGCACGACGTCAACGTCTTCCGACGACGGGCCGAGGTGCTCGACGACGAGGCCGTCCGACGGCTGGCCCGGGCGGCGCGCGAGGCGGAACGGACGGCAGGAGGCCCGGTCCAGGCCGACTGGACGCTGCGGGCCGGCGCGCTCGAGCTCCACGACGCGCGCCTCCTGCCCCTCGGCGAGGGCTGAGGGTCCGTGTCGGGTCCAGCGCCTTGGCAGCGGGCGCGGTGGACTCTGCCAGTCCTGCCCCCTAGGGTCGGCCGCATGAGCTCCTCGACCAGGCGCGGCCGCCTGAGGGACCGCTACGACCACCACCGGTCCCGTCTCGACGCGTTCCCCCGGCTCCGGACCGCCTACAAGCTGCTCGTGGCGGTCGTCGGCCTGGTCGTCGTCGTGGTCGGCCTGATCCTCGTGCCGCTGCCGGGGCCGGGCTGGCTCATCGTGTTCGTCGGGGTCGCGGTGCTCGGCACGGAGTTCCCCGCGGCGCACCGGGTCACCGAGTTCGTGCGTCGACAGGTGCGCCGGCTCCGCACACGGTGGCGTGCCTGGCGCGTCGCACGATCGGCCGCCCGTGCCGACGCCGCGCACGGGGCAGGCGGTCCCGCCCCCGCCCGGCCGTCCGCGCAGCCGGCGGCGAGCCGCGCGTCCCACCGCTGAGCGCGGTCCCGCGGCTCCCAGTCGGCCCCTCCTAAGATCGTCCGCGTGCCGCCCAGCCCCGCCTCCGCCACGCCCTACGAGGTGCTCGGCGTCCCGCCGCAGGCGAGCGACGACGAGCTGCGCCGGGCCTACCGCCGTCTCGCCCGCGAGGCCCACCCCGACCTGGGGGGCTCGGCGGGCGCGTTCCGGCGCCTGCAGCTCGCCTGGGAGCAGGTCGGCACGCCCGAGGCCAGGGCCCGTTACGACCGCGGCCGATCGTCGACGAGCAGCGGCACCTCGTCCGACGACGGGCCGGGCTGGCGTCCGCCGACGGCACGCCGCACCGACTCGAAGCCGCGCGCGCGCACGCACGGCCACCCTGGTGGGGCGAACCGGGAGCGGTACCTCGAGCTCATGCGCGAGTGGGTCGGCCGCGGCGTGCCGCTCGACGACCCCTACGACGACGCCCTGGTGCACCGTGCGCCGGCCGAGATCCGGCACGTGCTGGCCGACGCCCTCGCCGAGGAGGCGACGGTGGCGATCGTCAGCCAGCTGGGCCTCGGCTTCACGATCTGGAGCGACGTCGACGCGGGCGCCGAGGGCAAGCTCGACCACGTCGTGCTCGGCCCCTCCGGCCTCTACGCGGTGCAGTCGAGCGACTGGGGCACGGAGGTGGCGCTCTCGCGCGGCGAGCTCGTCGGACGCGGCCTCGCCCTCGACGAGCGCCCCGTGCGCGAGCTGAGCCGTCAGGCCCGTGCCGTGCGTCGGGAGACGCGGGTGCCGTTCACGCACCATCTCGTGGTGGTGCCCGACGACGACTTCCCGCCCGGCATCGAACAGGTCGGACGGGGGCGTTCGGGCGGCACGCACGTCCTGCGCCGCTCCCTGCTGGCGCACGTGCTGCACCACGGGCCGGGGCTCGACGACCGCACCAGCCCGACGGACGTCTTCGAGCTGCGCGCTCGCCTCCAGCAGTCCATCCGCTTCGTCTGAGACGGCCGCGAGGTCGACGTCGGCACCGGGCCGGGCGTCGGGCGTGCCCGGGAGGTGCGGGAGCCGGTCCGGCGTCGGGCTGCGGACCGACCCCCTGCACACCCGTTCGGAGCGCCCCGCCGATCGGACTGGTCGCCGCCGGTCGTGCCACGCTGGGACGGTCCGACCGAGGAGGCCCGACATGCCCGCACCGTCCCCCTTGTCCCGTCCCTGCTCCGGCGGGAACGCACCGTGACCGTGCACGGCCCGGCCGACGGCTGGGTCGAGGGACCGGGCGGCCAACGGTTCTGGGGACGCGAGGGCGCGGCGGGGCTGCTCGCGGTCGACGCGGGGCGGGTGCTGCTGCAGCACCGCGTCGCCTGGAGCCACTTCGGGGGCACCTGGGGCCTGCCCGGGGGTGCGCGCGACGTCGACGAGAGCGCCGTCGAGGGTGCCCTGCGCGAGAGCGCCGAAGAGGCGGCGGTCCCGCGCGATGCGCTCGAGGTGGCGTTCACGTCGGTGCTCGACCTCGGTTTCTGGTCCTACACGACGGTCGTCGCCCGCGTGACGCGTCCGTTCGAACCCGTCATCTCGGACGCCGAGAGCACCGAGCTGGCGTGGGTCCCCGTGGACCGGGTGGACCAGCTGCCGTTGCACCCGGGCCTGGCCGCCTCCTGGCCGCTCCTGCGCACGCAGCTGGACCGGCGCCCCCGGCTCGTGGTCGACGTCGCGAACGTCGTCGGGTCGCGACCCGACGGCTGGTGGCGCGATCGGGCCGGGGCCACCGACCGCCTGCTCGACGCGGTCGAGGGCGCGGCCGACGAGGGCTGGCCCGCCCGGTGGTTCGGTCTCGCCGAGGAGGGCCCGGGCGCACCGACGCTCGTGCGGGCCCCCGTGACGGCGGTGGTCGAGGGCGAGGCGCGTGCCGTGGCCGACCGGTCGGGCGCGGTCCTCGTCGAGCGGGCCAGCGCCGAGGGCGACGCGACGATCGTGCGGGTCGCCGCCGGGGCGGCCGACCCGGCGGCCGACCCCGTGGCGGTCGTGACCGCCGACCGGGACCTCGCCGAGCGCGTCCGTGCCGTCGGTGCCGCCGTGCTGGCTCCGTCCGCCCTGCTCGGCCTGCTCGACGACCGGCGCTGACGGGACGGGCAGGAGGCGCGGTGTCGTCGAGCCCGCGCCTCCTGCCCGTCCCGCCCCGGCTCAGGCCGCCGGACCCGCGCCGAGCGCCACGGTCGCCGTGCGCGCGGTGCCCGTCGCGTCCGTCCAGCCGACCACGACCCGGTCGCCCGCGTCGTGGGCGCGGACCGCCGTCGTGAGGGCGTCGGCGTCGCCGACGACTGTGCCGTCGACGGTCGTGACGGTGTCGCCCGCGCGCAGTCCCGCCGTCGCCGCGGCGCTGCCCTCGACGGTGCCGGCGAGGGCGACGCCGCCGCCGGGCGAGGTCGGGCCGTCCGCGACCAGCGCGCCGAGGAACGCGGGCAGGCCGATCTGCACCGTGCCGGTGCCCTGCCCGGACCTGATCTGCTGCGCCACGGCCAGGGCGTCGTCCACGTCGATGGCGTAGGCCGTGACGGGTGCGACGCCCGACGAGGCCGCCGTGACCATGCCGACCACCTCGCCCTCGGCGTCCCGCAGCGGCCCTCCGGAGTCGCCGGCCACGACGTCCGCGTCGATCTCGAGGAGGCCGTCCAGCGACTCGGTGCTGCGGTCGGTCTCGCTGGCGACCGTGAGGGCCCGGTCGGTGGCGAGCACCGTGCCCTGAGCGGTGACGAGGTCGCCCGTGCCCGCCGCGTTGCCGGTCGAGCGGACCTCGTCGCCCACGGCGGGGTCGTCGTCGTCGATCGTCACCGTGTCCAGGCCCGTCGCGTCGCGCAGCTGGAGGACGGCGACGTCCGCCGTCGCGTCGGTGCCCATGACGTCGGCGGTGAAGCGTCGCCCGGTCGTCTCGTCGGTGACCGCGATGCTCGTGGCGCCCCGCACCACGTGGTCGTTGGTGAGCACGACGCCGTCGGCCGTGAGGAGCATGCCGGTCCCCGCGCACCGTGCCGTGCCGTCGTAGCCGAGGGCCGCCTCGATCGTCACCACCCCGCGCTGCTCGTCGGCCGTGGCGGTCGTGGCCTGCTGCTGTGCCGTCGTGCCCCCGGCCGTGGGCGACGACGCGTCCGCCCCGCCCTGCGCGGGCGACGAGGGGTCGACCGCGGTGCCGCTGCCGGGCGTCGCGGGCAGGAGGCTCGGGACCCGTCGCTGGGCCGAGGTCACCGCCGCGGTCTCGCCGACGGCGCGACCGAGCGACCACGCGCCCGCGCCGGTGCCGCCCAGCACGAGGGCGGCGGCCGCGGCCGCACCCGTGACGAGGACCCAGCGCGACGGGCGACGCCGCGGAGCCGGGGCGGTGCCGTGGCGCCCGGCAGGGCCGGCCGTCGCGGCGGGGAGCGCGTGCGCGTCGACGTCGTGTCCTCCGTCCCGCGCGGCGGAGGCGGTCCCCGACCGGACCGGTGCGGTGGCCGCGGGCTCGCCGTGGTCGTGGTCTCGGTCCGGGTCGCGGTCGATCTCGGTCATGGTCCTGGCGCCTCCTCGGGCTGGTCGTGCGGTGCTCGTGCCGTGCTCCGATCCGACCTCTGCCGGCCCTGGAACGTCCCTGGGCGGGCTGGGTGCCGGTCGGGAGGATCGCCAGGGGACGCCGAGAGCCGCCCGTCCCGCCTCCGTCCCGGGAGGGGGGACCGTCGTCCGTGCGACGGACGCGGTGCTGCTCCGGGTCGCGACCTGGGGATCCGGTGCTGGACCGGGGGTCCGGTTCCAGTACGCTGGGACGCCGAAGGAGGTCCACGATGGCAGAGCCCGCCCACCCCACCCCCGACCGTCGCGAGTCCGCCGGTCACGTCAGTGGTGCCCCGGCCCACGAGGCCGACACGACCGCGAGCTTCGCAGAGGAGTTCCAGGCCCAGCTGGCCGCGCTCGAGGGTGGCGTGTCCACGGACGAGCACGACGCCGTCTCGGCCCTGCCCTCCGGGTCGGCCCTGCTCGTCGTGCGCCGCGGTCCCAACATCGGCGCGCGCTTCCTCCTCGACAGCGACGTCACGGTCGCCGGCCGCCATCCCGACGCGGGCATCTTCCTCGACGACGTCACCGTCAGCCGCCGGCACGCCGAGTTCGTGCGCCGGGGCACCGGTTTCGTGGTCCGTGACCTGGGCTCGCTGAACGGCACCTACTTCGACGGCACCCGCATCGACGAGGCCCGCCTGAGCGACGGGGCCGAGGTCCAGGTGGGCAAGTTCCGCCTGACCTTCTACGCGTCGCGCGTGGACCTGGCCCACCTGGCCATCGGGTAGTGGCCGCGACCTCCGCCGCCCGGGCCGGGGCGTCGGCAGCGCCCGACCTGCTCACCATCGGGCAGGTGCTCGCGCGCCTCAAGCCCGAGTTCCCCGACCTCAGCAACAGCAAGCTGCGCTTCCTCGAGGAGCGGCAGCTCGTGACGCCCGTGCGGACGGCGTCCGGCTACCGCAAGTTCTCCCCGAGCGACGTCGAGCGCCTCCGCTTCATCCTGGGGCTGCAGCGCGACCACTACCTGCCGCTGAAGGTCATCCGGCAGCACCTCGACGACCTCGACGCGGGTCGTCCCTCGACCGTCCCCGGCAGCTCGGCGCCCGCATCGCTCCTCTCGACGGTCCGTCGCTGCACGCGGAGCGAGCTGCTCCGTGCCTCCGGCGCCCCGGCGTCGCTCCTCGACGACGCGGTCGCCACGGGGCTCCTGCCGGCCGCCGAGCAGTACGACGACGAGTCCGTGGCCGTCCTGACCGCGCTCGTCGAGCTCGCGGCGTCCGGCATCGGTCCGCGGCACCTGCGTCCCCTCCGCGCGGGCGCCGAGCGCGAGGTCGCCCTCATCGAGACGGCCCTCGCCAGCGTCGCGCGGCGCCGTGACGTGGCCGGTCGCGCCCGGGTCGCCGAGGCCTCGCGCGAGCTGGCCGGTCAGCTGGACGTGGTCCGGGCGAGCCTGTTGCGATCGGCACTGGCGCGGCTCGACGCCTGAGCGTCCGCCCGCGGGCATGGACTCCGGGGCCTCGGGAGAATATCCTCGACACGCCGACCCCTCCACGCGGATGTGGCCGTGTCGGGGGCTCGCGGCCGGTACCGTTGCACTCGGAACAACCATCAACCCGGCGTTGAACGTTACGGGTGGGGACCGACGCTCCGACGCCGGTCCGCGCAGACACTGAGAGGCGACCGCATGAGAGAGACAGGTTCTCCCGAGGGATCCAGGTACGACCTGGGCCTGCTCTTCACCGACGGCCTGCCCGAGCTCGACGCCCAGAGCGGCTACCGCGGCACCGTCGCCGCCCGCGCCGCCGGCATCACCTACCGACAGCTCGACTACTGGGCACGCACGGGCCTCGTCGAGCCCACGGTGCGCAGTGCCGCCGGGTCGGGCTCCCAGCGCCTCTACGGCTTCCGCGACATCCTCGTGCTCAAGCTCGTCAAGCGGCTCCTCGACACGGGCATCAGCCTGCAGCAGATCCGTACGGCCGTGAACCAGCTCCGCGAGTCCGGCGTCAACGACCTGGCCCAGACCACGCTCATGAGCGATGGGGCCAGCGTCTACCTCTGCACGTCCGACGACGAGGTCATCGACCTCGTGAGCCGCGGCCAGGGCGTCTTCGGCATCGCCGTCGGCAAGGTGCTGCGCGAGGTGGAGTCCAGCCTCGTGGAGCTCGACGCGACCCCCGCGGCCGATCCCGCCGACGAGCTCGCCGCGCGACGCGGCACGCGGGCCAGCTGACGCCGTCGGGCCGCCCCGGGCCTCCTGCTGCCCCCGTGGCACGACGACGCGACGCCCCCGGTCCGAGGACCAGGGGCGTCGCGTGGTCGTGCCGACGGCCTCAGCGGGTGGCGGCCTCGGCGTAGTCGCCGATCTTCGCCGTGCGCATGATGCGCTCGAGCAGCTGGTCGAAGTTGCGGGCCATCTCTTGCGCGCTCTCGCCGGGCCAGGCGTGCAGCGGCTTGGCCGCACCCTGAGCCTGCTGCAGCGACGTGCGCTCGGGCAGCTGAGGGGAGAGGACCAGGGGGCCGAACATGTCGCGGAGCTCCTTGATGCGGAACTGGTGCTCGAGGGACTGCACGCGGGCACGGTTCACGATGATGCCCAGGGGCTGGAGGCGCGGGGACAGCCCGCGACGGATCTCCTCGATGGCCCGCAGCGCACGGTCCGCCGCGGCGACGCTGAACAGGCCCGGCTCGGTGACGACGGTCACGCGGTCGGACGCGGCCCAGGCCGTGCGGGTGAGGGCGTTCAGCGAGGGCGCGCAGTCGATGAGGACCAGGTCGTAGTCCGCCTCGACGATGGCCAGGGCCTCCTCGAGCTTCCAGATGTCGCGGATGGAGGGGTGGGGCCCGTCGAAGTTGATCGCCGAGGGGCTCCCGACGAGCACGTCGATGGTGCCCTGGCGGCCTTTCGTCCATCCGCTCGGAGCGATCGCCGCGCGGACGGTCTTCTCCTTCGGGGACGCGAGCACGTCGGCGACGTTGAGGTGCCCCGAGACCGCGACGTCGAGGCCGGTCGAGACGTCCGACTGGGGGTCGAGGTCGACGACGAGGGTGCGGAGGCCCTTGGCGAAGGCGGCCGAGGTGAGTCCGAGCGTCACCGTCGTCTTGCCGACGCCCCCCTTGAGAGAACTGACGCTGAGTACATGCACGAGACGACGATAGCGCGTCCGGTCGATGAAGCGGCTGACAGCGCGGTGCACGCGGCCGGGTCGCATCTCGTGGTGGAGTAGTGGCGTGACCGTTCGACCCATCCGCCTCTTCGGCGACCCCGTGCTCCGTTCGCCCGCCGACCCCGTGACCCTCGGCGACCCGCGCCTCGCGGCGCTCGTGACCGACCTCCTGGACACCGTGCGCGTGCCCGGCCGTGCCGGCGTGGCCGCGCCCCAGATCGGCGTCGGCCTGCGGGCCTTCAGCTACAACGTCGAGGGCGAGGTCGGCTACGTGCTCGACCCCGTCGTCGTCGAGGCGTCGGGGGAGCACGACCTCGTCGACGAGGGCTGCCTCAGCGTGCCCGACTTCTGGTTCCCCACGCCGCGCTGGTCCTACGCCCGGGTGGAGGGCGTCGACCTCGCGGGCGACCGCGTCGTGCTGGAGGGCACGGGCCTCATGGCCCAGGCGCTGCAGCACGAGACGGACCACCTGGCGGGGACGCTCTACGTCATGACCCTCGAGCCCGAGACCCGCCGCGAGGCGCTGCGCGAGATCCGCGCGAGCGACTGGTGGCGGGCCTGAGCCGTCAGGCCGTGCGGATCGAGTCGGTCGCGTCCGTGGCGTAGAGCTCGGCGATCTGCGACGCGAAGTCCGCGTGCACGACCGCGCGCTTGATGCTCATCTTCGGGGTGAGGTGGCCACCGGCCTCCGTCAGCTCGACCGGCAGCACGACGAACTTGCGGATCGACTCCGCGCGCGACACCCGCGAGTTCGCCTCGTCGACGGCCCGCTGCAGCTCGGCGAGCACCTTGGGGTGCTCGGCCGCCTCGGCGAGCGGCATGTCGGCGGCCTCGCCCGCGTTGTTCAACCACACGGGCAGCATCTCGGGGTCGAGGGTCACGAGGGCGCCCACGAACGGGCGCTGGTCGCCGACGACCACGACCTGGCCCACGAGGGGGTTGGACCGGATCGGGTCCTCCAGCACCGCCGGGGCCACGTTCTTGCCGGCCGCGGTGACGATGATCTCCTTCTTGCGGCCCGTGATCGTGAGGTAGCCCTCGTCGTCGAGCGCGCCCAGGTCGCCGGTGCGGAACCACTCGCCGTCCATGGCCTCCGCGGTCGCCTCGGGGTCGTTCCAGTAGCCGGCGAAGACGTTGACCCCCGCGACCTGGACCTCGCCGTCGTCGGCGATGCGGACCCGGACGCCGGGCAGCGCGGGGCCGACGGTGCCGATCTTGAAGCGCTCGACGAGGTTGACGGTCGCGGGCGCCGTGGTCTCGGTCAACCCGTAGCCCTCGCAGACGCGGATGTCGAGGCTGCGGAAGAAGTGGCCGAGGCGCAGGCCGAGCGGCGCCGAGCCCGACACCGCGTAGCGCACGCGGCCGCCCATGGCCCTGCGGAGCTTGGAGTAGACCAGGGCGTCGAAGAGCCGGAACCGCAACGCCAGGCCCGTCGGGACGTGACCGTCGTCGAGGGCCTTCGAGTGGGCGACGGCGACGGCGGCGGCTCGTCGGAAGATGCCCCCGCGACCCGAGGCCTCCGCCTTCTGCTCGGCGGAGTTGTAGACCTTCTCGAACACGCGGGGGACGGCGAGCAGGAACGTCGGCCGGAACGACGCCAACGACGGCAGCAGCTGCTTCGTGTCGGCCTGGTGGCCGACCTTGACCCCGCCGTGCACGCACATGACCGAGATGAAGCGGGCGAAGACGTGGGCCGTCGTGACGAACAGGAGGGTCGAGGCGCCCTCGGCGACGATCTCCGACATCGCCACGGTGGCGTTCCTGCTCGTCTCGACGAAGTTCGAGTGCGTGAGCACGCAGCCCTTGGGGCGCCCGGTCGTGCCGGAGGTGTAGATGATCGTCGCGAGGTCGGAGCCCGTGGCGAGCCGTCGACGGCGCTCGAGCTCGTCGTCCGCGACGTCGCGGCCCGCGGCGGCGAGCTTGTCGAGGTCGCCGAGGTCGATCTGCCAGACGTGCTCGACGTCGGGCAGCTCCGCGTGGACCTCGTCGAACCGCGCGAAGTGGTCCGGGGTCTCGAGGAACACCGCGACGGCTCCGCTGTCGCTGAGGTTCCAGTGCACCTGCGAGGGGGAGGAGGTCTCGTAGACGGGCACGAGCACGGCGCCCGCGAACCAGGTCGCGAAGTCGACCAGGGTCCACTCGTAGCGCGTGCGGCACATCATGCCGATGGCGTCCCCGGGCTGCACGCCCGCCGCCACGAGCCCCTTGGCCAGGGCGCGCACCTGGTCCAGGAAGGTCCGGGCGGTGACGTCGCGCCACCCGCCGGTGCCGTCCGGCAGGCCGAAGAGGGGGAGGTCGGGGGTGGCCGCCACCCGCGCGAGCAGGAGGTCGGTGGCCGTGTCGCCGGGGGCGGCCGGCACGGCGGCGGGGACGCCGTGCTCGCGCAGGCCTCCGGTGGGGGCGCCCGCGCCTCGCGCGGGTCGGGTGACGTCGTGGTCGCTCACGGCAGCTCCTTCGGTACCGAACGATGGTCCGGCCAGCCTAGCGGGACGCGCTCCGCGCGTGGCCGGTGGAGCGCGGCCGAGCGGCCGCTAGACTCTGCCCTCGTGCAGGCCATAGGTATCGACATCGGCGGAACGAAGATCGCGGGGGCGGTGGTCACCGAGCTGGGCGAGATCGTCGCCGAACGGCGGGTGCCCACGGACGCCGGCGACGCCGACGCCATCGTCGACGCGGTCGTCGACATGGTGCAGGAGCTGCGGGCCGAGCACCCCGACGTGGTCGCGGCGGGCGTCGCGGCCCCGGGCTTCATCGACGCCTCGCAGTCCGTCGTCTACTACACCCCGAACATCCCCTGGCGGAACGAGCCCCTGCGCGCGAAGCTGGCCCGCCGCCTCGACCTGCCCCTCACGATCGACAACGACGCCAACGCGGCCGGGTGGGCCGAGTTCCGCTACGGTGCCGGCCGGCTGGCGAGCGACATGACGATGCTCACCATCGGCACGGGCGTGGGCGGCGCGATCGTCGTCCAGGACGCCCTCCTCCGCGGCGGCTTCGGCACCGGCGGCGAGCTCGGCCACGTGCGCGTCGTCCCCGACGGCCTGCCCTGCGGGTGCGGCGCCCGCGGCTGCATCGAGCAGTACGGCTCGGGCCGCGCGCTCCTGCGCATGGCCGGCGTGATCGCCGACGCGGAGCCCGAGGGGCGCGGCGCGGCCCTCGCCGCCCGTCGACGCGAGGCGGGCGAGCTCGACGGCCACGACGTCAGCACCCTGCTGCAGGCCGGCGACCCCGGCGCCCTCGCGGCCCTCGCCGAGCTGGGCTCCTGGCTCGGCCAGGCAGCCGCCTCCCTGAGCGTCGTGCTCGACCCCCAGGTCTTCGTCTTCGGCGGGGGAGTGGCGCAGGCCGGCGACCTGCTGCTCGACCCGGTCCGCGAGGCCTACCTCGCCCACCTGCCCGCCCGCGGGTACCACCCCGAACCCGAGTTCGTCATCGCCGAGCTCGTCAACGACGCGGGCGTCGTCGGCGCCGCCGACCTGGCCCGCATCCACGCGGCCCGTCGGTAGCAGCGGTCGATCGAGAGGCGCGACGATGCTCTACTGGATCCTCAAGACCTTCGTGGCGAGCCCGCTGCTGCTCACGGTGTTCCGGCCCTGGGTGCGCGGCCGTGAGCACGTCCCCGCCTCGGGCGCGGTGATCTTCGCGAGCAACCACCTGTCGTTCGTCGACTCGATCTTCCTGCCCATCGCGCTCGAACGGCGCATCTCGTTCCTGGCCAAGAGCGACTACTTCACGGGGCGAGGCCTCAAGGGCTGGGCGACGCGACTGTTCTTCAACGCGACGGGCCAGCTGTCGATCGACCGTTCCGGCGGCAAGGCCTCGGAGGCCTCTCTGGCGACGGGGCTCGCCGTCCTCGCGCGCGGGGAACAGCTCGGCATCTACCCCGAGGGCACGCGCAGTCCCGACGGGCGCATGTACCGCGGGCGGACGGGCGTGGCGCGGATGATCCTCGAGGGCCACGTGCCCGTCGTCCCCGTGGCGATGATCGGCACCGAGCAGGTCATGGCCACCGGCACGAAGATCCCCAAGCTGCGCCGCGTGGGCGTCGTCTTCGGCGAGCCGCTCGACTTCAGCCGCTTCGAGGGCATGGAGGGCGACCGCTTCATCCTGCGGTCGATCACCGACGAGATCATGTACGAACTGGCACGCCTCAGCGACCAGGAGTACGAGGACGTCTACGCGTCCACCGTCAAGGAGCGCCGGGCCGCCTCCGCGCGCTGACGCGTCACGGTCACCCGCCCCCCGTTCGCTCCGCGATAAGCTCGCACGTCGGGCCCGTCCGGGTCCGATCCCGACCGAGACTCGAGGAAGACCGTGTCCCAGCTCGCAGAACCGACCGTGCTCACCGATCCCGACGTGCTGGACGGCCTGGACCGCTGGCGCACGTTGCCGATCAAGCAGCAGCCGGCCTGGTCCGACGGCGACGCCCTCCAGGCCGCCTCGTCCGAGCTCGCGACGCTGCCGCCGTTGGTCTTCGCCGGCGAGGTCGACACGCTCCGGGACCGTCTCGCGACGGCAGCCCGTGGAGAGGCCTTCCTGCTGCAGGGCGGGGACTGCGCCGAGACGTTCGCCGGTGCGACGGCCGACCAGATCCGCGACCGGGTCAAGACGATCCTGCAGATGGCCGTGGTGCTCACCTACGGCGCCTCGATGCCGGTCATCAAGATGGGGCGCATGGCGGGCCAGTTCGCCAAGCCGCGCTCGAGCGACACCGAGACCCGAGACGGCGTGACGCTGCCCGCCTACCGCGGCGACATCGTCAACGGCTACGACTTCACCCCCGAGTCGCGGCAGGCCGACCCCTCCCGGCTCGTCCGCGGGTACCACACCTCGGCCTCGACCATCAACCTCATCCGCGCCTTCACGCAGGGCGGCTTCGCCGACCTCCGTCAGGTGCACAGCTGGAACCAGGGCTTCGCGCGCAACCCGGCGAACGCCCAGTACGAGCACCTCGCCCGGGAGATCGACAAGGCCATCCGTTTCATGGAGGCGGCCGGGGCGGACTTCGAGGAGCTCAAGCGCGTCGAGTTCTACACGAGCCACGAGGCGTTGCTGATGGACTACGAGCGTCCGCTCACGCGCATCGACTCGCGCACGGGCACGCCCTACCTCCTCTCGTCGCACTTCGCCTGGATCGGCGAGCGGACGCGCGACCTCGACGGCGCGCACGTCGACTACCTCTCGCGCGTGCGCAACCCGATCGGGGTCAAGCTCGGCCCCAGCACGACGCCCGACGACATGCTCCGACTGATCGACGCGCTCGACCCCGATCGCGAGCCGGGCCGGCTCACCTTCATCACCCGCATGGGGGCCGGCACGATCCGCGACGCCCTGCCGCCGTTGCTCGAGGCCATCAAGGGCGCCGACGCGACGCCCCTCTGGGTCAGCGACCCCATGCACGGCAACGGCCTCACGACCCCGACGGGCTACAAGACGCGCCGGTTCGACGAGATCGTCGACGAGGTGAAGGGCTTCTTCGAGGCGCACCGTGCCGCTGGCATCCACCCCGGTGGCATCCACATCGAGCTCACCGGCGACGACGTCACGGAGTGCCTCGGCGGCTCCGAGCACATCGACGAGGCGACCCTGGCGACGCGTTACGAGTCGCTCTGCGACCCCCGGCTCAACCACATGCAGTCGCTCGAGCTCGCGTTCCTCGTGGCGGAGGAACTCTCCGCGCAGGCCTGACGGTGCGCGGGGCGTCCCGTGAGGGGCGCCCCGGAGCCGGTCACTGCCGGTAGGTGAGGCGGACCGTGCTGCCCCGCTCGACGCTCGTGCCGGCGACGGGCAGCGTGTCCTCGACCACCACCACGGCACGCCAGCCGTCGAGGACCTCGCAGAGCACGTTGGTGCACTCGTCGTAGCTCACGAGGATCCCCAGGTCGTCGAGGGTCGCGGTCGCAGACGCGATCGACTGCCCACGGACGTCGGGGAGGACCACCGGGGCCGGGCCCTTCGAGACGACGAGGTCGACGGTCCCGCCGGGCACGACGGGGCCCTCGCCCTGGGGCGCGGCACGCAGGACGACCCCTGCGGGGACCTCGTCGCTGAACTCCCGCTCCTGCTCGACCCCGGCCAGGTCGACGGCCTGCAGGGCGGCGACGGCCTCGTCGACCCCCTGTCCGGCGACGTCGGGCACGGGTCCGAGCGAGACGGTGAGCGTCACCGGCTGCTGCTCGCCGTACTCGTCGGCGTCGGCGAGGTCGACGGACCCGCCGTCCGGCCCGACGCCGGCGACGCCCACCACCGTGCCCTGCGGCTCGTCGCGGAACTGCCGCACCGGGTCCGTGAGCGAGAAGCGGTCGAGGGCCGCCACCGCCTGGTCCTCCGGCTGTCCGACGACCGTCGGCAGCTCGAGCGGCTGCGGACCCCGCGAGACCACCAGGGCGACCTCGGCGCCCCGGCGGACGCTGGCCTGCGCGGCAGGATCGGTCCCGGCCACCTGACCGGCCGGCACCGAGACCGAGAAGTCCTCGCGACGCTCGTCGGCCACGACGAACCCCGCCTCCGTGAGGACGGTCGCCGCGGCGGCCGGGTCGCTGCCGACGACGTCGGGGACGAGCGCCTGCCCACCGGGACCGGCACCGAACCACCAGGCCGCGCCTCCTGCGAGCAGCACGAGCACGAGCACGACGACGAGGGCCGCACGACCCCGGCGGCGTCGACGAGCCGCTGACGCGGCGAGGGCGTCGGCCGGGCCGGGCGGGACGGGACCCGTGCGGTGGCGTGCGCCCGGGAGCACCGTGGTCTCGCCCGTGGCACCGGAGCTGCGGGGCGCCGCTGCGGGGGGCAGCACCATGGTCCGCGTGAGGGGAGGGCCGGACGGGTCGCGGAGGACGCGCTGCACGTCGACGACCTGCTCGAGCAGCGCACGCGCGTCACGGGGTCGGTGCTCCGGGTCGCGAGCCGTGGCCCACAGCACGAGCTCGTCGAGCTCGAGGGGCACGCCGGGCTCGCGCAGGCTCGGCGCGGGGACCGTGTCGTTGGCGTGCTGGTACGCGATCTGCATCGGCTGCTCGCCCTTGTAGGGCTGCTCGCCGGTGAGCATCTCGAAGAGCATGATGCCGAGCGCGTAGATGTCGCTCCGGGTGTCGGCGACGCCCCGGGTCACGAGCTCGGGGGAGAGGTAGGCGATGGTGCCGAGCAGGGCAGCGCCCGTGGCCGTGTTGGCGGTCGCGGCGCGGGCCAGGCCGAAGTCGCCGATCTTGATGCGGCCGTCGTCGGCGAGCAGCACGTTCTCCGGCTTGAGGTCGCGGTGCACGATGCCCGCGGCGTGGGCGGCCGCGAGGCCGGCCAGCACGGCCTCGAGGATGTCCATGGCCTGCTCGGTCGTGAGCACACGGTGGTCCTGCAGGAGCTCACGGAGGGTGATGCCCGGCAGGTACTCCATCACCAGGTACGCGCTCTCGTCGTCCTGCCCCTGGTCGAACACGTTGACGACGTTCGGGTGGGCCAGGCGCGCCGCCGAGCGGGCCTCCTGCACGAAGCGCTCCTTGAAGGAGGCGTCGTCGGCGAGGTGGCCGTGCATGATCTTGATCGCGACGCGTCGCTCGAGCCGCAGGTCGGTCGCGAGGTACACGGTCGCCATGCCGCCGCGCGCGATGCGGGAGCGGACCTGGTAGCGACCGTCGACGAGACGGCCGATCATCGGGTCGGTCTGGTGCGCGCTCACGCGCTCGATCCTACGGAAGGGTCGGGTGCCCGCCCTCCCGACTCACCGGGTCGCGGGCAGCCGATCAGCCGAGCTGGGCGAGCCAGGTCCGCGCGGGGCCCTCCCACTTGGCGTAGGCGTCGGGGTAGGCGGAGATCTGCACGGCCTGCGCCGCCACGGTGACGCTCATGCCGGTCCAGCCGCGCACGTCGAGCAGCCCGCGCGTCCTGCCCTTGTTCGGGTTCGAGGGCCCGCCGAAGAACAGCTTCGTCGCGTGCACGGGGTCGGTGAGCTGGGCGGCGGAGCCCCAGCCCGTGCTCGGGCGCTGCTGGAAGAGGCCCAGCGAGTCGCGGTCGCCGTAGTCGATGTTCCGGAGGCTGGACTCCTGGGCGGCCGCGGCCAGGGCGATGACGATGCCCCGGTCGGAGACGCCCAGGGAGCGCCCCACCCGGATGATGGTCCGCGCGTTGCCCTGCTGCTCGTGCGTCAGCGTCGACGTGGTGACGAAGGGTGCGGGCCGCGTGCCCTCCGCGAGGACGACGCGGGGCACGCCGACCGCGGCGGTCGTCGCGCCCGGGAGGCGGAGGGTGCGGCCCGCGTAGATCGTGCTGGTCCAGCTGAGCCCGTTCGCCGCCATGAGCGCCTGCACCGAGGTGCCGGTCCGGCTGGCGATGGAGCTCAGGGTGTCGCCGGCGGAGATCTTGTAGCTGCCCGTGGGGGGCGTCGACGTCGGGGCGGCGGCGCGCGGGGCCGACGGTGCCGTCGCGGCCGAGCCCCCGGGGAGCGTCAGCTCCTGGCCCGGGTAGATGATGCTCGAGAAGGTGAGCCCGTTGGCCTGGATGAGCTGCTGCGTGGTGACGCCGTGGCGGCCCGCGATGGAGCTGAGGGTGTCGCCACGGACGATCGTGTAGCTGCCCGGCGACGTGGGCCTCGGGGCCGTGGAACGGGGGGTCGGGGCGGGGGCCGCGGCGGTGAGGCGCAGGGCCTGCCCCGGGAAGATCGTGGACTTCCAGCTGAGCCCGTTGAGCGCGAGGACCGACGCGGTGCTCAGGCCGAAGCGCCCGGCGATCGTGGCGACCGTGTCGCCCGACACGACCGTGTAGCTCGACGGGGCGGCGGCGAACGTGCTGCGCTCGTCGCGCTCGGGGGCCTCGGTCGTGCTGGCCGCCTGGACGGTCCTCGCCCGCTGCTCGCCCGAGGCGACCTCCGGGTCGGGGGCGGTGTGCGGGCGGCGCTCCGGCTCGGGGGCGCGCTCGGAGGCGAAGACGGGCCCCGTCATGCCCAGGGAGACGGCCATGCTGCCCGCGAGGACGATGGGCACCGTGCTGAGCAGCGAACGGCTGATCTTCGCCTGGCGGTCGAGGGTGCCGCTGGTGTCAGGGCCGGTCTGCGAGTCGTTCATGGAAGGTGTCCCCGGGGATCGGTCTCAAGGTGCCCTCGCGGGCTCGGGTGGTCGGCGTCGACGGCCCGCGGTGCAGCCGGGCGGCGTCGCCGTCGGACAGGGTCGTCGGCACGGGCTGCTCGGCGACGGGGGTCGCGCACCGCACGTGGCGGTACGAACCTGGCACGGTCCTGGGGACCAGTCAACCACGGAGGCGGTGCCGACGCGACGGCCGGGCGCCCGCGCGGGGGTCCGCGCGGACCCCCGGCCCGTGGCACAGTGGTGGGGTGACCGACACCACCGACCAGCCCTGGTACGCCGAGCACGAGTGGCTGACCGTGCCCGACCTCGTCGAGCGACTCGGCGTGGGCGTGAGCCGCGTCCGCCGGCTCCTCGAGGAGCGGGCCCTGCTCGCCGTCCGCGCGGACGGCACCCTCGTCGTGCCCGCGGCGTTCCTGCGGGACGGTGAGCCGCTCCCCGAGCTCCGCGGGACCTTCACCGTGCTCGCCGACGACGGCTTCACCGACGACGAGGCCGTGGACTGGGTGCTCTCACCGGAGGACTCCCTGGGGACGACGCCGCTGGCCGCCCTGCTCGAGGGTCGCAAGGCCGAGGTGCGACGGGTCGCTCAGAGCCTCCTCTGAGGCCGCGCCCGCCGCGCGTCCGCGACCCCGCGCGCCCCGAGGGCGCGCGGTCACCAGTCCCGGCGGGTCACCGTCTCGGCGAGGCGCGACAGCTGCGCTCGCGCCGAGGCCGCGAGGGGGGACCGGGAGAGGGCGTGCTCGGCGCGCTCGACCTGGTCCGTGATCGCCTGCTCGACCTCGTCGACCGCTCCCGAGTCGCGCAGCGTCGCCTGGAGCATGCCGATCTGGTCCGCGTCGAGCTCGGGATCGCCCAGCAGCTCGTCGAGCAGGCGCACCGCGCTCGACGGCAGGGTGCGGCGGGCGGTGGCGACGAGGACGGTCCTCTTGCCCTCGCGGAGGTCGTCGCCGGCTGGCTTGCCCGTCACGGCGGGGTCGCCGAAGACGCCGAGCAGGTCGTCGCGCAGCTGGTAGGCGATGCCGAGCGGGAGGCCGAAGTGGCGGAGGGCCTCGAGGTGCTCCGGGCGGCCGCCGGCCATCGCGCCGCCGATGGTCAGGGGCGCCTCGACGCTGTACTTCGCCGACTTGTAGACGATGACCCGCTGCGCCCGGCCGAGCAGCTCGGCGTCGGGCACGCTGCACCACGCGTTCTCCTCGACGATGTCGAGGTACTGGCCGAGCGTCACCTCCTGTCGCATGCGGTTGAACTCGGCTCGGGCCGCCGTCGCGGCGGCCCGAGAGGGCAGGGCGTCGAGGGCCCGGCTGACCAGCTCGTCGCTCCAGGCGAGGAGCAGGTCGCCCAGGAGGAGCGCCCCGGAGGTCCCGAACGGCGCCGCCGCTCCGAGCCACTCCCCGTCGCAGTGCAGCTGCTCGAAACGGCGGTGCGCGGCGGGCAGGCCCCTCCGGGTGTCGGAGTTGTCCATGATGTCGTCGTGCACGAGCGCCGCGGCGTGGAAGAGCTCGAGCCCCACGGCGGCGTCGACGACGGCGTCGAGCGACCGTTCGTCGTGCCGCTCGGGCAGGGGGTCGAAGTCGTCCCCGAGTCCCGCCACCGACTGCCACCCCCAGTAGCAGAACAGGGCCCGGAACCGCTTGCCGCCGCGCAGCAGGTCGCTCGAGAAGCGGGCGAACGGGTCGAGGTCGGGCGCGATGCCCACCAGCTGCGGTCGTCGCTCCTCCAGGAACCCGTCGATGCGCCCCTGGACGATGTCCACTAATCGCGTACTCTCAGCCACGCTGCATAGCCTAGCGAGCACGCGCGGGCCTACACTCGAGGCACCTTGTCACGCGTCGATCCCGAGGCCCGTGGGCCTGTGCTCGAAGGGAACACCAAGATGCCGCTGTCCGAGCAGGAGCAACGACTCCTCGAAGAGATGGAGCGGAGTCTCTACACGAACGACTCCGACTTCGTGGCGACCGTCGGCCGGTCCGGCCGCCCGAACTACACCGTCACCGTCCTCGGCGTGCTCGGCGCGCTCGTCGGCATCGCGGTCGTGGTCGCCGGGGTCGTGCTGCGCCTGCCCCTCCTCGGCGTGGCCGGCTTCGTGGTCATGCTCGTGGGCGTGCTGTTCGCGATCGCGCCGCCCCGCCGCAAGGGCGACGTGCGGCCTGCGTCTGCGGGGGCCCGCGCTCCCCGTCCCTCCACCTCGCGCCCCGCGCAGTCCTCGAGCTTCATGGACCGCCTCAACCAGCGGTGGGAACGCCGCCAGGACGGCGACGACCGCCGATAGGCGCTCCACCCTCCTCCACCACGTCACGACCAGAAGGGGTCGGCCTCCGGGCCGGCCCCTTCTTCGTCGTCCGCGGGGCCCGAGGGCGCCCCGCGACGCGCCGGGCCCTCCACCTCCCTCCACCCAGTTCGGCCCCGCCACGACGGGCCTGCCGGGGGTGCGCGGGCACGTTCCGGCGCGCCGGTCGTTGCTCGGTGGTGCGCGGTGGAGTAAAGTGGAGGAAAGCGGTGGAGAGGGGTGTGGCATGTTCCTCGGTACCCACACGCCCCGGCTCGACGAGAAAGGTCGGATCATCCTCCCCGCCAAGTTCCGCGACGAGCTCGCCCCCGGGCTGGTCATGACGCGCGGGCAGGAGCGCTGCATCTACGTGTTCAGCCGCGGCGACTTCGAGGAGATGCACGAGCGGATCCGCCAGGCGCCCATCGCCAGCAAGCAGGGTCGCGACTTCATGCGCGTGTTCCTGTCCGGCGCCAGCGACGAGGTCCCCGACAAGCAGCACCGCGTGACGATCCCCGCGCCCTTGCGCGAGTACGCCGGGCTCGGTCGCGAGCTGACCGTGATCGGGGCGGGCAACCGCGCCGAGATCTGGGACACCACGGCGTGGAACACCTACTACGAGGCCCAGGAGGCCTCCTTCGCCGACACCTCGGAGGAGGTGATCCCGGGACTCTTCTAGCTCCTCGGTCCTGACTCCCAGCCGTCCGCCCTGGCGCACCTTCCCCGGTGCCAGGTCGGGATGGATGGGGATCAGGGTCGAGGATCCGAGTCCTCCCGACCATGGCAGACCAGATCCACGTCCCCGTCCTGCTCGAGCGCAGCCTCGACCTGCTCGCCCCGGCCCTCTCCGCTCCGGGTGCCGTCGTCGTCGACTGCACCCTGGGCATGGGCGGACACTCCGCCGCGCTCCTCGAGCGGTTCCCCGAGGCGGTCCTCGTCGGGCTCGACCGCGACACGCAGGCCCTCGAGATCGCGGGGGAGCGCCTCCGGCCCTTCGGCGACCGCGTCCACCTCGTCCACACGACGTACGACGGCATCGGCGAGGCACTCGACGGCCTCGGCGTCGACGAGGCGCAGGGCGTCCTCTTCGACCTCGGCGTCTCCTCCCTCCAGCTCGACCGGGTCGAGCGCGGGTTCTCCTACTCGAAGGACGCCCCGCTCGACATGCGGATGGACCCGACGGGCGAGCTCACGGCCGAGCGGGTGCTCGCCGAGTACCCCGAGTCCGAGCTCCGGCGCATCTTCTACCAGTACGGCGAGGAGAAGCTCGCGCCGCGCTACGCCCGACGCATCGTCGAGGCGCGGGCCCACGCACCGCTCACGCGCAGCGGCGAGCTGGTCGACGTCCTGGTCGCCGCGACCCCGGCCGCCCTGCAGCGGGCCGGTCACCCCGCGAAGCGCGTGTTCCAGGCCCTGCGGATCGAGGTCAACGCCGAGCTCGCGTCGCTCGAGGCCGCCCTCCCGGCCGCCCTCGACCGCCTGGCCGTCGGCGGCCGTCTCGTCGTCCTCGCCTACCAGTCCCTCGAGGACCGCTTCGTCAAGCGCGAGCTGGCGGCCCGGACCAGTTCCACCGCGCCCGCCGGGCTCCCCGTGGAGCTCCCCGAGCACCGTCCCGAGTTCTCCCTGCTCGTCCGGGGCGCCGAGCTGGCGTCCGACGACGAGAGGTCCGTCAACCCACGAGCGACCCCCGTGCGCCTGCGCGCGACCGAACGCCTCCGGAGGCACGCATGAGCACAGCGACCGCACTCGCGCCCGCCACGGCAGGGCCCGACCACGGGTCCACGCGTCCGGTCGAGGTCGTGACCTCGCGCGACCAGCGGCGCGCCCGCCCCAAGGTGGCCTACGCGCTCGTCGCGACCGCCGCGCTCTTCGTACTGCTCCTGACCCAGCTCGGCATCAGCATCGCCCTGAGCGACGGGGCCTACCAGATCTCGGCGCTGCAGTCCGAGCAGACCGAGCTCGCGCGGGACCAGCAGAAGTACGCCGAGCAGCTCGACGTGCTGTCGTCGCCGCAGAACCTGGCGAACAACGCCGACGCCCTCGGGATGGTCCGCAACTCGAACCCCGTCTACCTCGACCTGGCCACGGGCGCCGTGCACGGGGTGCCGGCGCCCGCCGAGGCGGGCCCGGACGGCACGGGCGACAACCTCATCGGCAACACCCTGCTCCAGGGCGTCCCCGTCGTCGGTGCGGCGGACGCCGCGACGGGCGGGACGGCGCCCGCCGCCTCGGACCCGGCCTCGACGACGTCGCCCGGCACGACGGCCCCGGCCGCGGATGCCAGCGTCCCGGGCGCGGCGGTCGGGCCCGACGCCCCCGGCTCGGTACCGTCGGGCACGGACCAGCTCGCGGCCCCCGAGACCCGGTGACCGCGGCTCCACCGCCTCAGCACCAGCACCAGCACCACGACGACAGCGACCCGGCACCTCGGGGTCGCGGTGAGGAACCCCCGTGCACGCTGCCCCCCGCTCCCGCCGGCTGCGGGTGACGCTCGCCATGGCGCTCGTCATCGGCCTCGTCGGCGTCTTCGTCGTCCGGCTCGCCGACATCCAGCTCGTCCAAGCGGCCGAGCTCAACGACCAGTCGAAGCACAAGCGCGAGATCGTGCAGACGACGTACGGCGACCGCGGCGACATCGTCGACGCGTCGGGCACGGTCCTGGCGGGGAGCGTCACGCGGTACAACGTGACGGCTGCACCGGCCTTCGCCTCCGAGACGAAGGTCACCCGCGAGGACGGCACCGAGGAGCTCCTGTCGGTCACCGAGATCATGGCCGAGATCGCGAGCATCACGGGGGCCGACCCCGCTGCGCTCGAGGACTCGGTCACGCGCGACCCGGAGGCGAACTTCGCCTACCTCGTCAAGGGCGTCGACGTCGACGCCTACCGCGCCGTCAAGGCGCTCGGCGTGACCTGGGTCTACTTCGAGCGCCAGTCGGCGCGCACCTACCCGAACGGCTCGGTCGCGGGGAACCTCACGGGCTTCATCGGCACGGACGGCCCGCAGGCCGGCCTGGAGCTCACCGAGGACTCCTGCCTCGCCGGCACGAACGGCTCCCAGACCTACGAGCGGGGCGCCGACGGCGTGCAGCTGCCCGGCAGCACGGTCACGCAGGAGCAGGCCGTCCCGGGCGGCACCCTGCAGCTGACCATCGACAGCGACCTCCAGTACATGGTCCAGCAGGCCGTGGGCGAGCAGGTCGCCGCGATCGGCGCCGAGTCCGGCACCGCCGTCGTGCAGGAGGTCTCGACCGGCAAGCTCCTGGCCGTGGCCGACTCGCCCGCCGTCGACCCCAACGACGTGGACGGCACCGACGTGGCCGACCTGGGATCCAAGGCGTTCACCGCGAGCTACGAGCCGGGTTCGACGTTCAAGGCCATGACGGCCGCGATGCTGCTCGACGCGGGCGTGGCCTCGCAGACCAGCCGCGTGACGGTGCCGTACTCGCGGTCCTTCCCGTGGGGCGGCGAGATCCACGACGCGACCTTCCACCCGACCGAGCAGCTGACGCTCACGGGCGTGCTCCGCGACTCGTCGAACGTCGGCATCTCGCTGCTCGGCGAGAACCTCTCGAAGGACGCCCGCCACGACTACATGGTGAAGTTCGGCCTGGACGAGCCGACGGCGGTCGGCTTCAACGGGGAGCCCACCGCGGGCATCCGCCCGGCCTCGGAGTGGGACCAGCAGACCAGCATCAACACGATGTTCGGTCAGGGCGTCTCCACGACGGCCCTGCACATCGCGAGCATCTACCAGACGCTGGGCAACCACGGCACGCGCCTGCCGACCTCGCTCGTGGCGGGCTGCACCGCCCCCGACGGCACCGTGACGCAGGAGCCGAGCACCGAGGGCGTCCCGGTGGTGTCCGCCGCGGCGGCCGACGGCACGGTGCAGATGATCGAGAAGGTCGTCAGCGACGGCGACCTCGCGGACGTCCTCACGGTGCCCGGCTACCGCGTGGCGGCCAAGACGGGCACGGCCGAGGTGGCGAAGGCAGGAGGCGGTGGCTACGGGTCCGACCGCATCGTGTCGGTCGCGGGCCTCGCTCCGGCCGAGGACCCGAAGTACGTCGTCGTCGTGACCTTCACGAAGCCCAGTACAGTGAAGACGTCGGCCGCTGCGGCGCCGACCTTCAACGAGATCATGTCCCAGGTCCTCGAGATGTACCGCGTGCCCCCGTCGACGGAGCCGGCACCGGCCATCCCCACGACCTGGTGAGAGAAGAGGATCATTTGAGCGCCCGGACACCCCCGGTCCTCCGTCCGGAGCACCCCTCGGCGAGATCGCTCGCCCAGCTCGTCAGCCGCTTCGGCCTCGAGCACGAGGGGTCCCTCGACGGCGTCGAGATCACCGGCGTCACCCTGAGCACGTCCGACCTGCGCCCCGGCGACCTCTACGTGGGCGTCCCCGGGCAGCACCGGCACGGTGCCGAGTTCGCCGAGCAGGCCCGCGACGGCGGGGCCGTGGCGGTGCTCACCGACGCGACCGGCGCAGAGCTGGCCAGGGCCTCCGGCCTGCCCGTCGTGCTCGTCGACGCCCCCCGCGCCGCCCTCGGGGCGGTCTCTGCCTGGACCTACCGCACCGGACCGGACGACGAGCTGCCCCTGCTCTTCGCCGTCACCGGCACGAACGGCAAGACGTCGACGTCGTACCTGCTCGAGGGCATCCTGCGCCAGCTCGGCCTCGTGACCGGTCTCAGCAGCACGGCCGAGCGCCACATCGGCGACCTCACGGTCGTCAGCCGGTTGACCACGCCCGAGGCCAGCGAGATGCACGCGCTGCTCGCCCGCATGCGCGAGACCGAGGTGCGGGCGGTCGCCGTCGAGGTGAGCGCCCAGGCGCTGAGCCGTGCCCGGGTCGACGGCATCGTCTTCGACGTCGCCGCCTTCACGAACCTCAGCCACGACCACCTCGACGACTACTCCGACATGGAGGAGTACTTCGAGGCGAAGCTGCCGCTGTTCCAGCCGGACCGCGCCCGTCGGGCGGTCGTCTCGCTCGACACGCCGTACGGGCAGCGCGTCGTCGACAACGCCCGGGTGCCGCTCACCACCATCACGGTGCTGCCCGAGGTGGAGGCCGACTGGCGCGTCGAGCTGCTCGACGAGCAGGCCGCCTTCACCGAGTTCCGGCTGTCCGGGCCCGAGGGGCGCTTCCTCGTCACGCGCGTCCCCCTCATCGGCTGGCACATGGCCGCCAACGCGGCCCTCGCGATCGTCATGCTCGTCGAGGCGGGCTTCGAGCTCGAGGCCATCGGTCAGGCGCTCGACGCCGACGGCGGCATCCGGGCCTACCTGCCGGGCCGCACGGAGCGGGTCTCGGGCGACCGGGGCCCGAGCGTCTACGTCGACTTCGGGCACAGCCCCGACGCCTTCCTGGCGACCCTCGCGGCCGTCCGGCGCTTCACCCCGGGCAAGGTCGTCATGCTCTTCGGCGCCGACGGCGACCGCGACACCACGAAGCGCGGCGACATGGCCCGCGTCGCCGCCGAGGGCTCCGACGTCCTCGTCGTCACTGACCACCACCCGCGCTTTGAGGACGCCGCGTCCATCCGCGCGACCCTCGTCGAGGCCGCCCGCGAGGCGTTCCCCGACCACGAGATCCACGAGGTCAGCCCGCCCGAGGCGGCCATCCGCCACGCCGTCTCGCTCGTCGGCGAGGGGGACTCGATCCTCTGGGCGGGGCCCGGCCACCAGGACTACCGCGACATCCAGGGCGTGCGCACGCCCTACTCCGCCCGTGACGAGGCCCGCGCCGCGCTCCGTGAGGCGGGGTGGGCCGAATGATCGCGCTCACTCCCGCCGAGGTCGCCGAGCTCACCGGAGGGCGCCTCGTGCTCCCCGCCGGGTCCGCGTCCGTCGCTGACGCCGCCGTCTCGGGGTCCGTCGAGACCGACTCCCGCCTCGTCGGTCCGGGGTCGACGTTCTTCGCCCTGCGCGGCGACGAGACCGACGGCCACCGCTTCGTCGACGCCGCCGTGGCCTCCGGTGCCGCCCTCGTGGTCGCCGAGCGCGACCCGGGCGCGACCGTGCCCGTGGTCGTCGTCGACGACGGCGTGCGCGCCCTGTCCGCCCTGGCCGCGGGCGTCGTCGAGCGGGTCCGCCGGGGAGGCGACCTGAAGGTCGTGGGCGTCACGGGGTCGAACGGCAAGACGAGCACCAAGAACCTCCTGCGCGCCGTGCTCTCCGACGTCGCGCCGACCGTCGCGCCCCAGGGCTCGTTCAACAACCACGTGGGCGCCCCCGTCTCGATGCTCAGGGTCGACGAGGCGACCCGTTACCTCGTCGTCGAGATGGGCGCCAGCGGGCCCGGCGAGATCGCGAAGCTCGTGGCGACCGCGCGACCCGACACGGGCGTCGTGCTCAAGGTCGGCCTCGCCCACGCAGGAGGCTTCGGCGGCATCGAGGGGACCCGACGCGCGAAGGCCGAGATGGTCACCGACCTCCCGGCGACGGCCGTCGCCGTGCTCAACGCCGACGACGACCGCGTCGCGGGCATGGCCGCCGACACGGCGGCGCGGGTGGTCACCTTCGGGCTCTCCGAGGGGGCCGACCACCGTGCCTCCGATGTCGAGGTCTCGGCCTCGGGCACCGCCTTCACCTACCACCACGGCGACCTGGTCCGACGCGTCCGACTGCGCATCCTGGGGGAGCACCACGTCATGAACGCCCTCGCGACCCTCGCGGTCGTCGGGGAGTGGGGCCTCGACCTCGACCGTGCCTGCGACGTCCTCGAGGGCGTCGCCCGCGCGGAGCGCTGGCGCATGGAGGTCCTCGAGGCACCCGGTGGCGTCACCGTGGTCAACGACGCGTACAACGCCAGCCCCGACTCGGTCGCCGCGGCGCTCAAGACGCTCGCGACCATCGTCGCGCCCGGGCAGCGCTCCGTCGCCGTGCTGGGCGAGATGGCCGAGCTCGGCGACGCCGCCCGCGAGGAGCACGACCGGATCGGCCGTCTCGTCGTCCGGCTCAACGTGGCGCAGCTCGTGGTCGTCGGCCACGAGGCGCGGCACGTGCACATGGCCGCCGGCCTCGAGGGGTCGTGGGACGGCGAGTCCGTCTACGTCGACACCGTCGAGGAGGCCGAGGAGCGGCTCCGCGAGATCCTCCGGGAGGGCGACGTCGTGCTCGTCAAGTCGTCCAAGTCCGCGGGCCTCCGGCACCTCGGCGACCGGCTCGCGGGGGTGGACGAGTGATCGCGCTGCTCGTCGGCGGAGGCGTCTCGCTCGCCTTCACGCTGCTCATGACGCCCGTGTTCATCCGGCTCTTCCACCGGCTCGGCTGGGGCCAGTTCATCCGCGACGACGGACCCCAGTCGCACCACACCAAGCGCGGCACCGCCACCATGGGCGGCATCGTGCTCATCATCGGCACGGTCCTCGGCTACTTCGTCGGGCACCTCGTCGCCCAGGACCACGTCACGCTGAGCGGCGTGCTCGTGCTGTTCATGATGGTCGGGCTGGGTGCCGTCGGGTTCCTCGACGACTTCCTCAAGGTCCGCAAGCAGCGCAGCCTCGGCCTCGGCGGCTGGGCGAAGATCGCGGGCCAGGTCGTCGTGGGGGCGGTCTTCGCCGTCCTGGCCCTGTCGTTCCCCAACGCGAACGGGCTGACCCCCGCGTCGCCCCGGATCTCGGGCGTGCGCGACATCCCCTGGCTCGACTTCATGTTCTTCGGGACCATCGTCGGCGGAGGGCTCTTCCTCGTCTGGGTCGTGCTCATCACGGTCAGCACGTCGAACGGCGTGAACGTCGCCGACGGCCTCGACGGCCTGGCCACGGGCTCGTCGATCCTCGCCATCGCGTCGTACATCTTCATCGGCTTCTGGCAGTTCAACCAGTCCTGCTTCTCGGTCCGGCTCGACGAGTCGACGCGGTCGGCCTGCTACACCGTGGCGAACCCGCTCGACCTCGCCGTCGTCGCGGCGGCCATCTGCGGCGGGCTCATCGGGTTCCTCTGGTGGAACACCTCGCCGGCGCAGATCTTCCTCGGCGACACGGGCTCGCTCGGGCTCGGCGGCGCCCTCGCCGCCCTCGCGATCCTCAGCCGGACCGAGCTGCTGCTCGTGCTGATCGGCGGGCTCTTCATCATCGTCACCGGCTCGGTCATCGTGCAGCGCGCCTACTTCAAGATCACGCACGGCAAGCGCATCTTCCTGATGAGCCCGCTGCACCACCACTTCGAGCTCAAGGGGTGGGCCGAGGTCACGGTGGTGGTCCGCTTCTGGATCATCGCGGGGCTCTCCGTCGCCGCGGGCGTCGGCGTCTTCTACCTCGAATGGATCGTCCGCACCTCATGACGCACGACCTCGACCCCGCCCGACGGGAGCGCCTCGACGGCCTGACCAGCTGGCACGCCGACTGGTCGGGCCTGCGCGTGGTCGTGCTGGGCCTCGGCATCACGGGCTTCGCCGTCGCCGACACGCTCACGGAGCTCGGCGCCGAGGTGCTCGTCGTCGCCCCCGCGGTGGACGACGACCGGGCGGAGCTCCTCTCGCTCATCGGGGCGCGCCTCCTGCTGGCGCCGTCCGACGCGGCCCCGCCCGCCGAGCTCGACGCCGTCGACGCCGACCTCGTCGTCGTCAGCCCCGGGTTCGCGCCGCACCACCCCTGGAGCACGTGGGCCTCGGCGTCGCGCGCAGCCGTCTGGGGCGACGTGGAGCTGGCCTGGCGCGTGCGCGACAAGGTGCCCGGTCGCACGGCCGACTGGCTGCTCGTCACGGGCACGAACGGCAAGACCACGACGACGCAGCTGACGGCGGCCATGGTCCTCGCCGACGGACGACGGGTGGCCCCCTGCGGCAACATCGGGGTGCCGGTCCTCGACGCCGTGCGCGACCCCGAGGGGTTCGACGTGCTCGTCGTCGAGCTCTCCAGCCACCAGCTGCACCAGCTGCCGACGAGCGGACCGGGCGCCCTCCGTCCCGTGGCCTCGACCTGCCTCAACCTCGAGGCGGACCACCTGGAGTGGCACGGGTCCTTCGAGGCCTACCGGGCCGCCAAGGCGAAGGTCTACGAGAACACCGTGGTCGCCGCCGTCTGGTCGAAGGAGGACGACGCGACGCGCCGCATGGTCGAGCAGGCCGACGTCGTCGAGGGCTGCCGCGCCATCGGCTTCGGGCTGGGTGCGCCCGGTCCGAGCGAGCTCGGCCTCGTCGCGTCGGAGGACTCCGCGGTGCTGGTCGACCGGGCCTTCCTCGACGACCGCCGGCACCGTGCCCTCGAGCTGACCACCCTCGCGGCGGCCGAGGAGGTGGGGCTCGGCGCCGACCACCTCCTGCTGGACGTCCTCGCCGCGGCCGCGCTCGCGCGCGCCGTCGGCGTCGAGCCCGCGGCGATCCGCGACGCCGTGGCCGGCTTCCGGGTCGACCGGCACCGCACCGAGGTCGTGGCCCGGGCCGGCGGGGTCACCTGGGTCGACGACTCCAAGGCGACGAACCCGCACGCGGCGCAGGCCTCCCTGGCGGCCCACGCGTCCGTCGTCTGGCTCGTCGGCGGCCTGCTCAAGGGCGTCGACCCGGATCCGCTCGTCGAGGACGCCGTCCGCTCGGGGCGCCTCCGGGCCGCGGTGCTCCTCGGCGTCGACCGGACCGCGCTGCGGGCCGCCTTCGCGCGACACGCCCCCGAGCTGCCCGTCCTCGAGGTCGACGAGACGCAGACTGGCCGCGTGATGCCGACGGCCGTGCGCCTGGCGGCGGGCCTCGCCCACGGGGGCGACGCCGTGCTGCTGGCCCCCGCGGCGGCGTCCATGGACCAGTTCACCGACTACGCGGCGCGCGGGCGAGCCTTCGCCGAGGCCGTGCACGAGCACCTGGGAGGTGGCTCCGATGGCGAGACCGTCGATCGGACTCCCGCGACGCCGGTCGACTGACCGGCCCGCGGCCGAGGGACGCCCCGCGGAGGGCGTCGTCCGCGAGCGCTCCGCCGCGGCCGTCGTCGCCGTCCGGCGCCTCTTCGCGGCGGAGACCGGCACCTACTGGCTGATGCTCGGCACGACGGTCTTCCTCGTCGTGCTGGGGCTCGTCATGGTGCTGTCCTCGTCGAGCGTCGAGGAGTACATCGCCAACAAGTCCTTCTTCGGGGCCTTCGGGCGCCAGGCCACGTACGCCGCCCTGGGCGTCCCGCTCATGCTCGTCGTCTCGCGGATCCCGGTCTCGTTCTGGAAGAGATGGGCGCTGCACCTGCTCGTGGCGTCCCTCCTGCTCCAGGCGCTCGTGTTCACGCCCCTCGGCTACGAGGTCGGCGGCAACCGCAACTGGCTGAACCTCGGGTTCATCACGGCGCAGCCCTCCGAGCTCGTGAAGCTCACCCTGGCCGTCTGGCTCGGTGCCGTCCTGGCCCGGACCCAGTCGTTCCTCGACGACTGGCGCCGCCTCGCGACCGCGGTGCTGCCGGGCGTCGGCGCCGCGGTGCTCATGGTCGTCGCCGGTGGCGACCTCGGCACCACGATGATCGTGCTGCTGCTCGTCTTCGCCGCGGTGTGGTTCGGCGGCGTGCGCCTGCGGCACCTCGCGGTGCCCCTGGTGTTCCTCGCCGTGGCCGTGCCCCTCGTCGCGCAGCAGTCCTCCAGCCGGACCGACCGCATCTCGGCGTGGATGTCGGGCTGCACGGCCGAGGCGGACTACCAGGCCGACTGCTGGCAGACGCTCCACGGCACGTGGGCGCTCGCGTCGGGCGGCCTCTTCGGCGTCGGGCTCGGCAACTCCAAGTCGAAGTGGTCCTGGCTGCCCGAGGCCGACAACGACTTCATCTTCGCGATCATCGGCGAAGAGCTGGGCCTCGTCGGCGGGATCGTCGTCCTCGCCCTGTTCATCGTGCTCGCCGTGTGCTTCGTGCGCGTCGTGCGCCGTACGCGCGACCCGTTCGTCCGCGTCGTCGCGGGCGCGATCGGCACCTGGATCGTCGGGCAGGCGCTCGTCAACATCGCCGTCGTGCTGGGCCTCCTGCCCGTCCTGGGCGTGCCCCTGCCGCTCATCTCGGCGGGCGGGTCGGCGCTCATCGTGACCCTGCTCGCCATCGGCGTGGTGCTCTCGTTCGCGCGGCACGCGGACGAGCCGGGCGGTGAGGACGACGAGCTCGTCGTCGACGAGCCCGGCGCGCGCGCCGACCTGCGGCCCGTCCCCGACGCCGCGCCCCGCGACGCGGACCCGCGGGCGGCGTCGCAGCGTCGGGCGCAGGCGGCGCGCGAGGCGTCCGCACGTGCCGCTGAGGCGCGTGCTCGCCGGGTAGGCTCGGGGCAGTGACGACGTACCTCCTCGCCGGCGGCGGCACCGCCGGCCACGTGAACCCCCTGCTCGCCGTGGCCGACCGGATCCGCCGCGACGACCCCGCCGCGACCATCCTGGTCCTGGGCACCGCCGAGGGCCTCGAGGCCCGTCTCGTGCCGCTCCGGGGCTACGACCTGTCGACGATCCCGCGCCTGCCCTTCCCCCGTCGCCCCTCGCCCGCGGCGCTCCGCTTCCCCGCGGCCCTGCGGGGGGCGATCGCCCGCATCCGGGGCCTGCTGCGCGAGCACGGCGTCGACGTCGTCGTGGGCTTCGGCGGCTACGCCGCGGCCCCGGCCTACGTCGCGGCGGCGCTGTCCCGCGTGCCGGTCGTGGTGCACGAGGCGAACGCGAAGCCGGGCATGGCGAACGTGCTCGGCTCGTGGCTCACGCGCGACGTGGGCGTCGTGTTCTCGTCCACGCGCCTCCGGCACGGCCGGCGCGTCGGCATGCCGCTCCGCGTCGAGATCGAGTCGCTCGACCGTCGGTCGCGGCGCTCCGAGGCCGTCGCCGAGTTCGGGCTCGACCCCGCGCGTCCCGTGCTGCTCGTGACGGGCGGCTCCAGCGGCGCGCGACGCCTCAACGAGACGATGGCGCGCGCGGCCGCGGGCGTGCTCGGCGCCGGCTGGCAGGTGCTGCACATCACGGGCGAGAAGTCCGAGCTCACCGACCCCGGCCTCGACGGCTACCACCTGCTCCGCTACTGCGACCGCATGGACCTGGCCCTCGCGGCCGCCGACTTCGTCGTGAGCCGGGCGGGGTCCGCGACCGTGAGCGAGCTCACGGCGCTGGGCCTGCCGTCGGTGCTCGTGCCGTACCCGGTGGGCAACGGCGAGCAGCGCCACAACGCCACCGACGTGGTCCGGGCAGGAGGCGCGCTGCTCGTCGCCGACGCCGAGTTCCGTCCCGACTGGGTCGCCCGGTCGCTCGTGCCCCTGCTGCTCGACCGCGCGCGGGTCGCCGACATGGCCGTCCGCTCCGCGACGGTGGGCGTGCTCGACGGCACGGACCGCACCGTCGACCTCGTCCGCGGGGCCGTGCGCCGCCGCGGGCCCGGCCGCCCCTCCTGGCGTCGCCCCGACGACGCGGCCCCTACCGGCACCACCGACCCGACCCCGAGCGAGGCATCGTGATCAAGCCCGACCTGGACCAGCCGCTGCCGACCGGGCTCGGTCGCGTCCACTTCGTGGGGATCGGCGGCTCGGGGATGAGCGGCATCGCGCGCGTCTTCCTCGCCGCGGGTCACGTCGTCACGGGCTCCGACCTGCGCGAGACGGCGGCGGTGCGCGCCCTCCGCGACCTGGGGGCCGAGGTGGCGATCGGCCACGACGCGGCGAACGTGGGTGACGCCGACACCCTCGTGGTGACCGGTGCGCTCTGGCAGGACAACCCGGAGTACCAGCTCGCGCTGGCGAAGGGGCTGCCCGTGCTGCACCGCTCGCAGGCCCTGGCCTGGCTCATCGGCGGCTCCCGCCTGGTGAGCGTGGCCGGTGCCCACGGCAAGACGACGTCGACCGGCATGCTCGTGACGGCCCTGCTCGCGGCGGGCCACGACCCGAGCTTCGTCAACGGCGGCGTGATCCAGTCGCTCGGCGTGAGCGCGCGCGGCGGCACGGACGACCTCTTCGTGGTCGAGGCCGACGAGTCGGACGGCTCGTTCCTGCTCTACGACACCGCGGTCGCGCTCGTCACCAACGTCGACGCCGACCACCTCGACCACTACGGCTCGCACGAGGCCTTCGACCGGGCGTTCGCGTCCTTCGCGGACGCCTCGAGCGAGTTCGTCGCGATCTCGAGCGACGACGCCGGTGCCCGTCGGGTCACCGCGGCGCTCGCGCCGACGACCCGGGTCGTCACCTTCGGGGAGGACGCCTCGGCCGACGTGCGCGTGTCCGACGTCACCTCGGTCGGGCCGGTCGCGTTCACCCTCCACCGGGAGGGGCGCTCCTGGCCCGTCCAGCTCCGCGTCCCCGGGCGGCACAACGCGCTCAACGCCGCGGGCGCGTTCACCGTGCTCGTCGGCCTCGGCGTGGAGCCCGAGGCCGCCATCGCGGGCCTCGAGACCTTCGGCGGCACCGAGCGCCGCTTCGAGCTGCACGGCACCGTGCGCGGCGTGAGCGTCTACGACGACTACGCCCACCACCCCACCGAGGTCGCGGCGGCCCTGCAGGCCGCCCGCTCGGTCGTGGGGGAGGGGCGCCTCATCGCCGTGCACCAGCCGCACCTGTACAGCCGCACGCAGCTGATGGCGGGCGAGTTCGCGAGCACCTACGAGGCCCTCGCGGACCACACGGTCGTGCTCGACGTCTTCGGTGCGCGCGAGGACCCGGTCCCCGGTGTGACCGGGGCGCTCGTGTCGGACCGCTTCGGCGACGCCTCGCGGGTCGATTTCGTGCCCGACTGGCAGGAGGCCGCGGTGCGGACCGCCGAGATCGCCCGCGCGGGCGACTTCGTCATCACGCTCGGCTGCGGCGACGTGTACCGCATCGTCCCCCAGCTGCTCGGGGCCCTCGACGCGGACCTGGCGCACGACGACGCCGTCGACCGGGGGACCGGCCAGGACTCGCCGCGATGACGGTCGCCGAGGTCGTCGGCGGGGGGCGCCCGTGAGGCGGCCCGAGGGCTTCGACGAGCCCGGCCCTCCGCGGAGGAAGGACGGCTCCCCGGACCGCTCTCCCTCTCGCGCGCGTCGGGACGACGCACCGGGCGCGCCGGGTGCGGCGACCGGGGGGCCCGCTGCGGACGACGTGGCGACGGGGCCCGTCCCGACCGACCATGGCCGGACCTCCGGCGCCGACCGCGCACGCTCGCTCGCGAGCGGGGCCGCCGGGCGCCTGGGTGCCCTCGGGGAGTCGTGGCGCAGGGGGCGCGGCTCCCGCGACGGCGCGGCGGACGTGCCCGCCGGCGCGCGCCCCTCGACGGGTCAGGGGACCGGTGCCCCCGCCGGCACCGACCAGGGTGACGGCGCAGGAGGCACGGGGCCGGCCGCCGCGGAGAGGCCCGTTCCCGTCCTCGGCCCGGCCCCGTCCACGGCTGCCGACGCCTCGGCCCGTGCGCGGGGGGCGCGCCGCGCGGCGCGTCGGGCCTCGGCGGAGCGTCGGCGCACCGAGCGTGCCGAGGTGCGGCGGTTCACGCGGCGCAGCCGTCACCGTCGGGCGGCGTCGCTCACGGCCGCCGGGCTGGTCGTGGTGCTCGTCGCCTCGGTGCTCGTGGCCGTCTTCTCGCCCCTGCTGGCCCTCCGCACGGTGACCGTCGAGGGTGCCGAGCGGGTCGACCCCGCCGCGGTGCAGGCCGCCCTGGGCGACCAGATGGGCACGCCGCTGGCCCTGCTCGACTTCGACGAGGTGGAGCGCTCCCTCGAGGCGTTCCCGCTCATCGCCAGCTACGTGACCGAGACGGCTCCGCCGGACACGCTCGTCGTGCGCATCAGCGAGCGGCAGCCGGTCGCGACGGTCGCCGTCGGCGACGGGTTCGACCTGGTCGACCCGGCCGGCGTCGTCGTGCAGCGGCTCGGGGCGAGGCCGGAGGGCGTGCCGCTCGTCGACGTCGGCGCGGCCGAGGTCGACGGCCCGCTCTTCCGTGCCGTCGGCGAGGTGCTGCTCGGCCTCCCCGTGCAGCTCCGGGCGACGGTCGACACCGCGACGGCCTCGACGCCCGACGACGTGACCCTCACGCTGACCACGGGCGAACGGGTCGTCTGGGGCAGCGCGGACGAGTCCGCGCGCAAGGCGCAGGTGCTCGCCGGGCTCGTCGCCGACCAGGCGCGCCGCGACCCCGGGGCGGACGTCGAGTACGACGTGTCCGCGCCGGACGCGGGCATCATCAGGGGCAAGTGACGCGGTCGTTCCCGACACGCGGTGCCGAGTGGTGCGCGCGCGACCGACGGGACCGTACGGTGGGCGTGCAGCACTTGCATATGGAGCATCACCCTGACCTTGTAGTAGAGGTCGAAGGTTATAGCGGAGGCCGGACGACGTGACAACGAACCACAACTACCTAGCCGTGATCAAGGTCGTCGGCGTCGGGGGCGGCGGCGTCAACGCCGTGAACCGGATGATCGAGCTCGGTCTCCGAGGCGTGGAGTTCATCGCCATCAACACCGACGCGCAGGCGCTCCTGCTCAGCGATGCGGACGTCAAGCTCGACGTCGGTCGCGAGCTCACGCGCGGCCTCGGCGCCGGCGCCGACCCCGAGGTGGGTCGTCGTGCGGCGGAGGACCACGCCGAGGAGATCGAGGAGGCCCTCGCCGGTGCCGACATGGTCTTCGTCACGGCGGGCGAGGGCGGCGGCACGGGCACGGGCGGCGCGCCCGTCGTGGCCCGCATCGCCAAGTCGATCGGCGCGCTCACCATCGGCGTCGTCACCAAGCCCTTCGGCTTCGAGGGCAAGCGCCGCCAGGCCCAGGCCGAGGCCGGCGTCGCGGCGCTCAAGGACGAGGTCGACACGCTCATCGTCGTGCCGAACGACCGGCTGCTCGAGATCAGCGAGCGCGGCATCAGCATGGTCGAGGCCTTCGGCACCGCCGACCAGGTCCTCCTCGCCGGGGTCCAGGGCATCACCGACCTCATCACGACTCCGGGCCTCATCAACCTCGACTTCGCCGACGTCAAGAGCGTCATGCAGGGCGCCGGTTCGGCCCTCATGGGCATCGGCTCGTCGCGCGGCGCCGACCGGGCCATCAAGGCGGCCGAGCTGGCCGTCGCCTCGCCGCTCCTCGAGGCCAGCATCGACGGTGCGCACGGCGTGCTCCTCTCGATCCAGGGTGGCTCGAACCTCGGCATCTTCGAGATCAACGACGCCGCCCGCCTGGTGCAGGAGGCCGTCCACCCCGAGGCCAACATCATCTTCGGCGCGGTGATCGACGACACCCTCGGCGACGAGGTGCGCGTCACGGTCATCGCCGCCGGCTTCGACGGTGGCGAGCCGCAGGCGAAGCAGAAGGACCGTCGTGCGAGCTACGTGGAGCACGACGCCCCGGCCACGGCAGCGGCGGGGACGTCGCCCATCGCCGACAGCGGCGCCGGTGCCGAGGTGCCCTCGTGGCGTCGCCCGGAGGAGCCGGCGCAGCAGGCCGCCGACCCCGTCTTCGACGACGGCGACGACGACCTCGACGTGCCCGACTTCCTGAAGTGACCCCGGCCGTGCCCGGCCTCGTCGAGCGGTTCGCGCAGGTCGCGGACGAGATCGCCGGGGCCGCGGCAGCGGCGGGCCGGTCGCCCTCGGAGATCACGACCATCGTCGTGTCCAAGTTCCACCCGGCCTCGCTCGTGCGCGAGCTGCACGCCCTCGGCGTCCGCGACGTCGGCGAGAACCGGCACCAGGAGGCCCAGGCCAAGAGCGAGGAGCTCGCGGACCTCGACGACCTGCGCTGGCACTTCGTCGGACAGCTCCAGTCGAAGAAGGCGCGGCAGGTGCGCCGGTACGCCTCGGCCGTCCACTCGTTGGACCGCGAGAGCGTCGTCCGGGCCCTGGCGGTCGACGACGGCACGGTCGTGGACGGCTTCGTGCAGGTGTCCCTGGACGACGGCCCCGGTCGCGGTGGCGTCCCCGTGTCCGAGGTGGAGGGGCTCGCCGAACTGGTCGCGTCGACGCCCGGCCTGCGACTCCGCGGCGTCATGGCCGTGGCACCGCTGGGCGAGCCCGCGCGTCCCGCCTTCGCGCGCCTCCGGGAGATCTCCGAGCGGGTGCGATCCGTCGACCCCGGTGCCGACGCCATCTCGGCGGGCATGTCCCAGGACCACGCCGAGGCGATCGCTGAGGGCGCGACACACCTGCGCATCGGCACGGCAATCACGGGATCACGGCCCGCACCTCGTTAACCTCGGTGCAGACGCCACACGACCGGAGGAACGAATGGCAAATCCGCTGCGCAAGACCATGGTCTACCTGGGCCTCGCCGACGAGGAGCTCGAGTACGAGGACCAGCAGCGCGAGCCCGCCCGTCCGCAGCCGGCTCCCGCTGCGGCCGCAGCGCCGGCGCCCGTGGCGCCGGTGCACGCCGCGCCCTCCTCTGCTCCCGCCCCCTCCCGCGCTCCCGTGACGCCCCTGCGTCGCGCCTCGACCCCGAAGAACACGGTGCCCTCCGACATGAACGAGATCCTCACGGTCCACCCGCGCGAGTACAAGGACGCCCAGGCCATCGCCGAGAGCTTCCGAGACGGGATCCCCGTCATCATCAACCTCTCGCAGATGACGGAGTCCGACGCCCGTCGCCTCGTCGACTTCGCCAGCGGCCTTTCGCAGGGCCTCTACGGCAAGATCGAGCGCGTCACGGCCAAGGTGTTCCTGCTCTCGCCCGCCCACATCGCCGTCAGCGGCGAGCAGGCCGAGGTCGAGTCGGACATCGAGGCGTCGTTCTTCACGCAGTCCTGACCGGCCCGTGCTCGTCTCGCTGATCGCCACGATCGCCTACTGGGCGCTCCTGCTGTTCTTCCTGCTCATGTGGGGCAGGTTCGTCCTCGACCTCGCGCAGTCCTTCAGCCGCGGCTGGCGGCCGCGCGGGCCCGTCCTCGTCCTGGCCGAGGTCGCCTACACCGTCACGGACCCGCCCATCAAGGCGGTCCGCAAGGTGCTGCCGCCCGTGCGCCTCGGCAGCGTCGCGCTCGACTTCGGGTGGAGCCTCATCATGCTCGCCGTGGTCGTGCTCATGAGCTTCGCCTCCGCGTTGCGCTACGCCATGTAAGGTGGTGGAGCTGGGCTCACAGCCCCCGCGTTCCTCTACCCTGAGGAAGCACCAGACCGATCCAACAGATGCACGAGGTGACGGCAATGGCTTTGACGCCTGAAGACGTAGTCAACAAGCGGTTCCAGCCGACCAAGTTCCGCGAGGGCTACGACCAGGACGAGGTCGACGACTTCCTCGACGAGGTCGTCGTCGAGCTGCGGCGGCTGAACCAGGAGAACGACGAGCTGCGCCAGCGCCTCGCCTCCGGTGGACAGTCGGTCGAGTCCGCGCCCGTCGAGTCGGCCCCCGTCGCGAGCACCCCGGCCCCGGAGTCCGCCCCGGCCCCCGCCTCGGTGCCCGCGCCCGAGTCGGCACCCGCGCCCACCTCGGTCCAGGAGCCCGCGGAGGCCGAGAGCGCCCCCGAGCCGCAGGTGGCTCCCGTCGCCGCCGTCGCCGCGCCCGCACCTGCCTACGCGGCCCCGGTCGACGAGACCGCGAGCACCAACAACCTGCTGCAGCTGGCCCGCCGCCTGCACGAGGAGCACGTCCGCGAGGGCGTCGAGAAGCGCGACGCGCTCATCGCCGAGGGGCGCACGACCGCGGAGCGCCTCGTCTCCGAGGCCGAGTCGCGTCGTCGCGAGATCGTGTCCGAGGCCGAGTCGCAGCAGCGCGAGATCGTCGCCGAGACGGACCGTCAGAAGCGCGAGACCCTGGACCAGCTCAACGAGGAGCGTGGCGGCCTCGAGCGCAAGATCGACGACCTCCGCACGTTCGAGCGCGACTACCGCCTGAAGCTCAAGAGCTACATCGAGGGCCAGCTGCACGAGCTCGACGGCGAGGCGGGCCAGACGACCGGCGGCTTCGCGCCGGCGAGCGCTCAGGGCTTCGGCACGAACTGACCCTGTGCCCCGTCCCACCTCTCCCGCGACGAAGGTCAGCGGCCGCGTCCTCGTGGTGCTGGCCTTCGTCGCTGTCGTGGCCTATGCGCTCGACCAGATCAGCAAGGCCCTCGTCGTCGGCCACCTCGTCGAGGGGCAGACGGTCGACGTCCTCGGCCGTGTCCTCCAGCTCCACTTCGTGAAGAACCCCGGTGCGGCCTTCTCCTTGGCGAGCGGTTCGACGTGGATCTTCTCGATCGCCGCGACCGTGGTGGTCGTGGCCATCGTCGTCTTCGCGCGGCGCATCCGCTCGGTGGCCTGGGCGGTGCTCTTCGGCATGCTCCTGGGCGGCACGCTCGGCAACCTCACGGACCGCGTGCTGCGGGAGCCCTCCTTCGGCCAGGGTCACGTCATCGACTTCCTGTACCTGCCGTGGATCCTCCCCGCCATCTTCAACGTGGCGGACGTCTTCATCGTCTCCAGCATGGGGCTGCTGATCCTGCTCACGGTGCTCGGCGTGGGCCTCGACGGCACGCGGGGCGCGTCGTCGCGCGACGACGAGGAGGGCCACGCCCGTCCGCCGCACGATCCCCAGCACGTCGCCGACGCACCGGCCGCCGCCGGCGACGCAGCACGACCCGTCCAGGACGGCCGCTCGTGAGCGAGAACCGGGCGCTGCCGGTCCCGGACGGCCTGGCGGGCGAGCGCGTCGACGCGGCCCTGGCGAAGCTGCTCGGGTTCAGTCGCACGTTCGCCGCCGAGGTGGCGGCCGAGGGCGGCGTCACCGTCGACCACCGCGTCGTGGGCAAGTCCGACCGCCTCGAGGCCGGTGCGTGGCTCGACGTCACGTGGACGCCCAGGTCGGCCCCCGTGGTCGTGGCCCAGGCCGTCCCCGGTCTGGGGATCGTGCACGACGACGACGACATCGTCGTGGTCGACAAGCCCGTAGGGGTCGCGGCGCACCCGTCGGTCGGCTGGACCGGGCCCACCGTCCTGGGCGCCCTCGCCGCGGCGGGCACCGCCGTCGCGACGTCGGGCGCCGCCGAGCGTGCCGGGATCGTGCACCGGCTCGACGTCGGCACGAGCGGGCTGATGGTCGTCGCCAAGACCGAGCACGCCTACTCGGTCCTGAAGGACGCCTTCCGCGAGCGCACCGTCGAGAAGATCTACCACGCGGTCGTGCAGGGCCACCCCGACCCCTCCGCCGGCACGATCGACGCGCCGATCGGTCGCCACCCGTCGTCCGACTGGAAGTTCGCGGTGGTCGTCGACGGCAAGCCCAGCGTCACGCACTACGAGACGATCGAGGCCTTCCCGTCCGCGTCGCTGCTCGAGATCCACCTCGAGACGGGGCGGACGCACCAGATCCGGGTGCACATGTCGGCGCAACGCCACCCGTGCGCGGGCGATGCCATGTACGGCGCCGATCCGCGGCTCTCGGCCACGCTGGGCCTCGGCCGGCAGTGGCTCCACGCGATGCAGCTGTCCTTTCGGCACCCTGCCACGGGGGAGCGCGTCACGTACCGCTCGAGCTACCCGGACGACCTGCAGCACGCCCTCGACGTGCTCTCGGGGACGCACGCCGCCTGAACCGTGGTGGGGCCGCCCGGTCGTGGAGCACGCCGCACGCCGACGCGGACGAGCGACGTCGACGCGCACGACGGACGCTTGCGCGCGCCGTCGCCGCTGCCGTAGTGTCTCGGAACGCGAGCAGTCGAAGCGCTTGCGCGGTCCGCGGCGAGGCCGCACCACCTGACAGCGAGGTCCTGATGGCGACGATCCACGACGTGGCGCGAGCCGCTGGCGTGAGCATCTCGACGGTCTCGTACGCGCTGTCGGGCAAGCGCTCCATCGCGTCGAGCACCCGGCAGCGGGTCACCGACGCGGTCGAGCGACTGGGCTACCGGCCGCACGCGGGGGCGCGGATGCTCGCCGGCGCCCGGACGAACATCCTGGCGCTCAGTGCGCCCGTCCGTCCCGACAACCACCAGCCGACGCAGATGCGCTTCGTCACGGCCGTCGTCGAGGCGGCCCGCCGGCACGACTACGACGTGCTGCTCCTGGCGACCGACGACGAGGTGTCGGGCATCCGCCGCGTCGCCTCGAGCTCGTTGGTGGACGGGGTCGTCGCGATCGGCGTCGCCACGGAGGACGAGCGCGTGGACCTCGTGCACGACCTCGGCCTGCCCGCGTGCTTCATCGGCGTGCCGAGCGGAGCCGGGGACCTGGCCTGCGTGGACCTCGACTTCGCCGAGGCCGCCGTGCAGAGCGTGGACCGGCTGGCGGACGAGGGGCATCGCTCCGTGGGCGTCGTGGGGCACCCCGCGTCCTACTCGGAGCGCGACACCGGCTTCATCCGACGCTTCGACGAGGCCTTCGCGGCCAGGGCGACGAGCCGGGGCGTGCTGAGCGCGACCGTCGCGTCCGACCTGGGGCGGGCCTCCGGGGCCCGTGCGGTCGACGAGCTCCTGGAGCGCCTGCCCGACATGACGGCCCTCGTCCTGCACTGCAGCGAGCCCACCGCCGAGGCGGTCCTGGTGCGCCTGCACCAGCGGGGCATCGCCGTGCCGCGCGACCTGTCCGTGCTCGCCGCGTGCGCCAGCTACGACGCCGGCGAGCTGGAGCCCGCCCTCGACGCGATCCCGTTGCCCATCGGCGAGATGTGCTCGCGGGCCGTCGAGGCCGCCTTCGAGCGCATCGAGGGGCGCGCGGGCACCGGCCTCGAGCTGCTCGCCCCGACCTATCTGACCCGCGGTTCGGTCGCTCCACCGTCGCCGCGCCCCTAGACCCCACCGACGCACCACCCGCACCACCTGCACCACTGACGCTGACGTCCACCCGCCCGTGCCGATCATCGAAACGCTTCGATCGTGCCCAGGGCATCTACGAGGAGGTAGAACATGACCACACGACGCGTGCTCGTCGCCGGGACGGCCCTCGCCGCCACCGCGGCGCTGCTGACCGGCTGCTCGGCAGGGGGCGGCTCGTCCGACCCCGACACCCTCACGCTCTGGCACTTCGAGAGCGAGACCAGCGCCATGGGCATCGCCTGGGAGCAGGCCATCGCCACCTTCGAGGAGGAGACCGGGGCGACCGTCGAGTTCGAGGAGAAGAGCTTCGAGCAGATCCGTTCGACCGCGAGCCAGGTCCTCAACTCGGACCAGGCCCCCGACATCCTCGAGTACAACAAGGGCAACGCCACGGCCGGCCTGCTGGCCAGCCAGGGCCTGCTCTCGAACCTCGACGACGCCGTCTCCGAGCACGGCTGGGACGACGACCTCGCCCCGTCGGTCGCGACGACGTCGAAGTACGACGAGGCCGGCATCATGGGCTCGGGCAGCTGGTACGGGATCCCCAACTACGGCGAGTACGTCGAGGTCTACTACAACAAGGACGCCTTCGCCGAGCAGGGCATCGAGGTGCCGACGACCTACGACGAGTTCGAGGCCGCCCTGCAGACCTTCGCCGACGCGGGCATCACGCCCCTCGCCGAGGCCGGTGCGGAGTACCCCCTCGGCCAGCTCTTCTACCAGCTCGCCCTGACCCGGGCCGACCGCTCGTTCGTCGACGACTACCAGCTGTACGAGGGCGACGTCGACTGGCAGGGCCCCGAGCTCACCTACGCCGCCGAGAAGCTCGAGGAGTACGTCGAGAAGGGCTACATCTCGAAGGACGTCACGGGCATCAAGGCCGAGGACATGGGCACGGCCTGGATGAGCGGACAGGCGCCCATGATGGTCTCCGGCTCGTGGTGGTACGGCCGTGCCGTGACCGAGGCGACGAGCTTCGACTGGGGCACGTTCCTCTTCCCGGGCAGCGAGATGGCGCCCGGCTCGGGCGGCAACCTCTGGGTCGTACCCGAGAACGCGGCCAACAAGGAGCTCGCCCACGAGTTCATCGACATCACCCTGCGCCCCGAGATCCAGAACCTCATCGGCAACAACGGCGGCGTCCCGGTCAAGGCCGACCCGGCCGACATCACGGACCCGAAGAGCCAGGAGCTCATCGCGAACTGGAACACGCTCGTCGAGCGCGACGGCCTGGCCTTCTACCCGGACTGGCCCACGCCGACCTTCTACGACCAGCTCGTGGCGGGCACGCAGGAGCTCGTCAACGGCACCACGACGCCCGAGGGCATGCTCGACGCGCTGGGTGAGCAGTACCAGAGCGGCGTCGACGACATCACCGGCCAGTAGGCGATGAGCTCCCTCGACACGCAGGAGGCGCGGGAGCCCCGCGAGGGTCGGCGCGCGTCGCCGGCCCTCCCGGGCTCCGGGCCCGCCTCCGCCGCCGCCGCCGCCGGCCGCGCCGGCCGCCCGCCCCGTCCCGCCGAGGAGAGCCTCCTGCCCGGCGCGGGACGCCGCGGCTTCTGGCTGTACCTGATCCCCGGCTTCGTGCTCTTCACGGTCGTCGTGCTGGTGCCCCTGGTCTGGAACGTCTACCTGAGCTTCACGGACTACCGCGGGATCCGTCCGCCGACCTGGGCGGGCCTCGACAACTGGCGCGCCCTGCTGGCGGACGACCGCTTCTGGACCTCGTTCGTCAACAGCGTCTTCCTCATCATCGCGATGGTGGTCGTGCCGACCTTGCTCGGCCTGCTCCTGGCCGCCGTGCTCTTCGACGTGATCGGGCGGAAGTTCGGCGGGCGGCTCGCCTCGTTCCTGCGGGCGACCTACTACCTGCCGCAGATCCTGCCCGTCGCGATCGCCGCGATCGTCATCGGCTGGATCCTGCGACCGGAGAACGGCGCGCTCAACACGGTCCTCGACGCGGTGGGCCTGGGAGCGTTCCAGCACAACTGGCTCGGCAGCCCCGACACCGCGCTGCTCAGCATCATGGTCGTCATGGTCTGGGTGCAGCTGGGCTACCCGGTCGTCATCTTCATGGCGGCGCTGCAGCGCGTCGACCCGGAGCTCTACGAGGCCGCCGAGCTCGACGGCGCCGGCTGGTCCCAGCGCTTCCGCGCCATCACCGTCACCATGATCCGGCCCGAGATCTTCGTGGTCGTGCTCACCTGCACGATCGCGGCGCTCAAGGTCTTCGGACCGATCTACGCGCTCACGCGCGGTGGCCCCGGCGACTCGACGATCGTGCCCAGCTACTACGCCTACAGCGAGTTCTTCCAGAGCCAGCAGGTCGGCTACGGCGCGACCATCGCGACGGCCCTGACCCTCGTCATCGTCGTCATCACCATCTTCTTCATCCAGGCCCAGAACCGGGTCGAACGATCTGAGAGGGAGCGCTGATGGCCTCGACCGTCGCCCCGCCCGTGAAGGACGACCGGATCCACCCGGTGGAGCCGTCGCCGGCTCCCCGCGCGAAGCAGCGCACGAAGAAGAAGATCCCGACCGACTGGCTGGTGCTGGTGGCCGCCGTCCTCTTCGGCGTGGTCGTCGCGCTGCCGTTCCTGCTCATCCTGGTCAACTCGTTCAAGTCGCCGGCCGACTACACGAACGGCGGGCCCCTCAGCCTGCCGAGCTCGATCTACCTCGACGGCCTGGTGGGCTTCTGGAACCGCGTGGAGTTCCCCGCGAAGCTCTGGAACAGCTTCGTGATCGCGGGCCTCGTGGCGCTCTTCGCCGTGGTCATCTCGGTCTGCAACGCGTACGCGCTCGGCATCGGGCGGGTGCGCGGCCGCACCTGGATCATCGTGCTGTTCCTGTTGGCGAACATGGTCCCGCAGGAGGCCCTGCTCTACCCGCTGTACTTCCTGTTCAAGCAGGTGGGGCTCTACGACAACATCTGGGCCGTCATCATCATCTTCACGGTGGTCCAGAGCGCCTTCGGCACGTACCTGCTGGCGAGCGTCTACGGCACCTTCCCCAAGGAGGTGCTCGAGGCCGCGTCGCTCGACGGGGCGAGCCGCTGGCAGATCCTGTGGCGCATCATCGTGCCGATCAGTCGTCCCACGCTGTCGGTGCTGGCCATCTTCTTCTTCATCTGGACCTGGAACGAGTTCCTCATCCCGCTCACCTTCCTGGTCTCGAACGCCAACCAGACCGTCCCGGTCGCCATCACGGCGCTGCAGGGCGATCGCCTCATGGACGTGACGACGACGAGCGCGTCCGCCCTGCTGGGCCTGGTCCCGACGCTCGTCTTCTTCCTGATCTTCCAGCGCACCCTGACGCGCGGCATCACCGCCGGAGCGGTCAAGTGACGCTCCTCCCACCGAAAGGCACCTCATGAAGTTCACCGACGGCTTCTGGCAGACGCGCCCCGGCGTCGCCTCGCTCTTCGCCCAGGAGGCCTACGACGTCGACGTCGACGGTCGCTCGGTCGTCGTCACGGCCCCGACGAAGGTCATCGCCACGCGGGGCGACACCCTCAACCGCCCTGCGATGACGGTCACGCTGAGCTCGCCCCTCGAGGGAGTCATCGGCGTCACCGTCCAGCACTTCTCCGGGGGCAGGGACGAGATCGGCTTCGACCTGGTCGGGGCCGAGGGCGGGGCGGAGGGCGTCGGCACGGCCGAGGCGAGCGCAGGAGGCGCGACCCTGACCTCGGGCCGGCTCACGGCGACCGTCGCCCCCGGCGCGCCCTTCGACCTGGCGTTCTCCGACGGCGGCACGGTGCTCACCCGGAGCGGTGCCAAGTCGATCGGCTACCACTCGGTGGCGGCCGACGCGCACCTCGACGGCACCATGGTCGGGAACGCGCGGGGCGGCACGGGCCGCCTGACCTCGCCGAGCTACGTCTCGCAGCAGTTGTCGCTGGGCGTGGGCGAGCTCGTCTACGGCCTGGGGGAGCGCTTCGGCCCGCTGGTCAAGAACGGCCAGACCGTCGACGTCTGGAACGCGGACGGGGGCACCTCGAGCGAGCAGGCCTACAAGAACGTCCCGTTCTACGTCACGAACCGGGGGTACGGCGTGCTCGTCGACCACCCGGGGCACGTGTCGTACGAGATCGGATCGGAGGCGGTCGAGCGCGTGCAGTTCTCGGTCGCGGGCGAGGGGCTCACTTACTACGTGATCGCCGGCCCGACGCCCGCCGACGTCCTCGACCGGTACACGCGCCTCACGGGCCGCCCCGCGCACGTGCCCGCGTGGTCCTACGGGCTCTGGTTGTCGACGTCGTTCACGACCGACTACGACGAGGAGACCGTGTCGTCGTTCGTCGACGAGATGGCCCGTCGCGACATGCCGATCAGCGTCTTCCACTTCGACTGCTTCTGGATGCGCGAGTTCCACTGGTGCGACTTCGAGTGGGACCGACGGGTGTTCCCCGACCCCGAGGGGATGCTCGCCCGGCTGCACGAGCGCGACCTGCGCGTCTGCGTGTGGATCAACCCCTACATCGGGCAGCGCTCCAAGCTCTTCCGCGAGGCGGCCGAGGCAGGCTACCTGGTCCGCAACCCGGACGGCAGCGTCTGGCAGTGGGACCTCTGGCAGGCCGGCATGGGCCTCGTCGACTTCACGAACCCCGAGGCGACGGCCTGGTACCAGGACCACCTGCGCGCGCTGCAGGCCCAGGGCGTCGACGCCTTCAAGACGGACTTCGGCGAGCGCGTCCCGACGGACGTCGTCTGGCACGACGGCTCCGACCCCGAGCGCATGCACAACTGGTACGCGCAGCTCTACAACCGCGCGGTCTTCGAGGTGCTCGAGGAGGTCCGTGGCGAGGGCGACGCGGTCGTGTTCGCCCGGTCGGCGACGACCGGAGGGCAGCAGCTGCCCGTGCACTGGGGCGGCGACTCGACCTCGACGTTCGAGTCGATGGCCGAGACCCTGCGCGGGGGGCTGTCGCTCGCGATGAGCGGCTTCTCGTTCTGGAGCCACGACATCGGTGGTTTCGAGGGCACCCCCGATCCCGACGTCTACAAGCGCTGGACCGCCTTCGGCCTGCTCTCGAGCCACAGCCGGTTCCACGGCAGCAGCTCGTACCGGGTGCCGTGGGCGTTCGACGACGAGGCCGTCGAGGTCACGCGTCGCTTCACGAAGCTGAAGCTCGCGCTCATGCCGTACCTCTACGCGGCGGGGCTCGAGGCCTCGCGCTCGGGCCTGCCGGTGATGCGGCCGATGGTGCTCGCGTTCCCGACGGACCGCACGGCGGCCCACGTCGACACGCAGTACCTGCTGGGCGACGACCTGCTCGTGGCCCCGGTCTTCTCGGCGGACGGCACCGTCGAGGTCTACCTGCCCGCAGGGCGGTGGACGGACTGGTGGACCGGCGAGGTCGTCGACGCCGGATCGGGCACGTGGCGGACCGAGGTGCACGACGTGACCACGCTGCCCCTCTACGTGCGCGAGGGCGCGGTGCTGCCGCTCGGCGGGCGCGACGACCGCCCGGACCACGACTACCTCGACGGGCTCGTCCTGAGGGCCTTCCCCGGCCCGGACGGCACGCGCGAGGTGACCGTCACGACGCCGACGGGCGAGCGTGCGGACTTCACGGTCACGCGGGCAGGAGGCACGGTCTCGATCGGCACGACGGCCACCGGCTGGCGGCTCGAGGAGGTCGGGGGAGCGGCCACCGCCCGCTAGGTGCCCACCGGTCGGGAGGGGCGCCCGCCCCTCCCGACCGTCGTCGGGGTCGGTGCCGACGGTTAGACTCGACGTCCATCGTCCGACCTCGTCCCGACGGAGACCGCGTGGCCCAGAGCACCGACTCGTTCGTCCATCTGCACGTGCACAGCGAGTACTCGATGCTCGACGGCGCGGCCCGCGTGAAGCCGTTGCTCAGCGAGGCGGCCGCCCAGGGCATGCCGGCGGTCGCGGTCACGGACCACGGCAACGTCTTCGGCGCCTTCGACTTCTGGAAGAGCGCCAACGAGGCCGGCGTGAAGCCGATCATCGGCACGGAGGCGTACGTCACGCCCGGCACGCACCGCGGCGACAAGACCCGCGTGCGGTGGGGCGACGGGGGCCGCGACGACGTCTCCGGTGCGGGCGCGTACACGCACATGACCCTGCTCGCCGCGTCCACGCCGGGCATGCACAACCTCTTCCGCTTGTCGTCGCGCGCCTCGCTCGAGGGGTACTACTTCAAGCCGCGCATGGACCGCGAGCTGCTCTCGCAGTACTCCGACGGGCTCATCGCGACGACGGGCTGCCCGTCGGGCGAGGTCCAGACCCGCCTGCGGCTCGGCCAGTACGACGAGGCCGTCCAGGCGGCGGCCGACTTCCGCGACATCTTCGGCGCCGAGAACTACTTCGCCGAGATCATGGACCACGGGCTCGGCATCGAGCGGCGCATCATGGGCGACCTCCTGCGCCTCGCGAAGGACCTGGGGCTGCCCCTCGTGGCGACCAACGACCTGCACTACACCCACGCGCACGACGCCACGAGCCACGCGGCCCTGCTCTGCGTCCAGTCGGGGTCGACCCTCAACGACCCGAACCGCTTCAAGTTCGACGCGGACGAGTTCTACCTGAAGTCGGCCGCGCAGATGCGCCACCTCTTCCGCGACCACCCCGAGGCCTGCGACAACACGCTGCTCATCGCCGAGCGCTGCGACGTCCAGTTCGACACCTCGGCCAGCTACATGCCCCGGTACCCCGTGCCGGAGGGCGAGAACGAGGAGAGCTGGTTCATCAAGGAGGTCGAGAAGGGCCTCGTCTACCGCTACCCCGACGGCATCCCCGCCGACGTGCGCGAGCGCGCGGACTACGAGGTCGGCGTCATCGCGCAGATGGGGTTCCCCGGGTACTTCCTCGTCGTCGCCGACTTCATCAACTGGTCGAAGGACAACGGCATCCGGGTCGGGCCGGGCCGTGGCTCGGGCGCCGGCTCGATGGTCGCCTACGCCATGCGCATCACCGACCTCGACCCGATCCGCCACGGGCTGATCTTCGAGCGGTTCCTCAACCCCGACCGCGTGAGCATGCCCGACTTCGACGTCGACTTCGACGACCGTCGCCGTGGCGAGGTCATCAACTACGTGACCGACAAGTACGGCGACGAGCGCGTGGCCCAGATCGTGACCTACGGCACGATCAAGGCGAAGCAGGCCCTGAAGGACAGCTCGCGGGTGCTGGGCTTCCCCTTCGGCATGGGCGAGAAGCTCACGAAGGCGATGCCGCCCGCGATCATGGGCAAGGACATCCCGCTCACGGGCATCTTCGACGCCGAGCACGCCCGCTACAAGGAGGCCGGCGACATCCGTGCCGTCGTCGAGGCCGACCCCGAGGCGAAGACCGTCTTCGACACCGCCCTGGGCCTCGAGGGGCTGAAGCGCCAGTGGGGCGTGCACGCCGCCGGCGTGATCATGTCGAGCGACCCGCTGCTCGACATCATCCCGATCATGCGCCGCGAACAGGACGGCCAGATCGTCACGCAGTTCGACTACCCGGCGTGCGAGTCCCTCGGCCTCATCAAGATGGACTTCCTCGGGCTCCGCAACCTCACGATCATCAACGACGCCCTCGACAACATCAAGACGAACCGCGGCTTCGAGCTCGTGCTCGAGGACCTCGAGCTCGACGACCGCGGTGCCTACGAGCTGCTCTCCTCGGGTGACACCCTGGGCGTCTTCCAGCTCGACGGCGGGCCGATGCGAGGCCTCCTGCGCCTCATGAAGCCCGACAACTTCGAGGACATCTCCGCGGTCATCGCGCTCTACCGCCCCGGTCCCATGGGGGCGAACTCGCACACCAACTACGCCCTGCGCAAGAACGGCGTGCAGGGGATCACCCCGATCCACCCCGAGCTCGAGGAGCCCCTGCGCGAGGTGCTCGGCGGCACCTACGGCCTCATCATCTACCAGGAGCAGGTGATGAGCGTCGCGCAGAAGCTCGCGAACTTCACGCTGGGCCAGGCCGACATCCTGCGCCGGGCCATGGGCAAGAAGAAGAAGTCCGAGCTCGACAAGCAGTTCGAGGGCTTCTCGGCGGGGATGAAGTCCAACGGCTACTCCGACGGCGCGGTCAAGGCCATCTGGGACATCCTCCTGCCCTTCTCCGACTACGCCTTCAACAAGGCGCACTCGGCCGCGTACGGCGTCGTGTCGTACTGGACCGCGTACCTCAAGGCGCACTACCCGGCCGAGTACATGGCGGCGCTGCTGACGAGCGTCGGCGACTCGCGCGACAAGCTCGGGCTCTACCTCAACGAGTGCCGCCGCATGGGCATCAAGGTGCTGCCCCCGGACGTCAACGAGTCGATCGGGTTCTTCGCCGCCGTCGGCGAGGACATCCGCTTCGGCATGGGCGCCGTGCGCAACGTCGGGTTCAACGTCGTCGAGCACATCAGGGCCTCGCGCGAGAAGGAGGGCGCGTTCTCGTCGTTCCACGACTTCCTGCGCAAGGTCCCGCTGCCCGTCGCCAACAAGCGCACGGTCGAGTCGCTGGTCAAGGCCGGTGCCTTCGACTCGCTCGGCTCGACGCGCCGCGCGCTCGTCGAGATCCACGAGTCGGCGGTCGAGGCCGCGGTGAGCGAGAAGCGCGCCGAGGCCAACGGGCAGGTCGGCTTCGACTTCGACTCCCTCTGGGACGAACCGCAGGCCGTGCAGCACGTGCCCGACCGGCCCGAGTGGACCAAGAAGGACAAGCTCGCCTTCGAGCGCGACATGCTCGGCCTCTACGTGAGCGACCACCCGCTCGCGGGGCTCGAGCTGCCGCTCGCCAAGCACCGCAGCACGACGGTCACCGACATCCTCGCGAGCGACGCGTCGATCGACGGCGAGCAGGTCACCGTGGCGGGCCTCGTCACGAGCGTGCAGCACCGGGTGGCGCGCAACTCGGGCAACCCGTACGGCATCGTCACGGTCGAGGACTTCGGCGGCGAGATCTCCGCGATGTTCCTGGGCAAGACGTACCAGGAGTTCGGACCGTCCCTCGTGGGCGACTCCATCATCGTGCTCAAGGGGCGCGTCAGCGTGCGCGACGACGGCATGAACCTGCACGCCGTGAGCATGTTCCAGCCCGACCTCGGCGTCGGCGTCGACTCCGGGCCCCTGGTGCTGCAGATCCCCGAGCGGCGGGCGACGAGCGACGTCGTCACCGAGCTGGCGGCGGTGCTCGGCCGGCACCGCGGGCGCACCGAGGTCCGCCTCAAGCTGGTCAAGGGCGGCGTCGCGCGGAGCTTCGAGGTGCCCATGCCGGTCGACGTCACCGCCGACCTCTTCGGCGAGCTGAAGAGCCTGCTCGGGCCGGGCTGCCTGGTCTGAGCCGGCCCCGCCGCCTCGGCAGCCGCGGTCGGGCCGGGACCGGCCGGAGGCGCGTCCCGCCCGGCTAGGCTGGTCCGGCCATGATCCAGACCACAGACCTCCGGGGCAGCCGCCCGAGCCCGTCCGACCTCCTCGCCCTCGTGCCGCGCACCACCGCGGACGTCTCCGCCGCGACGGGAGCCGCCGAGCAGCTCCTGCGGGCCGTCCGGGAGCGCGGGCTGAGCGCCCTGGCCGACCAGGCCGAGCGCTTCGACGGGGTCCGCCCGACGACGTTCCGGGCCACGTCGGAGGACCTCGCGCGTGCCGTCGACGAGCTCGACCCGCTCGTGCGCGACGCGCTGGTCGAGTCCATCGCGCGGGTCACCGAGGCCAGCCGCGCCCAGGTGCCCGCGCCCGCCGTGACCCGGCCGTCGACCGGCGCCGTCGTCGAGCAGCGCTGGCAGCCCGTCGAGCGCGCCGGCGTGTACGTGCCCGGCGGCAAGGCCGTCTACCCGTCGAGCGTCGTCATGAACGTCGTGCCCGCCCAGGTCGCGGGCGTCCGCGAGATCGCGCTCGTCTCGCCCGCGCAGCGCGAGCACGGCGGTGCCGTGCACCCCGTCGTGCTGGGCGCGGCGGGCCTCCTGGGCGTCGACGAGGTCTACGCCCTCGGCGGTGCCGGGGCCGTCGGAGCGCTGGCGTACGGCGTCCCCGAGCTGGGCCTGGCGCCCGTGCAGGTCATCACGGGCCCCGGCAACAACTTCGTCGCGGCCGCCAAGCAGCTCGTCCGTGGGCGGGTCGGCATCGACTCCGTGGCGGGGGCGACGGAGATCCTCGTGCTCGCCGACGGCACCGCCGACGCGACGCTCGTCGCCGTCGACCTCATCAGCCAGGCCGAGCACGACGAGGACGCCGCGGCCGTGCTCGTGACGGACTCCGCCGACCTGGTCGACGCGGTGCGCCGCGAGCTGGAGCGGCTCGTGCCCCGCACCCTGAGCGCCGAGCGCGTGCGCACGGCGCTCGGCGGCCGCCAGTCGGCGCTCGTGCTCGTCGACGACCTCGAGCGCGCCGTCGACTTCAGCAACGCCTACGGGCCCGAGCACCTCGAGATCCAGACGGCGGACGACGACGCCGTGCTGGCGGGCGTGACGAACGCCGGCGCCGTCTTCGTCGGGCCGTCGACCCCGGTGAGCCTGGGGGACTACCTCGCCGGCTCCAACCACGTGCTGCCCACGAGCGGGCAGTCGCGCTTCTCCTCCGGGCTCGGCGCCTACACCTTCCTGCGCCCCCAGCAGATCGTGCGCTACGAGCACGACGCCCTCGCCGAGGTCGCCGACCGGCTCGTCGCCCTGTCGCGGGCCGAGGGCCTGCCCGCGCACGGCGAAGCGGTGAGCGCGCGCCTCGAGCGTCCCTGACCGGACCGGGCCGGGGACGGACCGGCCGGACCCGACCGGTGCGGTGCGGGCCCGACCCGATCGGGCCCGACCCGATCGGGCCCGACCCGACCGGGGCGGGCCTCCGGCTCCGCTAGCCTGGCGGCACCATGTTCTGCCCTTTCTGCCGCCACCCCGACTCCCGCGTCGTCGACTCGCGCACGAGCGACGACGGCACGTCGATCCGTCGCCGACGCCAGTGCCCGAACTGCGGTCGACGCTTCAGCACCACCGAGACCGCGAGCCTCAACGTCGTCAAGCGCAACGGGGTGCTCGAGCCCTTCAGCCGCGACAAGATCATCTCGGGCGTCCGCAAGGCCTGTCAGGGGCGTCCCGTGACCGACGGCGACCTGGCCGTCCTGGCGCAGAAGGTCGAGGAGGCCGTCCGGGCGAGCGGCGCGTCCCAGCTCGAGGCCAACGACATCGGCCTGGCGATCCTGCCGCCGCTCCGTGAGCTCGACGAGGTCGCCTACCTCCGCTTCGCGAGCGTCTACCAGGCGTTCGACTCCCTCGACGACTTCGAGGCCGCCGTGCGCCAGCTGCGCGCCGAGCACGCCGACCGTCCTCGCACCCTGCGCTCGGTCGACGAATGAGGACCCCGTACCGCCTCCTGTTCGACACGGTGCTGCGACGGCTCGACCCGGAGGACGCCCACCACCTGGCGTTCCGGGTCATCCGGGCCGTGCCGCGGCTCGGGCTCGGACCCCTCGTGCGCCGCGCGACGCGCCCGCACCCGTCGCTGGCGGTCGAGGCCCTCGGCCTGCGCTTCGACTCGCCCTTCGGGGTCGCAGCGGGCTTCGACAAGGACGCCCGCGGCATCGCCGGGCTCGGGGCGCTCGGGTTCGGGCACGTCGAGGTCGGCACGGTCACGGCGCGGGCGCAGCCGGGCAACGAGCGTCCTCGTCTGTTCCGGCTCGTCGACGACCTGGCCGTCGTCAACCGCATGGGGTTCAACAACGCGGGCGCGGCCGCCGCGGCGAGGGCCGTCTCGGCGGCACGCGGCCTGGAGCCCCGACCCGTCATCGGCGTCAACATCGGCAAGAGCCGCGTGGTCGACGTCGAGGACGCCGTCGCCGACTACCTCGTGAGCACGCGCCTCCTGGCACCCGTGGCCGACTACCTGGCCGTCAACGTCTCGTCGCCGAACACGCCCGGCCTGCGCGGCCTGCAAGAGCTGGACCTGCTCGCGCCGCTGCTGACCGCGGTCCGCGACGCGGCGGGCCGGACCCCGGTGCTCGTGAAGATCGCGCCCGACCTGACCGACGACGGCGTCGGCCGCATCGCCGAGCTCGTGCTCGAGCTCGGGCTCGCCGGCGTGGTGGCCACCAACACGACGCTGTCGCGGGAGGGGCTCCGCACGCCCGGGGCGCAGGTCGACGCCGTCGGCGCCGGCGGTCTCTCCGGAGCTCCGCTCGCCGCCCGGTCGCTCGAGGTGCTCGGCCTGCTGCGCCGGGTGCTGCCGGCCGAGGTCTGCGTGGTCTCCGTCGGCGGGGTCACGACGGCCGCCGACGTCGAGGCGCGCCTGAGGGCGGGCGCGACGCTCGTGCAGGGCTACACGGGCTTCCTCTACGAGGGGCCGCTCTGGGCGCGCAGGGTCAACCGCGGGCTGCTCCGCCTGCGCCGTCGCGCCTCCTGAGGGTCGTCGACGGGACGACGAGAGCCCGCCACCCCGAGGGGTGACGGGCTCTCGACGTCGAGCCGTGCGTCAGGCGGGGAACTCGCCCCGCGCCACCTGCGGCTTCGGCAGCCGCATGGGCTTCATCTGCAGCGCGCGCATCGCGGCGTAGAGGCGGAGGCCCTTCTCCGCCGAGCCGAACCGCTCCGCCACGCGCTTGGCGACGCGACGGCCGAGCAGGAACGAGTCGAGGACCGTGAACAGGAAGAAGCCCCAGATCACCAGGAGGCTGATGCTCTGCACCGTGACGTTGGGGACGAAGCTCAGGACCACGATGACGAGCATCGCGGGGATGAGCGCCTCGCCCACGCTGAAGCGCGCGTCGACGTAGTCGCGGACCCATCGGCGCTGGGGGCCCTTGTCGCGCACGGGGAGGTACTTCTCCTCGCCCGCGGCGAGCCCGGCCCGCTGGCGGTCCCTGATCTCGGCGGCCCGGGCGCGCTGCGCCTTCTGGGCCTCCTTGCCCGAGGCGACCAGCGGCCTCCTGTTGGCCTGCTCGCGCTCACGGCGCGTCGGGGTCGGGCGCCCCTTGCCGGCGCTCGTCGGTGTCGTCTCGGCGTCGGTGTCGACGGCGTTCGGTGTGTACGGTGCCTTGGCCACTGGTGATCCTCGGGTCGGTGCGAGTTCCTAAGATTACCTCCATGACCGACACAGCACATCCCGTCACGCCCCTCGACCCGGGGACTGCCAGCCGACTCGCGGAGGCCGTGCAGGGCGGCATGCCCCGCACCGTCGCCGACCTCTCGTCGCTCGTGCGGATCCCGTCGGTCTCGTGGGACGCCTTCGACCCCGCGCACGTGCGGACGAGCGCCGAGGCCGTGGCCGCGCTGGTCGAGTCCACGGGGCTCTTCGACGACGTGCGCATCAGCACGGCGCCCCTCGGCGACGACGGGGCGCAGGGGCAGCCCGCGGTCCTCGCGCGTCGCGAGGCGGCACCCGGTCGCCCGACGGTGCTGCTCTACGCGCACCACGACGTGCAGCCGCCCGGGTCCGAGGACCACTGGGACACGGCGCCCTTCGAACCGACCGTGCGCGGCGACCGGCTCTACGGGCGCGGCGCCTCCGACGACAAGGCCGGCGTGCTGTCGCACGTGGCCGCCCTCCGTGCCGTCCACGAGGTGCTCGGGGACGACCTCGGCGTCGGCGTGACGGTCTTCGTCGAGGGGGAGGAGGAGTTCGGCTCCCGCTCCTTCGGCGCCTTCCTGCAGCAGCACCACGACGACCTCGCCGCCGACGTCATCGTCGTCGCCGACTCCGACAACTGGAGCACCACCGTCCCGGCCATCACCGTGTCGCTGCGCGGCAACGTGACCTTCCGGCTCACGGTCCGCACGCTCGCGCACGCCTCGCACTCCGGCATGCTCGGTGGTGCCGTCCCCGATGCCATGATGGCGGCGGTCCGGCTCCTCGCCACCCTCCACGACGACGACGGCGCCGTCGCCGTCGAGGGGCTGACGAGCCGCGAGGCCGAGCACCCCGAGCGTGGGGAGGACCAGCTGCGCAGCGAGGCCGGGCTCCTCGACGGGGTCGTCCCGGTCGGCCGGGGCCCGGTCCTGGCCCGTACCTGGTCCCAGCCGTCGATCACGGTCACGGGCATCGACGCGCCCAGCGTCGCCGAGGCCTCGAACACGCTGCTGCCGGAGGTCTCGGTGCGCATCAGCGCCCGCGTCGCCCCCGGCCAGCGGGCCACCGAGGCGTACGCGGCGCTCGAGGCGCACCTGCTCTCGCACGCGCCGTTCGGCGCCCACGTCGAGATCACCGACGTCGACCTGGGCGACCCGTTCCTCGTCGACACCACGGGGTGGGCCATCGCCGAGGCCACGGCGGCCATGACCGAGGGCTGGGGGACCGCTCCCGTGCAGACGGGCATCGGCGGCTCGATCCCGTTCATCGCCGACCTCGTCGAGGCGTTCCCGTCCGCGCAGATCCTCGTCACGGGCGTCGAGGACCCCGAGACGATGGCGCACAGCCCCAACGAGTCGCAGCACCTCGGCGTGCTGCACCGGGCCGTGCTGAGCGAGGCGCTCCTCTTGGCGAGGCTCGACGCGCGGTCGTGACCGCCGCGGCGGGTCCGTTCCCGGGTCCGCTGCTTACACTGTGGTGCGAGCGTCCCACGCTCGCCCGGCCAGAAGGAGGCACCATGACCGACACCGCCACCGCGCCCGCCGCGGCCACGGCCACGACGACCGCGCCCGTCGAGGCACCCGCCCACGGCGTCCAGCTCTCGGACGCCGCCGCCCAGAAGGTGCGCAGCCTGCTGTCGCAGGAGGGTCGCGACGACCTGCGCCTGCGCGTCGCCGTGCAGCCGGGTGGCTGCTCGGGGCTCATCTACCAGCTCTACTTCGACGAGCGCCTGCTCGAGGCCGATGCGACCGTCGACTACGACGGCGTGGAGGTCGTCGTCGACAAGATGAGCGTCCCCTACCTCGACGGTGCCTCGATCGACTTCGAGGACACCATCCAGAAGCAGGGCTTCACCATCGACAACCCCAACGCGCAGGGCAGCTGCGCCTGCGGCGACAGCTTCCACTGAGCCGTCGCGCCGGGCAGGTCCCGGCACGCCTCCCGACGGGGACCGACCATCCGGGTCGGTCCCCGTCGGCGCGTGCAGGAGGCGCGACCGGGGCTCCCCGTGGCCCGCGTTCCCAGGCGCGTCGAGAGACTTCGGCGTGCTGCGTGCAGTCGGCCGTCCGACCTGCGAGTAGGCTAGGGAAGTCCCCACCGAGTCTGGGAACGCAACCTGCTGTCGTGTCATCCGAGAGGTAACAGTGCGTCGTAACCGCCGTCTTCGTTGGGCCGCCACTCCCGTGGCCGCCGTCCTGGCCCTGATCCTGGCGGGCTGCTCGCAGGCTCAGCTGCAGGGGTTCCTCCCCGCCGAACCCGGGACGACCAACCACGTCGACCGGATCATCGGGCTCTGGGTGACCTCCTGGATCGTCCTGCTCGTCGTGGGCGTCATCGTGTGGGGCCTCATCATCTGGGCCTCGGTCGCCTACCGTCGCCGCAAGGGCCAGACGGGCCTGCCGGTGCAGCTCCGCTACAACATGCCGATCGAGATCTTCTACACGATCGTGCCGTTCATCCTCGTGCTGGGCTTCTTCGCCTTCACGGCTCGCGACCAGGCCGCGATCGAGGAGCCGACCGCCGAGCCCGACGTCACCATCGACGTCTACGCGAAGCGCTGGGCGTGGGACTTCAACTACGTCGACCAGGACGACGAGGACGACTCGGTCTACTTCCAGGGCATCCAGGCGCAGGAGCTCGGCGACGGCAACGTGGACGACGGCCAGCTGCCGGTGCTCTACCTCCCCGTCGGCAAGACGGTCGAGATCGAGCTGCAGTCCCGCGACGTGGCGCACTCCTTCTGGGTGGTGGACTTCCTCTACAAGAAGGACACCATCCCGGGCAAGACGAACTACATGTACTTCACGCCCGAGAAGGAGGGCACCTTCCGCGGGAAGTGCGCCGAGCTCTGCGGCGAGTACCACTCGCTCATGCTCTTCGACGTGAAGGTCGTCTCCGAGGGCGAGTACGAGGCCTACCTCGACACGCTCCGCGACCAGGGCAACGTCGGTCGCCTCGACGAGCAGTACAACACCAACACCAACCAGCCGAACAACGAGGCGCCCGTCGCCGCCGGCACCGAAGACTCCGAGAAGTAAGGGCAGCGTTCGATGAGCTCAGCCACCGCCACCCGCCCCGCGTCCGGCGGCACGTCGTCCGGTCCGGACCTCCGCGCCTCCAAGGTCGGCCGCAAGGGCAACGTCGTCGTCTCGTGGATCACCTCCACCGACCACAAGACCATCGGGTACATGTACCTGATCGCGTCGTTCCTGTTCTTCTGCCTCGGCGGCGTGATGGCCCTGGTCATCCGTGCCCAGCTCTTCGCCCCGGGCCTCAACATCGTCGAGACGAAAGAGCAGTACAACCAGCTCTTCACGATGCACGGCACGATCATGCTGCTGCTCTTCGCGACGCCGCTCTTCTCGGGCTTCGCGAACGCGCTCATGCCGCTGCAGATCGGTGCTCCCGACGTGGCGTTCCCGCGACTCAACGCCTTCTCGTTCTGGCTCTACTTCTTCGGTGCGCTCATCGCCGTGGGAGGGTTCCTCACCCCGCAGGGTGCGGCCTCGTTCGGATGGTTCGCCTACGCACCGTTGTCGGACACGACCTTCTCGCCAGGGTTGGGCGGCAACCTCTGGGTGTTCGGCCTCGCGCTGACCGGGTTCAGCACGATCTTCGGCTCGGTGAACTTCATCACCTCGATCATCACCATGCGCGCGCCGGGCATGACGATGTGGCGCATGCCGATCTTCACCTGGAACACGCTGATCACGTCGATCCTCGTGATCATGGCCTTCCCGGTCCTCGCCGCCGCGCTGTTCGGCCTCGGCTTCGACCGCGTCTTCGACGCGCAGGTGTTCAACCCCGCCAACGGCGGTGCCATCCTCTGGCAGCACCTCTTCTGGTTCTTCGGCCACCCCGAGGTGTACATCATCGCGCTGCCGTTCTTCGGCATCGTGTCCGAGGTCTTCCCGGTCTTCAGCCGCAAGCCGATCTTCGGTTACAAGACGCTGGTGTTCGCCACGATCTCGATCGCGGCCCTGTCGATCACCGTGTGGGCCCACCACATGTACGTCACGGGTTCGGTCCTGCTGCCCTTCTTCTCGCTGATGACGATGCTCATCGCCGTCCCCACGGGCGTGAAGATCTTCAACTGGATCGGCACGATGTGGCGCGGTTCGATCACCTTCGAGACGCCCATGCTCTGGGCCATCGGGTTCCTCGTGACCTTCACGTTCGGTGGCCTCACCGGCGTCATCCTCGCGTCGCCGCCGCTCGACTTCCACGTCTCGGACACCTACTTCGTGGTGGCGCACTTCCACTACGTCGTCTTCGGAACGGTCGTCTTCGCCATGTTCTCGGGCTTCTACTTCTGGTGGCCCAAGTGGACCGGCAAGATGCTCAACGAGCGCATCGGCAAGATCCACTTCTGGCTGCTCTTCATCGGGTTCCACACCACGTTCCTCGTGCAGCACTGGCTCGGCGTCATGGGCATGCCCCGCCGCTACGCGACGTACCAGCCCGAGGACCACTTCACGTGGATGAACCAGGTCAGCACCATCGGCGCGATGATCCTCGGCGTCTCGATCCTGCCGTTCCTCTACAACGTGTACATCACCGCTCGTCGGGCGCCCAAGGTCGAGGTCAACGACCCGTGGGGCTACGGACGCTCGCTCGAGTGGGCGACGTCGTGCCCCCCGCCGCGGCACAACTTCACGTCGATCCCGCGCATCCGCTCCGAGTCGCCGGCGTTCGACCTGAACCACCCCGAGGCCGGCATGCCCGTCGGTGTCGGACCCGTCAAGGACGCCCCGGAGGCGCCCACCTACGACGCCTCCCAGGACAAGGTGAAGTGAGCCGAGCATGAGAACCAACGCAACCCTCTTCTACGTCCTGGCGGTCTTCTTCTTCGTCGCCGCTGCCGCGTACACGCTGTGGAGCATCATCGACCAGGACAAGGTCGAGCCCGTCGGCACCGTCGCGATCTCCCTCACCGGGATCCTGAGCGTGTTCCTCGCCTTCTACATGGCGCGGTCCCACGGGGCCCAGGGCGGGGAGCTGCCGGAGGACCGGCTCGACGCGAACATCGACGACGGCGACCCCGAGCTCGGGCACTTCAGCCCCTGGTCGTGGTGGCCGATCTTCCTCGCCGGGTCCGCGGCCCTGGCCTTCCTCGGTCTCGCGGTCGGCATGTGGATCGCCTACATCGCCGGAGCGCTCGTCGTGGTCTCCCTCGTGGGCTGGGTCTACGAGTACTACCGAGGCAACTTCGCGCACTGACGCTCGTCAGAAGAGAAGGGGTGCAGGTCCGTCAGGGCCTGTACCCCTTCTGTCTGCTCCGGTGCGCGTGTGGCGGGTCGCCGATGCCGCCGGTGCGTAGGAGCCGGCGGCGTGCCGGCCGCCGGCAGTCAACCCCCGGGTACGTTCGAGACCGTCGGTGCCCGGCCTGACCGCCCATCGATGACGCAGAGCGTCGACCCTGAGGCACGCTGCTCGTGCCACCGGCCGGAAGAGGCGCGGCACGGCCCGCGCACACGTGCGTGACGTCCTCCAGGACGTCAGACCGACGGCTGCGGCAACCTGCACCCCCGCTCGGCGGGGCTCGGGACCAGGGGGCACGCGGCGACGAGGACGCACGGTCTGGCCCGCTCGCCGCGCCTCGCACGGGGACCGCGCGCCAGCCGAGCCCCGGCGGTGACTCAGTGGGGGAGAGCACCGTGGCAGTGGGCGCAGCCCGGCCGCCGCAGACGCAGCACCGCGGCAGCGGGCGCAACCCGGCCGCCGCAGACGCAGCACCGCCGTAGCGGGCGCAGCCCGGCCGTAGCGGGCGCAGCACCGCCGCCGCAGACGCAGCACCGCCGCCGCCGTACCGCCGCCGCCGCGGACGCAGCACCAGGCTGGGGCGGTGTCGCAGGTGGTCAGGGGAGTGCGGCGTGCACCAGCGCACGGACCCGGCGGCAGCACGTACCTCGGAGACCCTTCCTGTGCACCGGTCGACGAGCCGCCTCCCCGAGCTGTCTCACCGAGCCCGCGGCACGACCTCGCCTGGTCGTGCCTCACGCACCCAGGCTGCCTACGCCGGTCGCTCGCGTGCGGCATGGCCCTGCGCGTACAGCACGAGGCTCGTCCACCGGGGGTACGGGCTCCCCGAGGCCGGTCCGGGGACCGACAGCACGGGCGTGCATCCTGCCCGAGGGCGGCTCAGGCACCGACACCGAGGGCACACGACGGGCCCCGGTCGCCCGGGGCGGCGGAGCGGTGCGTTCTGCGCGGCAACCGTCCCTGATCATCGTCACGCGACCGCTGCGTGTCCTCGGCGCGAGGGACGTGGGCGGGTGCCACTGTGCCCGCCGTCCCGCGAGCACGGGTTCGCCCTGACACGGCCCGCGGACCGGCGACAGGACGGAGGCGCACTCTGGTGCGGACAGGCACGGGAGAGCCTCGGAGCACGGCTCGCCCGAGGGCCCGTCCGTTCCCGGTGTGCAGGGCCGCGGACCCTGTCTGGTGACGGAGGCGTGCGTCATCCAGAACGCCGAAGGGCCCGACCGCCGGAGCGGTCGGGCCCTTCGAGGGGGAGCGGTCGGGGTCAGTGCAGCTCGCGCTGCGAACCCTGGTCCGACGACTCGATGCCGTGGTGGTGCGACGCCTCGATCTCGCTCCGGCGCACCGGTGCGATGCGGTCCTCGAAGAAGAACGAGGAGACGGACGCGCGGACCCGCTGGAGCGGGCTGATGCGGCCACGAGCATCGGGTCGGACCATGAGCGGCTCGTACTCCTCGAAGTCGAGGAGGCGCCAACGCTCGTACTCGTCGAGCTGCTCGTGGACCTCGATGTACTCACCGCCGGGGAGGCGGACGATGCGTCCGGTCTCGTAACCGTGGAGAGCGATCTCGCGGTCCTTCTTCTGGAGCGCGATGCAGATGCGCTTCGTGACCATGAAGGCGACGAACGGTCCGAGGATCAGGACGGCCTGCATGACGTGGATCACGGCGTTGAGGGACACGTGGAAGTGCGTCGCCATGATGTCCGAGCTGGCCGCCGCCCAGAGGGCCGCGTAGACGACGATGCCGGCAGCACCGATGGCCGTACGGGTCGGCGCGTTGCGCGGACGGTCCAGGATGTGGTGCTCGCGCTTGTCGCCGGTGACCCACGCCTCGAGGAACGGGTAGACCATGATCGCCACGATGAGGCCGGTGAGGACCGCGATGGGGGCGAGGATGTTCATCGAGACCGTGTACCCGAAGAGCAGGAACTCCCAGCCCGGGGGGACGAGGCGCAGGGCGCCGTCGGCGAAGCCGATGTACCAGTCGGGCTGCGTGCCGGCCGAGACCGGGGACGGGTCGTAGGGGCCGTAGTTCCAGATCGGGTTGATCGTGAACAGCGCCGAGATGAGGACGAGCACACCGAAGACGATGAAGAAGAACCCACCGGCCTTGGCCGCGAAGACGGGCATGACGGGCACGCCGACGACGTTCTCGTTCGTCTTGCCGGGGCCGGCGAACTGGGTGTGCTTGTTGATCACGAGCAGCAGGAGGTGCGCACCGAGCATGGCGATGAGCAGCGCGGGCAGCAGCATGATGTGCAGCGAGTACAGGCGAGCCACGACGTCGGTCCCCGGGAACTCCCCACCGAAGAGCAGGTAGGAGATCCACACGCCGATGACGGGGATGCCCTTGACCATGCCGTCGATGATGCGGAGGCCGTTGCCGGAGAGCAGGTCGTCGGGGAGCGAGTACCCCGTGAAGCCCTCGGCCATGGCGAGGATCCACAGCACGAAGCCGATGACCCAGTTGAGCTCACGGGGCTTGCGGAACGCACCCGTGAAGTAGACGCGGAGCATGTGCAGCATGATCGACGCCACGAACAGCAGCGCCGCCCAGTGGTGCACCTGGCGGAACAGCAGGCCACCGCGCACGTCGAACGAGATGTCGAGCGTCGACGCCATGGCGGCCGACATGTTCAGCCCCTTGAGCGGGACGTACGACCCGTTGTAGTTCACCTCGGCCATGGACGGCTGGTAGAAGAACGTCAGGAACGTGCCCGAGAGCAGGATGACGACGAAGCTGTAGAGCGCGACCTCGCCGAGCATGAAGGACCAGTGGTCCGGGAAGATCTTGCGGCCGACCTCGCGGACGAGTCCGGAGACGCTGGTCCGCTCGTCGACGTAGTTCATGGCCGTGCCGAAGAAACGGTTCGACTTGGTCGGTGCGAACGAGTCGGCGGCGCGGGAGGGCGTCGACGTGCTCGTCGTCTCCGTCGACGGTGCAGGGGTGGTGGTGGTCACTTTTCGCGCTCCCAGAAGCTCGGGCCCACAGGTTCGTGGAAGTCGCTCTGCGCGACGAGGTACCCGTCGGAGTCGACCGTGATGGGCAGCTGCGGCAGCGGACGCTTGGCCGGTCCGAAGATCACTTCGCAGTTGTTCGTCACGTCGAACGTCGACTGGTGGCAGGGGCAGAGCAGGTGGTGGGTCTGCTGCTCGTAGAGGGCCACGGGGCACCCGACGTGCGTGCAGATCTTCGAGTAGGCGACGATGCCGTCGTACTGCCAGTCCTCGCGGCCCTCGGGGATGTTGAGGTCCTCGGGCTGGAGGCGCATGAGCAGGACGGCGGCCTTGGCCTTCTCCTCGAGGAGGTCCTCGGACTCGTTGAGGCTCTCGGGGATCACGTGGAACGCCGACCCGAAGGTGACGTCCGATGCCTTGATGCGGGCACCCGACGGGTCGAGGGTGAGGTGCATCCCTCGCTCCCACAGGGTGTGACGGAGGACCGAGTTCGGGTCCGCCGACGGGGCGAGGTCGCGGAAGAGCACGACCGCGGGCAGGGGGGCGGCGACCAGGGCGCCGATCATGCTGTTGCGGATCAGCGTGCGCCGACCGAAGCCGGACTCCTGGTTGCCGAGGGCGAAGACCTCGAGCGCCTTCTCACGGGTCTCGTCCGAGCCGCGGGTGCTGTGGCGCATCTCCGTGATCTCGCGCGCGGGCATGAGGGTCTTGGCCCAGTGGACCGCGCCGATGCCGATCGAGAGGAGGCCGAGGGCGATGCCCAGGCCGAGGAAGAGGTTGTTGAGCCGCACGGAGCCGCTGTCGCCCGAGGTGATGGGGAAGGCGACGTACGCGGCCAGGGCGCCGACGGTGCCGACCAGGGACAGGAAGAAGAAGAGGCTGACCTGACGCTCGGCGCGCTTCTCGGCGACCGGGTCCTTGTCGGTGACGCGGTCGCGGTGCGGCGGCTCGCCGGGGTTCTCGAAGACGTCGTCGGTCACGACTGCGGTGCCGGCCGACACCCGTCGAGGCTCATGCTTCTCGACAGCCGAGCCCGCCAGAGGGGCGTCGTCGTCGTGCTGTGCCATGTGTTGTGCCTTTCGTGCGGTGCGAGGGGGTCGGGTCAGTTCGATCGGGCGGTGAGCCAGATCGTCACGGCCACGACCGCGCCGAGTCCGAAGATCCAGATGAAGAGGCCTTCGGCCACGGGGCCCAGGCTGCCGAGCTCGAAGCCACCGGGCGACGGGTTCGCGTCGAGGTACTTGAGGTACGTGATGATGTCGGCCTTGTCCTCGGGCGAGATGTTGAGGTCGTTGAAGACGGGCATGTTCTGCGGGCCCGTGAGCATCGCCTCGTAGATGTGGCTCGACTCGACGTCGTGCAGGGGCGGGGCGTACTTGCCCTCGGTGAGGGCTCCGCCGGCACCGGCCACGTTGTGGCACATCGCGCAGTTGATGCGGAAGAGCTCGGCGCCGTTGGTGGCGTCGCCGTCGCCGCCGAGGTACTCCTCGTCGGGGATGCCGGGCCCGGGGGCCAGCGACGCGACCCAGGCCGCCATCTGCTTGGTCTGCTCGTCGGTGAACTGCACCGGCTTCTCCTCGGCCTGCGGGCCGGAGAGGGCGAGGGGCATGCGCCCCGTGCCGACCTGGAAGTCCACGGAGGCCGCGCCCACGCCGATGAGGCTGGGGCCGTCGTCCGTGCCCTGGGCCTCGAGCCCGTGGCAGGTGGCGCAGTTGGACGCGAAGAGCTTCTGGCCCTCGTCGAGCATCTGCTGCGAGGCGGCCGTGGTCGCGCTCTCGTCGGCGGTCGCGGTCGAGGAGAACAGCGCGTAGGCGCCGCCGGTGGTCAGGAGGCCGACGAGCAGGAGGCTGGCGGTGGCGACGGGGCCACGGCGTCCGGTCTTCTTCGTCGCGGTGCGGGAGGACGGGTTCTTGGAGAACATGCTGTGCAGACTTTCCGATGCCTATTTGAGGACGTAGATGACCAGGAAGAGGCCGATCCACACCACGTCGACGAAGTGCCAGTAGTACGAGACCACGATGGCCGTCGTCGCCTCCTTGTGCCCGAAGTTCTTCGCGGCGTAGGCCCGGCCGATGGTCAGGAGGAACGCGATGAGACCACCGATGACGTGGGCTCCGTGGAAGCCGGTCGTCATGTAGAAGGCGGAGCCGTAGGCGCTCGAGCTCATCGTGACGCCCTCGTGGACGAGCTCCGCGTACTCGAAGACCTGGCCGACGACGAAGACGGCGCCCATCGCGTAGGTGAGGAAGAACCACTCGACCATGCCCCAGCGACCGAACTGCAGGAGGCCGCCCGTGCGACGGGCCTGCATGCGCTCGGCCGCGAACACGCCGAACTGGCAGGCCACGGAGGAGAGCACCAGCGTGATCGTGTTCGCGAGGGCGAACGGTACGTTGAGCTTCTCGGTCTCGAAGGCCCAGAGGCCGGGCGACGTGGAGCGCAGCGTGAAGTAGATCGCGAAGAGGCCGGCGAAGAACATGACCTCGCTGCCGAGCCACACGATGGTGCCGACGGCGACCGTGCTGGGTCGGTTGACGACCGGGCCGGTGGAGGGTCTCGAGAGTGAGGTGCTTGTCACGGGTCCCATTATGCCTGGTAACTCGCCCTGCATCTGCGCAGGGAACACCGGGTGCCGGAATCTGCGTCGACGTCGAGACAAATGTGCGGGCCTCCCCGGCCAGTAGCCTGGCGGGCATGACCTCCGAGCTCTCCTGGCCCTCCGTCGTCGACGCGCTGCTCGCCCGGCGCGACCTCTCGATCGCCGAGGCGACCTGGTGCATGGAGCGCGTCATGCGGGGCGAGGCGACGCCCGCCCAGCTGGCCGCGTTCCTCGTGGCCCTCCGGGCCAAGGGCGAGACCGTGGACGAGATCGTGGGCTTCCGCGACGCGGTCCTGGCCCACGCGGTGCCGCTGCCGGTCGACACCATGGCCGTCGACATCGTCGGCACGGGCGGTGACCGGTTCGGCACCGTCAACGTCTCGACGATGGCCTCCGTGGTCGTCGCGGCCGCCGGGGTCCCGGTGATCAAGCACGGCAACCGCGCCGCGAGCTCGTCCTCCGGCTCGAGCGACGTCCTCGCCGCGCTCGGCGTGGACCTGGGGCTGTCCGCCGACCGGGTCGCCGAGGTGCTCGCCGAGGTGGGCATGACCTTCGCCTTCGCGGGCGCGTTCCACCCCGGCTTCGGCCAGGCCGCGGCCGTCCGCCGGGAGATCGGCGTGCCGACGGTGTTCAACTTCCTCGGCCCGCTCTGCAACCCGGCCCGACCGGAGGCGAGCGCCGTGGGCGTCGCCGCGCTCGACAAGGTCCCGCTCATCGTCGGCGTCTTCCAGACCCGCGGCGCGACGGCCCTGGTCTTCCGCGGCGACGACGGGCTCGACGAGCTCACGACGACGGGGCACAGCCACATCTGGGAGGTCTCGGCGGGCTCGGTCACCGAGCACGACCTCGACCCGCTCGAGCTGGGCGTGCCGCGCGCGCGCATCGAGGACCTCCTCGGCGGCGACGGCGAGCACAACGCGGGGGTCGCCCGCCGGACCCTCGCGGGGGAGCGGGGACCGGTCCGCGACATCGTCCTGCTCAACGCGGCGGCCGGCCTGGTCTCGTACCGCCTGGCCGCGGACCCGACGCAACGGGACCGTCCCCTCGTCGCCCGGTTCCGCGAGCAGCTCACGGTGGCCGCCGAGGCCGTCGACTCCGGCGCGGCCTCGGCCAAGCTCGAGCAGTGGGTCGCGGCGACGCGGGCGTGACGGAGCGGGCCTGCGCGCCCGGCCGAGCCCCGGCCTCCTGACGGCACGGACGACGGAGGGCCCGTCCTCGCGGACGGGCCCTCTGCTGTCAACGCGGCGCCGGGGTCAGCGCACGTCCTCGTCGACCCAGTCGAAGGTCTTGGTGACGGCCTTCTTCCAGAGGCGCAGCTCGCGCTCGCGCTCGTCGGCGTCGAGCTGGGGCTCCCAGCGCTTGTCCTCCTGCCAGTTGGCGCGGAGCTCGTCGAGCGAGCCCCAGAAGCCGACGGCGAGGCCGGCCGCGTAGGCCGCGCCGAGGGCCGTCGTCTCAGCCACCACCGGACGCACCACGGGCACGTTCAGGAGGTCGGCCTGGAACTGCATGAGCGCGTCGTTCTGCACCATGCCCCCGTCGACCTTGAGCTCGGTGAGGTCCACGCCGGAGTCGGCGTTGACCGCGTCGAGGACCTCGCGCGTCTGGAACGCGGTCGCCTCGAGGGCCGCGCGGGCGATGTGGCCCTTGTTCGCGAAGCGCGTGAGCCCGACGATCGCACCGCGGGCGTCGGAACGCCAGTAGGGCGCGAACAGGCCGGAGAAGGCCGGGACGACGTAGACCCCGCCGTTGTCGTCCACCGTGCGGGCGAGCGCCTCGACCTCGGGGGCGCTGCCGATGAGGCCCAGGTTGTCGCGGAGCCACTGGATGAGCGAGCCGGTGACGGCGATCGACCCCTCGAGCGCGTAGTGGGTCTCCTGGTCGCCGAGCTTGTAGCCGACCGTCGTGAGCAGGCCGTTCTCGGAACGGACGATGTCGGTGCCCGTGTTGAAGATCAGGAAGTTGCCGGTCCCGTAGGTGTTCTTCGACTCGCCCTGGTCGAACGCGGCCTGACCGAACGTGGCGGCCTGCTGGTCGCCCAGGATGCCCGCGATGGGCACCTCGCGGAGGAGGCTGGACGACTCGACGTGGCCGTAGACCTCGGAGGACGAGACGATCTCGGGGAGCATCGACTTCGGCACGCCGAAGTCGGCGAGGATGTCGTCGCGCCACTGGAGCGTCTCGAGGTCCATGAAGAGCGTGCGCGACGCGTTCGTCACGTCGGTCTTGTGGACCCCGCCGTCGGTGCCGCCCGTGAGGTTCCAGAGCACCCAGGTGTCGGTGGTGCCGAAGAGCAGGTCGCCGGCCTCGGCCTTCTCGCGGGCGCCCTCGACGTTCTCGAGGATCCACATGATCTTCGTGCCGGCGAAGTAGGTCGCCAGGGGCAGGCCCACGACGGCCTTGTACTTGTCGGTGTCGCCCGCGGCGAGCCGGTCGACGAGCGCCTGGGTGCGGGTGTCCTGCCAGACGATGGCGTTGTACACGGGCTGGCCCGTGGTGCGGTCCCAGACGACGGCGGTCTCACGCTGGTTGGTGATGCCGACGGCCTTGATGTTGTGGCGCGTGACGTCGGCCCGCGACAGTGCCTGGCCGATCACCTCGCGGGTGTTCTTCCAGATCTCGAGCGGGTCGTGCTCGACCCAGCCCGCGCGCGGGAAGATCTGCTCGTGCTCCTTCTGGCCGCTCGAGACGATCGACCCGGAGTGGTCGAAGATGATCGCGCGGGTGCTGGTGGTGCCCTGGTCGATGGCGAGGACGTAGTCCTGGTCGCTCACGGGGTGGTCTCCTTCGTCGTTGATGGTGTCGGCAGGGTGCGGATCAGGCCGCGAGGGGGAGCAGCGGGTAGCTCAGGACGGCCGCGAGGGCGCCGCCGACCAGGGGGCCGACGATCGGCACCCAGGCGTAGGACCAGTCGCTCGAGCCCTTGCCCTTGATGGGGAGGAGGGCGTGCGCGATGCGCGGTCCGAGGTCACGGGCCGGGTTGATGGCGTACCCCGTGGGGCCACCGAGCGACGCGCCGATGCCGACGACGAGCAGGGCGACGGCGAGTCCGCCGAGCGGTCCGAGGTTGGCGGCGTCGGGCGTGCCGCCGTTGGTGATGGCGATGATCGTGAAGACGAGCACGAAGGTGCCGATGACCTCCGTGACGAGGTTCCAGCCGTAGCTGCGGATCGCCGGGCCCGTCGAGAAGACGCCGAGCTTCGTGGCGGGGTCGGGCTCGTCGTCGAAGTGCTGCTTGTAGGCGAGCCAGACGAAGGTCGCTCCGATGATCGCGCCGACCATCTGCGCCGCGACGTAGACGAGGAACTCGACGCCGTCGATGTTGCCGAGGATCAGCTGCGCGATGCTGACGGCCGGGTTGAGGTGCGCCCCCGACGAGTACGAGGTCAGGATGCCGACGAAGACCGCGAGGCCCCAGCCGAAGTTGACCATGAGGGTGCCGCCGTTGAAGCCCTTCGTCTTCGTCAGCGCGACGTTGGCGACGACGCCACCGCCGAGGAGGAGGAGCAGGCCCGTGCCCACCGTCTCTGAAAGAAAAATCGTTCCCAGTTCCACGTCGACCTTCCTTGTCGATCGGCGGGGTGCGTCGATGCGCCCCGCGGTGAGCGTGTGCCCACACCCTAGCGCTGGGAGGACCCTGGGGACGGCCGCGGTGCACCGCTTCTGCACATGTGTGCAACAGGGCGCTTCGGGCGTGGCGCGGTAGCGTGGCCGGCACCGGGCCGTGGACGTCCCGGTCCACCGAAGAGGGGACACGCATGAAGAAGCTCGTCAACGCCGTGGACGACGTCGTCACCGAGTCGGTCGCGGGCTTCGGCCTCGCGCACGCCGACCTGGTGACCGTGTCGACCGATCCGCTCTACGTCGCCCGCGCCTCCGGCCCGACGCCCGGCCGCGTGGCCGTGCTGAGCGGGGGAGGCAGCGGCCACGAGCCCCTCCACGCCGGCTTCGTCGGGCCGGGGATGCTGGCGGCGGCCGTGCCCGGCCCCGTCTTCACCTCGCCCACGCCCGACCCCGTGCTCGCCGCGACGCTCGCCGTCGACGGGGGAGCGGGGGTGCTCCACGTCGTCAAGAACTACACGGGCGACGTGCTCAACTTCGAGACCGCGGCCGACCTCGCCGACGCCGAGGGCGTGCGCGTCGCGACCGTCGTGGTCGACGACGACGTGGCCGTGCAGGACTCGCTCTACACCGCGGGGCGTCGTGGCGTCGCCGGGACGGTCGTCGTCGAGAAGCTCGCCGGCGCGGCCGCCGAGCGCGGCGACTCCCTGGACGAGGTCGCCGAGGTCGCGCGCCGCGCCGTGGCGTCCACCCGCTCGATGGGCGTCGCCCTCAGCGCGGGCACCGTCCCGCACGCGGGTCGTCCCGGCTTCGACCTCGGCGACGACGAGGTCGAGATCGGCGTCGGGATCCACGGCGAGCCGGGCCGCGAGCGCGTGGCGCTGGAGCCCGCCGACCGCCTCGTGGACCGCCTCCTCGGGCCGGTCCTCGACGACGTGGGCGCCGCCTCCGGCGAGGACGTCCTGCTCTTCGTCAACGGCATGGGCGGCACGCCGCTCAGCGAGCTCTACATCGTCTACCGCCGTGCGGCCGAGGTGCTCGCGGAGCACGGCCTGCGCGTGACCCGCAGCCTCGTCGGCAGCTACGTCACGAGCCTCGAGATGCAGGGGGCCTCGATCACCGTCACGCGCCTCGACGAGGCCACGACGGCCCTGTGGGACGCTCCCGTGCAGACCGCCGCGCTCCGCTGGGGGCGCTGACCGTGACCCTGCTGAGCCCTCCGCACCCCATCACCCGACCAGGGAAGGACCACCCCATGCCCCTCGACACCGACTGGGCGCTCGCCTGGGTCAGGACGGCCGCGGCCGTCGTGTCCGAGCGCCGCGCCCACCTCGTCGACCTCGACCGCGAGATCGGCGACGGCGACCACGGCGAGAACCTGCAGCGCGGCTTCGCGGCCGTGCTGGCGAAGCTCGACGGCCTGGGCGACGACGCCGTCCCGGCGGACGTGCTCAAGACGGTCGCCACGACCCTCATCTCGACGGTGGGCGGCGCCTCGGGGCCGCTCCTCGGCACCGCGTTCCTCAAGGGCTCGCAGGCGGTCGCCGGTCGCGCCGAGCTCGACGCCGGGGGCGTGGTCGCGTTCCTCGAGGCGGCCCGCGACGGCCTCGTGCTGCGCGGCAAGGCCGAGGCGGGCGACGCGACGATGGTCGACGCCTGGACCCCCGCGGTCGACGCGGCGCGCTCCGCCGCCGAGGGCGGTGCCGCACCCGAGGCCGTGCTGCGGTCCGCCGCGGACGCCGCCGTGGCCGGCGCGGTCGCCACCGAGCCGCTGGTCGCCCGCAAGGGGCGGGCGTCGTACCTCGGCGACCGGGCGATCGGGCACCGCGACCCCGGGGCGGAGTCCTCGTCGTACCTGCTCGTCGCGGCGGCCGACGCTGCCGAGGGGGTGCGCTCGTGACTGGCATCGTGGTGGTCTCGCACAGCAGGGCGATCGCCGAGGGCACCGTCGCGCTCGCGCGTCAGATGGCTCCGACGACCCGGCTCGTCGCCGTCGGCGGGACCGACGACGGTGGCATCGGCACGAGCTTCGACGCCGTCAGCGCCGCCCTCGCCACGGCCGGCGCCGGGGGAGCGGAGGTCGTCGTGCTCTGCGACCTGGGCTCGGCGATCCTCACGACCGAGACGGCCCTGGACTTCCTCGACGACGCCGAGCGCGCCCGCGTGGTCATCGCCGACGCGCCCATCGTCGAGGGCACCGTGGCCGCGGCTGTCGCCGCCGAGACCGGGGGCGACCTCGCCGCGGTCGCCGAGGCGGCCCGCAGCGCGACCGGGGTGGCGGCGCCGCACGCTGACGAGCGCCTCCTGCGCGGGGCCGACGCGGTCGAGCGCTCGGCCGTCATCGTCAACGCGAGCGGCCTCCACGCCCGGCCGGCGGCGGAGCTGGTGAAGCGGGCGGCGGCGTGGCAGAGCGACGTGACGCTGAACGGCGTCGACGCCAAGAGCCTCATCCGCATCATGGGCCTCGGCCTGCCGGCGGGGTCCACGGTGCACCTCATGGCGACGGGACCCGACGCCGAGGCGGCCGTCGACGACCTCGTGGCCGCGATCGAGTCCGGCTTCGGCGAGGACTGGGTCTGACCCGGGCCCGACCCTGCCGGAGGGCCGTCGCGCAGCAGCGCGGCGGCCCTCCGCCGTTCAGCGGTCGCGGCCCCAGCGCGTGAGCACCGTGCTCCCGGCGAGCAGGGCGAGGTCGAGCCGCAGGTCGCGCAGGTCGACGGCGTCGCCCTCGCGCGTGGCGATGCGCGGGCCGGTGCCGCCCTCGAGCTGGGGGGCGAGGGTGAGGCACAGCTCGTCCACGACGTCCCCGGCGACGAGGTCGCCGAGCAGCGACGGCCCGCCCTCGCAGAGGACCCGGGCGAGCCCCCGTTCGGCGAGGGCGGTCCGCAGGCGGGCGGGCTCGACCGTGTCGTCGCCGCACTCGACGACGTCCGCGACGGCCTCGAGGGCACGGCGGCGCTCGGCGGGGGCCGCTCCCGAGGTGAGCACGAGGGGGCGCACGGGCGCCCCGGTGAAGATCCGGCTGTCGGCGTCCAGGCGCGCCGAGCGCGAGACGAGGGCGAACACGGGCTGGGCCGCATAGCCGTGGGCCGTGCGCCACGCGACGTCGTCCTCGGAGAGCACCATCGGGCCGTAGCCCTCGTCGCGCACGGTGCCGGCCCCGACGACGACCACGTCGCAGAGACGGCGCAGGAGGCCGAACACGCGGCGGTCGGCGGCCCCGCCCAGGTGCCCGCTCAGGCCGTCGGTCGTCGACGACCCGTCGACCGTGGCGACGAAGTTGACCCGGAGGGTCCCGGGTCGGGGTGCGTAGAGCGCGAGCAGGGCCTCGTCGTCGAGGTCGCGGAGCTCGTCCGGACGGGGGTGCAGCTGACGGATCGGGTCGTCGGTGCTCATGCGTGCTCCTGGGGGTGGACGGCCGGCACGACGTTGTGCCGTGCCTCGAGGGGGTCGCGCCAGCCGAGGACGGCCTCGACCATCCGCACGGCGTCGACGGAGGCGCGGACGTCGTGCATGCGGACGACGCGGGCGCCGAGCAGCACGCTCGTGACGGCGGCCGAGAGGGAGCCGGCGAGCCGTTCGCCGCGGGGCCGACCCAGGGCCTCGCCGACGAAGTCCTTGTTCGACACGGCCGCGAGCACGGGGTGGCCGAGCGCGGCGACCTCGGCCAGTCGGCGGGTGAGCTCGAGCGTGTGCACCGTCGTCTTGTGCAGGTCGTGCCCCGGGTCGACCACGAGGTGGTCCTCGCCGACCCCGGCGGCGAGGGCCACGTCGACGCGGCGGCGCAGCGCGTCGACGACCTCGGTCACGACGTCGTCGTAGCGGGGGAGCGGGTGCGGCCGTCGCGGAGGCGCCAGGCTGTGCGTCACGACGAGCGTCGCCCCCGCGTCGGCGACCACGGGGGCGAGGCGCGGGTCGGCGAGCCCGCTCGTGTCGTTGACGACCGCGGCCCCCGCGGCGAGGACGGCCTCGGCGACGTCCGCCCGTGCGGTGTCGACCGAGACCACCACGTCGGTGCGGTCGACGAGCGCCTCGACGACGGGCAGCACGCGCGCGAGCTCGTCGCGCGGCGGCACCTCGGGCCCGGGGGCGAAGGGCACGCCGCCGACGTCGACCCAGTCGGCGCCCTCGTCGACGGCGACGAGGGCCGCCTCGACGGCCCGGTCGAGGGCGAAGGTACGGCCGCGGTCGTGGAACGAGTCGGGGGTCCGGTTGACGACGGCCATCACCGCGACCTGCCGGTCGAAGTCGAACCGGCGCCGGCCGATCGTGCGGACGGGGTGCAGGAGGCGGGGGAGCGGCAGTCCGGAGGCGGCGGCCGGCCCCGTGCCCGGCTCAGCCACGCGGCGCCCCGATGAGCGCGACCGCCTCGGCGCGGGCCGCCGCGTCGCCGAGGACGCCACGGCTGGCGAGCGTGACGGTCGTGCTCCGCACCTGGCGGGGACCGCGCGTCGTCACGCAGCCGTGGGCGGCGTCGAGGACGACGAGCACGCCCAGGGCGTCGAGACCGGTGGCGAAGGCGTCGGCGAGCTCCTCGCCGAGGCGTTCCTGCAACTGGGGCCGGGAGGCGACGGCGTCGACGACGCGGGGGATCGCGCCCAGCCCGACGATGGCGTCGCGGGGCACGTAGGCGACGTGGGCCACGCCCGTGAAGGGCAGGAGGTGGTGCTCGCAGACGGAGCGGAACTCGACGTCGCGCACCACGACGACCTCGCCCAGCTGGCCGGCCCCGGCCGGCACGGAACCGGCCCGGACGAGCTCGACCTCGTCGACGCCGAGGCCCGAGAACAGCTCGGCGTAGAGGTCGGCGACGCGCCTCGGCGTGGCCGACAGGCCCGGGCGAGCGGCGTCCTCGCCGACGGCGGCGAGGATCTCCGAGACGGCGGCCTCCACGCGGGCCCGGTCCACGGGGGCGCGGTCGGCGGGCTCACGGTCGGCGGGGGGACCGGGGACGGAGGGGCAGGTCATGGCGACCAGTCAAGCAGTCCCGGCCGGGGCCTCCGGCGGGCGGGCCTCGTGGTGGTGGCGACCGTGCGTGCGGCGGTCCTCCTTCATCTCGGCCTCGAAGAGGTGCCGGCGTCCGCCCGCGAGCTCGTCGCGAGCGCGGCGCTCGGCGTCGCGGAACGGGCCCCAGTAGTCGTCGTCGTAGTCCTCGACGACCTGGAAGGTCCAGCGGTCGCGGAGCACGTTGCGGCCCACGAGGTCGCGGTCCAGTCGGTCGGCCACGTCGCCGTGGCCGGCGTCCCGGAACGCCTCGACGGCCTCGCCGAGCGCCAGGTCGGCCTTGCCCGTGAGCCGGTGGAAGCGGTAGAGCGAACCCCGGGCGTCCTCGACGACCTCGAGCGCCTCGCCGAGCTTGCCCAGCGCCGCGACGGTGGCGTCGTCGACGCCGTCGGGTCGGCGGTGCGCGGCGTCGGGCCCGTCGGGCGCGTCGGGTGCCACCGTGCCGTCGCGGGTCGCCCCGCCGTCGGTGGCGGCTGGTCCGGAGGTCGTGGTCGCGTCGGCGTCGTCGCTCATGTCCGCCACTCAACCGCGACGGGCCGGGGAGCGCCCGTGAGCACCACGGACGAGCGCCAGGACGAGCCTGACGGGGGTGCTCCCAGGACTCGACCTGACATAATGTGCATTATCGGCGTTCACCGCGACCCATGAGGGAGGCGCTACCGGGTCTGGTCCGCGGCGTGCAGCGCGCCGCGCACGATGTCGACCAGCGCCTCGGGTTCGTACGCCTCGGCGGTGGCCTCGAGCTCGTCGAGCGTCCACCAGCGCGACGCGAGGATGTCGACGCGCTCGTCGTCCGTCCAGTCGTCCGTGACGACGTCGAAGTGCGGCAGCCGCACGACGAAGAACTCGGCGTGCCCGTGCGTGTGGTCGGCGGCGTCCCAGGCGACCTCGAAGTCGTCGACGTGGACCACCGGGCCCACGTCGTCGACGACCTGGCCGGTCTCCTCGTGCAGCTCGCGGATCGCGGCCTGCACGTGGTCCTCGCCGGGGTCGACGCCGCCGCCCGGGGTGATCCAGCGGTGCGACCGGTCGGTCGTCGGCGCCACGGTGTCCATGAGCAGCACCCGGTCGTGCTCGTCGAGGACGACGAGGCGGCTCGTGGCGCGGACGACCCGCTCGGTCACGACAGAGGCGTGAAGTCGCTGACGTCGCCGACGAGCACGACGTGGTCGTCCGGGACCGGTGCGACGGCGGCCGTGGCCACCTCGGCGGCGAACTCGGCCACGTTGTAGAGCTTGCCCGCGCTCTCCTTGCGCTGCGAGATCGCACCGGGGTTCGAGCGCTCCAGCAGCGTCGCCGTGATGGTCCCCTCGATCATGTCGCCCGAGACGACGACGAACTCGACCTCGGCGGCCTCGAGCTCGGGCAGCAGCTCGAGGAGGGCGTCCTCCCCCGCGCGCTTGCTCAGGGCGACGGGCTCGTACTCGGGCATCGTCGGCGTCGTGCGGATGAAGTGCGCCTGGTGGCTCGTGACGAACACCACGCGCGCGCCGGGCGCGAGCAGCGGCAGGGCGGAGCGCAGGAGGCGCACCTGGGCGTCACGGTTCAGCTGCAGCGCGTAGTCCTCGGCCATGCCGGACTCCATGCCGCCCGACGCGTTCATGACGAGCACGTCGAGCCCGCCGAGCTCGTCGCGGACGCGGTCCATCATGGCGTCGACGGTGGCGGCGTCGGTGAGGTCCGCCCCGACGGCGATCGCGGTGCCGCCGGCGGCCGCGATCGCGTCGACGAGCTGCAGCGCGCGCTTCTCCTTGTTGCGGTAGTTGACGACGACGCTCGCGCCGGCCTCGGCCAGGTACCGGACCGTGTCGGCGCCGATCCCCCGCGACGAACCGGTGACGAGGGCGCGCTTGCCGGTGAGGGATCCTGCGGCGAGGGGGTTGGACACGGGGGCTCCAGACTGTGCTCGGACGGTGGCGGCCACGAGGGCCTCGTCCATGCTACCGATCCGTCCTCCGCTCCCCCGGGCCGTCGGCCGCCGATGGTAGCGTCACGGCAAGGGGGACGAAGGGAGTCGTCGTGGACGCCGTGACGCAGTACGCGTGGATCATCTGGATCGCACTGCTCCTGCTGTTCGTCGTGATCGAGGTCACGACGCTGGAGCTCACCTTCCTCATGCTGGCCGTCGGAAGCCTCGGCGGGCTCGCCACGGGGCTGCTCGGCGCACCGTGGTGGGCGCAGGTGCTCGTCGCGGCCGTGCTCGCGGTCCTCCTGCTCTTCACCGTGCGGCCACCGCTGCTGCGGGCGCTCCGCCGGGGCGGCGATCCGACCCCGAGCAACGTCGAGGGCCTGCTCGGCCTCCGGGGCGTCGTCGTGGTGCCCGTGCGCGACGGAGCCGGCCAGGTCAAGCTCGCCAACGGCGAGACGTGGACCGCCCGCCTGCTCTCCCCCACGGGCACCGCCGACCTCGACACGGGCGCCCCCGTCGTCGTCTCCGCCATCCAGGGCTCGACGGCACTCGTCGTCCCCATCGAGAGGACCTGATCCATGGACCCGTCCACCAACCCGGGCACGATCGTGACGGTCGCCGTCGTCGCGGTCGCCGTCGTGCTCGCCCTCGTCGTGCTCTTCCGCTCCGTGCGGATCATCCCGCAGGCCAGCGCCGGCGTCGTGGAGCGCCTCGGCCGGTACCACAAGACCCTCAACCCGGGCCTCAACCTGCTCGTCCCCTTCATCGACCGGGTGCGTCCGCTGATCGACATGCGCGAGCAGGTCGTCTCGTTCCCGCCCCAGCCGGTCATCACCGAGGACAACCTCGTGGTCTCCATCGACACGGTCGTCTACTTCCAGGTCACCGACGCGCGGGCCGCGACGTACGAGATCGCCAACTACCTCGGCGCCGTCGAGCAGCTCACGACGACGACGCTCCGCAACGTCGTCGGCGGGCTCAACCTCGAAGAGGCGCTGACCAGCCGCGACAACATCAACGGGCAGCTGCGCATCGTGCTCGACGAGGCGACGGGCAAGTGGGGCATCCGCGTGGGCCGGGTCGAGCTCAAGGCGATCGACCCGCCCGCCTCGATCCAGGACAGCATGGAGCAGCAGATGCGCGCCGAGCGCAACCGGCGCGCGGCGATCCTCACCGCCGAGGGCACCAAGCAGTCGCAGATCCTCGAGGCGGAGGGGCAGCGCCAGTCCGCGATCCTCAAGGCCGAGGGCGACGCCAAGGCGCAGGTGCTCCGCGCCACGGGCGAGGCCGAGGCGATCCAGACCGTCTTCAACGCCATCCACGCTGGCGACCCCGACCCGAAGCTGCTCGCCTACCAGTACCTGCAGACCCTGCCCAAGCTCGCCGAGGGATCGGCCAACAAGCTGTGGGTGATCCCCAGCGAGCTCACCGACGCCCTCAAGGGCATCAGCGGTGGCTTCTTCGCGCCGCGGGACCCCGACGCCCCCGGCTGGAAGCCGCGCAGCACCACGGACGTGACCGAGATGCCGACGACGCCGGACCTCGCCGAGACCACCGACCTGCACGCGGAGCCCGACCTGGGCTTCCCCACCACGGGAGCCGGCCGGGGCTCCGCCGCGGGCGGTGCCCCCACGACCGACGGCGAGGTCGCGCCGGAGGGTGACGGCGGCCCGCGGGCGTGACGCGCTTCTTCGACGCCCCGGTCCCCCGGGTCCTCGCCCACCGCGGCTTCGCGGTCGACGCCCCCGAGAACACGCTCCTCGCGTTCGCGCGGGCGCTCGCACTGGGCACGCCGTACCTCGAGACCGACGTCCACGCGACGCTCGACGGGGTCGCGATCATCAGCCACGACGCCGACCTCGGGCGGGTCGCGGGCAACGGTCGACGGTTGTCGCTGCTCACGCTGGAGCAGGTCCGAGCGGTGCGCCTGCCCGAGGACCAGACCGTGCCCACCCTGCAGGAGGCCCTCGAGGCCTTCCCCGACGCCTTCTTCAACATCGACGTGAAGGCCGACGAGGCGGTGCGCCCCACGGCGGAGGCGATCGTCCGCGCGGACGCCGTCGACCGGGTGCTCGTCACGTCGTTCTCGACCAAGCGTCGACGGGCGGTCACCGGCCTCCTGCCCGGCGTCGCCTCGTCGGCGTCGTCCTGGGGCGTGGGAGCCGCCCTCGTCGCGAGCACGCTCCCCCGCGGTCCGCTCCGACGCCTCGGGCTGCGCCTCGTCACCCGCGGGTTCGACGCCGTGCAGGTGCCCGAGAGGTGGTGGCGCCTCACGATCGCCACCGAGCAGCGCGTCGCCGACTGGGCCGCGGCCGGGATCGAGACGCACGTCTGGACGGTCGACGACCCCGACGACGTGCGACGCCTGGTGCGCCTCGGCGTGGTCGGCATCGTCACGGACCGGACCGACCTCGCGCTCGAGACCCTGGCGCCGCCTCCTGCCGTCTGAGGACTGGGCATCGTCTGTGAGATGTCTCCGCCCGGGACGGGACGCGGGTACCGACGGGTTACAACGGGTGTTCGCATCGCGAGAGGAGACCGCACCATGGCAGATCGCAGTTTGCGCGGCATGAGGCTCGGGAGCCAGAGTCTCCAGAGCGAGGAGGGCGTGGAGTTCTCGCCCCGCAAGAGGGCCGTCTACCAGACGGCCGACGGCACCACCTTCGAGATGGTCTTCGCCGAGGAGGCGGAGGTCCCCGACGTGTGGCAGTCGCCCAAGAGCGGGCAGGAGGGTCGTCTGCTGTCGGCGGACGGCAAGCCCGTCACGATCGACGAGGGCGACGTCAAGGCCCCCCGGAGCCACTGGGACATGCTGCTCGAGCGGCGCACGCGCGCCGAGCTCGAGGAGCTGCTGCAGGAGCGCCTCGACCACCTCCGGGCGCGCAAGGGACAGCAGAAGATCGGCGCCTGACACCACCTCGGCGCCTCGAGGGCCCGGTCACCCCAGGGTGACCGGGCCCTCGTGCGTCCGCGTCAGCGGGTGAGCCTGCGGTCGACCGGCCAGGAGGCCCGGGCCTCCCTGCGGCGGGCGCCCCGCGTGGCACCGAGCAGGCCGCCCAGGACGAGGCCGGCCAGGCCGAGCCCCGAGACGCCGAGCTCGAGGGCACGGCCCGCCAGCACGGCGGGAGTGGTGCCCGAGCCGAGCTCGACCGTGGTCACGGACGTGCCCGCCTCGAAGTCGGGGATCTCGTCGATCGTGCGCCCGTGCGCGTCGAGCACGCGGCTCGAGGCGACGGTCGAGACGTTGACGAGCGGGAGGGCCGTCTCGATCGCCCGGAGGCGCGCGATGGCCAGCTGCTGCTGGTTCTCGTCGGTCTCGCCGAAGTCGGCGTTGTTGGTCTGCGCCACGATCACCTGCGCGCCCCCGCGCGCCATGTTCCGCACCAGCTGGTCGTCGACGATGTCGAAGCAGATCGACACGCCGGCGAGGAACCCGCCCACGTCGACGACCTCGTCGCGCGTGCCCGGCGTGTAGTCGCGGGCGATGAGGTCGATGAGGTCCGGCGCGAAGGGTCGCCAGAAGGCGCGGTCGGGCACGTACTCGCCGAACGGGATCGGGTGCTTCTTGTCGTACTGGCCCCGTACCCGTCCGTCGTCCCAGAGCACCGAGGAGTTCCAGACCGTGCCACCGTCGTCGGACTGCGTGATGACGCCGCTGAGCAGGGGCGCGTCGTAGGCCCGGGTGAGGGTGTCGAAGACGTAGCGGCCGAAGGCGTCCCGGGTCGGGTCGCGGTCGCTCGCGCCCTCGGGCCAGACGATGAGGTCGAGCGGCTCCCCCACGGGCAGGCCCTGCATCGCCAGCACCTGCGCGTTGACGAGGTCGCCCTGCTCGCGCTCGTCGAAGTAGCCCGCGGGTCCGTTCCCCTGCACGGAGGCGATCGTCGCGGTCCCCGACGTCCGGGTGGGCCAGGCGGGCACGGCGAGGACGGCCACGACCGCGACCGCGGCGACGAGCGCGCGCGTCGAGCGGCGGACCTCGACGAGCAGGGCCAGCTGCAGCAGGGCCGCGACGAGGGCGACCATGACGAACGACAGGCCGGAGATGCCGATCCAGGCGGTGAGCGACGCGAAGGGGCTCGTGGACTGGCTGAGCGCCACGCGGCCCCAGGCGAAGCCGCCGTAGGGCCACGTGCCCGCCACCATCTCGCGCAGCGTCCAGACGCCGCCGACGACGACCGGCAGCAGCACGGTGCGGCCCAGGAGGGTCGGCCAAGCCCGCGGCACCCAGCGGTACGCGAGCGTGACGAGCACGGCGCCGAGGGCGAAGAAGAGCGCCTCGAGGGTCGACAGGGCCGCCCAGGGCACGGGGCCGAGGTAGAGGCTCACCCACTCGATGTGCACGAGGTAGAACGAGAGCCCCGCCACGAGGCCCACCAGGAAGGCGCCGCCGACGCGTCGGCCGCGCAGCGCCAGGAGCACGAGCGCGATCCCGGCGAAGGCCAGCGGCCACGCGTCGCCGTCGGGGAAGCCCCGGTCGAGGACGGGCCCGGCGCCGACGGCGACGAGGACGGCGAGCCAGAGCGGCAGGCGGGGATCGGTGTCTCGGGTGGGCACCCGAGGAGTCTAGGTGGCCCCTCCTCGTCGCCCGCCGTGCGTCGGGCCACGAGCCGACGTCCTGCCGTCAGACCGCGGAGTAGGCCACGATGCCGCGGCGCACCGCCTCGAGGGCCCGCCGGGCGACGGGCCCCACGGGCGGGTCCGCGACGACGGACAACTGGTCGAGGAGGTCGATGGTCTGCTTGGTCCAGCGGACGAAGTCTCCCGCCGCGAGCTCGGCGTCCTCCAGGACGGAGTCGAGGGACGCGCCGCGGGCCCATCGGTGCATGGCCAGGGCCAGCCCCGGTGACGGCGGCTGGCTGCCCGGCAACCGGTGCTCCTGCTCGAGGTCGTCGAGCTCGGCCCACAACGTCTGCGTGCGGTCGAGGGCGGTGCGGAAGGCGCCCCGCGGCAGGGACCGCTCGGACAGCGTTCCCTCGTCGCGACGTGGCTCGTAGACGAGCGTCGCGGCCATGGCGGCCATCGACGGCACGTCGAGCTCGTCCCACGCGCCCGTGCGGAGGCACTCGGCCACGAGCAGGTCGCGGTCCCCGTAGATGCGGCGCAGCAGGCGCCCCGTCGGGGCGACCCGCACCTCGTCCGTGCGCCGGACGGTGCCGACCGCGCTGCCCACGGAGCCGGACGCGCCCGCCGTGCCCGCACCTCCTGCGGTCGGGACCAGGTAGCCGCGGTCCAGGAGGACGTCGGTGACGCGGTCGAAGACCTTGGCGACCGCGCCGGTGCGGTTGCGGATCTGCCCGGAGAGCTGGGAGGTCTGCTTCTCGAGCTTGAGCCAGCGCTCGGACCAGCGCGCGTGCTGCTCACGGTCGGGGCAGGCGTGGCAGGGGTGCTGCCGCAGGCGCCGACGGACGTCGCCCAGGCGTCGCTGGCGCGCGTCGTGCTCGCCGCGGCCCTGGGCCTCGGCCCGGGCGGCCCCCTGCCGCTCGAGGTCGCCGAGCTCGCGGCGCAGGAGGGCGTACTCGCGGAAGTCGCCCAGGTGGCACTCCATGGCCGCCGCGTAGCCGTCGAGGGACTCCTGCTGGGTGCGGACCTTGCGGGCCAGGTCGACGACCGCCCGGTCGGCCTGGAACTGGGCGAACGACGTCTCGAGCACCTCGCGGGTGCGGCTCCGGCCGAACTGCTCGACGAGGTTGACGGCCATGTTGTAGGTGGGGCGGAAGCTGGAGTTCATCGGGTAGCTGCGGCGCGAGGCCAGCGACGCGACGGCCTGCACGTCTTGTCCGTGCTGCCACTGGATGACCGAGTGGCCCTCGACGTCGATGCCCCGACGGCCCGCGCGGCCGGTCAGCTGCGTGTACTCCCCCGGCGTGATGGGCACGCGCGCCTCGCCGTTGAACTTCTCGAGCTTCTCGAGCACGACCGTGCGCGCCGGCATGTTGATGCCCAGCGAGAGGGTCTCGGTCGCGAAGACGACCTTGACGAGCTTGCGCTGGAAGAGCTCCTCGACGACCTCCTTGAACGCGGGCAGGAGGCCCGCGTGGTGCGCCGCGACGCCGCGCTCGAGACCGTCGAGCCAGGCCCAGTAGCCCAGGACCGCGAGGTCCTCGTCGCGCAGCGTGCGGCAGCGGGCCTCGACGTGCTCGCGGATCTCCTGGCGCTCCTCGGCCGTGGTGAGCCTGATGCCCGAGCGGAGCACCTGGTGCACGGCCTGGTCGCAGCCGTTGCGGCTGAAGACGAAGAATATCGCGGGCAAGAGGTTCTGGTCGCCGAGCATCTCGACGATCTTCCAGCGGTCGAGCCGGCCCGGTCCGTGCTGCACGGGCGGCACGACGTGGCCGCGGGCGCCCCGTCGCGGGCCGAAGGCGTCGCCGCCTCGCCCGCCCCCGCGAGGACCGCCCCGCGAGCCGCCACGGCGACCGAGGGTCGTGGCCCTGACCAGCTCGGGGTTGACCCGGTTCGTGGCGGCCTGTCCGCTCGAGTCGAAGAGGTCGAGGAACTTGCCCCCGACGAGCACGTGCTGGTCGAGCGGGACGGGGCGTTCCTCCGAGACGATCACCTCGGTGCCGCCGCGGACGGTCTGCAGCCAGTCGCCGAACTCCTCCGCGTTCGAGACGGTCGCGCTCAGCGAGACGAGCCGCACGTCGAGCGGCAGGTGGATGATGACCTCCTCCCAGACGGCGCCCCGGAACCGGTCGGCCAGGAAGTGCACCTCGTCGAGCACCACCCAGCGGAGGTCGTCGAGGAGGTCGGAGCCCGCGTAGACCATGTTGCGGAGCACCTCGGTCGTCATGACGACGATGCGGGCCCGCGAGTTGACGTTCGTGTCGCCCGTGAGCAGACCCACCTCGGAGGCGCCGTACTCGGCCACGAGCTCCTGGTACTTCTGGTTGCTCAGGGCCTTCATGGGCGCGGTGTAGAAGACCTTGTCGCGCGGGTCCTGCATGGCGAGGTGGATCGCGAACTCCGCCACCAGCGTCTTGCCGGCCCCGGTCGGCGCGGCCACGAGCACGCTGTCACCGCGTTCGACGGCCTCGCAGGCGGCGACCTGGAACGGGTCGAGGGAGAACGAGAGGCGGCTGCGGAAGGCCTGGAGCTGGGGCGAGCGGGTACGGCCGCGCGAGGCGGCGAAGCGCTCGGCGGGGCTGGGTCCGGTGTCGGTCACCCGGTCATCCTGCCGCGAGCTCGGCGTCGAGGGCCGCCACGCGCTTGGCCGCGCGGCGGTCGTGCAGCCACGCCACGCCGGCCGCGACGAAGTAGAGCACGATCATGGGGACCATCAGCAGGAACATCGAGAAGATGTCGGCGGCGGGCGTGGCGATCGCCGTGAAGAGCGCGATGACGAGGATCGCGACGCGCCAGCCCTTGAGGATCTGCGCGGCCGTGATGACGCCGACGAAGTTGAGCAGCACGAGGAACACGGGCAGCACGAACGCGATCCCGACGGCGAGGACGAGCTTGAGGACGAAGTCGTAGTAGGTCTTGGCCTCGATGATGCTGGCGTCCTCCGGGGCGATGAAGCCCGTCATGACCCGCACGATGTTCGGCAGCACGAACGTGCCGGCGGCGCAGCCCGCGAGGAACAGCGGCAGCGCCGCCGAGACGAAGCCGACGGCGTAGAGCTTCTCCCGGCGCTCGAGCGCCGGGACCACGAAGGCCCAGACCTGGTAGAGCCACACGGGACTGGAGATGATGACCCCGACGGTCACCGAGATCTGCAGCTTGAGGTCGAAGCCGCTCGTGACGTTCGAGTAGTTGAGCTCGGCGGTGCGACCGCCGGCGTCGGCGATCGTCTGGACCGGTCCGCGCAGGAAGTCCAGGACGAGGTCGGAGAGGAACCAGCCGGCGACGCTGCCGAGGATCACCGCGAGGGCCGCGACGAAGAGCCGCTTGCGGAGCTCGAGCAGGTGCTGCCCGAGGGACATCCGCCCACGCTCGCCCCGGGTGCGGGCGCCGCGGCCACGAGTCGTCGTCGTGGCCATCGGGTCAGTGCTTGGGCGGCAGGTCGCCGTCGGTCGAGGACGTCGTCGTCGTGGTCGTCGTCGACCCGGACGTGCCGTCGCCCTTCTTGTCGTCGCCGATCTCGTTCTTGAAGATGCGCATGGACTGCGCGATGCTCTTCGCGAGGGCGGGGAGCTTCGGGGCGCCGAAGAGCAGCAGGATGATCGCCAGGATGATGATCATGTGCCAGCCGGTGAGGTTGCCGAGCATGTGTGTGCCTCCTTGAGCGGACGGGTGTCGAGTCTAACCCGCGTCGCCGGTGGGCCCGGTGCCGGCGCGGTGCAGGGCGGCCAGCGCCCAGTCCCGGGCGGCCTCGCGCGCGGCGGCCGGCGACACGACCTCGGGGTCGCCCGGCAGTCCCGCGACGAGCCGTGCGACGGTCGCGAGGCGCGTGACCCGGAGGCGCAGCCGCACGCGGTCGCCCGGCAGCGGCTCCGCGTCGGTGGGCGCGTAGTCGGCCAGGAGGGGCGCGGCCGCGGCGTCGAGCTCGAGGGTGACGACGACGTCGTCCGAGGAGCCCTCGAAGAGGGTGTCGGGCAGGGCGACGTCCGCCGTGCGGTGCTCGACCGGTGCGTCGGTGAGGGCCGGGCGGGCGATCCTGTCCAGGCGGAAGGTGCGGACGGCCTCGCGGAGGTGGTCCCACCCACGGAGGTACCAGTCCGCGTCGACGGACTCGACGCGCAGGGGGTCGACCCGTCGTCGCTCGACCTGGCCGCGGAGCCCCGCGTAGTCGAACTCGAGCTGGACGCCGCCCTCGACGGCCCGGTGCACCAGGTCGAGGACCTCGCTGGACTCCCCCGCACCGATCGCGACCTGGCTCGGCGTCGCGGACGCCCCGCGCGAGAGCTTCGACATGAGCGTCGCCACCGCCCCGCGGTCGGCGTGCTCGGGCAGGGCCGAGAGGTACTGCAGCCCGGCGATGAGGGCCGCCGCCTCCCGCGCCGAGAAGCGCGGTGCGTCGTCGATGGCGACGAGGTTGGTCAGCTGCACGACGTCGTGCTGCTCGAAGTCGTCCCACGCGATGTCGAAGAGGTCGCCGTGCTGGTACTGGCGGGTCTCGCCGGGGACGCCGGAGACGGCGATCAGCGCGACGGCACGGCGGATCTCCTCCACGGGGACGCCGAAGTGCGCGGCCGTCGCGCCCACGCTCACCCGGCCCTGGTCGATGAGCCAGGGCACGAGGGTGAGGAGGAAGGCCAGCCGGTCGGTCGCCTGGGTCGCACTGCGCCGCTCAGCCACGCGGGCCTCCCCCGTGCACCGCGGCGACGCGGCGCAGCCTCCGGTCGACGAGGTCCCGCAGCGCGGACGGTCCGCGGACGTCGACCTCGGGTCCGAAGGAGGCGAGCTCCTCGGCGAGGACGTGCAGGTCGACGTAGTGCACCTCGAGGGCGTCGTCGCCGAGGCGGACGCTGCCGCGGCGCTTGGTGAGGCGGGTCTCGGCGTCGGAGTCGGGAGCCACGCCCACGACGGCGCGGCGCTCGTCCCAGAGGCGGTCGAGCTCGGCGAGGGCGGCGCCCGCCGTGCAGCCCTCGGGGACCGGCAGGGTCCGCGGGGTCAGGCGGACGTCGCCCGAGACGCGGGAGAGGAGGAAGGTCTTGCTCCGGCCGGTCGAGGACTCCACCGCCGCCACCATCCAGCGTCCCTGGTGCTGCACCAGGGCGTACGGGGCCACGATCCGACGACGCGGGGCCTCGTCACCGGGCTTGAGGTAGTCGAACTCGACCACGACGCCGCGGTCGAGGGCGGTGCGCAGCGGTTCGAAGGCGGCGTCCCTCGACCGGACGCGGGGAGCGTAGGCGAGCTCCGGGACGCTGGCGGTCCCGCCCAGGCCGCGCAGCTTGACGAGCGCGCGACGGGACTCACCGGAGAGCGTCCCCTCGCGCCACACCATCGCCGCGAGGGTCAGCAGTGCTGTCTCCTCGGACGAGAACGAGATGTCGTCCGGCAGCTCGTAGCTGCCCCGGAGGATGCGGTAGCGCAGTGCCTGGTTGTTGCCGGCGGAGGCGGGGTCGTCGATCGTCTCGAGCGGCACGCCCAGCTCGCGGATGTCGTCCTTGTCGCGCTCGAACTGCCGCTCGAGGGCGACGTTGTCGCCGGTCGGGGACCAGCGCTGCCGGTAGCCCTGGACGGTGCTGAGGATCTCGCCCTTGGTGAGCCCCTGGTCGGTGGCCAGGAGCGCGAGGACGAGGCTGAACAAGCGCTCCTCGACGGGGACGCGCGGGGTGCGGGCGGCGGGCACGCGCATGATCCTAGGCCACCACGGTCGCGGGACCGCGCTGCGCCGACGTGGCGCTCAGAGGACGCCGAGGACGTCGAAGACGTAGACGGCCGCCTCGGTGCCGCCCGTGAGCTCGGCGGGGACGACGGTCACGACCTGGGAGCCGACCGGCTGCCCGACGAGGGCGGTCCGCACGTACTCGGGGAGGTCCGCCTGCGCGAGCGGCAGCGCCGTGGCGGTGCCCGTGCTCGTCCAGGTGGAGCCGAGGACGCTGGGCTCGGGGCTCCAGGAGACCGCCGTGAACTGGACCACCGCGGTGTCGTCGGCCGTGAGCTCGGGGCCGTGGCCCTTCACCGTGAGGGCCGTGCGCTGCTCGGTGGGCGCGTCGGCGTCGGGGATGGTCACGCCGGGGGCGCCGTCCGGGGCCGTCACGATGGCGGGCATGCCGGACGTGCCGAGCTGGGGGGCGCCCTCGGCCCGGGGCAGGAACGCGTCGCGGACGTCGACGACCGCGATGAAGGCCGTGTCGGCCTCGTCGTCCGGTTCGACGGCGGAACCGGAGGTGGACCCCTGGAGCTCGCTGCCCTTGACGGCGACGACCACGCGGGACCCGACCGTCGAGCACTCGAGCGCGTCGGCGAGCGGGCCGAGGGTCGCGCCGCCGACCGTGATGGGGTTCGACGAGGTGCCGTCGTAGCCGCTGTCCTCGACCTTCTCGCCCGTCGTGCCGTCGTAGAGCGCGTAGTCGATCACCACGGGGGTCCCGTCGACGATGCGCTGCCCGTCGCCACGCAGCACGGTGGTGACGTCGGTGCTGCGCGTGACGATGGGGGTGGGCACCTGGACGTCGGGCTCCTCGCCGAAGGCCCCGGAGACGGTGACCACGCCGGAGGCGTCGCCCGTGCGCGGGCACCCGTCGTCGCCCGGCTGCGGCTGCGAGGCGCAGGCCGTCAACGAGGCGAGCAGGCCGACGGACACGACGAGGGCGGGGATCTTGCGCACGGCAGTCTTCTTTCTGGTGGTCCGCGGCGCGCACGGGCTCCGGTGAGCGTGCGCGAGGGGTCGGCTCAGCTTATCGGGGCTCGTCGGGTGAGGCGTCGGCCGACGCCTGCGCGTCGACGGAGGCGGCCCCGGCGGCCGCGTCGGCCGCGCTGTGGGCCTGACGGGCCGTCTTGCGGAGCTTCTTCGCGCTCGCGCTGCGCTCCCCCAGGGCGCCGGGGGTCCACGCCTCGACGTCGGCGTCGGAGTAGTCCGACTTCGACGGGCGGCGCTTGAGCTGCGGGAGGACGGACCCCGGCGCGAGCCGGCGCGCGGTGACCAGGAAGCCCGTGTGGCCGATCATCCGGTGGTCGGGCCGCACCGCGAGGCCCTCGACGTGCCAGCCGCGCACGAGGGTCTCGCTCGACTCGGGGTCGGTGAAGGCACCGGAGGCCCGCAGCGCCTCGGCGGTCCGGGACAGCTGGGTGACCGTGGCCACGTAGCAGACGACGAGGCCGCCCGGCGTGAGGGCGGCGGCGGTCGCGTCGACGCACTCCCAGGGCGCGAGCATGTCCAGGACCACGCGGTCCACGCTGCCGTCGGCGACCGCGCCCGGGAGCTCGTCGACGAGGTCGCCGACGGTGACGCTCCAGTTCTCGGGCTCGGCCCCGAAGAAGCTCGCGACGTTGCCGGTCGCGACGTCGGCGAACTCCTGGCGGCGCTCGAAGGACCTCAGGCGCCCCTCGGGCCCGATCGCGCGGAGCAGCCAGAGCGAGAGCGCTCCGGAGCCGACGCCCGCCTCGACGACCGTGGCGCCGGGGAAGACGTCCGCGAAGGCGAGGATCTGCGCCGCGTCCTTCGGGTAGACGATCGCGGCACCGCGGGGCATGGACATGACGAAGTCGGTGAGCAGCGGGCGGAGCGCCAGGTACTCGTCGCCGGTCGTGCTGGCGACGACCGACCCGTCGGGCAGGCCCACGAGGTCGTCGTGGGCGAGCATGCCGCGGTGCGTGTGGAAGACCCCGCCCGCGGTGAGCACGATCGTGTTCAGCTTGCCCTTGGGGCCGGTGAGCTGGACCTTGTCGCCCTCGAGGAAGGGGCCGGACTGGCGGCGGGTGGCGGTCATGCGGTGGGGCTCCCGGGGGACGAGGGGCTGGACGGGTGGAGGGGCGTCGCGAGGACGCTCAGGAGTCGACGCCGCCGGTGCCGCGCGCGGCCCGCCCGGCGGCGTGGATCGCGCGGAGCTCGTCGAGGCCGACGCCGACGAGGGTGTCGCGCCGCAGGTACCCCGCGCCGTCGACCAGGGGTGCGTGGTGCTCCACGCCCAGGGCGACCGTGCCGGCGGCCACGGCGGAGGCGAGGCCCGGGGGGCTGTCCTCGATGGCGACGCAGTCGGCCGCGTCGACGCCGAGCATCGCCGCGCCGCGCAGGTAGGGCTCGGGGTGCGGCTTGTGGTGCTCGACCTCGTCGCCCGCGACGACGGCGTCGAAGGCGGGGAAGTCGACGGCCGCGACGACGAAGTCCGCCATGCGCCGGATCGACATCGTGACGAGGGCCGTCGGGACCCCTGCCGACCGGAGCTCGGCGAGGAGCTCCTTGGCGCCGGGGCGCCACGGGACGTCGTCGGCGACGCGACGGAGGACGTCGGAGGTGAGGTGCTCGATGATCTCGTCGAGCCCGAGGTCGACCCCGTGCGCCCGCAGGACGGCCGCCGAGTGCCAGAGGCTGGTCCCGACGAGCGCGTCGCCGTCGGCCCGGGACCACGTGCCCCCGTGGGCCTCGACCAGCTCGACCTGGCTGGTGAACCAGTAGGGCTCGGTGTCGACGAGGGTGCCGTCCATGTCCCAGAGGACGGCGGCGGGCAGCTGATCGGTCACGACGGACCACTCTACGACAGCGGTCCGCCCGGCCCGGTCCGCGCCTCCCGCCCGCGGGACGTCCGGCTATCGTGGAGGGCGGACAGCCGGGACGCCCCCTCCCCGGCGCGGTGAGGACACAGGTGACGAACACGTCGAGATTCGCGACCGGGCGACTGCTGGTCGTCGCGTTCGAGGGCTGGAACGACGCCGGCGAGGCCGCGAGCGGCGTGGCCCGCTCGCTCGTCGAGGCCTACGGGCTCGAGGCCGTGGCCGAGCTCGACGGCGAGCGGTACGTCGACTACCAGTTCAACCGACCCCAGCTGGCGACCGACGACGACGGCGAGCGGGTGCTCGTCTGGCCGCGCATCCAGCTCTGGGCCCCGCCGGGCTCGGCCGGTGCCCTCGCCGTGACGGACCCGACCGACCGCGGCACGGAGGCCTTCGTGCTCGTCGGTGCGGAGCCCTCCCGCAGCTGGCGGAGCTTCGCGTCCGAGGTCGTCGACCTCGTCGACGTGCACGACGTCTCGTCCGTGGTCCTGCTCGGCGCCATGCTGGCCGACGTGCCGCACACCCGACCGATCTCGACCTTCGCGAGCAGCGACTCCGAGCAGGTGCGCGCCGAGCTCGAGGTCGAGCGCAGCACCTACGAGGGGCCGGTGGGCATCCTCTCCGTGCTGGCCGACGCGATCGCGCGCGCCGGGATCCCCACGGTCTCGGTGTGGGCGTCCGTGCCGCACTACGTCCAGGCGTCCCCCTCGCCCAAGGCGACCCTCGCGCTCGTCGCGCAGCTCGAGCAGCTCACGGGGCTCACGGTGCCCCGCGGCGACCTCGAGGCCGAGGCCGAGGCCTGGGAGCAGAACATCGACGCCCTCGCCGCCGAGGACGACGACATGGCGGGCTACATCGAGCAGCTGGAGCAGGCGCGCGACACGGTCGACTCCCCCGAGGCGAGCGGCGACGCGATCGCCGAGGAGTTCGAACGGTACCTCCGGCGCCGGGACGGCAAGGGCGGACCCGAGGGCCCGGGCAGGCCGCCCCTCCCCTGAGCCGGCGGAGCCGTCAGGTGCCCGGGGCGTCCCCGCCGGGGACGGCGACCCCGTGCTCGTAGGCGAAGACGACGGCCGCCGTGCGGTCCCGGAGGCCGAGCTTGCCGAGGACGTTCGACACGTGGGTCTTCACCGTGGCCTCGCCGAGGTAGAGGTCGCGGGCGATCTCGGCGTTGCTCCGGCCCAGCGAGAGGCGGTCGAGCACCTCGCGCTCCCGGTCGGTGAGCGTCGCGAGGGCGGCCACGGGGGCGGGCCGGACGCCCGCCCGGCCCAGGGCGCGCTCCACGACGCAGCGTGTGAGCTGCGGTGCGAGCAGGGCGTCCCCCCGGTGCACCACGCCGACCGCCTCGATCAGCTCCTCGGGGGTCGCGGTCTTGAGCAGGAAGCCGCTGGCACCGGCGCGCAGCGCCTCGAAGAGGTAGTCCTCGCGGCCGAAGGTCGTCAGCACGAGCACGACGGGACGCGGTGCTCCCGTCGCCGCGCGGTCGCGGTCCGCGGTGGGGTCCAGGAGGCGTCGCGTCGCCTCGAGCCCGTCGGTCCCGGGCATCTGGATGTCCATGACGACGACGTCGGGTCGCCGAGCGGCCGTGAGCGCGACCGCCTCCGCCCCGTCGCGGGCCTCGCCGACGACCTCGATGCCCGGAGCGGAGCCGAGGATGATGCGGAACCCGGCGCGGACGAGGTCCTGGTCGTCGGCCAGCAGGACGCGCACGGTCACGAGGGCGCCCCCACGGGGTCGCCGGCGGCCACCGGCCGGGCCGGGGCGAGGGGCAGGACCGCGAGCACGCGGAAGCCGCCCGTGGGACCGGGGCCGACCTCGAGCGCGCCGCCGTGCAGGTCCACGCGCTCCCGCATGCCCCGGTGGCCGAGGCCGGCGCCGGACGGCAGTCGTCCGCCGTGCCCGTCGTCGTCGACCTCGACGGAGACGGACCTCTCCTCGTAGCGCAGGGCGACCACCGCGGACCGTGCGCCGGCGTGCTTGAGGGTGTTCGTGAGGGCCTCCTGCGCGACCCGGTAGAGCGTGATCCCGACGCTCTCGGGCAGGGGGCGCTCGGCCCCGCTGACGTCCAGGCGCACGTCGAGGCCCAGGGCCCGCGTCGAGCGCACGAGCTCGGGGAGGGCGTGCACGTCGGCCGGTCCCCGGAGGGTCGCCCGGTCGCCGTCGCGGTCCCGCAGCAGCAGGAGCAGGCGCGCGAGCTCGTCCATCGTCGCGCGCGTGGTGGTCTCGACCGCGGCCAGGGCCTCGCGCGCCACGTCGGGCTGGTCGAGGACGCGCCGCGCGGCGCCGGCCTGGATGCCGATGCTCGCGACGTGGTGGCCCACGACGTCGTGCAGCTCGCGGGCGATGCGGCTGCGCTCCTCGACGATGGCCTGTTCGGCGACGAGCTCCTGTGCCGCGCGGAGCTCCACCCCGGCCTGCTCCAGCGCCTGCAGGCGCTGGGCGGAGACCCGCGTGGCCCGACCGAAGGCGATGGCCGTCGCGAAGTAGAGGGCGTTGGAGACGAGCACGACGGCGACGACGGCCGAGGCGGGTCGGACGCCGCCGACCTCGTCGGCCGTCCGGAGGGCCTCGACGGCGAACACGGCCCCGAAGCAGGCGAAGAGGACCGCCGCGGCGGCGGCGCTGGCGACGAGAGCCGAGCGCCGCGACGCGGCCCACGCGTTGGCCGTGTAGATGACCAGGAACTCCGCGACGGCGGGCGTGAGGACGTCGGGGTAGCCCAGGGCCTGGCCGCCGAGGAACGCTGCGGAGACGAGCACGAGCGCGAGGACGGGACGCCGCCGCCGCAGCGCGACGGGGACCACGAGGGCCACCAGGCAGGCGATGCTGACGGGGAGGGTGGCGACGTCGCGACCGGACACCGCGTGCGCCTCCGTGCCGAGCGCGATCGTCCCGAGACCCAGCGCGGTCAGGGCCGAGGCCACGAAGGCGTCGACGCGGTGGTCGCGCCGCGTCAGGGGACGACGGACCTCGGGGTCGACGTCGTGGTCGGCGGCGGGCGGCGGCGCGAGCTGGCTCACCTCGTCAGGGTAGCGGAGGCCCGCGTCGTCCTGAGCCTCCCTCGAGGCCGGGCGCGACCGGGTCAGGAGCGCAGGTCGACCCCGAGGAGGGCCTGCACGGCGTCGACGTCCACGGCCGACGCGGGCCCGTCCCCCCGGGCGACGACCGCGTCGACCGCAGCGATCGCGCGCGGGACGTCGAGGTCGTCGGCGAGGGCGGCGCGCAGCGAGCGCAGGAGGGCGGTCTCGGCGCGGTCCCCGGACGCGCCTCCTGCCCCGACCGCCCAGGCGCGCCAGGCGGCGAGCCGGGCCTCGGCGCGCTCGAGGTCGTCGGGGGTCCACTCCCAGTCGCTCCGGTAGTGGTGGGCCGTGACGGCCAGGCGGACCGCCCGGGCGTCGGTGCCCGCGGCGACGAGCTCGCTGACCTTGACCAGGTTGCCGAGCGACTTGCTCATCTTCTCGCCCTGGTAGGCGACCATGCCCCCGTGCGCGTGCAGGTCGGCGTGGGGGCGACCGGTGAGCGCGATGCCGTGCGCCGCGCTCATCTCGTGGTGCGGGAACACGAGGTCGCTGCCGCCCCCCGCCACGCTGAAGGGCGTCGCGAGGTGCTGCTCGGCGATGACGGTGCACTCGATGTGCCACCCGGGGCGACCGTGGCCGAGCACCGTCGGCCACGAGGGCTCGTCCGCTCGGGCGGCGCGCCACAGGAGGGGGTCGAGCTCGTCGCGCTTGCCGGGCCGTTCGGGGTCTCCCCCGCGCTCGGCGAAGGCCGTGCGCCTGGCCGCGGCGTCGTAGCGGCTCTCCTGGCCGAGGTGCCAGCTGGTCCGCTCGGCGGCACGGCGGACGTCGAAGTACACGTCGTCGTCGTCCGCCCCGTCGGTCGGCACGCGGTAGGCGAAGCCCCCGTCGAGGAGCCCCGCCACGGCCTCCGCCACGTCGCCGACCACGTCGGTGACGGCCACGTAGTGGTCCGGCGGCACGACCGCGAGCTGCTCCATGTCGCGGCGGAAGAGATCGGTCTGGGAGGCCGCCAGGTCGCGCCAGGCGACGCCCGTCGCGGCGGCCCGCTCGAGCAGCGGGTCGTCCACGTCGGTGGTGTTCTGCACGCTCGTGACCTCGAGCCCCGCGTCGCGCCACGTGCGCACGAGCGCGTCGAAGGCCAGGTAGGTCGCGGCGTGGCCGAGGTGGGTCGCGTCGTAGGGCGTGATGCCGCAGACGTAGAGGCCCGCGCGGCCGTCGACGACGCGGGTCTCGCGGAGCTCCCCGGTCGACGTGTCGTGCAGGCGGGGCGTCCGGCCGGTGCCCGGCAGCACGGGCAGCTCGGGGCGGCTCCAGCTCCTCACGCGGAGACCACCCCGAGCGAGAGCAGCACGAGGAGGACGACGCCCAGGGCGACGCGGTAGACCACGAAGGGCGTGAAGCTGCGGCGCGAGATGTAGTTCATGAAGAAGGCGATGACCAGGAACCCGACCACGAAGGCGACGGCGGTGGCGGCGAACGTCTCGACGAGCGAGTAGGGGCCCGGCTCCGAGAAGCTCTGGAGCAGCTCGTAGAGCCCGCTGCCGAACACGGCCGGCACGGCGAGCAGGAAGGAGAAGCGTGCCGCCGCCGGCCGCGAGTACCCGAGGGCCAGGCCGGCCGTCGTGGTCGCGCCGGACCGGGACACCCCCGGGACGAGCGCGAGCACCTGGGCGAACCCGACGGCGATGCCGTCGCGGTACGACATCTGCTCGAACCGGCGCTCCTGGCGACCGAGCCGGTCGGCCAGGCCGAGCAGCAGGCCGAACGCGATGAGCACGATCGCGACGATCCAGAGCGAGCGGAACGTGGACCGGATGGCCTCCTGGAAGAAGTACCCGGCCAGGACGATGGGCACCGTGCCGATGATGACCAGCCAGCCCATCCGCACGTCCGGGTCGCTCTGCGGGAGCTTCCCGGCGACGCCGCGGGACCACCGGCCGAGGATCCGCCCGATGTCCTTGCGGAAGTAGATCACGACGGCCAGCTCGGTGCCGAGCTGCGTGATGGCGGTGAAGGTCGCACCGGGGTCGAACTCGCCCGCTCCGTCAGCGGTGGGGAAGAGCAGGCCCACGAGCCGGAGGTGGGCGCTGGACGAGACGGGGAGGAACTCCGTGAGGCCCTGGACGAGGCCGAGCAGGAGTGCCTGGAGGAGATGCTCCACGCGGTGGACCCTTCTGGTGCTGCGACGCCGGGGCGTCGAGGTGCGGGACGTCGGCGGCGGTGGCGAGCGTCGTGGCGGTGCGTCGACGGAACGGCGTCAGTACGTCGACAGGAGGTCGCGCAGGACGCGACTGCCGAAGGTTAGCGCCTCGAGCGGCACGCGCTCGTCGACGCCGTGGAACATCGCCGGGAAGTCCATGTCCTCCGGCAGGCGGAGCGGCGCGAAGCCGTAGCCCGCGATGCCGAGCAGGCTGAGGGCCTTGTTGTCCGTGCCGCCCGAGAGCAGGTACGGCAGCACGGGCGCGCCCGGGTCGTGCCGCTCGAGCGTGGCCTTGACCGCCTCGACCAGCGGACCGCCGAAGGGGGTCTCGAGGCCGACGTCGCGGTGCACCGTGACGATCTCGACGTCGTCGCCGACGAGCTCCTGCACCTCGGCGAGGACCTGGTCCTCCGTGCCCGGCAGGCACCGGATGTCGACGCGGGCCTCGGCGGTGTCGGGCACGACGTTGTGCTTGTAGCCGGCGGCCAGCATGGTCGGGTTCGTCGTCGTGCGCAGTGAACCGCGGATGAAGCCCCTGGCCGTGCCGGTCCGCAGCACGAGCTCGTCGGGGGCGACCTGCTCGACGTCGACGTCGAGGATCCGCGCCACCTCGGCGAGCAGGGCCGTCGTGGTGCCGGTGAGGGCGATCGGCCACTCCTTCCGGCCCAGGGCCGCGACGGCCTCGGCGAGGCGCGTCACGGCGTTGCGCTCGATCATCTGCGAGCCGTGGCCGGCGGTCCCGCGGGCGCGCAGGGTCACCCAGACGAGGGCCTTCTCGCCCGTCTGCAGGAGGTACGAGCGGCGGCCGTCCACGTACGTCGAGTAGCCGCCCACCTCGCTGATCGCCTCCGTCACGCCCTCGAAGAGGTCGGGGCGGTGGGTGACGAGGTGGTGCGAGCCCAGGATGCCCCCCGCCTCCTCGTCGGCGAAGAACGCGACGACGAGGTCGCGGGCCGGCCGCTCCCCCGCCCTCAGGAGGTCGCCGAGCGCGGTGAGGACCATGGCGTCCATGTTCTTCATGTCGACGGCCCCGCGGCCCCAGAGCATGCCGTCGCGCACGACGCCGCCGAAGGGGTCCACGCTCCAGTTCGCGGGGTCGGCCGGCACGACGTCGAGGTGGCCGTGCACGACGAGCCCGGGGGCCGAGCGGTCGGCTCCCTCGACGCGAGCCACCACGCTCGTGCGACCCGGCTCGGACTCGACCAGCTCGGGACGCAGGCCCAGGTCGCGCAGGTGCGCCGCCACGTACTCCGCCGCCTCGGCCTCGCCGCGCGCCCTGCCGCCGCCCCAGTTCGTCGTGTCGAAGCGGATGAGGTCGCGGGCGATCCGGGCGGTCTCGTCGAGCTCGGGCTCGTGGTCGGTCGTCATGCGCCCCACGCTACCTCCGCGACCCCCGTCGGACGGGGTCGCGGTCGGCGTGGTCACGAGCACCTCCGGAGCCGTGCTAGTGTTTCGGGGTCGGGTCAGCCCGACACCATCCAGTCCGGGTGGCGGAAATGGCAGACGCGCTAGCTTGAGGTGCTAGTGCCCGTATAGGGCGTGGGGGTTCAAGTCCCCCCTCGGACACACTGTGTTGAGACAGTAGCCGTGAGAACGGCAGAGAAGGGCCCCGCGAGAGCGGGGCCCTTCCTCGTTCCCGGGCGTAGCCTCCGGTGCCATGGAGTACACGCGCCTCGGCACCAGCGGCCTGCACGTCTCACGGATCGTCCTCGGCTGCATGAGCTACGGCGTCCCCGACCGGGGCGCCCACCCGTGGAGCCTGCCCGAGGAGGAGAGCCGCCCGTTCGTGCGGCAGGCCCTCGAGGCCGGCGTCACCGCCTTCGACACCGCGGACGTCTACAGCGACGGCACCAGCGAGGAGATCGTCGGCCGGGCGCTGCGCGACTTCGCCGACCGCGACGACGTCGTGCTGATGACGAAGGTGCACGGCCGGACGCGCCCCGGACCGAACGGCGCCGGGCTGGGCCGGGCCCACGTCATGAGCGCGATCGACGACAGCCTCCGCCGACTGGGCACCGACCACGTCGACCTCTACCAGGTGCACCGCTGGGACGACGCGACGCCGATCGAGGAGACGATGGAGGCGCTGCACGACGTCGTGCGCTCGGGGAAGGCCCGGTACATCGGCGCCTCGAGCATGTGGGCCTGGCAGTTCGCCAAGGCCCAGCACGCCGCCGACCTCGGGGGCTGGACGCGCTTCGTGTCGATGCAGGACCAGTACAGCCTCGTGCAGCGCGAGGAGGAGCGCGAGATGCACCCCCTCTGCCTCGACCAGGGCGTGGGCGTGATCCCCTGGTCCCCGCTGGCCCGCGGTCGGCTCACCCGCGACTGGGACGCGGAGACCGAACGCACCGCCACGGACGCCTTCGGCGGCACCCTCTACCGCCAGCGCGAGGACTCCGACCGGCAGGTGGCGGCCGCGGTCGCCGCCGTGGCCGAGGAGCGCGGGGTCCCCCGGGCACAGGTCGCCCTGGCCTGGGTGCGCCAGCAGGAGGTCGTGAGCGCGCCGATCGTCGGGGCCACGAAGCCGCACCACCTCGCGGACGCCGTCGCCTCGGTCGACCTGTGGCTGAGCGACGAGGAGCTCGACCGCCTCGAGTCCCCCTACGTGACCCGGGAGCCCGAGGGGTTCTGACCCGGGGCGCGACGCGGGGCGGTGCGCCGGAATAGGGTGGACCGACGGGCGACGACGACGTCGCGCGCCACGACAGGACGGGAGCCACCATGACCGAGCACCACGGCCGAGCCGACGAGCACGACGACCGCGACCGCCGCGCCACGTCGGGAGACGACGAGGGGTCGTACGTCGACGCCCAGCTCCCGGACGACACCACGACCACCGCGGGCCCCCACGACGGAGAGCCCGACGGCAGCTACACCGACTCGGACGTCCCGAGCGACCGCTGACCGGCGCGCACGGCGCACCCAGCGGCACCACGGTCACCACAGGGAGGAACACCACCACATGACACAGCGCATCGTCATCCTCGGCGGCGGCGCCGGAGGGCTCACCACGGCCCTCGAGCTGCAGAAGAAGCGGCCGCCGCAGAACGCCAGCATCACGCTGGTGGACCGCTCGCCGTACTACACGTACCAGCCGTTCCTCCCCGAGGTCGCCGGTGGTCACATCGCTCCGCGCGACGTGACCGTCGACCTGCAGAAGGCGCTGCGCAAGACCAAGGTCGTCCAGGCCGCGGTGAGCGCGCTCGACGCCGACGCGAAGACGGTCACGGTCACCTCGCCCGACGGCGAGACGAGCGAGATCGAGTACGACCAGCTGGTGGTCGCGCTCGGCGCCGTCACGCGCACCTTCCCCACGCCCGGCCTCGCCGAGCACGGCGTCGGCTTCAAGAGCGTCGAGGAGGCCTCCTACGTGCGCAACCGGGTCCTCGGCAACATCACCGAGGCCGCGAGCACGAAGGACCCGGCCGTCCGCCGTCGCCTGCTGACGGTCGTCTTCGTCGGCGGTGGATACACCGGCGTGGAGGCCCTCGCGGAGCTCGACGACGCGGCCAAGGCCGCGGTCGACGAGCACCCCACGCTCTCCCGGGACGAGCTGCGCTTCGTCCTCGTCGAGGCCCTCGACCGCGTCGCCCCCGAGGTCGGCCCGGAGCTCAGCAAGTGGACCCTCGGCAAGCTGCGCTCGCGCGGCATCGACGTGCGCCTGCAGACCACGATGCCCTCGTGCGTCGACGCGGACGTCGTGCTCAGCGACGGCGAGACGATCCCGGCGGGCACGATCGTCTGGACCGCCGGCGTCAAGCCGAACCCGGTCCTCGGCGACCTCGGCCTGCCGCTCGGCCCCAAGGGCCACCTGAACGTGAACTCGTCCCTGCAGGTCGCGACCGAGGACGGCACCGTCCTCGACGGCGTGTGGGGCCTCGGCGACGCCGCGCAGGTGCCGAACCTGCTCTCGACCACGCAGCCGGCCTACTACCCGCCGAACGCGCAGAACGCCGTCCGCCAGGCGGCCCTGGTCGCCGACAACGTGCTCGCGACCCTCGCCGGCGGCGAGCTCGCCGAGTACCGCCACGAGTCGGTCGGAACGGTCGCCAGCTACGGCATCGGCAAGGGGGCGGGCATCCTCAAGGGCGTCAAGGTGAAGAACGTCGTCGCCTGGCTCGCCCACCGCGGCTACCACCTCTACGCCATGCCCACGGTCAACCGGAAGTGGCGCATCCTCAGCGGCTGGGTGACGAACTTCGTCGGCGGCCGCGACCAGACCCCGATCAAGGCCCTCGCCGACCCGCGTGCCGGGTTCCTCGAGGTCACCAAGAAGGTCGACGCGTAGGCGGGCCCACCACCCGAGCGCAGGAGGCGCGTCCCCGCACCGGGGGCGCGCCTCCTGCCGTCGCGGGGCGCGCCTCCTGCGGCCCTCGTGACGTCGCGTGACGCGCGCCGGGCGACGGGGCGGCGACAGGCGTGACCATGGGGTGCATGACCCGACGCATCCGGCTCAACGCCTTCGACATGACCTGCGTGGCCCACCAGTCCCCCGGGCTCTGGCGGCACCCCGACGACCGTTCGGCCGAGTACACCTCGCTGCGGTACTGGACCGACCTGGCGCGGCTGCTCGAGCGCGGCGTCTTCGACGGCCTCTTCCTCGCCGACGTGCTCGGGACCTACGACGTGTACGGGGGCACGGACGAGGCGACCCTCCGCCAGGGAACGCAGACGCCGGTCGGCGACCCGCTGCTGCTCGTGTCGGCCATGGCGGCGGCGACCGAGCACCTGGGCTTCGGCGTCACCGCGGGGACCGCCTACGAGCACCCGTACCCCTTCGCGCGGCGCATGTCGACGCTCGACCACCTCACCGACGGCCGCGTGGGCTGGAACGTCGTCACCGGGTACCTGCCCAGCGCCGCGCGCAACCTCGGCGCCGACGACCAGCTCGACCACGACGACCGGTACGACCACGCCGACGAGTACCTCGAGGTCGTGACGAAGCTGTGGGAGGGGTCCTGGGAGGACGACGCCGTCGTGCGCGACCGCGCGACGGGCGTCTTCACCGACCCGACGAAGGTCCACCCGATCGGGCACGAGGGCCGGTTCTTCCGGGTGCCCGGCATCCACCTCGCCGAGCCGAGCCCGCAACGGACGCCCGTGATCTACCAGGCGGGGGCGTCGCCGCGCGGCATCCGCTTCGCCGCCGACCACGCCGAGGCGATCTTCGTCGCCGCCCACACGAAGGAGCGGCTCCGCGAGACCGTCACGGCGATCCGCGACGCCCTCGAGGCGGCGGGGCGCGGCCGGTACGCGGCGCGCGTCTACACGCTGCTCACGGTGATCACCGACGCCACGAGCGAGGCCGCGCACGCCAAGCACGAGGAGTACCAGCGCTACGCGAGCGAGGAGGGCGCGCTCGTGCTGCTCTCCGGCTGGATGGGGGTCGACCTCTCGACGTACTCCCTCGACGACCCCGTGGGCGACGTCGAGAGCAACGCGATCCGCTCCGCGGTCGCGAACTTCCAGGCCGGCAGCGGCGCCTCGGGCGAGGCGTGGACGATCCGCGACATCGCTCGGGCCGCGGGCATCGGCGGCCTCGGTCCGCGCATCGTGGGCTCGGGCGAGGAGATCGCCGACGAGCTGCAGGCCTGGGTCGAGGAGACCGACGTGGACGGCTTCAACCTCGCGTACGCGATCACGCCGGGCAGCTTCGAGGACGTCGTCGAGCACGTCGTGCCCGTCCTGCAGGCGCGCGGCGCGTACCCCACGGCGTACGAGGCGGGCACGCTCCGGCACAAGCTCCTCGGGGCCGGCGACCGCCTCCCCGACGAGCACCCCGACGCCCGGCATCGCGTCCGGCCGGAGGCCCGCGAGGGAGCCTGAGGAGGCGTGCGGCGGACGCCCGGCAGGCGTCGGGCGACTCGCTGCGCGCTTCACAGGCAATCGTGACCCCCGCCCTGGCCCCTCGGCCGGAAGGCGTCCCTGACCGGGGGTTCCCCGCGAGGACGACCCGGTCCCGGGATCGGTCGCCCGGTGCCCCGACCCCGCCTCGGGCCCGTCGCTGCTCCCCGCCCCCGGCCTAGGGTGGTGCAGTCGTCCCGGCCGGGGCGGCGCGACCGACGCGGGGAGCGAGCGCATGGGCCTGGACTTCGTGGTCGACCGGTGGGACCAGATCTGGTTCGCCTCCTGGCAGCACCTCTGGCTCGTCGTGCAGTGCCTGGCGCTGGCGGTCGTCCTGGCCGTCGGCCTGGCGGCGCTCGTGCACCGGAGCGGTCGCCTGAGCGGCCTCGCCAACGGCGTCTCCGCCGTCGGGCTGACGCTGCCGTCCTTCGCGCTCGTCGGCCTCCTCATCGCGCCCGTCGGCTTCGGCGTGGTGCCCAGCGTGATCGTCGTGACCTTCTTCGCGACCCTGCCGATCCTCCGCAACGCCGTCGTGGGCCTGTCCGAGGTCGACCCGGCGCTCGTCGAGAGCGCCCGAGGGCTCGGCATGGGCCCGGCGCGGACGTTCCTCACGGTCCAGCTGCCGCTCGCCTGGCCGGTCGTGCTCACCGGCATCCGCGTCGCCGCGCAGATGGTCATGGGCATCGCGGCCGTCGCCGCCTACGCGCTCGGCCCCGGCCTCGGCGGCTTCATCTTCTCGGGGCTGTCCCGTCTCGGCGGCGCCAACGCGCTCGCCTCGGTCGTGACCGGCGTCGTCGGCGTCGTCCTCCTGGCGCTCCTGCTCGATCTCCTGCTCGTCGGCCTCGGCCGCCTGACCATCTCGCGAGGCCTCCATGTCCAGCACTGACACCACGACCGGCACCCAGGCGGAGGGCGTCTCGGGGCGCAGCATCCTGCTCGACCAGGTGACGAAGCGCTACCCCGGCCAGGACCGCCCCGCGGTCGACGGCATCACGCTCGAGATCCCCGAGGGCAAGATCGTCATGCTCGTCGGTCCGTCGGGCTGCGGCAAGACCACCACGCTGAAGATGATCAACCGCCTCATCGAGCCCACCGAGGGGCGCATCGTGCTCGGGGGCGACGACGTCACGAGCATCGACGGCGACGAGCTGCGCCGGCGCATCGGGTACGTCATCCAGGCGGGCGGGCTCTTCCCGCACATGACGGTCGCCAAGAACATCGGGCTCGTCCCCGGCATGCTCGGCTGGTCGAAGGAGCGCACGGCGGCGCGCGTCGACGAGCTGCTCGAGCTCGTCTCGCTCGATCCGGACACCTACCGGGACCGCTACCCCCGTGAGCTCTCGGGCGGTCAGCAGCAGCGCGTCGGCGTCGCCCGGGCCCTGGCCGCCGACCCGCCCGTGCTGCTCATGGACGAGCCCTTCGGCGCCGTCGACCCCATCACGCGGCAGCGCCTCCAGGACGAGCTCATCAACATCCAGGCCGAGCTCCAGAAGACGATCGTCATCGTCACCCACGACTTCGACGAGGCGGTGAAGCTCGGCGACTGGATCGTCGTCTTCTCCGAGGGTGCGCACATCGTCCAGTACGACACGCCGGAGCGGATCCTCGCGGAGCCCGCGAACGGGTTCGTCGAGCGCTTCATCGGCTCCGGGGCCGGGCTCAAGCAGCTCACCCTCACCCGGGTGCGGCACGTCGACCTCGCGGAGGCGGTCACGGTGCGCCCGGGCGAGCGGTCCAGCGACGTGCTGTCGCGCCTCGAGGCCGTCGGGCACGGCCACGCGGTCGTGCTCGACGAGCGCGACCGCCCGTTGCGCTGGCCCTCCCGTCGCGACCTGGCGCAGGTCCCGGTCGTGCCCGAGGGCCGCGACGAGGCCCTGCCCGTCGTCGGGCAGGGCGCGACCCTCAACGACGCGCTCGACACCATGCTCGTCAGCAACGCGGGCGCGGCCCTCGTCACCGGCCGCCGCGACGCCTTCGTCGGCGTCATCACGGTCGAGGTGGTCATGGAGGCCATCACGAAGGCGCGCGCGGCGGCGGCGGTCGCGGGCGACGCCCCGGTCGGCACGAACACCGGGAGCCTCGAGGCCTCCCTGCCGGCGGCCCCCGGCGCCGGGCACGTCGGCGACGGGCCCGCCGCGTGACCGCCGCCCGCCGGGCCCTGCTCGTGCAGCCGCTGGCGGTGCTCGTGGTGCTGGCCGCCTTCGTGGCCTGGCTGCGGACCGCGGACCTCACCGACGGCGAGCGGACCACGCTCAACCCCGCGGACCTCCTGGCCTACACGGGCGAGCACCTCGCCCTGACGTTCACGTCGGCCGTCATCGTGCTCGTCGTGGCCCTCCCCCTCGGCGTGCTGCTCACCCGCGGACCCTTCCGCCGGATCAGCGGCCCGGTCCTCGCCGTCGCCAACGTGGGGCAGGCCGCACCCGCGATCGGTCTCGTCGTGCTGCTGGCCTTCTGGCTCGGCTTCTCGTTCCGCGCTGCCGTCGTCGCGCTCGTCCTGTACGCCCTGCTGCCGGTCCTGCGCAACACCATGATCGGCCTCCAGAGCGTGGACCCCCGACTCGTCGAGGCGGGCCGGGGCATGGGCATGAGCTCGACCCGCGTGCTCTTCACGGTCGAGCTGCCGCTGGCCGTGCCCGTCATGCTCTCCGGCATCCGGACGGCCCTCGTGCTGCTCGTCGGCTCCGCAGCCCTCGCCACCTTCATCGGGGCGGGCGGCCTCGGACTGCTCATCACCACCGGGGTGAACCTGTTCCTCCCGCGCGTCCTCGTCTCGGGCGCGCTCCTCATCGCGCTGCTCGCGCTCCTCATCGACTGGGTGGGGCGCGTCGTCGAGCACGTCGCCCGCCCGAAGGGACTCAGCCCCGCATGACGCACCCGCCGGCCACCTCGTCCCGCGGCGGCGCCCTGCGCCGCGTCCGCCGCGCCTCCTGCGCCCTCGTCGTCGCCGCCTCCGCGGCGACGCTCGCCGGGTGCGGCCTGCAGCCCGCGACGGCCTTCGTGCCCGCCGTCGCACCGGGCTCGATCGAGCGCGTCGACGCCCTCCCCGAGGGCACCGGGATCACGGTCACGGCGAAGAACTTCACCGAGCAGCTGATCCTCGGCAAGATCGCCGTGCTCGCCGCGCAGGCGGCCGGCTTCACCGTCACCGACATGACCAACGTGCCCGGGAGCGTCGCCGTGCGCGAGCTCATGACCTCGGGCGAGGCCGACATGACGTACGAGTACACGGGCACGGCGTGGCTGACGTACCTGGGCGAGCCCCAGGGGATCCCCGACACGACCGAGCAGTACGAGGCCGTCCGCGACGCGGACGTGGCGAACGGCCTCACCTGGCTGGAGCCCGCGCCGCTCAACAACACGTACGCCATGGCCGTGCGCTCGGAGGCCGTGGCCGAGCTCGACGACGTCGCGACGCTGTCGGACATCGCCGCGCTGCCGGTCGAGGAGCGCACCTTCTGCGTCGAGGCGGAGTTCAACTCGCGGGCCGACGGGTTCGCGCCGATGCTGGCGCACTACGGGCTCGAGCTGGGGGCGCCGGACGGCGTGCCCACGAGCAACGTGAGCATCCTCGACACCGGCACCGTGTACACGGCCACGGACCGGGGCCGGTGCAACTTCGGCGAGGTCTTCACGACCGACGGCCGCATCGACGCCCTCGACCTGACCGTGCTCGAGGACGACGCCGCCTTCTTCCCGTCGTACAACGTGGCGCCGGTGCTCAGCACGGCCACCCTCGAGGAGCACCCGGAGCTCGCCGACGTCTTCGAGCAGATCTCGCCCGCGATCACGGACGAGGCCCTCCGGGCCCTCAACCTGCGCGTGGACGTGGGCGGCGAGGAGCCCGCCGACGTCGCCTTCGACTGGATGCTCGAGCAGGGCTTCGTCACCCGCCCCTGACCCGGTCCCGGGCGCGCCGCGCCGGTCGCGCGACGCGCCGGCAGGGTGGTGTCCGCGGGTGAGACGACAGGTGAACCGTGGGGGGCAGGAGTTGTCCCCCTCACGTGGGACAGCTTCCCAGCTCGACCCTTGTGGGCGACAGGTGTCGGCGAAGGGGTCGGCGTCGGTCCGGCCTCGCCGGGGAGACGCGGACCGCCCTCGTCACCGCCGTGACCAGGGGTTCTCGCGACGGGCGTGGGGCGTGGCGGCACCCCCGCGCTCCAGCCCCGGGCGTCGCCCACGGCGCCCGGCGCCCTGGGGTCGTGCACGGCCACCCCTTGTCCCCCGGAAGGGTGAGGGCGGGTGGTACCCCCGCCCGGGGGGCGTACCCTCCCCCGAACGGGGGGCGCGGACCGGGGGGTGCACGCCCCGTACAGTTCTCGTGAGGCACCGACCCGAAACCGGGGCCTCCCGGACCACCCCGTCCGGACCGCACCATCCGCACGGCCGACGCCCCGAAACGTCGCGCCCCACGGTCGTCAGGCACCCGAACCCCTGACGCCCCGTCGTCCGGGACCCGAACCCCTGACGTCCCGCCCAGGGACCCGAACCCCTGGCGGTCGCGCCGCCGAGCCCCTCGGCGGCGGCGGAGCACCTGGCACCCGCACCACCCCGAACCGCTTGCCCCCGTGGTCGGTCGACCCAGCACCCCGAAGTGCCGTCGAGCCGATCCGTCGGCGACCGGGGCACCCACCTGCGCCGCGTCCCCTGCGCCGCGCAGCGCCCCGGAGCCGACGCCCCGGGCGCCCGGCCGTCCTGAACCGGCCGGGCGCCCACCCCGCCCCCACGCGCCCCCGAAGGCGCGAGGGTCGTCGCCTACCCGAGCACGAGTCCCTGATGCAGCGCACCCCCGCGACCCCGTCGTCGACCGCACCCCTGGCCGCCGCCTCGCTCTCCCCCGCCACGCCCGCCGACGGCGCCGGCCGTGGCGAGACGGAGACGGGCGCCCGGTGGGCCCTGCGGTACCGTCGTCGCGTCCGCCTCGTCGACCACGCGATCGTCGCGGCCGTCGTGGCCCTGACCGTCGCGGTCGGACCGGTCGCCCCCGACGCGACGGGGACGCCCGCGATCCTCCTGGGGATCGGGCTCGGCCTCGTCTGGGCGGCCTGCCTCGCGCTCTACCGCACCCGGGACCTCGCCGTCATCGGTTCGGGGAGCCAGGAGTACAAGCGCGTGGCCAACGCCTGCGTCGTCGCCTTCGTGGCCCTCGCGGTCGTCCTCGCCCTGGGCGGCGTGGCCTGGTCGCCGCACGTGCCCGTCCTCGCGCTGCCGCTCGGCACGGTCGCGCTCCTCGTGGGGCGGCGCGCGCTCCGCCGCTGGTTGACCCTCCGGCGTGCCGCCGGCCAGCACCTGGCCCGCGCCGTCGTCGTCGGCACGCGCAGCGACGTCGCCTACGTGGTCGACCGGCTCGACCGGGCCGCGTCCAGCGTCTACGACGTCGTCGGTGCCGTCGTCACCGACGGCGGTCGCGAGGACGTCCTCGTCGGACATCGCTCGGTCCCCGTCGTCGGCGGCCCGGACGACGTCCACCGCGCGGTCTGGAGGCTGGGTGCCGAGTCCGTCATCGTCGCCGGTGGGGCCTGGACCGACCACGAGCAGCTCCGGACCCTGGCCTGGCAGCTCGAGGGGCGCGCGACCGAGCTCGTGCTCGCAGCGAGGCTCGCCGAGGTCGCGGGCCCGCGCGTCCAGTTCCGCCCCGTCGACGGGCTGCCCCTCGTGCACGTCGAGCTGCCCACCTTCGCCGGGCCCGGCCACGTCGCGAAGCGGGCCTTCGACGTCCTCGCCTCCGCCGCCGCCCTCCTGCTGCTGGCCCCCGTGGCCGCGGCCGTCGCCCTCGCCGTCCGCGTCGACAGCGCAGGACCGGTGTTCTTCCGCCAGCGCCGCGTCGGGCTCGACGGTCGCGTCTTCGAGATGCTCAAGTTCCGCACGATGGTCGTCGACGCCGAGGCCCGGCTCTCGGAGCTCCGGGGCCTCGACGAGGGCGCCGGGCTCCTCTTCAAGCTCCGCGCCGACCCGCGCGTCACCACCGTCGGCCGCGTCCTGCGGCGCTGGTCCCTCGACGAGCTGCCCCAGCTGTGGAACGTCCTCCGGGGCGAGATGAGCATCGTCGGGCCGCGCCCGCCCCTGCCCGCCGAGGTCGAGGGGTACGCCACGCACGTGCACCGCAGGCTGTCCTGCCGCCCCGGGCTCACGGGCCTGTGGCAGGTCAGCGGCCGCAGCGACCTCGGCTGGGACGAGGGGGTCCGCCTCGACCTCTGGTACGTCGAGAACTGGTCGCTCGTGGGCGACCTCGTCATCATCTGGCGCACCGTCCGCGTGCTGCTCCGCCACGAAGGGGCCTACTGACCCGTGACCGCCACGACCGCACCGCCCGCCCTCGCACCAGCCCGCCCGCACCGGGACGTCCGCACCACCACCAGCACCACCAGCACAGGGGACCACGCATGACCATCGCACTCGACCCGACCGTCACGACCACCCCGACCACCACGGCGTCCGTCGCGGCTCCCCCCGCCGACCGCGCCACGTCGGTCGCGGACGTGCCCGTCGCCGCGCGGCGCTGGGGCTCCCGGCGCACGCGGATCCTGGTGGTCCACTCCTCCGACGAGCTCTACGGCTCGGACCGGATCGTCGCGGAGCTCGTGGACGAGCTGGCACGGCGGGACGACCTCGACGTGACCGTCTGGTTGCCCTCCGACGTCGCCCGGGGCCCGCTCGGGCCCCTGCTGCGCGACCGGGGCGCCCGCGTGGAGCGCACGCCGCTGCCGATCCTGCGGCGCAACAACCTGAACGTCCGCGGCCTCCTGGCCGTGGCCCGTGACGCGGCACGGACGCGCGCGCGCCTCGTCGCGGGGCGCTTCGACCTCGTCTGGTGCGCCACGAGCGCGTGCCTGGTGGTGGCGCCCCTGGCGCGCTCGGCCGGCGTGCCCAGCGTCGTCGGTCACCTGCAGGAGCCCTGGACCGGCGGCGACCGCCGCGGCCTCGCGCCCCTCGCGCGGGCCTGCACCGCCGTGGTGGCGGTCTCCCGCTCGGTGCTCGAGACGGCGTCCCTGCCCGCCGAGGCCCGCAGCGTCGTGGTCCACAACGGGGTCCCGCTCGGTGCCCCGACCCCCGTGGACGTCGGCGAGGAGCGACGGCCGCGCTACGTCGTCGCGAGCCGCTGGAACCCGCACAAGGGCCACGCGACGCTGCTCACCGCCTGGAACGCCGCGGGCTGCCCCGGCGAGCTCGTCGTGCTCGGCGGTCCGCCGGCCGCGGGCACCGGCGTCGACGTGCCCGGCCTCGTCCGGGCCGTCGTGAGCCGTCCGGAGACCGTCACCGTGGTGGGCGAGGTCGACGACGCCACGGAGTGGATCCGGTCGGCGGACTGCGTGCTCCTGCCCACCGACGCGCTCGAGGGCTTCGGCCTGGTGGCGCTGGAGGCCTTCAGCGAGGGACGCGCGGTCGTGGCCAGTCGCTCAGGAGGCCCCGAGGAGGTCGTGGAGGACGGCGAGACCGGGTGGCTCTTCGACCGTGGCGACGCGGAGGCCCTCGCGGACCTGTTCCGCTCCCTGGACGTGCCGACGCTCGCGACCGCCGGTCGGCGCGCCGCCGAGGTGCACCGTGCCCGCTTCACGCCGGAGCGCATGCGCGGCCGGTTCGTCGAGGTCGTCGAGCGCGAGCTCGGCCACGCGCTCGCCCCGGTCGTGGCGGTGCAGCATGCCTGAGCTGCTCACCCCCTCGCCCGCGCCCGTCTCCCCCGCCCCGTCGGTCGTCGCCGATCGACAGGGTCCGCCCGCCCGGACGGTCCGCGCCGCCCTCGCTGCCCTCGCCACCGCCCAGAAGACCTCGAGCGGCGCCCCGGCGTACTCGCGGTTCGTCAACCGCCGGCTCGGGCGCTGGCTCGCCGCCGTCGCCTGGGTGCTGCGCGCGACGCCGAACCAGGTGACGGCCGTCAGCGCCGTCTTCACGTTCGCGGGCATCGCCCTCCTGGCCCTGCTGCCCGCCGGTCCGCTCGTGGCCGTGCTCGTGCCCCTCCTGCTCGTGGTCGGCTACGCGCTCGACTCGGCCGACGGCCAGCTGGCGCGCCTGGGCGGCGGCGGATCGCCCGCCGGCGAGTGGCTCGACCACGTCGTCGACGCCACGAAGATCGCCGTCCTGCACCTCGCGGTCGGCGTCGCGTGGATCCGCTCGCCGGAGGACCGCGGCGGCCTGGTGGCCGTCCCCTTCGCCTACCAGGTGGTCGCGACGGTCGCGTTCTTCGCCATCATCCTCACGGAGCAGCTCCGCCGGACCGAGGCGGTCCGCCGCGGCGAGGCGAAGCCCCGCCGCCCCCGCACGGGCGTGCTCTACAGCCTCGCGGTGGTGCCCACGGACTACGGCCTGCTCTGCCTCGCCTTCGCGCTGCTCGCCTGGCCGGCCGGCTTCACGGTCGTCTACCTGGCCCTCGCGGTCGCCAACACGCTCTACCTGGCCCTCGCCCTGCCCAAGTGGTGGCGCGAGCTCGCCGCGGCGCCGCGCGACGCGTCGGGCACCGCACCGGTCGCCCGCGCCCAGGGGTCCACGTCGTGACCCGCCGGCCGGTCGCGCATCGCGACCGCACCGGCGTCGAGGCGGGCGTCCGTCCCGCGACGCGGTGGTGGGCGGTCGTCGTCGTGGCGGCCGTCGTCGGCGGCACGGTCGGCGCGGTGCTCGCCGGTCTCGCACCGGGGACCGGTGGCACGCTGCTCGGCGTCCTCGCCGGGGTCCTCACGGCCCTCCTGCTGGTCGGGTCCGGGCAGCGCGTCACGGGCGTCCGCGACGTCCGACGGGCGACGGGGCTGCCGGTGGTGGGCCAGCTGCCGCCGTCGGTGCGACGGGCGTCGCGGCAGGGCGGCCACGACCTGGACCCGGAGGCCCGGACGGCCCTGCGCGAGACCGTGCAGAACGTCCGCGTGCTGTCGGGCGACCGCCTGCCCCAGGTCCTCCTGCTGGCGCGCGGCGACCGGGCGGCCGGGGCCGTCGGCGTCGACGCCGGACTGGCGCGGGCGGCCGTCGAGCTCGGCGCGACCTGCGCGCTGGTGCACGCCGATCCCGAGGCGCACGACCTGGCGCGCTCCGCCACGGACACCGACCTCGCGCTGCCCCGCACCGTGGTCGTCGATCCCACCGGCTACGACCGGGTGCCCGTGCCGGACGTCGTCACGGCCAGCGCGCGGCGCTTCGGGCGGACGGGCGTGGACCGCTTCTTCGCCGACCTGCGGGCGACGTACGAGCTGACCGTCCTGCAGGTCGCCTCCGACTCGACGCCGACGCCCCTGCGGACCGTCCTGCCCGAGGCCGACGCCGTGCTCCTCGTGGCCCGGGCCGGCCGCAGCGGCGTGGGCGAGCTCCGGGCCCTCCTGGGAGAGCTGCAGAGCCACGGCGTGCAGCCGCTCGGCGTCGTGCTGACGGGCGTCCCGTCGCGGCGACGCGTCCTCCTCCGCCCCACCTGGACGGTCGACGACGTCGTCGGCCCCCGCCCCTCGACCAGCCTCGCCGGCACCGTCGGCCCCACCACCCGGAGCGTGCACCCGTGACCTCGACCCTTCTCCCGACCTCCGCCACGGCCGGCGCGCCCCGCAGCGGCGGACGACCCCGCGTGGGCTACGCCGCGGGGGCCTTCGACCTCTTCCACGTCGGGCACCTCAACCTCCTGCGGCACGCGCGCCAGCACTGCGACCACCTGGTGGCGGGCGTGGTGTCGGACGAGATGCTGGCCCTCACCAAGGGCATCACGCCCGTGGTCTCGCTCGCCGAGCGGCTCGAGATCGTGAGCCACATCGACGTCGTCGACGCCGTGCACGCGGAGACCGTCCCCGACAAGATGGACGTCTGGCGCGAGCTGCGCTTCGACGTCTTCTTCAAGGGCGACGACTGGCGCGGGACCGAGAAGGGCCTCCGCCTGGAGCGCGAGTTCGCGGCCGTGGGCGTCGAGGTCGTGTACTTCCCGTACACGGTGAGCACCTCGAGCACGGCCCTGCGGCGCGCGCTGCGGATCCTCTCGGGCGACGAGCTGCGCGAGCCGGCCGTCCAGGCCTGACCCGACTGCTCCTCCCCAGGGCGGTCGCCATCGCGACCGTCCACGAGCGCAGGAGGCGGCGGGGGCGCCCGGCGGGTCCCGCGCCCAGGGTGGGTGCCGTGACCGATCTCGATCCCGCGGCCCCGCCGCTCACCGACCACCGTCCGCTCAGCACGCCCGACGTGCTCCTCGACCGGTTCGGGGCGTTCCTGCACCAGGCGCTCCGCCGCCAGCTCTGGGTCTGCTTCCTCGACGACGACCTGGTGCAACTGCCCATGGTCGTGCCCGTCGAGGGCATCCCCGTCCGTCCGGCGGTCGAGCCCCTCGCCGCGCTGCTCGACGCCTTCGAGCAGGTGGGGCGCCACGTGGGGGCCACCCGCGTCGTCGTCGTCCACGAACGGCCGGGCCCGGGCCTCCTGCGCGCGTCGGACCACGCCTGGACGGACGCCCTCACGAGCGGGCTCGAGGGCCGTTCGCTGCGCCTGCACGCCCTGCTCGTCTGCTCGGACGACGGCGTGGGGATCGTGCTCTCGCCCGGGCTCGCCGGGTGACCGGTGCCGCGCGTCGGGGCGGGTCCCGCGGCGCGGCGTCGAGGTGGTGCCGGGGGCGGCACAGCGCCTCGCGGCCGGGCTCAGGGGGCGGCGTCGAGGTGGCGCCACCAGGCCGTCTCGGCCAGGTGCGCCGCCGTGTGGACGCCGAGCGACACGGGCTCCGCCGCGTCGAGGGTCCACGGCGTCAGGCGGTACCCCTGCCCGAACCGCTCCACGACGGCCTCGGCCGCCGCGTCGGCGTCGCGGCGCACGAACCAGCGCCCCTCACCGGCCGGGTCGAGCACGACGCCCCTCGACGTCGGCCGCCGCGCGGGTGCGCAGGGCCAGGGGGAAGACGCTGCGCGGGTCCTGCGCCAGGGCGGCGTCGGGCAGGTCCGAGCGGAGCAGCTCGCCAGCGAGCTCGACGTGCCGCAGGAGGACGGGCCCCCGGTCGTCGTCGAGCGCCGCGACGACCGACGTCGTCACCGTGCCACGGGCGAACGAGCGCCCCTCGGCGTCGGGCACGAGCACGTCGGCACCGACGGGCAGCGCGCCGAAGGCCTCGAGCTGGTGCTGCCAGGCGGTGCCCGTGCGACCGCGGGGCGACGACTCCCCCAGCGTCACGACGCCGGAGGCCAGCCACCCCTCACGGGCGGCCGCCGTCGGGGCGCGGACCACCCAGGCGTGCTCGACGGCGAGGGCGTCGTCGTCCGTCGGGCGGGGCGCCGCCGGGTCGGCGGGCGGCCACGCGTACTCGAGGTCCTCCGGGGTGCCGGGGAACACGCCGCGGTAGTGCTCGGGGTCCTTCTGCACGAGCTTGGACCGGTGGCTGAGGTGCACGGCCTCGTCGCCCCACCACGCCGGCAGCTCGAGCCCCGACGCGTCGGCCTCGACCCCGGGGGCGAACTCGGCGATCTGCGGTCGGACCGTGTCGGCGTGCCCCTGGGCGATCCACTCGTCGGTGACGGCGAGCGAGTACGCCGTCAACGCCGCGCGGTGGCCGCGCCACATCGCGATCGCCGGGTGGGACTGCCACCCGTAGGCGGGCAGCGTGATCGCACGGAGCACCTGGAGCGCCTCGACCCGCTGCTTGCCGAGCCGTGCCTGGTCGAGGGACCGGGCGCTCTCGGCGGCGTCGGGCCAGGGGACGAACGTCTGCACGGGGCCTCCTACCGCCGGTTGCCGATGCGGCCGCGGAGCACGTCGATCCGCTTCTGGATCTGCTCGGTGCTCGCCTGGGCGACGGCGGGGCCGCCGCTGATCCGGCGGAGCTCGGCGTGGATCGCCCCGTGCTGCTCGTCGGAGTGCCGGGACCAGATCGAGACGAGCCGGCTGAGCTCCTGCCGCTGCTCCTTGATCGTCTGGTAGAGCGGGCGGGCCTCCTGCGCCGGCGCGGCGGTCGGCAGGCCCGTCTTGGGCGCGCGACGGGCCTGCTTGGCCTGGCGCTGGCGCAGCAGGTCGCGCACCTGGTCGGGCTCGAGCAGGCCGGGGATCCCGATGAAGTCCAGCTCTTCGAGGCTGCCGATCTCGCCGCCGGTGCCGAACTCGCCGCCGTCGTAGAGCACGCGGTCGAACGAGGCCTGCGAGTCCAGCGCCTCGAAGGGCTGCTGCTCGAGCAGGCTCGAGGCCTTCTCCTCGCGGTTCGCCGCGGCGAGCACGTCCTCCTCGGGCGCGAAGAGGCCGTCGTCGGCATCGGTGGGGCGGTCCAGGGCGTGGTCGCGCTCGAGCTCGAGCTGGTTCGCGAGCCCCATGAGGCTGGGCACGCTCGGCAGGAAGATCGAGGCGGTCTCACCGCGGCGCCGGGCGCGCACGAAGCGGCCCACGACCTGCGCGAAGAACAGGGGCGTGGACGCGCTCGTGGCGTACACGCCCACGGCCAGGCGGGGCACGTCGACGCCCTCGGACACCATGCGCACCGCGACCATCCAGCGGCTGTCGCCCGTGGAGAACGCGGCGATCCGGTCGCTGGCCGCCTTCTCGTCGCTGAGCACGACCGTGGGGCGCTCCCCCGTGAGGGCCGTCAGCTGCGCGGCGTACGCCCGCGCCGCCGTGTGGTCGGTGGCGATGACGAGGCCGCCGGCGTCGGGCACGCCCCGGCGGACCTCGGTGAGCCGCTTGTCGGCGGCGGAGAGCACGGCCGGCATCCAGTCGCCCTGCGGGGACAGGGCCGTGCGCCAGGCCTGCGCCGTGATGTCCTTCGTGACCGGCTCGCCGAGGCTCGCGCTCATCTCGTCGCCCATCCGGGTCCGCCAGCGCATCTGCCCGGCGTAGGCCATGAAGAGGACGGGCCGGACGACGCCGTCGGCGAGGGCGCGACCGTAGCCGTAGGAGTAGTCGGACTCGGAGGTGCGGATGCCGTTCGCGTCGGGCGCGTACCGCACGAAGGGGATGGGGGCGGTGTCGGAGCGGAACGGGGTCCCCGTGAGGGAGAGCCGCCGGGTCGCGCCGCCGAAGGCCTCGCGGATGCCGTCGCCCCAGCTGAGGGCGTCGCCGCCGTGGTGCACCTCGTCGAGGATGACGAGGGTGCGACCGGCCTCGGTGACCGCCTTGTGCACCTCGGGCTTGGTGCCGACCTGCGCGTAGGTGACGGCGACGCCGTGGTAGTGCCGGCCGAAGGTGCCGTCGGCGTTCTTGAACATCGGGTCGAGCCGGAGGTTCACGCGGTCGGCGGCGTCGGCCCACTGGCGCTTCAGGTGCTCGGTGGGTGCGACGACCGTCACGCGGTCGACCTCGCCGCGCGAGAGCAGCTCGGTGGCGAGGCGGAGGGCGAAGGTCGTCTTGCCGGCGCCGGGGGTGGCCGCGGCGAGGAAGTCCCGGGGCATGTCGCGGAAGTACTTCTCGAGGGCCTCGGCCTGCCAGGCGCGGAGCTTGCCCGCGGTGCCCCAGGCGGCGCGTTCGGGGAAGGCCGGCGACAGCTGCTCGGCAGCGGCGTTGCCCGCGTTCGCGCCGAGCTCGGTGACCTCGACCGTTGCGGCGTCGCCCCCGTCGGGGCCGGATGTCTGCGCGGTGCTCACTGGATCAGAGCCTACCGCCACCGGGACGCCCCGAGCTCTCGTCGGGCGTCGAGCGGGGCACGGGCGTGGCACCGTCGTCGCGTCGGCGCAGGAGGGACGCGGTCGTGACGGAGGACGCCCCGAAGCGTGCCCGGAGCGCGTCGATCGTCGTCTCGGTCCCCCGCCAGTCGGCGTCGTCGTCCCACAGGGCGACGGAGGCGGCGCCGCCCGCGGGGCCGAGCTGCTCGACGCGCACCCCCACCAGGCGCACGCGTTCGTGCTGCTTGCCGGTGGACTCGTAGGCCGCGCGGACCTCGTCGGCGATGCGGCGCGCGAGGTCGGTCGGCTCGGCGAGCGTGCGCGACCGCGTGATGGTCGCGAAGTCGGCCGTGCGCAGCTTGAGCACGACCGTGCGACCGGCGAGGCCGGCGCGTCGCAGGCGACCGGCGACCTTGTCGCTGAGGCGCAGCAGCTCCCGCCGCACCACCTCGGGGTCGGTGACGTCGGTCGAGAAGGTCATCTCGTTGCCGACGCTCTTCTCGTCGGCGCCCGTCGTCACGGGGCGCGGGTCGTGCCCACGGGCGAGGTCGTGCAGCTTCGCTCCGCCCGCGCGGCCGACGGCGCGGACCAGGAAGTCGAGCGGGGCCTCGGCGACGTCGCCGATCGTGTGGAGTCCCAGCCGCAGCAGCTGTTCCTCCGTCTTGCCGCCGACCCCCCACAGCGCGCTGATCGGTCGCGGGTGCAGGAACGCGAGGGTGTCGTCGTGCGGGACCACGAGCAGGCCGTCGGGCTTGGCCGTGCTCGAGGCGAGCTTGGCGACGAACTTGGTCGAGGCGGCCCCCACCGAGCAGTGCAGCCCGGTCTCGGCGTGCACGCGGCGGCGCAGGTCGGTCGCGATCTGCCACGGCGTGCCGAGCAGCCGGATGCTGCCGCGGACGTCGAGGAACGCCTCGTCGATCCCGAGGCGCTCGACGAGGGGCGTGACGTCGTCGAACATCGCCATGACCACGCTCGACCAGTGCTGGTACTTCTCGAAGTGCGGTTCGAGCACGACGGCCTGGGGGCACCGGCGCAGGGCGACGGCCATGGGCATGGCGCTGTTGACCCCGTAGCGCCGCGCCTCGTAGGTGGCGGCCGTGACGACCGAGCGGTCCGAACGGTGCCCGATGACGACCGGGCGCCCGACGAGCTCGGGGCGGTCGAGCAGTTCGACCGAGGCGAAGAAGGCGTCCATGTCGACGTGCAGGACCGTCGCCGTCACGTCGTCCGTGGGCGCGGTCGTGACCTGCCTGCCGCTGCCGTCCTGCTTGCTCACCGGAGGATCCTCGCACGCACCACCGACAGCGGGCGCCGCGGAGCCCGCCGACGGGCGGGGCCCCTGCCGGTCGGGCTCCGACCGGTCGGGCTCCGCGGTCAGTCGAGCGGGCCGAGCAGCGACGCGGCGACGGTCGCGTGGGCCGAGTCGGTGCCGGAGGGGTGGAAGCGCCCGGCGAGCACGTCCCGCTGGAGGCGCCCGAGCTCCGAGGCGGACCGGTACGAGGCGCCCCCCGCCACCGTGACGGCCTGGTCGACGACCGCGCGGGCGCCGTCGGTGACGCGCGTCTTGAGGCCCGTCACGAGCCGGGGCCAGTCCGCACCGTGGTCGACGAGGGCGTCCGCGTCGGCGGCGACCTGGGCGACCTGGGCCTCGAGGCCGTCGAGCACCATCGCCGCCTCCGCGATCCGCCAGCGCACGACGGGGTCGGCCGAGCGGGGCGCGCCCCCTGCCCGTCGCGAGCGCCCCGTCGTCGCGGCCTCCACGGCGAGCTGGAGGGCGCGCCGGGCGACGCCGAGGTAGACGGCGGACACGAGCGTCTCGAACGCCACGAGGATCCCGAAGGGCAGGAGGTCCGGGCCGGGCCCCACGGGCAGGCGCCGGACGATCCGCTCCGCCGGCACGACGATCCCGTCGAGCACCGTCGTGTGGCTCTGCGTCGCGCGCATGCCGATCACGTCCCAGTCGCCGAGGTCGTGGTGACCCGGCTGGTCGCGGTGGACGAAGCCGTGCACGAGGGCGGGCGCCGCGGGGTCGCCGTCGTCCCGGCCGAACACGCCCAGGCGGGTCCAGGCCGGTGCGAGCGACGTGGCGGTCTTGGTGCCGGTGAAGCGGTAGGCCCCGTCGCCCGCGGGCTCCGCCCGGGTGACGGAGTCGAGCAGCACCAGGTCGTTGCCGGGCTCGCTCACGCCGAAGGCGAACAGCTCGTCGCGCGCGGCCTCGTCGAGGACGAGGGCGAGGCCGTCGTCGCCGCGGTCCTGCAGCAGGCGGGCGCAACCCGTCCAGACGAGGTGCATGCCGATCGCCAGCGCCGTGGCGGGGGCGGCCTCGGCGAGCCGGGCCTGCAGGGCCGCGACGGGGGCGAGGCCGAGCCCCGCGCCTCCTGACCCGACCGGGACGGCCAGGCGCAGCCAGCCGCGCTCGCGCAGGTCGGCCAGGTCGTCGTGGGGGAACGTCCCGTCGGCGTCGTGGCGCGCCGCCCGCCGGCGCAGCTCGTCGAGGAACGCGTCGGGCAGCACCGCCCCGGGCGCCCACGGGTCGGTGGGCCCGGACGACGGGCCGGGAGGGATCGCTGCGCTGTCGGTCACGGGTCGAGGGTAGATTCGCGGGCATGACGCAGCAACATCCGTGGTCGAGGTTCGTGGCGATCGGTGACTCCTTCACGGAGGGGATCGGCGATCCCGAGCCGCGGACGCCGGGCGGTCACCGCGGCTGGGCCGACCGCGTCGCCGAGGTGCTGGGCGCCGCGACGGACGACTTCGCCTACGCCAACCTCGCGGTGCGGGGCCGCCTGCTGCGGCAGATCGCCGAGGAGCAGGCCCCCGCCGCCCTGGAGCTGCACCCCGACCTCGTCGCCGTCTCGGCGGGCGGCAACGACATCCTCCGACCGGGCACCGATCCCGACGAGGTGGCCGGGCGCTTCGAGGACCTCGTGCGAGGGCTGTCCGCCCAGGGCGCGACCGTCGTCGTCTTCACGGGGCCCGACATCGGGGCGACGCCCGTGCTGGGCCGACTGCGCGGCAAGGTCGCGGTCTACAACGAGAACGTGAGGGCGGTCGCCCTGCGCCAGGAGGCCGTCGTCGCCGACATGTGGGCCCTGCGCGAGCTCGCCGATCCGCGCATGTGGGCCCCCGACCGGCTGCACTTCAGCGCCCTCGGGCACCACACGATCGCGCGCATGGTGCTGGCGTCGCTCGCGGTCGAGAACGACCTCGAGCCGTGGCGGCCCGAGCCCCTCGAGCAGCGGACCTGGCGGCGAGCACGGGTCGACGACGCGAGCTGGGCCCGCGAGTACCTCGTGCCGTGGGTCGTGCGCCGCCTGCGGCACCAGTCGAGCGGCGACGGCGTGCTGCCGAAGCGGCCCGAGGCCGTGACCGTGCTCTACCGCGGCGACGACGGCGCCTGACCGCGGGCCGCAGGGCCAGGGCCGAGACGCGCCGGCCCCTCAGAACAGCCGGTCGGGGTGCGTGAGCCGCCACCAGCCGTCGGGGCCCGGCAGGTCGCCGTCGAGGCGGGCCGGCACGGCGACCCGTTCGTCGCCGACCTCGACCACGACGTCGCCCACGACGTCGCCGGCCGTCCCCTCCCGCACGGGCTCGACCTCGGCCTCGGCCCGGGCGTCGGCGTCGCCCCAGACGGTGGCGGTCGCGTCCTCCGCGGCGACCGCCGAGGCCCGCGCGCCCCACGGGGCCTCGTAGGTCGCGAGGACGTCCCCGGCGCGGACCGGCGTCACGGTCACGGTGCGCGCCGACACGCTCGCCAGCAGGGCGCGCACGTCGCGGTCGAGCGACGGGTGGTCGGCGGCCCCGAGGACGACGCCGACCACCGTCGTGGCCCCGCCGTCGACGACCTGGTCGGCCGCGAAGAGCAGGCAGGCACCGGCGGCGTCGAGGGTCCCGGTCTTGATGCCGACGACCCCGTCGACGCCGAGCAGGCCGTTGCTGTTCTCGACGGTGCCGACGCCGGGCACCTCGAGGCTCGTCGTGCGCACGATCTCCGCCACGTCGGGGTCGTCGAGCGCGATCCGCGCGAGCTCGAGCAGGTCGGCGGTCGTGCTGCGGTTGTCGGGCGACAGGCCCGTCGGCTCGACGATCGTCGTGTCGTCGAGGTCGTGCTCGGCGAGCCAGGCCCCCGCGGCCTCGACGAAGGCGGCGTCGTCGCCGAAGGCCCAGCGGGCGAGGGCCGTCGCGTAGTTGTTCGCCGACTCGACGAGCATCACCTCCATCACCTGTCGCTGGCTGAGGGCCGTGCCCGCGGCCAGGGGCGCGACCTTGCCGTCCACGGCGAGGTACCGCTCGCGCAGGGCCTCGTCGTCGTCGCTGAAGGTCACCCTCGGCCCCGCGCCGCCGTCGAGGGGACGCTCGTCGAGGACGACGAGGGCCGTGACGACCTTGCTGATGCTGGCGATGGACCGTCGCCCCCGGTCGCCGGCCAGGGTCCGCGTGCCGGGCACGTCGAGGGCCTCGACCGCGGCCGCGCCGTAGCCGGGCAGCGCGAGCTCCGGGGCGTCGACGGCTCGTGGCGCGAGCTCGACCACGGACGGCGCCGTCGGCGCCACGGGCACGAGCAGGGCCACGGGCACGTACGTGCCGACGGCGACGAGGACGAGCGCGACGAGCCCGGCGACGGTCAGCCGACGGGCACGCCGCGCGCGGGGGTCGCCCGTCACGCCGCCCCGCCGGGCACGCGGAGGGCCCAGAGCGCGACCGCCGAGGCCGCCGCGACGTTGAGGCTGTCGACGCCGTGCAGCATGGGGATCGTCACGACGTCGTCCGCCGCCTCCAGGGCGCGGCGGCTGAGGCCGTCGCCCTCGGTGCCGAGCAGCAGGGCCACCCGCTCAGGAGGCGCGGCCGCGTACGCGTCGAGGGTCACCGCCTCGTCCGAGAGGGCGAGCGCCGCGATGCGGAACCCGGCGTCGTGCAGCTGCGCCGCCCCCTCCGGCCAGTCGGGCAGGCGGGTCCACGGCACCTGGAGGACCGTCCCCATGCTCACCCGCACGCTCCGCCGGTAGAGCGGGTCGGCGCAGCGGGGGGTGACGAGCACGGCGTCGGCGCCGAGCCCGGCCACGGCGCGGAAGATCGCGCCCACGTTCGTGTGGTCGACGACGTCCTCGAGCACGACGACCCGCCGCGCGCCCTGGAGCACCGTCGCGACGTCGGGCAGCTCGGGGCGGTGCATGGACGCGAGCGCGCCGCGGTGCAGGTGGTAGCCCGTGAGCGTCTCGAGCAGGGCGGGCTCGCCCACGAACAGCTCGCCGTCGTGGTCGGCGACCAGCGGCGCGACGTCGTCGAGCCAGCGCTCCGTCAGCAGCACCGAGCGGGGGCGATGGCCGGCCGCCAGCGCCCGTTCGATGACCTTCGACGACTCCGCCAGGTAGAGGCCGCCCTCGGGCTCCGAGACGCGCCGCAGCGCCACGTCGGTGAGGCGCGAGTAGTCCGCGAGCTCGGGCCGGTCGAGGTCGGTGATGCGGGTGATGCGCACGGTGCTCCTGGGGTCGGGCCGACGGGACCGGCGGGGCGGGCGCGGGCCGGGCCTCCTGCCGGTCGTCGGATCGACCCCAGGGTACCGGCCCCCGACGGACGCCCCGCCGCCCGGCGGTAGGCTCCTGGCACCGCACCGAAGGAGCACGACCGTGTCGCACGCCACCTCCCCGGCCCCCGCCGGGGCCCGCGGCCCAGAGGGGGGCCACCACCCCGACCCCGCCGAGCTGGACGCCCTCGTGCACGTCCTCGAGGGCCGCCGGGTCGCGGTCCTCACCGGGGCGGGCGTGAGCACGGACAGCGGGATCCCCGACTACCGCGGCGAGGGCGCGCCCGTGCGGCACCCCATGACCTTCCAGCAGTTCCTCGCCGACGAGCGCTGGCGCAAGCGCTACTGGGCGGGCAGCCACGTCGGCTGGAAGGCCTTCACGGCCGCCGCCCCCAACGCCGGTCACCGGGCGCTCGCCGAGCTCGAGCGCGCCGGCGTCACCAACGGCGTCGTCACGCAGAACGTCGACGCGCTGCACGCCCGGGCGGGCTCGCAGCGGGTCGTCGACCTGCACGGCACGGTCGACCGCGTGCGCTGCCTCACCTGTGGGCAGTCCTTCGCCCGTGACACGGTCGCCGCCCGCCTCGCGGCGGCGAACCCGTGGCTGGACGAGCCCGAACAGGTCGTCCTCGCACCCGACGGCGACGTCGAGGTGCGCGACGTCGACGCCTTCGTCGTGCCGGAGTGCACGGTCTGCGGCGGGGTCCTCAAGCCCGACGTCGTCTTCTTCGGCGAGTTCGTCCCCGTCGAGCGCTTCGCCGAGGCGCGCTCGCTCGTGCTCGCGGCCGAGGCCCTGCTCGTCGTGGGGTCCTCGCTCGTCGTGAACTCGGGCATCCGCCTCCTCGACCAGGCGGTCCGCCGCGGCCACCCCGTCGCGGTCGTCAACCGCGGTGCGACGAAGGGCGACGCGCGGGCCGCGGTCAAGGTCGACGCCGGGACGTCCGAGACGCTCGCGGCCCTCGTCGGTCGCCTCGTGCCGACCGGGGCGGCCTCGTGACCCGCCTCTGGCTCGTCCGGCACGGCGAGACCGAGTGGAACCGCGCCCGCCGCATCCAGGGCGCCACCGACATCCCGCTCAACGGCACGGGTCGCGACCAGGCGCGACGGGCCGGCGAGCTGCTCCGCCGCAGGCCGGTCGACGCGGTGGTCGCCAGCCCCCTGGTCCGCGCCGCCGAGACCGGCGCCATCGTCGCCGAGCTGCTGGGCCTGCCCGAGCCCCGGCTCGTGCCCGCGCTGGCCGAGCGCCGCTACGGCGTCGCGGAGGGCCTCACGCCGACGGAGGTCGAGGCCCGGTTCCCCGACGGTGCGCGCGTGCCGGGCCGGGAGAGCCGCGGCGCCCTGCTCGACCGGGTCCTGCCGGCCCTCGAGGCGATCGCGGCCGACCACGTCGGCGGGTCGGTGGTGGTCGCCACGCACGGGGCCGTGATCCGCACCGTCGTGAGCGCGGTCGCGCCGGACCACCGGGCCGCCGTGGGCGTCCCGATCAGGAACGGCTCCGTGCACTCCTTCGAGGTGCGCGACGCCGGACTGCGGCTCCGACGCTTCGACGACCCGCTCGAGGACGAGTCCGAGGAGCACGCGGGCGATCCGCTGGCCGCGCAGAACGCCCTCGAGGGCGCGGGCGACGCCTGACCGGCGACCGCCCCGGGGTCAGGAGGCGCGCCTCCTGCCGCGTCGTCCGTCGCGCGCGACCCGCGTGAGCAGGTCGAGCAGCACGTCGGCCGACGACCTCCAGCCGTAGGCGCCGGCGCGGGTGACGGCGGCCCGGGAACGGGCGGCCCACTCCCCCTCGAGCCGGCGCACGGCCGCGGCGAACGCGGCGGGCGACGACGGGTCGAAGAAGAGCGCGGCGTCACCGCCGATCTCGCGGAAGATCGGGATGTCGCTGACCACCGCGGGCGTGCCGAGGGCCATGCCCTCCACGAGCGGGATCCCGAAGCCCTCGGCCCGCGAGGCCGTGACGACGGCTGCGGCCCCGAGCAGCACCTCGCGGTACTCCTCGTCGCTCGCGCCGTCGTGGACGACGAGGGACCCCTGCGGGGCGAGCCCCTCGAGCCGGCGGCGCTCCCGGTCGTCGACGCGGCTCATGAGGTGCAGCCGCCAGCCGTCGAGCAGCGGCAGGGCGCGCACGAGCACGTCGACGTTCTTGTAGGGCATGAACGAGCCCATGTAGACGAGGTCGCGCCGCTCGGGCTCCGCCCGCACGGGCACGGTGCCCGCGTCGTCCGCGGCGTTCGGCACGACGGTCACCGGGCGGCGGGTGAGCCGGTGCCGCGCGATCTGGTCCCGGGTCGTGCCGCTCACCGTGACGACCGCGTCGGCCCGGTCGAGCAGCAGCCGCTGCGGCCACCAGGCGAGGTGGTAGAGGCGCCAGAGCAGGCGCAGCGGTGCCGCGAACTCGCGCGGAGGCGTGCGGTTCTCGTAGTAGATGAGGTCGTGCAGGGTGAGCACGAGCGGGTAGCGCCGTCCCCACGAGCCCATGGTCTGCATGGGCGACCAGACCACGTCGGGCCGCAGGGCGTTGACCTGCAGCGCGACGAACGGCTCGAGCGGGCTCGTGGGCCCGCTGACCAGCCGGTGCGGCACGGCGGGCAGCTTGTCGAGCTGGCGCTCGTCGCTCACGAGCACGGTGACCGCGTGCCGGGCGGCGAGGGCGGTGACGACCCCGGTGGTGAACCGGCTGATGCCGTCGTGCCGCCCGACGCGCACGTAGCGGGCGTCGACGACGATCCTCACCGGACGAACCGCTCGATCGCCGCGGCGGCCTCGGCCGGCTTCTCGTAGTGCACGAGGTGCCCGACGCCCTCGACGACGGCCAGCTCGGCGTCGGGGAAGAGCCCCCGCAGCGTGCGCTGCGCGGGCAGCGCCGTGATGTCGTCGCGGTCGGCGGCCACGAGCAGGGTGCGCACGCCGACGCGGGCGGCGTAGGTGCTCACGTCGCTCGAGACCGAGGCGCGGAACGCGTCGAGCACGACCCGCCGGTCGGCGAAGCGCGAGAAGTACGAGTCGTGCTGGTCGTGGATCCAGCGGCGCAACGGCCGGTCGCGGGTCTTGACCATCGCGACGCTCGTCACGCGCACGACCGGGGCGGCCTGGAGCAGGGCGAGCCCCTGCCGCTCGGGCAGGGCCGCGCCGGCACGGTAGTAGCCGACGGCGAGGCGGGTGAGGACCCCGCGGGGGCCCTCGAGCGCAGGAGCCGCGATCGGGTTGACGAGGACGAGCGCGCCCGCGGGCAGGCCGTCCGCCAGCGCGGCCGTCGTGACGATCGACCCGAACGAGTGCCCCAGCACGACCGTGTCGGCACCGAGGTCGAGCGCGCCGGCGAGCTCGCGGAGCCACGAGGCGTACGCCGCGACGCTGTGCTCGCCGTCGAGGGGCGTCGACTCGCCGAAGCCCGGGAGGTCGGGCATGACGACCCGGAACCGGTCGCCCAGGTGGGCGACCACGGGCTCGAGGCCGTGGTGGTCGCCGCGGAAGCCGTGCACCGCGAGGACGGTCACCGGCGCGTCCGCTCGACCGTAGGTCCAGACGCGCGCGTCGGACCCGGCCGCCCGCACGCGGTCCTCGGTGACGGGCACCGCGTCGAGCAGGGCGCGGTAGGGCGACGGGACGCGCGGGGGTCGGACGATCACCCGGCCAGTCTAGGGAGCGCGCCGGCCCCGGGCGTCCTACAGTGGGCCGGGTGAGCTTCGTCGCCCCCATCCAGACGCCCGGCCTGACCCTCGACCCGAACTGGCACCGTCGTGCCGTCTTCTACGAGGTGATGGTGCGCTCCTACGTCGACAGCAACGGCGACGGAGCGGGCGACCTCCAGGGGCTGCTGTCCCGCCTCGACTACCTGCAGTGGCTCGGGGTCGACGCGCTCTGGCTGCCGCCCTTCTTCCAGTCCCCGCTCCGCGACGGCGGCTACGACATCCAGGACTACAAGGCGATCCTGCCCGAGTTCGGCACGCTCGACGAGTTCCGCGACCTGGTGACCAAGGCGCACGAGCGCAACATGCGCATCGTCATCGACATGGTGCTCAACCACACCTCGGACCAGCACGAGTGGTTCCAGCAGTCCCGCGAGGACCCGGACGGCCCCTACGGCGACTTCTACGTCTGGCGCGACACGGACGAGGGCTACCAGGACATCCGCATCATCTTCGTCGACACGGAAGAGTCCAACTGGACCTTCGACCCGGTCCGGCGCCAGTTCTTCTTCCACCGCTTCTTCTCGCACCAGCCCGACCTCAACTTCGAGAACCCGGCCGTGCAGGAGGCCGTCTTCGACGTCGTGCGCCACTGGTTGTCGCTCGGCGTCGACGGCCTCCGCCTGGACGCCATCCCGTACCTGTTCGAGTCGGAGGAGGGCAACGGCGAGGGCGAGCCCGAGACCCACGAGTTCATCAAGCGGCTCCGCGCGATGGTGGACGAGGAGTTCCCGGGCCGCGTCCTCATCGCCGAGGCGAACCAGTGGCCGGCCGAGACGGCCGCCTTCTTCGGCACGGAGGAGGAGCCCGAGTGCCACATGGCCTTCGACTTCCCCGTCATGCCGCGCATCTTCTACTCGCTCCGGGCACAGCACGCACAGGAGCTCGAGCGCATCCTGTCGGAGACCCTCGAGGTGCCGGACGGCGCCGCGTGGGGCGTGTTCCTCCGCAACCACGACGAACTGACGCTCGAGATGGTGAGCGAGGAGTACCGGCAGGCCATGTACGGCTGGTACGGCTACGACCCCCGCATGCGCTCGAACATCGGGATCCGGCGGCGCCTGGCCCCGCTGCTCGACAACTCGCGGGCCGAGCTCGAGCTGGCGCACGCCCTGTTGTTCTCGCTCGCCGGCAGCCCCTTCCTCTACTACGGCGACGAGATCGGGATGGGCGACAACATCTGGCTGCCCGACCGCGACAGCTCGCGTACGCCGATGCAGTGGACCCCCGACCGCAACGCCGGCTTCTCGTCGGCCGACCCCGGCAAGCTGTTCCTCCCCGTGGTCCAGTCGCTCGTCTACAACTACTCGCTCGTGAACGTCGAGAGCCAGATGGCCCAGTCGCGCTCGCTGCTGCACTGGGTGCGCAACGTCATCCACGTGCGCAAGGCGCACCCGGTCTTCGGCCTCGGCACGATGCAGGTCAACGAGTCCGACCACGACTCGGTGCTCGCGTTCACGCGCTCCTACGAGGGCACCGGTGCGACGTTCGGCGCGGACATGGCGGAGGACGTCCTCTGCGTCTTCTCGTTCGCCCACAACCCGGTCTCGGTGACGATCACGGCCCCCGAGCTGGCGGGCCGGACCCTGCACGACCTCTTCGCCGGAGCGCAGTTCCCGTCCTTCGACGAGGACGGTACCGTCACGCTCACCCTCGGCACCCAGGCCTTCTACTGGCTGCACGTGGGCGACGCTCCCGTGCCGGCGACGTCTCCGGTCGCCCCGGCGGCGCCGTCCGGCGACGTCGGCGGCGCCTCCTAGACTCGCAGGGTGAGCGACGCCAGCACCGACACCAGCAGCACCGGACCAGGCCTCGACGACACGGACCAGGGCGTCCGCACCGGCTGGTGGCGGGCCCTCGGCGTGTTCGACCTCGAGACCACCGGCATCGACGTCGAGACCGCCCGCATCGTCACGGCCCACGTGGGCCTCCTCGACGCCGAGGGTCGCAGCATCGCGCACGGCGAGTGGCTGGCCGACCCCGGCGTGGAGATCCCCGAGCGGGCGAGCGCCGTGCACGGCGTGACCACCGAGCGTGCCCGGGCCGAGGGGCGCCCGGCGGCCGAGGTGGTGGCCGAGATCGTGGCCGCGCTCCGCGCGGTCTTCGCCCGGGGAGTCCCGCTCGTGGTCTACAACGCGCCCTACGACCTGACGCTGCTCGACCGTGAGGCGCGTCGCCACGGCGTCGAGCCGCTCGGCGACGTCGGGGCCATCGGTTGCGTCGTCGACCCGCTCGTCATCGACAAGGCCGTCGACACGTACCGCAAGGGCAAGCGCACCCTCGAGGCCGCCGCTGCCGTCTACGGGGTCGTGCTCGACGACGCCCACGACGCCGGTGCCGACGCCATCGCGGCCGGACGCGTGGCACAGGCCATGGCCCTCAAGCACGCCGACCGCCTCGATGTCCCCGCGACGGAGCTGCACGACCTGCAGATCGGGTGGTGCAGCAGCCAGGCGGCCAGCTTCCAGGAGTACGTGCGCCGTACGAAGGACCCGGCCTTCACGACGTCGGGCGCGTGGCCGCACCGTCCCTCGCCGAGCTGAGCGCACCTCCTGCACGGCCGAGCCCTGGCGGACCAGGGCTCACCGGCCGCGGAACGACGGCGTGGCGCACGGCGATGCCTGCCCGTCGCCGCGGCGGCGGGGACGCCGAAGGGGCGGTCGACCGAGGTCGACCGCCCCTTCGAGCGTCAGGAGAGCCGTCCCCCGGAGGGGACGCGGCTCACTTGCCGAAGTTCTTGTAGCGCGAGTTGAACTTCTCGACGCGGCCGGCCGAGTCGAGGATGCGCTGCTTGCCCGTGTAGAACGGGTGCGACTCGGACGAGATCTCGACGTCGATGACGGGGTAGGTCTCACCGTCGAGCTCGATGGTCTTGTCGCTGGTCGCCGTGGAGCGCGTGAGGAAGGTGGCGCCCGAGGCCAGGTCGCGGAAGACGATCGGTGCGTACTCGGGGTGGGTGGCGGTCTTCATGTTGGTCCTCAGGATGGCGGATGGGTGACGGTCGAAGCTGTCGGGACCTGGCGGGCAGGTCCAGGCCCGCACAGGCGAGCCAGCGGTCGAGTCTAGCAGACGTGGTCGACGGGATCAGGAGGCGGCACGCGCGGCGTAGCGCCCGTCGTGCTCCTCGACGACCAGGTCGAGGCCGAAGGTGCCACCGAGCACCTCGGCGGTGAGCACCTCGGCGAGCGGGCCCGCCGCGACGACGCGCCCGTGGTCGAGCAGCAGCGCGTGCGTGAAGCCGCGCGGGATCTCCTCGACGTGGTGCGTGACCATGACGATGGCGGGGGCGTCGGCCGATCGCGCGTAGCCCGAGAGCATCCGCAGGAGCTCCTCGCGTGCGCCCAGGTCGAGGCTCGCGGCGGGCTCGTCGAGCAGCAGCAGCTCCGGGTCGGTCATGACCGCACGGGCGATCTGGACGCGCTTCTGCTCGCCGTCGCTGAGCTCGCCGAACGACCGCTCGGCGAGGTGGTCGAGCCGCCACTCCTCGAGCACGCGGTGCGCCCGACGGACGTCGACCTGCTCGTAGTCCTCGTTCCAGCGGCCGGTGACCGAGTACGCCGCCGTCAGGACGACGTCGAGGACCTTCTCGCGGGAGGGGATCCTGCGGGCCACCGAGGTCGAGGCGAAGCCGATCCGGGGGCGGAGGTCGAAGAGGTCCGTGCGCCCGAGGTCGGCCCCCAGGACCACGGCCTCGCCGGCGCTGGGGTGAGCCTGCGCCGCGGCGACCTGGAGGAGGGTGGTCTTGCCCGCGCCGTTGGGCCCGAGCACGACCCAGCGCTGGTCGGACTCGACCGTCCAGGACACGCTGTCGACGACGGCGGTGCCGGCGCGGGTGATCGAGACGTCGTTGAGCTGCAGCACCGTGGGCATGGTCACAGCCTAGCGGCGCAGGCCCTCGTAGACCGCGAGCGTCTGTCCGGCGATCCGCTCCCAGGAGAACTCCTCCTCGGCACGGAGGCGACCGGCGCGGCCCATGAGCGCCGCCAGGCCGGGGTCCGCGACGACCTCGGTCAGCGTCGCCGCGAGGTCGCGGACGAAGCGGTCGGGGTCGACCGGGGTGCCCGTGCCGTCCTGGACCTGCTCGATCGGGACGACGCGACCCGTGAGGCCGTCGGCGACGACCTCGGGGATGCCGCCCGTGCCGGAGCCCACGACGGGCACGCCGCAGGCCATGGCCTCGAGGTTCACGATGCCGAGGGGCTCGTACACCGACGGGCAGACGAACGTCGTCGCCGCCGTGAGCACGGCCGTGAGCTCGTGGCGGGGCAGGACGCGCTCGATCCAGACCACGCCGGTGCGCTCCTCCTGGAGCTCTCGGACGAGGCCGGTGACCTCGGCCATGATCTCGGGGGTGTCCGGGGCGCCGGCGCAGAGCACCAGCTGGACGTCGGCCGGCAGCGCGCGCGCCGCGCGGAGCAGGTAGGGAAGCCCCTTCTGGCGCGTGATGCGGCCGACGAAGACGACGCTCGGGCGGTCGGGGTCGATGCCGAGGCCGCGCACGACGTCGTCGTCGCGGTTGGGCCGCCAGGCGTCGAGGTCGATCCCGTTGCGGACGACGCTCACCTTGCCCTCGTCGATGCCGGGGTACGAGCGGAGGATGTCCCGGCGCATGCCCTCGCTCACGGCGATGACCGCGTCGGCGGTCTCGTAGGCCTGGCGCTCGATCCAGCTCGAGACGCGGTACCCGCCGCCGAGCTGCTCGGCCTTCCACGGCCGCAGGGGCTCCAGGCTGTGCGCGGTGAGGACGTGCGGCACGTCGTGCAGCATCTGCGCCAGCTGACCGCCGTGGTTGGCGTACCAGGTGTGGCTGTGGACCAGGTCGGCGCCGGCGACGTCCTGGGCGATCCGGAGGTCCTGGCCGAGCGTGCGGAGGGTCGCGTTCGCGCCGTCCAGCTCGGCGAGCTCGGGGTAGCCCGTCGTGCCGGGCTCGTCGTCGACGGTGCCGAACGCACGGACCTCGACCTCGATCCGGCGGCGCAGGGCCTTGACGAGCTCGACGACGTGGACGCCCGCTCCCCCGTAGACGTTGGGCGGGTATTCCTTGGTGATGACATCGACTCGCACCGTCCACACCGTAGTCGCGCGGCGACGGATCGTGCCATTGTGGGCACATGGCATCGAAGAAGATCTTCGGCATCGTGCTGGCCGGTGGCGAGGGCAAGCGACTGATGCCCCTCACCGCGGACCGCGCGAAGCCGGCCGTCCCGTTCGGCGGCAACTACCGGCTCATCGACTTCGCCCTGTCGAACCTCATCAACTCGGGGCTCCGTCAGATCGTCGTGCTCACGCAGTACAAGTCGCACAGCCTCGACCGCCACGTCTCGCAGACGTGGAGCATCGAGGGCCTCCTGGGTGCGTACGTCGCGTCCGTGCCGGCCCAGCAGCGGCTCGGCAAGCGGTGGTTCGCGGGCAGCGCGGACGCGATCCTGCAGAGCCTCAACCTGCTCCGTGACGAGAAGCCGGACATCGTCGTCGTCGTGGGTGCGGACCACGTCTACCGCATGGACTTCTCGCAGATGATCGAGGCCCACATCGCCTCGGGCGCCGGCGTGACCGTCGCCGCGATCCGTCAGCCGATCTCGCTCGCCGACCAGTTCGGCGTCATCGAGGTCGACGAGTCCGACCCCACCCGCATCGGGCGGTTCCTCGAGAAGCCGACCGACGCGACCGGCCTCCCCGACTCCCCCGACGAGATCCTCGCCTCCATGGGCAACTACGTCTTCGACGCCGACGTCCTCATCGACGCCGTGCTCCGCGACGGCGAGAAGCCCGACTCCGACCACGACATGGGCGGGGACATCGTCCCCGACTTCGTCTCCCGGGGCGACGCCGCCGTCTACGACCTGAACCGCAACGAGGTCCCCGGGGCCACGGAGCGCGACCGGTACTACTGGCGCGACGTCGGCACGATCGACTCCTTCTACGACGCGCACCGCGACCTCATCTCGGCGCTGCCCGTCTTCAACCTCTACAACACCGACTGGCCGATCTTCTCGCAGCAGCTGAACTCGCCGCCCGCGAAGTTCGTGCGCGACGGGCGGGGCGACGTCGGCGAGGTCGTCGACTCCATCGTGTCGCTCGGCTCCCTGCTCTCGGGGGCCCACGTCGAGCGCAGCGTGCTCGGCCCGTGGTGCACGCTCGAGTCGGGCAGCCGCGTCGTCGACTCGGTCGTGTTCGAGCGGGCCTCCATCGGCCCCGGCGCCACGGTGAACCGCGCCATCCTCGACAAGGACGTCGTCATCGCCGAGGGCGCGTCCGTCGGTGTCGACCCCGAGGCCGACCGTGCCCGGGGCTTCACCGTGACACCGTCCGGCATCACCGTCGTGGGCAAGGGCGTCCGCGTCGACCGCTGAGTCCTCGGCCCCGCCCGGCGCGGCACGCCCCGCCGCTAGGGTGGGGCCGTGCCGCGCTTCCTCCTCGTCCTCGACGTCGACTCCACCCTGATCGAGGACGAGGTGATCGAGCTCCTCGCCGAGGCGGCCGGCAGCCGCGACGCCGTGGCGTCCGTGACGGCACGGGCCATGTCCGGGCAGCTCGACTTCGCCGCCAGCCTGCACGAGCGGGTCGCGACGCTCGCCGGCCTGCCCCTCTCGGCCGTCGACGAGGTCGTCGACCGGGTGCGCGTGACCCCCGGCGCCCGCGAGCTGGTCGCTGGCGTGCACGCCGCCGGCGGGGTCGTCGCCGTGGTCTCGGGGGGCTTCCACGAGGTGCTCGACCCGCTCGCCGCCGACCTCGGGCTCGACCTCTGGCGCGCGAACCGCCTCGGCGTCGCCGACGGCCGCCTCAGCGGACGCGTCGAGGGCGACGTCGTCGACGCCGCGACGAAGGCCGCCTGCCTGAGGGCCTGGGCCGAGGAGGCCTCCGTGCCCCTCGAGCGCACGGTCGCGGTCGGCGACGGGGCCAACGACCTCCTGATGCTCGAGGCGGCGCAGCTGGGCGTCGCCTTCGACGCCAAGCCCGTCCTCCGCGCGGCCGCCGACGTCGTGCTCGACCGGCGAGACCTCTCGCAGGTGCTCCCCCTGCTGGGGCTGCGGGGCTGAGCCGCCGCCGCGGTCCGCCGCGACCCCGAGGGATCGCTCGCGGTCGTGGCGTCCGCGGCCCCGGCCGGTCCGGCCCGTCAGCGGGTCGTCAGTGGCCCATGCCGAGGCCGCCGTCGACCGGCACGACCGCGCCCGAGACGTACGCGGCCTCGTCGGAGGCGAGCCAGGCGATGGTCGCGGCGACCTCGGCGGCCGAGCCGTACCGGCCCGCCGGGATCGCCTTCTTGTACTCGGCCTGCGTCGCCTCGGGGAGCGCGGCGGTCATGTCGGTCTCGATGAACCCGGGCGCGACGACGTTGGCGGTGATGCCGCGACCGCCCAGCTCGCGCGTGACCGACCGGGCCAGCCCGACGAGGCCGCTCTTCGAGGCGGCGTAGTTGACCTGGCCCGCACTGCCGTAGAGGCCCACGACGCTCGAGACGAGCACGACGCGCCCGAAGCGGGCCTTCAGCATGCCCTTGGAGGCGCGCTTCACCACGCGGAACGCGCCCGAGAGGTTGGTGTCGACGACCGAGGTGAAGTCCTCCTCGGTCATGCGGAGCAGCAGGGTGTCCTTCGTGATGCCCGCGTTCGCCACGAGCACCTCGACCGGCCCGAGCCGGGCCTCGACCTCGGTGAAGGCCGCGTCGACGGACGCCGCGTCGGTGATGTCGGCGCGGACGGTGAGGGTGCCCTCGGGGCCCTCGCCGGTGCGCGCGGTCACGGCGACGCGGTGGCCGCGGGCGACGAACTCCTCGGCGACGGCGCGGCCGATGCCGCGGTTGCCTCCGGTGACGAGGACGGTGCGGGTGGTGGTCATCGAGGGCTCCCGGTGGTGGTGCGGACGGCGTCGCCGCCCGAGTCCGGGAGCGACCGTCGACCAGCCTACTGTCGGTGGCGCGCAGTACCATCGTGGCGAGCGCGCCGCGCCGCGGCCGCGTCCCACCGCCCACCCTGAGCTGGAGCCGATGAAGGCCATCAACCCGATCACGTCGCTGCCGCCGTCGCCGACCGACGACCGGCACTCCCGCATGGTCAAGTACGTCGTCGCGATGGGCATCCGCGTCGTCTGCATCGTGCTGTGCTTCGTCGTGCCCCTCGGCTGGTGGACCCTCCTGCCGATCCTCGGCGCCGTGCTCATCCCCTACTACGCGGTGGTCCTCGCCAACGTCGGCCACGAGCAGGGCGGTGCGGTCGAGTCGCCCGGTGGGCAGCTCGAGGCCTACCGGGGGCCCGCGGTCGCCTCGCCTGCTCCCGAGCCGCGCTTCCGTCCGACGGTCGTCGGTGACGACGAGGGCCCCGTCGGCGCGGCCGACGACGGAGGGCCGGCACGGACCCCGGGGGCCGCGTGAGGCTCGGTGCCGTCGGGCCGGCCGCCGACGAGTGCTCGCGCGCCGGGTGCCGGGCGACGGCCGTGACCGCCGTCCACTGGCGCAACCCCAAGCTCCACGACCTGACCCGGGTCAAGACGTGGACGGCCTGCGCCGAGCACGAGGGCTACCTCGTCGAGTTCCTCCGGGCCCGGGACTTCCCGGTCACCGTGACGGCCGTCGGCGAGACCGTCGACCGCGTCGTCGAGGGCTCCCTCCCGGGTCAGGAGGCACGGTGACCGGCTGGCGCTTCGCCCTGTCCGGCCGGTGGCTGGGCTACCTGGCGGTCGCGGTCGTCTTCGCGATCGTCTGCGGGTTCCTCGCCCACTGGCAGTGGGCGAGGCACGAGGAGAAGACGGCGGTCGCCGAGCAGCTCGACCGCAACTACGACGCCGAGCCCGTCCCCCTCGCGGACCTCGTCCCGGACGCCGGCACCCTCGACCCCGAGGTCGAGTGGCGGCCCGTGACCCTGACGGGTCGCTACCTCGTCGACGAGACGCTGCTGGTCCGCAACCGCCCGTTCAACGGCCAGCCGGGCTTCGAGGTGCTCGTGCCCTTCGAGCTCGCCGGTGGCGAGGTGTTCCTCGTCGACCGTGGCTGGGTGCCCACGGGCAACGCGCAGGACGCCCCCGACGAGGTGCCCGCTCCGCCCACCGGCGACGTCACCGTCACGGCACGGCTCAAGCCGGGAGAGCCGCGCGTCGGCGACCGCACCGACATCGCCGGCACCAACCAGATCGCGACGATCCAGCTCGACGACGTCGCCGAGCGGCTCGACGAGCCGCTCGTGACGGGGTCCTACGGCTTGCTGGCCGGCGAGAGCCCCGCTCCCGCGACCCGCCCGGCACCCTCGGTCGAGCCCGAGATCGACACCGGGCTGAACCTCTCCTACTTCGTGCAGTGGCTCCTGTTCGCGGTCGGGGCGTTCGCGTTCCTCTTCTACGTCGTGCGCCAGGAGCACCGCAACCGCACCGCCGAGCCCGACGAGCTCGAGGAGCGCGAGGCCGAGCGCCGACGCCGCCGCGCTGCGCGGGGCGGCAGCGACGACGAGGCCGAGGACGCCCTGCTCGACGCGGCCGGGCGCTGACGGGCCGGTCTCCGCCTCCTGAGCACCCGGATCCCCAGAGGGCTTCGGGCCCGGTCCTGGTCGGGCCGCCTCCGCGACCCGACCCTGGTCACGCCAGGTTGATGAGCTCGCTGTAGTCCTTGGTCCAGTGGTCCTCGGTGCCCTCGGGCATGATGAGCACGCGTTCCGGGTTCAGCGCTTCGACGGCCCCCTCGTCGTGGCTCACGAGCACGACCGCGCCCTCGTAGTTGGCCAGCGCGTCGAGGATCTCCAGGCGGCTGGCCGGGTCCAGGTTGTTCGTGGGCTCGTCGAGCAGCAGGACGTTGGCGCCCGAGACGACGATCATGGCGAGGGCCAGGCGCGTCTTCTCGCCGCCCGAGAGCACGCCGGCCGGCTTGGCCGAGTCGTCCCCGGTGAAGAGGAACGAGCCGAGCACGCGTCGGGCCTCCATCTCGGTGATGTTCGGCGACGAGGACACCATGTTCTCGAGCACGCTGCGCTTGACGTCGATGGTCTCGTGCTCCTGCGCGTAGTACCCGACGCGCAGGCCGTGGCCCGGCTCCAGCTGGCCGGTGTCGGGCTGGTCCACGCTCGCCAGGATGCGCAGGAGGGTCGTCTTGCCGGCACCGTTGAGACCGAGGATCACGACCTTCGACCCTCGGTCGATGGCGAGGTCCACGGCCGTGAAGATCTCGAGCGAGCCGTAGCTCTTCGAGAGGTTCGAGGCCATGAGCGGGGTCCTCCCGCAGGCGGCCGGGGTCGGGAAGCGCAGCTTCGCGACGCGGTCCACCGCGCGGACCTCCTCGAGGCCGGACAGCAGGCGCTCGGCGCGCGCGACCATCTGGTGCGCGGCGGCGGCCTTGGAGGCCTTCGCCCCGAAGCGCGCCGCCTGCTTCTGCAGCGCGGAGGCCTGCTTCTCGGCGTTCGAGCGCTCCTTCTTGCGGCGCTCCTCGTCGGCGGCCCGCTGCCGCTGGTAGTTCCGCCACCCCATGTTGTAGATGTCGATGGCCTGGCGGTTGGCGTCGAGGTAGAAGACGCGGTTGACGACCTCCTCGACGAGCTCGATGTCGTGGCTGATGACGATGACGCCGCCCTGGTACGTCTTGAGGTACTCGCGGAGCCACACGACGCTGTCGGCGTCGAGGTGGTTGGTCGGCTCGTCGAGGATCATCGTGTCGGCGGCCGAGAACAGGATCCGCGCGAGCTCGATGCGGCGGCGCTGACCGCCGGAGAGCGTCGAGAGGGGCTGGTCCAGGATCCTGTCGGGCAGGCTGAGGTTGCTGGCGATCGACGCGGCCTCGGCCTCGGCGGCGTACCCGCCGAGCGCGTTGAAGCGGTCGTCGAGGTCGCCGTAGCGCTTCATGGCCCGCTCCGCGACGGCGGGATCGGGGTCGCCCATCTCGAGTGTCGCGGCCTGGATGCCGAGCAACAGCTGGCCCAGTCCCCGGGCGTCCAGGATGCGCGTGCGGGCCAGGTCCTCCGGGTTGCCGCTGCGCGGGTCCTGCGGGAGGTAGCCGATCTCGCCCGACCGCTCGATGGAGCCACCCGTGGGCTGCGTCTCACCGGCGAGCGTCTTGGTCATCGTGGTCTTGCCGGCGCCGTTGCGGCCGACGAGGCCGATCTTGTCGCCCTTGTCCACACGGAACGTCACGCCGTCCATGAGCAGGCGTGCTCCCACGCGGATCTCGAGGTCGCGCACGTTCAGCACAGCAGGGGGTCCAATCGGTCGGGGTGGTGGGCAGGCGGTGCGCCGTGCCCGCACGGGCAGGACCCCCGGTCGCGTGACCGGGGGTCCGAGGGGTGGTGGTCAGATGGAGAAGCCGATGGCACGCATCATGTCGCGGCCGTCGTCCGTGATCCGCTCGGGGCCCCACGGCGGCATCCACACCCAGTTGATGCGGAAGGCGTCGACGACGCCGTCGAGGGCGGCGGCCGTCTCGCTCTCGATCACGTCGGTGAGGGGGCAGCCCGCCGAGGTGAGCGTCATGCTGATGATGAGCGCGTTCTCGTGGTCCTCGTCCATGGCGAGGTCGTAGATGAGTCCCAGGTCGACGATGTTGACGCCGAGCTCGGGGTCCACGACCTCCTTGAGGGCCTCGATCGTGGTGTCGAACTTCTCGGGGGCGAGGGCGACGGCCATGCTCAGGCCTCGACGGATGAGCTCGAGGCCGCTGCGGCGGCGACGTAGGTGTCGTAGCCCTCGGCCTCGAGGCGGTCGGCGAGCTCGGGGCCGCCCTGGTCGGCGACCTGGCCGTCGACGAAGACGTGCACGAAGTCGGGCTTGATGTAGCGCAGGATGCGCGTGTAGTGCGTGATGAGCAGGAGGCCGAGGCCCGTGTTGGTCGCGGCGCGGTTCACGCCCTCCGACACGATCTTGAGCGCGTCGACGTCGAGCCCGGAGTCGGTCTCGTCGAGGACGGCGAACTTCGGCTTGAGCAGCTCGAGCTGCATGATCTCGTGGCGCTTCTTCTCGCCGCCGGAGAAGCCCTCGTTGACGTTGCGCTCCGCGAAGGCCTGGTCCATCTTGAGGGCGGTCATCGACTCGCGGAGGTCCTTCACCCAGCCGCGCAGGGCGGGGGCCTGGCCGTCGAGGGCCGTCTTGGCGGTGCGCAGGAAGTTCGACACGGTGACGCCGGGGATCTCGACCGGGTACTGCATCGCGAGGAAGAGCCCGGCGCGAGCGCGCTCGTCGACGCTCATCTCGAGCACCTCCTGGCCGTCGAGGCGGATCGAGCCGCCGTCGACGTTGTAGCGGGGGTGCCCGGCGATCGTGTAGGCGAGGGTGGACTTGCCCGAGCCGTTGGGGCCCATGACGGCGTGGATCTCGCCCTCACGGATGGTGAGGTCGACGCCCTTGAGGATGGACTTGGGGCCCTGGTCGGTGTCGATGCTGACCTTGAGGTCGCGGATCTCGAGAGTGGACATGCTGGTGTTCCTCACTGTGCGTCGCCGGCGACCGGCGACGGGGCGTTCGTGTCGACGTACACGTCGCCGTCGACGACGGAGACGGAGAAGACGGGGACGGGTTCGTAGGCGGGCAGCGTGAGCGGCTTGCCCGTGGTGAGCTCGAACTTCGAGCCGTGGGCCCAGCACTCGAGGGTGTCGTCCTCGACGAAGCCCTCGGCCAGGGAGATGTCACCGTGGGTGCAGGTGTCCCCGATGGCGTGGATCGTCCCGGCGGAGTCCTTCACCACGGCGATCGCGACGCCGTCGACGACGACGCGCTTCGCTTGGGACGGGGTGACGTCGTCCACGGCGCAGACCTTGGTGGGCATCAGCGGGCCTCCCCGGTCAGCTCGACCTCGAGGGCCGCGATGAGGCGGTCCTGCAGCTCGGGCTCGCCGATCTTCTGCACGACCTCGCTGAGGAACCCGAGCACGACGAGGCGACGTGCCTCGGCCTCGTCGATCCCGCGCGACTGGAGGTAGAAGAGGTGCTCGTCGTCGAAGCGACCGGTCGCACTGGCGTGGCCCGCCCCGGCGATGTCGCCGGTCTCGATCTCGAGGTTGGGGATCGAGTCGGCCCGCGTGCCCTCGCTGAGCACGAGGTTGCGGTTCTGCTCGTAGCTGTCCGTGCCCGGTGCGCTGCGTCCGATGAGGACGTCGCCGATCCACACGGTGCGAGCACCGGTCCCCTGCAGCGCCCCCTTGTAGTTGACGCGGCTGCGCGTGGCGGGCGCGTCGTGGTGGACGTAGACCTGCTGCTCCAGGTGCTGACCGGCGTCGGCGAAGTACACGCCGTACAGCTCGGCGTCGGCGCCCTGCTCGGCGAGGTGCGCCGACGGGTTCACGCGCACGACGGAACCGCCGAGGCTCACGACGAAGTGCTTGAGCTGCGCGTCGCGACCGATGCGGGCGAAGTGGCTCGCGAGGTGGACGGCGTCGTCGTCCCACTCCTGCAGGGTGACCAGGGTGAGCCGAGCGCCGTCCTCGACGACCACCTCGACGTTCTCGACGAGCGAGGCGCGACCGGTGTTGCGCATGACGACGAGCGAGGTCGTCCCGGCGGCGGCGTGGACGACGGTGTGCCCGGCTCGGGGCGTGGCGTCCAGGCCCGATCGCCCGATGGTGATCGTCGAGGGCTCCTCGCCGGTCAGTCGGACGACGAGCACCTTCTCGGTCGAGGCCCAGGCGTTGGCCGAGGCCTTGTCCTCCGGGGTCCCGGCGGACCCGACGATCGGGTCCGACGCGTCGGCCCAGTCGGCCGAGGCGCCCGAGGTCTCCCGGGCCAGGAACGCGTAGGGCGCGCCGTCGAGCGGGCCGTCGATGAGCGGACGGAGCCGGGCGACGGGGCTGAGCTTCCAGTCGACCTCCCGGCCCGTGACGTCGGCGAACGCCGCCGGGTCCGTCGAGCGGAAGCGCTCGGAACGGGTCTGGACGGGGACGGCTCCCCAGCCGCCGTCCGTGTGGGCACGGGCGCCGTGCTGGGGGCGGTCGTCGACCGACTCGGTGCTGGTCGGGTCTGCTGTGGTGGGTGCTGCGGCGGTCATCTAGCCGACGGATCCTTCCATGCTCATCTCGATGAGCTTGTTGAGCTCGAGGGCGTACTCCATCGGGAGCTCCCGGGCGATCGGCTCGATGAAGCCACGGACGATCATCGCCATGGCCTCGTCCTCCGCCATGCCGCGCGACATGAGGTAGAAGAGCTGCTCCTCGCTGACGCGGGACACGGTGGCCTCGTGGCCGAGCTGCACGTCGTCGACGCGGATGTCGATCGCGGGGTAGGTGTCCGAGCGCGAGATCGTGTCGACGAGCAGCGCGTCGCAGCGCACGGTGTTGGCCGAGTGGTGCGCACCCTCGTCGACGCGGATCTCACCGCGGTAACCGGCCCGACCGCCGCCGCGTGCGATGGACTTCGAGACGATCGAGGACGTCGTGTGCGGCGCCATGTGGACCATCTTGGCGCCGGCGTCCTGGTGCTGACCGGGACCGGCGAAGGCGACGGAGAGGGTCTCGCCCTTGGCGTGCTCCCCCGCCAGGTAGATCGACGGGTACTTCATGGTCACCTTGGACCCGATGTTGCCGTCGATCCACTCCATGGTGGCGCCCTCGTGGGCGATCGCCCGCTTGGTCACGAGGTTGTAGACGTTGTTCGACCAGTTCTGGATCGTCGTGTAGCGCACGCGGGCGCCCTTCTTGACGATGATCTCGACGACGGCCGAGTGGAGCGAGTCGCTCTTGTAGATCGGGGCCGTGCAGCCCTCGATGTAGTGGACGTAGCTGTCCTCGTCGGCGATGATCAGCGTCCGCTCGAACTGACCCATGTTCTCGGTGTTGATGCGGAAGTAGGCCTGCAGCGGGATCTCGACGTGGACGCCCTTCGGCACGTACACGAACGAGCCGCCCGACCAGACGGCCGTGTTCAGGGCCGCGAACTTGTTGTCGCCGGCGGGGATCACGGTGCCGAAGTACTCCTGGAAGAGCTCGGGGTGCTCGCGGAGCGCCGTGTCGGTGTCCATGAAGATGACGCCCTGCTCCTCCAGGTCCTCGCGGATCTGGTGGTAGACGACCTCGGACTCGTACTGCGCGGCGACGCCGGCGACGAGGCGGCTGCGCTCGGCCTCGGGGATGCCGAGCTTCTCGTAGGTGTTCTTGATGTCGTCGGGCAGGTCCTCCCAGCTGGTGGCCTGCTTCTCGGTCGAGCGCACGAAGTACTTGATGTTGTCGAAGTCGATGCCGGAGAGGTCGGCGCCCCAGGTCGGCATGGGCTTGCGGCCGAAGAGGGCCAGCCCCTTCAGGCGGTTCGCGAGCATCCACTCGGGCTCGTCCTTCAGGGCGGAGATGTCGCTCACGACCTCGGTCGAGATGCCGCGGCGGGCGGAGGCACCGGCGACGTCGGAGTCGGCCCAGCCGAACTCGTATTGGCCGAGGCCTTCCAGCTCGGGGCGGTCGATCAGCACGTCTGACATGTCTACCTCTTTCTCTGCCTGGTCCAACAGGACGTCGTGGACGGGCATTCCCTCGCGGGCGAGACGAACGCTCCCGGTCCCGGCGGCGGTCCCGCGCTCGTGGACGAACGTGGAGGAGCCGCTGCTTAGACTGATCGGGCGATCGGGACCGCCGGCGGGGGTGCCGACGAGTGCCCCGGGCGGCGTCGTCGTCGCCCTGGTGGGAGTGTTCCTGAACCCGTCGATTCTACAGGGCCGAGCCCGGAAACCAACGAAAGGCAGCACTTCGTGAGCAACGCACAGGCGACTCCCTCCGGCGCACTCGCGCGCGCCTGGTCCTGGCTCCCCTCGACGGTCGACCGCCGGGTGCGCATCGTGGCCTGGGCGTCGCTCGTCTGCCAGCTCCTCCTCATCGGGACGGGAGGCGCGGTGCGCCTCACCGGGTCCGGCCTCGGCTGCCCGACGTGGCCCCAGTGCGTCGAGGGCTCGTTCACGAACACGCCCGAGATGGGCGTCCACGGCGTGATCGAGTTCGGCAACCGCCTCCTGACCTTCGTCCTGGCCGCCGTCGTCATCGCGGCCTTCCTCTCGGTCCTGCGTCTGCGCCGCGAGCGTCGGGACCTCTTCTGGCTCACGCTCGTGCAGGGCCTCAGCATCCCGTTCCAGGCGGTGCTCGGCGGCATCACGGTGCTGGTCGGCCTCAACCCCTACGTCGTGGGCGCCCACTTCGCGGTCTCCATCGCCCTGGTCGCCCTCACCACCGTGCTCGTGCACCGCGTGCTCCGCGGACCTCGCGGTCGCTCGGCGGCGACCCCCGCGTGGTACGCCACCACGGCGCGGGCCACGGCTGCCGTCGTCGCGGTGACCGTGGTGATGGGGATCCTCACGACCGGCGCCGGGCCCCACGCGGGCGACGCCGACACGCCGCGCAACGGCCTCGACGCGGCCCTGCTCGAGCACTTCCACGCCTACCCGGCGTACGTCCTCTTCGCCCTCACGGTCGTGCTGGTCGTGGCGGCGCACCGCACCGGGCTCCCCCGGCGCGCCGTGACGGCGCTGCTCGTCGTGGAACTGGTCCAGATCGCCGTGGGGCTGACCCAGGCGCGGACCGGCCTGCCGCCCGTCCTGGTCGGCATCCACATGGTCCTCGCCGGCCTGCTCGTGGCCGCCGTGACCGCGACGGTGCTCTCCCTGCGCAACGACCAGACGCCCGACGAGGTGGCCGAGGCCCTGCCGGAGGCCGCTGCCGCGTCCCGCTGACACCGGACGCTCCGCCGGCGGCGGGTGCCGGGCCCGCGCGTGCCGGCGAGCGGTCGACACGACGCCCCGGCACGCGAGGGCGGCCTCCGGACGGCGCTGGTCAGGCCTCCCGGGCAGGCCGGTGCAGGACGGCGTCGACGTCGCCGCGCACGAGCTCGACGAAGCCGTGCCGGTGGAAGAAGCGCGCGGCCCGACTGCCCTGCAGCACGACGAGCGACAGCGCGCGCCCGTCGGTCGCCTCGCCGATCTGCTCCAGGACGCGGCTGCCGATCCCCCTGCCCGTGGCGTGCGGGGCGAGGTGGAAGTGCCGCAGCCAGGTCCCGGCGTCGTCGGCCTGGCCGTCGCGGTGGAGGGCGAACGAGCCGATCGGTCGCTCGTCGTCGCCGAGCACGGTCACGGACTCCTCGACCCGGAACTCCTGGACGAAGCGGGCACGGTGCGTCGGAGGGTCCCACCGGCCCAGGCGCTCGAGGTCCGGCCGAAGGGCGGCGAGGCGGAGCTCCGCCAGGACGGGCACGTCGGCCGGGAGCGCCGGACGCAGCGACCAGGACGAGGTGGCGGGGCTCAGAACGGCAGGAGGGGGTCGATGCCGACGGCGAGGAACAGCAGCGTCAGGTACGTGATGGAGCTGTGGAAGACGCGCATCGGGCGCACCTCGGCCACGTGCTGGATCGCGCGGCCGTAGAGCTGGTGGGACTCGACGATGAACCACGCGCCCGCGGCGAGGGCCACGACGGTGTACAGGACGCCCATGCCCGCGACGGGCACGAGGAGGAGCGAGCAGGCGACGGTCGCCCAGGCGTACAGGACGACCTGCAGGCCGACCAGGGACCTCCCGCGGACGACAGCCAGCATGGGCACGTCGGCCGCCGCGTAGTCGTCGCGGTAGCGCATCGAGAGCGGCCAGTAGTGCGGCGGCGTCCAGAGGAAGATCACCGTGAAGAGCACGATCGGGGCCCAGGTGATCTCGTTCGTGACGGCGGCCCAGCCGATGAGCACCGGCATGCACCCGGCGATGCCGCCCCACACGATGTTCTGCGGCGTCCGGCGCTTGAGCCAGAGCGTGTAGACGATCACGTAGAAGAGGATCGCGACGAGGGAGAGGGCGGCCGCGAGGAGGTTGACCGTCAGGGCCAACCAGGCGATCGAGGCCACGCCGACCACGTACGAGAAGACGAGCGCCTCGCGGTCGCTCACCTCGCCCGTCACGAGGGGGCGCCCCTGCGTGCGCTTCATGATGCGGTCGATGTCGCGATCGATGTAGCAGTTGAAGGCCGAGGCCGAGCCCGCGCTGAGGGCGCCGCCCACGAGCGTCGCGACCACGAGCCACAGGTTCGGCACGCCGCCCTGGGCGAGGAACATGGTCGGCGCCGTCGTCACGAGCAGCAGCTCCATGACCCGGGGCTTCGTGAGCGCGACGTAGGCCCGTGCCTTGCGGCGGAACCCCCGGGGGCGGGTGTCCGGACGGGTCTCGACGGCTGCGGTCATGAGGTCCTCTGCGAGATGGGCGGGATGCCCGAAGAGTCTAATCGAAGACCGGCGGCGCTGACGGCGGGGGCTCGGGGTACGGCTGGGCACGGGGCGTGCCGACGTCCCTATACTGACAGATGCTTGCCAGTTGCACGCCCTCAGGTCCCAGGGAACCACGACGCCGTCGTCCTTCCCCACCTCCGCGCGTGCGTGCGACGGCCGACGACGTCTCGGCAGGCGCACGTCAGCGCGGGAGCCAACGGACCCCCGCGCGAACCGCAACAGAAGGGTCAACTCCAAGTGGCAGATCTGCAATGGGACTCCATTGACAACAAGGCAGTAGACACGGTCCGCGTCCTCGCGGCCGATTCGGTGGAGAAGGTCGGCAACGGCCACCCCGGCACGGCCATGAGCCTCGCGCCCGCCGCGTACCTCCTCTTCCAGAAGGTGATGCGTCGGGACCCGAGCGACGCGGAGTGGATCGGTCGCGACCGCTTCATCCTCTCCGTGGGCCACAGCTCGCTGACCCAGTACATCCAGTTCTACCTCGGCGGCTACGGCCTCGAGCTCGACGACCTCAAGGCGCTCCGCACCTGGGGCTCGAAGACCCCCGGGCACCCCGAGTACGGCCACACGGACGGCGTGGAGATCACGACCGGTCCCCTGGGCCAGGGCCTCGCCTCCGCGGTCGGCTTCGCCTACGCGGCCCGCTTCGAGCGCGGCCTGTTCGACCCGGACGCCCCGGTGGGCACCTCGCCCTTCGACCACTTCGTCTACGTCATCGCCGGCGACGGCGACCTGCAGGAGGGTGTCACCAGCGAGGCCTCCTCGCTCGCCGGCCACCAGCAGCTCGGCAACCTCGTGGTCCTCTACGACTCGAACCAGATCTCGATCGAGGACGACACCAACATCGCCTTCACCGAGGACGTCCAGGCCCGCTACGAGGCCTACGACTGGCAGGTCCAGGTCGTCGACTGGAAGAAGACGGGCGAGTACGTCGAGGACGTCGCCGAGCTGTTCCGTGCGATCGAGGCTGCCAAGGCCGAGACGTCGAAGCCCTCGCTCATCATCCTCAAGACGATCATCGGCTGGCCCTCGCCGAAGAAGCAGAACTCGGGCAAGATCCACGGCTCGGCCCTCGGCGCCGAGGAGCTCAGCGGCCTCAAGGAGGTCCTGGGCTTCGACCCCGAGAAGACCTTCGACGTCGACCCCGCCGTCCTCGAGCACACCCGCGGTGCGGTCGAGCGCGGCCAGGCGCAGCACGCCGAGTGGACCGCCTCCTTCGAGGAGTGGGCCACGGCGAACCCGGACAAGAAGGCCCTGCTGGACCGCGTCCTCGCCGGTGAGCTGCCCGAGGGGCTCGACGAGGCCCTGCCGGTGTTCCCCGCCGACAAGGAGGTCTCGACCCGTGCCGCGTCGGGCAAGGTCATCAACGCCATCGCCGGCGTCGTCCCCGAGTTCTGGGGCGGTTCGGCGGACCTCGCCGAGTCGAACCTGACGACCATCAACGGCGGCGGCTCGTTCGTCCCCGAGCAGTGGTCGACCCACGAGTGGACCGCGAACCCCTACGGTCGCGTCCTCCACTTCGGCATCCGCGAGCACGCCATGGGCTCGATCATGAACGGCATCGCCTTGCACGGCAACACGCGCGTGTTCGGTGGCACGTTCCTGATCTTCAGCGACTACATGCGCCCAGCCGTGCGTCTCGCCGCCCTCATGAAGTCCCCGGTCACGTACGTCTGGACCCACGACTCCGTCGCCCTCGGCGAGGACGGCCCGACGCACCAGCCGGTCGAGCAGCTCGCCGCGCTGCGCGCGATCCCCGACTTCGACGTGGTCCGCCCCGCCGACGCCAACGAGACCGCCTGGGCCTGGAAGACCATCCTGGAGCGCCACAGCGGCCCTGCAGGCCTCGCGCTGAGCCGTCAGAACCTGCCGGTCTTCGAGCGCGGCGCCGGTGAGGCCGAGGGCGACACCTTCGCCTCCGCCGCCCACGTCGCCAAGGGCGCGTACGTCCTGGCCGAGGCTCCCGGCGGCACGCCCGACGTGATCCTCATCGCGACCGGCTCCGAGGTGCAGATCGCCGTGGAGGCCCGCGAGGTCCTCCGCGGCGAGGGCATCAACGCCCGCGTCGTCTCCGCACCGAGCCTCGAGTGGTTCGACGAGCAGAGCGCCGAGTACCAGGAGGCCGTGCTCCCCGCGGCCGTCAAGGCCCGCGTCTCCATCGAGGCCGGGGTCTCGCTGCCGTGGCGCGGCATCGTGGGCGACGCCGGTCGCAGCATCTCGATCGAGCACTTCGGTGCGTCGGCCGACTACAAGACGCTGTACCGCGAGTTCGGCATCACGACCGAAGCCGCCGTCGCCGCCGCCAAGGACTCGCTGGCCGCTCTCTGAGCGCCGGCAGAAAAGAGAAGAACGACATGACCGATACCAACACCGCACAGCTGTCCGCCGCCGGCGTCAGCATCTGGCTCGACGACCTCTCGCGTGAGCGCATCAACTCGGGCGGGCTGCAGAAGCTCATCGCCGAGCGCAACGTCGTGGGCGTCACGACGAACCCGACGATCTTCGCCTCGGCCCTGGCCAAGGGCGAGGCGTACGACGACCAGGTCTCGCTCCTCGCGAAGACCGGCGTGAGCGTCACCGACGCCGTCTTCGAGATCACGACCGACGACGTCACGCGTGCCAGCGACATCTTCCGCGAGATCTTCGACACGACGGACGGCTTCGACGGTCGCGTCTCGATCGAGGTCGAGCCCGGTCTCGCCCACGACGCGAAGGGCACCGTCGACCAGGCGGTCAAGCTCGCCGCCAAGGTGGGGCGTCCCAACGCGCTCATCAAGATCCCCGCGACGATGGAGGGCCTCGAGGCCATCACGGCCGTCATCGCCCAGGGCATCAGCGTCAACGTCACGCTGATCTTCAGCCTCGAGCGCTACCGCGCCGTCATCAACGCCTACCTGACCGGGCTCGAGCAGGCCAAGGCCGCGGGCATCGACATCTCGGGCATCCACTCGGTCGCCTCGTTCTTCGTGTCGCGCGTCGACAGCGAGATCGACAAGCGCCTCGAGGCGGTCGGCACCGACGAGGCCAAGGCCCTGAAGGGCAAGGCGGGCGTCGCGAACGCCCAGCTGGCCTACCAGGTCTACGAAGAGGCCTTCGCCACCGAGCGTGCCCAGGGCCTCCTGTCCGCCGGTGCCAACAAGCAGCGTCCCCTCTGGGCCTCGACCGGCGTCAAGGACCCCGCCGTCCTCGACACGACCTACGTCGTCGAGCTCGTCGCGGCGGACGTCGTCAACACGATGCCCGAGAAGACCCTCGAGGCGACGTTCGACCACGGTGAGGTGCGCGGCGACACGATCACCGGCTCGTACGCCGCGGCGAACGAGGTCATGGACGCCGTCGCCGCCCAGGGCGTGTCGTACGACGAGGTCACCGAGCTGCTCGAGAAGGAGGGCGTCGACAAGTTCATCGTCTCCTGGAACGAGCTCCTCGACACCGTGAGCGCCGCCCTCGAGGCCGCGAAGACGGGTGACGCCCAGTGACCATCACCATCCACGCCACCGGCGACGCCGCCGAGGCGGTCGACCGGGTCGTGCCGCAGCTGGTCACCGACATGGTCGCCTCGGGCATCACCGCCCTCAACCCGACGCTCTGGGGTCCGGACGCCGAGTCCGAGGCCGCCAAGCGCCTCGGGTGGACGGAGGCCGTCGTGGTGTCCGCTCCCCTGGTCGACGAGATCGCCGTGCTCCGCGAAGAGCTCGCCGCCAAGGGCGTCGACCACGTCGTCCTCGCGGGCATGGGCGGTTCGTCGCTCGCGCCCGAGGTCATCACGCGCACCTACGGCGTCGAGCTGACCGTGCTGGACGCGACGGAGCCCGGGCAGGTCCTGACGGCGCTGGAGGACCGCCTCGACCGGACCGTCCTCGTCGTCTCCTCCAAGTCCGGCTCGACGGTCGAGACCGCCAGCCAGCGGAAGACGTTCGAGCAGGCGTTCCGCGAGGCCGGCATCGACCCCGTCGAGCGCATCGTGGTCGTGACCGATCCCGGTTCGCCCCTCGACGAGCAGGCTCGCGCCGCCGGGTACCGCGTCTTCAACGCCGACCCCAACATCGGTGGGCGCTACTCGGCACTGTCGGCCTTCGGGCTCGTGCCCTCCGGCCTGGCCGGTGCCGACATCGCCGAGCTCCTGGCCGAGGCCGACGCGGTCACGGTCGAGCTCGCTCAGGACCGTTCGGACAACCCTGGCCTCGTGCTCGGGGCGGTCCTCGCCGGCACGTCTCCCCTCCGGGACAAGATCGCCATCGTCGCCGACGGCACGCACATCGTCGGCTTCGCCGACTGGGCCGAGCAGCTGATCGCCGAGTCCACGGGCAAGCAGGGGCGTGGGCTCCTGCCGGTCGTGCTCGGCACGGGTGCCCCCGAGCTGTCCGCGGGCCTGGCCGACGTCCAGGTCGTCCGCCTCGTGGGCAGTGCCGACGAGACCCGCGACGTCGCTCCTGGCGAGGTCGAGATCTCCGGCTCGCTCGGAGGCCAGATCATGGTCTGGGAGTACGCGGTCGCGATCGCCGGGCGACTGCTCGACATCAACCCGTTCGACCAGCCGGACGTCGAGTCGGCCAAGATCGCGACCCGCGGACTGCTCGACGACCGTCCCGAGCCCGTGGCGCCGGCCTTCTCGGCCGAGGGCGTCGAGGTCCGAGCCCTCGGGCTCGAGGTGGGCGACTCCCTGTCCTCGGCCGTCACGGCCCTGGTGTCCCAGCTCGGTGCTGACGGCTACGTGTCGATCCAGGCGTACGTCGACCGCGTGGCGAACCCCCAGCTCGAGGAGCTCCGGGACGTCCTCGCGGCGCGCGTGCAGCGCCCCGTCACCTTCGGGTGGGGACCGCGGTTCCTGCACTCGACGGGCCAGTACCACAAGGGCGGACCGGCCAACGGCGTGTTCCTGCAGATCACGCAGGTGCCGGCGAAGGACCTGGCCATCCCGGACAGCCCGTTCTCCTTCGGCGAGCTCGTGCAGGCACAGGCGGGTGGCGACGCGAAGGTGCTCTCGGAGCACGGTCGTCCCGTCCTGACCCTCACGGTGTCGGACATCTCCGCCGCGCTCCCCGCGCTGCGGGCTGCGCTCCGTTGACCGGGACCGTCCCCGGCCCGCAGGGCGACGCCGGTCAGCGGCCGGTCGAGATCACGGCGGAGCACAACCCGCTCCGATCCGCGTCCGACCGGCGGCTGAACCGGATCGCCGGTCCCAGTGGTCTCATCATCTTCGGCGTCACCGGCGACCTGTCGCGCAAGAAGCTGATGCCGGCCGTGTACGACCTGGCCAACCGCGGCCTCCTGCCGCCCGGCTTCGCCCTCGTCGGGTTCGCCCGGCGCGAGTGGGAGGACCAGGACTTCGAGCAGGTCGTCTACGAGGCCGTCAAGCAGCACGCCCGCACGCCCTTCGACGAGGACGTGTGGCGCCAGCTGAAGGAGGGCATCCGGTTCGTTCAGGGCGTCTTCGACGACGACGACGCGTTCGTGCAGCTCCGCGACACCATCGAGGAGCTCGACCGCGAACGCGGCACGATGGGCAACCACGCCTTCTACCTGTCGATCCCGCCCAAGGCGTTCCCGGTGGTCACGCAGCAGCTGCGTGCCTCCGGCCTCGCCGAGGACAAGGACGGCGCGTGGCGTCGCGTGGTCATCGAGAAGCCGTTCGGCAGCGACCTCAAGACGGCTCGCGAGCTCAACGCCATCGTCGAGAGCGTGTTCGAGCCGGACAGCGTGTTCCGGATCGACCACTACCTGGGCAAGGAGACCGTCCAGAACCTCCTGACGCTGCGCTTCGCGAACCAGATGTACGAGCCCCTGTGGAACGCGAACTACGTGGACCACGTGCAGATCACCATGGCCGAGGACATCGGCGTGGGCGGCCGTGCCGGCTACTACGACGGCATCGGTGCGGCCCGCGACGTGATCCAGAACCACCTGCTGCAGCTGCTCGCCCTCACCGCCATGGAGGAGCCCGTCACCTTCGCGGCCAAGGACCTCCGTGCCGAGAAGGAGAAGATCCTCTCGGCCGTGCGCCTTCCCGCGGACCTGGCCACCGGCACCGCCCGCGGCCAGTACTCGGGCGGGTGGCAGGGCGGCGAGAAGGTCCAGGGCTTCCTCGACGAGGACGGCATGGACCCGCAGAGCACGACGGAGACGTTCGCGGCCATCAAGCTCGAGATCGCGACCCGCCGCTGGGCGGGAGTGCCGTTCTACCTCCGTGCGGGGAAGCGCCTCGGCCGGCGCGTGACCGAGATCGCGGTCGTGTTCAAGCAGGTCGGCGAGAACATCTTCGGCACCGCCGACCAGCTCGGGCAGAACGCGCTCGTCATCCGGGTGCAGCCCGACGAGGGCGTCACCCTGCGGTTCGGGTCCAAGGTGCCGGGCGTCGGCACGCAGGTGCGCGACGTGACGATGGACTTCGGCTACGGGCACGCCTTCACCGAGGCCAGCCCCGAGGCGTACGAGCGGCTCATCCTGGACGTGCTCCTGGGCGACCCGCCGTTGTTCCCCCGCCACGAGGAGGTCGAGCTGTCCTGGAAGATCCTCGATCCCATCGAGGAGTTCTGGGCGACGCAGGGCCAGCCCGAGCAGTACCGTCCCGGCACGTGGGGACCGCCCTCGGCCGACGAACTCATGGCCCGTGACGGCCGGACCTGGAGGCGACCGTGATCGTCGATCTGCCCGACAGCACCATCAGCCGGGTGCAGAAGTCGCTCGTGAAGATCCGTGAGGAGGGCGGCGCCGTCGCGCTAGGCCGGGTGCTCACGCTCGTCATCTCCACCCGGCTCGGCGAGGAGGAGGAGGCCATCGAGGCCGCCAACGACGCCTCCCGCGAGCACCCCATGCGCGTGATCGTGGTGTCGACCGCTCAGGGAGCCACCGTCGAGGACGCCCGCCTCGACGCGCAGATCCGGGTCGGCGGCGACGCCGGCGCGAGCGAGGTCATCCTCCTCCGGGCCTACGGGGACACGGCGAGCGACGAGGAGGGCCTCGTGACGGGGCTGCTCCTGCCGGACGCTCCCGTCGTCGCCTGGTGGCCCGGCAAGGCTCCCGCCCGCGTCTCGGAGTCGCCGTTGGGCCGCATCGCCCAGCGTCGGATCACGGACGCGGCCACCCAGGCGGATCCGCGCGGCTCCATCGTGGAGCTCGCGCGGTCCTACGCGCCGGGCGACACCGACCTCGCCTGGACGCGGCTCACGCTGTGGCGGACGCAGTTGGCCGCCGCCCTCGACCAGCCGCCGTACGAGCCGGTCACGGCCGTCCAGGTGAGCGGCGCCCCCGACTCGCCCTCGACGCTGCTCCTCGCGGCATGGCTGAGCCTGCAGCTGCAGGTCCCCGTCAGCAACGAGCTGACGACACGGGCCACGGGTTCGAGCGGGATCAACGGCGTGAGGCTCGTGCGTGCCTCCGGCGCCATCGAGCTCGAGCGCAGCATGACGGACGTCGCCACGTTGACCCAGCCCGGGCAGCCCACGCACGACCTCTCGCTGCCACGCCGATCCCTGCGCGACTGCCTCGCGGAAGAACTCCGTAGACTCGATCCGGACGACCTCTTCGGAGACGTCGTGAAGCACGGGGTCAGCCGACTCGGTGAACCCGTCGAGAGCAACTGAGGCAGAGCGAGAACTGTGACGAACGAACGCCGGGTGCTGGTCCACCCAGACAAGGGATCGCTGGGGGCCTCGGTCGCCGCGCGGTTCATCACGAAGATCATCGACGTGCTCGAGGAGCAGGCAGCGGCTTCCGTGGTGGTGAGCGGAGGGAGCGTGAGCACGCTCGTGCTCGCCGCCATCCGCGACTCGGCGGCACGCGACAGCGTGGACTGGTCGAAGGTCTCGTTCTGGTGGGCCGACGAGCGGTGGGTCGAGGCCGGCGACGACGATCGCAACGATCGTCAGGCCGGTCTCGACCTGCTGGACCACATCGGGGTGCTGCCCGAGAACGTGCACCGCATGGGCGCCGTCGGCGACTACCCCGACCCGCTGGCGGCCGCTGAGGCCTACGCCGAGCTCCTGCACGAGCACGCGCAGGGCGACGACGCGACACCGCGCTTCGACATCACCCTGCTGGGCGTGGGCCCCGACGGGCACGTCGCCTCGCTGTTCCCGGACCGGGAGCACGTCGGGGCGTCCGGGCCGGACGTCATGGTCGTCCAGGACTCCCCCAAGCCCCCGCCCGTCAGGCTCACGCTGAGCCTCCCCGTCATCAACGCGTCGCAGCGGGTCTGGATCATCCTCGCCGGGGCGGAGAAGGCGGCGTCCCTGGGGCTGGCCCTCGCGGGTGCCGGCGCGGACCAGGTGCCCGTCGCGGGCGTCAAGGGACGGAAGCGCACGGTCTTCTTCATCGACCAGGCCGCCGCCTCGGACGTCCCCGAGAGCCTCATCGCGTCGACGTACTGACGACCCGCACGTACGACGAAGCCCCGCAGTCCTCGACTGCGGGGCTTCGTCGTACGTGCGACAGGGCGCGTGACCGGTGGGGTCAGGCTTTGCCGCGACGGACCCGGAGCTGCTGCAGCGCCTCTTCGAGGAGCTGTGCGGCCTCTTCTTCGGTGCGGCGCTCCTTCACGTACGCGAGGTGCGTCTTGTAGGGCTCGAGCTTCGCCACCTGCGGCGGGTTGGCCTTGTCACGACCAGCGGGGAGGCCTGACGACGGCGAGTCGACGACCTCGGGGATCTCCTCTTCGGGGACGTTCGCCGCGAAGTGGCGCACGACCTCGTTGCCGAGGGCGTCCCAGTAGGAGATGGTGATGCGCTCCGCGTGGAAGCCGCGGTCCTGCTCCCCCATGGGGCCGGCACCGACCCGCGAACCCCTGATCGCGCTGCTGCCCGCGGCCATCAGCTGACCCCCGAGAACTTCGTGATGAGGCCGAGCACGACGATGCTGGTGATCCAGACGAGGGCCAGGAACACGGTGATGCGGTTGAGGTTGCGCTCCGCGACGCCGGAGGCACCGAGGTTGCTCGTCACGCCACCGCCGAACATGTCGGACAGGCCACCACCGCGACCGCGATGGAGCAGGATGAGCAGAGTCAGCAGGAGGCTCGTGATGCCGAGCAACACCTGCAGGAAGACCTGGAGAATTTCCACGGAGGACCTTTCGATGCGGAGAAGACCGCTGACCAGTGTAGCGTGCGGGGTCGCCGGGTCGGCGTCGCCCCTCAGGTCCCGATGTGGTGCTGGTACCTGATGATGCTGGCGAACTCGGCGACGTCGAGGCTCGCACCGCCGACGAGCGCCCCGTCCACGTCGGGCTCGCGGAGGAAGGACGCGATGTTGCCGGACTTCACCGACCCGCCGTAGAGCACCCGCGTCGTGGCGGCGCGATCCGCGCCGATGATCTCGACGAGCTCGTCCCGCAGGGCCTTGCAGACCTGCTGGGCCTGGTCGGCGGTCGCGGCCTGACCGGAGCCGATGGCCCAGACGGGCTCGTACGCGACGACGATCTCCGCCGTGGCGGGGACCTCGGCGAGGGCAGCGCGGAGCTGTGCCACGGGGACGGCGCTCGCACCGTGGCGCTCGAGGTCGTCGGAGGTCTCGCCCACGCAGAGGACGGGCACGAGACCGTGCCGGTGCGCGGCCGCGACCTTCGCGGCCACGGTGGCGTCGTCCTCACCGTTCAGGCTGCGGCGCTCCGAGTGGCCCACGAGGACGTAGGCCACGTCGAGCTTCGCCAGGAAGGCCCCGGAGATCTCCCCCGTGTGGGCGCCCGAGTCGTGGGCGGAGAGGTCCTGCGCCCCGAGGCCGAGCTCGATCTTGTCGGCGTCGAGGAGCGTCTGGACGCTGCGCAGGTCGGTGAAGGGCGGGAACACGACCGTGTCGACCGAGGCCGGGTCGTGCTTGGCGTCCTTGAGGCTCCAGGCGAGCTTCTGGACGAAGGCGATCGCCTGGAGGTGGTCCAGGTTCATCTTCCAGTTGCCCGCGATGAGCGGCTGCCGCGTGGTCACCATCCGAGGACCTCCAGACCGGGGAGGGGCTTGCCCTCGAGGAACTCGAGGCTGGCTCCGCCACCCGTCGAGATGTGACCGAACTGGTCGTCGTCGAAGCCGAGCGCGCGCACGGCGGCGGCGGAGTCGCCGCCCCCGACCACTCCGAGGCCGCGCACGTGCGTGAGCGCCTCGGCGACCGTCTTGGTGCCCGCCGCGAAGGCGTCGAACTCGAAGACGCCCATGGGGCCGTTCCAGAAGACCGTGGAGGACGTCTGGACGATCTCGGCGAAACGCGCCGCGGTCTCCGGTCCGATGTCGAGGCCGAGGGCGCCGGCACCGAGGTCGCTCGTCTCGATGCCGTCCGCGGCGACGACCGTGTGCTCGGCGTCGGCCGAGAACGCGGAGGCGACGACGACGTCGACGGGGAGCACGAGGTCCACGCCGCGGCGCTCCGCCTCGTCGAGGTAGCCCCGCACCCGCTCGACCTGGTCCTGCTCGAGCAGGCTGCCGCCCACGGCGTGCCCCTGCGCGGCGAGGAAGGTGAAGAGCATGCCGCCGCCGATCAGGAGGTGGTCGACGCGGGGCAACAGGTGCTCGATGACGCCGAGCTTGTCGGAGACCTTCGACCCGCCCAGCACGACCGTGTAGGGGCGCTCGGGCGTCTCGGTGAGCCGCTCGAGGACCTGCAGCTCGTGGGCGATGAGCGTGCCCGCAGCGCTGGGGAGGAGCTGTGCCAGCTCGTACACGCTGGCCTGACGGCGGTGCACGACGCCGAACCCGTCGGAGACGAAGGCGTCCCCGAGGTCGGCGAGCCGTTCGGCGAAGGCCCTGCGCTCCCCCTCGTCCTTCGACGTCTCGGCGGCCTGGAAGCGGAGGTTCTCGAGGACGAGCACCTGGCCGTCCTGGAGGTCCGCCACGGCTCGGGCCGTCTCGTCGCCCACGGTCTCCGGGGCGAACCCGACGCTCTTGCCCAGGAGCTCGCTGAGCCGCTGGGCGACCGGTCGGAGGCTGTGCTCGGGCGCCGGGCGGCCGTCCGGCCGCCCGAGGTGGGAGAGCACGACGACGCGGGCGCCCTGGGAGATCAGGGCGTCGATCGTCGCGACGGAGGCGCGGACGCGACCGTCGTCGGTGATGCGACCGTCGTCCATGGGGACGTTGAGGTCGCAGCGGACGAGGACCCGCTTGCCGGCGAGGTCGCCGAGGGAGTCGAGGGTGCGCAGGGCCATCGGGTCAGAGCCGGTCGGCGACGTACTCGGTCAGGTCGACGAGGCGGTTGGAGTAGCCCCACTCGTTGTCGTACCACGACGTGATCTTGACGAGGTTGCCGATCACCTTGGTGAGGCCGGCGTCGTAGATCGACGAGTGCGGGTCGGTGGTGATGTCGCTCGAGACCAGCGGGTCCTCGCTGTAGAGGAGGATGCCCTTCAGGTCGCCCTCGGCGGCGGCCTTGTAGGCGGCGTTGATCTGCTCGACGGTGACCGGCGTGCTCGTCTCGAGGGTGACGTCGGTGATCGAGCCGGTCGGCACGGGCACGCGGAGGGCGTAGCCGTCGAGCTTGCCCGACAGCTCCGGGAGGACGGCGCCGATGGCCTTGGCGGCACCGGTCGACGTCGGCACGATGTTGATGGCCGCGGCGCGGGCACGGCGGGGGTCCTTGTGCGGGCCGTCCTGCAGGTTCTGGTCGGCCGTGTAGGCGTGCACCGTCGTCATGAGGCCGCGCTCGACGCCGAACGCGTCGAGGAAGACCTTCATCAGCGGCGCGAGGCTGTTGGTGGTGCAGGAGGCGTTGGAGATGATGTGGTGCGAGGCGGGGTCGTAGTCGCCCTCGTTGACGCCGAGCACGACGGTGACGTCGTCGCCGGTCGCGGGGGCGGAGATGAGGACCTTCTTGGCACCGGCCGTGATGTGCTTGCGCGCGTCGTCGGCCTTGGTGAAGAAGCCGGTGGACTCGATGACGATGTCGACGCCCAGCTCGCCCCACGGGAGGTTGGCGGGATCGCGCTCGGCGAGGACCTTGATCGGCTTGCCGTCGACGACGATCGAGTCTCCGTCGAGCTCGACGGTGGCGTCGAGACGGCCCGTGATCGAGTCGTACTTGAGCAGGTGCGCGAGTGCAGCGTTGTCCGTGAGGTCGTTGACGGCGACGATCTCGAGGTCGCTCCCCTTGGCGAGCGCGGCGCGGAAGTAGTTACGGCCGATGCGACCGAAGCCGTTGATGCCGATCTTGACGGTCAATGGAACTCCTGTTGATCAGGCGCCCGGGGGACGCGTGGAGGGTGTGGGCGACCAGGCCCGCTGGCGTGCCCGGGGCCGTGCCGGACCCGGACGGCGCACGCCTCGACAGTACCAGTCGACCGGTGCCGCGCACCGTGCCCGGGCACGGCGTGCGGAGAGGTCAGGCCAGGTCGAGGTCCGACGGGAGGCTGGCCTCCGTGCCGGGGACCCCCAGGTCGGCGGCCTTCTTGTCGGCCATCGCCAGGAGGCGCCGGATGCGACCGGCGACGGCGTCCTTCGTCATGGGCGGATCGGCGTGGTGGCCCAGCTCGTCGAGGCTGGCGTCGCGGTGCGCGAGTCGGAGGTCGCCGGCGTAGCGGAGGTGCTCCGGCATGTCGTCCGCGAGCAGCTCCATGGCGCGTTCGACCCGGGCGCACGCGGCGACCGCCGCCTGTGCCGAGCGCCGCAGGTTGGCGTCGTCGAAGTTGACGAGGCGGTTCGCGGTGGCACGCACCTCGCGGCGCTGGCGGAGCTCGTCCCAGGCCTGGAGCGACCGGGCAGCGCCCATGACGCCGAGCATGGCGCCGATGGCGTCCCCGTCGCGGAGCAGGACCCGGTGGACCCCGCGGACCTCCCGGGCCTTCGCGGGGACGCCCAGGCGCGCGGCCGCGCCCACGAGGGCCATCGCGGTCTCGTTGCCCGGGCAGACGACCTCGAGCGAGGCGGAGCGCCCGGGTTCCGTGAGGGAGCCCTGCGCGAGGAAGGCCCCGCGCCAGATGGCGGCGAGGTCCTCCCGGGAGCCCGTGGTGAGGCGGTTCGGCAGTCCGCGCACGGGGCGTCGACGTGCGTCGAGGAGCCCGGTCTGACGGGCGAGGGTCTCCCCCGCCTCGTGCACGCGGACCAGGTAGGACGGCTCCCGCCGCTGGCCGGACGGAGCGATCTGGGCGACGTCGCTGCGGGCCCCGTAGAGCTCGGCCAGGTCCTTGCGGACGCGACGCGCGATGACCGGGGTGTCGAGCTCGGCCTCCACGGCGATGCGGCCGGAGATGACGTGCAGGCCGCCGGCGAAGCGCAGGATCGTCGCGACCTCCGCCGCCCGGACCGTCGTCCTGCTCACCTCGACCTGGGCGAGCTCTTCTTTGACGTCGGCGGTCTGGGCCACTCGTGCATTCCTTCGTTCGGGGTGGGCGGGGGCGCGGCTCGCCGTCGGGGCGGCGGGCACGGCCGGAGGCGCGGGATCAGGGCGCCGGACGTCGCGGACGGTCGTCACTCGCGACCGAGGTCGCGGTGCTTGACGTTCACGGCGACGCCGGGCAGGCCGCGCAGATGGGCTGCCAGCTCGCGGACGAGCGTGACGGAGCGGTGCTTGCCCCCCGTGCAGCCGATGGCGATCGTAGCGTGTCTCTTGTTCTCGCGCTGGTACCCGGCGAGCACCGGCTCGAGCGCGGCGCCGAACGCGTCGACGAAGCGACGGGCGCCGTCCTGGCGCATGACGTACTCCTGCACGGGCTCGTCGAGCCCCGTGTGCGCCCTCAGCTCGGGCACCCAGAACGGGTTCGGGAGGAAGCGCGCGTCGCCGACGGTGTCGGCGTCGGTCGGCAGGCCGTACTTGAACCCGAAGCTCAGGACGGTGACCTGCACGCCCGCGCGGTCGTGCTCCGCGAACTTCTCGGTGATCGTGGTGGCCAGCTGGTGGATGTTGAGCTCGGACGTGTCGATGATGACGTCGCTGGTCTCGCGGAGCTCCTCCATGCGGGCACGCTCGGCGACGATCCCGTCGAGGAGCGTGCCGTCCCCCTGGAGCGGGTGCGGGCGTCGGACCTGCTCGAATCGCCGCACGAGGGCGGCGTCGGTGGCGTCCAGGAACAGCACCCGGGTCTTCGAGCCCATGCCGTCGCGCAGCGAGCCGATCGCCTGCTGCGCCTCCGAGAAGAGCCGCCCGCCCCGCACGTCGACGACGGCCGCGATCTTCGGCAGGCTGTCGCCGGCCCGCTCCGCGAGGTCGATGAGCGGCCGCAGCATCTGGGCGGGCAGGTTGTCGACGACGTACCAGCCCAGGTCCTCGAGGGCGTTGCCCACCGTGGACCGGCCCGCACCGGACATGCCGGTGACGACGAGGACCTCCTGCTGGTCGGACGCGTCGGTCATCTGGTGCTCGCCTTCGGTCGGAGGGATCGTCGCTCGATTCTAGGCACGGGAGGTGGACGCCTCCTGCTGCACGCCGGGGTCCTCCAGGACGTCGGGTCCGGCCCCCGTCACCTCGGCGGCCTCGCCCTCGTCGGCCGGTGCCCCGAGACGGGCCACGATGGCGGAGGCGAGCCGGGGCCCGATGCCGCGGATGCTGGCGATCTCGTCCGCGTCGGCCTGCCGCAGCCTCTTGACGGACCCGAAGTGCTTGAGCAGGCCGGCGACGCGCGAGGGCCCCAGGCCGGGGATCTCGGCCAGCTGCGTCGCCACGTCGCGCTTGCGGCGCTGCCGCTGGAAGGTGATCGCGAACCGGTGCGCCTCGTCGCGGATGCGCTGGACGAGGAAGAGGGCGTCGGAGTTGCGCGGCAGGATGACCGGGAAGTCGTCGTCGGGCAGCCAGATCTCCTCCAGGCGCTTCGCGATGCCGCAGAGGGCGATGTCGGTCACCCCCGCGTCCGCCAGCGCCCGGGCCGCCGCGGCGACCTGGGGCTGCCCGCCGTCCACGATGAGCAGGTGGGGCCGGTACGCGAAGCGCTTGCGCTGCTCCCCGACCTCCTCGACGGGAGCGAGCTCGTCGTCCAGCCGCGCGAGCCTCCTGCTCAGGGTCTGGTAGATCGACTCGGTGTCGTCCGTCGAGGACGGGATGGAGAAGCGCCGGTACTGGTCCTTGCGCGGCAGGCCGTCCTCGAAGACCACCATCGAGGCGACGATGTTCGTGCCCTGGAGGTGCGACACGTCGTAGCACTCCATGCGCAGGGGCGCCTCGGTCATGCCCAGCGCCTCCTGGATGTCGGCGAGGGCCGTCGACCGCGTGGCGAAGTCGGCGCTGCGCCGGGTCTTGTAGAGCACGAGCGACTGCTGCGCGTTGAGCGTCGCGGTCTGCAGGAGGTTCGCCTTCTCACCGCGCTGGGCGGTGCGGATCTGCACGCGACCCCGACCGCGAAGTCCTCCGAGCAGGGACTCGAGGGCCTCGACGTCGTCGGGCACGGCGGTGACGACGATCTCGCGCGGCACCTCGGCCCCGGCCGTGTAGACGCCCTGCACGACCTGCTCGACGAGGTCGCCCGTGTCGATGTCGATCTCCTTGTCGACGACCCAGCCGCGGGACCCCCGGACGCGGCCGCCGCGGACGGTGAAGAGCTGCACCGCGGCGGCGAGCTCGTCCTCCGCGATGGCGAACAGGTCGAGGTCGGCCGAGTCCCGCAGCACGACGGCCGACTTGTCGAGGACGGCCTCGAGCGCCTGCACCTGGTCGCGGTAGCGCGCAGCGTCCTCGTAGCGCTGCTCGACGGCCGCGGTGCGCATGAGCTTCTGGCGCTCCGCGACGACCTTCTTGTCGTAGCTGCCCATGAACTTGACGAACTGGTCGACGATCTCCCGGTGCTCGTCGATCGTGACCCTGCCCGAGCACGGGCCGCCGCACCGGCCGATCTGGCCGGGGAAGCACGGCTTGCCGGTCTGCATCGCCTTCTTGTAGCTGCTGTCGCTGCAGGTCCGGATCGGGAAGACCTTGATCATGAGGTCGATGGTGTCGTGCACGGCCCAGATCTTCGGGTACGGGCCGAAGTACTTGGCACCGCGGATCTTCGGGTTGCGCGTCACCATGACGCGCGGAGCCTCGTCACCGAGGGTGACCGCGAGGAACGGGTACGTCTTGTCGTCGCGGAACTTGACGTTGAAGGGCGGGTCGTACTCCTTGATCCAGGTGTACTCGAGCTGCAGCGCCTCGATGTCGCTGCCGACGACGGTCCACTCGACGGACCGTGCCGTGAGCACCATGCGACGCGTGCGTTCGTGGAGCGTGGGCAGCGGGGCGAAGTAGTTGCTCAGTCGTGCGCGGAGGTTCTTCGCCTTGCCCACGTACAGGACGCGGCCGCGCTCGTCGAGCCAGCGGTAGACCCCGGGATCGGTCGGGATCTCGCCGGCAGGGGGGCGCCAGGAGACCGTGTTGCTCATCGCGCGGCGGCGCTCCCCCGGCGCCCGCCGCGCGCCGCCGCGGGCGCGGCGCCCTTGACGGACGACACCGGGGCGGCGTGGCCCTGCTCGAGGATCTCGCGGAGGAAGACGCCCGTGTGGCTCTCGGGCACCGTCGCGAGGTGCTCGGGCGTCCCCGTCGCGAGCAGCGTGCCGCCTCCTGCGCCGCCCTCCGGGCCCATGTCGATGAGCCAGTCCGCCGACTTGATGACGTCGAGGTTGTGCTCGATCACGATGACGGTGTTGCCCTTGTCGACGAGGCCGTTCAGCACGAGCAGCAGCTTGCGGACGTCCTCGAAGTGCAGGCCCGTGGTGGGCTCGTCGAGCACGTACACGCTGCGCCCGTTCGACCGGCGCTGCAGCTCCGTCGCGAGCTTGACGCGCTGCGCCTCGCCACCGCTCAGCGTGGTCGCGCTCTGCCCGAGGCGGACGTAGCCGAGACCCACCTCGACCAGGGTCGTCATGTAGCGGGAGATCGCGGAGATCGGCGCGAAGAACTCCGCCGCCTCGCTGATCGGCATGTCGAGGACCTCGGAGATGTTCTTGCCCTTGTAGTGCACCGCGAGGGTGTCGCGGTTGTACCGAGCTCCGCCGCACACCTCGCAGGCGACGTAGACGTCGGGCAGGAAGTTCATCTCGATCTTGATGGTGCCGTCGCCCGCGCAGTTCTCGCAGCGGCCGCCCTTGACGTTGAAGCTGAACCGACCCGGCAGGTAACCCCGGGCCTTCGCCTCGACCGTCTCGGCGAAGAGGTTGCGGATGCGGTCGAAGACGCCCGTGTACGTCGCCGGGTTGGACCGCGGCGTACGCCCGATGGGCGCCTGGTCGACGTGCACGACCTTGTCGAGCGCGTCGAGGCCCGTCACGCGCGTGTGCTTGCCGGGGATCTGGCGGGCGCCGTTGAGCTGGTTCGCGAGCACCTTGTACAGGATGTCGTTGACCAGCGACGACTTGCCCGAACCGCTCACGCCGGTGACGGCCACGAGCGCCCCGAGCGGGAACTCGACGGTGACGTCGCGCAGGTTGTTGGCGCGTGCGCCCACGACGCGGAGGACGCGCGCGGGATCGATCGGGCGCCGTTCGGTCGGGGTCTCGATGCTGCGGCGGCCCGAGAGGTAGTCCCCCGTCACCGATCCACGGTTCTCGACGAGGTCGGCGTAGCTGCCCGAGTGGACGACGAGCCCCCCGTTGACGCCGGCGCCCGGTCCGATGTCGACGACCCAGTCGGCGGTCTTGATCGTGTCCTCGTCGTGCTCGACGACGATGAGCGTGTTGCCGAGGTCGCGGAGCTTCACGAGCGTGTCGATGAGCCGACGGTTGTCGCGCTGGTGCAGGCCGATGCTCGGTTCGTCGAGGACGTACAGCACGCCCGTCAGGCCCGAGCCGATCTGCGTGGCGAGCCGGATGCGCTGCGCCTCGCCGCCCGAGAGCGAGCCCGCGGACCGGGCCAGGGTGAGGTAGGTGAGGCCGACCTCGAGCAGGAACTCGAGCCGGACGCGGATCTCGCGCAGCACCTGGGCGGCGATCTTCGCCTCGCGAGCGGTGAGCTGCACGCCGTTCATGAAGTCGAAGGCCTCGCTGAGGCTGAGCTCGGCGACGTCGGCGATGTTGTGCCCGTCCACGAGCACGGCGAGGACCTCGGGCTTGAGCCGCTTGCCCTTGCACACCGCACAGGGGATCTCGCGCAGGTACTCGGAGTAGCGCTGGCGCTGAGTGTCGCTCTCGGCCTCGGCGTACTTGCGCTCGATGTAGGGCATGACGCCCTCGAAGCCGGTCGTGTACTTCATCTCGCGGCCGAAGCGGTTGCGCCACTTCACCTGGACCTCGAAGTCGTTGCCCTCGAGGACGGCGCGGTGGACGTCGGGCGAGAGGTCGCTCCACGGGGTCTTGAGCGAGAAGCCCATGTCGCCGGCGAGGCCCTCGAGCAGCTTCTGGAAGTAGTTGTAGAGGCCCTTGCCGCTCTGCGTCCAGGGCAGGATCACGCCGTCGGCCAGGCTCAGCTCGGGGTCGCCGAGCAGCAGGTCGGAGTCGACCGACATGCGCGTGCCGATGCCGGAGCACTCGGGGCAGGCGCCGAACGGCGCGTTGAAGGAGAAGGTGCGCGGCTCGATCTCGGTGAGCTGCAGGGGGTGCGCGTTGGGGCAGGAGAGCTTCTCGGAGAACGTGCGCTGCCCGTCGGCCCCCTCGCGGTCCACGAAGTCGATCGTCACGAGCCCGTCGGTGAGCCGCAGCGCGGTCTCGAGGGAGTCGGTGAGGCGCGTGAGGCCCGAGGGCGAGGCGACGAGACGGTCGACGACGACCGAGATGTCGTGCTTGACCTGCTTCTTGAGCTTGGGCGGGGAGCTCAGCTGGACCTGCTCGCCGTCGACGACGGCGCGCGAGTAGCCCGACGAGGCGAGCTCCGCGAAGAGGTCGACGAACTCGCCCTTCTTCTGCGAGACGACCGGGCTGAGCACCTGGTAGCGCGTGCCCTCCTCGAGGGTCATGAGCTGGTCGGCGATCTGCTGGACCGTCTGTCGGCTGATCGGCTCGCCGCACACGGGGCAGTGGGGCACGCCGATGCGGGCCCAGAGCAGGCGCATGTAGTCGTAGATCTCGGTGATCGTGCCGACCGTCGACCGGGGGTTGCGGTTCGTCGACTTCTGGTCGATGGACACCGCGGGGCTGAGCCCCTCGATGAAGTCCACGTCGGGTCGGTCCACCTGGCCGAGGAACTGCCGGGCGTAGGCCGAGAGCGACTCGACGTAGCGGCGCTGCCCCTCCGCGAAGATCGTGTCGAACGCGAGCGAGGACTTGCCGGAGCCCGAGAGACCGGTGAAGACGACGAGGGAGTCGCGGGGGATCTCGAGGTCGACGTCGTGGAGGTTGTGGACGCGAGCACCTCGGACGCTGAGCTTCGAGGCATCGTTCACGGGAGAGATCGTCACTGGAGCCATTCTACGGGCGCGCACCGGCCGAGGGCCGGTCCGCTCGTGGGGAGGGTGGTCAGGAGGGGGTGGGGTCGGTCGAGGTCAGGCGCGCCGACAGGGACCAGAGCGCCTCGGCGGTCGCACGGTCGCGGGCGTGGGGCTTCGCCCGCACGGCGGCGGGAGGGCCGGTGAGCTGGAACCATCCTGCGGGGCCGAGGTATTCCCCACCCGGGACGCCCGCGCCGACGGCCGCCTGCACGAGGGGCTCGGCTCCGACCTCCTTGCCCTGCGCGATGGTGTGCAGCATCGAGGTGACGACCGCGGGAGGGCGGCGCAATTCCACGACGGGCGGTCGAGGGTCGCTGAGCCCTTCGAGGGAGAGCCCGGGGTGGGCGACGACGCTCGACACGGACGACCCTGCCGCGCGGAGACGACGATCGAGCTCGAAGCCGAACGTCATGACGGCGAGCTTGGACCGCGCGTAGGCCACCGCGCCCGTGTAGTGGTACTGCATCATGGGGTCGTCGAGGTCGAGCCGCACGAACCGGTGCGAGATGCTGCCCAGGTGGACGACGCGACCGGCCTCCGCCTCGCGCAGGGCCGGCAGCAGGTGCGCCACGAGGGCGAAGTGCCCCAGGTGGTTGGTCCCGAACTGCAGCTCGTGCCCGTCGGCGGTCTCCTGGCGCCGTCGGGAGCCGACGACCCCGGCGTTGGCGAGCAGCACGTCGACGGGACCACCCGCACCGATGGCCGACGCTCCCGACCGGACCGACGCCAGGTCGGCCAGGTCGAGGTCGACGGTCTCGAGCTCGGCGCCGGGGACGCGGGCACGGATCGCGTCGGCAGCCCGGACGGCACGTTCGGCGGATCGGGCGGCGAGGACGACGCGGTGACCGCGCGCAGCCAGCGACTCGGCCGCGAAGAACCCCAGCCCGGCCGTCGCACCCGTGACGACGACGCGTCGGGACTCAGCGGACATGACCGGCGGCCTCCATCTGGCGGAGCTCCTTCTTGAGGTCGGCCACCTCGTCGCGCAGTCGGCCAGCCAGCTCGAACTTGAGCTCGGCCGCGGCCTGCAGCATCTGGTCGTTGAGGTCGGCGATGATCGACTCGAGCCCCTGGGCCGCGCCCGCGGCACGACCCTGGCGGGCGAGCCCGGGGGTGGGCGACCGCTTCGCACCCTGGCGGCCCTCGAGCAGCGCGGCCGTGTCGGCACCCTCGCGGGCGAGGACCTCGGTGATGTCGGCGATCTTCTTGCGCAGCGGCTGCGGGTCGATGCCCCGTTCACGGTTGTAGGCGATCTGCTTGTCGCGCCGTCGCTCCGTCTCGTCGAGCGCCTGGCGCATCGAGTCGGTGATCGTGTCGGCGTACATGTGCACCTGGCCCGAGACGTTGCGCGCCGCGCGGCCGATGGTCTGGATGAGCGAGGTCGACGACCGGAGGAAGCCCTCCTTGTCGGCGTCGAGGATCGCGACGAGCGACACCTCGGGCAGGTCGAGGCCCTCGCGCAGGAGGTTGATGCCGATGAGGACGTCGTAGACGCCCTGGCGGAGCTCGGTGAGGAGCTCGACCCGTCGGAGCGTGTCGACGTCGCTGTGCAGGTACCGCACGCGCACGCCGGCCTCCGTGAGGAAGTCGGTCAGCTCTTCGGCCATCTTCTTCGTCAGGGTCGTGACGAGGACGCGCTCGTCGCGCTCCGAGCGGGTGCGGATCTCGTCGAGCAGGTCGTCGATCTGGCCCTCGGACGGCTTGATGACGATCTCGGGGTCGACGAGGCCGGTGGGGCGAATGATCTGCTCGACCACGCTGTCGGTGATGCCGAGCTCGTACCGCCCGGGCGTCGCCGAGAGGTAGACCTTCTGGCCGACCCGGTCGAGGAACTCCTCGAACTTGAGGGGGCGGTTGTCGAGGGCGCTCGGCAGACGGAACCCGTGGTCGACGAGCGTGCGCTTGCGCGAGGCGTCGCCCTCGAACATCGCGCCGATCTGGGGCACGGTCACGTGCGACTCGTCGATGACGACGAGGAGGTCGTCGGGGAAGTAGTCGAGCAGGCAGTGCGGGGCCTCCCCCGGCGATCGACCGTCGATGTGCGCCGAGTAGTTCTCGATGCCGTTGCAGAAGCCGATCTGCTCCATCATCTCGAGGTCGAACGTGGTGCGCATGCGCAACCGCTGCGACTCGAGGAGCTTGCCCTGCTGGTCGAGCTCGGCCAGCCGACCCGCGAGCTCGTCCTTGATGGTGCCGATGGCGCGGTGCATGACGTCGGTGCCGGCCACGTAGTGGGACCCGGGGAAGACCGAGACGGCGTCGAGGGTCTTGACGACGTCGCCGGTCAGCGGGTGCAGGGCGTAGAGCGCCTCGATCTCGTCGCCGAACATCTCGATGCGGATGGCCAGCTCTTCGTACATCGGGATGATCTCGATGGTGTCGCCGCGCACCCGGAAGTTGCCGCGCGAGAAGTCGATGTCGTTGCGCTGGTACTGCATCGAGACGAACCGACGGATGAGGGTCTCGCGGTCGATCCGCTCTCCCACCTGCAAGGCGATCATGGCCTCGAGGTAGCCCTCGGGCGTGCCCAGGCCGTAGATGCACGACACGGTCGAGACGACGATGACGTCTCGTCGACTGAGCAGCGAGTTCGTGGTCGAGTGCCGCAACCGCTCGACCTCGGCGTTGATCGAGCTGTCCTTCTCGATGAAGGTGTCGGTCTGCGGGACGTAGGCCTCGGGCTGGTAGTAGTCGTAGTACGAGACGAAGTACTCGACCGCGTTGTGCGGGAACATCTCGCGGAACTCGTTCGCGAGCTGGGCGGCGAGCGTCTTGTTGTGGGCGAGCACCAGGGTGGGCCGCTGGACGGCCTCGACCAGCCAGGCGGTCGTCGCCGACTTGCCGGTGCCGGTCGCACCGAGCAGCACGACGTCGGTCTCGCCCGCGGTGATGCGCCCTGCCAGCTCGGCGATCGCGGCGGGCTGGTCGCCGCTCGGCTCGTACTCGCTGACGACCTCGAAGGGCCGGACGCTACGGGTGGGTTCCATGGTCTCGAGTCTACGAGCGGCCACCGACACCGGTGGCCGGTCCGGCCTCCTGCTTCGCCGCTGCCAGCGAACGCAGCTCGGGCCAGAGGGCGTCCACCGCCTCCAGCGTCGCCGCGAGGCTGCCGGACGCGTCGACGACGTGGTCGGCGACCGCCAGGCGGGCCTCGTCGTCGGCCTGCGCGGCGATGCGGCGACGCGCGTCGGCCTCGTCCGTGCCGCGCAGCTCGACGAGCCGTCGCAGGCGTTCCCCGGCCGGGGCGTGCACGACGACGACGACGTCGAACTCGCCGCTCCCCCGCGACTCGACCAGCAGGGGCACGTCGTAGACGACGACGCGGGCGGGGTCCTCCGCGACGGCCTCGGCCATCCGTCGACGACTGAGCTCCTGCACGGCCGGGTGGGTGATCGCCTCGAGGTCGCGCCGGGCCGCTCCGTCGGAGAAGACGATCGCCCCGAGGGCCGGGCGATCCAAGGTGCCGTCCTCGCGGAGCACCCCGGGGCCGAACCGCTCGACGACCCGGGCGAGCCCGGGCGTGCCGGGGGCGACGGCCTCGCGGGCGAGCAGGTCGGCGTCGACGACGGCGGCCCCGAGCTCGGCGAGACGGCGGGACACGACGCTCTTGCCGGCGGCGATGCCCCCGGTCAGGCCACAGACGAACACGCGCACGACGCTACACGTGCCGCCACCGGTGGGAACGCCGAGAGGCGGCTCCCCCCAGGGGGAACCGCCTCTCGGTGCGTGAGCCGTGGCTCAGTTGTTGCTGGAGAGCTTCTCGCGCAGTGCGGCGAGCGACTCGTCGTCCGCGAGCGTGCCGGCGCCGGCCGCCTCGCTCGTGAACGTCGAACCCGTCGGGGCCTCGAAGCTGGTGCTCTCGTCGGCGAGCGACGCGGCGACCTGCTTCTTGTGGGCCTCCCAGCGAGCCTGGGCGGCAGCGTAGTCCTGCTCCCACTTCTCGCGCTGGGACTCGAAGCCCTCGCGCCACTCGTTGGTCTCGGGGTCGAAGCCCTCGGGGTACTTGTAGTTGCCCTGCTCGTCGTACTCGGTGAGCATGCCGTAGAGCGCCGGGTCGAACTCGGTGCCCTCGGGGTCCACGCCCTCGTTGGCCTGCTTGAGGCTCAGCGAGATGCGGCGACGGTCGAGGTCGATGTCGATGACCTTGACGAACACCTCGTCGCCCACCGAGACGACCTGCTCGGCCAGCTCGACGTGCTTCGCCGACAGCTCGGAGATGTGCACGAGGCCCTCGATGCCGTCGGCCACGCGGACGAACGCACCGAACGGCACGAGCTTCGTGACCTTGCCCGGGGCGACCTGACCGATCGCGTGGGTGCGGGCGAAGACCTGCCACGGGTCCTCCTGCGTCGCCTTGAGCGAGAGCGACACGCGCTCACGGTCCAGGTCGACCTCGAGGATCTCGACGGTGACCTCCTGGCCGACCTCGACGACCTCGCTGGCGTGCTCGATGTGCTTCCAGCTGAGCTCCGAGACGTGCACGAGGCCGTCCACGCCGCCGAGGTCGACGAACGCGCCGAAGTTGACGATCGAGGAGACGACGCCCTTGCGGACCTGCCCCTTGTGGAGGTTGTTGAGGAACGTCGTGCGGCTCTCGGACTGCGTCTGCTCGAGCAGCGCGCGGCGCGACAGGACCACGTTGTTGCGGTTCTTGTCGAGCTCGAGGATCTTGGCCTCGATCTCCTGGCCGAGGTACGGCGTGAGGTCGCGGACGCGGCGGAGCTCGATGAGCGACGCGGGGAGGAAGCCGCGCAGGCCGATGTCGACGATGAGGCCGCCCTTGACGACCTCGATGACGGTGCCGGTGACGACGCCGTCGGCGTCCTTGATCTTCTCCACGTCGCCCCAGGCGCGCTCGTACTGTGCGCGCTTCTTGGACAGGATCAGACGGCCTTCCTTGTCCTCCTTCTGGAGGACGAGGGCCTCGACGGTGTCACCGACCTCGACGACCTCGGTGGGGTCGACGTCGTGCTTGATCGACAGCTCGCGCGAGGGGATGACGCCCTCGGTCTTGTAGCCGACGTCGAGGAGGACCTCGTCGCGGTCGATCTTGACGACGGTGCCCTCGATGAGGTCGCCGTCGTTGAAGAACTTCAGGGTCTTCTCGACCGCGGCCAGGAAGTCATCAGCGGATCCGATGTCGTTGATGGCGACCTGCTTGGGTGCCTTGGTCGTTACGGTTGTCATGTAGTTCGTGCTCCAGTACGGGCATGCATCGGGCCGGGGTCCTCCCCGACGTGTCGGGACGTGCCGGGACCTCGGCGAACGGTTGGGAAGGCGCAGATCGCGCCGGTCGATCATACCTCGGGGGCAGGGTCGCGGCAACGAGGCAGGAGGACCGCGTGGCGCGGGCGCGCCGGCTCAGGCCAGCACGGCCCGGCGCAGCGTGTCCAGCCCCACCCCGCCGAGGCGGAGGGCCCTGTCGTGGAAGGCGCGGAGGTCGAACGCGCTGCCCTCCCGGCGTGCCACCTCGGCGCGCAGGTCCTGCCACAGGCGCTGTCCGATCGCGTAGGACGGCGCCTGGCCCGGCCAGCCCAGGTAGCGGTCGACCTCGAAGCGGAGGACCGCACCCGTCATGGAGCTGTGCTCGCCGACGAACGCGAGGGCCCGCTCGGCGTCCCACCGGCCTCCTGCGGGGTGGCGCAGGCCCAGGTGCACGCCGATGTCGACGACGACGCGGGCGGCGCGGAGGCGCTGCTCGAAGAGCATGCCGAGGCGGTCGCCGGGATCGTCGAGCCAGCCGAGCTCGTCCATGAGCCGCTCGGCGTACAGGGCCCACCCCTCCGCGTGCCCCGACGTGCCGGCGAGCTGTCGCCGCCACGTGTTGAGCGTGGCCCGCTGCGCGACGGCCGTGCCGAGCTGCAGGTGGTGCCCGGGCACGCCCTCGTGGAACACGGTCGACGTCTCGCGCCACGTCGTGAAGGCGTCGTCCCCCTCGGGGACCGACCACCACATCCGGCCCGGCCGCGAGAAGTCGTCGCTCGGGCTCGTGTAGTAGACCCCGCCGTCGTGCGTGGGAGCGATGCGGCACTCGAGGCGCCGGAGCGGCTCGGGGACCTCGAAGTGCGTGCCGGCCAGCGAGGCGACGGCGCGGTCGCTGAGCTGCTGCATCCAGTCGCGGAGGGCGTCGGTGCCGTGCAGCTGCCGCGCGGGGTCGGCGTCGAGGAGCGCGACGGCCCGGGCGATGCCCGCCCCCGGCTCGATCGAGGCGGCCACGCGCTCCTGCTCGTCGACGATCCGGGCGAGCGCGTCCAGCGCCCAGGCGTAGGTCTCGTCGAGGTCGACGGTCGCCCCGAGGAACCGGCGCGAGTGCAGCTCGTAGGCGTCCCGCCCCACGGCGTCGTCCTCGCCCGCGGCCGGGAGCAGCTCGTCCCGGAGGAACGCGGCGAAGGCCCCGTAGGCCTCGGCCGCCCGCGCGGCGGACGCGCGGAGGTCAGCGGCGAGGGCGTCGGGCAGGGCCGTCCCGTCACCGAGCCGAGCACCCTCGGCGAGCTGCGGGAAGAAGCCGTCCCCGCGGGCCGTGCGCTCGGCCTGCACGGCGACCTCGGCGACCTGGCGCGCGGCGGGGACGACGCCCTCGCCCTTGCCCAGTCGGAGGGTCTCGACGTAGCCGGAGAGGGCGGTCGGCACCCCCGCGGCACGGCTCGCTACGTCCGCCCAGTCGGCCTCGCTGCTCGTCGGCATGAGGTCGAAGACCTCGCGGATCGCCTGGGCCGGCGACGCGATGACGTTGAGGTCGCGGAGGTGCAGCCGCCGGGCGTGGTGCTCGAGGTCCAGCTGCAGCGTGGCCCGCAGGTCGACGGCGGTGACGCGGTCGACGTCGTCCACCACGGCGACCCCGTCCAGCGCGTCCAGGGCGGCCCGCGTGGCCGTGGCCACGCGCTCGTGCCCCTCCGGCGAGTGGTCCGCGTGCTCCCCCGTGCGCCCCGGCCGCCCGATCCAGGTCGCGACGGTGGGGTCGAGGTCGCAGGCGACGTCGACCCAGCGCTCGGCGACGGCGTCGACGGGGGTGGGGGTCCGGGGGCCGCTCTCGCGCGGCGGGGTCGCTTCGGTCACGGCGCGAGCGTAGCGCTCCCCCGCGAGCGAGCGCAGGAGGCCGGGGGCCGGGGACGACGGAGGCGCCGGCCGCGTGGTCCTCGGGACCACGGCGACCGGCGCCCCAGGGGTGCCGCGACGGGTGTCGCTACTCCTTGTCGAGGTCCGACGAGAGCAGCGCCGAGAGCTCGTCGAGCGCGGCGTCGGCGTTGTCGCCGTCCGTCGCGATGACGACCTCCTCGCCGTGCCCGATCCCGAGGGAGAGGACCCCCAGGATGCTCGCGGCGTTGACGCTCTGGCCCTTGGCGCTGGTCAGCGTGACCTTGGCGCCGGTCTTGCCCGCGGCCTGGCTGAACAGGGAGGCGGGGCGGGCGTGCAGGCCGACGCTCGAGCCGACGGTGACGGTACGTTCTGGCATGGTTCGTTCTCCTCTGGGGGTGGACCGGGTCGGTCGGGGGTGCGGGCGCTCAGTCCTCGTCGTCGTCGTCCGACGACGCGAGCAGGGCGTAGACCTCGTCGGCCGTGGTCGCCCCGCGCAGCGCGGCGGCGGCCTCGGGGTCGAGCAGGATGCTCGCCAGCTGGCTGAGGATCGCGATGTGGCCGTTGCCCTTGGCGGCGATGCCGACCGTCACCGAGACCTCGTTGCCGTCCCAGTCGACGGGCGTCGGGAAGCGGAGCACCACGAGGGCGTCCTCCTTCACCGAGTCCTTGCCCGCGAGGGTGCCGTGGGGGATGGCGACGCCCTCGCCGACGTAGGTGGACACCGAGCGCTCGCGCTCGAACATGGCGTCGACGTAGGCCTCGTCGACGGCACCGGCGTCGAGGAGCGCCTGCCCCGTGGCGCGGATGGCCTCGTCACGGTCCCCCGCGACGGAGTCGAGCCGGATGCTCGACCCCGCCAGCAGGGAGGTGAGGGCCGGGGACTGCTCGTCGCTCACGCTCAGACCTCGACCGTCGAGCCGTCCTGGATGGCCTTGACCACCTTGGCGACGTTGGGGTCGCCCATGAACAGCTGGAAGGGCACGACGGGCACGTCGGGGACGATGCCCCGGGCACGCTCGGCGAGGTTGTTCTGGGTGACGACGACGTCGGCGTCGGCGGGGATCGACGCGACGGGCGAGTGCTCGACGGTCACGCCGTTCTTCTTGAGCTGCTTCTTCAGCGTGGACGCGAGCATGACGCTGCTGCCCATCCCGGCGTCGCACGCCACGATCAGCTTCTTGATGGAGGAACCGTCGAGGGTTGCCATGGTGTGTCTCCTTCGGTTGGTGGTGCGGGTGGCCGATCAGGCGGAGGGAGCCGTCGAGCCCTTGCTGGCCGCCTTGTTCGAGGCGGTCGCGGCCTGGGCGTCGGCCAGGGCCTGCTCCTGCGCGGCGCGCTCTTCGTCGTTCGCCTCGCGCTTCTCCTTGCGACCGAAGCCCATGAGCAGCGACGAGACGACGAACGAGACCGCCGCCGAGAGCAGGATACCCACGAGGATCAGCGGGAAGTCACCGCGCGCGGAGACTCCGAAGTAGGCGATGATGCTGCCCGGCGAGGCGGGCCCCACGAGGCCGAGGCCGAAGATCGAGAACCAGGCGATGCCCGTGGCGCCACCGGCGACGGCGGCGACCAGGAGGATCGGCTTCATGAGCACGTACGGGAAGTAGATCTCGTGGATGCCGCCGAAGAACTGGACGACGATCGCGGCGGGCGTCGAGGGACGCACCGCGCGCGGGCCGAAGAACAGGAAGGCGAGCAGGATCCCGAGGCCGGGGCCGGGGTTCGACTCGAGCATGAACAGGACCGACTTGCCGGCGTCCGCGGACTGGATCGCGCCGAGCGGGGTGAGGAAGCCCTGGTTGATGGCGTTGTTCAGGAAGAGCACCTTGGCGGGCTCGATGATGATCGAGGCGAGCGGCAGCAGGCCGAGGTTGACCAAGCCCTCCACGGCCTCGCCGAAGCGGTCCGTCAGCCAGGTCGTGATGGGGGCGAGGCCGAAGAAGGCGGCGATGGCGAGCGCGGCGCCGATGATGCCGAGCGAGAAGTTGTTGATGAGCATCTCGAAGCCGGCCTTGATGCGGCCGTCGACGAGCTTGTCGAACTGCTTGAGGACCCACGCGGCGAGCGGGCCGACGATCATCGCGCCGAGGAACTGCGGCACGTCGGTGGCGGCGATGACGCCGAGGACCGCGACCGCGCCGATGACGGCTCCGCGCTGCCCGTGCACCATGCGGCCACCCGTGTAGGCGATGAGGATCGGCAGGAGGTACGTGATGATCGGGCCCACGATGCCGCCGTAGGGCTCGCCCGCGGCGTTCTCGCCGAAGCCGCCGAGCTGGGGCACCGGCGTCCAGCCGGTCTCGATGAAGAGGGCCGTGATGAGGCCCCAGGCGATGAACGCGCCGATGTTGGGCATGATCATGCCGGACAGGAACGCTCCGAAGCGCTGCACTGCGGCGCGGGCACCGGTGCCGGTGACCGTCGGGGTGTACTCGGACATGTGGGGGTGTCTCCTTCGACTGTGGCTGTGACTACGAGGGGTGCTGCTGGTGGTGCTGCTGGTGGGGCGCGTGGTCAGGCGACCACGACGCGGGGCCCGGCCTGTTCGACGTCGGCGGCCAGCTCGGCGTCGACGCCGGTGTCCGTCACGATCGTGTCGACCTCCGAGAGCGGCGCGACGAGGGCGAAGTCCTCGCGTCCGAACTTGGTGTGGTCGGCGAGCACGACCGTGCGGCGCGCCGCGGCCATGATCGCCTTCTTGACGCGGGCCTCGGCGAGGTCCGGGGTGCTGAGCCCCCGGTCCACCGAGACGCCGTTGGTGCCGAGGAACGCCACGTCGGCGAACACCTCGGAGATCTGCGAGCTGGTCCAGTCCCCCACGGCGGAGTACGTGCGGGGGCGCACGATGCCCCCGAGCAGGTGCAGGGTGACGGACGGCCTGCCGATGAGGATCGTCGCGACGGCCAGGCTGTGCGTGACGACCGTGAGGACGCGGTCCAGGGGCAGGAGCTCGGCGAGGCGGATGGCGCTCGTGCCCCCGTCGACGATGATCGAGCCGCCGTCGGGCAGCTCCTCGAGGGCCGCGCGCGCGATGCGGTCCTTCTCGGCGGCCGCCGTCCCCTCGCGGTCGACCACGGCGGGCTCGACGCCGAGCCGCTCGACGGCGATCGCACCCCCGTGCACGCGACGGAGGACGCCGCGCCGCTCGAGGGCGGTCAGGTCGCGGCGCACGGTCTCGGGCGTCACGGAGAGGTCCTTGGCGAGGCCGGCGACCTCGACCCTGCCCCGGCTGAGGGCGGTGTCGAGGATCTGCTGGTGACGCTCCGGTGCGTACATGGCGGGACCTCATCGTGGGACTGCTCGACCGCCCGTGGGCGTCCGTCGTGCATGGTTCGGGTGTCGTTCGACGTGCGTTCACGCGTGTCGATACGCGCCCATGTAAGTCCGTCTCAGTGGGTTCGTCAAGTCAGGTCGGGCGTGTCGTGCCCGAACGTGCCCGATCCGGGGGTGGAACGGACGTCCTCGGGCCCTCCCGGGGCCGAACGGACCCGTCCGGCGGCGGGACGCGCCCGCAGCGGCCCGTGCCCGTCCGCCGTGGTCGGCGGACCGGTCAGTGGGCGGCGGCGTCCCAGCTCTCGCCGAGGCCGACCTGGACCTCGAGGGGCACCGCGAGCTCGGCCGCCCCGCTCATGCGCTCACGCACGATGGCGCTCACCGTGTCGACCTCGCCGGGGGCGACCTCGACGATGAGCTCGTCGTGGACCTGCAGCAGGACCCGGGAGGCGAGCTCGCGCTCGTCGAGGTCGGAGCGGACCGCGAGCATGGCGCGCTTCATGATGTCCGCCGCGGAGCCCTGGATCGGAGCGTTGAGGGCAGCGCGCTCGGCGTTCTCGCGGAGCACCCGGTTCGGCGACTTCAGGTCGGCGAAGGGGCGGCGGCGACCGAAGATCGTCTCCGTGTACCCGTCTTCTCGGGCCTGTTCGACGACGTTGCGCAGGTACTCGCGCACGGCTCCGAACCGGGCGAAGTAGTCGGTCATGAGCTGCTTCGCCTCGCTGCTCTCGATCCGCAGCTGCTTGCTGAGGCCGAAGGCGCTCAGCCCGTACGCCAGGCCGTAGGACATGGCCTTGACCTTGGTGCGCATGGCGGGGGTCACGTCGGCCGGTGCGACGCCGAAGATGCGGGCGCCGACGAAACGGTGCAGGTCCTCGCCCTCCTGGAACGCCGTGATGAGCCCGGCGTCCCCCGAGAGGTGCGCCATGATGCGCATCTCGATCTGCGAGTAGTCGGCCGTGAGCAACGTCTCGTACTCCGGACCGTGCACGAACGCGCCGCGGATCTCGCGACCGACGGCCGCCTTGATCGGGATGTTCTGCAGGTTCGGGTCCACCGACGAGATGCGCCCCGTGGTCGTGCCGGTCTGGTCGTAGGTCGTGTGGATGCGCCCCTGGTCGTCGACGGCCTTGTCGAGCGTCTCGACGATCTGACGCAGCTTCGTCGCGTCGCGGTGCTGCAGGAGCAGTCCGAGGAAGGGGTGCGGGTGCTTCTCCTGCAGGTCGGCCAGCGACGCCGCGTCGGTGGAGTAGCCCGTCTTCGTCGCGCGCGTCTTCGGCATCTGCAGCTGCTCGAAGAGGACCTCCTGCAGCTGCTTGGGCGAGCCGAGGTTGACCTCGCGGTCGATCTCGGCGAACGCCAGCTGCGCGAGGTCGGCCGCGGTCTCGCCGAGGCGGGTCGAGAGGGCCCTCAGGGCGGGGCGGTCGGCGGCGACGCCGGTGCGCTCCATGTCGCCGAGGATCGGCACGAGGGGCAGTTCGAGCTCGAGGAGGACCCGACGGGACCCCTCGTCGAGGGCCTCCTGCAACGACTCGGCCAGGCGCAGGACGTACCAGGCCTCCGTCGCCGTGCCCACGGGCTCGTCCTCGGGGACGAGCTGGTCGGGCGCCGCGGCGGGCAGCTGTTCGCCGAGCTGCTCGTAGACGAGGTCGGTGAGGGAGAAGGAGGTCCGGCCCGGGCGCAGCAGCCACGCCGCGACCCGGGTGTCGCCCGCGATGCCGCGGAGGCGGAGGCCCACCGCGGCCAGGGCCTTGTAGTCGCGCTTCGCGTCGTGCAGCACCTTGGGCGCCGCGTCGTCCTCCAGCCAGGCCTCGAGCGCGACGTAGTCCCCGCGTCCGGCCGCCCAGGGCACGTGCACGGACTCGTCGGCCGTGGACAGGCCCAGGCCGAGGACGCCCTCCGCGCCGTGCTCGACCACGAGGCCGACCGGTCGCTCCGGGTCGGAGGCGTGCGTGCGGAGCCAGTGCGCGAGCTCCTCGTCGACGAGGGTGCGGACGACCGGCTGCCCCGTGGCCGGCGCAGCGGGCTCCTCGGACGTCGCGGCCACGGCTCCCTCGGACTCGGCGAGCTTGGTGACGCGGTCGAGGAGGGTGCGGAACTGCAGCTTGTCGAAGATCTCGCGGACGGCCTCGAGGTCCATCGGGCGACGGCCCAGGTCGTCGGGGCCGACCGGCAGGTCGACGTCGGTGACGAGCCGGTTCAGTCGACGGTTGCGCACGGCGCGGTCGCGCTGGTCGCGGAGGTTCTGGCCGACGACGCCCTTGATCTCGTCGGCGTGGGCGAGCACCTCGTCGAGGCTGCCGTACGCGGTGATCCACTTGACGGCGGTCTTCTCGCCCACCTTGTCGATGCCGATGAGGTTGTCGCTGGTCTCGCCGACGAGGGCGGCGATCTCGGGGTACTGCGCGGGCTCGATGCCGTAGCGCTCGAAGACCTTGTCGCGGTCGTAGCGGGTGAGCTCGGTCACGCCGCGGGCCGACGGGTAGAGGAGGGTGACGTCGTCGTCGACCATCTGGATGGCGTCGCGGTCGCCGGACACGACGAGGACGCGGTAACCGGCCGTCTTGCCCCGGGTGGCGAGGGTCGCGAGGACGTCGTCGGCCTCGAAGTCCTCTTTCTGGATCGTGGTGATGCCCATCGCGTGCAGGGCCTCCTGCAACAGGGGGACCTGGCCCGTGAACTCGGGCGGGGTCTCGGAGCGCGTGCCCTTGTACTCGGGGTACTCGCGCGTGCGGAACGAGAACCGCGAGATGTCGAACGCGACCGCGAGGTGCGTCGGCTTCTCGGCCTTGAGCAGGTTGAGCAGCATCGCGATGAAGCCGTGGATCGCGTTCGTGTGCTGCCCCTCACGGTTCACGAAGCTGTCGACCGGCAGGGCGTAGAAGGCCCGGAAGGCGAGGGAATGGCCGTCGACGACCAGGAGGGTAGGCTTTGCTGCGTCCGACACCCCGTCAGCCTAGCGGGCGCCTCCGACGGTGCTCCGGAACGTCCCAGGAGGCTCCGTGCCCGACTCCCCCGCCGCCCAGGACCCCGCCGCCCTGAGCCCCGCCGCCCACGACCTGGCCGCCCACGACCGGGCGCCCCACGGACCGGCCGACGCGAGCGGCGGCCTGCCGGGCTCCGTACCGCCCGCGGGTCCCCGTCTCAGCGACGCCGCCGCCGAGCTCTTCGGCCGCCGTGGCGTGGGCGCCCTCGCCGAGAAGATGGGCATCGAGATCCTCGAGATGAGCGCCGAGCGTGCCGTGGCCCGCATGCCGGTCGAGGGCAACACGCAGCCGGTGGGGATCCTCCACGGTGGTGCCCACGTGGTCCTGGCCGAGACCCTGGGCTCGGTCGCGGCCTCCGTCCACGCCGGTCCGGGGCGGCTGGCCATGGGCATCGAGCTGAACGCCAGCCACAGCCGTTCCGCGACCACGGGCTGGGTCACCGGCACGTGCACGGCCCTGCACCTGGGCCGCACGCTCGCGACCCACGAGATCGTGACCACGGACGACGAGGGCCGGAGGCTGTCGACGGTCCGCATCACGAACTACCTCACCGACGAGCGCTGACCGCGCTGCCGCCCCGCGGCACGACGACGCCCCCGGCACGAGGTGCCGGGGGCGTCGTCGGTGCGGCGGCCGTGAGGGCCGCGCTCGTCACTTCTTGGCGCTGAGCTGCTCGATGATGGCCTGCGCGACGTCGTGCATCGTCAGACGACGGTCCATCGAGGCCTTCTGGATCCAGCGGAACGCCTCGGGCTCGGTGAGTCCCATCTTCTCGTTCAGCAGGCCCTTGGCCCGGTCGACGAGCTTGCGCGTCTCGAACCGCTCGACGAGGTCGGCCACCTCGGCCTCGAGCGTGATGATCTGGGAGTACCGCGAGAGCGCGATCTCGATCGCGGGCAGGAGATCGTTGGGGGTGAACGGCTTCACCACGTACGCGAGGGCGCCGGCCTCGCTGGCCCGCTCGACGAGCTCCTTCTGGCTGAAGGCCGTGAGCAGCACCACCGGTGCGATGTGCCCCTTCGACAAGCGCTCGGCGGCGGAGATGCCGTCCAGCTGGGGCATCTTGACGTCCATGATGACGAGGTCGGGGCGCAGCTCGGTGGCCAGGGCGACCGCGGTCTCGCCGTCGCCGGCCTCGCCGACGACCTCGAAGCCGTTGTCGCGGAGGATCTCGACGATGTCGAGGCGGATGAGGGACTCATCTTCGGCCACGACGACGCGACGGGGTGCTGCTGCGGTTGCTTCCGTGTCACTCACGCCGTAGAGCCTACGGTATCGTCGGTCCGTCGGTGCGCGCCGGATTGGCGGAACGGCAGACGCGGGGCACTCAAAATGCTCTGTCCGAGAGGGCGTGTGGGTTCGAGTCCCACATCCGGCACCGCACCGTGCAGGGGCCGGTCCCGCCGACCGGCCACCCGGCTCGCGGATCCGTCGTCTTTTTTCACCGCAGGTGCTGCGCTCGGGACCCCGCCTGCACTACGCTGGTGGAACTGGTTGTTGTGTGACGCGCATTTGCATCTCGCGACGGGCACGGGGGTCCGCCCCGCCGCCAGGGCGACTCCGGTCACCCGTGCGGTCTCGTACCACGAGCGTGTGACGTCGTCTTCAGAGGGAGCGGACGAGAACACCGCGACGAGCGATCCCGGGACCCGGGGTCGACATCTCTCCAAGAAGGAAACAGCACAATGGCAACAGGCACCGTGAAGTGGTTCAACTCCGAAAAGGGCTTCGGTTTCATCACGCCCGACGACGGCACCACCGACGTGTTCGCTCACTTCTCCGCCATCACGGGTAGCGGCTACCGCAACCTCGAGGAGAACCAGAAGGTCGAGTTCGAGACCGCGCAGGGCCAGAAGGGCCTGCAGGCCGAGAACATCCGCGTCATCTGACGTGGGGCGCCCCTGAGGCGCCACGTCGCACCAGCGACGACACCGAGGCCTCGGCCCGCTCTGCGGGCCGGGGCCTCTCCGTGTCCCCGGGCTCGTTCCTCGCTCCGGGGAGCCGAGCTCGTCCAGGGCCGGTCCCCGGCCCCACTCCCCCGTGCCGCGGACCGCGCTCCCCCCACCGGGGGCGGTCCACGACGGCGTCGGTCCCGCTGCGGTCAGGGGTGCGGGAGGCCCAGGAGGTCCCCCACCGGTGCCCAGTCGGCCAGCGCCCGACGGTGCTCCAGCTCGGCCTCCGCGATCCGGGCCGCCACGGCCGAGGCGGGCGTCGCTGCCGCCTCCTGGTCCGTGCCGCCGTCGAGCAGCACGCGCCGCGCCCTCCTGAGCCGGAGGCCGCGCGTCGCCCAGGCGACCAGCTCCGAGCCGGTCGCGTCGTCGGGGGCGAGGCGGGCGATGGACGGCAGGAGCTCGACGGCGCCGGCCGGGACGACGGCGTCGTCCTCCGGGGCCGATCCCATGCGCGCCGTGCCGACCGCGGTCACGGCACCGACGACCGCGCCGAGCACGGCCACCGTGGCCAGGGCGAGGGCGTCGCGCACGCCCCAGACCGACCAGGCGACGACGAGGAGGGCGAGTCCTCCCGCCATCGCGCCTCCTGCACCGGCCCGCCCCCGACGACGCGGTGCGCGGGGTCCCGCGGTGGAGTCGCCCACGACCACCCAGAGGCGACCGTCGGCCCGGACGCAGCAGGGGTGGCGATCATCGACGGGCACGCCGTGAGGTTACGCCCTGCGGCCGAGCCCCCACCGACGACGGGAGGCCGGCACCCCCTGAGGGGTGCCGGCCTCCCGGACGGTGGACGCGCAGCGTCAGGCGTCAGGCGCCGGTCGCGTAGGCCGGGGCGGCCTGCGCATGCGCGTCGCCCACGCGGTGCACGCGCAGGTCGTTGGTCGAGCCCGCGATGCCGGGAGGGGACCCGGCGATGACGATCACCTTGTCGCCCTGCTGTGCGACGCCCTGACCGAGCAGGATGTCGTCGACCTGGGCGAACATGGCGTCGGTGTGCGTGACGTTCTCGACGAGGAACGACCGCACGCCCCAGCTGAGGGCCATGCGGCGGCGGGTCGCCTCGTTGGGCGAGAACGCCAGGATCGGGATGGAGTGCCGGAGGCGCGACATGCGTCGCACGCTGTCCCCCGACTCGGTGAAGACGCAGAGGAACTTGGCCTGCACGAAGTCGGCGACGTCGGCCGCGGCGAGCGTGATGGCACCACCCTGCGTGCGGGGCTTCGTGCCGAGGGGCGCGATGCGCTCCAGGCCGTGCTCCTCGGTGGAGGCGACGATGCGCGCCATGGTCTGCACGGTCGTGACGGGGTAGGCGCCCACGCTCGTCTCGCCGCTCAGCATGACGGCGTCGGCGCCGTCGAGGACCGCGTTCGCGACGTCGGACGTCTCGGCGCGCGTCGGGATCGGGTTCGAGATCATCGACTCGAGCATCTGCGTCGCGACGATCACGGGCTTGGCCATGCGGCGCGACAGCTCGACGGCGTGCTTCTGCACGATGGGCACCGCCTCGAGGGGCAGCTCCACGCCGAGGTCGCCGCGGGCCACCATGATGCCGTCGAAGGCCTCGATGATCTCCTCGAGGGCGTCGACCGCCTGCGGCTTCTCGATCTTGGCGATGACGGGGACCTTGCGGCCCTCCTCCGCCATGATCTCGTGCACGCGGACGACGTCGGAGGCGTCACGGACGAACGACAGGGCGATGAGGTCGGCACCCAGGGCGAGGCCCCAGCGGAGGTCCGCCTCGTCCTTCTCCGACAGGGCGGGGACGTTCACCGCGACGCCGGGCAGGTTGATGCCCTTGTTGTTCGAGACGGTGCCGGCCACGACGACCTCGGTCGTCACGGTGGTGCCGTCGGTCTCGAGCACGCGCAGCTTGACCCGGCCGTCGTCGATGAGCAGCGGATCGCCCGGGCGCACGTCGTCGGGCAGGCCCTTGAAGGTGGTCCCGCAGATCTCCGCGTCGCCGGCGACGTCGTCCGTGGTGATCTTGAACACGTCGCCGACCGCGAGGTCGTGCGGACCGTCCGCGAACCTGCCGAGCCGGATCTTCGGCCCCTGCAGGTCGACGAGGACGGCCACGGGCTTGCCCGCGTCGTCCGCCGCCCGACGGACGTTGGCGTAGACGCCCTCGTGGACGTCGTAGCTGCCGTGGCTGAGGTTCATGCGGGCGACGTCGACGCCGGCGTCGATGATCGCCTTGATGTCGTCGTAGCTCGACGTCGCCGGCCCGAGGGTGGCGACGATCTTTGCGCGTCTCATGGGTTCCTTCGTGTGGGGGTGGTGGGAGGGGGACGACCGAGGCCCGTCACCCCACCCTATCCACCCGACGTCCGTCGTCAGACCGTCATCGCCCGATCGGTCGGGCGGACCGGCGAGGGCAGGACGGTCTCGCCCTCGAGGTACGCGTCGACCGCCGCGGCCGTGGCCCGCCCCTCGGCGATCGCCCAGACGATGAGGGACTGACCGCGACCGGCGTCCCCCGTGACGAAGACGCCCGGCTGCGACGTCTGGTAGTCGCCGCCGCGCTCGACCGTGCCCTGGTCGCCGAACGGCAGCGAGAGCTGCTGCTCGAGGTGCTCGCGCTCCGGGCCGGTGAAGCCGAGGGCCAGGAGGACCAGGTCGGCCGGGATGTCCCGCTCGGTCCCCGACTTCGGCACGCGCCGGCCGTCGACGTACTCGGTCTCGGCCACGCGCAGCCCGCGGACCTCGCCGACCTCGTTGGAGAGCAGCTCGACGGTCGAGGCGAGGTACTGACGCTCCCCGCCCTCCTCGTGGGCGCTCGACACCTCGAACAGGGTCGGCATCATCGGCCAGGGCTGGTCCGCCGGGCGCTCGCTCGGCGGCTGGGCCCCGATCGCGAGGTTCGTCACGCTGAGCGCACCCTGCCGGTGGGCGGTGCCGATGCAGTCGGCCCCGGTGTCGCCGCCGCCAAGGACGACGACGTGCTTGCCCTCGGCCGTGATCTGGTCCACGACCGCGTCGCCGGCCCCCGCCTTGTTCTGCTGGACGAGGTACTCCATGGCGAAGTGCACGCCGGACAGGTCGCGGCCCGGGATCGGCAGGTCGCGCGGGACGGTCGCGCCCGTGGCGACCACGACCGCGTCGTACCGCGCGCGCAGGTCGTCCCACGAGATGTCGACGCCGATCTCGACGCCCGCGCGGAAGCGGGTGCCCTCGGCGCGCATCTGCGCCAGGCGCAGCTCGATCTGCTTCTTCTCCATCTTGAAGTCGGGGATCCCGTACCGCATGAGGCCGCCGATGCGGTCCTCGCGCTCGTACACGGCGACCGTGTGGCCGGCACGCGTCAGCTGCTGCGCGGCCGCGAGCCCGCCTGGGCCCGACCCGACGACGGCCACGGTCTTGCCCGTGAGCCGCTCCGGCGGGTGCGGGGTGACCCAGCCGTTCGCGAACGCCTCGTCGATGATCGAGACCTCGACCTGCTTGATGGTCACCGGCGGCTGGTTGATGCCCAGCACGCAGGAGGACTCGCAGGGCGCGGGGCAGAGCCGGCCCGTCCACTCGGGGAAGTTGTTGGTGGCGTGCAGGCGTTCGCTGGCCTGCCGGCCCTCCCCGCGCCAGACGAGGTCGTTCCACTCGGGGATGAGGTTGCCGAGCGGGCAGCCCTGGTGGCAGAAGGGCACTCCGCAGTCCATGCACCGGCCCGCCTGGCGGCGGAGCGCGCCGCTCTCCTGCTGCTCGTAGACCTCCTTCCAGTCCATGAGCCGCACCGACACGGGACGTCGCTTCGGGAGCTCGCGCTCCTGGGTCTTCAGGAACCCCTTGGGGTCAGCCACCGGTCACCTCCAGGATCTGCTTCCAGGTCTCGTCGCCGTCGGGGTCGATCCCCGCGTCGACCGCCGCCTGCCGGGTGGCGAGGACGGCTGCGTAGTCGCGCGGCAGCACCTTCGTGAAGGCCGCGGACGTGGTGCCGAGGTCGGCGAGCAGGCGCTCGGCGACCGGTGATCCGGTCTCGGCCGCGTGCCTCCTGAGGAGGTCGGCCAGGATCTCGACGTCGGCGCTGCCGAGGGGGTGCAGCTGCAGCTCCCCCGATGCCAGGGCGTCGGCGTTGACCCGCTCGCGCTGCAGGTCGTGCACGTAGGCCGTGCCGCCGCTCATGCCGGCACCGAGGTTGCGCCCGGTCCCACCGAGGATCACGGCGAGACCGCCGGTCATGTACTCGAGCGCGTGGTCGCCCACGCCCTCGACGACGGCGCTCGCGCCCGAGTTGCGCACGAGGAACCGCTCCCCCACGATGCCCCTGATGAAGAGCGCGCCCTGGGTCGCGCCGTAGCCGATGACGTTGCCGGCGATGACGTTGTCCTCGGCGGCGAAGGGGCTGGCGGGGTCGGGGCGCACGACCACCGTGCCGCCGGAGAGGCCCTTGCCCACGTAGTCGTTGCTGTCGCCGACGAGGCGCAGGGTGACGCCGCCGGGCAGGAACGCGCCGAGCGACTGACCCGCGGACCCGGTGAGCGTGACGTCGATCGAGCCCTCGGGCAGCCCGTGCTCGCCGTGGCGGACCGTCACCTCGTGGCCGAGCATGGTGCCGACGGCGCGCTCGGTGTTGCGCACCGGGAGCGCGATCTCGACGCGACCACCGTGCTCGAGCACGTCGGACGCCCGGGCGATGAGCTGGTTGTCGAAGTGGTCCTCGAGCTCGTGGTCCTGGTCGCGCAGGTGGCGTCGCGGCGCGTCCGCGGGGAACGCGGGCCCCTCGAGCACCGGGCGCAGGTCGAGGCCGTCCGCCTTCCAGTGGTCGACGGCTCGGTCGACGTCGAGCAGGTCGCTGCGTCCGATCGCCTCGTCGAGGCTCCGCAGGCCCAGCGAGGCCAGCAGCTCGCGGACCTCCTGGGCGAGGAACTCGAAGAAGTTGACGACGAACTCGGGCTTGCCGCTGAACCGGGCCCGGAGCTCGGGGTTCTGCGTGGCGACGCCCACCGGGCAGGTGTCGAGGTGGCAGACGCGCATCATGACGCAGCCCTCGACGATGAGCGGGGCCGTCGCGAAGCCGTACTCCTCGCCGCCGAGCAGGGCGGCGACGAGCACGTCGCGCCCGGTCTTCATCTGACCGTCGACCTGCACGACGACGCGGTCGCGCATGCCGTTGAGCATGAGCGTCTGCTGCGTCTCGGCGAGGCCGATCTCCCACGGCGTGCCGGCGTGCTTGAGCGAGTTGACGGGGCTGGCACCCGTGCCCCCGTCGTGGCCGGAGACGAGCACGACGTCGGCCAGGGCCTTCGTGACGCCGGCCGCGACCGCTCCGATGCCGGACTGGCTCACGAGCTTGACGTGGATGCGCGCCGAGGGGTTCGCGCGCTTGGCGTCGAAGATGAGCTGCTTCAGGTCTTCGATGGAGTAGATGTCGTGGTGCGGCGGCGGAGAGATGAGGCCGACGCCCGCCGTGGCGTGGCGCGTGCGCGCGACCCACGGGTAGACCTTCGTCGGCGGCAGCTGGCCGCCCTCGCCGGGCTTGGCGCCCTGTGCCATCTTGAGCTGGATGTCGGTGGCGTGCGTGAGGTACATGCTCGTCACGCCGAACCGACCGGAGGCGATCTGCTTGACCGCGCTGCGACGCTCGGGGTCGAGCAGGCGCTCGACGTCCTCGCCCCCCTCGCCGGTGTTCGACTTGCCACCGAGCCGGTTCATGGCGATGGCGAGCGTCTCGTGCGCCTCCTTCGAGATGGAGCCGTAGCTCATCGCCCCCGTCGAGAAGCGCTTGACGATCGCCGAGATCGGCTCGACCTCGTCGAGCGGCACCGGCGGCAGCTCGCCCGTGCGGAGGCGGAACAGCCCGCGCAGGGTCATCAGCTGCTCGGCCTGGTCGTCGACGAGCTTCGAGTACTCGCGGAACACGTCGTAGCGGCGCGAGCGCGTCGCGTGCTGCAGGCGGAACACCGTCTCGGGGTTGAACAGGTGGGGCGGGCCCTCCCGGCGCCACTGGTACTCGCCACCGGTCGCCAGGCGCTCGTGCGCGACGAGGGAGCCGTCGGCGGGGTACGCGCTCTCGTGCCGTTGCTTGTTCTCGGTCGCGACCACGTCGATGCCGACGCCGCCGAGCATCGTCGAGGTCCCCGTGAAGTACGTGTCGACGAACTCCTGGCTGAGGCCGACCGCCTCGAAGGCCTGCGCGGCGGCGTAGCTCGAGACCGTCGAGATGCCCATCTTGGACATGATCTTGAGCACGCCCTTGCCGAGCGCCTTGATGAGGTTGTGCACGGCGTCCTCGGGGGTGAGCCCGGTGAGCATGCCCGAGCGCACGAGGTCCTCGCAGGTCTCCATCGCGAGGTAGGGGTTCACGGCCGAGGCGCCGTAACCGATCAGGGTCGCCACGTGGTGGACCTCGCGCACGTCGCCCGCCTCGACGATGAGCCCCACGCGCATGCGCTGCTCGGTGCGGATGAGGTGGTGGTGGACCGCGGCCAGCATGAGCAGCGACGGCACGGGCGCGAACTCGGGGTTGCTGTCGCGGTCGGACAGCACGATGAACTGCGCCCCGGCCTCGATGGCGTCGTCGACCTCGTTGCACATGGCCGCGATGCGCTTCTCGAGGGCACGGGGTCCCTTGTCGGCGCGGTAGAGCCCGCGGATGGTGCTCGTGACGCGCGAACCCGGGTCGGGGTCGATGTGCTGGATCTTGGCGAGCTCGTCGTTGTCGATGACGGGGAAGTCCAGGATCACCTGGCGGGCGTGCTCGGGAGTCGCGTCGAGCAGGTTGCGCTCCGGGCCGAGGCCGAGCGCGAGCGACGTCACCACCTGTTCGCGGATCGAGTCCAGCGGCGGGTTCGTCACCTGGGCGAACTGCTGCGTGAAGTAGTCGAACAGGAGGCGCGGGCGCTGCGACAGGACGGCGATCGGCGTGTCGCTGCCCATGGCGCCGAGGGGCTCCGCGCCCGTCTTCGCCATGGGCGTGAGCAGGATGCGGACCTCTTCTTCGGTGTAGCCGAAGGTGCGCTGGCGTCGCACGACGGAGGCCGGCGTGTGCACGATGTGCTCGCGGTCGGGCAGGTCGGACAGGTGGATGCGACCCTCGGCGAGCCAGTCGCCGTACGGGGCGCCGGCCGCGAGGTCGCGCTTGATCTCGTCGTCCTCGACGATGCGCCCCGCCTCCGTGTCGACCAGGAACATGGCGCCCGGGCGCAGCCGGCCCTTGCGCACGACCTTGGCCGGGTCGATGTCGAGCACGCCGATCTCGCTGGCGAGGACGACGAGGCCGTCGTCCGTGACCAGGTAGCGACCGGGGCGGAGCCCGTTGCGGTCGAGGGTGGCGCCCACGAGCGTGCCGTCGGTGAAGGTGACGGCGGCCGGGCCGTCCCACGCCTCCATGAGCATCGAGTGGTACTCGTAGAAGTCGCGCACGGCGGGGTCGATCTCGGCCTGGTTCTCCCACGCCTCGGGGACCATCATGAGGATCGCGTGCGGGAGCGAACGGCCCGTGAGGCTGAGCAGCTCGACGACCTCGTCGAACGAGGCCGAGTCGCTCGCCCCGGGGCTCACGATCGGCAGCAGCGGCTTGACGTCGCCGAGCAGCTCGGACTCGAGCTGGGACTGCCGCGCCCGCATCCAGTTGCGGTTGCCCCGGACCGTGTTGATCTCGCCGTTGTGCGCGATCATGCGGAACGGCTGGGCCAACGGCCACGACGGGAACGTGTTCGTCGAGTAGCGCGAGTGCACGATGGCCAGCTTCGACGCGAAGCGCTCGTCGCTGAGGTCGGGGTAGAAGGGCTCGAGCTGGAGGGTCGTGACCATGCCCTTGTAGACCATGGTCCGGCTGCTGAGCGAGGTGAAGTAGGCGGAGAGCTTGCGCTCGGCGCGCTTGCGCAGGCGGAACGCCTGGCGGTCCAGCGCCACGCCGGACAGCGCCTCGCCGTCCTCGTCGTGGCGTCGGCTGGCGACGAAGAGCTGCTCGAAGGCCGGCATGGCGTCGCGGGCGAGCTGGCCGAGCTCCTCCGGCCGGACCGGCACCTCGCGCCAACCGAGCACGTCGAGGCCCTCCAGGCCGGCGATGCGCTCGATGCCGGTCTTCAGCTCGGCGCGCTCCTGCGCGTCCGTCGGCAGGTAGGCCGTGCCCACCGCGTAGCGGCCGGCGTCGGGCAGCTCGAAGTCGACGACCGCGCGGAAGAACGCGTCGGGGACCTGGCAGAGGATCCCGGCGCCGTCGCCCGTGCCCGCGTCGGAGCCCACGGCCCCGCGGTGCTCGAGGTTGCGCAGGGCGCCGAGGGCGGCGTCGACGATGTCGTGCCCGGGCGTGCCGCGCAGGGTCGTGACCATGGCGAGGCCGCAGGCGTCCTTCTCGTGCGCGGGGTCGTAGAGCCCTGCGGCCTCGGGGACCGTGCTGAACTGCTGGTGGACTGGCGTGAGAGCCATGGGATCCGTCCTCACGAAGGTGTACCGGTACGGGAGCGGGACGTCGGCGGCCCGGGTCGAGTGACCGGGCCCGTGCCGTGACGGCAGGAGGCCCGGGAGCCCCAGGACGCAGGATCGTTGTCCGGGGCGCGGTCGAGGTGCCGCGACCGCTTGTGGCGGTCGCGAGGTGCAGCTCGTGTCGCGGAGGGGTGCCCGTTCCGCCCGTGGTGTCGGGTCGGCCGGGCGGGAGGTGCTAGGAGCGCGACGCGGCGGTCCGGTCGTGCACGTCGGGGTCGGAGGTGCCGGCGTCGACCGGCTCGAGATCGTCGTCCTCCGTGTAGACGTCGTCGGAGTCTACCCCAGCGCGCAGCTCGGCCGGGGAGCGACCGGGCACGTACGGGGAGGGCTGGCGGCCCGTGTGGCGGCGCTGGGCGAGGCCGATCACCACGATGCCGAGGACGATGGCCAGCAGCGACATCCAGACGTTGGTGCGGACGCCGGCGAAGAGCAGGCTGGGGTCGGTGCGGATGGTCTCGAAGACCGATCGTCCGATGCCGTACCAGATCAGGTAGAAGCCGAGTGCCTTGCCCCACTGCAGCGGCACGCGGCGCTCGATCAGGAGGAGGACCGCGACGCCGGCGAGCATCCAGAGGATCTCGTACAGGAAGGTGGGGTGGAACAGCGTGCCGGCGGGCAGTCCCGTGGGGTACGCAGGGTTCGACGACTCGATCTCGAGGCCCCAGGGCAGGTCGGTGGGCCAGCCGAAGAGCTCGTGGTTGAACCAGTTGCCGAGTCGACCCGAGGCCTGCGCGACGAGCAGGCCGGGGGCGAGGGCGTCGGCGAAGGCCGAGAAGCGCAGTCCCGCGTAGCGGCAGCCGAGCCAGACGCCCACGGCACCGAAGAGCAGGGCGCCGTAGATCGCGAGGCCGCCCTCCCAGACGGCGAACGCGCGCCACCACTCCTGCCCCGCGAAGTAGTCGGCGGGGTGCGTGACGACGTGGAAGAAGCGACCACCGATGATGCCGGCCGGCACGGCGAAGATCGCCACGTCGATGACGACCCAGCGCTCGGCGCCCCGCCGGGTCAGGCGGTGGTTCGTGATGAGCACCGCCGCGACGATGCCGACGAGGATGCACAGCGCGTAGGCATGGATCCGCAGCTCGCCGGGCAGGGCCGCGCCGAACGTCGAGTTGATCCACGAGGTGAGGTCGAAGTACTGCCACTCGACGGACGGGCTCGGGATGCTCAGGGGAACGTGCACGGGCGGTGACGCCTTTCAGGGAGGACGGTGTGACGCGCTGCCGGAGGCCCGGCGACGGCGCTAGACGACTCTAGCGCCCGAGGCGAGGTCCGCCGCGACGTCGGCGAGCTGCGGCACGCCGCCCTCGGCCAGGGCTCGCACGAAGGCCGAGCCGACGATGGCGCCGTCGGCGTAGCCGAGGACCTCGCGCACCTGCTGGGCGGTGGAGATGCCGAGGCCGACGCAGGCGTGCTCGACGTCGACCGCGCGGAGGCGGGCGACGAGCGTCGCCGCGGCCGCGTCGACGTCGCTGCGCGCTCCCGTGATGCCCATCGTCGAGACGGTGTAGACGAACCCGCGGCTCGCGGCCACGGCCTGTCGGAGGCGTGCCTCGCTGGACGAGGGGGCCGCGAGGAAGACGCGGTCGAGATCGGCCGCCTCGGAGGCGGCCAGCCAGGCCGAGGCCTCGTCGGGGATGAGGTCGGGCGTGATGAGGCCTGCTCCCCCGGCCGCCGCGAGGTCGTCCGCGAAGCGCTGGACGCCGTACTGCTCGACGGGGTTCCAGTAGGTCATGACCACCACGGGCGACTCGACCGCCGACGTGATCTCGCGGACGGCCGTGAAGACGTCGCGCACGCGGAAGCCCTCGGCGAGCGAGCGCTGGGTGGCGGCCTGGATGACGGGGCCGTCCATGACCGGGTCGCTGTACGGCAGGCCGAGCTCGATCACGTCGATGCCCGAGCGCGCCATGGCGACCGCCGCCTCGACGCTCGTGCCCAGCGTCGGGAAGCCGACCGGGAGGTAGCCGATGACGGCCCCCGCGCCCTCCTGCTTGCTCGCGCGGATCGCCGCGCCGACGGTGCTCTCGGTGCTCACAGCTGCTGTGCCTCCTCGTCGAGCACGCCGAAGTAGCGGCTCGCGGTCGCGACGTCCTTGTCGCCGCGCCCGCTCAGCGAGACGAGGATCGTCCAGTCCGGGTGCTCCTGGCCGAGCCGGAGGGCGCCGGCCAGGGCGTGCGCCGACTCGATGGCCGGCAGGATGCCCTCGGTGCGCGTGAGGAGGCGGAAGGCCTCCATCGCCTCGGCGTCGGTGACCGGGAGGTACTCCGCGCGCCCCGTCTCGGACAGCCAGGCGTGCTCGGGCCCGACGCTCGGGTAGTCGAGGCCGGCCGAGATGGAGTGGCTGTCGATGGTCTGGCCGTCGTCGTCCTGCATGAGGTACGACTTGGCGCCCTGGAGGTTGCCGACCTTGCCGAGGGTGATGGACGCCGCGTGGCGGCCCGTCTCGACGCCGTCACCGCCGGCCTCGAAGCCGAACAGGCGGACGTCGGCGTCGTCGAGGAACGCGTGGAAGATGCCCATGGCGTTCGAGCCGCCGCCCACGCAGGCCGCGACGGCGTCGGGGAGGGCACCCGTGAGGTCGAGGACCTGCTGGCGAGCCTCCTCGCCGATGATCTTGTGGAAGTCGCGCACCATGGCCGGGAACGGGTGGGGGCCGGCCACCGTGCCGAGCACGTAGTGCGTCGTGTCGACGCTCGCCACCCAGTCGCGCATGGCGTCGTTGATGGCGTCCTTCAGGGTGCGCGAACCGGTCGCGACGGAGACGACCTCGGCACCGAGCAGGCGCATGCGGGCGACGTTGAGCGCCTGGCGCTCGGTGTCGACCTGACCCATGTAGACGACGCACTCCATGCCGAACAGCGCGGCGGCGGTGGCCGTCGCGACGCCGTGCTGACCGGCGCCCGTCTCGGCGATGAGGCGCGTCTTGCCCAGGCGACGGGCGAGCAGGGCCTGCCCGAGCACGTTGTTGATCTTGTGCGACCCGGTGTGGTTCAGGTCTTCGCGCTTGAGGACGATCCGGGCCCCGCCCGCGTGCTGCGCGAAGCGCGGGACCTCGGTGATGATCGACGGGCGCCCCGTGTAGGTCGCGTGCAGGGCCGTCAGCTCGGCCGCGAACTCGGGGTCGACGGCTGCGGCGCGGTACGCCTCGTCGAGCTCGTCGAGGGCCGCCACCAGGGACTCGGGGACGAAGCGTCCGCCGAAGGAGCCGAAGTACGGCCCGGTCATGTCGCGCAGGGCCATGGTCAGGCCTCCAGGAAGGTCGAGACGGCGGCGACGGGGTCGCCGTGGGTGACGAGGGCCTCGCCGACGAGGACGACGTCGGCACCGGCCCGTCGGTAGTGGGCGACGTCGGCCGGGCTGGTGACGGCGGACTCGGCGACGCGCGTGACGCCCTGCGGGATCGCGTCGGCGAGACGACCGAAGAGGTCCTGGTCGAGCTCGAACGTCGTCAGGTCGCGCGCGTTGACGCCGAGCAGCTGCGCCCCGGCGTCGAGGCCCCGGGAGACCTCGTCGGCCGAGTGGGCCTCGACGAGCGCGGTCATGCCGAGCTGCTGGACGAGCTCGTGCAGCTCGACGAGACGGCGCTGCTCGAGCCCGGCGACGATCAGCAGCACGAGGTCGGCGCCCGCGGCCCTGGCCTCGAGGACCTGGTAGGGATCGCCGATGAAGTCCTTGCGGAGCACGGGGACGGAGACGACCTCGCGGACGGCCTCGAGGTCGTCGAGCGAGCCCTTGAAGCGGCGCCCCTCGGTGAGGACGCTGATGGCCGAGGCCCCGCCCGTCTCGTACGAGGCGGCGAGGGCGGCCGGGTCGGGGATCGTCGCGAGGTCGCCGCGCGACGGCGACGCCCGCTTCACCTCGGCGATGAGCTTGACGCGCTCGGCGGGGCTCAGGGCGGCCCGGGCGTCGAGCGCGGCAGGCCGGGCCAGCGCGGCGGCCTCGACCTGGGCGAGGGGAAGGGCGTCGCGGCGGGCGGAGGCATCGGCCAGCGCCCCGGCGAAGAGGTCGTCGAGCACTTAGTCGTGCGCCTTCGGCACGTAGCGGTGACCGCCCACGCCGTAGCCGAGCTTCTTCATGACGAGCCCGACGACGAGGCCGACGACGAGGAGCCCCACGGCGGCCCAGACGACCCACGCGATGGCGAAGAAGAACGCCAGCGTGCCGATCGTGAAGGCGACCAGCATGATGATCACGGCCGTCCAGGCGGCGGGGGAATTGCCGTGTCCGAGGTCGTCGGTCGTCTCAGTGCTCACAGTGCTCCTTGGTGTGTCCGGTACCCGACCAGCCTACCGGCTGCGGTCGTGGCCGTCGGCCTGACCGGCCGTCGGGTCGTCGCCGCCCGAGAGGGAGTCCCACGCGGCGGCCGGGTCCTGCGAGGGGTCGGCCTGCTCCAGGCGCACGGCCTGGTACTTGCGCGTGGCGGCGGGCCAGCGTCGTGCGGTGAGGGCGACCGCGGCACCGTGGAGCACCGTGAGCAGCCCGGCCGCGAGGCCCGCCCAGGGCCAGGGGGTGCCGGCCACCGACGTGACGAGGTCGTCGAGGCTCCTGCTGCCGTCGACGCCCGTCGCCGCGGTGACCGCGCTGCCCGAGACGCCCACGGGGTCGCCGACGGCGAGCACGGCCGAGAGGGCCACGCACGCGCCGAGGAGGGCCTGGAGGACGCCGAGCACGACGCGGAAGACGACGCCCGCGATGGTCAGCGCCCCGACGAGGGCGAGGCTGGCCAGGGCCAGCGCCGCCAGGGCGCCGCCCGCGACGTCGCCGTCGCTCGTGACGTCGACGGACCCGCCCTGGGGCGCCCGCACCGCCAGCACGAACCACGGCTGCGTCCACGCGAGCAGCGTGAGCGCCGCGAGCACGAGGCCCGACAGGACGAGGACGAGCTTGAGGCGCCGGGGGGTCATCGACCGAGCCTCGTGAGGGCGTTGGCGACCGCGACGGCGCGGAGGGGGGCCGCCGCCTTGTTGCGTGCCTCCTGCCCCTCGGCCTCGGGGTCGCTGTCGGACACCAGCCCGGCGCCCGCCTGCACGCGGGCGGTGCCGCCCTGCAGCAGCACCGTGCGGATGGCGATCGCGAGGTCGGCCGAGCCGGCGAAGTCGAAGTAGCCCACCACTCCCCCGTAGACGCCGCGCTGGGCGGGCTCCAGGGCGTCGATGATCTCGAGCGCCCGGGGCTTGGGGGCGCCCGACAACGTGCCCGCCGGGAAGGTCGCACGGAACGCGTCGACCGCGTCGCGCCCCGGGGCGAGGTCGCCCTCGACGCTCGAGACCAGGTGCATGATGTGGCTGAAGCGCTCGACCTGCATGAACTCGGTGACGCCCACCGAGCCCGGCGTGCACACCTTGAGCAGGTCGTTGCGGGCCAGGTCGACGAGCATGAGGTGCTCGGCGCGCTCCTTGGGGTCGGTGGCCAGCTGGTCGGCGAGGAGCGCGTCCTCCTCGGGCGTGGCCCCGCGCGGCTTCGAGCCCGCGATGGGGTGCGTGTAGACCCGGCGCCCCTCCACCTTGACGAGCGCCTCGGGCGACGAGCCGACGATCGTGTAGGGCTCGCCCGAGTCGTCCTCGAAGGAGACCAGGTACATGTACGGGCTCGGGTTCACGGTGCGGAGGACCCGGTAGACGTCCAGGGGCTCGGCGGTGAGCTCGTGGTCGAAGCGCTGCGAGATGACGACCTGGAAGACGTCGCCGTCGCGGATGTGCTCCTTCGACCGCTCGATCGCCCGGGCGTACTCGGCGTCGGTCGTCCGGCGCCGGGGCTCCGGCACGACGTCGAGGGCGACGTCGGAGAGGTGGGCCTCGCTGGGGGCGGCCAGGCCGGCCTGCAGGCGGTCCAGGCGGGACTGGGCGTCGGCCCAGAGGGCGTCCGGGTCGTCCTGGCCGTCCACCAGCGCCGTGGCGACGAGCAGGACCGCGCCCGTGCGGTGGTCGAGCGCGACGAGCTCGCTCACGAAGCTGAAGGCTTGCGACGGCACCTCGAACTCGGCGGGCGGCCCGGAGGGCAGGTGCTCGAGCTCGCGGACGGCCTCCCAGCCGACGAACCCGACGAGGCCGCCCGTGAGGGGCGGCAGGCCGGGGATCCGCGGCGTCGCCCAGCGCGCGTGCAGCGCTGCCAGCACCTCGAGGGGCGTGCCGGTCGCGTCGCCCAGTGCCCGCTCGCGGCTGAGGCCGTGGTCGTGCCAGACGACCTCGTCGCCCGAGGTCGTGAGGACCCCGAAGGACGCCGCGCCGACGAAGGACCACCGGGACCAGATGCCGCCCTGCTCGGCGCTCTCGAGCAGGAACGTGCCCGGTCGACCCCCGGCGAGCTTGCGGTGGACGCCCACCGGCGTCTCGCCGTCGGCGAAGAGGTCGCGCACGACGGGCACCACGCGGTGCCCCTCGAGCAGGGCGTCGAACTGCTCGCGCGTCGTGGAGGACCGGTCAGCCACGGGAGGGCTCCTCTCCGGACGCGGACCCGGGTGCCGAGGCCGTGACCGGGGCCAACGGCTCGACGTCGAAGCACGAGTGCTCGCCCGTGTGGCAGGCGGCCCCCACCTGCTGCACGGTGACGAGCAGCACGTCGGCGTCGCAGTCGAGCGCGGCGGCCCGGACGTACTGCGCGTGGCCGGAGGTGTCGCCCTTGCGCCAGTACTCCCGACGGGACCGGGACCAGAACGTGACCCTGCCCTCGGTGAGGGTGCGCGTCAGGGCCTCGGCGTCCATCCAGCCCATCATGAGGACGTCCTTGGTGCCCTCCTGCTGGACGATGGCGGGCAGGAGGCCGTCCCCGTCGAACCGGGCGCGGCCGACGACCGCCGCGGCCGTCTCGCGCGTCAGCACCTCGCCGCCTCTCATCGGACCGCTCCCGTGCGCACCGTGGCGCCGGAGGCCGCGAGGGCGTCCTTCACCTGGCCCACCGTGAACTCGCGCGCGTGGAAGACGCTCGCCGCGAGCACCGCGTCGGCGCCCGCCTCGATCGCCGGGGCGAAGTGCTCGAGGCGACCCGCGCCTCCTGAGGCGACGACCGGCACTCGGCTGACCTCGCGCATGGTCGAGACCAGCTCGAGGTCGAAGCCCTGCTTCGTGCCGTCGGCGTCGATCGAGTTGACGAGCAGCTCCCCCGCGCCGCGCTCGACGGCCTCACGGGCCCAGGCGACCGCGTCGAGCGTCGTCTCGGTGCGTCCACCGTGCGTCGTGACGACGAAGCCGCTCGGCGTGGCGCTCGAGCGCTTGACGTCGAGCGACAGCACCACGCACTGGGCCCCGAACCGGTCGGCGATCTCGCCGACGAGGTCGGGGCGGGCGATGGCCGCGCTGTTCACGCCGATCTTGTCGGCACCGGCGGCCTGGAGCCGGGCGACGTCGTCCGTCGACCGCACGCCGCCGCCGACCGTGAGCGGGATGAAGACCTGCTCCGCGGTCGCCCGGACGACGTCGTAGGTCGTCGACCGCTCGTCGACCGTGGCGGTGACGTCGAGGAAGGTGATCTCGTCGGCACCCTGCTCGTAGTAGCTGCGGGCGAGCTCGACCGGGTCGCCCGCGTCGCGCAGGTCGAGGAAGTTCACGCCCTTGACGACACGGCCGGCGGCGACGTCGAGGCACGGGATGACGCGGACGGCGAGCGACGCCGACGACGCGGCCACCTCAGAGCCTCGCGGCGTGGATGGGGCTGACGAGGATCGCCCGCGCGCCGAGGTCGTAGAGGGCGTCCATGACCTGGTTGGTGTCGCGGCGGGGCACCATGACGCGCACGGCGGCCCACTCGGGGTCGTGCAGCGGCGAGACGGTCGGCGACTCCATGCCGCGCGCGATGGCCGTCGCCGCCTCGAGCTTGGCCACGGGCACGTCGTAGTCCATGAGCACGAACTGCCGGGCCACGAGCACGCCCTGCAGGCGGCGGTGCAGCACCGACAGCCCGGGCGTCTCGTCGTCGGCCGTGACGAGCACGGCCGTCGACTCGAGGATGACCGGGCCGAAGATCTCGAGGCCGGCCGCGCGCAGCGTGCCCCCGGTCTCGACGACGTCGGCGATGCCGTCCGCGACGCCGAGCTGGACGGCGCTCTCCACCGCGCCGTCGAGGCGGACGAGCTCGGCCGAGACGCCCTCGCGGTCGAGGAACGCGCCCACGAGACCCGGGTAGCTCGTGGCCACCCGCTTGCCCTGCAGGTCGGCGAGGTCGTGGAAGGCGCCCCGCGGCCCCGCGAAGCGGAACGTCGACCGGCCGAAGTCGAGCGGCGCCAGCTCGTGGGCGGGCGACAGGCTGTCGAGCAGCAGGTCGCGGCCGGTGATGCCGACGTCGAGGGCGCCCGAGCCGACGTAGGTCGCGATGTCGCGTGGCCGGAGGTAGAAGAACTCGACGCCGTTGCGCTCGTCGAGCACGTGCAGGGTCTTGGTGTCACGTCGCCCCACGTAGCCGGCCTCGGCCAGCATCTCGGAGGCGGTCTCGCTGAGGGAGCCCTTGTTGGGTACTGCTACGCGGAGCATGGTGCGTTCCGTCCGGTCGGCGCCGCCCGAGAGCGGCGCGGGGGGTGGTGAGGGGTTCGGGGACGGACTCAGAGATGTCGGTAGACGTCGGCGGGCGTGAGCCCCTTGGCCACCATGAGCACCTGCAGGTGGTAGAGCAGCTGGCTGATCTCTTCTGCCGTGGCGACGTCGCCCTCGTACTCGGCGGCCATCCAGACCTCGGCCGCCTCCTCGACGATCTTCTTGCCGATCTGGTGGACCCCGGCGTCGAGCTCGGCGACGGTGCCCGACCCCTCGGGTCGGGTGCGGGCCTTCTCGGTCAGCTCGGTGAAGAGCTCGTCGAACGATTTCACGTCGCCCAGGTTACCGGGCCGCGGCGGCACGCAGCGCCGCGATGCGTTCCGCGGGCTCGCCACCGTAGACGGCCGAGCCGGCGACGATCGTGTCGGCCCCGGCCGAGACGGCCGTGCCGATCGTGTCGACCGTGATGCCGCCGTCGACCTCGAGCCACACGTCGAGGCCGGAGGCGTCGACCGCCTCGCGTGCACGGCGCAGCTTGGGCATCGTCTCGGGCCGGAAGGACTGCCCGCCGAAGCCCGGCTCGACGGTCATGACGAGGATCATGTCGAACTCGTCGAGGGTGCGGAGGAGGGGTTCGACGTCGGTGCCGGGCTTCACGGCGACGGAGGCGCGTGCGCCGGCGCTGCGGATCGCCCGCGCGGTGGCCACCGGGTCGGCGGCGGCCTCGAGCGAGAAGGTCACCGACGAGGCACCGGTCTCGGCGTACCGCGGTGCCCAGCGGTCGGCGTCCTCGATCATGAGGTGCACGTCGAGCGGCACCGGGCTGACCTCCTGGAGCCGCTGGACGACGGGGAGGCCGAGGGTGAGGTTGGGCACGAAGTGCCCGTCCATGACGTCGACGTGGACGAGGTCGGCGTCGGCGATGCGCGCCAGGTCGCGCTCGAGGTTCGCGAAATCGGCGGACAGGATGCTGGGGCTGATGCGCACGGACACGCCGAGAGCTTACCGGGGCCGGGCAGGGAGGCCGCGGAGCGGCCTCGTCACGAGGCCGCTCCGGTGCCCGTGCCGCCGGCCCCGCCGCGCTTGACGAGCAGCGCCACGAACATGGCGTCCGTGCCGTGGCGGTGCGGCCACAGCTGGGCGTACGGTCCCGACGCGAGGTCGAGGTCGACCCCGGGGCGGGCGGCGTCGCCGACCGTCCGCGCGGCGTCGGCGAGGTCGACGACGCCCTCGTGCCGCCGCAGGCCCGCCTCGACGACCGCGCGGGTCTCGGCGAGGTGGGGCGAGCAGGTCACGTAGGCGAGCACGCCACCGGGAGCCAGGGCCGCGACGGCCGAGTCGAGCAGCTCGCCCTGGAGCGCGCTGAGCTCCCCCACGTCGCCGGGCTGCTTGCGCCAGCGGGCCTCCGGGCGTCGTCGGAGGGCTCCGAGACCGGTGCACGGGGCGTCGAGCAGCACGCGGTCGTACCGGCCGGGCTCCTCGGTGCCGACGAGGCGCCCGTCGCCCTGGCGCACCTCGACGTCGCCGGGCACGGTGGCCAACGCCTGTCGGACGAGCCCGACCCGCGCCGGCACGACCTCGTTGGCGACGAGGGACGCCCCCGCGACCGCGGCCTCGGCGGCGAGGAGCGCGGCCTTGCCGCCCGGTCCGGCGCAGAGGTCGAGCCACCGCTCCCCCGGCACCGCGGGACGGAAGCGGCTGAGCGCGAGCGCCGCCAGCTGCGAGCCCTCGTCCTGCACGCGCGCACGACCGGAACGGACCGCCTCGCCGCGGGACGGGTCGCCGCCCGCGCTCGTGACCGCCAGCGGGGAGACCCGGCCGGGCTCGCCCTCGAGCTCGTCGGGCGTGGAGAGCCCGGGCAGGGCCACGAGCCCCACGCGGGGAGCGACGTTGTCGGCGGCGAGGAGGTCGACCAGCTCGTCGGCCCGTCCCTCGGCCGCGAGCGACCGGCGGAGGGCCCGCACGACCCAGGTGGGGTGCGACCACTCGGCGGCGATGCGGTCGTCGTCGCTGGTGGCGCCCTCGAGCACGCGCTCGCGCCAGGTCTCGGGCGTCGAGCGCGAGATCGTCCGCAGGACGCCGTTGACGAAGCCCGTGCCGGCCCGGCCCGAGACCTCCCGGGCCAGCGACACCGTCTCGTCGACGGCCGCGTGGGCCGCCACGCGGGTCGACAGCAGCTGGTGCGCACCGAGGCGGAGCACGTCGAGCAGCTCGGGATCGATCGCGGTCACCGGCCGCCGGGCGGCGAGGGCGAGCACGCGGTCGTAGTAGCCGCGCATCCGCAGGGTGCCGTACGTCAGCTCGGTGGCGAGGGCGGCGTCCTTCGCGTCGAGGCCGGCACGCAGGATCCGTTGCGGCAGGAGGAGGTTCGCGTAGGCGTCGTCGTGCTCCACGGCCCGCACGACGTCGAACGCCACGGACCGGGCCGGCTGCACGCGGCTCATGCGAGCCTCCTGTCGTCGTGCCCGGACAGGCCCCGCCACCAGTCGGCCGCCGCCATCGGCTTCTTGCCGGCCGGCTGGACGCGCACGAGCTCGAGGGGGTCGGTGCCCGTGCCGACGAGCACGCGGCGGGCGTCGAGGTGCAGCTCACCGGCTCCGGCCGGGGGGACGTCGCCGGTCGTGGCACGCAGCTCGAGGACCTTGAGGCGGTCGCCCCGGTGCTGGACGTGCGCGCCCGGCTCGGGCGTCACGCCCCGCCAGCGGTCGAGCACCGTGCGGGCCGGCGCCGCGAGGTCGAGGCGGCCGTCGTCGAGCGTGAGCTTGGGGGCGGTCGTGACCTCGCCCTCCTGCTCGCGCGCCCGGGCCGTGCCGTCGGCGAGGCCGCCCACGACGTCGGCCACGAGGTCGGCACCGCGGAGCGCCAGGGCGTCGAGGAGCTCCCCCGCCGTCTCGGTCCCCGTGAGCGGGTGCTCGAGGACGCCCAGCACGGCCCCCGCGTCGAGCTCGGGCACCAGCTGGAACACCGTGGCCCCGGTGACCGCGTCGCCCGCCACCAGCGCGCGCTGCACGGGAGCCGCGCCGCGCCAGCGCGGCAGCACCGAGAAGTGCAGGTTGACCCAGCCGAGCCGGGGCCCGCTGAGCAGGGGCTCGCGCAGGAGCGCGCCGTAGGCCACGACCACGCCCAGGTCGGGCTCCAGGGCCAGGAGGCGCTCCGTCACCTCGGCGTCGAGGCGTCGCGCCTTGACGACGGGCAGGCCGAGCCGCTCCGCCTCGACCGCGACGGGCGTGGGGGTCAGCACGCGCCGGCGACCCTGGGGGGTGTCGTCCCGGGTGAGGACGGCGACGATCTCGTGCTCGGGCCGGGCGGCCAGGGCGGTGAGGGTGGGCACGGCGGCGGCCGGGCTGCCGGCGAGGACGAGGCGCACGAGCGGGGCCTTTCGGGATCAGTCGGCGAAGGGCTCGACGTCGTCGAACCGCACTCTGAGTGTAGGGAGGGCGCGCCCACGGCCCTGACCGAGCGCCTTGCGCCGGTCGACGGCGGCCCGCACGACCTCCGCGCGGAGGGCCTGCGCCACCTCGGCGCCCCGGGCGTAGTCGAAGCGCACGACGGCCCGGTCCCCGCCCGGCACCTCGACCGGGCCGAGCGTCTCGCGGCGGACGTCGTCGGGCAGGGCCTCGAGGGCCCGCGCGACGCCCCCGGTCGTGCCCGTGACGGTCGCCACGCGCACGGCCGGCGGGAAGCGCAGGTCCCGCCTGTCGGCGAGCTCGCCCGAGGCGAAGCGCGGCAGCTGCCAGGTCGCCAGCGCGGCGGCAGGAGCCCCGCCCACGCCCACGAGGACGACCGGCGCCCGGCGCGCCGCCAGCGCCGCGGCGTTGGCCCAACCGCGCACGCAGTCCTCGGCGACGCGAAGGCTCTCGCGCGCCAGCATGCGCTCGCCGTCGAGCAGGAGCACGGCCCGGTAGCCGCCGGGGGCGACCGGTTCGGCACCGCGCACCGCCACGATCACCGCGGGCTCGTCGTCGACCCGGGTGAGGCGCCGGGAGCCGTCCGAGACGACGACCTTCACGCCCGGGAACGCCCGCCCGAGCTCGTCGGCGGTCCGGGTCGCACCGCTCCCCACGGAGCGCAGGCGCGTGCCCTCGCAGGTGGGGCAGGTCCAGCCGACGGCGAGGGCGCCGCACCAGGCGCAGGCAGGCACGGCGCCGGCCGAGCGCTGGTGCAGCGGGCCGCCGCAGACCGGGCAGCGGGCGATGTCGCCGCAGTCGGCGCACCCCAGCCGCGGGGCGTGGCCGGGGCGCGCGACCTGCACGAGGACGGGACCGTGCTCGAGCGCCGCCCGTGCCTCCTGCCAGGCGGTCGAGGGGATGCGCGCCTGGGCCGCGAAGCCGTCCTGGGCGGCCTGCTGCGCGGTCGGCACGACGTGCGGCTGGTACCTGGGGTCGGGCCGGACGTCCGCGAGGAAGCCGATCTCGACGAGCCGCTGGACGTCGGTGCTGCGGGCGTGCGAGAGGAACACCAGGGCCGCGGACTGCTGGGTCGAGCGCAGGAGCGCCGTGTCGCGGGCGTGGACGTAGGGGGCCAGCGGCTCGGCGAAGGACTCGTCGCCGTCGTCGACGACGACGACGAGGCCGGTGCGCGACGACGGCGCGAGCAGCACCGAGCGGTTCCCCACGACGACGACCGCGTCGTCGGAGCGTGCCCGCAGCAGGGCCCGGTAGCGGTCGGGGTTCGACTGGCCGGAGTCGAGCCGCACGATCCGCTCGGGCGGCAGCACCTCGGCCAGCGCCGTGAGCACGTGCTCGAGGTCGCGGTGGTCGGGCACGGCGAGGATCGCGTCGTCGCCGTCGGCCAGCGCGACCGTGGCGAGCTCGACGGCCGTCGCCGCCCAGGCCGCGATCCAGTCGCCGCCCTCCGTCGGGACGAGCAGGGGGACGGCCTCGACGGCCGCGCGGCCCCGCCCGCGCACGAGGCCCGGCAGGTCGGTCGAGCGGTAGTGCTGGACGGGCAGCGCCTCGACCGGCGAGAGGCGGTCCTGGGGCTCGGCGGCAGCGGCGCCGCCGTCACCGGACGACGACGCCGCCTCTCGCGCGGCCAGCCACGCCTTCTCCACGCGCACCTGGCGCGGCGGCACGGCGAGGCGCAGCACGTCGCTGGCGGAGCCCCCGGCCCGGTCGGCCACCGCTCGCGCGAGCCGCCAGACCTCGGGGGCCAGGACGGGGACGGGAGAGACGAGCGCCTCGAGCTCGCTCAGCTCACCGCCGTGCTCGGACTCGGCGACGACCTCGACCACCCACGCGTCGGCGATGCGCCCCGCCGATCGCAGGGGCACCGACACGCGGACCCCCGGCACGACCTCGTCGACGAGGGCCGCCGGGACCGCGTAGTCGAACAACCGGTCGAGCTGGGGCAGCGGCGAGTCGACGAGCACCCGTGCGACGGCTGCCGGGGACCGACCGGACACCACGCTGGTCAGAGCCCGGCGGCGGCCCGCAGCGCGTCGACGCGGTCGAGGGCCTCCCAGGTGAAGTCCGGGAGCTCCCGGCCGAAGTGGCCGTACGTCGAGGTGGCCGCGTAGATCGGGCGCTTGAGGTCGAGGTCACGGATGATGGCGGCCGGCCGCAGGTCGAAGACCTCCCGGATCGCCCCGATGAGCACGTCGTCGGAGACGTGGCCGGTGCCGAAGGTCTCGACGTAGAGGCCCACGGGAGCCGCGCGCCCGATCGCGTAGGCGACCTGCAGCTCGAGCCGGTCGGCGAGGCCCGCGGCGACGGCGTTCTTCGCGACCCAGCGCATGGCGTAGGCCGCCGAGCGGTCGACCTTCGACGGGTCCTTGCCCGAGAAGGCCCCGCCGCCGTGGCGGCTGGCGCCGCCGTACGTGTCGACGATGATCTTGCGGCCGGTCAGCCCTGCGTCGCCCTGGGGGCCGCCGATCTCGAAGCGGCCCGAGGGGTTGATGATGAACCGGGTCGCGCTGGCGTCGAGGCCCGCCTCGTCGAGGACCGGGCGCACGACGTGCTCGACGACGTCGGCCTCGAGCTGCTCGCTCGTGACGTCGGGGCCGTGCTGGGTGGACAGGACGACCGTGTCGACCGAACGCGGGACGACGCCGTCGTAACCGATCGTGACCTGGGTCTTGCCGTCAGGCCGCAGGTAGGGCAGGACTCCCTCGTGCCGCACGGCGGCGAGGCGCTCGGCGAGGCGGTGGGCGAGCCACACGGGCATCGGCATGTACTGCGGCGTCTCGTTCGTCGCGTAGCCGAACATGAGGCCCTGGTCGCCGGCCCCGAGGCGGTCGAGCTCGTCGTCGCTCGCTCCGCTGCGCGCCTCCAGGGCCGTGTCGACGCCCTGGGCGATGTCGGGCGACTGCGAACCGATCGAGACCTCGACGCCGCACGTGCGACCGTCGAAGCTCACGGCGGACGACGTGTAGCCGATGCCGACGATGAGGTCGCGCACGATGGTGGGGATGTCGACGTAGCCCGTGGTCGTCACCTCGCCCGCCACGTGCACCAGCCCCGTCGTCACCATGGTCTCGACCGCGACGCGGCTCTCGGGGTCGACCGCCAGCAGGGCGTCGAGGATGGCGTCCGAGATCTGGTCGCAGATCTTGTCGGGGTGGCCCTCGGTCACGCTCTCGGAGGTGAAGAGCCGGAGGCCCGTGCTCGCGGCGGCGGGGGTGCGGGTGGTCTCGTCGGTCGGGGTCACTGGGGTCCTCTGCGTGAGTGGTGCGGGCGGCGGGGCCGCCGGGAGCGCGATGAGGCCCCGGCGGATCGCTCCGCGGGGGCCTCACCGATGATGCCACGCACCGCCGACGTCGGTCGGCGGTGCCGGCGGTCACTCCGCCGGCGTCGCCAGCGGGGTGACGGAGAGCTTGTCCTCGTTGATCTCGTGCATCGCGACCGAGAGGGGCTTGTCGTCGATCGTGCTGTCGACGAGGGGGCCGACGTTGTCGAACAGGCTGCCCTCGTGCAGGTCGGCGTAGTAGTCGTTGATCTGCCGGGCGCGCTTCGAGGCGAAGATGACGAGCGCGTACTTGGACTCGACCTTCGAGAGCAGCTCGTCGATGGGCGGATCGATGATGCCCTTGTTCTTGTCGGCCATGGTTGCTCCTTGCGTGTGGAGGATGAGGTCTGGTGGCGCGTCAGGCGCGCGGGCGCGCCGAGACGGGCGCGGAGAGCAAGTCTACGACCTCCTGGGCCGCCTCCGCGACGTCGCGGTTGACGACCTTGACGTCGAACTCGTCCTGGGCGGCCAGCTCGACCTTCGCGGTCTCGAGCCGGCGCTGCTGCTCGGCGGCCTCCTCCGTGCCCCGGCCGATGAGGCGGCGCACGAGCTCGTCCCACGTCGGCGGCAGCAGGAACACCAGGACCGCCTCAGGCATGGCCGCGCGCACCTGGCGCGCGCCCTGGAGGTCGATCTCGAGCAGGACGCTGCGGCCCTCGTCGAGGGCGGCGTCGACCGGGGGCCGCGGCGTGCCGTACCGGTGCGAGTTGTGGACGGTCGCGTACTCGAGCATCTCGCGGTCGCGGACCATGCGGTCGAACTCGTCGTCGTCGACGAAGTAGTAGTGCACGCCGTCGACCTCCCCCGGCCGCGGCTGACGGGTCGTGGCCGAGACGCTGAGCAGGACGTCGGGGTGGTTCTCGCGGATGTGCGTCGAGACCGTGCCCTTGCCGACGGCCGTCGGACCGGCCAGGACGACGAGCTTCGCGCGCCCGCGGCCGCGCGACTCGCGGACCGCGAGCCAGTCGCCCAGGGTGCGCCGCTGGCGCACGCCGAGCCCGCCGACGCGCTTCGACTCCGCGATGCCGAGCTCGGCCATGATGCGGGCCACGCGCGTCGGGCCGATGCCGGGGATGCTCGTGAGCAGCTCGCGCACGCGCAGGGTCGCCTCGGGAGCCGTGGCCTCGCCAGCCCAGGCGGTCTCGGCCACGTCGAGCGCGGTCCGGCGACGTTCCGCCACCGCCCGCTTGACGTCGGCGCGAGCGCGCCGGGCGAGGACGGCCGCGCGAGCCGCGGCCACGCGGTCGACCGGCGGCGGGGTCATGCGAGGCACGCGCGCACCTCCTCCGCGTCGCGCCGGACGGCCGCGGCGAGACCCGACGGGCCCGCCGACAGCACCGAGCGCGAGACGGTGGCCAGGACCGAGCCGGCGGCGGCGCCGAAGCGGCGGGGCAGGTCCGCGAAGGTCGCGCCCTGGGCCCCGAAGCCCGGGGCCAGCACGGGGGTCGCCGTCAGACGGGAGGCGTCGATCCCCACGTCGTCGAGATCGACCGTGGCGCCGAGCACCAGGCCGATCGATCCGAGTCGGGTCTCCCCCGCCGTCGCGTTGTCGTCGAGCACGTCGTCGACGATACCGCCCGCGACGGTCCGGCCCGCGCGGGGGCCGACCGCGAGGACGGCCGTCTGGAGGGCACGGGCCTCCGGGTTCGAGGTCGCGGCCAGCACGAACAGGCCCGCGCCGACCTCGCGGGCACGGGCAGCCGTCGCGCCCAGCGAGCCCCAGCCGAGGTAGGGCGAGACCGTGAGCGCGTCGACCCGGAGCGGAGAGCCCGGGGCCAGCCACGCCTCGGCGTAGCCGTCCATCGTCGTGCCGATGTCGCCGCGCTTGGCGTCCCCGACCGTCAGGAGGCCCGCCGCGCGCGCCGCCGAGAGGACGTCCTCGAGCGCCGCGAGGCCCGCCGAGCCGGCCCGCTCGAAGAACGCGACCTGCGGCTTCACGACCGCCGCGCCTCCTGCGACCGCCTCGACGACGCGGAGCCCGAAGTCGCGCAGCCCTGCGGCGTCGTGACCGAGGCCCCACTCGTCGAGCAGGAACGGGTGCGGGTCGATGCCCACGCAGAGCGGGCCGGAGGCGCCGAGCGCCTCGGCGAGCCGCTCGCCGAACGGTCGCACCGCCGTGGCCGCCGCCGTCACCGGCGCGCGGCCCGGGCCGCGGCGTAGTCCTGCAGGCTCGTCACCTCGAGCTCGGAGTGGACCGCCTCGATCGACGCCACCGCGGCACCCAGCTGCGCGATGGTCGTGAACAGCGCCTTGTCGGCGGCCACGGTCGCGGCCCGGATCTCGTACCCGTCGGCGCGGGCGGTGCTGCCGCTCGGCGTGTTGATGACGATGTCGACCTCGTCGCGCGCGATCAGGTCGACGACGCTCTCGCCGCCCGCGCTGTACTTCGCGACCGGGTCGGCCGCGATGCCGTTGCGGACCAGCACGGTCGCCGTGCCCTCCGTCGCGAGCACACGGAACCCCAGCTGCTGGAGCCGGAGCACCGGCAGCACGATGGCGCGCTTGTCGCGGTCCGCCACGCTCACGAAGACCGTGCCCGACGTGGGCAGCCCGCCGTAGGCCGCCGTCTGGCTCTTGGCGAACGCGCGGGGGAAGTCGCGGTCGATGCCCATGACCTCGCCCGTCGAGCGCATCTCGGGGCTGAGCACGCTGTCGACGATCTGGCCGTCCTTCGTGCGGAACCGCTTGAACGGCAGCACGGCCTCCTTGACGGAGATCGGCGAGTCGAGGGGCACGTCCGAGCCGTCCTGCTCGGGCAGGAGCCCGCTCGTGACGAGCTCACGGACGCTGCTGCCGACCATGACGAGCGAGGCGGCCTTCGCGAGCGGGATCCCCAGCGCCTTCGACACGAACGGCACCGTGCGGCTCGCACGGGGGTTCGCCTCGATGACGTAGAGCACGCCCGCCGCGATGGCGAACTGGACGTTCAGCAGGCCCTTCACGCCGACGCCGCGCGCGATGGCGAGCGTGGCCTCGCGGACGCGGTCGATCTCGCCCTTGCCCAGCGTCACCGGAGGCAGGGTGCAGCTCGAGTCGCCGGAGTGGATCCCGGCCTCCTCGATGTGCTCCATGATGCCGCCGACGTAGAGCTCGGTGCCGTCGTAGAGGGCGTCGACGTCGATCTCCACCGCGTCGTCGAGGAACCGGTCGACGAGCAGGGGGGCGTCCGGGCCGATGATGGCCTGGTCCTGCACGCGGACGAAGTAGTCCGCCAGGGACGGGCTGTCGTAGACGATCTCCATGCCGCGACCGCCGAGCACGTACGAGGGGCGCACGAGCACGGGGTAGCCGATCTCCTCCGCGACCTCCACCGCGCCCGCGTGGTCGGTCGCCGTGCCGTTGCGGGGCGCCAGGAGGCCCGCCCCGTCGAGGATCGCCGAGAACAGCCCGCGCTCCTCGGCCGAGTCGATGGCGTCGGGGCTCGTGCCGAGGATCGGCACGCCCGCGGCCTCGAGGCCCTTCGCGAGACCCAGCGCCGTCTGGCCGCCGAGCTGCACGACGACGCCGACGAGCTCACCGGAGGCGGACTCGGCGTGCACGACCTCGAGGACGTCCTCGAGGGTGAGCGGCTCGAAGTAGAGCCGGTCGCTCGTGTCGTAGTCGGTCGACACGGTCTCGGGGTTGCAGTTCACCATGATCGTCTCGTAGCCGGCGTCGCTCAGCGCGAAGCTGGCGTGCACGCACGAGTAGTCGAACTCGACGCCCTGCCCGATGCGGTTGGGGCCGGAGCCGAGGATGATCACCTTGCGCCGGTCGCTGGGAGCCACCTCGGTCTCGAGGTCGTAGCTCGAGTAGTGGTACGGCGTGAGGGCCGGGAACTCGCCCGCGCAGGTGTCGACCGTCTTGAAGACCGGGCGGACGCCGAGCGCGTGGCGCGTGGCCCGCACCTCGCCCTCGGTCAGTCCGCGCAGCTGCGCGATCTGGGCGTCGCCGAAGCCGTGGTCCTTGGCGTGACGGAGCGTCGCGGCGTCGAGCTCGGGCGCGGCGGCCACCTCGGCGGCCACCTCGTTGACGAGCACGACCTGGTCGACGAACCAGGGGTCGATGCCGGTGGCCTCGTGGACCTGCTCGGCCGTCGCGCCCGCCCGCAGCGCCTGCTGCACCGTGACGATGCGCCCGTCGGTCGGCGTCGCGGCCAGCGCGAGCAGCGCCTCCTGGTCGCCGGGCTCGCCCTCCCAGTGGAAGCTCGAGCCGCGCTTCTCGAGGGAGCGCAACGCCTTCTGCAGGGCCTGGGCGTAGTTGCGCCCGATGGCCATGGCCTCGCCCACGCTCTTCATCGTCGTGGTCAGGGTCGTGTCGGCCATGGGGAACTTCTCGAACGCGAAGCGGGGCACCTTGACCACGACGTAGTCGAGCGTCGGCTCGAACGAGGCCGGCGTCACCTTCGTGATGTCGTTGGGGATCTCGTCGAGGCGGTAGCCGAGGGCCAGCTTCGCGGCGATCTTGGCGATCGGGAAGCCCGTCGCCTTGGAGGCGAGGGCGCTCGACCGCGACACGCGGGGGTTCATCTCGATCACGATGACGCGGCCCGTGGCGGGATCGACGGCGAACTGGATGTTGCAGCCGCCCGTGTCGACGCCCACGCGCCGGATGATGTCGATCGAGATGTCCCGGAGGTTCTGGTACTCGCGGTCCGTCAGGGTCAGGGCGGGCGCGACCGTGATGGAGTCGCCCGTGTGCACGCCCACCGGGTCGACGTTCTCGATCGAGCAGACGACGACCGTGTTGTCGGCCGTGTCGCGCATCATCTCGAGCTCGTACTCCTTCCAGCCGAGGATCGACTCCTCGAGGAGCACCTCGGTGGTCGGGCTCTGGTGCAGGCCGTCGGTGACCATGCGGACCAGCTCGGCCCGGTCGTAGGCGAAGCCCGAGCCGAGGCCGCCCATCGTGAAGGACGGGCGGATGACGAGCGGGTAGCCGAGCTCCTCCGCGAAGCCGATCGCCTCGTCGACGGTGGTGGCGATGAACGACTTGGCCACGTCCGCGCCGGACTCGACGACGAGGGCCTTGAAGAGCTGGCGGTCCTCGCCCTTCTGGATCGCCTCGACCTTGGCGCCGATGAGCTCGACGCCGTGCTTCGCGAGGATGCCCTCCTCGTCGAGCGCGATGGCCGCGTTGAGCGCGGTCTGGCCACCGAGGGTCGGCAGGATCGCGTCGGGGCGCTCCTTGACGATGATCGCCTCGAGGACCTCCGACGTGATGGGCTCGACGTAGGTGGCGTCGGCGAAGTCGGGGTCGGTCATGATCGTAGCCGGGTTCGGGTTGACCAGGATCACCCGGACCCCCTCCTCGCGGAGCACGCGGCAGGCCTGCGTGCCGGAGTAGTCGAACTCGGCCGCCTGGCCGATGACGATCGGCCCGGAGCCGATGACGAGGACGCTGGTGATGTCGGGGCGCTTGGGCATTACTCGGAGTCCTCCGTGGTGCTCGCGGTCGCGGCGTGCTTCGTGGCGAGGACGGCCTCGCGGAACCGGTCGAAGAGATGGTTGCTGTCGTGGGGGCCGGCGGCCGCCTCGGGGTGGTACTGGACCGAGAAGGCCGGCACGTCGAGCGCGCGGAGGCCCTCCACGACGGAGTCGTTGAGGCTGTAGTGGCTCACCTCGACGCGACCGAAGCCCGCGGGCGACTCGAGGACGCCGTCGATGGGCGCGTCGACCGCGAAGCCGTGGTTCTGGCTCGTGATCTCGACCTTGCCGGTCGTCTTGTCGAGCACGGGCTGGTTGATGCCCCGGTGCCCGAACGGCAGCTTGTACGTGTCGAACCCGAGGGCGCGACCGAGCAGCTGGTTGCCGAAGCAGATGCCGAAGAACGGCGTGCCGTCGCGCAGGGCCTCCTGCAACAGCTCGACCTGCTGGTCGCTCGCCGCGGGGTCGCCCGGCCCGTTCGAGTAGAAGAGCGCGTCGGGCGCGAGGGCACGCAGCTCGTCGGGCGTCGTCGACTGGGGCAGCACGTGCACCTCGAAGCCGCGCTGGGCGAGGTAGCGCAGGGTCGACGTCTTGACGCCGAGGTCGAGCACCGCGAGGGTGCCCAGCCGCTCCCCCTGCGCCTCGAGCACGTAGGGCTCCAGGGTCGAGACCTGCGAGGAGAGGTTCTGGCCGCGCATGCCGGCCGCGTCGCGCACGAGCGCGAGCTGCTCGTCCTCGGGGAGCAGCGCGTCCTGACCGCTGAAGACGCCGCCGCGCATCGTGCCCGCGTCGCGCAGGCGACGGGTCACGGCGCGCGTGTCGATCCCCTGGATGCCCACGACGCCGTCGGCGACCAGCTGGTCGTCGAGGCTGCCCTGGGCGCGGTGGTTCGAGACGACGCGGCTCGCGTCGCGCACGACGTAGCCGGCGACCCACACGCGGCGGCTCTCGGTGTCGTCGTCGTTCACGCCCGTGTTGCCGATGTGCGGGGCGGTCATGACGACGATCTGCCCGGCGTAGGACGGGTCGGTGAGGGTCTCCTGGTAGCCGGTCATGCCGGTGGCGAAGACGACCTCGCCGAGCGTGCGGCCGACGGCGCCGTAGGCGCGGCCTTCGTAGCGGGTCCCGTCCTCGAGGACGAGCAGGGCCTTCTGGGTCACGAGTGGCCTCCTGGTGCGGCGGTGTCGGTGTCGGTGGGGGTCGTGGGGGCGGCGGCGGTCGACCGCCCGGGTCGTCGCCCACCCTCGGGGAGGAGCGGGCGCACGGCCTCGAGGAACGGCCTCGGGTCGTCGGGCAGCCGCAGGTAGGTGTCGACCGGCGTGCCGCCCAGCGTCCAGGCGAGGAGGACCAGCCCGTCGCGCTCGACGACGCGGTCGATGGTCCACGTGGCACGACGGACGTCGCGCAGGCAGGGAGCGGGGACGACGAACGCGGGGACGCCCGCGATCTCGAGGCGCACCCCGGCGTCGTGCACGGAGACGACCGCGCGACCGCGGAAGCCCAGGCCGTGCACGACGACGCGGTCGAGCGGGTCGTCGCCGCGCGTGGTGGCGACGTAGGCGCCGTCGACCTCCAGGCGCGCGGGGCCCAGATCGGCCGGGGCAGGCTCGGGAGCCGGCACGTCGGCCTGGCGGCGCCCACGGCCGCGCCAGGCGAGGACCATGAGCGCGAGCAGGGCCGCGACGCCCGCCGCTCCCAGGGCGGCGATGAGCCACTGGGTCACTGCGAGGCCCTCCGCGCGGCGGCGGCGACCTCGTCGGCGTCGACGACGGCGCCGTCGAGCACGGTCGCGTGGCCGGCGTGGAACGTCGCCACGACCCGACCGGGGAGGACCCGGCCGAGGTAGGGCGAGTTCGTGCTGCGACCCGCGAGGTCGTCGGTGGAGAAGGTGCGGGTCACCGTCCGATCGTAGAGGGTGAGCTCGGCGGGGCCGCCCTCGGCGACCGGCTGCCCCTGGCCGGCGACCCGGCCGATGCGGGCGGGCGTCGTCGAGAGGACGCGGGCCACGTCGGCCCAGCCCAGCAGGCCGGTGTCGACCATGGTGGCCTGCACCACGGGCAGCGCCGACTCCAGCCCGACCATGCCGTTCGCGGCGGCGTCCCACTCGCAGCACTTCGCCTCGCTGGTGTGCGGGGCGTGGTCGGTGGCGACGACGTCGATCGTGCCGTCGGCGAGGGCGGCGCGGAGGGCGTCGACGTCCTCCTGGCGCCGCAACGGCGGGTTGACCTTGTACCGGGAGTCGTACGACGCCACGAGGTCCTCCGTGAGCAGGAGGTGGTGGGGCGTCACCTCGGCCGTCACGTCGACCCCGCGCGAGCGGGCCCAGCGCAGCACCTCGACGCTGCCGGCGGTCGAGACGTGGCAGACGTGCAGGCGCGCCCCGACGTGGTCGGCCAGCAGGACGTCGCGGGCGATGATGGCCTCTTCGGCGACGGCGGGCCAGCCCGCGAGGCCGAGCTCGGTCGACAGGGCGCCCTCGTGCATCTGCGCGCCGACGGTGAGCCGTGGCTCCTGGGCGTGCTGGGCGAGGACCCCGCCGAAGCCCTTGACGTACTCGAGGGCGCGGCGCATGAGCAGGGGGTCGGCGACGCACGAGCCGTCGTCCGAGAAGACGCGCACGGCGGCGCGGGACCGGGCCATGGCGCCGATCTCGGACAGGTGCGTGCCCTGGAGCCCCTGGGACACCGCGCCGACCGGGCGCACCTCGACGTAGCCCGCGCGCTCCCCCAGCGCCTGCACCTGCTCGACGACGCCGGCCGTGTCGGCGACGGGCGACGAGTTGGCCATGGCGTGCACGGCCGTGAAGCCGCCGGCGGCGGCGGCGCGCGAGCCGGTGAGGACGGTCTCGCTGCCCTCGCCCCCGGGCTCGCGGAGGTGCGTGTGCAGGTCCACGAGGCCCGGCAGCACGACGAGGCCGTCGGCGTCGACGACCGTCGCGCCCGCGGCGCTCAGGCCGGTGCCCGCCTCGGCGACCCGGCCGTCGCGCAGCACCAGGTCGGTGCGCGTGCCGTCGACGGTCTCGGCACCGCGGATCAGGTAGGTGGTGCGGGTCATGAGCGGTCCTCCCGGTCGCCGGCGAGCACGAGGTAGAGCACGGCCATGCGGACGCTGACGCCGTTCGCGACCTGCTCGCGCACGGTGGAGCGGGAGGAGTCGGCCGCCAGGTCGCCGATCTCGAGTCCGCGGTTCATGGGACCGGGGTGCATGACGAGCGTGCGCTCGGGCAGGGAGCGGAAGCGCTCGGCGCCGAGGCCCCAGACCCGGGCGTACTCGCGCGGGTTCGGGAAGGCCGCCTCGTGCATCCGCTCCTGCTGGATGCGGAGCATCATGACCACGTCGGGCCGGACGTCGGCGATCGCCTCGTCGAGGTCGTACCGCACGGCGACGCCGAGCCGGGACACGTCGACCGGCAGGAGGGTCGGCGGGGCCACCACGGTGACGCTCGCGCCGAGCGTGCGCAGCAGCCACGCGTTCGACCGGGCGACCCTGCTGTGCAGCACGTCGCCGACGACGAGGACCCGCAGCCCGTCGAGGTCGCGACCGCGGCTGCCGGAGCCGTGCACCCGCCGTCGCATCGTGAAGGCGTCGAGCAGGGCCTGGGTCGGGTGCTCGTGCGTGCCGTCGCCGGCGTTGACGACGCCCGCGTCGACCCAGCCGCTGTCGGCGAGGACGCGGGGTGCGCCCGAGGCCGGGTGCCGCAGCACGATGCCGTCGGCGCCCATCGCCTCGAGCGTCTGCGCGGTGTCCTTGAGGGACTCGCCCTTGGAGACGCTGGAGCCCTTCGCGGCGAAGTTGATGACGTCGGCGCTGAGCCGCTTCGCGGCCGCCTCGAACGAGATGCGCGTGCGGGTGCTGTCCTCGTAGAACAGGTTGACGACGGTGCGGCCGCGGAGGGTGGGCAGCTTGCGGACCTCCCGCGTCGCCGTGTCGGCCATGTCCTCCGCGACGTCGAGCACGCGGATCGCCTCGGCCCGCGAGAGGTCGGCGGTGCTGAGCAGGTGCCTCACGAGTCGGCTCCGCCCTCGATCGCGACGAGCTCGTCGTCGTCGACCCCGTGCAGGCGCACGAAGATGCGCTCCGTGGCGGAGGTCGGCAGGTTCTTCCCGACGAAGTCGGCCCGGATCGGCAGCTCGCGGTGGCCCCGGTCGACGAGCACGGCGAGCCGTACGGCGCGGGGGCGACCGTGGTCGCCCAGGGCGTCGAGCGCCGCGCGGATGGTCCGGCCCGAGTAGAGCACGTCGTCGACGAGGACGACCGTCGCGCCGTCGATGCCGCCCGACGGCAGCGTCGTGGGCTGCGGCGTGCGCGTGGGGTGCCGGCGGATGTCGTCGCGGTACATCGTCACGTCGAGGGCGCCCGTCGGGACGTCGACGCCCGCGATCGACGAGAGCGTCGCGGCCAGTCGTCCGGCGAGGACGACCCCGCGGGTGGGGATCCCGAGGACGACGAGGCCCTGGGGGCCCTTGTTCGCCTCGAGGACCTCGTGGGCGATGCGCGTGAGGGCACGCGCGATGTCAGCCTGACTCAGCACGGTGCGGGTGCTCAATCGGACCTCCTTCCCCGCCTCTCTGGACGGAACTTAAAGGATGTCGTGGTGCGGTCAGCTTACCGGTCCCGGGTGGCCCGGCGGGCCTGCCGGCCGTTCAGCCGGCCTGGGTCGACGCGATGCGGGCCAGCAGGCCGTTGACGAAGGGCGCGGAGTCGTCCGTGCTCAGCGACTGGGCGAGCTCGACGGCCTCGGAGATCGCCACGGCGTCGGGCACGTCGTCGGCGTGCAGGATCTCCCACGCGCCGATGCGCAGCAGGGCCCGGTCGATCGCGGGCATGCGGTTCAGGGTCCAGCCCTGGGCGTACGTCTCGAGCAGCTCGTCGATCTCGTCGGCGTGGTCCATCACGCCCGTGACGATCTCCCGGGCGTAGGGCCAGCTCGACGAGCGCTCGGGCTGATCCCTGGCCCGGTCCGCCTCGTGGGCGAGCGCCTCGGCGACCGGGATCTGCCGGATGTCGGCGACGTACAGGACGTCGAGGGCGCGCTTGCGCGCCTTGGTGCGTGCGCTCACCTGCTCGTGCCGCCCCGACTACTCGGCGACGCGGCCGAGGTAGCTGCCGTCGCGCGTGTCGACCTTGATCTTCGTGCCCTGCTCCAGGAAGAGGGGCACCTGGACCTCGTGGCCCGTCTCGACGGTCGCGGGCTTCGTGCCGCCGGTCGACCGGTCGCCCTGCAGGCCCGGCTCGGTGTAGGTGACCTCGAGGATCACGGACGCGGGGAGCTCGATGTACAGCGGGTCGCCGTCGTGCAGCGCCATCTGGACGTTCTGGTTCTCGAGCATGAAGTTCTTCGCGTCGCCGACGATCGTCGCCGGCACGTTGATCTGGTCGTAGTCGGTGGTGTCCATGAACACGTAGCCGTCGGCCTCGGCGTAGAGGTAGGTGTACTCGCGACGGTCGACGTTGGCGAAGTCGATCTTGGTGCCCGCGTTGAAGGTCTTGTCGACGACCTTGCCCGACAGGACGTTCTTCATCTTCGTGCGCACGAACGCGCCACCCTTGCCCGGCTTGACGTGCTGGAAGTCGATGACGTTCCAGAGCTGGCCGTCCAGGTTGAGGACGGCGCCGTTCTTGATGTCGTTGGTGGTCGCCATGCGCGAGTGATCCGTTCGGGGTCGAGGGGTGCGGCCGGGTGCAGCCGGGGGCGAGTCTAGCGGAGGGCGCCCGGTGTCAGGAGCCGACCTCCTGCCACGCCGCGAACAGGAGGCTCGCCTCGGGCCCCTCGAGCACGGACGGGCGGCCGAGCCCGTCGAGGACGATGAAGCGCAGCATGCCGGCCCGCGCCTTCTTGTCGCGCTGCATGGTGGCGAGGAGGGTGTCCCAGCGGCCGAGCGGGTACGTCACCGGCAGCCCGAGCAGGCCGAGGACGCGGCGGTGCCGGTCCACGACGTCGTCCGAGAGGCGCCCCGCGAGCCGGGCCAGCTCCGCGGCGAACACCATGCCCACGGCGACCGCGGCGCCGTGGCGCCACTGGTAGCGCTCGGCGTGCTCCACCGCGTGGCCGAGGGTGTGCCCGTAGTTGAGGACCTCGCGCAGGCCCTGCTCGGTGAGGTCCTGCCCGACGACCCGTGCCTTGAACGCGATCGAGAGCTCGACGACGCGGCGGAACTCGGGCGTGGTCGGGTCGATCACGCGGTCGACGTCGGCCTCGACGAGGTCGAGGATCTCGGGCTCGGCCAGGAAGCCGGTCTTGACGATCTCGGCGAAGCCGGCCCGGATCTCGTTCGTGCCGAGCGTCGCCAGCAGGTCGAGGTCGACCAGGACGCCCGCGGGCGGGTGGAACGCGCCCACGAGGTTCTTGCCCTCGGCGGTGTTGACGCCGGTCTTGCCCCCGACGCTGGCGTCGACCATCGCGAGGACCGTCGTCGGGACCTGCACGACGCGCACGCCGCGCAGCCAGGTGGCCGCGACGAAGCCCGCGAGGTCGGTGATGGCACCGCCGCCGAAGCCGACGACGGCGTCCGTGCGGGTGAAGTCGGCCTGCCCGAGGATCTGCCAGCAGAAGGCAGCGACCTCGACGCGCTTGGCGTCCTCCGCGTCGGGGACCTCGGCGATGAGGGCCTCGTACCCAGCCTCGACCAGGGAGCGTCGCAGCTCGTCGGCCTTCCGTCCGAGGGTCGGCGCGTGCACGACGAGCACCTTCTTCGTCTGCGGGTGCAGGAGGCCCGGGAGCTCCCCGAGCAGGTCGCGCCCCACGAGCACGTCGTAGGGCGCCGCGCCGGCCACGGTGATCCGGGTGGCGGGAGCGTCCGCGTCGGTCGGGACGGGGCCGGGACGGTCCGTGCTGCTCGGGTCGGCGCCCGTGGGGTCGGTGCTGGGCTGGTGGGTCACGATGCGGTCCTCCGTCGGTCGATCCAGGTCACGAGGTCGTCGACGACGCCCGACACCGGTCGGTGCGAGGTGTCGAGGACGAGGTCGGCGAGCTCGCGGTAGAGCGGGGCCCGCGCCTCGGCGATGCGACGCCAGGCGACCATCCCCTCCGCGGCGAGCAAGGGGCGGGAGCTGCCCGCGAGCCGCGGGGCCACCGCCTCCGCGGTCACGGTGAGCAGCACCACGGGCACGGCCCGCAGGAGCTCCTGCGTGGCCGGGTGCAGCACCGCTCCCCCGCCGAGCGACACGAGGCCCTCGCCCTGGAGGGCCTCCGCCACGACGGACCGCTCGAGCTCGCGGAAGTGCTCCTCGCCGTGGCGCGCGAACAGGTCGGCGACCGAGCCGTGCCGGGCCGCCACGAGCTTGTCGGTGTCCGCGAACGGGACGGCGAGGCGGCGTGCCGCCTTCTTGCCGATGCTGGTCTTGCCCGCCCCCATCGGACCGACCAGGGCGACGGGACCCGACGTCACGACGGGACGGAGGACGACCCGGTGCGCAGCTGCTCCGGGATCGCGTCGAGGTAGCCGCGGAGGTTCCGGGCGGTCTCGCCGACCGAGTCGCCCCCGAACTTCTCGAGCACGGCGTCCGCCAGGACGAGCGCGACCATCGCCTCGGCCACCACGCCCGAGGCGGGCACGGCGCAGACGTCCGAACGCTGGTGGTGCGCGCGGGCCTCCTCGCCGTTCGTCACGTCGACCGTCGCGAGGGCGCGGGGCACCGTCGCGATGGGCTTCATGCCGGCGCGGACGCGGAGCACGGTGCCGGTGCTCATGCCGCCCTCCGTGCCTCCTGCGCGGTCGCTGTCGCGCGTGATGACGCCGTCGTGGCGGTGCAGCTCGTCGTGCGCGGCCGACCCGCGCCGACGCGTGGTCTCGAAGCCGTCGCCGACCTCGACGCCCTTGATGGCCTGGATGCCCATGAGCGCCGCGGCGAGGCGCGAGTCGAGGCGGCGGTCCCAGTGCACGTGCGAGCCCAGGCCCGGCGGGAGGCCGTAGGCGAGCACCTCGACGATGCCGCCCAGGGTGTCGCCGTCCTTCTTCGCCGCGTCGACCTCGGCGACCATCGCCTCGGAGGTCGCGGGGTCGGCGCAGCGCAGCGGGTCGGCGTCGAGCGCCTCGACGTCGGCCGGCACCGGGAGGCGAGCGCCCTCGGGGACGCGCACGGGCCCGATCGAGAGCGTGTGGCTCACGAGCTCGATGCCGAGCTCGGCGAGGAACGACCGGGCGACGGCGCCCAGGGCCACGCGGGCCGCGGTCTCACGGGCGCTCGCGCGCTCGAGGACGGGGCGCGCCTCGTCGAAGTCGTACTTCTGCATGCCGACGAGGTCGGCGTGGCCGGGACGCGGCCGCGTGAGGGGCGCGCTGCGACCCCGCGACGCCTCGGTCGCCTCGACGGGCTCGGGCGACATGACCTCGGCCCACTTGGGCCACTCCGTGTTGCCGATGCGCAGGGCCACGGGGCCCCCGATGGTGAGGCCGTGGCGCACGCCGCCCGAGACGTGCAGCTCGTCGGCCTCGAACTTCATGCGCGAGCCCCGGCCGTAGCCGAGCTTGCGCCTGGCCAGGTCGGCGCGCACCGCGTCCAGCGAGACGGGGACGCCCGCGGGCAGTCCTTCGAGCACGGCGAGGAGTTCGGGGCCGTGCGATTCTCCGGCCGTCAACCAACGAAGCATGGGCACGATCCTCCCACAGTGCGGGCGGGCGCTCCTGCCAGGCGGGTCATCCGTACTCGGGGTGCTCCCGCATCCAGGCCTGCCACTGGGCCACGGCCACCTGGTGCTGCGCGAAGGTGTCCGAGAACGTGGTCTCGCCCGAGTCGAGGTCGACCGTGACGAAGAACAGCCACGCGCCGTCGGCGGGGTTCACCGCAGCGTCGAGGGCCAGGTCGCCGGGGTTCGAGATCGGCCCGACGGGGAGCCCCTCGTGCACGTAGGTGTTGTAGGCGTTCCCCGCGTCGCCGCGCTCCTCGTCGGTCGTCGTCACGAGGTGCGTGTTGCCCGTGCCGTAGGCCACGGTCGCGTCCGACTGCAGGAGCATCCCCTGGTCGAGGCGGTTCTGGAACACGCGGGCCACCTTGGGGTAGTCCTCCGCGAGGCCCGCCTCGCGCTGGATCAGCGACGCGAAGGTCACGACGCGCTGCTGGTCGGCGGGCTGGACGCCGAGCGCGGTGAGGCGCTCCTTCATGGTGTCGACCATGAGCTGCACGTAGTCGCGCGCCGTGCGCCCGCCGTCGAGCTCGTAGGTGGCCGGGAACAGCCAGCCCTCGAGGCTCGTGGCCTCCGCCGGCAGGCCGTAGGACGCGGGGTCGGCGAAGGCCGCCTCGACGTCGGCCTCGGGGAGCTCCGTCGCCGCGACGAGCAGTTGCTGGATGTCGACGGCGGCCGTGCCCTCGGGGATGACGAGCCGGTCGACGACGCGGTTCGCCGGGTCGCTGAGGACCGCGAGGGCCGAGCTCGCGCTCATCTCCTGCTGGAGCGCGTAGGTGCCGGGCTGGAAGGTCATCGTCGAGTCGGCGAGCAGGATCTCGTACGCCGCGCCGTAGCTGCGCGTCACGCCCGCCTCGGTGAGGTTCTGCGCGATGTCCGAGCCGAGGTCGCCCTCGACGACCGCGAAGTCGACGGTCGTGCCGTTGCCCTCGCCCTCGTAGTCGGGCGCCTCCTCCTCGCCGCCGAACAGGGCCTGGACACGCGGGGCCACGTCGCCCCAGAGCGCCGCCACGCCGGCCGCTCCCGCCCCGAGGACGAGCACGAGCACGGCGGCCAGGACGATCGTGCCCCGACGTGGGCCGCGCCGGCCCTCCCGACGGGAGGCGCCACGGCGCCGCTCGCGCCGGGGTCGTGCGGGCTCCTGCTCGAGCGGCTCGGGCGCCGGGTCGGCGTCCTCCGCCGCGGTGGGGGCGGGCCGGGTCGAGAAGATGTCGTCCCAGTCGGGTTCGTTCGCCACGCGTCGTCGTCCTTCGTCGTTCGCGCTCACGCGTCGTCGCGCGTCACGAGGTTGCCAGGCGGTCGTCCGCTCGACCGTTCCAGGTCGAGCGCATGTTGCAGGATGATAACAGCGGCCACCTGGTCCACCACGGACCGCTGTCGCTTGGCGGGCCGGCCCGAAGCTCGGAGCGCGCCCTGGGCGCTGACCGTCGACAGCCGCTCGTCGACCAGCCGCACCGGCACGGCGAGCCGCGCGGCGAGGGCCGCCGCGAATCCGCGCGCGTCGTCCGTGGACGGGGTGTCGCCACCGGAGAGCGACAGGGGCAGGCCGACGACGACCTCGACCACCTCGAGCTCGTCGGCGTGCGCCGTGATGGTCGCGAGGTCGTCGTCGCGCCCCCCGCGACTGCGCGGCACCGTCTCGACCGGGAGGGCCATCGAGCCCGCCCCGTCGCTCCGGGCGACGCCGATGCGGGCACGGCCGACGTCGATGCCCAGCCGGGCGCCCGACCTCACGCGGCGCGGAGGGCCGCGACGATGCCCGCGAGCGCTGACGGGATCGCCGAGACGTCCTGACCGCCGCCCTGGGCGAGGTCGTCCTTGCCGCCGCCGCCACCGCCCAGGGCCGAGGCCGCTCCGCGCACGAGCAGGCCCGCCTTGACGCCCGCGCGTCGCGCCTCCTCCGTCGTGGCCACGATCACGGCCGGCTTGCCCGCCACGTCGGCCGCCAGGGCCACCACGGTCGCCCGATCGCGACCGAGGCGCTCCCGCACGCTCGTCACGAGGCTCCTGAGGTCGTCCGTCGAGCGGAGCTGTCCGACGGGCTCGGCGACGACGGTCAGCTCGCCGATCGTCGTGGCCTGCTCGGCCAGCGCGGGCACCCGCGTGGCGAGCTGCGCCGACTCGAACTCGGCGATGCGCTTCTCGGCGGTCCGGAGGCTCGAGACGAGCTCGCCGATGCGCTCGGACAATCCCTCGCGCGGCGTCTTCAACGACGTGGTCAGCTGCGACACGATCGCGCGCTCCGTCGCGAACTCGCGGAAGGCGTCCAGTCCGACCAGCGACTCCACGCGGCGCGCGGCCGACCCGACGGACGACTCCCCCACCAGGTTGATGAGGCCGATCTGGGCGCTCGACGCGACGTGCGTGCCGGCACAGAGCTCGCGGGACCACGGCCCGCCGATGTCGACCATGCGCACCGAGTCGCCGTACTTCTCGCCGAAGAGCGCCATGGCGCCCAGGGACCGGGCCTCGTCGATCGGCAGGACGCGCGTGACGACCTCGAGGTCGTCACGGACGGCCCGGTTCGCGATCTCCTCGATCTCGCTCCGGGTCGCGGCGCTCAGGGGCTGGCTCCAGTTGAAGTCGAGACGGAGGTAGCCGGCCTTGTTGTAGGAGCCGGCCTGGTGCGCCTCCGACCCGAGGACCTCGCGGAGGGCGGCGTGGACCAGGTGCGTCGCGCTGTGGGCCTGCGTCGCACCGCGGCGGTAGACCGGGTCGACGACGGTCGTGGCGGCGTCGCCCACGCCGACCTCGCCGGAGCGCACCTGCACCCGGTGGCTGACCAGGCCCTTGACGGGCTTCTGCACGTCGAGCACCTCGAGGTCGAAGCCGGCGCCGACGATGCTGCCCTGGTCGGCCTCCTGCCCGCCCGACTCGGCGTAGAGCGAGGTCTCGGCGAGGACGACCTCGGCGATGTCGCCCACGACCGCGCGGTCGACGGAGGCGCCGTCGACGATGAGGCCGAGCACGCGCGTCTCGGTGTCGAGCGCCTCGTAGCCCGTGAAGACGGTCTCGCCCTGCGCCCGGAACGCGCTGTACACGCTGAGGTCGGCGAGGGCGGTCTTCTTCGACTTGGCGTCGGCCTTGGCCCGCGACCGCTGCTCGCTCATGAGGCGGTCGAAGGCGTCGCGGTCCACGGACAGGCCGGACTCCTCGGCGATCTCGAGCGTGAGGTCGATGGGGAACCCGAAGGTGTCGTGCAGGAGGAAGGCGGTGTCGCCCTGCAGCTGACCGCCCTGCTGGGCGCGGGTGTCCTCGACGGCGAGGTCGAGGATCGAGGTGCCCGCCGCGAGGGTGCGCAGGAACGTCTCCTCCTCGGCGAGGGCCAGGCGGGAGATGCGGTCCCAGTCGCGCTCGACCTCGGGGTACGCCGCCTTCATCGCGTCGCGCGACGCGGCGAAGAGGTCGGGGAACGTCGCGCCCTCGACCCCCAGGAGGCGCATCGACCGCACGGTGCGACGCAGGAGGCGGCGCAGGATGTACCCGCGACCCTCGTTCGACGGGCGGACGCCGTCGGAGAGCAGCATGAGCGAGCTGCGCACGTGGTCGGCGATGACGCGCATGCGGACGTCGTCGTCGCGCACGTCCCCGTAGCGGCGGCCGGACAGGCGCGCCGCCTCGTCGAGGACGGGACGGACCTGGTCGATCTCGTACATGTTGTCGACGCCCTGCTTGAGGAACGCGACGCGCTCGAGCCCCATGCCGGTGTCGATGTTCTTCGCGGGGAGCTCGCGCACGATGTCGAAGTCGACCTTCGAGCGGACGTTCTCGATCTGGTACTGCATGAACACGAGGTTCCAGATCTCGACGTACCGGTCGTCGTCCGTCGCCGGTCCGCCGTCGGCACCGTAGGCCGGGCCACGGTCGAAGAAGATCTCGGAGCAGGGGCCCGCGGGACCGGGCTGCCCGGTGTGCCAGTAGTTGGTGTCCTTGCCGAGGCGCTGGATCCGCTCGTCGGGCAGGCCCGCGACCTGCTTCCAGAACGCGATCGCCTCGTCGTCCTCCTCGTAGACCGTCACCCAGAGGTCGTCGGGCGAGAACCCCAGCATGCCGTCGGCCTCAGGACCGGTGAGGAACTCCCAGGCGTAGGCGATCGCCTGCTCCTTGAAGTAGTCGCCGAAGGAGAAGTTGCCGTTCATCTGGAAGAAGGTCCCGTGGCGCGGGGTCTTGCCGACCTCTTCGATGTCGTTCGTGCGGATGCACTTCTGCACGCTCGTGGCCCGCGGGTAGGGCGTCGGCACGAGGCCCGTGAGGTACGGGATGAAGGGGACCATGCCCGCGACCGTGAACAGCAGCGACGGGTCGTCGCTGACCAGGGAGGCCGACGGCACGACGGTGTGGCCGCGGTCCCCGAAGTAGGTGAGCCAACGGCGGCGGATCTCGGCGGTCTGCATGGTTCTCCCGGGAGTGGTGCGGTGGTGGTGGGGCCGGAGCTCAGGCGGCGTGGGCGCCGGAGCGCAGCTCGGCCTCGCGGGCCTTGTAGCCGTCGACGACCGCGGCGCGGAACGACTTGGCGCGTCCGTCGAGCCCGCCGAAGACGCGGGCCCCGACGGGGGTGCGGTTGGCCTGGTGCGCCAGGGCGAAGCCGAGGACGACCCCGACGGACAGCAGGAACAGGCTCTTCACGGGGACTCCTTCGCGGGGGCCGCACGGGGCGGACGGACGACTTCCGAGCTTAGTCCGCGCCGCGAGGGGGCAGGGACGACGAAGGAGCGAGCCACGGGGTGGCTCGCTCCTCCGGAGGGTGCTGCGCTGGTGCTAGCGGGCGGCGTAGTACTCGACGACCAGCTGGACCTCGCAGGTCACGGGGACCTCGACGCGCTTCGGGCGGCGCACGAGGCGCGCCTGCAGCTTGTCGATCTCGACCTCGAGGTAGCCCGGGACCTTGGGCAGCACGTCGACGTGACCGCCGGCCGCGGCGACCTGGAAGGGCTCCATCGTCTCGCTCTTGGCCTTGACGTGGATCATCTGGCCGGGCTTGACGCGGAACGAGGGGCGGTCGACGAGCTTGCCGTCGACGAGGATGTGGCGGTGCACGACCATCTGGCGGGCCTGGGCCGTGGTGCGGGCGAAGCCGGCACGGAGCACGAGGGCGTCGAGGCGCGTCTCGAGGAGCTCGACGAGGTTCTCACCGGTCAGGCCCTGGGCCTTGCGGGCCTCGTTGAAGACGATGCGCAGCTGCGCCTCGCGGATGCCGTACTGGGCGCGCAGGCGCTGCTTCTCGCGGAGGCGGACGGCGTAGTCGCTGTCGGCCTTGCGCTTGGTGCGGCCGTGCTCACCCGGGGCGTAGGGGCGCTTCTCGAGGTAGCGCGCGGCCTTCGGGGTCAGGGCGATGCCGAGGGCGCGCGAGAGGCGGGTCTTGCTGCGGGTACGTGACTTGGTCGACACGGGTGTCCTGTTCTTGTCGGTGGTTCGTGGTGGGCCTCCCCAGCGCGCGAGCGCCGGGAGGCGTAACAAGAGGGGTGAGTGCCGCGGTGGCGACCGGCTACAGGTCGTCGCACCTTGTTCGGGTCGTCGTCAGCAGCCGCGCGTCGACGCCCGAGATCAGGCAACCCAGCGAGCATACAGGAGGCCGGCCCCCGACGCGAGCACCGGCGCGGCGACGCGACCGACGTGCACGCGCCTCGGGCGCCCCGTCACCGGCCCCGCGTGATGCGGCGGAGCTTCTCGAGCCGGGCCGAGAGGTCGCGCTCGTGCCCGTTCGCCGTGGGGTCGTAGTAGGTGCTGCCGACGAGCTCGTCGGGCAGGTACTGCTGCTCGACGACGCCGAACTCGGCGTCGTGCGCGTACTTGTAGCCCTTGCCGTGCCCGAGCCGCTTGGCCCCGGGGTAGTGCGCGTCGCGGAGGTGCTTCGGGACGCGGCCGGCACGACCGGCGCGCACGTCCGCCAGGGCCGCGTCCAGGGCATGGTACGACCGGTTGGACTTCGGCGCGGTCGCCAGGTAGACGACGGCCTCGGCCATCGGGATGCGCCCCTCGGGCATGCCGATCATCTGCACGGCCGTCGCGCAGGAGACCGCCACGGTGAGGGCGTTCGGATCGGCCATGCCGATGTCCTCCGACGCCGAGACGATGATCCGGCGGCAGATGAAGCGGGGGTCCTCCCCCGCCTCGATCATCCGGGCGAGGTAGTGCAGCGCCGCGTCGACGTCGGAGCCCCGGACCGACTTGATGAAGGCGCTGATGACGTCGTAGTGCTCGTCGCCGGCCCGGTCGTAGCGCAGCAGTGCGCGGTCGACCGACTGGGCCACCGTCTCGGCCGTGATCACGGGCCGGTCGTCGCCGTCGTCCGAGGCGCCGCCCTCCGCCCGGTCGGCGTCGGGGTCGAAGTCGGCACCGGGATCGAGGTCGGCGTCGGCGTCGGCCTCTGGTCCGGCCAGCAGGGCCTCGCCGGCGGCGAGCTCGTCGTGCAGGGCCACGGCGGAGGCGGCCGACGCCTCGAGCGCCGTGAGGGCGCGCCGGGCGTCGCCGGAGGCGAGGCGCACGATGGTCGCCAGCGCCTCGTCGTCGAGGACCACGCGGTCGGCCAGCCCGCGGGGGTCGACCACGGCCCGGCGCACGAGCTCGGCGAGGTCGTCGTCGCCGAGCTGTTCGAGCGTGAGCAGGAGGGAGCGGGACAGGAGGGGCGTGATGACCGAGAAGGACGGGTTCTCGGTCGTCGCGGCGATGAGCACGACCCAGCCGTTCTCGACCCCGGGCAGCAGGGCGTCCTGCTGCGCTTTCGTGAAGCGGTGGATCTCGTCGAGGAAGAGCACCGTCGTGGTGCCGTAGAGGTCGCGGTCGGACAGCGCCTTCTCCATGACCTGCCGGACGTCCTTGACGCCTGCCGTGACGGCGGAGAGCTCGACGAACCGTCGGCCCGAGGTCGAGGCGATCGCCTGGGCGAGCGTCGTCTTGCCCGTGCCCGGCGGCCCCCACAGGATCACCGAGACGGCACCCTGCTCGCCCGAGACGTCGGAGGCGAGGGTCACGAGCGGCGACCCGGGTCGCAGGAGGTGCTGCTGACCGGCGACCTCGGCGAGCGTGGTCGGGCGCATGCGCACCGCGAGCGGCGTCGATCCCTGCGGCAGCGGAGTCATGGTGCCCGATGCTAGCCGTCGGCACCCACACGCCCGCCGAGCGGCGGGGCGCCCTCCGCTACGATCCTCGTCAGACCAGGACGACGGAGCGGAGGACCGGTGGCGGCGGACGAGGACCAGCGGGAGGCACGGGACCGGCTCCGGCGCTACACGGCGCGGCAGCAGGTGCACGCGGCTCAGGCGCGTCGTCGACGCCGGGACGGCTTCGTGGGGGCCGCGGTCGCGGTCGTGGCGCTCGGCCTCGCGACCGCGGGGCAGGTGGTCCTCGACGGCGGGTCGGGCGACCCCGGGCCCTCGAGCAGTCCGTCCGCCGGCCCGTCGGCGGCGGGCAGCGGCACCGTGCCCGATCCCGCCCTCGCCGAGGACCGCACCTGGACCGGCACCCTCGAGCTCAACGACGACGTCGAGCTCGGCATCACCCTCGACGGCACCGCGGCCCCGCAGGCGACGGCCGTGCTCGTGGACCTCATCGACAAGGGCTTCTACGAGGGCACGACGTGCCACCGGATGAGCGACGCGCCCTCGGCGCGGTTCCTGCAGTGCGGTTCGGCCAACGGCGACGGGACGGGCGACGCCGGCTACACGTTCGGCCCGCTCGAGGACGTCCCCGCCGACGGCCTCTACCCGACCGGCACCATCGCGATGGCCCGTGCGGCCTCGCCCGACTCCCAGTCCACGCAGTTCTTCCTCACGTACGGCGACACCTACCTCGACGCGTCGACCGGTGGCTACACGGTCGTCGGGACCGTCACCAGCGGCCTCGACCAGCTCGAGGCCGAGGTGACCGACGCCGGTCTCACGCCCTTCTCGGACGCGTCGCCGAACGACGGGGCACCGGTCGTCCCGACGACGATCACGGGCATCACGGTCGAGTAGGCCGCCGGAGCCCCCGGTGCAATAGGCTGGGGACCCATCGTGGGGCGCCTTCCCGTCCCCGCGACGAGCAGATCCGGCAAGGTGGAACATTGGCTACTGACGATCAGGCACCCTGGGGACGCGTCGACGACGAGGGCACGGTCTACGTCCGTGAGGGTGACGGCGAACGCGCCGTCGGCCAGTACCCCGACGCGACCGCCGACGAGGCCCTCGCCTACTACCAGCGCAAGTACTCCGAGCTGCAGGGGCAGGTGACCCTCCTCGAGCAGCGCGTCAAGGGCGGCGCGGCCGCCACCGACGTCGCCAAGACCGTGCGCCACCTGCGCGAGCAGCTCGTGGAGCCCAGCGCCGTGGGCGACCTCCAGTCGCTGCGCGACCGCGTCGCCGCCCTCGACAGCACGGTGGGCGAGCTCACGCAGCAGCAGACCGCCGAGGCGAAAGCCGCGCTCGCGGCCGCCGTCGCCGAGCGCACGACCATCGTCGAAGAGGCCGAGGCCCTCGCGGCGCAGGACCCGGCCAGGGCGCAGTGGAAGCAGGTCACGGCGAGCCTCGACGAGCTCTTCGCGCGCTGGCAGCGGCACCAGCAGGAGGGTCCGCGCCTGCCCAAGGGCGAGGGCAACGACCTCTGGAAGCGCTTCCGCACCGCGCGCTCGACGATCGACCAGCACCGCAAGGCCTTCTACGCCGAGCTGGACGCGACGCACCGCGAGGCGCGCCAGCGCAAGCAGGCCCTCGCCGAACGCGCCGAGGCCCTTGCGTCGCAGGGGTCCGAGGGGATCCCGTCCTACCGAGCGCTCCTCGACGACTGGAAGCGCGCGGGTCGGGCCGGCAAGAAGTACGACGACGCCCTCTGGGCGCGCTTCAAGCGTGCGGGCGACGTGCTGTACGCGGCCAAGAACGAGGTCTCCGCCCGCGACCAGGAGGAGTTCCAGGGCAACCTCGACCAGAAGCTCGCCCTGCTCGACGAGGCCGAGGGCATCCTCGCCGTGACCGACCGGGCCACCGCGCGCGACCGGCTCACCGCGATCCAGCTGCGCTGGGACGAGATCGGCCGCGTGCCCCGCGAGCAGCTCCGCGCCGTGGAGGACCGCCTGCGCAAGGTCGAGTCCCACGTCCGCCAGCTCGACGAGGACCACTGGCAGAAGAACGACCCCGAGCGCAAGGCCCGTGCCCAGGGGCTGGCCGGCCAGCTCCAGGACGCCATCGACAAGCTCGAGGCCGAGCTGCGGGAGGCCGAGGCGAGCGGCGACGCCCGTCGCGTCCGCGAGGCGCAGGAGGCCCTGGACGCTCGTCGGGTCTGGCTCGACGCCATCGGCTGAGCCCGACCGACCCGCTGTCCACAGGCGCGAGCGCTCCGGCGCCCGCGCCTGTGGCGTTCCGGCGACACTGGGGCATGCCCTCTCCGCTCGGACTCGCCGCCCCCGTCGACCTGCCGGAGGTCGAGCTCCGCGTCCTCGAGCGCGAGGGCGTCGTCTTCCGCAGCGGACCGAGCTGGTCGTCCGTGGCCGAGCTCGACGGGCCGGGGTTGCGCCTCCGGTCGCTCCGCGTCCTCCTGCCCGCGGGCGTCGCGGCCGCCCGCAGGACGGCCGCCTGGGTCTGGGGCGCCCGCGGCAGCTGCCCCGACCTCGTCGAGGCGTGCGTCGACATCGGTCGGCGTCCCGGGCTGCAGCTGAGCGGGGTGCGCATCAGCGAGGTCGTCCTCGAGGAGGGCGATCTCGTGCGGCACGGGGCGGACGCAGTGACCAGCGTGCGCCGCACGACGCTCGACCTGCTCCGGGGCGACGCGTGGGGCGCCCCCGACGTCGAGCTCGTCACGCGCCTGGTGACCGACCACGCGCTGGACCCGACGGCCCTGCGCGCGAGCCTCGTGGCCCGGCGACGCCTCCCTCACAAGCGACGCGCGCTCACCCGGCTCGACGAGGTCGGGGCCCGGCTCACCCCGCGCTGACGCGGTACACGTCGTAGACCGCGTCGATGCGACGCACGGCGTTGAGCACGCGGTCGAGGTGGGTGGTGTCCCCCATCTCGAACACGAAACGGCTCACGGCGAGGCGCTCGTGCGACGTCGACACGGTCGCGGACAGGATGTTCACGTGGTGCTCGGAGAGCACCCTCGTGACGTCCGAGAGCAGGCCGCTCCGGTCGAGGGCCTCGATCTGGATCTGGACGAGGAACACGCTCTTCGACGAGGGCGCCCACTCCACCTCGATCATGCGCTCCGGCTCGGCCATGAGCCCCTGCACGTTGTGGCACGTGGCCTGGTGGACGCTGACGCCCTGGCCCCGCGTGACGAACCCCACGATCTGGTCCCCCGGCACGGGGGTGCAGCACTTGGCGAGCTTCACGAGGATGTCGGGCGCACCGCGCACCAGCACGCCGGAGTCGCTGTTGCGCAGAGGGCGCGCCCGACCCTGGCTCGGGAACTCGAACTCGCCCTCGTCGACCTCGTTCTGCTGCTGTACCGCGGCGAGGATCTTCTCGAGCACGGACTGCGTCGAGATGTGCCCCTCGCCGACGGCCGCGTAGAGGCTGGACACGTCGTCGTACCTCATCGCGGACGCGACCTCGGAGATCGAGTCCTGGCTCATGAGCTTCTGCAGCGGCAGGTTCTGCTTGCGCATCGCCCGCGCGATGGCGTCCTTGCCCTGTTCGATCGCCTCGTCGCGGCGCTCCTTCGTGAACCACTGCCGGATCTTGTTCCGCGCGCGGGGGCTCTTGACGAAGGTCAGCCAGTCCTGGCTGGGCCCGCTGTCGGGGTTCTTCGACGTGAAGACCTCGACGACGTCGCCGCTCGACAGCGAGCTCTCGAGCGGGACGAGCCGGCCGTTGACCTTCGCGCCCATGGTCCGGTGCCCGACCTCGGTGTGCACGGCGTAGGCGAAGTCGACGGGCGTCGCCCCGGACGGGAGGCCGATCACCTTGCCCTGGGGCGTGAAGACGTAGACCTCCTTCGCGCCGATCTCGAACCGGAGGCTGTCGAGGAACTCCCCGGGGTCGCTCGTCTCGGCCTGCCAGTCGGAGATGTGCGCCAGCCAGGCCATGTCGGTCTCGGTCTGCGGGCCGGTCACGGAGTCGTCGCGACCGCCGTTCATGCGCTGCTTGTACTTCCAGTGGGCGGCGACGCCGAACTCGGCGCGCTGGTGCATCTCGTGCGTGCGGATCTGGATCTCGACCGCACGGCCCTTGGGGCCGATGACCGTCGTGTGCAACGACTGGTACAGGTTGAACTTCGGGGTGGCGATGTAGTCCTTGAACCGACCCGGCACGGGGTTCCAGCGGGCGTGGATCGAACCGAGCACGGCGTAGCAGTCGCGCAGCGAGTTGACGAGCACGCGGATGCCGACGAGGTCGTAGATCTCGTCGAACTCGCGACCCCGCACGATCATCTTCTGGTAGATCGAGTAGTACTGCTTCGGGCGCCCGACGACCTCGCCACGGATCTTGGCCGACTTGAGGTCGCCCTTGACGGCGTTGATCACGTTCTGGACGAACTGCTCCCGCTGCGGCGTGCGCTGCTTCACGAGGCTGTCGATCTCGACGTACAGCTTGGGGTGCAGGACGGCGAAGCTGAGGTCCTCGAGCTCCCACTTGATCGTCTGGATGCCCAACCGGTGCGCGAGGGGCGCGTAGATCTCGAGCGTCTCGGTGGCCTTGCGGGTCGCCGAGGCCGACTCGACGAACCCCCAGGTGCGTGCGTTGTGCAGGCGGTCCGCGAGCTTGATGACGAGCACCCGGATGTCCTTCGACATGGCGACGACCATCTTGCGGACGGTCTCGGCCTGGGCGCTGTCGCCGTACTTCAGCTTGTCGAGCTTCGTGACGCCGTCGACCAGCATCGCGATCTCGTCGCCGAAGTCGCGGCGGAGCACGTCGAGCGTGTAGTCGGTGTCCTCGACGGTGTCGTGCAGGAGCGCCGCGGCGATCGTCTTGGAGCCGATCCCGAGGTCGGCGAGGATCTGCGCGACCGCGACGGGGTGCGTGATGTAGGGCTCGCCGCTCTTGCGGAGCTGCCCCGAGTGCGCCCGCTCGGCCACCGAGTAGGCGCGCTCGATGAGCAGGAGGTCGGCCTTGGGATGGTGGGCACGGACCGTCTTCACGAGGCGGTCGACCGCCCCGGCCGGCTGGCTGCGCGAGAACAGGCGGGGCAGGAGGGTGCGGAGCGACGCGGTCTGCGGGGCCTGCGCGACCGTGAGGTCGCCCTGCCCGGCACCCGGGGGCGTGGTCGTGGTCTCGGTCATCGCCGCAGCTCGCTCTCGTCTCGGGACAGGACCACGCTAGTCGACGGCGTCAGCCGACCGAGGGCGTGCGCCCGTCCTCGCTCGTCAGTTCGCCCTGGGCGTCACGCCACGCGAGCATCCCGCCCTCCACGTTCACGGCGCGGAGCCCGGCGCGGCGGAGGGCGGCCGTCGCGCGGGCGCTGCGCACGCCCGCGTGGCACACGACCAGCACCTCGCCGGACGTCGGCACCTCATCGACGCGGGACCCGAGCTCCGAGAGGGGCAGCAGCTGCGCCTGGGGCGCGTGCCCCGCGTCCCACTCGTCCTGCTCCCGCACGTCCACCAGGGGGACCCCGCCGCGGACGAGCTCGATCGCCTCGGCGGCCGTGACCGCGTCGCGGCCCTCGGGCGCGGTCACGAGGCGTCCGTCCGGACCGGTGCGCGGCCGTCGCCGGCGGCACGCCGCTCGAGCTTCCGGGCGTCCTGCTCGCGCACCTCGGGCTCGCGCATCCGCAGCGTCGCGTAGAGGGGCGACGCGATGAAGATCGTCGAATAGGTGCCCACCAGGATGCCGATGAACAACGCGAGGGCGATGTCGCGCAGCGTGCCCGCGCCGAGGATGAACGCCCCGATGAACAGGATGCCCGCGACGGGCAGGAGCGCCACGACGGACGTGTTGATCGAACGGACCAGGGTCTGGTTGACGGCGAGGTTGACCGAGTCCGCGAAGGTGCGCCTGCTCGCGTCGCCGTCCTCGGCGGTGTTCTCCCGGATCTTGTCGAAGACCACGACCGTGTCGTAGAGCGAGTAGCCCAGGATCGTGAGGAAGCCGATCACGGCCGCGGGCGTCACCTCGAAGCCGATGATCCCGTAGATGCCCGCCGTGAGCACGAGGTCGTGCAGCAGCGCCACCATGGCCGCCACCGACATCTTCCAGGTGCGGAAGTAGAGCATCATCCCGACGAAGGCGAGCACGAGGAAGATCCCGAGGCCCTTCAGGGCCTGCCCGGTGATGTCCTGACCCCAGGAGGCGCCGATGTAGGACGCGGTCACGCGGTCGTCGGGCACGTCGTAGGCGGTCGCCAGCGCGTCCGCCACGTCGTTGTTCTGGGCCGGCTCGAGCTGTGACGTCTGGATGCGGACGGTGTCGCCGCCGACGATCGACACGCGCGGCGACGAGGCCGGGACGATGCCCTCGACGGTGTCCGTGGCCAGCTGCTGGTCGAGCTCGGCGGGCTGGGCCACCTGGAACTCGGAACCGCCCGTGAACTCGATGCCGAAGTGGAACCCGCCCCGCAGGAAGGGCACGGTGAGGCTCAGCACGACCGCCACGAGGGCGATGAGGTACCAGGTGCGCCGTCGACCGACGATGTCGACCGAACGGGCCCCCGTGTACAGGTCGTTGCCGAAGGTGCCGAAGCTGGCCATCAGGAGTCCTTCCCCTCGGTGCGGGCGGTGTCGCCCGTGGTCTGGGCGACGGTGCCGCCCTGCTGCTCGGCCGCTCGACGCTCGGCGATGGTCTGCCGCTTGACGGCCTCGCGGCCACCGGCGCCCTTGCGGGTCGGTTCCGGTGCACGGAAGTGCGCACGGCCCCGGTAGACGGCCCCCAGGGCCCGCGGGTCCAGTCCGCTCAGGCGGTGCCCGTCGCCGAAGAAGCGGGTCCGGGCGATCAGCTGGAGCATCGGGTGCGTGAAGAGCGCGACGACGACGAGGTCGATCAGGGTCGTGATGCCCAGCGTGAGGGCGAAGCCACGGACGTTGCCGACGGCGACGACGAAGAGCGTGATCGCGGCGAGGAAGTTGACCGTGTCGGAGGCGAGGATCGTGCGGAAGGCGCGCTTCCAGCCCGACTCGACGGCGGACTCGAGGATCTTGCCGTCGCGCAGCTCGTCCCGGATGCGCTCGAAGTAGACGATGAACGAGTCGGCCGTGATCCCGATGGCCACGATGAGCCCGGCGACCCCCGCCAGCGACAGGCGGTACCCCTCCCGCCAGGACAGGATCGCGATGACGAGGTAGGTCAGCGTCGCGGCGATGATCAACGACAGCACCGTCACGAACGCCAGTGCCCGGTACTGGGCCAGCGAGTACACGACGACGAGGATCAGGCCGATCAGTCCGGCGATGAGGCCGGACGCCAGCTGCGTGGAACCGAGGGTCGCCGAGATGTTCTCGTTGCTCTGCACGGTGAAGGCGATCGGCAGCGCGCCGAACTTCAGCTGGTCGGCGAGGACCTTCGCGCTCTCCTGCGTGAACGTGCCGGTGATCTGCGCACGGCCGTCCGTGATGGCGGAGTTCGTGCTGGGCGCGGTGATGACGCGGTCGTCGAGCGTGATGGCGAACTGGTTCTGGGGCGGCTGCTGCGTCACGAGGCGCGACGTGACGTCCGAGAACTGCCGCGAGCCGGTGCCGTCGAACTGGATGTTGACGGCCCACTGGCCCGTGGACTGGCCCTGGGCGTTGGTCGCGAGGCCGGAGGTGGCGTCGCTGATCGTGCTGCCCTCGACCTCGACGGGGCCGAGGATGAACTTCGACGTGCCGTCGGTCGAGCAGGTCACGAGCGGCTGGTCCGCCCGGGCGCCGGTGAGGTCGTTGTCCGCGGCGCAGTCGTAGTTCGCGTAGACGTCGGCGAGCTGCTCGGTGATCCAGGCGGGGTCCGAGGCGCTCGTCGGGCTGGCCGTGGGCGTGCTGTTCAGCTCGGGGTCGGGCGTCGCGGCCGTGGGAGCCGGCGAGGCGGTCGCACCGTCACCCTCGCCGCCGACGGCGGCACTGCTCACGGCCTCGGTGAAGAGCACGGGACGGAAGGTCAGCTGCGCGGCGGCCTCGATGCGCTCGAGCGTCTCGTTGTCGGGCCGCCCGGGGATCGACACGACGACGTTCTGCGCCCCCTGCGTCGTGATCTCGGCCTCGGAGACGCCCCCGGCGTCGACGCGCTGTCGGATGATCGAGACGGCCTGCTGGAGCTGCTGCGAGGACACGGAGTCGCCGTCCTCCAGCTGGGCGGCGAGCGTGATCTGCGTCCCGCCCTGGAGGTCGAGCGCGAGCTCGGGCACCCAGCTGGCGCCCGACCACCACCCCTCGCGACCGCTGTCGTTCAGGGCCGTGGCACCGCCGTTGAGGAGCGCGAGCCCCGCGAGGACGATCAACAACCAGGTGAGCGAACGAAGGGCTTTCTTGACCGGCGTCGATCGTGCCACGGAGGTACTCAGCTTTCTCGGTGAGGCGCGTGCCGGACAGGCACGCGTCGTGGACCGCACCGGGCCTCCTGACGACCCGGCACGACCACGCGGGTCAGTCGTTCTTCTTGTCGGCCTCGGTCGAGGCGGGGTACGTCGCGTCGCGGTCGACGGACGCGGGCGAGGCCCCCGCCGTCGCGTCGAGGCCGTCCTCGTCGAGGGGCTCCTCGACCACGACGGGCTCGACGACCCGGCCGAGCGTCTGACGGTGCACCTTGACGACGGTGCCGGGTGCGACCTCGACCTCGGCGACGTTCGTCTCGTCGTCGATCGACACCACGGTGCCGTAGAGGCCGAAGGAGAGCATGACCTCGACGCCGGGCACGAGCTTGGACTGGAGGTCGGCCTGCTGCTGGTCGCGCTTCTTCTTGTTGCGGAACATGAAGAAGACCAGGACGACCAGGAGGCCGATCATGATGAGGGTTGCCGGATCCATGGCAGGACCTTTCGCTCGGGGTGCGCCCTCGCGGGACGCCGGGGATCGGTGCTCAGCGCCAGGACGCCGGGACGGCGTGCGCTGCGAAGTCTCGAGCGATCATAGGCCATCGTCGAAGAGCGCTGCTGGGCCGCCCGGCGGGGTGAGGCCGAAGTGCTGCCAGGCCCGCGGGGTCGCCACGCGTCCCCGGGGCGTCCGGGTGAACAGGCCCACCCGGACGAGGAAGGGCTCCACGACCGACTCGATGGTGTCGGCCTCCTCCCCCACGGAGACGGCGAGCGTGCTGAGGCCGACGGGCCCGCCGCCGAACCGCGTGAGGACCGTCTCGACCACCGCGCGGTCGAGCCGGTCGAGCCCGAGGGCGTCGACGTCGTAGAGGTCGAGGGCCTCCCGGACGGTCGCGAGGTCGGCGTCCCGCCCGTGCACGAGGGCGTAGTCGCGCACGCGGCGCAGGAGGCGGTTGGCGATGCGCGGCGTGCCCCGGCAGCGTCCGGCGATCTCAGCGAGGGCGTCGCCCCCGATGGGGACGTCCAGGAGCGCCGCGGCGCGACGGAGCACCTCGGCGAGCTCGACCTCGTCGTAGAACTCGAGGTGCGCCGTGAAGCCGAAGCGGTCACGGAGCGGGTTGGGCAGCAGTCCGCTGCGGGTCGTCGCGCCGACCAGGGTGAAGGGGGACAGCTCGAGCGGCACGCTCGTCGCCCCGGCCCCCTTGCCGACCATGATGTCGATCCGGTAGTCCTCCATGGCGAGGTAGAGCATCTCCTCCGCCGAGCGGGCCATGCGGTGGATCTCGTCGATGAAGAGCACCTCGCCGGGCAGGAGCGACGAGAGCACGGCCGCGAGGTCCCCCGCGTGCTGGATCGCCGGCCCGGACGACATGCGCAGCGGTCGCTGCCCCTCGTGGGCCACGATCATGGCGAGCGTGGTCTTGCCGAGCCCGGGGGGACCCGCCAGGAGGATGTGGTCCGGCGTGCGGCCCTGGAGCGTCGCGGCACGCAGCAGCAGCTCGAGCTGACCACGGACCTTCTTCTGCCCCACGAACTCGTCCAGCGAGGCGGGCCGGAGGGCCCCCTCGAAGGCGAGCTCCGCCTCGCTCTCGGGCTCCGGACGCGTGATGTCGTCAGCGCTCATCGGGCACCGGCGGCGCGACGGGCACCGGCGGACGACGGTTGCTGGGGGCCGAGGCGGGTGAGCGCGGCGCGGAGCAGCGCGGGCACCGACGTCGGCGCCACCTCGAGGCCCGAGACGACCTCGTCGACGGCGGTCGTCGCGTCGCGCTCGGACCAGCCGAGGCCGACCAGGGCGACGACGACGTCGGCCGAGGCGGAGGACGCCGTCGTCACGGAGGGCGCGGTCGGTGCGGGGTCGAGCTTCCCGGCGAGCTGCAGCACGATGAGCTTGGCCGTCTTCGGACCGATGCCGCTGACCCGGCGGAAGGCGGCGTCGTCCTCGTCGGCCACGGCCTGCGCGACCATGGCGGGCGTGAGGGTCGAGAGGACGCCCTGCGCGGACTTCGGACCGACGCCCGTGACGCCGCGGAGCAGGTCGAACACCTCGAGCTCGTCGACCTCGGCGAAGCCGAAGAGCGAGAGGTCGTCCTCGCGGACGATCAGGGCCGTGTGCAGCAGGACCGTGCTGCCGGGCACCAGGGTGAGGGCGAGCTGCGGGGTGACGCCCACCCGGAGGCCCACTCCCCCGACCTCGACGACGGCCGTCGTGCCGGAGGCGGACAGCACGGTGCCGCGGACGCTCGAGATCATGCCCCCAGCCTAGGAGTCCGAGCGGACGTCTCGGCGTCCCGCCACGCACGCTGCGCGGGCGTGAGGGCGGCGCCGGTCGAGCCCGCGGCGGCTGGGGAGCCGCGACGCCAGGCGTGGCAGATCGCGAGGGCCAGGGCGTCGGCGGCGTCGGCCGGCCGTGGTGCCTCGGCCAGCCCGAGCAGGCGAGCGACCATCGCCCCGACCTGCGCCTTGTCGGCGCTGCCGTACCCCGTCACCGCCGCCTTGACCTCGGAGGGCGTGTGCAGGGCGACCGGGATGCCCCGCTCGGCTGCGGCACGGAGCGCCAGCCCGCTGACCTGTGCCGTGCCCATGACGGTGCGGACGTTGGCCTGGGCGAAGACGCGCTCGACCGCCATGGCGTCCGGGGCGTGCTCGTCGACGAGCGCCTCGATGCCCCGGGCGACCGTCAGGAGGCGCTCCTCGAGGGGCATCGACGCGGGCGTGCGCACGACGTCCACGGCGACGAGCGTCGCGCGACGCCGGGCGTCGACCTCGACGACTCCCACGCCGCAGCGGGTCAGCCCCGGGTCGACCCCCAGCACCCGGAGCGCCACCGGCGGCCGACTACTCGTCGTCGTCGTCGAGCGCGGCCTGGACGTCGGCGGGGACCTCGTAGTTCGCGTAGACGTTCTGGACGTCGTCGTCGTCGTCGAGCGCGTCGATGAGGCGGAACACCTTGCGCGCCGTCTCGAGGTCGACCTCGATCTTGAGGCCGGGCACGAACTCGACGTCGGCCGAGTCGTAGTCGATGCCGGCCTCCTGCAGCGCCGAGCGAGCGGGCACGAGCTCGGAGGCCTCGGTCACGATCTCGAAGCCCTCGCCCCGGTCGGTGACCTCTTCGGCACCGGCGTCGAGCACGGCTTCCATGACGGCGTCCTCGGTGAGGTCGTCGGTCTTCATGACCGCGATGACGCCCTTGCGGCTGAAGTTGTACGAGACGCTGCCCGGGTCGGCCATCGTGCCGCCGTTGCGCGACATGATCGTGCGGACGTTGGCGGCGGCGCGGTTCTTGTTGTCGGTGAGGCACTCGACGAGGAGCGCGACGCCGTTGGGGCCGTAGCCCTCGTACATGATGGTCTGGTAGTCGACCGACTCGCCCGACAGCCCGGCACCGCGCTTGATGGCACGGTCGATGTTGTCGTTGGGGACGGAGGTCTTCTTCGCCTTCTGCACCGCGTCGACGAGCGTCGGGTTGCCCGACATGTCGGCACCGCCCTGCTTGGCCGCGACCTCGATGTTCTTGATGAGCTTCGCGAACGACTTGGCACGTCGCTGGTCGATGACGGCCTTCTTGTGCTTGGTCGTGGCCCACTTGGAATGCCCGGACACGGTGCTCCTCACTTGCTGATGACGATGCCGACCATGCTAGCCGACGGGGGCGTGGCGGCCGGGTCAGCGGGCGGCGCGCGCCCGGGCCTTGTCGAGGAACCGCTGGTGGAAGCGGTAGTCGGCCGTCACCTCGGGGTGGAAGGAGGTGCCCAGGAGGGCGCCCTGCTCGACGGCCACGACGCGGCCGTCGTCGAGCGTGCCGACGGCGGTCGCGGCCGCCCCGACCTCGGCGACCACGGGGGCCCGGATGAACACCGCGTGCACCGGCGGCCCGTCGAGGACGGGCACGTCGAGGTCGGTCTCGAAGGAGTCGTTCTGGTTGCCGAAGGCGTTGCGGCGCACGGCGACGTCGAGGCCCCCGATGGTGCGCTGGCCCGGGGTGCCGTCGACGATGCGGTCGGCCAGCATGATGAGCCCGGCGCACGTGCCGTACACGGGCAGGCCGTCGTCGATGGCCTCTCGCAGGGGCCCGGCCAGGCCGAACGTGCGCGAGAGCTTGTCCATCACGGTCGACTCGCCGCCCGGGATGACCAGGCCGTCGACCCCGGCCAGCTCCTCCGGCCGCCGGACGGGCACGGCCTCGGCGCCGAGGGACGAGAGGACGCGCAGGTGCTCGCGGACGTCCCCCTGCAGGGCGAGCACGCCCACCCGGGGCGTGCTCGACCCGGAGCTGCTACCAGCCACGCTCGGCGAGGCGGTGCGGTGCGGGGAGGTCGGGGACGTTGATGCCCACCATGGCCTCGCCCAGGCCGCGCGACGCGTCGGCGATCACGGCGGGGTCGTCGTGGAAGGTCGTGGCACGGACGATGGCGGCGGCGCGCTTCGCGGGGTCGCCCGACTTGAAGATGCCAGACCCGACGAAGACGCCGTCGGCGCCGAGCTGCATCATGAGGGCGGCGTCGGCGGGCGTGGCCACGCCACCGGCCGTGAAGAGGACGACGGGGAGCGTGCCGGTCTCGGCGATCTCCTTGACGAGCTCGTAGGGCGCCTGCAGCTCCTTCGCGGCGACGTAGAGCTCGTCGGCCTGGAGCCCGCGCAGCTGCGCGATCTCCTTCTTGATGGTGCGGATGTGCTTCGTCGCCTCCGAGACGTCGCCCGTGCCGGCCTCGCCCTTCGAGCGGATCATGGCCGCGCCCTCGGTGACGCGGCGCAGGGCCTCGCCGAGGTTCGTGGCACCGCAGACGAAGGGCACCGTGAACTGCCACTTGTCGATGTGGTTGACGTAGTCGGCGGGGCTGAGCACCTCGGACTCGTCGACGTAGTCCACGCCGAGGCTCTGCAGCACCTGTGCCTCGACGAAGTGGCCGATGCGGGCCTTGGCCATGACCGGGATCGAGACCGCGTCGACGATGCCCTGGATCATGTCGGGGTCGCTCATGCGGGCCACGCCGCCCTGCGAGCGGATGTCGGCGGGGACGCGCTCGAGCGCCATGACGGCGACGGCGCCGGCGTCCTCCGCGATCTTGGCCTGCTCGACGTCGACGACGTCCATGATGACGCCGCCCTTGAGCATCTCGGCGAGGCCGCGCTTGACGCGGTCGGAGCCGATCGTCGAGGTCTGGCCGGTGGTGGACTCGGGGGCGTGGGTGCTGTCGGTCATGATGCCTCTCAGTGTAGATCCGTCGGGGCGCCGCCGGTGGCCGTCCCGTCGGTCCCCGGCCACGCCTCGGCCACGGCCTGCCGCACCTCGCCCAGCAGCTGGGTCACGGCCTTCGTGCGGGCGACGATCGGGAAGAAGTTGGAGTCGCCCGCGTACCGAGGGACGACGTGCTGGTGCAGGTGCTCGGCGATGCCGGCGCCGCCGACCTGGCCCTGGTTCATGCCGAGGTTGAAGCCCTGCGCGTGCGACACCTCGCGGAGCACCCGCATGGACACCTGCGTCAGCGACGCCATCTCGGCGACCTCGGCCGCGGTGGCCAGGTCGTACGTGGACACGTGGCGGTACGGGCAGACCAGCAGGTGCCCCGGGTTGTAGGGGAAGAGGTTGAGCAGGACGAAGGCGTGCTCACCCCGGGCGACGATGAGCGCCTCGTCGTCGGAGCGCCCGGGGGCCGCGCAGAACGGGCAGTCGTCGTCGTGCGCGGCCTGCCCCCGTCCGACGTAGACGGCCCGGTGGGGCGTCCAGAGGCGCTGGAAGGCATCGGGCACGCCGGCGAAGTCGGCGACGCCCTCCACCCCGGCGCCGTCGCCGGCGGACACGGTCAGACCTGCGCCTTCGTCTCGATCGCGGCCACGATCTTGGCGACGGCCTCGTCGACGGGCACGCCGTTCTCCTGGGTGCCGTCGCGGTACCGGAAGCTGACGGCGCCCGCGGCCCGGTCGTCGTCGCCGGCGATGAGCTGGAACGGGACCTTCGCCTTGGTGTGCGTGCGGATCTTCTTCGGCATGCGGTCGTCGCTGTGGTCGACCTGGGCCCGGACCCCGGCGGCCCGCAGCTTCGCGACGACCTCGTCGAGGTAGGGGCCGTACTCCTCGGCGACGGGGATGGCCACGACCTGCACGGGCGAGAGCCAGACGGGGAAGGCACCCGCGTAGTGCTCGACGAGCACGCCGAAGAACCGCTCGATCGACCCGAAGAGGGCACGGTGGATCATGACCGGGCGCTGACGGGAACCGTCCGCGGCCGCGTACTCGAGCTCGAAGCGCTCGGGCAGGTTGAAGTCGAGCTGCACGGTGGACATCTGCCAGGTGCGACCGATGGCGTCGCGGGCCTGGACGCTGATCTTGGGCCCGTAGAAGGCCGCGCCGCCCGGGTCGGGGACGAGCTCGAGGCCGCTCGCCTCGGCCACCTCGCGGAGGGTGGTCGTGGCCTCGTCCCAGACGTCGTCGTCGCCGACGTACTTCGACGGGTCCTTCGTGGAGAGCTCGAGGTAGAAGTCGTCGAGGCCGTAGTCGCGCAGGAGGGACAGCACGAAGTCGAGCGTGCTGGTCAGCTCCTCCTTCATCTTCTCGCGCGTCGTGAAGATGTGGGCGTCGTCCTGGGTCATGCCGCGCACGCGCGTCAGCCCGTGGATGACGCCGGACTTCTCGTTGCGGTACACGGTGCCGAACTCGAACAGGCGCATCGGCAGGTCGCGGTAGGACCGCGGCTGCGAACGGTAGGCGAGGATGTGCATCGGGCAGTTCATGGGCTTGAGGTAGTAGTCGGCGCCCTGGCGCGTCACCTCGCCCTCCTCGTTGCGGGCCTCGTCGAGCTTCATGGCCGGGAACATGCCGTCGGCGTACCAGCCGAGGTGGCCGGAGGTCTCGTAGAGGGACGACTTCGTGATGTGGGGGGTGTAGACGAACTCGTAGCCCTCGGCCTCGTGGCGCCGGCGGGAGTAGTCCTCCATCTCGCGCCGGACGACGCCGCCCTTCGGGTGGAAGATCGCCAGCCCGGACCCGATCTCGTCGGGGAACGAGAAGAGGTCGAGCTCGGCGCCGAGCTTGCGGTGGTCGCGCTTGGCGGCCTCCTCGAGGCGCAGCTGGTAGGCGCGCAGCTCGTCCTTCGTGGGCCACGCGGTGCCGTAGACGCGCTGCAGCTGGGGGTTCTTCTCGGAGCCGCGCCAGTAGGCGGCGGCCACGCGCAGCAGCTTGGTGGCGTTGCCGAGCACGCGCGTCGAGGGCACGTGCGGGCCGCGGCAGAGGTCGCTCCAGATCACGTCGCCGCTCTTCGGGTCGACGTTGTCGTAGATGGTGAGCTCGGCCCCGCCGACCTCGACGGACTCGCCGTCGTCGCCGAGCTCGTCGGAGCCGCCGCCCTTGAGGCCGATGAGCTCGAGCTTGAAGGGCTCGTCGGCGAGCTCCTCGCGGGCCTCGGCCTCGGTCACGACGCGACGCACGAAGCGCTGCCCCTGGCGGATGATCCGCTCCATGCCCTTCTCGATGGCCTTGAGGTCGTCGGGGGTGAAGGGCTCGGCGACGTCGAAGTCGTAGTAGAAGCCGTCGGTGACGGGCGGGCCGATGCCGAGCCGCGCCTCCGGGTTGATCCCCTGGACGGCCTGGGCCAGGACGTGCGCGGCCGAGTGGCGGAGCACGGCGAGCCCGTCGGCCGACCCGATCGTCACGGGCTCGGCGACGTCACCGGGGACCAGCGCCGAGGCGAGGTCGCGGAGCTCGCCCCCGACGCGGAGCGCGACGACGGAGCGATCGGTGAAGAGCTCGGTGCCGGTCGTCGGCGTCGTGACCTCGACCGGTCCGAGCTCGGCGGCGGGGGTGGACTCGGGGCTGGACGGTGCAGGCACGATGGGACGGCTCCTGGGGGTCGAGGGACGTCCCAGCTTACCGAGCCGCTCCCCCGTCGCGGCCCGCTCGACGGTCCCGGCTCGGAGGTGCCAGGCTCGGGGCATGGACGCACCCGGCCCGGCCCCCGCGCAGCACGACGAGCACGCGCGGGCGGCGGTCGCCGTCGCGACGGCCCGGGGGGCCCTCCGCGCTGCCGTGGGCGAGCTCCGCGACCGGGCGGTCCCCGACGAGGCCGTCGCCGTGCTGCGCACGCCGCGCGCGCTGGGTCCGATCCGCCGCGCCCCCGTCATGGTCCCGACGGGGCGCGCCTGGCGCCTCGGCGTGCTGCTGCTCTCGGCCGACGGGGGCCTCCTGGCGACGGGACGCGTCACGCGCGCCCTCGAGCCGACGCGCTCACAGGACCTCTCCGCCGGCGTCGAGGCCCGCAAGGACGCGCGCCGGGCCGCCGCGCGCGGGCGGTTCCGCGAGGGCGAGGCCGTCCACTGGGACGTCGTGCCCCTCACGCTCGAGCCCGGCGCCCTGCTCGACCCGGGCGACCCGTTCCCGGGCCGCCTCACCCTCCGGGGGCAGGAGGTGGTGGTCCAGTGGGGACCGACGGTGGGCGACGTCCGCCCCTTCGCCGCGTACCTCCGGGACCGGCTCGACGTGCTCGAGCTCGGCTGACACGCCCTCGGCCGGGGCGCACCGCCTAGTCGTCGAGCGGGTCGAGCAGCCGACGCAGGAACCGCTGCGTGCGCGGGTGCGCGGGGCGGGTGAGCACCTCGTCGGGGCGCCCGCGCTCGACGACGACGCCGCCGTCGAGGAAGACCACCTCGCTGGCGACGCGGCGGGCGAAGTCGAGCTCGTGGGTGACGACGATCATCGTCCAGCCCTCCTCGGCCAGCTGGCGCATGACCGAGAGCACGTCGCCGACGAGCTCGGGGTCGAGCGCGCTCGTGGGCTCGTCGAAGAGCAGGAGGTCGGGGCGCAGTGCGAGGGCGCGGACGATGCCGACGCGCTGCTGCTGGCCGCCCGAGAGCTCGACAGGGTAGGCGTCGGCCCGGTCGCGCAGGCCGACGCGGTCGAGCAGCGCGAGGGCCTCCTCGCGGACCTCGGCAGCGGGTCGGCGCTGCACGCGCACGGGCCCCTCGGTGACGTTCTGCAGGACGGTGAGGTGCGGGAACAGGTTGAACTGCTGGAACACCATGGCCGACTGGTCGCGGAGGCGCAGCAGCTCGCGCTTCGGGACGGCCCGGTCGAAGTCGATCGGGCGGCCGTCGCGCGGCGTCACGACGCCTCCCGTCGGCACCTCGAGCCCGTTGAGGCTGCGGAGGAAGGTCGTCTTGCCCGAGCCGGACGCCCCGATGAGGGCGACGACCTCGCCCGGCACGACGTCGAGGTCGATGCCGCGGAGGACCTCGACGTCGCCGAACGACTTGCGCAGGCCGCGGACGCTCAGCACCGGCGACGGGGTGCCGTCGCCCCGCGACGGGGGGACGGTCGGATCAGTGGGCGACATGGCGGTCCAATCGCTTCTCGAGCGCGTCCTGCCCGGCGCTGAGCACGAGGCAGATCAGCCAGTAGATCAGGGCGGCCTCGAGGTAGAGCAGCATGAACTCGCTCGAGACCGTGGCGATCTGGCGGGCCTGCCGGAATAGCTCGGTGACCAGGATCACCGAGGCGAGCGAGGTGTCCTTGACGAGGCTGATGAAGGTGTTCGACAGCGGCGGCACCGACACGCGGGCGGCCTGCGGCAGGACGATCCGCCGCAGGGCCAGCCCGCGCGACATGCCGACCGTGTGCGCGGCCTCCCACTGCCCCTTCGGCACGGACAGGATCGACGCCCGGATGACCTCGGCCGCGTAGCCGCCCACGTTGAGCGAGAACGCGATGATCGCGCTCGGCCACGGGTCGATCTTCACGCCGATGCTCGGCAGCCCGTAGAACACGATGAACAGCTGCACGAGGAGGGGCGTGCCGCGGATCACCGAGATGTACAGCCTGGCCAGGCCGCGCAGGAGGCGCTGCTCCGACAGCCGCATGAGGGCGACGACGAGCGCGATCACGAGCCCGATGGCGAACGACGCGAGCGCCAGCGGGATCGTGCCCACGAGCGCACCGGACGCGATGGGCCAGAAGGACCGGAGGAAGAGGTCGAGGGAGGACTGCACGAGCTACTGGCTGACGTCCTGGCCGAAGTACTCGTCCGAGAGGGCGGCGAGGGTGCCGTCGGCGCGGAGCTCCTCGAGGGCCGCGTCGACGGCGTCGACGAGGTCGTCCGAGCCGGGCCGCACGACGAAGGCGCTCTCGCTCACGTCGTCCGTCTCGGCGGCGACCTTGACGGCCTTCGACTTCTCGGGCTCGGTCTGCGCGTAGTCGAGCCAGGTCAGCTCGTCGTTGACCGTGGCGTCGATGCGCCCCTGCTCGAGGAGCGCGATCGACTCGGACCAGCCCTCCACGACCTCGACGGTGGCGCCGGCGTCGGTGGCGGTCGTGTACCAGTTGCTCGACTGCGACTGCGCGGTGGTCCGGCCGTCGAGGTCGGCCAGCGAGGTGATGTCGGTGCTGTCGGCGGGCACGAGCACGACGCCGCGGCTGACCGTGTACGGCTCGCTGAACGAGTAGCGGGCCTGGCGCTCGGGATTGATCGACACCTGGTTGGCGATGAGGTCGAAGCGGCCCGCGTCGAGGCCCGCGAAGATCGCGTCCCACTGGGTCTCCTCGAACCGGGCCTCGACGCCCAGCTTCTCGGCGACCGCGCGGACGACCTCGACGTCGTAGCCGGTGAGGTCCCCCGCCCCGCCGTCGGCGTGGAAGCTGAAGGGCTTGTAGGTGCCCTCGGTGCCGACGACGAGCACGCCGGCGTCCTGCACGTCGGCGAGGCTCGTGCCGGCCTCGGGCTCGGCCGTGGCGCCACCGGTGGACCCGGCGACGACTCCGTCCGTCGAGGCGGGCGCGCAGGCCGCGAGGCCGAACGCGGCGGCGGCCAGGACGCCGACGGCGGCGAGACGGGCGGTGCGGGGGCGACGGAGGCTGCTGGTCACGGGGATCCTTCGGGGGTGCGGGACCGGCGGGTGGGCCGATCGGGACGGGGCTCCGCCCTCCTGGGGCGGCACCCGATCCTCAACGCGGACGGGGCTCCGGGTGTTCCCCGTGACGCCAGGTTACGGACGCGAGCGCTGGAGCGCCCGCTCCGCGAGGACCTCGTCGACCGGTCGATCAGGATCGAGGCGGACGTGCGCGTGCGCCACGGCGGTCGCCGACAGGGCCACGGCGCTCACCGAGAGCGACCGCAGGACCGCGCCCCCGACCGCGTCGGCGCGCACGATGGCGGCGTCGTCGGTGACGGGCAGGCGCGCGCTCGCGCGCAGCACGTCGAGCCAGGCGCCCCACGACCCCTCGCCCTCCCCCGGCCCCGGCAGGGGGCCGTCCGGGCGGGCGGCAGCACGGAAGGACGGGGCCCAGCGCGCGACGCGGGGCACCGCCCCGTCGTCGACCGCCCCGTGCGTGACGACGTGCACGCCCGTCCCGAGCGGGGACGACGTGCTCGTCCTGCCGTCCCAGCTCGCGTGCACGACCCCGTGCGCGTCGGCCGTCACGAGGTTGTAGGTCCGCGACGTGTGCGGGCCGGTGGGCAGCGAGCCGTGCACGACGGCGTCGAGCGGCAGCGCGCCGCGCGTGGTGAAGCCTCCCGCGGGCGGCGTGGGCTGCTCGCGCCGGTTGAGGACGACGGCGAGGCGGGGCGGGGCGCTCGACGTGGCCAGCCACGCGCCTCCTGCCTCACGGTCGCGGATCCCCTCGACGTGCGCGCCGAGGTCGGGCCACCACGCACCCGGCGGGTCCCAGGGGCGCCCGGGCTGCTCGTCGCGGAGGCCGAGCAGCATCACGGGCCACGCGGCGGCGGGCTCGAACGAGACGACGACGGTGCACACGGGTCCTCCTGGGGCGCGGCGGACGGGGCGCCCGCGCGGCACGGCGCCGCCGGGTGCGGCATCGTGGACCCCTGAACGCTACCCGGCGCCGTGTCGCCGGAGAGGAGCCCCCGTGCACGACCACGACCTGCCCGCACCCTCCGAGCAGCCCGACGCGCCCGGGTCGCCCCCTGGTGCGGCCCGGTCCGCCCCCGGTGGGGACGGCGCGCCGCTCACGGTCGTGGTCGGCATCAGCGGTGGCATCGCGGCCTACAAGGCGGTCTCGGTGGTCCGCGGCTTCGTCACGCGCGGGCACGACGTGCACGTCGTGCCGACCGAGGCGGCCCTGCGCTTCGTGGGCCTGCCGACCCTCGAGGCGATCAGCCGCAACCCCGTCACGAGCTCGGTGTGGGACGACGTCGCCGAGGTGCGCCACGTCGCCCTCGGCCGACGGGCCGACCTCGTCGTCGTCGCCCCCGCGACCGCGGCCACGCTCTCGCGGCTGGCCAGCGGGCAGTCCGACGACCTCCTCGGCACGACGATCCTCGCGACCACCGCGCCCGTCGTGGTCGCGCCCGCGATGCACACCGAGATGTGGCGGCACCCCGCGACGCGGGCGAACGTCGACCTGCTGCGCTCGCGCGGCGTCGTCGTCGCGGGCCCGGCCGACGGCCCGCTCACGGGCGGTGACAGCGGACCCGGCAGGATGCTCGAGCCCGACGAGATCGTCGAGCGCGCCCTGGCCGTCGCGCGGCCCCGGCAGGACCTCGCCGGGCTCGACGTCGTCGTGTCGCTGGGCGGCACGCGCGAGGCGCTCGACCCGGTGCGCTGGATCGGCAACCGCTCGAGCGGACGGCAGGGCCTCGAGCTCGCGCGGGCGGCCGCACGGCGCGGTGCGACGGTGACGGCCGTCGCCGCGGTCGTCGACGACGACGTGCGCAGGGCGCTCGCCGCGGTCGCGACGGTCGTCGACGTCGAGTCGGCGGCCGAGCTGCAGGAGGCCGTGGTCCGGTCGGCCGCGTCGGCCGACGTGGTCGTCATGGCCGCCGCCGTCGCGGACCACCGCCCCGCCGAGGTGTCCGACGTCAAGGTGAAGAAGGAGGACGGCGTCGAGGAGGTGCTGCTGCGCCTCGTGCGGACCCCCGACGTGCTGGCGGGCCTCGTCGGCGATCGCGCCGAGGGGCGGGCACCGGCGGCGCAGGTGATCGTGGGCTTCGCCGCCGAGACCGCGTCCGACCGGCAGGAGCTGCTGGCGCTCGGCCGGGCGAAGGCGGCACGGAAGGGCGCCGACGTGCTCGCCCTCAACGCCGTCGGCTGGTCACGTGGCTTCGGCGATGTCGACAGCGCGGTCGTCGCCGTCGACGTGGCGGGCGAGGTGCTGGGCGAGGCCACCGGTTCGAAGGCCGAGGTCGCGGACGCGCTCTGGGACGTCGTGGTGGACGGGCTCGACCGGGACTGACGCCGGCGCACGGCGCGGACCGAGGATGCGGCTGCGAGGACGCAACGCGGATCCGTCGGGCAGGGTCACGTCGCCGGCGGACGAGCGCGAGAGGTGGACGACGGGCCGGGTCGTGCCCGTGTAGGATCGGCAGCACTGAGGTAAAAGGCGCCGCGCCCCGCGACGCACACGCACGCGGCTCCGACGAGTCGTCACTTCTTCCCTCGAAGGAGTGCGTCCCCGTGTCCCCCAGTCCCTCTCCCCTCCGCGGTCGTCCGCACGACGACGGTGCGCCACCTCGCCTCTCCGACGCCTGGGTCGCCCTCACCGGGCTGTCCGCCGTGTTCCTGGTCGAGATGCTCGACGGCTCCGTGCTGAACGTCGCCCTGCCGACGATCGGCCGCGACCTGGGCTCGTCCGCGACGCAGCTGAACTGGGTGCCGGGCGCGTACTCCCTCGCCTTCGGGGGGCTCATGCTGTTCTTCGGCGCGGTCGCCGACCGCGCAGGTCGCCGTCGCGTGATGCTGTCCGGCCTCGTGCTGCTGGCCGGGGCCAGCCTCGCGACGGCAGCGGTCACGACCACGGAGCAGCTCATCGCCGTCCGGGTGCTGATGGGCGTGGCTGCCGCGATGACGACCCCGGGTTCCCTGGCGTTGACCTTCCGGCTCTTCGACGACGAGGGCCTCCGCGTGCGCGCGCTCACCGTCGTCTCGACCGCGGGGCTCGTGGGCCTGGCCGTCGGGCCGACCGTCGGTGGTCTCGTGCTGGCCGTCGCGCCGTGGCAGGTGCTGCTGCTCGTCGATGCGCCGATCGCACTGGTCGCCCTCCTGGGCATCCGCGCCGGTGCCGCCCGTGACGAGGCCTCGGATCTCCGGCGCGAGCCGATCGACGTCGTCGGTGCCCTGCTCGGCACCGCGACCGTGGCGGGCACGCTCGTCACGCCGACCGTCCTCGTCGAGGCGGGGAGCACCTCCTGGTGGGCCTGGGCGAGCCTCGCCTCGACCGTCGCCTGCGCAGTCGGGTCCGTCGCCCGGGCACGCACGGCACGGCACCCCCTGGTCGACCCCGACCTGCTCGCCCGACCGCTCGTGTCGAGCGGTCTCGCCTTCAAGGCCGCGTCGGGCCTGGCCGTCGCCGGGCTGTCGTACCTCGTGACCCTCCAGCTGCAGGTCGTCTGGGGCTGGCCGCCGGCCCTCGCCGCCGTCGGGACGCTGCCGCAGGTCGTCGTGCTCCTCGCCGGCGGGCGGCTCGTCGCGCCCTTCGTGCACCGGGTCGGCCTCGGCCGCGCCTCGTGGACGAGCGCCACCGCCGTCGTCTCCGGCCTCGTCGTCTTCGGTGTCCTGGGCCGTCACGGCTACGGCTGGGTGCTGGTCGCCCTCGTGCTCGTCGCCGCCGGCATGCGGGTCGTCGGCGTCGTCGCCGGTGCCTCCGTGCTGACCGGGCTGCCCGCCGACCGGACCTCGGTCGGGGCCGCGCTCGTCGACACGTCGAGCGAGCTCGCGAGCGCCGCGGCGCTCACCGTGGTGGGGACGATCGTCGCCGCCTCCGTCCCCGGGAGCACCACCACGGCGACCTGGACGGCCCCACGGCTCGCGACGTTCCAGGACGCCCTGACCGGGGCCGGGCTGGGACTCGCCCTCGGCGCTGCCCTGCTCGTCGCGGTCGGGGTGCTCCGAGCTCGGACCACCAGGAGAGGGGCAGCCCCCGGCCCGACCGACGGCGTTCGTCGTCCCGGCGCCCCCGCGACGCCCGCTCCCACCGCGACGCCCGCTCCCACCGCCACACCGGCACCGACACCGACACCTACACCGACACCGACCAGCTCGACCACCTGCACCGAGGAGACCAGCCGTGCTTGAGACCACCGCCCTGCCCCGCCCGCCCTTCGACCCCGAGCTCGTGCCCTTCCTGGAGGCGATGGACGCCCGCGGCCGCTTCCGCCTCGAGACCGCGATGCTGCCGCAGATGCGACAGCTGGACCGGACGGAGGCCGAGCTCGACGAAGGGCTGCGGGCCCGCGGCCTCGAGAGGCGCAGCGTCACGGTGCCCGGGCACCTCGGCGACCCGATCGCCCTCGCGGTCGTCCAGCGCATCGGCCGCACCGGCACGGCGGCCTGCGCCTACGCGATCCACGGCGGCGGCATGATGTTCGGCCACCACCTCGGCAACCTCGACTCCTACGACGACTGGTTGCTCGTGCACGACGTCGTCCTCGTCAGCCCCGACTACCGTCTCGCTCCGGAGCACCCCGACCCGTACCCGGTCGAGGACTGCTACGCCGGCCTCGTCTGGGTCGGCGAGCACGCCGCCGAGCTCGACGTCGACCCGGATCGCATCGTCCTCGTCGGCCAGAGCGCCGGGGCCGGGCTCGCGGCGGGCACGGCGCTCCTCGCCCGGGACAGGCAGGGGCCGGCCGTGGTCGGCCAGGTGCTGGTCAGTCCCATGCTCGACGACCGCGACGCGACCGCTTCCGCCCGGCAGTTCGACGGTGTGGGCGTCGCCGACCGGGAGATGACCCGGTTCGGCTGGGACGCCTACCTCGGCGACCGTCGCGGCGGTGACGACGTGTCGATCTACGCGGCCCCCGGCCGCGCGACCGACCTCGCGGGCCTCCCGCCGGCGTACGTCGACTGCGGCAGCACCGAGGTGTTCCGCGACGAGACCGTCGCCTACGCCAGCGCGCTCTGGGCGGCCGGCGTGCAGGCGGAGCTGCACGTGTGGCCGGGGGCGTTCCACGGGTCGAGCAGCATGGTGCCGGGAGCGACCCTGTCTCGTCGGGCCGCCGCAGCCCTGCGCGACTGGACCGGGCGCCTCCTGGGATCGACGCCCTGACGGCCCCGAGGCGGGCGTCCGTGCTGCTGGTGCCTGCTACCCGGAGGCGCGATCGCCGCCGGTGGCACGGGCCAGTCGGACGCTGTGGTGATCGGGGCGGAAGCCGTGGTCGGTGCCCCACAGGACGGCCTCGACGCGGTTGGTGGCGCCGATCTTGCTGTAGAGGGTGCGGATGTGGGTCTTGACCGTGTTGGGGCTGAGGTAGGTGAGGACCGCGATCTCGGCGTTGCTCTTGCCCTGCGTCACGAGCGCGAGGATCTCGGACTCGCGGTCCGAGATGCCGAGGTCCCGTCCGGGCCAGTCGATGCCGGGCCCGCTGCGGACGCGTCGCTGAGGGCCGTGGACGGCGTCGCGGCCCGCGGCGACCTCCTCGAGCCCGGACACCAGGTCGGCGGCGGGCAGGCTCTTGGGGAAGTAACCGGTGGCGCCGCGTGCGAGGGCGGCATCGATGAGGTCCTGGTCCATCTTCCAGGTGAAGACCGCCACGTGCCGGTTGAGGGGGTTCGACACCAGGCGGCTGACGTCCTCGTCGTCGCGTCGCGGCTGCGCGAACGTGTCGTACAGCGCGACGTCGACAGCGGTGCCCACGCGTTCTCGGGCGTCGAGCTCGACGACCTCGACGCGGTCGGCGAAGGGCTCGAGCATCCGCGCGAGGCCACGGACGACCAGTTCGTAGTCGTTGACGAGGGCGACGGTGATCGGAGTGGCCGGTGAACGCATGAGTCCATCAATTCACCCCCAGGGGTGACACGTCCGATCTTCTCGGGTGCTTGTCTCCAAGAGGTCGGCAGACCCGCAGCCCCCGGGCCGAGCCCGCTGGCCCCGGGCGGCCCGTCCGCACGGGTCGAGAACGGACCGCCCACCGCGGTCCCTGCCCGAAAGGAACACCCCCGTGTCCGATGCCCTCGCTCCCTGGAACGCGCCCCTGACGTTGGCGGAGCACTCGATCATCGTCTACGCCCTGGCCGTCGCGGGCCTCGCGCTCTTCGCGTTCTTCGTGAAGTCCCTCGTGTCGACGAAGGAGATCACCCAGCGCTACCGCCCAGCCGTCTACGCGGGCCTGTGCATCACCGGCGTCGCCTTCCTGTCCTACGTCGTCCTCGTGCTCGCCTTCACCTTCGGGTACGTCCGAGAGGGCGACACCTGGGTGCCCGAGGCCGCCGCGATCCTCTCGTGGGCGCCGCGGTACTTCGACTGGACGGTCACCGTGCCGCTGCTCGTCATCGAGCTCCTCGCCGTCGCCACCCTCGCCGGCGCTGCCGCCCGCCGTGCGCGCACGGTCGGCATCGCGGCAGCGTTCCTCATGATCAGCACCGGGTTCATCGGTGGCGTCGTCATCGACTCCGGCACCGACGAGAGCGCCCTCTGGCTGTGGGGCGTCATCTCGGGCCTGTTCATGGTCGTGCTCTACGTCCTGGTGATCTACGTCGTCGTCAAGGGCAGCCGCGACCTCCGGGGCACGGCCGTCCCGGCCACGCTGCGCAACGCCGGCATCCTGCTCATCGTCACGTGGTTCGCCTACCCGATCGTCTTCGGCCTGCAGGGCTGGGGCCACGGCGGCGCGGTCCTCACCTGGATGCAGGTCGTCCTCTCCGCCGCCGACATCGTCGCCAAGGTCGGCTTCGGCTCGATGATCCACAAGATCGCGAAGATCCGCTCGGCCCACGACGTCGAGCAGGGCGTGGACACCCACCCCGAGTCCGTGTGGATCTCCTCCGAGAAACTCACCGACGCCGCGCCGCCCGCGCCGGCCACGCTCCGCACCGTCACCACGACCGACCCGGCCGGCACGCGTGGCGGACGTGCACCCCGTCGCTGACATGACGGGCACCCGCGCCGCGGGGGTGCAGGACACCACCGTCCTGCACCCCCGCGGGGGCACCCCCGCTCCCCTCACCTCCCGGACGGTGGACGTCGTGGTCCTCGGCGGCGGCTGCTCAGGACTGGCCGTCGCCCTCCAGCTCGCCGAGCGCGCACCCGACCTCGACGTCGTCGTCCTCGAGGGCCGGACCCGCCCCGACCGCCGCGTCTGGTGCTCCTGGGACGACGCCTCGGACCCCGTGCCGGAGGCGGGGACCGCCTCCTGGGACCGCTGGGAGGTCCGGACCCGCCGGGGCACCAGCACCGGCGCCGACCCGGAGCACCCCTACCGCATGGTGCGGGCCGACGACCGGCGCACCGCCGTCGACCGGCGCCTCGAGGGCAGGGGCCGCGTCACCGTCCTGGACGGAGCCCCGGTCCACGACCACGACCGCCTGCCCGACGGCCGGTACGCCGTCTCGTCCGGCGTGGGGCGCATCGAGGCCCGACAGGTCGTCGACGCCACCGGGCGCGGCGGTGCCGACCCGGTGCGGGGCACCGTGCTCCTGCACCAGCGCTTCGTCGGCCTGTGGATCGAGACCGTCCGCCCGGTGTTCGACCCCACCACGGTCACGCTCATGGACTTCACGAGCGCCCCGGCCGACCAGGTGCGCTTCGTCTACGTCCTCCCCGTCTCCCCGACCGTGGCGCTCGTCGAGAGCACCGTCTTCACCCCCGAACGCCACGCGCCCGTCGACTTCCGCGCGCACGTCCACGACTACGTCCGCGACCGCTGGACGCTGCACGACGACGAATGGACCGTCACCGGCTCCGAGAGCGGCTGCGTGCCCATGACCGACGCGCCCTCCCGCCGCCCGTCGTCGTCGGACGGCAGCCTCGCCGTGGTGGCCGGCGTCGTCCGGCCGAGCAGCGGCTACGGCTACGCCCGCGCCCACCGCCACGCACGGGTCGTCGTCGACCACCTCCTCGCGGGGACGCCGGCCCCAGCCTTCCGCGACCGCACCAGGACCAGGGCGCTCGACGCGGTGTTCCTGCGGTTCCTCCGTCACCGGCCCGGTGCAGCCCCGGAGGCGTTCCGCCGCCTCTTCACCCTGCCGGGCCCCCTCGTCGTCCGCTTCCTCACCGAGCGGTCGACGCTCGTGGACGAGCTCCGGATCGTCCTCGTCCTCCCCAAGGCTCCCTTCCTCGGGGCCGCGGTCCGCACGCTGCAGGAGAGGCTCGCCGCGCGATGGACCGCTTCACGGGCCCCGTCGCTGAGGACGGCCACGACGTGATCGTCGTCCACCGCCCACCCGACGACGTCCCCGACGTGCCCGGGGCGCCGTCCACGGAGGCCTTGCGCCAGGTCGTGCGTCGACGGATCCTCGCTCCCGTCACAGCGACCCTCGCGGTCGTGACGGTCGTGGTCGGCGCACTCGGAGCCCGGGGAGTCGACGTCCCCGCGGCCGTGCAGATCGTGCCGTTCGCGGTCAGCGTCCTCGTCGTCGGCCTGCCCCACGGAGCGCTCGACCACGTGGTCCCGGTCCGCCTCCGCCGAGACGGACGACTGCTGGCCTCCGTCGCCGCCGTCGTCGCGCTCTACGTCGTCCTCGGGTCGGCCACGGCGGCGCTGTGGGTAGCGGCGCCGCTCACGGGCTTCGCCTCGTTCATCCTGCTCACGTGGTTCCACTGGGGCCAGGGAGACCGCTGGGTCGATCACCTGCTCGGCGACGGCACCCGCGGGAGGGCGGCCGCGGCGCTCACCGTCGCCGCCCGGGGCGCCCTCCCGATGCTCGTCCCGCTCGTCACCCACCCCGACGACTACGTGCGCGTCACGGACGGAGCCGTGCGGCTCCTGGCGGACGACGCTGGCCCGCACCTCGGCGTGCCGGCACCGTGGCGCGTCGCAGCGGCCGCGGTCGTCGCCGCCCTCGTCGTCGCCGAGGTGCTCGCCGTCCGCCGTGCCGGTCGCCCCCTGACGAGGACGGTCACGGAGCTCGCCGTGCTCTCCGCCTTCTTCGCCGTCGTGCCCCCGGTGCTCGCCGTGGGCCTCTACTTCACCCTCTGGCACTCGGTCCGGCACGTCGTCCGCCTCGAGCTCACGGACCCGGAAGGCGCCGGCGAGCTCGCGCGGGGGCGGGTCGCGGCACCCTTCGGACGGTTCCTCCGACAGGCATGGCCGATCACGGCCGTCGCCGTGGCCATCCTGTCAGCCGTGGGCGTGGCCCTCGGCAGTGCGGGCCTGGGCGTGTACCTCGTCGTCCTGGCCGTCCTCACCACACCCCACGCAGCGGTGGTCACCTGGATGGACCGGCAGCAGGGGGCCTGGGACGACTAGTCCCGACAGGAGGCGCGGTGCCGTGGAGGGGCGGGGCGGCGCTCGGCCGGATCGCTGGGGGGGCGTCGCACGGGGCCTGTCGAGTCCAGGCCCGCGGCCGTCATCCGCGGTGCTGGTCGATGGACGCGCCTCCGGCAGGCGCGTCCTCGACGACGGTGATGCCGAGACGCCCGTGGCGACGCGTCTCGACGTTACGGAGCGGACCTGACCCCCTCCACGTGTGGGTAGGCACGGGGCGCCCGGACCGCTAGCTTCAGGTCGTGCAGCCACGCCCGACCGCCCACGCGTCCGAGTCGGGCGACGGAACAGCCGAGCACGGACGACGTGCAGGTCCTGCGATCGGATGCGACTGGTCGACCGCGGTCCACCGGTTCTGGTCGGGCAGTCTCTCGTTCCGAGGCAGATCGAGCAGGAGCGAGTTCTGGTGGATCCGAGCGACCGACGTCGCCGTCGTGGCGCTCACCCTCTGGCTGGTGCCCCTGCTGACCGGCATGCCCGCTGACTCGGGCGAGAACGCCAGCTACCAGAACGTTCCCGGCTTCCTCGGCATCGGCCAGAGCATCTTCGGCATCACGGTCCACGAAGCTCCGGCCGGCTCGCACCTCGGCCCCGTCACCTTCCTGCATGGAGGCCCGCCCTCACAGTGGGTGCTGCTGATCTGGTGCATCGCGACCCTGGTGCCGAACCTCGCGCTGGGATGCCGACGACTCCAAGACCGCGACCTGCCCGGCTGGTACGCCCTGCTCGGCTTCTTGCCCCTCGTCGATCTCGTGCTGCTGTACCTCGCCCTCGGCACGAGCCGACCGAGCGACCCACGCACGGATCACACCAGCGCTGACCAGAGCAGGCGTGACTATCGAGTGAGCCTCCCGTAGAGCCAACGGCCAGGTAGTCGATCGTCAATCGGGCAGCACGAGGAGCGCTTTGCTGCCGCCGACTCAGCTCCCACTCCCCGGTGACAGCGTTGTGCTCACCCAAAGGTTTGGCGTGCACCACTACTCGGCGTCCACGCTCCCACTCGACCAGGCGAGCATAGTGGAGTCGTTGCCACAGATCGAGAACCGAGGGGAGCGTCACCGGTACCGGAGGTGCCACCGGATCCGTGCGAAGGTACTTGGCCGCAGAGTCGACGGTGAAATCAGCGCCACCATGGAAGACGACCGGGAAGCGGACGTTGACGAGATCCTCGAGGTCCATCTCTGGATGCTCGTGAACGTGACTTGCTTAGTCCCAAATAGGCGCATTCGGGCGGTCGGGTGCACCGAGCGCTGCAAGACCGTCACGTTGTCCTGCGAGATCCTGCCCCGAGGTCGAGACGCGGGCGTATCCGATGAGCACGAAGCGACTGCAGCGTTCAAACCCCCTTCACCGGGTATTTTTACGGGACAGGCGTACGCGGATCCGCAGGCCAGGCGCCACTTGACCTCGAGCGACCGACACGGACGCGTATAGGCGTCCCGATGAACGACCGCCTGGCGGACGCCGCTCCGACCTCCGTCACAGGAACGCGGATCTACCCCGGAGGGAATCGATCGGCGTCGAGCGCTCGTGGAAAGCTGCGACCCGGGTCCGCCACACTGCTTCCCCTAGGCTGAGCGCATGGCGATCGATGTGCGGCGAGTCACCGAGTCCGACGAGAACGAGTGGTCGCGGCTCTACACCGGTTATCGGAGCTTCTACCAGCTCGACGACGATGCGCGAGCCGTCCGCACCACGTGGGAGTGGGTCTCCCACGCACAGCACGGACTCATCGGCCTCGTGGCGACCGTGGACGACGCCCTGGTGGGACTCGCCAACCTCCGCCGGTTCGCTCGGCCGTCCACAGCCGCGATGGGCCTCTACCTCGATGATCTGTTCACCGACCCCGACTCCCGCGGCGCCGGTGTCGCCACAGCGCTCCTGCACGAAGCGGCCGCCCTCGCGGCTCGCGAAGGGGCGAACGTGCTCCGTTGGATCACCGCTGCGGACAATGCCGTCGCGCGGGGCGTGTACGACGAGGTCGCAACCGCCACTCCGTGGGTCACCTACGACATGAAGCCTTCCCCCAGGGCCTGATCCCGCTCCCTCGACCGAGGGTCCGGTCCGAGACCGCTCCCCCGGAACCGCTCTTACGAGAAGGCGTCAGCCGACCGCGCTGAAGCGCAGGCGCAGCGCGTGCGCACCCGGCCGGAGCACGTGCTCGGGCGCCACGTCGGGTCCGCAGGCGTGCGAGCCGAGGCCGTGCTGGGCCGCGTCGACCCAGAGGTGCGTCGCCACGGGCGCGGGGAGCTCGTGCGGGTGCCCCGCCGCGGCCACCTGCTGGCCGGTGTGCCGGCGCAGGCCGAAGCCGGGCCGGCGCCCCGAGGCGTCGGGGTCCGCGTCCACGCGCAGCCACGGCGCCGACGCTCCCCCGCGCGTCAGCTCGAGCGAGCGGAGGGCGGAGCGGTGCCCGCTCTCCTGCGGCCGGGCGTACTCGACGACGAGGTCGTCGACGTCGGCCTCGAACCGGCCGACGAGCGCCGACCGACGACTGTCGGGGTACGACTCGCGGGGACCGGTGCCGAACCATGCTGCCCGCTGCACGTCGAGGGGCAGGTCGAACCGCACGCCCGCGCGGGGCCAGGTGAGGTCCCAGTCGGCCGTCGGGACCAGGTCGAGGGCCAGCACGACCGCGCCGTCGGCGTCGAGCGTCCAGCGTTCGTCGACGGTCACGGCGTCGCGAGCGTCGGCGGCGGCCCACCGGGTGCGCACGTGCACGCCGCGCTGGTCGGCGTGCAGCTCCTCGACACGGCCGACCATGCGGTCGAGCCCGGCACGCAGCCAGGTCTCCTCCGCCGTGGGCTCCGAGCGCCGGATGTAGGCGTCGGCCCGGTGCCGGTCCCGACGCGGGTCACGGTCGCGGTCCTCCGGCAGGTGCCCGGTGCCGCGGTCGTTGTCCGTCGGAGCCCGCCAGAGCTCGAGCCGCGGACCGTCCACGGGCGCGCCGCCGAGGGCGACGAGGCGACCGTCGACGAACTCGGCGGGGCCGAGCGCGAGGCGACCCGACCCGAGGCCGTCGAACCGGGCCTCCTGCGCGACCGGTGCCGTCGGGCGCGGTGCCGTGCGCACGAGCGTCCGGCGCGGGGTCAGGTCCCGCTGTGCCGTCGAGAGGACGTGCCCGGCCGGTGACCAGCTCGTCGCCGCGCGCTGCACGGCCCGCAGCGTCAGCCAGGTCTCGGCGTGCTCGGCGACCGTCACGTCGGGCAGGGGCACCGTCGTCGCCGCACCCGCGGCGAGCACCGGCACGTCGAGGACGCCCTCGGCGACGACGACGCCGTCGTGCTCGGCGGACCAGCGCACCTCGACGTCGTCGGTCGGTGCCGAGTGCCGGAGGTTCGTCACGGTCACGCCGGACGACGCGACCGCGAGGCGCACGGGCGCCACGACCTGGGCCCACTCGTGCAGCCCCGGGGTCGGGGTGCCGTCGCTGAGCAGAAGGCCGTCCATGACGAAGTTGCCGTCGTGCACGACCTCGCCGAAGTCGCCGCCGTAGCCGAAGTAGGCGGTGCCGTCGGCCGTGCGGGTGCGCAGGCCGTGGTCGCGCCACTCCCAGACGAAGCCGCCGTGCAGGCGCGGGTACGCGTCGACGAGCGCCTCGTAGTCGTCGATGGCCCCCGGGCCGTTGCCCATCGCGTGCACGTACTCGCACAGCAGGAACGGCTTCGACCGCTGCCGCGCCGCCTCGGCGGGCGTGCAGCCGAGCAGCGGCACGGAGGCGTCGCCCGCCCCGATCGCGCGCGTCTCGTCGACGAAGGAGTACATGCGCGAGTAGACGTCGGTGTAGGCGCCGGTGTAGTCGCCCTCGTAGTGCACGGGGCGGCCCGCGTCGCGCGCGTGCGTCCAGGCCGACATCGCGGCGAGGTTGCGCCCCGTGCCGGACTCGTTGCCCAGGGACCAGAGCACGATGCTCGGGTGGTTCTTGTCGCGCTCGACGGTGCGCACCATGCGGTCGACGTAGGCGTCGTGCCAGCGCGGGTCGTCGCTCGGGTTCTCGGCCCAGCCGTGACGCTCGAAGCCGTGCGTCTCGAGGTCGCACTCGAGCACGACCCAGAAGCCGAGCTCGTCGGCGAGGTCCAGGAGGCGCGGGTGCGGCGGGTAGTGGCTGGTGCGGATCGCGTTGACGTTGGACCGCTTCATGAGCTCGAGGTCGGCGCGCGCGTCGGCCTCGTCGAACACGCGGCCGCGGTCGGGGTGCGTCTCGTGCCGGTTGACGCCGTGCAGCACGACGCGGCGGCCGTTGACCGTGAAGAGGTCGCCCTCGATGCGGACGGTCCGGAACCCCAGGCGCAGGGACACGGTCTCGGTGGCCGTGGAGACCGTCGCGTCGTAGAGGCGGGGGCGCTCGGCGTTCCACGGCTCGGCCGCGGCGACCTCGACGGGCGCGACGTCCGCCGGCCCCTCCCAGCGCACGTCCACGCCGAGCTCGGGCACGCGCAGGGTCACGGGCCACGCGGCCTCGGTGACCGTGAGCTCGGGCACGATCGTCGCGGCGCCGGCCTCGTCGCCCGCGGTGCCGTGCCACGGGGTCGTCAGCCAGACGTCGTCGACGCCGCCGACGGGGCGCGCCTGCAGCGTCACGCTGCGGAAGATGCCCGGCAGCCACCACTGGTCCTGGTCCTCGACGTAGCTGGCCGCCGACCACTGGTGCACGCGCACCGCGAGCACGTTCTCGCCGGCACGGAGGAGCTCCGTGACGTCGAACTCCTGGGCGAGGCGACTGCCGGTGCCGACGCCGACGTGCTCGCCGTTGAGCCAGACCGCCCAGCGCGACTCGACGCCGTCGAAGCGGAGCAGCACGCGCTCGGCGCCGGCGAAGTCGTCCGGCAGGGTGAAGCGACGACGGTGGTCGCCCGTCGGGTTCGCGTCGGGCACGGCGGGCGGCTCCGTCGGGAACGGGAACTGCACGTTGGTGTAGGCGGGACGTCCCCGCTCGCCGTCGCCCGTGAGCACCCAGTGCGAGGGCACGGCGATCCGCTCCCAGCCCGAGTCGTCGAGCTCCGGGTCGGCGACGCCCTCGACGGGCTCTCCCTCGGGGAGGACCCCGCGCCCGCCCACCGTGCCCGGGGCACCCGCGAGCAGCCGGAAGGCCCACTCCCCGTCGAGCGACAGCGTGGGGGCGTCCGTGGCCAGCCACGAGCGTGCCGGCGAGCGGAGGCCCGAACCGGGACCGGTGTCCGTCAGGTAGTCGACCGGGTGCGGGGTGCGCGGGGCGTTCATGGCGGCTCACTTCGTCGTGGGGCGGGTGCCGGCCGGGGCCGGCACGGAGGTGCGGGGGCCGCGTCACCGCGGTCGAGCGACGGTACCACGCGTTCGAGTGGCCACTCGAAATTGGTGCCGGGCGGGTCGCCGCGCCTAGGGTGACCCGCATGACGAGTGCGCGCGGGCCCTACGCGAAGTCGGCCGAGCGCCGCGCGGCGATCGTCGACGCCGCCTTCGCCGTCTTCGCCGCGAACGGCTACCGCGGCGGCTCCCTCCAGCAGGTGGCGGACGCGGTCGGCATGAGCCAGACCAGCCTGCTGTACTACTTCCGCGCCAAGGGCGACCTGCTCCAGGCCGTGCTCGAGCGACGCGACGTCGTCGCGGCCGAGCGCGCCGCCGGCACCGCCCGCAGCGACGACCTCGTCGACCGCGTCGTCGCGCAGGCCGAGGCCAACGCCGAGGTGCCCGGCCTCATCGCGCTCTACGCCGTCCTCGCGGGCGAGGCCGTCACCGACGGCAACCCCGGGCGACCGCACGTCGCCGCCCGGTTCGCCCGCTTGCGCGACGAGTACGCCGAGGACTTCCGCCGGCTCGCCGCGGCCGGCCGCCTCCGGGACGGCGTGGACCCCGACGCGGCCGCCGCGGGCCTCGTCGCCCTCTGGGACGGCCTGCAGCTGCAGTGGCTGCTCGCCCCCGGCGACGTCGACGTGCCCGGGGGCCTGCGGGCGCACCTGGACCTCGTCGTGCTGCCCGCTCCTCCTGACGCCCGGCCGCGGCCGAGCGGTCACGCCGGCGCGTCGGGCCCGGGGTCGGAGGCGTCGCCCGAGGGCACGAACCGGTAGCCCATGCCCGGCACCGTCAGCAGGTGCCGGGGCCGCGCGGGCTCCGGCTCGAGCTTCTTGCGCAGCTGGCCCACGTAGAGGCGCAGGTACCCCGTGTCGCGGGTGTGGGTCGGGCCCCACACCTCGGTGAGCACGGTCTCGCGCGTGACGAGCCGCCCCGGGTTGCGCACGAGCAGGTCGAGCAGGCGCCACTCGGTCGGGGTGAGCCGCACCTGCTGCGCCGCCGACCCCGACCCGCGGACGACCGTGCGGGCCCCGAGGTCGACCCGCACGTCGCCGAAGGTCGCCACGGGGCGCTCCGTGCCCGCGGGCACGCGACGCGTCAGCGCCCGGAGGCGCGCCAGCAGCTCGTCCATCGCGAACGGCTTGGTCACGTAGTCGTCCGCGCCCGCGTCGAGGGCCTCGACCTTGTCGGCCGCGCCCGTGCGCCCGCTCATGACGAGCACGGGCACCTGCGTCCAGCCGCGCAGGCCCTCGATCACGGAGACGCCGTCGAGGTGCGGCATGCCGAGGTCGAGGACCACGATGTCGGGGTGCTCGGACACCGCGAGCCGCAGCGCCTCGGCACCGTCGGCCGCCGCGACCACGTCGTAGCCGACGGCGCCGAGGGTCACGGTGAGCGCCCGCACGATCTGCGGGTCGTCGTCGGCGAGCAGGATCTTCACGCGGCAGCCTCCGGAGCGCTGGGGTCGGCGGGCAGGGAGACGACCATGGTGAGGCCGCCGCCCGGGGTGTCCTCGGCGACGAGCGTGCCGCCCATGCCCTCGGCGAAGCCGCGGGAGAGCGCCAGGCCGAGGCCGAGGCCGGTCGTGTTGTCGACGTCGCCCAGGCGCTGGAAGGGCAGGAACACCTCGTCGCGACGGTCGGGCGCGATGCCCGGGCCGTGGTCGACGATGCGCAGCTCGACGACGCCGCCGAAGGCGCTCGCCGCGACGAGCACGGGTCGGTCGACCGGGGCGTGGCGGAGCGCGTTGTCGAGCAGGTTCACCACGACGCGCTGCAGGAGCACCGCGTCGGCGACGACGGCCGGGGCCTCGCCGTCGAGGTCGAGGCGCAGGCGCCCGGGGTCGGGGTCGAGCTCGTCGAGCGCGCCCGCGACGACGTCGTCGAGGTCGACCGGGGCGAGGGAGACCGCGAGCGAGCCGGCCTGCACGCGGCTGACGTCGAGCAGGTCGGTGAGCAGCGCGGTGAGGGCACCGAGGCTCTCCTCGGCCGTGGCGAGCAGCTCGTCACGGTCGTCGTCGCTCCAGCGGACGGTGGGCGACCGGAGGCCCGTCACGGCCGCCGTCGCCGAGGCGAGCGGTCGTCGCAGGTCGTGGCCCACGGCCGCCAGCAGGGCCGTGCGCACCCGGTCGACCTGCGCCAGCGGCTCGGCCCGGTCGGCCGTGGCGCTGAGGCTCGCGCGCTCGAGCGCCGCCTCGACCTGGGCGGCGACGACCGAGACGAGCCTCTGCTCCGAGGCGTCGAGGGCGGGCCCCACCAGCTCGAGCGTGGCGCGCTCCCCCGCCGCGACGACCGTCACGTCGGGCTCCTCGCGCGGCTCGACCGCGTCCGTGCGCGGGGCCGGGCACGGGTCGCCGACCTCGTGCACGAGCACGCCGTCGCTCCGGACGCGCACGGCCCGGAGCCGGAACGCCTCTCGGGTGCGCTCCAGCAGGGCCTGGAGGGCGTCCTGCCCGCGCAGCACCCCGCCCGCCACGCTCGCGAGCAGCTCGGCCTCGCTGCGCGCCCTCGCCGCCGCGCGCGCCCGTCGGGCGGCCCGGTCGACGACGCTGCTCACGAGCACCGCGTTGACCACGTAGAGCACGAGGGCGAGCAGGTGGAAGGGCTCGCCGACCGTGATCGAGCGGTAGGGCTCGACGAAGAAGAAGTCGAGGGTGAGGCCGGAGAGCACCGCCGCGAGCAGGGCGGGCCAGATCCCGCCCACCAGCGCCACGACCACGACGAGCAGCTGGAACGCCAGCACGTCGCTCGTGAGGCTGTCGGCGCTGCGCTGGCTGACCAGCAACCACGAGACGAGCGGCCCGCCGACCAGGGCCAGCGCGGCACCGGCCAGCCTCCGTCGCACCGAGAGGGCGCCGCCGGTGCGCGGCAGGGCGAGGCGCCCGCCGGCCGCCGCCGCGTGGGTGACCATGTGCACGTCGATGTCGCCCGAGTCGCGCACCACCGTGGCGCCGATGCCCGGTCCGGTCAGCGCCGTCTGCAGTCGGCTGCGACGGCTCACGCCGAGCACGAGCTGCGTCGCGCCCAGCGCCCGCGCGAACTCGACGAGGGCGCGGGGCACGTCGTCGCCGACCACCTCGTGCCAGCTGCCGCCGAGCTTCTCCGTGAGCGCGCGCTGGGCGGCGAGCGCGCCCGGCTCGGCCCCCACCAGGCCGTCCTGCGCGCTGACGTGCACGACGACGAGGTCGCCGCCCGACGAGCGGGCCGCGATGCGCGCGCCGCGACGGACGAGCGTCTCGCCCTCCGGACCTCCCGTGACCGCTACCACGACGCGCTCGCGCGCCTCCCACGTGGCGTCGATGCCCTGCTCGGACCGGTAGGTGCGGAGCGCGCTCTCGACCTCGTCGGCCAGCCAGAGCAGGGCCAGCTCCCGCAGGGCGGTGAGGTTGCCGAGCCTGAAGTAGTTCGACAGGGCGGCGTCGATCCGGCCCGCCGGGTAGACGTGCCCGGCCGCGAGCCGGTCGCGGAGCGCCTGCGGGGCGAGGTCGACGACCTCGACCTGGTCCGCGCCCCGCAGCACGGCGTCGGGCACCGTCTCGCGCTGCGCGGCCCCCGTGATCTTCTCGACGACGTCGCTCAGCGACTCGACGTGCTGCACGTTGACCGTCGTGAGCACGTCGATCCCGGCGTCGAGCAGGGCCGTGACGTCCTGCCACCGCTTCTCGTGGCGGAGCCCCGGCGCGTTCGTGTGGGCCAGCTCGTCGACGAGGGCGACGTCGGGCCGGCGGGCGAGGACCGCGTCGAGGTCGAGCTCGCTGAGCGCCACGCCCCGGTGCAGCACCTCGCGCCGCGGGACGACCTCGAGCCCCTCGACGAGGGCGGCCGTGCCGGCCCGGCCGTGCGTCTCGACGACCGCGACGACGACGTCCCGTCCCTCGCCGGCGAGCCGCGCGCCCTCCTCGAGCATCGTCACGGTCTTGCCGACGCCGGGCGCCGCGCCCAGCAGCACCCGGAACCGACCTCGTGTCATGGCGCCATCCTCACAGATCCCGGGCTCAGCGATCGGCGAGGGCCACGTTGAGCTCGAGCACGTCGACGCGGGGCTCGCCCAGGAACCCCAGGTCGCGGCCCGTCACGTGCTCCTCGACCAGGCGCTCCACCTCGGCCACGGGGAGGCCCCGGGCCTCGGCGACCCGGGCCGCCTGCTGACGCGCGTACGCCGGGCTCACGTGGGGGTCGAGGCCCGAGCCGGAGGCCGTGAGCGCGTCGACGGGCACGCTCGCCGGGTCGACGCCGTCGAGCTCGGCGACGGCGGCCCGGCGCTCCTCGACGGCGGCCACGAGGTCGTCGTTCTCGGGCCCGAGGTTGCTGCCGCTCGAGGCGGCGCCGTCCCAGCCGTCGCCGGCCGCCGAGGGCCGCGGCTGGAACCACTCGGGGAGCGGGTCGCCGTCGGCGTCGAGGAAGCCCTGGCCGATGAGGGCCGAGCCGACGACGGCGCCGTCGTGCTCGACCCGACTGCCGTTCGCCTGACCGGGCAGGACGAGCTGACCCAGGCCCGTGACGAGGGCCGTGTAGCCGAGGCCGAGGACGACGGTGAGGACGAGCATCGCCCTGGTGGCGACGCCGAGCTGACGTGCGGTGCTGCGGAGGTCCATGTGGTGCTCCTGTTCGTGCGGTGCGCCGGGGGCGCAGGAGGGTGGGGTGCGGTTCCGGGGGCGCAGGAGGGTGGGGTGCGGTTCCGGGGGCTCAGAAGCCGGGCAGGAGGCTGACGACGAGGTCGATCGCCTTGATGCCCAGGAACGGCGCGACGACGCCGCCGAGGCCGTAGACGAGCAGGTTGCGGCTCAGGATGCTCGACGCCGAGGCCGCCCGGTAGCGGACGCCCTTGAGGGCGAGCGGGATGAGCGCGACGATGACCAGCGCGTTGAAGACCACGGCCGAGAGGATCGCCGAGGCCGGCGACGACAGCTGCATGACGTTGAGCAGCCCGAGCCCCGGGAACGCGCCCGCGAACATCGCGGGGATGATCGCGAAGTACTTCGCGACGTCGTTCGCGATCGAGAACGTCGTGAGGGCACCACGGGTGATGAGCAGCTGCTTGCCGATGCGCACCACGTCGATGAGCTTCGTCGGGTCGCTGTCGAGGTCGACCATGTTGCCGGCCTCCTTGGCCGCCGACGTGCCCGTGTTCATGGCCATGCCGACGTCGGCCTGGGCCAGGGCGGGGGCGTCGTTGGTGCCGTCGCCCGTCATCGCGACGAGCGCGCCGCCCTCCTGCTCGCGCCGGATCAGGGCGAGCTTGTCCTCGGGCGTCGCCTCGGCGAGCACGTCGTCGACGCCGGCCTCGGCGGCGATGGCCCGGGCGGTGAGCGGGTTGTCGCCCGTCACCATGACGGTGCGGATCCCCATGCTGCGCAGCTCGGCGAAGCGTTCGGCGAGGCCCTCCTTGACCACGTCCGAGAGCTGGACGACCCCGAGGACCCGGGGCGCGCCTCCTGCCGGGCGGACCGCCACGACGAGCGGCGTGCCGCCCGCCTGCGAGACGGCCTCGACGTGGGCGGTCAGCTCCTCGCGCTGCCCGGCGCTCAACGCAGCCTCGGCCTCGACCCAGGCGACGACCGCGGCCGCCGCCCCCTTGCGCACCAGCGTGCCGTCGGGCAGGTCCAGGCCGCTCATGCGGGTCTGGGCCGTGAACGGGACGACCTCGCCGCCCCGGGACGGGTCGCGGTGCCAGCCCGACGCCTCGGCGAGCGCGACGACGCTCGTGCCCTCCGGCGTCGGGTCGGCGAGCGACGAGGTGGCCGCGGCGTCGACGAGCTCGGCCCGGCTGACCCCGTCGAGCGGGACGACGTCGGTGGCGCGGCGGTTGCCGTAGGTGATGGTGCCGGTCTTGTCGAGCAGCAGGGTGGTGACGTCGCCGGCGGCCTCGACGGCGCGACCCGACATGGCGAGCACGTTGTGCTGCACGAGCCGGTCCATGCCGGCGATGCCGATGGCGGAGAGCAGCGCGCCGATGGTGGTGGGCACGAGGCAGACGAGCAGGGCGATCAGCACGGGGACGCTCACCGAGGCGTCGGAGTAGGACGCCATCGGGTTGAGGGTGAGCACCACGACGAGGAACACGATCGAGAGGCTGGCCAGCAGGATGTCGAGCGCGATCTCGTTGGGGGTCTTCTGCCGAGAGGCCCCCTCGACGAGGCGGATCATGCGGTCGACGAAGGTCTCGCCGGGCTTCGAGGTGATGCGCACCACGATGCGGTCGGAGAGCACGCGGGTGCCGCCCGTGACGGCGCTGCGGTCGCCGCCGGACTCGCGGATGACGGGCGCGGACTCCCCCGTGACGGCGGACTCGTCGATGCTGGCGATGCCGTGCACGACGTCGCCGTCGCCGGGGACGAGCTCGCCGGCGGTGACCACGACGACGTCGCCGAGCGCCAGGTCGGCGCTCGCGACCTCCTCGGTGGCGGCGTGCTCGCCGGCCGGGTCGCCGCTGGCGTCGTGGTCGACGAGGCGGCGCGCGGTCGTGCTCGTGCGGGTGGCCCTCAGCGCTTGCGCCTGCGCCTTGCCGCGGCCCTCCGCCACGGACTCGGCGAGCGCGGCGAACAGCACCGTGAGCCAGAGCCAGACGGCGATGGCCCAGGTGAAGGAGCCGGGCACGGGCGAGCCGCCCGAGGTCTGGGCCTCGCCCGTGACGCTGCCCACGATCGCGAGCACCGTCACGTAGGCGGCGCCGACCTCGACGAGGAACATCACGGGCGAGCGGCGCAGGACGCGCGGGTCGAGCTTGCGGAAGGCGCCGGGGAGCGCGGCGCCCACCTGGGCGAGGGTGAAGGGACGCCGCGTGCGGTCGGCCCGCGCCGGTGCGGCGGTGGCCTCGGCGTCTCCGGCGGCGGTCTCGGGCGCCTCGGCGGGCGCGTGCGGGGTCGGTGCGGTCATGGTCAGTTCAGCCCTTCGGCGAGCGGTCCCAGTGCGAGGACCGGGAAGTAGGTGAGCGCGGTCACGACCACGGCGACGCCGGTGAGCATGCCGACGAACTGCGGGCGGTGCGTGGGGAGCGTCCCGCTGGTGGCGGGCACGCGGTCCTGGGCGGCGAAGGAGCCGGCCAGGGCGAGGACGAGCACGATCGGCACGAAGCGGCCGAGGATCATCGCGAGGCCGAGCGCGGTCGTGAACCAGGGGGTGCTGGCGGTGAGCCCGGCGAAGGCCGAGCCGTTGTTGTTGGAGGCGCTCGTGAAGGCGTAGAGCACCTCCGAGAAGCCGTGCAGCCCGGGGTTCCAGATCGAGGTGGCCTCGACGTCGGCGCGGACGGCGGGGATCGCGAAGCTGAGGGCCGTGCCGCCGAGCACGAGGACGGGGGTCACGAGGATGTACAGGCTCGCGAGCTTGATCTCGCGCGGCCCGATCTTCTTGCCCAGGTACTCGGGCGTGCGTCCGACGAGGAGCCCCGCGATGAACACCGTGACCACGGCGAGCACGAGCATGCCGTAGAGGCCGGAGCCCACGCCGCCGGGGGCGATCTCGCCCAGCATCATGTTGATCATCGGCAGCGTGCCGCCGAGCGCGGTGAAGGAGTCGTGCATCGAGTTGACCGCGCCCGTGGAGGTGAGCGTCGAGGTCGACCCGAACAGGGTGGAGCCCCAGATGCCGAAGCGGACCTCCTTGCCCTCCATCGCGCCTCCTGCGAGCTCGGGCGCCGTGCCCGCGCCGCGCAGCTCGGCCCAGGTGAGCAGCGTGAGCGACACGGCGAAGATCGTGGCCATGACGGCCGCGATGGCCGTGCCCTGACGGCGGTCGCCCAGCATCGTGCCGAACGTGCGCGGCAGCGAGAACGGGATCGCCAGCATGAGCACGATGGAGAAGGCGCTCGTCCACGGGGTCGGGTTCTCGAACGGGTGCGCCGAGTTCGCGTTGAAGAAGCCGCCGCCGTTGGTGCCGAGCAGCTTGATCGCCTCCTGCGAGGCGACCGGTCCGCCGGGGATCGTCGCCGAGCCGCCCGTGAGGGTCGTCACCTGCTCGGGTCCGGCGAAGCTCTGCACGACGCCGCCGGCGAGGAGGACGACCGCGGCCAGCAGCGACAGCGGCAGGAGCAGGCGGACGAGCCCGCGAGTCACGTCGACCCACACGTTGCCCAGCGTGGCGCTGCGCGTCCGGGCCAGGCCGCGGACCAGGGCGACGGCGACCGCGAGGCCGACGGCCGCGGAGGTGAAGTTCTGCACGGCGAGTCCGGCGAGCTGCACCAGGTGGCCCATCACGAGCTCGGGCGAGTACGACTGCCAGTTCGTGTTGGTGACGAACGACGCCGCCGTGTTGAAGGCGAGCCCCTCGGGCACGGCGGACAGCCCGAGCGACAGCGGGAGGAGCGCCTGCGTGCGCTGGAGCAGGTAGACGAGCAGCACGCCCACGACCGAGAAGGCCAGGACGCCGCGGAGGTACTGCGGCCAGGTCTGCTCCGACGCGGGGTCGACGCCGACGAGGCGGTAGAAGCCGCGCTCGACGCGCAGGTCGCGGGTCGACGACCAGGTGCGGGCCATGTGGTCGCCGAGGGGACGGTGGATCGCGACGAGGACGGCTGCGACGGCGAGCACCTGCAGCACGCCGGCCAGGGCGGCCATCAGTCGTCCTCGGGCGCGACGAGCGCCCGCACGAGGAAGGCGAGGGCGGCGACGGCGAGGACCACCGCTCCGAGGTCGAGCACGCTCACAGCTTCTCGACCCCCTTGCCGACGAGGGCGACCACGGCGAAGGCCGCGATCACGACGAGAACGTGCACGATGTCCAGCACGGGTCACTCCTGAGGGTCTGACGGGCCGCGAGGCCCGGTGCCGGGTGGCACGTCGAGCCATGAGACACCTCCGTCGGGCGCCCGACGGCGGTCCTCACGCTTTCCTCACGCCGCGTGGCCCGATCCTCACGGTTCCCTCACGGCCGGCAGGAGGCGCGGGGCAGGATGGGCCGGACCGCACCTTCCCGACGACCCCGGAGGACGACCGTGGCCCAGCCCGATGACGACCTGCCCAGCACCCTCGAGCGCTCCGACGCGCACGCCCGCGACCTGTGGAGCGCCGCGCACCGCTCCGCCGTCGACAGCTACGGCGAGGGCGAGCGGGCGCAGCGCACCGCCTGGTCGGCCCTCAAGCACGAGTACGAGAAGGTCGGCGACCACTGGGAGCGCAAGGCCTCCTCGGGTCCCTCTGACGCCGGTGCGGCCGACCGCGGTGCGGGCACCCGCGGCGGCGTCGACGCGAACGCCTCGAAGCAGCACCTGCTCGAGGTCGCCCGTCGCCTCGACGTGCGCGGACGCAGCCGCATGACGAAGGACGAGCTCGTCGACGCGATCGCCCGGGCCAACGACCGCGAGACCCGACGCAGCCGCGAGCAGGAGGACTGACCGCCCACCCGTGGGTGGTGCGGCCGGCGCCGGTGGTGCGGCCGGCGTCGGTGGTGCGGCCTAGCGTCGCACCGTGACCGAGAACCGTGCCCCGGCCCTCGTGCGGGCCTGCGCCGCCGACGACGAGCCCTGCCCGAGGCCCGTCGAGCCCGGCTCACCCGTGCCGCTGTGCCCGCAGCACCTGGCGCTCGCCGCAGAGCACCACGCGGCCGGGCACGGGGTCGTCGACCTGCTGCCGACCCCGTGCCCGGCCTGCGCGTCACGCCACGGGGTGCACCGCGCCTCCGGCTGGCAGTGCGCCGTCTGCGAGTGGCGGCTCGGCGAGGTGCCCGACGGCGAGCTGCCCCCGCCGCGCGTCGACGTCGTGTACTACCTGCGCTTCGGCGACCGGGTCAAGATCGGCACCACGGCGAACCCCCGGCAGCGACTGGCCCGGCTCTGGCACGACGAGCTGTTGGCCTTCGAACGGGGCGACCGCGTCGTCGAGCACCGTCGCCACGTCGAGTTCGCCGAGCACCGGCACGGACGCACCGAGTGGTTCGTGGCCTCGCCCGAGATCCTGGCCCGGGCCGCCCTGCTGCGGGCGGGCGTCGACGACCCGTGGCGGCAGCACGCCCGCTGGGTCAGCGAGGCGCTCGCGCTCCGCGGCTGAGCGCCCGCTGGGTCAGCGAGGCGCTCGCGCTCCGCGGCTGAGCGCGACGTCGCACAGCGGCTGCGCGAGTACCGCCGTGAGCCCGCAGCAGGATGCCGCTCAGCGCAGCCAGGCGTCGACGTAGAGGTCGCCGCGCACCTCGCGGAACACGTCGAGAAGGCGCGGCACGGTGCTGCGGCCGATCCCCGCGAGCACGAGGTCGTGGGGCCCGAGCGGCTCCAGGCGCCCCGTGCGCAGGCGCACGACCTCCCACCCGGCCCGTCGCAGCGCGCGGTCCTTGCGCCGGTCGGCGGCCTCGCGGTGCCCGACGTGCTCGAGCCCGTGCCGACCGGTCGAGTCGTACTCGACCGCGATCCGCAGCTCGGGCAGCACGATGTCGGGCCACGCCTCGAGGTGGTCGAAGAACGGAGCCCCGAGCCGAACCGCGTTGAGGCCGGGCGTGAAGGTCAGGGCCGCGGCCAGGTCGGCCCGGAGGCGCTCCTCGACGGCCGAGGCCGGCGGGGGTGCGCAGGCGCTCGCGAAGGGCTCCCCCACCGGCAGGTCGGGGGTCTTCGAGCAGGGGCCGCGCTCGGCCGCCCGACGGGCACCCGCACGCGGAGGACGAGGGCTGCCGCCCGCCCCGGCGAGCCGGCGCAGGCGCTCGAGCCGTTCGGCCGAGTCCGCGACCGCTCCGCCGCCCTCGCCTGGTGGGGGCGGCAGCGCCCCCGGCGCCTCGGCCTTGCGCCCCGGGTCCATCGGCAGGGCGGGCAGCCGACGCGGGTCGGCGAGGGCGCTGCACGACGGGCACCACGACGAGCGTCGGCGTTCACGGCCCGGACGGTGCCGCTGCTCGTCGGGCGTCGCCACGAAGAGGTGCCCCGCGTCGCACTGCCAGCACAGCCAGACGTCGGCGGCCGGCGGCACCTGGCTGAGCAGGACGCCCTGGTTGTGCTCCGGCCGGTACTGCCGCACGAGCACCGGGTACCGGGCCCAGGAGTCGCGGTACGTGCCCGGCGCGTACGGCACGTCGAGACCGCGCGACCGCTGTCGTCGCGCCCACCAGCTGTCGATCGGCTCCGGCACGACGGCAAGGCTAGGGGCGGCCACCGACACCGGCGGCCACCCGGGGCCGCGGACGCGTCCCGTCAGCACGGAGTGGACGGCCCGCCGTCGATGGGCACGACGGCCGCGTCGACGCGGGTGGCGTCGTCGGAGAGCAGGAACGCCACGACGCTCGCGATCTCCGCCGTCGCGCTCCGTCGGGTCCCCCTGGACGGACTGCTCGGCGGCACCCTCGGGGTCGTCCGCGTCGACCTGGCGCAGGGAGGCCTCGACCCTCGGCGTCCGGATGGCACCGGGCGCGCTCCTGCTCGTCGGCCGGGCCGCATTGCCCGACACGTGTCGGTCAGGCTCCGCGGGCCCGCCCGACCGACGGGCGGACGCGCCCTCCGTCGGGAGGACCACGCGAGCGGGTCCCGCGGTCCAGGACGCGTGGCCGAGCGACGGACGCGCGGCCCCGCCACGGCTCCGTACCGTCGCCCCATGACCTACGACGACTGGACCACGCACTTCGAGACCGCACCCACGCGGCAGCGCGCCCTCGAGGCCGAGGTGCCCTGGGGCTCCCCCTGCACGCTCCCCGACGCCGAGCGCGCGGCCTTCGTCCGTTCCTTCCAGCGCTTCGCCCTCGGCGAGGACGGCGACGGCGCCCGGCTCCTCGGGAAGGCGAGGGCGTCGGGCGACCCGGGCTACGTCCGGGCGCTCGAGCTCCTCGTCGCCGAGGAGCAGCGGCACGCGGCCCTGTTCCGCCGCGGCCTGGCCCATCTCGGCGGTGACGAGCTCGAGGCGCACTGGTCCGACGCGGCGTTCACGGTCCTCCGGCGCTCCCTCGGGCTGCGCACGGAGATCGCGCTCTTCCTCGTCGCGGAGGCCGTCTCCCTCGGCTGGTTCGTCGCCCTCGCGGACGACGCCCCCGACCCGGTGCTGCGCGGCATCGGCCGCCGCATCGCGACGGACGAGCGCGACCACCTGCGGTTCCAGGTGGACCGCCTGCGACAGGGCTTCGCCGGCGTCCCCGGCCCGCTGCGCGCGGCCGTCGGCCTCGTCTGGACGGGCGTCGCGGCAGGGGCGGCCACGGTGCTCGTCCTCGACCACGGCGGCGCGCTGGTCACCTGCGGCCTGCGACGCCGCCGCTACTGGTGGGACGCCGTCACGACGTTCCACCGCGCGGCGTCCGCGGCGCTCGCCGGCGGCGCGCCCCTGGGTCCGTCGACCGCTCGCACCCGGCCGGCGCAGAGCCGGGGTGCCGTCGCCGCCTGACCGGCGTGCGACGGCGCCCGCGGCGCGCGCTCAGCCCTGGTCGGGCGTCGAGCGGATCGGCATCGCGCGGCGTCGGGCGAGGAGGGCCCCTGCGGCGCCGAGCAGCAGCATCCCGAGCGCGGCGAGGGCGAGGGGCGCCTGGTCCGCGCCGGTCTCGGCCAGCGCGGCCCGGGCCGGCGTGCGCGCCACGGCGGGCTCGTCCACGACGGGGTCGACGACGGGCTCCACGACGGCAGGAGGCGCGACCACGCCCGGCGCGGTCGGCGCGCCCGTCGGCGGCACGGCGGCCTCCGCGGCGACGACGACCTGCTGACCGAGGTCGTTGATCCCGGTCGACGCGTCCCAGGTGCCCTCGTTCGCCACCTGCACGGCGAAGCGCGGGTCGTCCGCGACGGAGGCCGAGGCCGACGGCATCGCGAGGCCGACCGACCAGGTGCCCTCGGGCAGCTCCTCGAGCTCGGCGGTCACCGTGGTCGTGTTGCCGGCGGCCCAGTCCCGCACGTCCGTCTCGAGCGGCACGGTGAGGGTCTCGCCGGCCCCGTCGCGGAGCACGAGCTCCGCCGGGCGGGCGTTGTACGGGGCCGCCCAGCCGTCGTTCCTGACGTCGACGGCGAGGGTCGCGCCTCCTGCCCCGTCGTCGGTGAGCCGGCTCTGCTCGAGCACGAAGCGGTAGCCGAGGCGCTGCGCGGCCTCCGTGAGCCCGGCCTCGCCCCAGCTGGCGAGGACGTCGGGCTGGTAGTCGCGGTTGAGGTAGCTGTAGTGGTACCGCTCCATCTCGGCCGAGGCGCTGGCCCACTCCGAGCGCGGCGGGTTCACGTTGCAGGTCTCGCCGCCCATGGGCACCGAGCGGGTCTCCTGCTCGAGGTACTCCTGGTCGAGCGTGATCGGGTCGCTGAGGAACGTGCCCCAGTCGTCGGGAGCCGCGAGGAAGCAGTCGTTGTGGTGGCCGACCCGCGAGAGCGCCGAGCCGTCGTGGGCCTGCTCGTCGGTGAGGGCGCCCTCGACGCCGCTCGGCACCCCGAACATCGACTGCTTCATCGCCATCGTGCGCAGCTGGATGCTGCGGTCGGCGGGCAGCTCGGCCAGGAGCGCCTCGTAGACGGCACGGCGCTTGGCCTGGTCCTCCTCGGTGAGCAGTCCCGGGTTCGCCGGGTCGGAGGCGAAGTCGTCCGTGTAGTAGCCCTCGCCCCACAGCCCGATGAAGCCGGACTGCACCACGGGGATCACGTCGGCGTTCGCCCGGAGGACGGGCCCGAGCTGGCGGACGTGCGCCAGGACGACCTCGACGGGCGCGTCGCCGTAGGGCGCCGTGTACGGGAAGGACCCGCCCTGCACGTAGGCGAAGCGCGTGATGACGCCGACGCCCGACCCGCGGGCCGTGTCGTAGTCGGCCTGCAGCCGCTCGAGGAGGTCCTGGTCGAGCGTGGGCGTGCCCACGAAGGCCTCGAGGTAGACGACGCGCAGCACCTGCGTCACGCCCTCGGACCGCCAGGCCTCGAGCTGCGCGGCGTCGAGGGGCGCCCAGCCCTCGCCGCCGGCACGGTAGTGGGTCTCGGTGTGGTGGTAGAAGCCGCGCTCGGGGTTCGCGACGACGGCGTCGCTCCCGGCGTAGTCGACGGTGGTGACGATGGGGGCGGCCGAGGCAGGAGGCGCGAGCAGGCCCGTGAGGGCGAGCGCGAGCCCGGCGGTCACGGCCGGGGCGACCCGGCGGGCGGAGATGGGGCGGACGGTCATCGTGGTGCCTCCCTGTCGGGACGAGCCCTGCGCCGTCCGTGGCACGATTCTGGGGGTAGGACGAGCATCCTGCAAGCCCATGATCGATGTGGGGCCGATGCAGTCATCTTCGAGCATGCACGGAGGGCGCGAGGGGCGACGACCCGACCCAGCGCCTAGCATCGCCCGGATGCCCTCGTCCTCGCCCCGCGCCTCCTGCCCTCCCGACCCCGCCGCCGCGGACGGCTTCGTCCGGGTGCGGGGAGCGCGCGAGAACAACCTCCGCGCCGTCGACGTCGACGTGCCGCGCGACGCGCTCGTGGCCTTCACGGGCGTGTCGGGGTCGGGCAAGTCCTCGCTCGCGTTCGGCACCATCTTCGCCGAGGCCCAACGACGCTACCTCGAGTCGGTCGCGCCCTACGCGCGCCGCCTCATCGCCCAGGGCAGCACGCCCCGGGTCGACGAGATCACGGGGCTGCCGCCCGCCGTGGCCCTGCAGCAGCGCCGCGGCACCGCGAGCTCCCGGTCGACCGTGGGCACGCTGACGACGCTGTCCAACTCGGTGCGCATGCTCTACTCGCGGGCCGGCAGCTACCCCGAGGGCACCGAGCGCCTCGAGAGCGACTCCTTCTCGCCGAACACGGCCGCCGGCGCCTGCCCCCGCTGCCACGGGCTGGGCACGGCGCACGAGGTCACCGAGGCGTCGGCCGTGCACGACGCCTCCCTCACGATCCGGGAGGGCGCCATCACCGCCTGGCCGGGCGCCTGGCAGGGCAAGAACCTGCGCGACGTCACCGCCGTGCTCGGCCACGACCTCGACGTGCCGTGGCGCGACCTGCCGCGCGCCGACCGCGACTGGCTGCTCTTCACCGAGGAGCAGCCCGTCGTCGAGGTCGTCCCCCAGCGCGACCGCGTCGCCAAGCCCTACAAGGGGCGCTTCTGGAGCGCGCGCTCGTACGTGCTGCACACCCTCGCCGACTCGGCCAGCGAACAGCAGCGGGCCAAGGCGCTCCGCTTCGTCGAGAGCGGGCCGTGCTCGCTCTGCGGCGGGACCGGCCTCACCCGCGCGGCGCTCGCCGTGACCTTCGCGGGGCGCACCGTCGCCGACCTGGCCGCGCTCCCCCTCGCGCAGCTGGTCGAGGTGCTGCGCCCCACGGCCGAGCTCACCGGCGCGGCCGCCGCGACCTCACGGGCCAGCTCGGGCGAGGGGACCGAGGTCGCCGTCGCGCTCGCCCGCGACCTGCTCGGCCGGGCCGAGGTGCTCACGGGGCTCGGCCTCGGCTACCTCAGCCTCGACCGGGCGACCCCGACGCTCTCCCCCGGCGAGACCCAGCGCCTGCGCATCGCGACGCAGCTGCGCTCCGGGCTCTTCGGCGTCGTCTACGTGCTCGACGAGCCCTCCGCGGGCCTGCACCCCGCCGACGCCGAGCAGCTCGTCGAGGTGCTCGACGAGCTGCGGGCCGGCGGCAACAGCGTCTTCGTGGTCGAGCACGACATGGACCTCGTGCGCCGGGCGGACTGGATCGTCGACGTGGGGCCCGGTGCCGGCGGGCAGGGCGGGCAGGTCCTCTACAGCGGGCCGGTCGAGGGGCTGCACGAGGTCGAGGCGTCGGTGACGCGGCGGTTCCTGGACCCGGCGGCGCGGAGCGGTGCGGACGGGCCGCGACGCACGCCGATCGGCACGCTCGAGCTGCGCCACGTCACGGCCCACAACCTGCGGGACCTCGACGTCGACCTGCCCCTCGGCGTGCTCACGGCCGTCACCGGCGTGAGCGGCTCCGGCAAGTCGACCCTCGTGGGGCAGGTGCTGCCCGCGCGCGCGACCGAGCACGAGCTCGTGGACCGCGTGGTGGAGGTCGACCAGAAGCCCATCGGCCGCACGCCGCGGTCGAACCTCGCCACCTACACCGGCCTCTTCGACGCCGTGCGGGCCGCCTTCGCCGCCACCGACGGCGCGAGGTCGCGCGGCTGGACCGCGGGGCGCTTCTCGTTCAACGTCGCGGGCGGCCGCTGCGAGGTGTGCCAGGGCGAGGGCTCCGTCTCGGTCGAGCTGCTCTTCCTCCCCGGCAGCTGGGCGCCCTGCCCCGAGTGCCACGGCTCGCGCTACGCCGCCGAGACCCTCGAGGTCACGTGGCACGGGGCCACGATCGCCGACGTGCTGGGCCTCACGGTCGACGAGGCCGAGCCGTTCCTCGCGGACGTGCCGGCCGCGGCCCGTAGCCTGCGGACCCTGCGCGAGGTCGGCCTGGGCTACCTGCGCCTGGGGCAGCCCGCGCCCGAGCTCTCCGGGGGCGAGGCGCAGCGCATCAAGCTCGCCACCGAGCTGCAGCGGGCGCGCACGGGTCGCACCCTGTACCTCCTCGACGAGCCCACCACGGGGCTGCACCCGGCCGACGTCGAACTGCTCGTAGGGCAGCTGCAGCGCCTCGTCGACGCCGGCAGCACCGTCGTGGTCGTCGAGCACGCCATGGACGTCGTGGCCGCGGCCGACCACGTCGTCGACCTCGGGCCGGCCGGCGGGGACGGCGGTGGCCGCGTCGTCGCGGTCGGCACGCCGGCCGAGGTGGCGGCGTCGACCGAGAGCCGCACGGCGCCGTACCTGGCCGCGCGCCTCAGCCGCTGAAGGCCGTGCTCGGCAGGTCCCGGTCCCCGTCGACGACGGCGCGCACGATCCGCTCGGCCACCACGTCGGGGTCGAGGGCCGAGCCGAAGGACGGCGCGCGTCCGGCGATCGCCCGGCTCGCGAGGCCCGTGTCCGTGTGACCGGGCCTGGCGTCCAGCAGGCGGATGCCGGACCTCCTGTGCTCACGGGAGGCCGCTGCCACGAAAGCCGCGAGGGTCGCCTTCGACGCGGAGTAGGCCGCCATGCCCGACGTGGGCGACTCGGCGACCACGCCGCTGAGGGTCACGACGAAGGGCTCGCGCCCCTGCGCCGCGGAGTCGGCCAGTGCGGCGTGCGCCTCGCGCAGCAGGCGGATCGGGCCCGTCGCGTTGACCGCCAGGAGGTCGTCGAGGACGTCGTCGTCGAGCTCTACCGCGGGGCCGAAGGCGACGAGGCCCGCCGCCACGACCACGCCGTCGAGCCGCCCGTGCCGCTCCAGCACGGCACCGACCAGGGTGGCCGGCGCCGACCGGTCGCGGAGGTCCGCGAGGAGCGCCCCCTGGGCCCGCTCCGGATCGCTCCCCCGCGCGGTGCGGACGACGAGGGCGCCCTCGTCCTCGAGCATGGCGGCCAGGCGCAGGCCGAGGCCCCCGGACGCTCCGACCACGAGCACCACCGCGCCGGCGAGATCTGTCATGCGCGCGACCCTACGCCGCGGCCCGGGACACCGTCGGTGGACCGCCCGCGTGGCCGCGACCCGCGTCGAGGGGCGACCCGGCCCGTGACGGCGCCGCAGGAGGCGCCGGAAGGCCTGGGGAGGTCAACCCGCCGGCGGCGCGGGCGGTGCCCACTCCTGCTGCGGCGGAGCCAGGAGATCGGGACGACGGCGCTGCAGGTGCTCGAGCAGGTCGGCGTGGTGCAGGTCGAGGCCCATCGAGTAGAACAACCGCGACCGGTCGGCGCCGCGCGCCTGGATGCCGCCGTACTGGTTGGCCAACGGGGCGATCTCCGCGATCTCCGTGAGGGGCACGACGCGCTCGGCCCGGAACCCGCGCCGGACGACCATGCGGTCGGGCAGGACGTCCATCCGCGTCCGCGCCAGGGAGCTGGCCAGGACCAGGAGGGCCGCCCCCGCCCCGAGGATCGCGAACGGCGTGACCACGGCGCCGGTCTCCATCGGGGCACCGTCGGCGTCGCTCGCGACGACGACCACGGCGAGGGCGAAGAAGCCGCCGACCACCACGAACAGGACGCCCAGGACCCGGATCACCACGTGCTGCCACCGGCGGGGCCGCACCGAGAAGAGGACGCCGGTCACGGCGTCGGGCTCGAGGCCCGCGGGCCCGCGGCGGCGGTCGCCCCGCCGGACGAGCGTCGTGACGATCATCGGGATGATCAGGGCGGCCAGGAACGCGATGGTGAAGGCGGGGACCAGGGTCGACATGCGGCGATGCTAGGGCACGAGTACAGGGTGGCGCACGGACCGTTCGGCGTCTTGGCGGGACCGCCCCCAGGACCGGGTGCGCGAGGGGCTCCTGCCGCTGCTCTCCATCACGGGACGACGCACGTGCCGACGAGGACGACCGTCGGCCCGGACCGCGCGTACGACCAGCGCTCGAGCTGGTCCGAGACGGGGACGACCTGGTCGAAGCCCACGTCGTCACGGTCCGCCCCGATGCCCTCGCCCGCCCAGAACTCGCGGACCCCGCCCAGATCGCTCCGCGTGCCGGGGATCTCGTCCGCGCCCTCGGGCAGCAGCGGTGCGCCGACGTCGTCGACGAGCTGGTCCGCGGCGTACGAGTACCGCCACGAGACGCCGGGGCCGCCGTTGTCGAGGACGCACTCCTCGCTGCCCAGACGGGCGGCCGCGCCCGGGCCGTCGCGCCCGACCGCGGGGTCGCCGCCGAGGGCCACGACGGTCCCGTCACCGATCCTGCGCAGCTCGTCGCCGGCCTCCTGCCCGGGGTGGCGCGACTCGGCCTCGGTGGGCGGCTGGGCCCGCCGGTGCAGGTCGGCGATCGCGACCGGGACCTGGGCGCCCGCGACGAGTCCGCTCGTGAGCACGCCGATCACCAGGACCACGATCGCCGCGGCGAACGCCACGGACGAGCGGCGGGGATCGCGGCGCCGGGCCCGGGCCTCGAGCACGAGGACCGCGACGGGCGCCCCCACGCCGAGCACCGCTCCGGCGAGGAGCCCGACGAGCACGGTCGTCTCGCCCGCGCGCCCGTCGGAGGACCCGAAGTCGCGGCCCAGGAGTGTCCCGAGCTGCACCGTCCAGCCGACGACGAGGGCGATCGGCAGCGGGATCGCGAGGGCGATGCCCGTCCCCCGCCCTGCCACGGCGGGTGGCCCCTGCGCTTCGGTCCCCTCCGCACCCGCTGCGGGTGGTGGTGCGTCCATCTCAGCCCCCTGTCGACGTCCTGGCCCCATGGTGGCCGAACGAGGGCGGCACCGCCACGTGGCGACGCCGGGTCGGCACCCATCCGTTCGGGGGCAGACCCGCCCGTGCGCCCGGCACTCGCGTCGGGGACAGGACGGATCCTCCTCCTGCCGCGCCCCTCCGGCCCCGTGCCGCCCGCACCCGGGCCCTCGCACGGATCTCGTTCGGCCTGACCGTCGCCGCCACGACGGCCGCGACGCTCACCTCGTGCGGCCTCGTCGACCGCTCAGATCCCGAGTCCCAGGAGGCGGCGGCCTACCTCGACGAGGCGTGCGGCACCGACCTCACGGGCGAGGAGTACGAGGGGGTCGCGTACGGAGCCTTCTCCTTCACGACCGAGATCGACGGCGAAGAGGTGGACGTGAAGATCTGCGACCCCGACGTACCCCCGACCGAGGTGGTGCTCTGCACGAACGACGACCAGGACCCGACGCCGATCCCCGTGCCGAGCGACTGAGGCCGGACCCGACGACGGACCGGGCCGCGCCCGCCGGTCACGGCGACAGCTGTCGAAGTGGCCCCCGTCGAGCTGACCCCCGGCGGAGGGGGCCGCAGTGCGTCCTCGGGTGGACGCCGACGTCGGCGGCGAGCCACGTGGTCGTCACTCTCGGCTCACGATTCCGAGCGACACGGACGACATGGTCGCGGAACCCCTGCGGGTGAGGCACGCGTACGACGGCGTCCCTCCAGGCCGACCTCACCGGGCGAGCCGGATCAGACGTCACCTGTCCGCGCAGCAGGCCCAGCGTCGGCACGGACAGCGACCCAGAGACCACGTCGATGACTGGCCCGCTGGACCGTGATGCCCTTCCGTCGACCTCAGCGGGGCGAGCAGAGCCCCGGGCTGAGCGGTACTCGAGCGGCTACGGCCGGATCGCTGCAGGCAGCTCAGAAGGGGCGAGGCTCACGCCGCAGAGGGCGAAGAACGACGTGATGTGACCCTCGAGATCGATGGAGGAGTCGTAGAGCCACTGGATCTGCAGGCCCTCCGTGGATGCCATGAGCAGCGTCGCGCACGTCTCGGGATCCAGGTCGGGGAGCAGGTCTCCTGACGCCTCGAACCTCTCGAACATCTCTCGGAACGCGCCGCGGACGGCGTCGTAGCGTTCAGCGAAGTACGCGTGGGCAGGATGCTCGGAGCGGGCTGCCTCCACCGAGAGACGAGCGTAGATCTCCGCCAGCCCCGGCATGCCCGAGAGCTCACCGAGATGGTCCACGACGCCGACAGGAGCATGCGACAAGCCCGCGTACCGAGTCCGAGCGAGGTCGTCACGCCGGCGGAGCACCCCGACGAAGATCTCGTCGCGCGAGGTGAAGTGGTGCAGCAGACCGTTCTTCGTCAAGTTCGTCTCGGCCGCGATCTCACGGAGCGTCACGGCGGCGTAACCCTTCTCCTCGACGAGGCGAAGGGCCGTGTCGAGGATCTCCTGTCGCTTGGCGTCGCCCTTGGCGTAGGTACCGCGTCCGACCATGCCTCGACCTTAACGCAAGACCTCGGTCTGGTTTTGGCTTGTCCCGAAAACCAGATACAGGTATGGTTTGGCCCGCCGGGCGTTGCTCGCCCGGCTCACGAGCTCAAACCGACGGAGTTTTGACATGACCGAACGACACGACCCTGCTGAGGACCTGGTGAGCCCGGTGCCGACGGGACCATCCGCGGCAGCGGGCCTCGCAGCTGCTCAACTCGGCGAGGTCGCTCTCAGCCGCCCGGTGCCGCGCATGCGGGTGCGCCAGCTCCTCCCCGTCTTCGTCGCGCAGTTCACGTTGTACGTGGCGTTCGTCGCGCCGACGGCTTTCTCTCTCGCGGTCCGGGTAGGGTCCGTAGCCCCGGACTCCCGCGACTACGTCCTCGCCCTGGCCGTCGGCATCCCCGGCATCGTGGCCATCTTCCTGACGCCGATGGTGGGGGTCCTCAGCGACCGGACTCGTTCACGGCTGGGACGCCGTCGACCCTGGCTCATCCTCGGCGGAGCCCTCGGCCTGATCGGCGCGTCGGTGGTCGGCCTGACGGACTCCGTCGTGCTCCTCGTAGCCGGGTGGCTCGTGGCGTTCCTCGGGTACACCTTCTCCTCGGTCATGATCCTGGCCTACTTCGGGGACCATCTGCCCGCTTCCCAGCGCGGCCGCGTGATGGGCATCAACGGCACCATCACCCAGGTCGCGCCGATCGCTGGCATCACCCTCGCCGGGGCCTTCGCGGAAACGCCGTCCTTGATGTTCCTCGCCCCCGGGCTGGTCGCGTTCCTCGGCCTGGTGGTGTTCATCGCCACGATGCACGACCGGCAGGTGTCGGAGGAGCACCGGGCCCTCAAGCTCGGCGCTCTGTTCCAGGGCTTCTGGTTCAGTCCTCGCAGGTACCCCAACATCGCCTGGGTGTGGCTCAGCAAGGCGCTCGTCTTCTGCGCCATCGCCTTCATGCAGATCTACTCGGTGTACCTGCTCACGACCCGGCTCGGCATGACCGCTGCCGAGGTCGCCGTCCTCGTCGCCCTCGTCGGCACGATCGGGATCCCGGCAGCCATCCTCGGAGCTCTCGGCTCCGGCTGGCTCTCCGACAAGCTCGGCACGCGAAAGCCGTTCCTGATCGTCAGCGCCCTGGTGCTCGGCGCCGGGCTGATCACCATCGCCACCGCGGCATCTGTGCCCCAGTACATCATCGGATCGACGATCTGCTCCCTCGCCATCGGCATCTACGGGGCCGTCGACCAGGCGTTGCAGCTCGACGTGCTCCCCGACGACGAGAACCAGAACGGCCGGTTCCTGTCGACCCTGAACTTGGCCAACCAGGTCCCCCAGGCCATCGGCCCGTTCGCCGCCGCCGCAGTCCTCTTCCTGGCGGGCGGTGAGTACGGGTCCGTGTACTGGGTCGCGGCGCTCTTCGCCGTCCTCGGTGCGGCGGCCATCATCCCCATCAGCCTCGGGCGTCGCGCGACGCTCTCGACGACCAGCGTCCAGGTCGAGCCCTGAGCACACCACCGCGCCCTTGCCAGGGCATCTCGCTCTTCGAACCGCCACCACCCCCGGGAGGACTCCCCTTGACCCGCACATCGTTCAACGCAGACTGGACCGTCCGCCCCAAGGTCAGCCCCTACGCCCAACTGGCAGGAGCACGGCAGGGCAGCACCGAGGTCACGCTGCCCCACGACGCCGTGATCAGCACGCACCGCACGCCCGAGGCCGACTCGGGCGGACGGAGCGGCTACTTCCCCGACGGCACGTTCGAGTACCAGAAGACCTTCGACGCCCCCGAGGACTGGCAGGACCGTCGGGTCGCCGTGGAGTTCGAGGGTGTCTACCGTGACGCCATGGTGTTCGTCAACGGCGCCTTCGCAACCCAGCGACCCAACGGGTACAGCGCCTTCACCGTCGAGCTCGACCCGTTCCTCCGGTACGGACAGGCCAACACGATCCGCGTCGACGCCCGCTCCCACGACGACTCCCGCTGGTACACAGGAGCCGGCATCTACCGCGACACGACCCTGATCGTGACCGACCTCGTGCACGTCGCCGACAACGGCGTGAAGGTCACCACCCCCACGATCGAGGGCACCCACAGCGTGGTCCACGTCGCCACGACGGTCGAGAACCGCTCCTTGCGCACGGTGACCGCGAAGCTCGCAACGACCGCCACGGCCCCCGGCGGTCGTGAGTTCCGCGCCGACGAGGCACCCGTCACCGTGCGCGCCGGAGCGAGGGCCACGGTCCGACAGCGCATCTACGTCGACGACCCGCAGCTGTGGGACGTCGACGCGCCCCACCTCTACGGACTGCGGTCCCACCTCCAGGTCGACGAGCACCGGGCCCACGTCGTCGAGACGACCTTCGGCATCCGCACGATCGACGTCGACCCCGTCCGCGGCCTGCGCATCAACGGGTCGACCGTCAAGCTCCGAGGCGCCTGCGTCCACCACGACAACGGCCTGCTCGGGTCCGCGACCATCGCGCGCGCCGACGAGCGCCGCATCGACCTGCTCAAGCAGGCCGGCTTCAACGCGATCCGGAGCTCGCACAACCCCCTGAGCACCGCGATGCTCACGGCGTGCGACCGAGCCGGGATGCTCGTCATGGACGAGACCTTCGACATGTGGCTCGAGGGCAAGTCGTCGTTCGACTACTCGCTGAGCTTCGGCGAGTGGTGGGAACGTGACGTCGAGTCCCTGGTCGACAAGGACTTCAACCACCCGAGCGTCATCTTCTACTCCATCGGCAACGAGATCCTCGAGACCGGCGACCCCCTGGGCTCGACCTGGGGACGAGCCCTGGCCGAGAAGATCCGGTCCCTCGACGACACACGCCTGGTGACCAACGGCATCAACGGCTTCGTGTCCGTCCTGCCCGACATCGTCGCCGGCATGCACGCCCACAGCGGTGGGGAGGCCGACGCTGGTGACGGCGGCGTCAACGGCCTCATGAACTCCGCCGCCGACTTCATGAACCAGGTCAGCGCCTCGCCCCAGGTGAGCGAGAAGACCGCGGAGTCGTTCTCCGTCCTCGACGTCGCGGGCATGAACTACGGCGACGGCCGGTACGCCCTCGACCACGAGCTGTTCCCGAACCGCGTCATCGTCGGCAGCGAGACCTTCCCCACCAGGATCGCCGAGTACTGGCGGCAGGTCCTCGCCCACGACCACGTCATCGGCGACTTCACCTGGACCGGGTGGGACTACCTGGGCGAGGCCGGTGCGGGTCGGGTGCAGTACGCCGACGCCCCGTCGTCCTTCGAGGCGCCCTACCCCTGGCTGACCGCGTGGACAGGAGACCACGACATCCTCGGCCACCGCCGCAGCATGTCGTACTACCGCGAGACGGTCTTCGGTCTGCGGCACGAGCCGTACATCGCGGTCCTGCGGCCCGAGAACCATCACCGCACCGTCGTCCCGGGGCTCTGGGCCTGGAGCGACTCCCTCGCGACCTGGAGCTGGGACGTCGAGGACGGGCATCCCCTGACCGTCGAGGTCTACAGCGATGCCGACGAGGTCGAGCTGTGGGTCAACGGCAGATCGTACGGGACCGCGCCGACCGGCCCCGAGCACGATCACCTCGCCACGTGGGAGGTCACCTACGAGCGCGGCGAGATCACCGCCATCGCGTTCAAGGACGGCGCCGAGCACAGCCGCACCACCCTCACGACCGTCGCCGGCGTGACCCGGCTCGCCGTCACGCCCGATCGCACCCAGTTGCGACACGACCACCAGGACCTCGCCCACATCGACGTCGAACTGCAGGACGACGCAGGGGGACTGTCCACGCAGGACCGCCGCACCGTCCATGTCACAGTCGAGGGGGCAGGGATTCTCCAGGCGCTCGGCAGCGGCCGTCCCGACAACGACCAGCCCTTCACCGCTGCCAGCCACGACACCTTCGACGGTCGGCTGCTCGCGATCGTCAGGCCCACCGGGACAGGCCCCGTCCGGGTCACGGTCACCGCCGACGGTCTCGACCCCGTCGTCGTCGACCTGGACGTCGCCCCTGCTCCCCTCGGCCAGCCCGCACCATTGTCGACGAACCACTCCTGACGCGGAGGAACCATGAACGACCACAGCGACGACTTCCTCTGGGGCGCTTCCTCCGCTCCGCACCAGATCGAGGGCAACAACCTCGCCAGCGACTGGTGGAAGAACGAGACGACCATGCCCGGCATGGAACCCAGCGGTGATGCCGTCGACAGCTACCACCGCTATCGCGAGGACATGCAGCTCCTCGCCGACGCGGGACTGAACTCGTACCGCTTCGGCATCGAGTGGGCACGCATCGAGCCACGCCCAGGACACGTCTCCCGAGCCGAGCTCGCCCACTACCGGCGCATGATCGACACGTCCATCGAGCTGGGCCTGACGCCCGTGATCACCCTGAACCACTTCACGATCCCGCTCTGGTTCGCCGAAGAGGGGGGCTGGACCGGGGAGACGGCCCCCCGCCGCTGGAAGGCGTACCTCGAGGCAGTCATCCCCGTCCTCGACGACGTCGAATGGCTCATCACGTTCAACGAGCCGAACATGCTGTCCATGATGATCAAGGCCCGCGAGATGGCCGAGTCGGGCGAGCTCGGCGAGTGGCTCAGCCCGACCCTCGAGGACCAGCCGGGCTCGGGCCGGGTGGCCGAGCTCCCGGACCCAGACCCGGAGATCGGCGCACGTCTCATCGAGCTCCACCACCAGGCACGCGCCCTGCTCCGGGACCGCACGACGGCGAAGGTCGGTTGGACGATCGCGTGCTCCGCGCTCACCGCGACACCAGGAGCCGAGGACGTCCTGCGCGAGGTGCGGTGGGTCTGGGAGGACCTCTACCTCGAGGCGTCGCGGGACGACGACTTCCTCGGTGTGCAGTCGTACTCGTCACAGGCCGTCGACGCGGACGGACTCGTTCCGCACCCGCCGCATCCTGACAACTCCCTCACCGGTGCTGCCTACCGGCCGGACGCCCTAGGCATGGCCCTGCGGCACGCGCACGACGTCAGCGCGGTCCCCCTCCTCGTCACCGAGAACGGCATCGCCACTGCGGACGATGCGCAGCGCATCCGGTACATGCAAGGAGCACTCGAAGGCCTCGAAGCAGCCGTCGCGGACGGGGCCGATGTCCGCGGCTATCTGCACTGGTCAGCCCTGGACAACTACGAGTGGGGACACTGGGACCCGACCTTCGGTCTCATCGCCGTCGATCGCGAGACCTTCGAGCGCTTCCCGAAGCCCAGCCTGGCCTGGCTCGGTGCCAGGGCCCGGCGGGCCCTGGCACCCTGATCGCCCCCGCGCTCCTGGCCAGCCAGCCCTTCCCGTGCCACCTCGACGAACCCACCCATCCACAGCCGACGCACCGCGTCACCCTGAGAGGACCCCCGTGACCGAGAACACCACCGTCCCCCTGCGTTTCTCCGGCAAGACCGTCATCGTCACGGGAGCCGGGAGCGGCATCGGCCGCGCCTGTGCGCTCCGTTTCGCCCGCGAAGGTGCCCGCGTCGTCGCCGCCGACGTCGTCGCCGATCGTCTGGACCAGCTCGTCGCCGAGAACCCCGACCTGGACCTCGTCCCCGTCGCAGGAGACATCACCAGCCAGGACGGCATCGAGGCCGTCGTCCGTGCAGCCCAGGGACGTGTCGACGCCCTGGCCAACGTCGCGGGGGTCATGGACGGCTTCGTCCCGGCAGCAGAGATCGACGACGACGCCTGGGACTTCGTCTTCGCCGTCAACGTCACGGCCGTCATGCGCCTCACACGCGCCGTCCTCCCCCTCATGCTGGAAGCAGGCCGAGGAGCGATCGTCAACGTCGCGTCGGAGGCATCGCTCCGAGGCTCGGCCGCGGGCCTCGCCTACACGGCGTCCAAGCACGCCGTCGCCGGGATGACGAAGAACACCGCCGTCATCTACGCAGGGCACGGGATCCGCACGAACGCGGTGGCCCCGGGACCGACCCTGACCAACATCGAGGCCCCGATGCGATCGGAGGTCGCGGCAGCGGTCCTCGGCCCGCTCATGCAGGCGACCATCCCGGCTCCCGTCGACGCCGACGTCATGGCTGCGTCCATCACCTGGCTGGCGAGCGACGACGCCACCAACGTCAACGGCGTGATCCTCGCCTCCGACGGCGGCTGGTCGGCCATCTGACGCCGCCGTACGGCGAGTCCCTGTCCAGCGCGTCGCTGAGCTCACCGAGATGCAACGGGAATGCTCGCCCATGCGTCACGCCGGGCAGGGACACCAGCCCGACGGCCGCGCCATGGGAAGACCTCGCTCCCGCGCTCCCGGTGCCGCGTCGCAGGAGCCGCGTGTACGCCTCACATGAGTGTCCAGCGACCGAGCCCCGCTGCCCTCGCCCGCGCTCGAGACCGACGAAGCACCCTCCACGACGGACGTCGCTGATGTCTCGATGCTGGAGACCCAGCCCAGAGCACGAGCCGGACGACCGGCTCAGACGACCGACGGAGCACGAACGAGCACCGATGACCGATGACCGATGACCGATCCCCTCCAGGGACACCCGTCTGTCGATGAACGGCCTCGCCTTTTCGGCACGTCTGGCCAAGGGGCAAGGCATCAGGAGGTGCCGAACCGCGATCAGCACTTGTCTGACCTGAAGAAGATCCTTCGGGGAACGGCCACTGCTCGCTCTGATTCTCGAGCGGTCAGAGGTACGACAATCTCATCAGGAACGGCATTCCGGCACTTCTGTCGGCCCTCGACCAGCTGCCCGTGGTCCTCCTCGAACTGGCATTCCCCGCAGACCGCCGGCTCCTTGTCGGCCAAGCCCGCGTGCTCCTCCCAGGGGTGCTCGCAAGCCGGGCACATCGTCTCCCTTAGACGCCGATGCAGTGCACGACCTGATAGCGCGACGGGGTTGCTCATGAGACGAGTATCAAGCCTTGCCACAGCGTCCAGAGATGGATCCCCTACCGGACACGGGGGTGCAGCTCGTCTGCTGTGCAACTGTTCGAGATGACTTCACAGCAGCAAGCACTGTGGACGCGCATCACTGTGACGTGCGCCGTAGTCGGACTGGCGCTCCGCGCCAGCACCCGCTTCGCCACGCAGGCACTCTCGGCCCTCTTGCCCCTCGGGGTGACGCTTCTCGTTCTGGCAGTGGCCAAGAGGTTCGTCGTGCGACGCCACTCGCGGTTCTGATCCGCGGCCGGGTCATCGTCTACTGGAGCATCGCCGGGACGTGCGACGCGTCGCTGTTCCTCTGCGAGCACCCGACATGAAGCACGGTGCGCGTCGTGGCCGTCATTCGTGGTGATCGTCGATCGACGCATCTCCTGCAGGCCCGTCCTCGACGACTGTGATGCCGGGATTCCAACCGTGCCTCTTCCACCAGGTGCGAAGGGCCACCCCCAGAGACCAACCGATGGGCCCCGAAGCAAGCACCATGAAGGCTCCGTCGAGCCAGACGAGCAAGACGACGCCGATCAAGACGCCGAGCGCGCACAGAAGGTAGATCTTCCTGGGCGACATCGGCTGCATGGCCACAACGTACCGACCCTGAAGCTCGGAGCTTGGCGCGAGCACGCCCAGGTCGTCGCCATGGCCGATCCCCTACCGGACGCGACGGCATCTACGACTCAGGGGTGGTTGTATCAGTTTTCGGAGGCTGTAAGCGTGGAGGTCAAGTTCCCGGGCCTGAAGTCGCCACCAAGACGGACGAGCTTTCGATAGTCACTCCAGCCATCCGTTCGCGTCTCAGAGGGATCGAGCGTCTCTACGAACAGCTCGAAGCGACGCTCCCCCTTTACCTCGTGCACCCAATCAAGGACCTCCTCGATCGATCTTGCACCGGTGATGCGATGCGGATCGTGCGTCGCAGCATGCTCTATGTCGTCAGTTGTCCAGAAGCAGACCCAGTAGGTCGACGGATCCTCTTGCTGCGCGCCGAAGTACGACTCGTCCCATTCAGCCTGCATGTGCCCTCCTCGCAGGTCTCACGCTAACGGGATCTTCGACTCGGCAGTCGTCCCATGAACGAATCGTCTATCGGGCAGGTGACGGTCAGCCCGAATCGTAGCGGAACTCACGCTGAACCTGCGCGAAGTCGTAGACCTCGAGCTCGAGCGCATCGGCCAGAAGATCCCCTTCAAAGAGCCAAGCATCCTTCTGGTCCGCGGTGTCCCACCCCGTTTCAGCGAGGTGCCGCTCGAAGAACTGGCACCACTCGCGCAGCCGGTGAGCAAGCTCCATCGAGAGCCCGTAGTCCTCAGGCTCCATCGTGTACTTGCCCGTGCCGTCCTCCCAGAGAGGATAGGCATGACCCCAGTCGACGAAAAACCGGATCGACCGCAACTCACGGTCTCGGCAGCGACGCTCACGCGCGAAGACTCGCTCCGCAGAGATCCCTGGCGGCACGACCAACTCGACCTGCGTCACGGGATCAACGACGACGCTCTCCCCTTCCACGACACCATGGTCCCACCAGTTCATCCTCGCAGTCACCGATCGGCCACCGGACGACCGCGCCGGCGGGTCGATCCCCCGCAGCTAAGGGACTCGGCCTGTCTTGATAGGTCAGTCCGGAATCGTTCTTGGTGAGGGATCGTCTATCGGGCACCACGACCCCACACCTGCGCCGTGCGCTATGAATAGGGATGCCGATCGAGCCTGTGCCGAATACAACGCTGACATTGCAACGGATCTGCCCCCGGATGTGGCCGCCAGCCGGCTAGTTGCATTCCTCCAAGGGCTCACGAGCCAGCCTGTCACCACAGCACACACCGGCAGCGTCGACCTAGGGTCTCGAACTGCGTACCGATTTCTGGGTGGGCTCCTGCAAGCGGGCAGAAAACGACTTCCCACGATGGTCACGTGGTCCATCACCCCTCAGGGAGCGGGTAGTGCGCTCACCCTGAAGATGAGAAGCGATGAGGGTAGCTACTTGGTCGCGACGCGCGCTCACTACGCCGTCTACGAGGAGCGCTTCACCAGGCTCGAACGAGACATCGAGAAGAGCCTCACTTAGACATTCTGCCCGGCAGCCGATCCCCTATCGGGCGCACTCACGGCCGATTGACGGTGTCCCCGCGCGAGGAAAGGTCAAAGTCGTGGCGCACCTCGAAGGCCTCAAAGCGCCCGTCGGCAAGAATCGCGTCGGCGAGGGCACGGCCGCCAGCGACGATCGTCGAGTCCCAGTCGATCTCGGTCGCCAATACCCACGCGTGGTCCTCGGGCCAGAGCAACTGCAGCGACGGCGTCCGCAGTCCGTTCCTCCAGCCCAGGCGCATCGTGTGCCCCCAGTCGGGGTCGCCGACTTCGGTCAGACTCGTCTGCGCGAGCACGCGCGCCGGATCAGGCAGCTCGAGGACGGCCGGGGTCCGGAGCTTCTGCCCGCTGCCTCCTTCCCAGAACGCCGCGACGGCGTCGTCCGGCGTCGTCGTGGCCGCGGCGAGGAGAGGCGCGAGCTCGGCGAGCACGAGCGGATCGAGCCAGCCGACGTCGCTCGAGTGGCGCGACTCGTCGACCTCGAGGAGCCGCTCCCACTGCACCAGGGGGTGCATGACTCGCCCCCGCCGGGTAGCGATGTCAGCCCAGCGGCGGCGGGACCAGTCCTCCTCGTCGCCGCGCTTCCAAGGCCTGGGGTGCAGGAGGCGCACGTACGCCTCGAACCCGTGTCCAGCCACGGAACCCACCTGCGCCCATCCGTGCATGAGGCCTGCCAACCACGCTCCCCGGTCGACGTCGCTGATGATCTTCATGCTCGAGACCTTGCCAGGGCCCGACCGGACGACCAGCTCCGAAAGCCGACGGAGCACGACCAAGCCCGGATGACCGATCGTCTACTGCGACACCACGGCCTACGACATGGTCGATACCAACGACGCCTCTCGGCCATGATGCAGAAATGACCAATCAGGACTCCGCCGCCGCCGGATCGGCATGCGCATCCTCCGCAGACCCTGACCGTTCAGGCTTCGAAGACCACGGCCCGGCTTTGTCCACAGCGATGCCGCCGCGCCGCACCGCTGATGTGGTGGCGTGACACGAGGTGTACGGCCTTCCTCTCGATCTCGATCTGTCCTTCTGGTCCGGCACGACACTGGACCAGGTCTGCATCGGCCAGAACGACGTCCAACTGAACTTCTCCCTGCCGACCGTGCGCCTCTCGGTCCAGACGAGCTACCGCGTCACTACGAGCACCGGCAGCTCGACCTACGAGAGCGCACGGACGGGGGCCAGCCATCTGGTTGACCTACTCGGCATGACGGTCACCCGAGCGTTCGACAGCGGGCAGGGGACGCTTCGAATCGAGTTTGGCGAGTCGAGCTCCCTCGAGGTCTTTGATGACGATCCGCACTACGAGTGCTACCAGGTCAAGCACGACGGGCGAATTATCGTCGTGTGAGGCGGGTGCGCTCGTGCCAGCTTGGTGGCGCCAGACGCGCCCGCGCCCGCGCCCGCAGCAGGATCGGCCACCGGACGGACGCGCCGGTAGGTCGCTCCCCCGTAGCCGCAGGGCTCGGCCTGTCTCGAGAGGTCAGTCCGAAACTGATCTCGGTGACGGATCGGCTATTGGACGCCGTCGACGAAGACGTAGGCGGCGAACTGCGGTGGCACGTGCTCGCGCTGCCACGCCAGTTCGACGTCGAGGGCAGAGCCGGAGAGAGCCTTCCTCGTGTACCGGGCGATCTCACGACTGTGACCGGCCATGTGCGCCACGGCCATAGCTTGACCAACGACCCGTGCAACCGCCGTCGCCTCAGGCGAGCGCGCTTCACGAGCTGCCGCGTGGCAGCCGAAAGCGAGCTTGCGCATAGCTCCGACCCCAAGCTGCTCGGCGGTGAACAGCTCGGAGCCTGCCAAGGCATCACGTAGGCGACTGTCGCTGGGCGAGTCGGCGTCAAAAATCGGAAGCAGTCGCACAGCACACGCGCTCGTCCACGTAATGAGCTGCCGGCGCTCGGCGTCGGACAGGGTCAGGTCTGCAACGTCGATCACGGGCTCAGCATCCCAGGTGAGCCCCACTGACCCATCGTCTATCGCGACACAGCGCATGCCTCAGCCGAAGGGCAGAGGCGATGTCATGTCAGCGCGTGCAAGCAGCAGGCCGGCCCCGATGACGAGAGCGGCAATAGGCAACTCCGCAGTGACCAACCACCGAGTCCGCTCGCCACGGCCCAGAGCACGCCGATGACCACGGCCGCCGCCAGCGCAAGCGTGCTCAGCGCCTGCGTGGCGCTCTGTGCCTCAGGATCACCGATGGAGGCCATCACCACGATTACGACGAGCCCGAGCAGGACCCCCACGCCACCGGCTGCGCTACCGACGATTGCGGCTCTCTCCTAGTCAGAGGCCATCTGGCCCCACCTCACGAGCCTCTGGTGACGGCGAGACCCTAAGTGCTCCGTGACCTCGCAGGGTAACCCTCCCGGGAGAACGAGGTACGCGCGGACTTGCTCCCCAGTCTTGAACTGCAGCAGGGATCGGTGCAGCGCACGTCGTTCGCGGTCGTCGAGTCGGGCGAGGTCGTGTGCGCCCCACCGCGCGGCCTGGTCGGGGTTGCCTACCCGCCGGTAGAACTCGGAAAGAGCGTCGCGGTAGGCGAGCTCACCGGGTTCGCGGCGCGCCCACACGAGCAACGAGTCCCAAGCGGCACGGTGCTGACCGTCGTCGAAGCGAGCGCGAGCAGCATCGACGATCTCTTGCGCGGTTCGGGTTGGCACGAACGGCTCCGATCGTCGAAAAGTGGACATAGGCACGTTAGCGCCGTACCAGACTGCGGCACCCTAAAGGCCGGAGACGGATCGTCTAACGGGACCGTCGAGTCGCTAGCCTCGGCATCATGACGACCAGCCGAGCATCTAAGCGCCGAGCTGGCGCAGTCTCGACCATCGCGGGGGCCTTGATGCTGCCCCTGGGCTTCTTCGTCATCGCGGGTTGGCGCGATGAGTCCGGGGCGGTGGTCCCGATGGGAGTGGCTGTCATCGTCGCTGGCATCGTCGCCGGCGTTGGGGGCCTTCAGCTCCGCTGGGGGCGACGTCAGCAGTAGGTCACGACCGTCTCGGTACCCGAACATGGATCCTTTGTCGGACGATCGTGGCTGCGCCTCAGAGGGCGGCCCACTCCTTGCTGACGTCAGATTCCTCGACGTGCCAGCGGCCAGAGGCGACGCCGGCTGCAAGCAGCGTCTTGGCGCTGGCGAGGTCCGAGCCTGGTGGCAGATCGAGGGCCAGCAGACGAGGACGCTCCATGCTCTCGCCGCTCACCCCATGGGGCTCAAACTCCGCCACGACGTGCTCCAAGGGATCCGCCGGGTCGGTCGTGATGATCCGCACCGTGAGGCTGCCGCTTCTCTGGACTCGTTGGATGAACCAGATCACGCCGTCCTCATCGGGCGCCCCGCGGACCAAGTCGCCGTTCGAGAGGCCGAAGGCGAAGAACGGTGCGTTGGCGAGCAGGTACGTCCCTCCGGGGTGCTCCTGTGCCCACAGCCCCTCCGACTCAGCAGGCGGCCAACCGTCGTCCTGCTCGAGCCGCACCCGGACACGGACGTAGGGCTCTGTCGCAAGCGCTTCGGGCCCGCCAGCGAAGGACTGCCTCGACGAGGCCTTGCCTCGCCGGAAGAAACTCCTCATGCCTGCTCCCCTCGTTGGATCGCACGATAAACCGTCGAACGGGCGACGCCGAAGAGCTCGGCGATCTCGCTGGTGGTGTGGGCGCCGGTGCGGTGCAGCTGCACGAGGTGCTTCTCCTGCGACGGGGTGAGCTTGGGCTTGCGTCCGCGGAGCTTGCCGGCGGCCTTGGCGATCGCCATGCCCTCGCGGGTGCGGGCACGGATGAGGTCGGCCTTGAACTCGGCCACCATGCCGAGGACGTTGAAGAGGAGCCGGCCGACGGGGTCGGCGGGGTCGTAGACCGCTCCCCTGAGGTTCAGGGCCACGCCCTTCTTCGTGAGCTCGTCGGCGATGTCCGTCGCATCCCGCAGCGACCGGGCGAGGCGATCGAGCTTGGTGACGACGAGGACGTCGCCGGCACGGCACGCAGCTAGTGCCTCGCGCAGGCCCGATCGCGCTCGAGTCGTCCCCGACAGTCCGTGGTCGACGTGCACGTGCTCGTCGTCGACGCCGAGCGCCTTCAGGCCGTCACGTTGGGCGGCGAGATCTTGCCTTGAGGTCGAGACGCGGGCGTATCCGATGAGCACGAAGCGACTGCAGCGTTCAGACCCCTTTCACCGGGCATTTGTGCGGGACAGGCATACGCGGATGCGCAGGCCAGGCGTCACTTGACCGCAGCTGGGCAAAAGCAGCTCGAGAAGGTGTCCCGATGAACGACCGCGCTTCCAACGAGCATGTAACGCGTACCGCTGGGCACGCAGACGCGATCCGACAGCACTAAACGGCGCCCGTGACGGCGCGCCGGCATGATGACCTGGGTCGTCAGCCGGGAGCGCGCTGGGCCGCTCCAGGGGTCAGTGACGGTGATGCCGAGATGAACGCCCGACAGCACGGGGTCATCACGGCGAGGAACATCCGCTCGCATCAGCCCAGCTCGGGTCCAGAGCGTGTCCAAGGCCAGCACCAGCTGCCCTCTTGGACTCCCGGTATACGAAAGAAGCCCCGGCTGACCGGGGCTCATTCTCGTGGGCGATACCGGGCTCGAACCGATGACCTCTTCCGTGTGAAGGAAGCGCGCTACCAACTGCGCCAATCGCCCGTGTGGGACTCGTCGAGCGTAGTGCACCGACCGCGTCCGGCGCGAACCGGCGCGCTCATCGGCGCGTCGACCAGGGCCCGTGCGCGGCGCGCAGGAGCCTCAGGCAGGCCCCGCGAGACACGAACATCGCTCGATTTGTGGTCGCCCCAGGACGTGTGTATTGTCTTCCTTGTTCGCAGGAACGCGAACGAAATGCGGATGTGGCGCAGTGGTAGCGCATCACCTTGCCAAGGTGAGGGTCGCGAGTTCGAATCTCGTCATCCGCTCGAGTGAAAGCTCACCAGAGAGGTGGTCCACCAACTGGTGGACTTCCCTCTGGGGGCCGTTCACCATGGTGGAGTGGCCGAGAGGCGAGGCACCGGCCTGCAAAGCCGTTCACGCGGGTTCAAATCCCGTCTCCACCTCCACCCGACGAAGGCCCCTGTCTCCGTCAGGTCCACAACTGAACACGACATGAGCGATTGGCGCAGCGGTAGCGCGCTTCCCTGACACGGAAGAGGTCGCTGGTTCGATCCCAGTATCGCTCACACACAGAAGGCCCCCGGTTCTCCGGGGGCCTTCGTCGTTCCCCGGCACGTCGCGCCGCTGACCACCACCTGACGGACCACCGCCCTGGTCCGCTCCGCCCCGCACCCGACCTCCCCGCACCCCGTCGTGGCCTCCTGCCGATCCGCGACGCCACCCCGCGCCTCCTGCCGGCCCGCACCTCCTGCCGGCCCGCACCTCGTGCGGTCGCCGAGCGCCGAACGCGACAGCGCCGGACCGACACGCCGCACCCGAGCCCCAGGAGGACGCCCCACCTGCCCCGGCGGTCGCCTTGTCGGCCGGAGGACGGCAGCGGTGCGGAGACGTCCCAGGAGACCGGACGTCCCCCGGGGCGAGCGACGAGGAGCACTCGGGGCGCCGACAGGCGGAGAGCCGGCAGGAGGCCCGACGCGGTCCGGGGACGACGGAGGGCCCCGACCGGGTGGTCGGGGCCCTCGACGGTGCGCGACGGGTCAGTGGCGGCTGTTCTCCAGCACGTACCCGGCCTCGCCGTGGATCGCGAGGTCGATGCCGGCGACCTCGTCCTCGTTCTTGACGCGGAACCCGATGGTCTTCTCGACGGCCAGGCCGATGAGGAAGGCCAGGACGAACGAGTAGACCAGCACGGCCACGGCGGCGAGGGCCTGGATGCCCAGCTGCTCGAACGAGCCCGAGTAGATCAGGCCGGTGTCGCGGGCGAAGATGCCGAGGTAGAGCGTGCCGATGAGGCCGCCGACGAGGTGGATGCCCACGACGTCGAGCGAGTCGTCGAAGCCGAGGCGGAACTTGAGGTCGATCGCGAGGGCGCAGACGGCACCGGCGACGAGACCCAGGACGAGGGACCAGCCGGGCGTGAGCGAGGCGCAGGCGGGGGTGATGGCGACGAGGCCGGCGACGGCGCCCGAGGCGGCACCGACCGACGTGGCCTTGCCGTCCTTGACCTTCTCGACGACGAGCCAGCCGATGATCGCGGCGGCGGGAGCGCCGATCGTGTTGATGAAGGCGACCGCGGCGATGCCGTCGGCGGCGAGCTCGGAACCGGCGTTGAAGCCGAACCAGCCGAACCAGAGGAGGCCGGCGCCCAGGAGGACGAAGGGCGGGTTGTGGGGCTTGTCGGCGCCCTTGGCGAAGCCGACGCGCTTGCCGAGCACGAGCGCCAGGGCGAGGGCCGCCGCACCGGCGTTGATGTGCACCGCGGTGCCACCGGCGAAGTCGATGGCACCCAGCTGGGCGATCCATCCGCCGTCGACGACCGAGCCGTCGTCGCCGAGCGTGAAGTTGAAGACCCAGCTCGCGACCGGGAAGTAGACGACCGTCGCCCAGACGCCGGCGAAGACCATCCAGGCGCCGAACTTGGCGCGGTCGGCGATGGCACCCGAGATGAGTGCGACGGTGAGGATCGCGAAGGTGGCCTGGAAGGCGGCGAAGGCCATGGTCGGGTACGCGGCGTCGCCACCGGCGACCGCGTCGACGTAGAGCTGCTGCAGGCCCAGGGCGCTGGGGTCGATGCCGAACACGCCGTCGATGCCGACGAAGCTGGGCGACGCCGCAGGACCGTCCGGGCCGTTGGAGAAGGCGATCGCGTAGCCGTAGAGCACCCAGAGGACGCCGATGAGGGCCATGGCCCCGAAGCTGAGCATCATCATGCTGATGACGCTCTTCGCCTTGACGAGCCCGCCGTAGAAGAAGGCGAGTCCTGGGGTCATGAGCAGCACGAGTGCTGCGGCGATCAAGATGAAGGCGGTGTTGCCCTGGTCCATGGTGAGGTCACCTCTCGAGTGCTGTGCCGGGGAGGCACCCCGGCCCCGGCCGCGTCGCCGCGCGTGCCCGGTGGTGCCTGAGGTGCGGGACCAGTGTCGCGAGGGGACGTTTCACCGCCCGGTCGCCCCTGTTTCGGCGACGTAACGAGATGGCACCCGGTGTGAACAGCGTGTTACCGACGTCGGGCGCACCGCACCGTGCGCGCTGCGCCCTCAGAGCGACGTGAGGGCCACGAGCCTCGAGACGGCCCGCAGGTACTTCTTGCGGTAACCGCCGGCGAGCATGTCGTCGCCGAAGACCTGGTCGAGCGGCGTGCCCGAGGCGACGACCTTGACCTGGGCGTCGTAGAGGCGGTCGACGAACGCGACGAGGCGCAGCGCGCTCGTCTGGTCGGCGAGCGGCGCCACGTCGCGGAGGGCGACGACGTCGAGCCCGTCCAGCAGCTTCACGTACCGGCTGGGGTGGACGGTCCCCAGGTGCTGCACGACGGCGGCGAAGTCGTCGAGCGCGACGGTGCCCCGCTCCCCCGCCACCGCGGCGTCGAGGTCGTCGACGACGCGGGCCGAGGCGCTCGTCTCCCGCCGGCGGTAGTCGTGCCCGTCGATGCGGAGGGTGGTGAAGCGGTCCGACAGGCCCTGGATCTCGCGGAGGAAGTCCGCGGCGGCGAACCGGCCCTCCCCGAGCGCGGCCGGGGGCGTGTTCGACGTCGCGGCGATGCGGGTGCCTCCGTCCGCCAGCTCGCCCAGCAGGCGGGTCATCATCATGGTGTCGCCAGGGTCGTCCAGCTCGAACTCGTCGATGCAGACGAGCGACGCACCGCGCAGCTGGTCGGCGGCCCCCTGGTACCCGACGGCGCCCACGAGGGCCGTGTACTCGATGAACGTGCCGAAGTAGCGGCGACCGGGCGTCCGGTGCCACAGGGCGGCCAGCAGGTGCGTCTTGCCGACGCCGAACCCGCCGTCGAGGTACAGGCCGGGCAGGAGGTCGGGGCCGGCCGCGCGCCGGCGGAACAGGCCGCGACGGGCGGGCCCGGCGCCTCCGGCCCCGAACGCCGCGACCGCGTCGCGCGCCTCCTGCTGCGACGGGAAGTCGTCGTCGGGCCGGTAGGTCTCGACCGAGGCCTGCTCGAACTGACGGGGCGGGACGAGGTGCGCGACGATCTCGGCGCCCGTGATGGTGGGCTGGCGGTCGGTGAGCGACAGCACCGTGCTGCGGGGGTCGGACGGCATCGGGCGGCCTCGTCGGGCTCGGGCGGCCGGGCGACCGGTCGCTGGTCTGTGTCAGGGTGGTCCGTGCGCGGGCGGCTCGCAGCGAGGCTGCGTACCCTCGACGGGCACGGCACGGCCGAGTCTACGTCGACCGTGCCGCACCGACCGCCCCCGGGACCAGCCCGGGGACCGCACCAGTGAGGACCAGCATGCCCGTCGCCCCCGACCCGTCGCCCCGCTTCTCCGAGTACGCGCACCCCGAGCGCCTCGTGAGCACCGAGTGGCTCGCCGAGCACCTCGGCGAACCGGGCCTCGTGGTGGTCGAGTCCGACGAGGACGTCCTCCTCTACGAGACCGGGCACGTCCCCGGCGCGGTGAAGGTCGACTGGCACGTCGACCTCAACGACCCGGTGCAGCGCGACTACATCGGGCCGGAGGCCTTCGCCGAGCTCATGTCGAGCAGGGGCGTCGCCCGCGACAGCACGATCGTCGTCTACGGCGACAAGAGCAACTGGTGGGCGGCGTACGCCCTGTGGGTCTTCTCCCTCTTCGGCCACGAGGACGTCCGCCTGCTCGACGGCGGCCGCGCGGCGTGGCAGGCCGAGGGCCGCGAGCTGACCACCGACGAGCCCGTCGTCGCCCGCGCCGACTACCCGGTGGTCGAGCGTCGCGACGAGTCGATCCGCGCCTTCAAGGAGGACGTCCTCGCGCACCTCGGGAACCCCCTCGTCGACGTGCGCTCCCCCGAGGAGTACAGCGGTGCGCGCACCACGGCACCGGCCTACCCGGAGGAGGGCGCCCTGCGCGCCGGGCACATCCCCAGCGCGCAGAACGTGCCGTGGGCCCGGGCCGCGGCCGAGGACGGCACCTTCCGCCCGATCGCCGACCTCGACGCCGTCTACCGCGAGGGCGCGGGCCTCCGCGACGGCGACGACGTCGTCGCGTACTGCCGCATCGGCGAGCGGTCGAGCCACACCTGGTTCGTGCTGCACCACCTGATGGGCTTCGAGCGCGTCCGCAACTACGACGGCTCCTGGACCGAGTGGGGCAGCGCCGTCCGCGTCCCGATCGTCCAGGGCACCGAGCCGGGCGAGGTGCCGGCCCGGTGACCGACGCGACCGTCCTCCCCGCCTCCCTGGCCGAGATCCGCGACGAGTTCCTCGCCCTCGGGCTCAAGGACCGCCTCCAGCTGCTGCTCGAGTTCTCGGGCGAGCTGCCCGAGCTGCCGGCCCGCTACGCCGACCACCCCGACCTGCTGGAGCGCGTCGAGGAGTGCCAGTCCCCCGTGTACCTCTTCGTCGAGGTGACGGAGGGCGTCGTGGGCGTGCACGCGACGGCGCCCCGCGAGGCGCCGACCACGCGGGGGTTCGCCTCGATCCTCGCCCAGGGCCTCGACGGCCTCACGCCCGAGCAGGTGCTCGACGCCGTCCCCGACGACTACCCCCAGACGCTGGGGCTCACGGAGGCGGTGAGCCCGCTGCGCATCCGCGGCATGACGGGCATGCTCGCCCGGGTCAAGCGCCAGGTGCGCGCCCGGCTCGCCGGCGCGTGATCCTCGAGTCGCTGCTCCCCGCCGGAGCCGCCCCGCTCGACGCGGCCACGGACGCGGGCCGGGCCGAGCTGCGGAGGCGGTACGCGCCTCCTGCGGGCGAGTGGCTGCGCCTCAACCTCGTCGCCGCGGTCAGCGGGGACGCCGCCGGGGGCGACGGGACGTCCGACAGCCTCAGCAACCCGGTCGACCGGGCCGTGCTCGCGGCCGTCCGGGACCTCGCGGACGCCGTGCTGGTCGGGGCGGCGAGCGTCCGGGCCGAGGGGTACCGGGTGCCCCGGTCGGCGGCGCTCGTCGTGCTCACGGCGAGCGGCGACCTCAGCGGGCACCGGCTCGATCCCGAGCGGGCCGACCGCGTCGTCGTCGTGTGCCCGGAGGCCGCGGTCGCCACGGCACGGGCGGCCCTGGGCCCGGCGGTCGCCGAGCTCGCGACCGTCGTCGCCCTGCCCGACGACGGCTCCGGGCGCCTGGAACCGTCCGCCGTGGTCGCCCTCCTGCGCGAGCGCGGCCACCGCTCCCTCGTCTGCGAGGGCGGGCCGTCGCTCGCCGGGCAGCTGCTCCGTGACGGCCTCGTCGACGAGCTCTGCCTCACGACGTCACCGGTCGTCGTCGGGAGCGGCCTGCCCGCCCTAGGCAGCGAGCGGTTCGACGCCTCCCACCTGGAGCTGGTGCAGCTGCTCAGGGACGCCGACTCGGCCCTCTACGCGCGCTGGACGGTGCGAGGCGGGCCAGCCACCCGCTGATCGCCCGGTCGAAGCGCTCGGGGTCGAGGTTCCAGAGCTTGGTGTGCCGTGCGACCGTGAACACCTCGAGCTGCACGAGGTCCGGGCGGGCCGCGGCCAGGGCGTGCGACGCGGTCGAGGGGACGAATCCGTCGTCGTCGCTGTGCAGCAGGAGGACGGGGACCGACAGCCGGTCGGCGTGCGCCACGAGGTCGAGACGGTCGAGGTCGATGGGCGCGCGACGACCGCTGACCCGGCTGAGCAGGGGCGAGGCGAGGACGCGCAGCACGACCTCCTGCACGGGCCGCGGCAGGTGCATGGCGTCGCCCTGCGCCCGGAGGGTGGTCCGCCAGTCGACGACGGGCGACTCGAGCACGATCCCCGTCACGAGCTCGCGGCCGGAGGCCCGGGTCGCCGCCTGCAGGACCGTCGCGCCGCCCATCGACCACCCGACGAGCACGACGTCCGTGGCACCGCGGTCGGCGACCCAGCGCAGGGCCGCCTCGACGTCCTCCCACTCCTCGTCGCCCAGGGCGTAGCGGCCGTCGGGCGAGCGGGGTGCCTCGCCGTCGTTCCGGTACGAGACGACGAGCGACGACCAGCCGGCGTCGCGGAAGGGCGGCACGGTGCGGAGCGTCTCGGCGCGGGTGACGCCGCGTCCGTGGACGGCGATCATCCAGCGCCCGCCCTGCAGGTCGCCGCTGTCGGCGTCGCTCTCGCGCGCGGGCACGACCCAGGCCGGCGCACCCCCGTGGGGCGTGGGCACGGTCACCTCGTCGAAGGGCAGGCCGGCGTCGCCCGGGTCGAGCCACCACCAGCCCCCGAGCCGCCCGGAGCGGGCCGTGCGGAGGTCGCCGGCGGTGACCCGCTCGACGACGCGCTCGACCCGGCGGCCGTCGTCGCGGAGCACCTCGCCGAGGCGGGCGTGGCCACGGCCCCGGTCGAACCAGAAGCTGTAGCGCCCGGGGAGCCGCGTGTCCGCGTCGCTGCTCAGCGTCACGGCGGCCCCGTCGGCCGCCACCGAGAGCACGCGCACGTCGTCGGAGCGTCGACGAGCGGGCGTGACGATGAGGCGGGCGCCCGCGACCACGCCCACGGCGAGGGCGCCGAGGGCCGTCACGGCGACGCCGCCGAGGGTCAGCCCCAGCACGAGCAGCGGGCGGGATCGGTCGGTGCGGGCGGCGGTGTCGGCCACGGGCGGCTCCGGTCGTCGTCGGGCACGGGCGTACTACGGCGCTGCCGCACGCGTCGCGGGCCTGCCGCGCGGACGCGGGTGCCGGGGTCCCGGCGTGCCGCCCGCCTGTGCATCTGCTTCGAGCCTAGTCTGCTGGGGTGTCCAACGAACCAGGGTCGACGCCCTTCCCCGCCGAGTTCGCGGCGGCCGTGGACAGCCTCCGACGCGCCACCGCGCGCGACGAGCTGAGCGTCACCGAGATCCCCGCACCCGGCGGCCTGGCCGTGCACGCGCTGGCCCTCGCGGGCGACGTCGTGGGCGCCTCCGGCCGCGCCGACGCCGACCTGGGGACCGGCCGCTTCGTCCTCCTCTGGGACGACGCCGAGCCCGAGGCCTGGGGCGGCCCCCTCCGCGTCGTGGCCTACGCGCAGGCACCGCTCGAGACCGAGCTCGCCCTCGACCCGTTCGTGGCCGACGTCGCCTGGAGCTGGCTCGTCGACTCGCTCGACGCCCGCGGCGCACGCTACGCGGTGCCCTCCGGCACGGCCACCAAGATCCTGTCCACCGGCTACGGCGAGCTCGCCGACCAGGGCGACGGCGCTCAGCTCGAGCTGCGCGCCTCCTGGAGCCCGACGTCGACCGAGCTCGCGCCCCACGTCGAGGCGTGGAGCGAGCTCGTCTGCACGCTCGCCGGACTGCCACCCACCGTCGAGGGCGTGACCCTCCTGGCCTCGAGGAGGGTCGGTCGTGCCTAGCCCCTCCGACGCCGTGTCCGTCGATCCCGTCGTCCGCACCGCGGACTCCGTCCACGGCGAGGTCGACGTCATCGCCGACCGCGAGGGCTACCTCGCCGCCGTCGAGGTGCTCCGTGCCGGCGAGGGCCCGATCTCGATCGACGCCGAGCGCGCCTCCGGCTACCGCTACTCGCAGCGCGCCTATCTCATCCAGGTCTTCCGGCGGGGCGCCGGGCTGTTCCTCTTCGACCCGCCCGCGATCGGCCGCTTCGACGAGCTGCAGGAGGCCGTGGGTCGCGAGGAGTGGGTGCTCCACGCCGCCAGCCAGGACCTGGCCTGCCTGCGCGAGGTCGGCCTCGACCCCGAGCGCATCTTCGACACCGAGCTCGGGGCCCGCATCGCGGGGATGCCCAAGGTCGGCCTCGGCGCGGTGGTCGAGCAGCTGCTCGGCGTGCACCTGGCGAAGGAGCACAGCGCGGCGGACTGGTCCACGCGGCCGCTCCCGCAGAGCTGGCTCGTCTACGCGGCGCTCGACGTCGAGCTGCTCGTCGACCTGCGCGACGAGATGGAGCGCGTCCTCGACGAGGCCGGCAAGCTCGCCATCGCCCGGGAGGAGTTCGCCGCGACCCTCGCGAAGGAGGCCAAGCCGGCGCGCGTCGACCCGTGGCGCAAGCTCAACGGCCTGCACACCGTCCGGGGCGGCCGCGGCCTCGCGGTCGCTCGCGAGCTCTGGCTCGCCCGCGACGAGTACGCCCGCGAGGTCGACACGGCGCCGGGCCGGCTCGTCCCCGACGGCTCGCTCGTCGCCGCCGCCAAGGCGCTGCCCGGCGACAAGCGGGCCCTGGCCGGCCTCAAGGAGTTCGTGGGTCGGGCCAGCCGCAGCGAGCTGGACCGGTGGTGGGCCGCCGTCGAGCGCGGGCTCGCGACCAGCGACCTGCCGTCGAGCCGTGGTCCGTCGTCCGACGCCCTGCCCCCGCCCCGTTCGTGGGCGGACAAGGCGCCCGAGGCCGACGCCCGCTACAAGGCCGCCCGGCCCCGCGTCGCCGCCGTGGCGGAGGGCCTCGACGTCCCCGTCGAGAACCTGCTCACCCCCGAGCACCTGCGCCGCGTGTGCTGGGACGCGCCCTCGCCCTCCGGCCCCGGCGAGGTCGCCACGGCCCTCCTGCGCCTGGGGGCCCGACCCTGGCAGGTCCGGGCGACCGCCATCGAGATCGCCCAGGCGTTTGTCGAGGCCCGCCAAGCGCCTCCTGCCGAGGCCGCCGCCGCTTCGTAGGAACCCACGGACGATCCCTCCCCGAGGGGGCGGCCTCCCTAGGATCGGAGCGTTCCGAGCACTGGAGGCAACGTGGCCGAGAGAACAGAAGTCGTCTTCGTCGACGGGGTCCGCACCCCCTTCGGGCGAGCGGGCGAGAAGGGCATGTACTGGGGGACCAGGGCCGACGACCTCGTCGTCAAGGCCATGAAGGGCCTCCTGGACCGCAACCCGTCGCTGCCCCCCGACCGCGTGGACGACGTCGCCGTCGCGGCGACGACCCAGACCGGCGACCAGGGCCTGACGCTGGGCCGCACGACCGCCCTGCTGGCGGGACTGCCCCGCAGCGTGCCGGGCTTCGCCATCGACAGGATGTGCGCGGGTGCCATGACGAGCGTCACGACCCTGGCCGGGGGCATCGCCTTCGGCGCCTACGACGTCGCGATCGCCGGCGGCGTCGAGCACATGGGACGGCACCCGATGGGCTTCGACGCCGACCCGAACCCCCGCTTCGTCGCCGAGAAGCTCGTCGGCGGGGACGCCCTCAACATGGGCGCCACGGCGGAGCGCATCCACGACCGGTTCCCGCAGCTGACGAAGGAGCGCAGCGACCGCTACGCGCTCCGCTCGCAGCAGAAGCTGGCCGCGGCCTACGAGGCGGGCCACATCCAGCCCGATCTCGTCCCCGTCGCCATCCGCACGGGGACGGGCTGGGGCCTGGCGACCCGTGACGAGGCGCCCCGACCGGATACGACCCTCGAGGGCCTCGCCGGCCTCCGGACCCCCTTCCGACCGCACGGCCGGGTCACCGCGGGCAACTCCTCCGGGCTCAACGACGGGGCCACGGTGAGCCTCCTGGCCAGCGCCGACGCCGCCCGCGAGCTCGGCCTCGGCGTCAAGATGCGCCTGGTGAGCTTCGCGTTCGCCGGCGTCGAGCCCGAGGTCATGGGCCTCGGTCCGGTGCCCTCGACCGAGAAGGCGCTGCGCAAGGCAGGGCTCGGCATCGACGACATCGGGCTGTTCGAGCTGAACGAGGCCTTCGCCGTGCAGGTGCTGTCGTTCCTCGACCACTTCGGCATCGACGACGACGACGCCCGCGTCAACCCCTGGGGCGGTGCCATCGCCGTCGGCCACCCGCTCGCGTCCTCGGGCGTCCGCCTCATGATCCAGCTGGCGCGCCAGTTCGAGCAGCACCCGGAGGTGCGCTACGGCCTCACCGCGATGTGCGTCGGCCTCGGGCAGGGCGGGAGCGTCATCTGGGAGAACCCGCACTGGACGAAGAAGGCAGGCCGCAAGTGACCACCTCCACCGACGCACTCCTCGAGCTCTCCGCCGACGAGGTCGTGACGCACGCGACGGTCACCGACGTGCCGCTCCCCTCCGGGGGCGTGCTCGCGCTCGTGACCCTCGACAACGGACGCGACCACACGCGACCGAACACGCTCGGGCCGGTCTCGTTGCACGAGCTCGGCGACGCCCTCGACGCCCAACGGGCCCGCGCGGCCCGGGGCGAGATCGCGGCCCTCGCCGTGACCGGCAAGCCGTACGTCCTCGCGGCCGGCGCCGACCTCAGCAAGGTCGGCCAGATCCCCAGCCGCGACGTCGCCCTCGAGCTGGCCCGGCTGGGCCACGCGGTGCTCGGCAAGCTGCACGACGCGGGGGTGCCGACGTTCGCCTTCGTCAACGGCCTCGCCCTCGGCGGGGGGCTCGAGATCGCCCTGCACGCCGACCACCGCACCCTCGACTCCTCGGCCGCCGCGCTGGCGCTGCCCGAGGTGTTCCTCGGCATCGTGCCCGGGTGGGGCGGGGCCTGGTTGCTGCCCAACCTCATCGGCATCGAGGGCGCCCTCGAGGTGGTCGTCTCGAACCCGCTGAAGAACAACCGCACGCTGAAGCCCGCCCGGGCCGCCGAGCTCGGCATCGTCGACGTCGTCTTCGACGCGACGGCCTTCCTGGAGGACTCCATCCGCTGGGCCGACGACGTCGTCACCGGGAGGGTCCGCGTCGAGCGGCCCCACGCCCCCGGTCGCCTCGAGCGGGCCGTCAAGTGGGACGCTGCCGTGAAGATCGCCCGGGGCCAGCTCGAGCAGCGCCTCGGCACCGTCGCGAAGGCGCCCTACGCGGCCCTCGACCTGCTCGCCGCCGCGAAGCGCACCGACCGCGCCACGGGCTTCGCCGCCGAGGACGAAGCCCTCGCCGACCTCGTGGCCGGCGACCAGTTCCGCGCGAGCATGTACGCCTTCGACCTCGTGCAGAAGCGCGCCAAGAAGCCGGCGGGAGCCCCCTCCCCCGACCTCGCGCGGCGCATCGGCAAGGTCGGCATCGTGGGCGCCGGGCTCATGGCGAGCCAGTTCGCGCTCCTCTTCGTGCGCCGCCTGCAGGTGCCGGTGGTCATCACGGACCTCGACCAGGCCCGGGTCGACGCGGCCGTGTCGCGCATCCGCGCGGAGATCGTCGCGCTGGCCGAGAAGGGGCGCATCTCCCCGGACGAGTCCAACCGGCTCGAGGCGCTCGTCGTGGGCACCACGGACCTCGCCGACTTCGCCGACGCCGACTGGGTCATCGAGGCCGTCTTCGAGGAGCTCGAGGTCAAGCAGCAGGTCTTCGCCGACGTCGAGGCCGTCGTGGGCGAGGAGACCGTCCTCGCGACGAACACCTCGTCGCTGTCGGTCGCCGAGATCGGGGCCCGACTGGCGCACCCCGGCCGGCTCGTGGGGTTCCACTTCTTCAACCCCGTGGCCGTCATGCCGCTCGTCGAGGTCGTCCGCACAGGCAGCACCGACGAGGCCACGCTGAGCACGGCCATGGCCACCGCGAAGGCGCTGCGCAAGAGCGCCGTCATCACCGCGGACTCCCCCGGCTTCGTCGTCAACCGCGTGCTCGCGAGGCTGCTCGGCGAGGCCATGCACGCGGTCGAGACGGGCACGCCGTTCGAGGTCGTCGACCGGTCCCTCGCACCCTTCGGGCTGCCCATGACGCCGTTCGAGCTGCTCGAGCTCGTCGGGCTCACGGTCGGCGCGCACGTGCTCGACACGCACCACGCGGCCTTCCCGGACCGGTTCCACCGCAGCGAGGCCCTGCACCGGCTCGCAGAGCACGGATCGATCCTCGAGCGCGACGCCAAGGGGCGGCGCAAGGGCTTCGACCGTGAGGCGGTCCGGCTCGCGGCGGGCAGGGGCACGGCCCTCAGCGAGGACCAGCTGCGCCGCCGCGTCGAGGACGGCCTCGCCGACGAGATCGGCCGCATGCTCGACGACCACGTCGTCGCGGCCGCCGAGGACGTCGACCTCTGCCTCGTGCTCGGGGCCGGGTGGCCGTTCCAGATGGGCGGAGTCACGCCCTACCTCGACCGGGTGGGGGCCTCCGAGCGGGTCCGCGGGCGCCCGTTCCACGATCCCCTGGTCCGCGGCGTCGACCGCTGACGGTCCGACGACGACGGCCCCCTCGCACCGGCGAGGGGGCCGTCGTCGTCGGCCAGGGGCCCCGGTGGTCAGGAGGCGGACGCCCCGTCCGCCCCGTCGACCCGGTCAGTCGCGGCGCGCCTCCGCGCTCGGGGACTCTGCCTCGTCGTCCTCGAGGGGCCGCGCCACCGGGATCTTGCTGCCCAGGACCTGCGCGACGACGTCGCGGGCGATGTGCTGGGGCGTGAGGCCGACCTCCTCGAGGATCTCGGCCCGTGAGCCGTGGTCGAGGAACTCGTCCGGAAGGCCCAGCTCGGTGACCGCCGTGTCGACGCCGGCGCGGCGGAGGTCCTGGCGGACGCGCGTGCCGATGCCGCCCACGCGGACGCCGTCCTCGATGGTCACGACGAGACGGTGCTCGCGGGCGAGGTCGATGATCGAACCGGGGACGGGCACGACCCACCGGGGGTCGACGACGGTCGCGCCGATGCCCTGGTCGGCGAGCCGCTCGGCGACGTCGAGGCCCGTCGTGGCCATGGGGCCCACGCAGACGAGCAGCACGTCGGGGCGCCCGCCGCGGGCCAGGACGTCGACCCCGTCGTGCAGGCGCTCCAGGGCCTCGTGCTCGGCGCCCACGGTGCCCTTCGAGAAGCGCAGCACCGTCGGGGCGTCCTGCACGGCGACGGCCTCACGGAGCTCCTCGCGGAGGCGACTGGCGTCGCGCGGCGCGGCCAACCGGATGTGCGGCACGACCTGGAGGATCGCGAGGTCCCACATGCCGTGGTGGCTGGGCCCGTCCGGGCCCGTGACGCCGGCGCGGTCGAGCACGAACGTCACGCCGGCCCGGTGCAGGCCGACGTCCATGAGGACCTGGTCGAAGGCACGGTTGACGAAGGTGGCGTAGAGGGCGACGACGGGGTGCAGGCCCGCGAAGGCCAGCCCCGCCGCGCTCGTCACGGCGTGCTGCTCCGCGATGCCCACGTCGAGCACGCGCGTCGGGTGCGCCTCGGCCATCTTGTGCAGGCCCACCGGGCGGAGCATGGCCGCCGTGATGCCCACCACGGAGGGGTCGTCGTCGGCGATGGCGAGGACCTCGTCCGCGAAGACGCTCGTCCACGAGCGGGCGGCGGTCGTCCCGAGCGGTTCGCCCGTCTCGGGGTCGATCTGCCCGACCGCGTGGAACTGGTCCGCGACGTCGGCGCGCGCGGGCTCGTAGCCGCGGCCCTTCTCGGTGATGGCGTGCACGATCACGGGCGCGCCGTAGTCGCGTGCCTGGCTGAGCGCCTCTTCCATGGCCGCCTGGTCGTGCCCGTCGATCGGCCCGATGTACTTGATGTCGAGGTTCGAGTAGAGCGCCTCGTTGTTCGTGAAGCGGCTCAGGAACCCGTGCAGCCCACCGCGGACCCCCCGGTAGAGCGCCCGCCCGGGGTGCCCGAGGTGGCCGAAGAACTGCTCGCTGCCCCGGTGGAGGTCGCGGTAGGTGCTGCGCGTGCGGACGGTGTTGAGGAACCGCGCCATGCCGCCGATGGTGGGCGCGTACGAGCGCCCGTTGTCGTTGACGACGATCGTGAGCCGACGGCCGTTGTCGTCACTGATGTTGTTGAGGGCCTCCCAGGTCATGCCGCCCGTCAGGGCGCCGTCGCCCACGACGGCGACGACGTGGCGGTCGGCCTGGCCCGTGAGCTGGAACCCGCGCGAGATGCCGTCCGCCCACGAGAGCGAGCTGGACGCGTGGGACGACTCGACGATGTCGTGCTCGGACTCGCGGCGCTGCGGGTAGCCGGCGAGGCCACCGCGGAGGCGGAGGCCGCTGAAGTCCTGGCGCCCCGTGAGCAGCTTGTGCACGTAGGACTGGTGACCCGTGTCGAAGACGAACGCGTCGTGCGGCGAACGGAACACCCGGTGCAGGGCGAGCGTGAGCTCGACGACGCCGAGGTTCGGCCCCAGGTGGCCGCCGGTCTTCGACACCTCGGTGACCAGGAACCGCCGGATCTCGCCCGCCAGCTCGACCATCTGCTCGCCGTCGAGCGCGTCGAGGTCGCGCGGATCGTGGATCGTCTCGAGAATGGCCATCTGTGGCTCCTTTCCGCCTACTGGACAGGAGGCAGCCGGTCCCAGTGTAGGCACCGCCCCCGGACGTCGCCGGGAAGGCCCCCGGTCCGCGCGGCGCGGACGGGGGGCCTCCGGTCGGGCCTCAGACGAGGCTGCGCAGCACGTACTGCAGGATGCCGCCGTTGCGGTAGTAGTCCGCCTCGCCGGGGGTGTCGATGCGGACGACCGCGTCGAACTCGATCGTCGAGGCTCCGGGTCGCGAGTGCTCGGTCGGCTCGGCCACGACGTGGACGGTGCGCGGCGTCGTGCCCTCGTTGAGCTGCTCGAGCCCGCTGATGCTGATGCTCTCCGTGCCGTCGAGGCCGAGCGACGCCCAGCTCTCGCCCTCGGGGAACTGCAGCGGCACGACACCCATGCCGATGAGGTTCGAACGGTGGATCCGTTCGAAGCTCTCGGTGATGACCGCCTTGACGCCCAGGAGGTTCGTGCCCTTGGCCGCCCAGTCGCGCGACGACCCCGAGCCGTACTCCTTGCCGCCGAGGATCACCAGGGGCGTGCCCTGCTCTTGGTAGCGCGTGCTCGCGTCGAAGATGAACGACTGCGGGGCGTCGGGCTGCGTGAAGTCGCGGGTGTACCCGCCCTCGACGCCGTCCAGCAGCTGGTTCTTCAGGCGGATGTTCGCGAAGGTGCCCCGGATCATCACCTCGTGGTTGCCCCGGCGCGAGCCGTACGAGTTGAAGTCCTTGCGGTCCACCCCGTGCTCGTCGAGGTACCGGCCGGCGGGGCTGTCGACCTTGATCGACCCCGCGGGGCTGATGTGGTCGGTGGTGACCGAGTCGCCGAGGGCCGCGAGCACGCGCGCGCCCGAGATGTCGGTGACGGGGGTCGTCTCGAGCGTCATGCCCTCGAAGTACGGGGGCTTGCGCACGTAGGTCGACTCGGCGTCCCACTCGAACGTGGCACCGGTGGGCGTGGGGAGCGAACGCCAGCGCTCGTCACCGTCGAAGACGCCGGAGTACTCGTGCACGAACATGTCCGTGTCGATCGACGAGTCGATGGTCTGCTGGACCTCGGCCGCGTCGGGCCAGATGTCGCGCAGGTAGACGTCGGTGCCGTCCTCGCCCGTGCCGAGGGCGTCCCGGTCGAAGTCGAAGTTCATCGACCCGGCCAGCGCGTAGGCGATCACCAGGGGCGGGCTCGCCAGGTAGTTCATCTTGACGTCGGGGTTGATGCGGCCCTCGAAGTTGCGGTTGCCCGAGAGCACCGCGGTCACGGCGAGGTCGGCGTCCTGGACGGCCGCCGAGATCTCGTCCTCGAGGGGGCCCGAGTTGCCGATGCAGGTGGTGCAGCCGTAGCCCACCGTGTAGAAGCCGAGGTCCTCGAGGTAGGTCGTGAGTCCGGCCTTCTCGTAGTAGTCCGTGACGACCTTGGAGCCGGGGGCCAGCGTGGTCTTCACCCACGGCTTGGCCTTGAGGCCCTTCTTGCTGGCGTTGCGGGCCAGCAGCCCCGCGGCGAGCATCACCGACGGGTTGGACGTGTTCGTGCAGGACGTGATCGCCGCGATGGCGACGGCGCCGTGGTCGAGGGTGAAGGACGAGCCGTCCTCCAGGGAGACCTGCGTCGGCTTCGTGACCCTGGCGGGCGCGTGCGAGGTGTGCGAGTGCACGTGCTCGGCGTCCTGGTCGTCGTCCTCCGCCGTGAAGCCGATCGGGTCGGACGCCGGGAAGGTGCCCTCGACGGCGGCGTCCACCACGGAGTGGTCCGTGGTCGCGTAGTGCTCGAGGTCGACCTCGAACTGCGACTTCGCGGCCGTGAGCTCGATGCGGTCCTGGGGGCGCTTGGGCCCGGCGATGGAGGGCACGACCGTGGCGAGGTCGAGCTCGAGGTACTCGCTGAAGGCGGGCTCGACGCTCGGGTCGTGCCAGAGGCCCTGCAGCTTGGCGTAGGCCTCGACGAGCTCGACCTGCTCCTCGCTGCGGCCCGTGAGGCGCAGGTAGTCGAGGGTCACGTCGTCGATGGGGAAGATCGCGGCAGTCGAGCCGAACTCGGGGCTCATGTTGCCGATCGTGGCGCGGTTCGCGAGCGGGACCTCGGCGACGCCCTCCCCGTAGAACTCGACGAACTTGCCGACCACGCCGTGCTTGCGGAGCTCCTGCGTGATGGTGAGGACGACGTCGGTCGCCGTGACGCCCGTGGGGATCGCGCCGGAGAGCTTGAAGCCCACGACCTTGGGGATGAGCATCGACACGGGCTGGCCGAGCATGGCCGCCTCGGCCTCGATGCCGCCGACGCCCCAGCCGAGGACGCCGAGCCCGTTGACCATCGTCGTGTGGGAGTCGGTGCCGACGAGCGTGTCGGGGTAGGCCTGGAGCACCCCGCCGACCTCGCGCGCGTAGGTCACGCGCGCCAGGTACTCGATGTTGACCTGGTGCACGATGCCGGTGCCCGGCGGGACGACCTTGAAGTCCTCGAAGGCCGTCTGCCCCCAGCGGAGGAACTGGTAGCGCTCGCCGTTGCGCTCGTACTCGATCTCGACGTTGCGCTCGAGGGCGTTCGCGGAGCCGAACAGGTCGGCGATGACGGAGTGGTCGATGACCAGCTCGGCGGGGGCCAGCGGGTTGATCCTCGTCGGGTCGCCCCCGAGCTCGGCGACCGCCTCGCGCATGGTCGCGAGGTCGACGATGCAGGGCACGCCGGTGAAGTCCTGCATCACCACGCGCGCCGGGGTGAACTGGATCTCGGTGTCGGGGTCCGCCTCGGGCCGCCACCCGCCGAGGGCCCGGATCTGCTCGGCCGTGACGTTCGCGCCGTCCTCGGTCCGGAGCAGGTTCTCGAGCAGGACCTTGAGGCTGAAGGGCAGCCGCTCCGAGCCGTCCACCGCGTCGATGCGGTAGACCTCGTAGTCGGTCGACCCGACCCTGAGACCGTCCTTCGAGCCGAAGCTGTTGATCGCTGACATGTGCCGTCTCCCTTGCTGACTGCGCCCCATCTTGACCGGGGACCTGGTCGTGCGCCAGTCAGGGGACCCTGGGTGCGGCAGTGCACCCCGGCCCGGCTCCTGGCATGTGTCTCGATGTCGAGACAAATCTAGCACCGGAGGCGCGTCAGGCCTCGCGACCGCTCGGTGCGTCGGCCTCGGCGCGGCCCCGGTAGACCGTGCGCACCAGCAACCAGGTCACCCAGAGCAGGGCGGCGTAGAGCGGGACGCCCATGACGAGCTTGGCGGCCGCGAGGGGCGTCACCGCGCCGGCGAGGTAGAGCGGCAGCTGGACCGCGAGACGCGCGGCGAACAGGCCCGCCCACAGCCACGTCGCCAGGACGAGGACCCGGCGCTTGGCGCGGTCCTCCCGCCAGGCCGTTCCCTCGTTGGTGAGCAGCCCGGCCACGACGCCGACGAAGGGCCAGCGCACGGCGAGGCTGACCAGGAGGCCCGTGAGGCTGACGGCGTTCACGAGGAGCCCGGGGACGAAGTTGTCCTCCGCCCGTCCGGTGAGCAGGGCCAGGGCCGCGCTGACCGCGATGCCCAGGACCCCCACGAGGGCCTGCGCCACCGGGCCGCGCTGCACCGCGCGGGCGACGACGAAGCAGAGGGCGACGCCGAGCGGGACGAGCACGGCGGGCGCGAGCTCCCGCGTGAGGGTGAAGACGACGACGAAGACGAAGCCGGGCAGGATCGACTCGACCAGCCCTCGCACGCCGCCGATGGCCGAGAGCAGGGCGCCGGCCGTCGGCACCTCCCCCGGGGCGACCTGGCCGATGCCCGCCCGCCTCGCGGCGGTGCGCAGCTGCTCGGTCAACGAGAGGGCGGGGTCCTCGTCGGGCGTGCGACCGGCCTCCCCGGTCGCGGCGTCGTCGGGCACGGCGACCTCAGACCGCGGTCGACCCGGTGCCGGCGTCGCCGGCGGCGGCCTTCGGCATGCTGAGGGGGATGAGGTCGCGCGGCGGCATGGGGGTCGTGCCCCGGACGACCACGACGCTGCGGAAGAGGTCCTCGATCTTCTCCGCCGCCTCCGCGTCGACCGTCGCCTGGCCGGCGATCACGCCACGGAGGAACCAGCGCGGTCCGTCGACGCCGATGAACCGCGCCACGCGCTTCGTCGTCGTGTCGCCGCCCATGACCGGGATCTCGGCGCGCACCTCGGGCCCGAACGGGCCGTCGACCTCGGCGGTCGTGCCGCCCTGACGGTGGATCTGCTCCACGATCTGCTCGCGGATCTCGTTCCAGAGGCCCGCACTGCGCGGCGCGGCGAACGGCTGGACCTGCAGCGTGGACCGGGCGAAGTCGAGCCCGACGGCCACGACGCGCTTGCTGCCCTCCTCCACCTCGAGGCGCAGGTGCAGGCCCTCGCGCGGCAGGATCTTCACGCCGCCCAGGTCGACGTAGGGACGCACCGGGTTCGCCTCGGCCTCGTCGAGCGGGCCGGCCTCGGCCCGGTCGGCCGGTGCCGACTTGGAGTCGTCGAAGACGTCCGCCTCGGCGGGCTCGAGCGACTCGACGTCGACCGTGACGTCGTCGACGTCGGCCTGCTCGACGTCGATCGGGACCTCGGAGGGCTCGACGCCGGCGTCGGGCTCGACCGGGGCGGCCGGCTTGGTGCGGCGCAGCTGCAGCTTCTTCACGGTGCTCCTTGGTGGGTACGGGCGTAGCCGGTCGATCCGAAGCCGCCGGTGCCGCGGGCGCTCTCGGGGAGCGCGTCGACGGGCACGAAGCGGGCCCGGACGACGGGCACGACGACGAGCTGGGCGATCGCGTCGCCGACGGCGATCTCGTGGTCGGCGGCGCGATCGGTGTTGAGCAGGGTCACCTTGATCTCGCCGCGGTAGCCCGCGTCGACGGTGCCGGGCGAGTTCACGACGGTGATGCCGTGCTTGGCGGCCAGCCCGCTGCGGGGGACGACGAAGGCGGCGTGCCCCTCGGGGAGGGCGATCGAGACGCCCGTCCCGACGAGGGCGCGCTCCCCCGCGCGGAGGACGAGCGCCTCGGTGGACACGAGGTCGGCACCGGCGTCGCCGGGGTGCGCGTAGGTCGGGACCTGGTCGGCCAGGATCGGCACGTCGAGGGTCTGGGTCACGTGTCGAGGGTAGTGCAGGAAGTCTGGTCGAATGGTCCCATGCCGACCTACCGCGAGCGACTGCTCCCCCCGATCGCCCTCTTTGTCGCCACCGCCCTGCTGCTGCCCGCCACGCTCCTCGTGTTCGTGCCGATCAGCGTGCCCGTGGGGGTCGTCGTCGCCGTCGCGCTCTACGCCGCGGTCGTCGTCGCGCTCCTGGCCTCGAGCCCGGTGCTCGTCGTCGACGAGGAGGGCTTCCGGGCCGGTCCCGCGCGCCTCCTGCCGGCCGAGGTCGGCGAGGCGACGGCGCACCGCGGTGCCGACGCCACCACGCAGCGAGGGCCCGGGCTCGACGCGCGAGCCTGGACCCTCTTCCGTGGTTGGGTGTCGCCGGTGGTGCGCGTCGCGCTCACCGACGAGGCGGACCCTGCTCCTTACTGGCTCGTCTCCACCCGTCGGCCGGAGGAGCTGGTGCGGGCCCTCGACGACCTCAGGCGGCGCACTCCCGGCAGATAGGGCCGAGCTTGGTCTCGTGGTCGAGCTGCGAGCGGTGCTTCACGAGGAAGCACTCCACGCAGGTGAACTCGTCGACCTGCGGGGGCAGGACGACCACGTCGAGGTCCAGGTCGGAGAGGTCCTGGCCGGCCAGCTCGAAGCTGCCGGGGTTGTCGGCGTCGTCGTTGTCCACCACGCCGGACATCTTGTCGGGGACCCGCTCCTTGAGCGCCTCGATCGACTCGGAGCCGTCGTCGTCGTTCTTGCGAGGTGCGTCGTAATCGGTGGCCATGCCCGTCCAGTTCTGTGGTGATCGTGTGTCCGAAGGGACTCGTGCGCCGTGATCGGCGGGCACAGTTTGCATCAGTCGCCCACAAACCGCAAACCCGTTCGAACGGCCTCCGGGAGCGGGTCCCGGAGCCCCTCGCACCCCCTCCAACGCACGGCGCGCCCGGTGTGTTCCCGGGCCCGGGAGCCGCGCCGTGCGACCCTTGCGCCGAGGCCTCGCGCGCACGACGCGCGACGCTTGTCGAAGAGCTTGTGGAGGCACCATGCGAGAACTCCGGGTCGTCCGTCCGGTGGACGGGGCGCTCGTCGTCGCGACCGACGACGGTGAGGAGTACCGGCTGCCCGTCGACCAGGCGCTCCGGTCGAAGCTGCGGCAGACCGGCGGCGAGGTCGCGGTCACCGAGCACAAGGCGCCCCCGCGCCAGATCCAGGCGCTCGTGCGCGCGGGCCGCACGACCGAGGAGGTCGCCGCCCTCACCGGGGCGAGCGTCGACCAGGTCCGGCGCTTCGAGGGCCCTGTGCTCGCCGAGCGGTCGTTCGTGCTCCAGACCGCGCGGGGCGTCCCGGTCACGGTGGCCGACGCCGTGCTCTCCGACTCGACGGGCGGCACCTTCGGCGCCGTCATCGACGCACGCCTCGCGGCGGCCGAGGCGAGCGACCGAACCTGGTCCTCCTACAAGGACGCCGAGCACGGCTGGCTCGTCCGCGTGGCCTACGTCACGCGCGAGGTCGAGCGCGAGGCCGTCTGGCGGTTCGACCCGAAGACCTCCTCCCTCGCGCCCCAGGCCGGCGACGCGCAGGTGCTCTCGCAGCACTCGGCCGACGTCGGTCCCCTCGTGCCCCGCCTCCGCGCCGTCGGGGACGACGACCGGGCCGCCCGCGGCGACGACTCCGGGCGCTTCGACAGCGGCGCCTTCGAGCTCGAGCCCGAGCCGTTCGACCCCTTCGTCGACGCGGCACCGGAGCGCCAGCGCAGCGACGTCCGCTCCCCCGCGTCGCTCGCCGCCGTCAACCGCGACCCGGACGCCCCGGGGCCCGTGCACGACCAGACCGAGGACCTCCTCGAGGCCCTCCGCCGCCGCCGGGGCGAGCGCGAGGCGGCCCGCACGGCGCCCGACGCCGACCTGCGCCCCCGGCACCCGGCGCCGGGCACCGTCCGGGTCGTCGACGTGCCCCTCGACGCCTGGCGCACCCCGGAGGCCTCCGACGACGAGCACGAGGTCGCCCAGCCGCCCGAGCGGCAGGCGTCGCGCACCCGCCCGCCGATGGCGTCGCGCACGCCCCCGCCCCGCCAGGACCGACGTCAGGAGGCCCGGCCCGCCGAGGAGCGGCCGGCACCGGCGACGAAGCGGCGCGGTCGGACCGCCATGCCGAGCTGGGACGACATCGTCTTCGGGGCCCGCCCGGAGGACCCCTCCTGACGCGTCGCCGCCGTCAGGCGGAGTAGGCGCCGAAGCGCAGGAGCGGCACGCGCGTCTCGTCGTCCGACCAGGAGCCGTGGTGCCCCACCATGTCGCCGGGCGCTCCGCCGGTCGACCGGCCGTCCCACCAGGCCACCGACTTGCGGGCCGCCACGAGGACGTCGCCGATCCTCGGCGCCACGACGGGGTCCACGGGACCGAACCAGCCCGCCGCCACCGCCTCCTCGCGCGTCACGACCCAGGCCCGCTCTCCCTCGGCGCGACGCCACGCCTCGACCAGGGCGCCGCGGTGCTCGGGGGTCGCGTCCGGCTCCAGGTGCAGCTGGAGGACGCGCGGGTCGCCCGCGACGTGCCGCACGCCCGCGACCAGGTCCGCCTGCTGCCCGAAGACGAGCCTCCTGTGCTCGGGCACGTCGACCATGCCGTGGTCGGCCGTGACGAGGAGCCCGACGTCGCGCGGGAGGGCGGCCTCGAGGCGCCGCACCTCTCCGTCGAGGTCCTCGAGCAGGGCCGTCCACTCGGGCGACTGCCACCCCAGGCGGTGGGCCGCCATGTCGAGCTCGGGCACGTACAGGTAGACGAGCGCGGGCTCGGGGCGGGTGACGAGGTCGAGAGCCCGGTCGACGCGCTCCCCGAGGGTCTCGGCGACCACGTAGTCGGCCCCCGAGAGGATCGCGTGGGTCAGCCCGGACGACCGGTAGCGCTTGGCCCCCACCGCGTGCACGAGCCCGGCCGGCGCGGACTCGAAGAGCGGGCGCCGGCGCGGCCAGCGGTCCGGCGTCATGAGGGCGTCCCAGCCGGAGAGCTGCTTCACGACGCGGTCGTTGTCGGGGTCGAGGACCGTGAAGCCCACGAGGCCGTGCTCGCCCGGGGCGGCCCCCGTCGTCAGCGTCGCGAGGGCGGCGGCCGTCGTCGACGGGAACCCCGACCACAACGACCCCTTGACGCCCGTCAACGTGCGGGCGTGCCCCTTGCGCTGGGCGAGGGACGACGAGCCGAGCCCGTCGACGAGCAGCACGACGGCCGAACGGGCAGGAGGCAGTGAGAGCGCGTTGGGCGCGCCCGCGAGCGTCGCGAGGCAGGAGGGGACCACGTCGGCGAGCGTGACGGCGCCGTCGGGGCGCCTCGGTACGATGGAGGACATCTCCACCAGTCTCCCACCGGTGACGCCACCCCACGCGAAGAGGCCATGACGACCACCGACACCCCCAGCCCGGCAGACCACGGCGAGCGGATCGAGGACGTCGACGTCTCGGCCGAGATGCAGGGCTCGTTCCTCGAGTACGCCTACTCGGTCATCTACTCCCGGGCGCTCCCCGACGCGCGCGACGGCCTCAAGCCCGTCCAGCGGCGCATCCTCTACCAGATGTCCGAGATGGGCCTGCGCCCGGACCGCGGCCACGTGAAGAGCGCGCGCGTCGTCGGCGAGGTGATGGGCAAGCTGCACCCGCACGGCGACACGGCGATCTACGACGCCATGGTCCGGCAGGCGCAGCCCTTCACCATGCGCGTGCCCCTCATCGACGGGCACGGCAACTTCGGCTCGCTCGACGACGGCCCCGCGGCCCCGCGCTACACCGAGGCTCGGCTCGCCGAGCCCGCCCTGGCCCTCACCGCGAGCCTCGGCGAGGACGTCGTGGACTTCGTCCCGAACTACGACAACCAGCTCATGCAGCCCGACGTGCTGCCCGCGGCGTTCCCCAACCTCCTCGTCAACGGCGCCAGCGGCATCGCGGTCGGCATGGCCACGAACATGGCACCGCACAACCTCGTCGAGGTCGTCGGCGCCGCGCGCCACCTCCTCGAGCACCCCGACGCCACCCTCGACGACCTCATGGCCTTCGTGCCCGGGCCCGACCTGCCCACGGGCGGGACCATCTCCGGCCTGGCCGGCGTCCGCGACGCCTACGCGACGGGCCGCGGCAGCTTCAAGACCCGCGCCAAGGTGAGCGTCGAGGCCGTGACCGCCCGCAAGAGCGGGCTCGTCGTCACGGAGCTCCCCTACCTCGTCGGCCCCGAGAAGGTCATCGAGAAGATCAAGGACGGCGTCCAGGCCAAGAAGCTCACGGGCATCACGGACGTCACCGACCTCACGGACCGGCGCCACGGCCTCCGGCTCGTCATCGGCATCAAGACCGGCTTCAGCCCCGAGGCCGTGCTGCAGCAGCTGTACCGCTACACGCCCCTGGAGGACGGCTTCAGCATCAACGCCGTCGCGCTCGTCGAGGGCCAGCCGCGCACGCTCGGACTCCGCGAGCTGCTGCAGGTCTACGTGGGGCACCGGATCGAGGTCGTCACGCGGCGCAGCCGGTGGCGCCTCGGCAAGAAGGAGGACCGCCTCCACCTCGTCGAGGGCCTGCTCATCGCGATCGTCGACATCGACGAGGTCATCCAGGTGATCCGCACGAGCGACGACACCCCCACGGCGAAGGCCCGGCTCATCGAGGTCTTCGACCTCAGCGACGTGCAGGCCGAGTACATCCTCGACCTGCAGCTGCGTCGGCTCACCAGGTTCAGCCGCGTCGAGCTCGAGCGGGAGCGCGACGAGCTGCAGGCCCAGATCGACGAGCTGCGCGCGCTGCTCGCCGACCCGGCCCGTCTCCGCGTCCTCGTGAGCGACGAGCTCGCCGAGATCGCCGAACGGTTCGGCACGCCGCGCCGGACCCTCCTCACCGAGGCGGCGCCGAGCGCCGCCACCTCCGGTCGACGCGGGGCCGCACCGGTGCTCGAGATCGCCGACACGCCCACCCGCGTCTTCCTCTCGACGACGGGGCGCCTCCTGCGCGTCGACCACCAGGACCCCGCCGCGGGTGCGCCCACCCCGCCGACGCGGCGCACGGCGCACGACGCGATCCGGTCCGCGGTCGACACGAGCACGCGCAGCGAGATCGGTGCCGTCACGTCGACGGGACGCCTCATCCGCTTCACGCCGGTCGACCTGCCCGCCGTGCCGCCGAGCTCCGTGCAGCTCGGTGCGGGCGTGCCGGTGCGCGACTACGTGGGCATCACCGACCGCAAGGAGGTCGTGCTGGGCCTCGTCTCGCTCGAGGCCGACCGCACGATCGCGCTGGGCACCGCCCGGGGCGTCGTCAAGCGCGTGGCACCCGGGCAGTACCCGACCAAGCCCGACTTCCCGGTGATCGCGCTCAAGCCCGGCGACCGGGTCGTGGGCGTCGCCCAGGGCACCGACGACGACGAGCTCGTCTTCGTCACGTCGGGCACGCAGCTGCTGCGGTTCCCGGCCTCCGCCGTCCGACCCCAGGGCGTCGCAGGCGGTGGCGTCGCGGGCATCAGCGTTCCCGACGGGGCGAGCGTGCTGTTCTTCGGCAGCGTCCCCGAGGGGGGCGACGCCGTCGTCGTGACCGTGTCGTCGAGCGCGTCGACGATCGCGGGCACGGATCCGGGCCGGGCCAAGGTCAGCGCCTTCACCGAGTTCCCCGCGAAGGGCCGCGCCACGGGTGGCGTGCGCAGCCACGCACTGCTCAAGGGCGAGGACGCCCTGACCCTGGCCTGGGTCGGACCGTCCCCCGCGCTGGCGGTCGGCGAGGGCGGGCAGGTGCGGGCCCTCCCCGAGCCCGGCGCCCGCCGGGACGCGTCCGGCACGCCGCTCGACGGCGTCGTGGGCAGCGTCGGCGCCTCGATCGCGCACGTCACGGACGCCGCGACCGGCGAAGAGGCCGGGGCCGAGCCGCAGGCCTGACGACGCACCACGGCCGCGGCCGCGGGCGGCGGACGGACCCGGCCCGCACCGGGCAGGAGGCGCGAGCCGGCCCGACCGCGCGCCTCCTGCCCGAGAGGTCAGACGTCGATGCGGTCGCGGTCCAGGCCGGAGCCGTCGATGATGAACTCCTTGCGGGGGGCCACGTCGTTGCCCATGAGCAGCTCGAACACGCGGGCGGCGTTCTCGGCGTCGTCGACGCGGACCCGCCGCAGCGTGCGCGCCGACCGGTCCATGGTCGTCGTCGCGAGCTGCTCGGCGTCCATCTCGCCCAGGCCCTTGTAGCGCTGGATCGGGTCCTGGAACTTCTTGTTCGTGCGCTTCAGCCCGGCGAGGACGCCCTTGAGCTCCTTCTCGGAGTACGTGTAGATCGTCTCGTTGGGCTTGCTGCCCGGGTGGACGACGACGACGCGGTGCAGGGGCGGCACGGCGGCGAAGACGCGCCCCTCCTCGATCATGGGGCGCATGTAACGGAAGAAGAGCGTGAGCAGCAGCGTGCGGATGTGCGCGCCGTCCACGTCGGCGTCGCTCATGATGATGACCTTGCCGTAGCGCGCCGCCGCGAGGTCGAACGAGCGACCGGAGCCCGCGCCGACGACCTGGATGATCGACGCGCACTCGACGTTCGAGAGCATGTCGCTGACCGAGGCCTTCTGCACGTTCAGGATCTTGCCGCGGATCGGCAGCAGCGCCTGGTACTCGCTGTTGCGCGCGAGCTTGGCCGTGCCGAGCGCGCTGTCGCCCTCGACGATGAACAGCTCGCTCGACGCGACGTCGTGCGACCGGCAGTCCACGAGCTTCGCGGGCAGCGTCGAGTTCTCGAGGGCGTTCTTGCGCCGCTGGGTCTCCTTGTGCGCCCGAGCCGCGATGCGCGACTTCATCTCGGCGACGACCTTCTCGAGCACGACCCCCGTCTGCGCCTTGTCCTCGCGCCGGGTGGAGGCGAACAGGTCGGCGATGCCCGTCGTCACGACGTTCGAGACGATCGCGCGCACGGCGGGCGTGCCGAGGATCTCCTTCGTCTGGCCCTCGAACTGCGGCTCCGGCAAGCGCACGGTGAGGACCGCCGTGAGGCCCGCGAGGACGTCGTCCTTCTCGACCTTGTCGTTGCCGACCTTGAGCTTGCGCGCAGAGGCCTCGACCTGCTGGCGGACCGCCTTGAGCAGCCCGGCCTCGAAGCCCGTCTGGTGCGTGCCGCCCTTGGGCGTCGCGATGATGTTGACGTAGCTGCGGAAGACGCCCTCGTACCCGCTCCCCCAGCGCAGCGCGATGTCGACCTCGCACTCGCGCTCGAGCTCCTTGCTCACCATGGCACCCGACTCCGTCAGCACGGGCACGGTCTCGGTGTACGAGCCCGTCCCCTGCAGACGCCAGGTGTCGGTGACGGCCGTGTCGGGGGCGAGGAACTCGACGTACTCGCTGATGCCGCCGTCGAACCGGAACGCGTGCTCGGTCGGGAAGCCGCCGTCCGTGAGCTGGCCCGGCCGCTCGTCGCGGATGGTCAGCGTCAGCCCGGGGATGAGGAACGCCGTCTGCCGCGCCCTCGCGGTGAGGTCGTCGGTCTGGAAGGTCGCCCCCCGGGTGAAGACCTGCCGGTCCGCCCAGTACCGGATGCGCGTCCCCGTGACGCCCTTCTTCACCCGGCCCACCTCGCGCAGCTCGCTCCCCGCGAGGAACGGCGTGAAGGGGGCGTCGGGGGTGGGCTCGCCGCCGCCGTCGTCGAAGGTGCCCGGCTCGCCGCGGTGGAAGGACATCGCCCAGGTCTTGCCCCCGCGGTCCACCTCCACGTCGAGGCGTTCCGAGAGCGCGTTGACGACGCTGGCGCCGACGCCGTGCAGCCCGCCGGAGGACGCGTAGGAGCCGCCACCGAACTTGCCGCCGGCGTGCAGCTTCGTGAAGACCACCTCGACCCCGGAGAGGCCCGTCTTGGGCTCGATGTCGACGGGGATGCCGCGCGCCGTGTCGCGCACCTCGACGCTGTCGTCGGCGTGCAGCACGACGGCGATCGCGTCGCCGTGGCCGCCGAGGGCCTCGTCGACGGAGTTGTCGATGATCTCCCACAGGCAGTGCATGAGGCCACGGCTGTCGGTCGACCCGATGTACATGCCGGGGCGCTTGCGCACGGCCTCCAGCCCCTCGAGGACGGACAGGTGGCGGGCCGAGTAGTCAGACGTGGCCAAGGGGCTCCTTGCTGCGACGGGGGTCGGCCTCGCGGAATGCCCGGGGCCCGACCGGTGTTCCATCCTATCGAGCGCGGTCGTCCCGGCCCGTTCGACACCCGGCCCCGCACCTCCCGGTGCTCGGCTACGCGATGAGCGAAATCCGGCCCGATCTCCCACGAGCGGGAGGTCGACGTGTTTGGATGAGTGTCACCCACCCACCGCACCACCGTCAGGAGGAGCATCACATGACTCAGATGGCCACCGACCAGACCGCCGTCGACGAGCTCGGCTCCCGTTACCAGCTCACCGCCGCCGACCGTTGTGACAGCTGCGGAGCCCAGGCGTACATCCGTGCGACGATGGCGACCGGCGACCTCCTGTTCTGCGCCCACCACGGCGCCAAGTTCAAGGACAAGCTCCAGCCGAACGCCGTGGAGTGGCTCGACGAGAGCGCGAAGCTGCTCGAGGACTGACCGCGCGCCCCTCGGGCGCACCACGCACGACGGGCGTGCCTCCTGAGGGAGGCACGCCCTTCGTGCGTGGTGCGGGGCCGGGTCACATGGCCTTGAAGGTCCGCTCGAGGTTGTCCGCGATGACGCGCTGCGAGGCTGCTGCGTACTCGTCCAGCTTGCCGTGGGCGTCCCCGGGGGTCCATTCCACCCCGTGACGACGCAGCGCGGCCGCGAGCACGCGGTCCGCCAGGACCGGGTTGAGCGGCAGCAGGGGGCCCTTCAGCTGGGTCCCGAACGACGTGCCGCGCACGACGCCCTCAGCGCCCGCCGAGCCGTTGCCGCCGCCGTGCACGACGCGACCGAAGGGCTGCGCACCGTCGGCGAGCTCGAGGTGCGCGGCGTGGTCCTCGAAGCCGTAGAGCGTCAGCTCGTCGCCCTCGTGCGTGGTCGTCACCTGGAAGTAGTTGGTGCGACGCGGCGCCCCTCGGCGTGAGGTCGCAGCGAAGAACCCGACGCCCTCGACCGTCTCGCCCTCGACCGTCACCACGCCCTGGCTCAGCAGCTCGAGGCCACCACCGACGGCGACCACGGGTGCGCCGGAGGCGGCGGTGTCGTCGAGGAAGGACCGGAGGCCACGGGCGTCCGCGGCCACGCTGCGCACGCCCGACAGCGGACCGTGGCCGAGCAGGACCACGTCGGCCGAGGACGGCACGTCGTCGCCGACGCGGTGCTCGACGACCTCGCTCTCGACGCCGCCGCGTCGGAGCCGTTCGACGAGCGTCGCCACGTTGCCGCGGTCGCCGCTGACGCCCAGCGCTTCGGGGTACAGGTGGACGAGGCGGACGACGGGAGCGCTCACGCGGTCTTCTCCAGGTCGGGGTGGCCGAGGATCCGGCGGGCGAGCATCATCTGCTCGTAGTTGGTGATGAAGTGCTTCGTGCCGTCGGCGGCCGTCGGCAGGGCCCGCATGCGGCGGATCGCGGCGGAGATGTCCTCCTCGATGACGTGCACCGGGATGCCGTCGTGCTCGAGGCGCAGCGCCAGCTGCCAGGCCTTCGCACCGGCCAGCACGTCGACGTGGTCGAGGTGCGAGAAGTCGATGTCGTAGATCCAGGAGATGTCGGGCGTGCCCTCGTCGATCGCGAGGAGGACCTGCTCGGCGTCCTGGGGCAGCGCGTCGAGGTTCAACTGCAGGCTCGCCGCGTTCTTGAACATGATGAACTCGGCCTCGTCACCGCCCAGGGGCATGCGCTCGCCGCGCCCGTAGGCGGGCTTCATCGACGAGAACGCCCGCTGCACGGCGGCCGGGTCGACCGGTCGGCCCAGGACGACGGACGCCGTCTGCACGGCAGCGGCGGCGTCGACGGCGTAGTGCAGGCCCTTGGCCGGCAGCCGCACGTCGATCTCGCGCCCGCCCGAGCTCAGCGTCGCGCCGGTCGGGGTGAGGGCGACCACCTCGGTCTGGGCGTCCAGCGGACCCCCGTGCTCCCGCGTGAAGTCCGAGGCGTTCTGCAGGCCGTTCGGCGACGCGGCCACGACGTCGGCGGACGCGCCGAAGCGCGTCACCGTCTGCCCCGCGAGGGGCTCGTACGAGCCCAGGTGCTGGTCGTCGCGGTTCGTGACGACCGCCCGCGTCGAGAGCGCCGCGGTGTCGGTCATCATCGTGCCGACCCGCTCCGTCTCGAAGAAGCGGTAGAGCTGGTCGACCTGCACGTTGAGCATGAGCACCGTCGACGGGTGCAGCGACCGCGTGAGCTCCACCGCGAACGCCTCGTCGACCTCGATGACGCCGATGTCGTGCCGCACCCGGCCGAACGGCGTGACCTCGCGGAGGAACGCCGACGCGATGCCCTGGGGCAGGTTGGCGCCCGTGGGGTTCGTGAAGACCTTCAGCCCGTGGGCCCGGAGGGTCTCGGTGAGCATCATGGTCGTCGTCGACTTGCCGTTGGAGCCGAGCACGAACACGACGCCGCGCTCGAACTGCCCCGCCACGTGCGAGAGGAAGTCCGGCGCCAGGGCGAGGACGGTGCGGCCGGGGTAGGCCGAGCCGCCGCCCCGGAGACGGGCGGCAGCCCTGACGAGTCGACCGGCCAGGACCGGCAGGAGGTACCGCACGGCTTACTCGAGGTAGTCGCGGAGCGACTGCGACCGGGACGGGTGGCGCAGCTTCGCCATCGTCTTGGACTCGATCTGGCGGATGCGCTCGCGCGTCACGCCGAAGGTGTCTCCGATCTGGTCGAGCGTCTTCGGCATGCCGTCGCCCAGGCCGAAGCGCATGCGGATCACGCCGGCCTCCCGCTCGGAGAGGCTGTCGAGGAGGGACTCGAGCTGCTTCTGGAGCATCGTGAAGCCCACCGCGTCGGCCGGGACGACCGCCTCGGTGTCCTCGATGAGGTCGCCGAACTCGCTGTCGCCGTCCTCGCCGAGGGGGGTGTGCAGCGAGATGGGCTCGCGGCCGTACTTCTGCACCTCGACGACCTTCTCGGGCGTCATGTCGAGCTCGCGCGAGAGCTCCTCGGGGGTCGGCTCGCGACCGAGGTCCTGGAGCATCTGGCGCTGGACGCGGGCCAGCTTGTTGATGACCTCGACCATGTGCACGGGGATGCGGATCGTGCGGGCCTGATCGGCCATCGCGCGCGTGATGGCCTGGCGGATCCACCACGTGGCGTAGGTCGAGAACTTGAAGCCCTTGGTGTAGTCGAACTTCTCGACCGCACGGATGAGGCCGAGGTTGCCCTCCTGGATGAGGTCGAGGAACTGCATCCCGCGACCGGTGTAGCGCTTCGCGAGGCTCACGACCAGGCGGAGGTTGGCGCCCAGGAGGTGGCTCTTCGCCCGCTGCCCGTCGCGCGCGACCCAGCGCAGCTCGCGCTCCAGCTCACGGCTGAGGCCCGTGCTGTTGGCGAGCTTGTCCTCGGCGAAGAGGCCGGCCTCGATGCGCATGGCGAGCTCGACCTCCTCGGCGGCGTTCAGCAGGGCGACCTTGCCGATCTGCTTGAGGTAGTCCTTGACCGGGTCGGCCGTGGCGCCCGTGATGGTCGTCGAGTAGACCGGCACCTCGTCGTCGTCGTCCTGGGAGATGACGAGCGCGCCCGTGGGCAACGTCTCGGGGACGGCGCCCTTGGCCGCCTCGGAGCCCTCGGGGGCGTCGGCGGCGGCGTCGTCGGCCTCGGCGGGCACCTCGACGTCGTCGGGGGCCTCCTCGGGCTCGGCCGCCTTGGCGGCCTTCGCCGTCGTCGCCTTCTTGGCGGCAGCGGTCGTCTTCTTCGCGGGCGCGCGCTTGACGGGCGCCTTCTTCGCCGCCGCCTCCGGGGCGTCGGTCGCGGCCTCGACGTCGACCTCGGGGGTCGGCTCGTCGACGGGCTTCGCGGTGCGGGTAGCCATGCGGACACCTTTCAGTTCTCGGGTACGGTCCAGGCCGATCGATGCCGGTGCCGTCGGGCGACGACGCGAGGCCCCCCAGGTCGTGCAGAGCTCCGTGCTGGCGATCAGATCAGGGCAGTACGAGGACCCATGTCAAGCCCTCGACGCCAGGTCGGGGGACGAGAACGGGTCCTTCCCTCCATTGTCGCACATCCGAGGGCCGCGGACGCTCAGGGGCGGGACGCGTCCCCGTCGCGGCCGCGCCGACGTCGGAGCCGCCGGTCGAGGGCCACCCACAGGGGCGCGACCTCGATCCCCTCCTCGAGGCGCAGGCCCGCCCGGGTCCGGCGCCGGTCGACCAGCAGGCCGACCACGCCCGCCCCGACGACGACGTACTGCACGAGGAACGCGAGGCGGAACGAGCCCAGGGCGAAGAGGTCGCTCGCGGCTCCCCCGGCGACCCTCGCCGCGTCGACCTGGTCGAGCACGACCCCGATGAGGAACATCATGACGAAGCTCGCGAGGAAACCGCCGACGTTGACCACGCCGTTGGCCACCCCGAGGCTGCGCAACGGGTTGAAGGTCCGCGCGAAGTCGAAGCCGATGAGCGACCCGGGGCCGCCGATCCCCAGGACCACCACGAGGACCCACACGACGGGCGTCGGCGGACCGCCCGGCCAGGCGAGCACGAGGGTCCACGCCGTGCCGACCAGCGTGACGATGCCCAGGACGAGGTTCGAGCGGCGCAACGGGTACCGGGCCGTCAGGAGGCCCAGCACGGGTCCCGCCACGACGCCGGTGACGACGATGGTCGTGAGCGCCCCGGCGGCCTCCCCCGGCGTCCAGCCCAGCCCGCTCACGAGGAACGGCACGCCCCAGAGGAGCGTGAAGACCGTGCCGGAGGACTGCGTCACGTAGTGCGACCAGAAGCCCAGGCGCGTGCCGGGCCGACGGACGGCCTCGCGCAGCTGACGGCCGGCCTCCTGCCAGGTCGTCCCCTGCCGGAGCGTGCCCACGCCGTCGGGGGCGTCCCGCACGACGAGGACGACGAGCACCGCGCCGAGCACCGAGAGCGCCGCGGCCGACAGGAACGCCGGCGTCCAGCCGGCCGCGTGCAGCACGACCGACAACGGCACGGCGGACAGCACCTGGCCGATCTGCCCGACGTTGCCCGTCCACTGGGACACCTGGGGCAGGACCGGGCCACGGAACCAGGACGGCAGGAGGCGCATGACCGAGATGAAGGTCATCGCGTCGCCCGCCCCGACCAGGATCCGTCCGACCACCGCGACGCCGATGACGGGGGGCGACAGCGCTACCACGAGCTGCCCCACCGCGAGCAGCACGGCACCGGCGGCGATCACCGTGCGGGGTCCGAACCGGTCGAGGAGCACGCCGACCGGGATCTGCAGGCCGGCGTAGACGACGAGCTGGACGACGGCGAGGGTCGACAGGGTCGACGCCGAGATGCCGAAGATGTCCTGGGCCTCGACGCCGGACACGCCCAGCGACGAGCGCTGCAGGACGGCGACGACGTAGGCCAGCACGGCGGCGCCCCAGACGGACCAGGCGCGGGCGGAGTTCACCCGACGAACCTATCCCCCGGGCGGACCGGGGTCCGCCGTCCAGGGGCGGACCGTGGGATCAGCCCTCCCCGGGCTCGCGACGCGTCGCCAGGAACTTCTCGAGCTCGGCAGCGAGGGCGTCGGCGCTCGGCACCTGGCCGTCCTGGTCGGTGAGCGGCGAGGGCAGCGGGTTGCCCTCCATGTAGGTGTCGTGGCGCTCCTCGAGCGTCGTGACGAGCCGGGTGAGCTCGGCGTTGCCCTGGACCTGCTCCTCGACCTTCACGAGGAAGTCGCGCCCCTCGCCCCGGAGGGCGTCCGTCGGGAAGATCAGCCCGGTGGCGGCGCTGATGCTCGCCAGGGCCGTGACGGCCGCCTCGGGGAACTCCGTGTCGGCCAGGTAGTGGGGGACGAGGAGGACGAAGCCCGCGACGGGGTGCCCGACCTGCGTCAGGCGGTGCTCCAGCAGGTGCAGGGCGTTCGCGGGCGCCTGGGTCACCGGCCGCCAGACCGAGAGCGACTCGACGAGCTCCGGTCGGTTGCCGCTGACGGTCACGCCCAGGGGACGGGTGTGCGGGACCGGCATGGGGATCGCGTGCACCCACGTCGTCGACGCCACCGCGAAGCGGTCGACGAGGTCGAGCAGCGCGGCCGTGAAGCGCTCCCACTGGAAGTCGGGCTCGAAGCCGGTCAGCAGCAGGAACTGCTGACCCAGGTCGTCGCTCGCGAGCGACAACGTCAGGGCGGGCGGTGCCCACTCGGTGATGTGGTCCTGGTCGAACGTGATGACGGGACGCCGCGCCCGGTAGTCGAGGAGCTCGTCGGCGTCGAACGTCGCGAGCACCTGGTGCTCCAGCGTGTCGAGGGCGTACTGCCCGAGCTGGCTCACGGCGCTGCCGGCGTCGGCGAAGCCCGTGAGGCCGGCGACGAGCGGGAGCCCCGCCGGCACGGCGTCGGCGGCGTCGGTGAGGTCGTAGAGCGCGGTGGGGTCCTGCATGCTCCCATGCTAGGCAGCGCACCTGCACGGCAGCGCCGCCGGCGACGTGCCCAGAGCGAACACGTGTCGCCGATAGCATCGGTGCATGACCGTCCCCGCGCTCTCCGTGTCCACCTCCCTGCCCTCGGCCCTCGAGGCCGACGTCCTCGTCGTCGGCGTGCGCCAGGGCGACGACGGAGCCGTCGTCACCAGCGCCGACGAGGCCGTCACGGGCCTCCTGTCGGGCCTCGACCTGCGCGCCCTGGGCGTCACCGGTGCCGAGGACGAGCTCGTGCGCCTCCCCGCGGACGCCGTCGCGGCGACGATCGTCGCGACCATCGGGCTCGGCCGCACGGCGGACGCCGACGCGCTCCGCTACGCCGCCGGCTCGGCCGTGCGCCAGTCGACCGCCGTCGACCGCGTCGTCCTCGACCTGCCCGTCGCGAGCGAGGACGAGGCGCGTGCCGCCCTCGAGGGCGCGGCCCTGGGCGCCTACGCCTTCGACGCCTTCCGCGGCTCGTCCGCCGGCGAGCAGCGTCGCCACGCCTCCGAGGTGGTCCTCGCGACCGGCGTCGAGGTGCAGGAGGCCGCGGTCGCGGCCGCCGCGACCGTCGCGCAGGCGGTCCACACGGTCCGCGACCTGTCCAACACCCCGCCCCAGCAGCTCGCCCCGGCCGACCTGGCCGACGCGGCGGTCTCGCTCGCGGCCGACCTCGACGTCGAGGTCGAGGTGCTGGCCGAGGACGCCCTGCGCGAGGGCGGCTACGGCGGGATCCTCGGCGTGGGCCAGGGCTCGTCGCGCGGGCCCCGACTGGTGAAGCTCACCTGGAGCCCCGAGGGCGCGACCAAGCACCTCGCGCTGGTCGGCAAGGGCATCACCTACGACACGGGCGGCCTGTCCCTCAAGCCCGCCGCGAGCATGCTCGGCATGAAGGACGACATGACGGGTGCGGCCACGGTGCTCGCCGCGACCGTCGCGATCGCGCGGCTCGCCCTCCCCGTGAAGGTGACGACCTGGCTCTGCGTCGCCGAGAACATGCCGAGCGGCACCGCCATCCGCCCCGACGACGTCCTCACGATCCGCGGCGGCACGACGGTCGAGGTGACCAACACCGACGCCGAGGGCCGCCTCGTCATGGCCGACGGCCTCGTCGCCGCGAGCGAGGAGCAGCCCGACATGATCGTCGACGTCGCCACGCTGACCGGCGCGCAGGTCGTCGCGCTCGGCATGCGCACGGCGGGCGTCATGGGCAACGACGGGTTCGCCGACGCGGTGGTGGCCGCGGCCGACGCCGCGGGCGAGACCGCGTGGCGCATGCCGCTGCCGCGCGAGCTCCGGGCCCGCCTGTCGTCCGACGTGGCGGACCTGGTGAACGCCACCCCGGGCAACACGGCCGCGGGCATGCTGCTCGCGGGCGTGTTCCTGCGCGAGTTCGTGGGCGACCGCGAGGGCGGCGACGGGCAGATCCCGTGGGCGCACATCGACATCGCCGGCCCGTCGAACAACAAGGCCGGCGGCTACGGCTACACGCCCAAGGGGTCGACGGGCGTCGCCGTCCGGACGCTGCTCGGCCTGGCCGCCGACGTCGCAGCCGGGTAGTAGGGTCGAGGGGCGGGACGATCCCGCGCAGATCGGTCCACCCGCCGACGTCGACACGGCAGTCGTGCGGGCAGGACTCGTCCGGACGCACGAGGGAGTTGCTGGGTGTCGGAACAGAATGTTGACCTGGTGGTGCTCGGTGGCGGGAGCGGCGGTTACGCGGCTGCCCTGCGCGCCTCCGAGCTGGGCATGACGGTCGTCATCGTCGAGAAGGACAAGCTCGGGGGCACCTGCCTGCACCGCGGCTGCATCCCCACGAAGGCGCTGCTCCACTCGGCCGAGGTGGCCGACGTGTCCCGGGAGTCCGCCAAGTACGGCGTGCACACCGACTTCCACGGCATCGACATGGGCGCCGTGACGTCCTACCGCGAGGGCATCGTCTCGAGCAAGTTCAAGGGCCTGCAGGGCCTCGTGAAGGCCCGCGGCATCACCGTCGTGCAGGGCGAGGGCCGGCTCACGTCGCCCACGACCGTCCAGGTGGGCGACGAGACGATCACCGCGAAGAACGTCGTGCTCGCCACCGGCTCGTACTCGCGCAGCCTGCCGGGCCTCGAGATCGGCGGCCGCGTCATCACGAGCGAGCAGGCCCTGGCGCTCGACCACGTGCCGTCCCGCGTCGCCATCCTCGGCGGCGGCGTCATCGGCGTCGAGTTCGCCAGCGTCTGGAAGAGCTTCGGCGCCGAGGTCGACATCGTCGAGGCGCTCCCCCACCTCGTGCCCAACGAGGAGGAGTCGATCAGCAAGCAGTTCGAGCGCGCCTTCCGCAAGCGCGGCATCCGCTTCTCGCTCGGCAAGCGCTTCCAGGGCGTGACGCAGAGCGACGACGGCGTCGTCGTCACCCTGGAGGACGGCACCACCATCGAGGCCGACCTCCTGCTCGTCGCGGTCGGTCGCGGCCCGAGCACCGCGGGCCTCGGCTACGAAGAGGTCGGCATCACCATGGACCGCGGGTTCGTGCTCACGAACGAGCGCCTCGCCACGAACGTGCCCGGCGTCTACGCCCTCGGCGACATCGTCCCCGGCCTCCAGCTCGCGCACCGCAGCTTCCAGCACGGCATCTTCGTCGCCGAGGAGATCGCGGGCCTGAAGCCGCAGGTCATCGAGGACGTCAACATCCCCAAGGTCACCTACAGCGACCCCGAGGTCGCGTCCGTGGGCTACACCGAGGCCAAGGCCGGCGAGAAGTACGGCGCCGACAAGATCGCGACCTACGACTACAACCTGGCCGGCAACGGCAAGAGCCACATCATCGGCACGAGCGGTTCGGTCAAGGTCGTCCGCGTGGTCGACGGACCCGTCGTCGGCGTCCACATGATCGGCGCCCGCGTCGGCGAGCTCATCGGCGAGGCGCAGCTCACGGTCAACTGGGAGGCCTACCCGGAGGACGTCGCGCCCCTGGTGCACGCCCACCCCACCCAGAACGAAGCACTCGGAGAGGCCATGCTCGCGCTCGCGGGCAAGCCGCTCCACGCGATGTAGTCGCGCGAGACAGCCCACACAACGAGACATGAAGTCGTCAAAGGAGTTCCACTGATGAGCGAATCCGTCAACCTCCCGGCACTCGGTGAGAGTGTCACCGAGGGCACGGTCACCCGCTGGCTGAAGAACGTGGGCGACCGCGTGGAGGTCGACGAGCCCCTGCTCGAGGTCTCGACGGACAAGGTCGACACCGAGATCCCCTCGCCGATCGCCGGCGTCGTGGAGGAGATCCTCGTGCCCGAGGACGAGACGGTCGAGGTCGGCACCGCCCTCGTGCGCATCGGCGACGGCAGCTCCGCCCCGGCCGAGCAGCCCGCCGAGCCCGAGGCCGAGCCGCAGCAGGCCGAGGCCCCGCAGCCCGAGCCCGCCCAGGAGGAGCAGGCCGAGGACGCCGTCGTCCCGTCCGACGCTGCCCCCGCACCCGGAGAGGGCGGCTCGTCCGACGCCATCGCCCCCGCGGAGTCCGTCGACCCCGCTCCCGCCCAGGAGGCCCCGGCACCGCAGCAGGCCGCCGCACCGCAGCAGCCCGCCTCCTCCGAGCCCGCCGCGCCGGCCGCGCCCGCCGCCCAGGCCGAGCCCGCAGCGCCGGCCTCCTCCGGTCCGGTCGGCTACGTGACGCCGCTCGTCCGAAAGCTCGCGAACGAGAAGGGCGTCGACCTGTCGACGCTCACCGGCAGCGGCGTCGGGGGGCGCATCCGCAAGGAGGACGTCCTCGAGGCCGCCGAGAAGGCGTCCGCCGCGACGACCCCGGAGGCCACGGCCGCCGCTCCCGTCGAGGTCTCCCCCCTCCGCGGCACGACCGAGAAGATGTCGCGCCTGCGCAAGGTCGTCGCGGAGCGGGCCGTGCAGTCGATGCAGTCGACGGCGCAGCTCACCAGCGTCGTCGAGGTCGACGTGACGAAGGTCGCGCGCTTCCGTGACGAGGTCAAGGGCGAGTTCCAGCAGAAGACCGGCAACAAGCTGTCGTTCCTGCCGTTCTTCACGCTGGCGGCAGCCGAGGCCCTGCAGGCGCACCCGAAGCTCAACGCCACGGTGGACGGCGACTCGATCGTCTACCCGCCGACGGAGAACATCAGCATGGCCGTCGACACCGAGCGCGGCCTGCTCACGCCGGTCATCAAGAACGCGGGCGACCTCGACCTCGCCGGCCTCGCGGGCGCCATCGCCGACCTGGCCTCGCGCACGCGGGACAACAAGCTCGGCCCCGACGAGCTGGCCGGTGGCACCTTCACCGTGACGAACACCGGGTCGCGCGGCGCGCTGTTCGACACCCCCGTGGTGTTCCTCCCGCAGGTGGCGATCCTGGGCACGGGCGTCGTCGTCAAGCGCCCGGTCGTCGTGAAGGCGGACGGGTCGGAGTCGATCGCGATCCGTTCGATGGTCTACCTGGCCCTGTCGTACGACCACCGCATCGTCGACGGTGCCGACGCAGCGCGGTTCCTCGTCGCGGTCAAGGACCGCCTCGAGGGCGGCGACTTCCGCGGCAAGCTCGGCATCTAGGGGTCACGGCCCCCCTCCTGACGGGGCGACCTCGCGCAGGCGCCATCCGGCCTCCGTCCTCACCACGAGGACGGAGGCCGCTGTCGTCCCGTCCCGTTCGCAGCGCAGCAGGGCTGAGCCGCCCCAGCGTGCGGTCTCGGTGAGGCCGGTGCACGCGCCGGACTCGCGCGGGGCTCCTGCCGGCTCGGCCAGGAACGCGAGGTCGTCGCCGAGGAGGGGCGACGAGGCGTGGTCCACCTCGTGCAGGCACGCAGCGTCCAGCTCCCGCAGGCACTCCTCCCTCGCCCGCAGCAGGACACGGGCGGCTGCCGCGGGATCGTCCGCGCGGACCGCCGTGCCAGCATCCGCGCCGGCGTCCCCGCTCGCACCGACCTGCTCCCCGGCGTCGACGCGTGCGTCCGCGTCCGCGAGCGGGTCCTCCGCGGACGCGACGTCCGGGAGGGGAGTCCGCGGTGGTCCGTCCGTGACGGGCCCGGACGGGGCAGCGGCGGCCGAGGGCCGGGTTGCCGGGTCCCCGAGCGGCGTGCCGTCGGCGCCCCTGTCGCCGACGAGCGACGCGGACGCCACCAACGCGCCCAGGACGGCGACGCCCGTCGCCCAGAAGCGCGGGCGCACGGCGCGGAGCCCCGCGACGAGGCCGCCGGGCCCGCTCCGTGCCCACCACGCGAGCGCTCGATCGACGACCTCCGACTCGGGCAGCAGCGCCGTCCAGGCAGGAGGCGCAGGAGGCTCCGGCGGAGCGGCGGGCGGCACCGACGCGGCCCCGCGGACCGTCGTGGCCAACGGGAGGGGCTCCGCGAGGTCGTGCACGAGCTCGACGACCTCCACGAGCTGCGAGGCCCGTCCGAGGGGTGCCGCCGGGGACTCCGCTCCGGGCGGCCAGCGCACGCCCTCGAGCACCGTGGCGACGAACGCGAGCACGCCCGCGAGCCCGTCGTCGACGCTCCCCGATCCCGGGCCGTCGAGGTCGGCCCTCGCGAGCACGGGTGCGCCCCTCGCGTCCACGAGCACGTCCCCGAGGCCCAGGCCGACGACGCGCACGCCCCGGTGCCGGAGGTGCCCGACGGCGGCCAGGACGGGCAGGAGGACCGTCACCGCCTCGCCCGGGTCCAGCGGCCCCCGGGCGTCCGCCCACTCCCGGAGCGTCACGCCGTCGGGCACCGCCACCCGCAGGTGGAGCGTTCCGTCACGGTCGTGCCACGCGTCGACGGGGCGCGCCAGGTGCGGGTGCTGCACCCCCTCCAGCGCGACGAGCCAGCCCATCGAGGCCGGACCGGTCACGGGCAGCGTGGAGCGGGTGTCGGTGTCGGGGTCGGGGTCGGCCATGCAGCGAGACTGCCCCCGAGGGAGACGCCCGACCGCGCCTCCTGCGCCTCCTGCGGGGCGTCCGACCTCGGCGACGGCTGTGGAGGACCCGTGACGGACGGCGAACCCGTACGATGATCGTCATGGCACGACGCACGTCACAGGAGAACACCGCCCCGAAGCCCCCGAAGGAGCCGGGCCGCATCGCGCAGATGTGGCAGATCTTCAAGACGACGCGCAAGCTCGACAAGGCCGTCCTGCCCCTGATGCTCGTCGCCCTCCTCGTGCCGATCCTCCTCGGCGTCGCCGCGGGCGTGTTCCTCACGGGCGGCAACGTGCTCGCGCTGGTCCTCTACGTCCTCGTCGGCGTCATGCTCGGCGTCCTCCTCCTGCTGCTCGTGCTCGGCCGCAGGGCCGAACGTGCCGCGTACGGCCAGATCGAGGGACAGCCCGGTGCCGTGGGAGCCGTCATGAAGAGCGGGCTGCGCCGCACCTGGAAGGCCAGCGAGATGCCCGTCGCCGTGCAGGGACGCTCGCAGGTCGCCGTCTACCGCGCCGTGGGCCGCCCGGGCGTCGTGCTCATCGCCGAGGGCGGTGCCGCCCCCACCAAGCGGCTCGTCGACGAGGAGCGCCGCAAGGTCGCCCGGATCCTCCCCGACGTGCCCGTCACCGTCCTCCACGTCGGTCGCGACGGGGACGCCGTGCCGCTGCACAAGCTCGCGGCGCGCATGAACAAGCTCAAGAAGGCCATCAACCGCACCGAGGTCCTCGCCGTGAGCAACCGGCTGCAGTCGCTCGGTCGCAACGGCCTGCCGATCCCCAAGGGCGTCGATCCGTTCAAGGTCCGTTCGGGTCGCCCGCGCTGATCGGCACCCCTCGCTGATCGGCACCCCTCGCTGATCGGCACCCCTCGCTGATCGGCGCCCCGCGCCGACCGAGGGCGTCGGACGCGCCGGGCGTCAGACGCGGACGAGCACCGTGCCGGCGAAGCGGTCGTGCAGCCCGCGCTGGTCGGCGTCCCACACCACGGCGGGGACGACGAGGCAGATGAGCAGGGTGCGCACCACGGGGCGCCACAGGCCGAGCGGGCCGCCCGCCATCGGTACGACGCGCAGGCGCAGCGCGAGGTGCCCGATGCTGCCGCCCACCGTCGCGAGGAACGCGATCTGCGCGATCGCGAACACGGCCAGCGTCGCGAGGCCGTCGTAGTCGAAGAACGCGACGCTCACCACCGTGGCCAGGGCCCAGTCGACGGCGAGGGCCGCCACGCGGCGTCCCAGGCGACCGACGCTCCGCGGGCCGGAACCGGGCAGCCCGAGCCTCTCGCCGGGCCAGCGCTGGGCGCCGTCGTCGGACCCGCCAGGAGGCCGGGGCGGGCGAGGCGGGAGGGCGCTGCTTGGCATCCGTCCAGACTACCGACGGGCCGCCTCGTAACATGTCCGAAACACGAGGGACACCGGGGCGAAATCGCCCCTGCCTACCCTCGACCGAGGAAGCGTCGTGCTTCCGTCCCCGAGCGCACAGGAGAGACATCCCGCATGTTCAGTGATTCTTCCGAGGTGCTGAAGTTCATCAAGGAGACCGAGGTCAAGTTCCTCGACATCCGCTTCACCGACCTTCCCGGCGTGCAGCAGCACTTCAACATCCCCGCGTCCACGGTCGACGAGGAGTTCTTCTCCGTCGGGCAGCTCTTCGACGGTTCGTCGATCCGCGGCTTCGCGTCGATCCACGAGTCCGACATGCAGCTCATCCCCGACGTGACCACCGGGTACGTCGACCCCTTCCGCGCCGAGCGCACCCTGATCCTCGTCTTCGACATCTTCAACCCGCGCAACGGCGAGCTGTACAGCCGCGACCCGCGCCAGGTCGCCAAGAAGGCCGAGGCCTACCTCGCCAGCACCGGCATCGCCGACACGGCGTTCTTCGCCCCCGAGGCCGAGTTCTACATCTTCGACGACGTCCGCTACGAGGTGAACCAGCACTCCAGCTCCTACAGCGTCGACAGCGAGGAGGGCGCCTGGAACACCGGTCGCGTCGAGGAGGGCGGCAACCTCGGCAACAAGACGGCCTACAAGGGCGGCTACTTCCCGGTGAGCCCGGTCGACAAGACCGCCGACCTCCGCGACGACATCAGCCTCCGCCTGATCGACGCCGGCCTCGAGCTCGAGCGCGCGCACCACGAGGTGGGCACGGGCGGCCAGCAGGAGATCAACTACAAGTTCGACACGATGGTCCACGCGGCGGACGACATCCTGAAGTTCAAGTACATCGTCAAGAACACGGCGGAGCAGTGGGGCAAGGTCGCCACGTTCATGCCCAAGCCGCTCTTCGGCGACAACGGCTCCGGCATGCACACGCACCAGTCCCTGTGGCGCGACGGGTCGCCGCTCTTCTACGACGAGAACGGCTACGGCGGCCTCTCGGACGTCGCCCGCTGGTACATCGGAGGCCTGCTCAAGCACGCCCCCGCGGTCCTCGCCTTCACGAACCCGTCGATCAACTCGTACCACCGCCTGATCCCCGGCTTCGAGGCCCCCGTCAACCTCGTCTACTCGGCGGGCAACCGCTCGGCCGCGATCCGCATCCCGATCACGGGCACCAACCCGAAGGCCAAGCGCATCGAGTTCCGCGTCCCCGACGCGGCCTCGAACCCGTACCTGGCCTTCGCCGCGCAGCTCATGGCGGGCCTCGACGGCATCCAGAACCGCATCGAGCCGCACGAGCCGGTCGACAAGGACCTCTACGAGCTGCCCCCCGAGGAGGCCAAGGGCATCCCCCAGGTCCCCGCGTCCCTCGACGCCGCCCTCGACGCGCTCGAGGCGGACCACGAGTTCCTCACCAAGGGCAACGTCTTCACCCAGGACCTCATCGAGACCTGGATCGCGTACAAGCGCGAGAAGGAGATCCTGCCGATGGCGCAGCGTCCGCACCCGTTCGAGTTCGAGCTCTACTTCGGCGTCTGACGCTCGACCCGGCACCGCGAGGGCCCCGCACCGCTCGGTGCGGGGCCCTCGCGCACGGAGGCCGCGCCCTCGCCTCCGACCGTCGCACGTGCTCCGGCCGGGTGTCGGCGGCACGTGGCACGCTCGTCCTCGTGACCACGACGGCGACCGCAACAGCCCCCACCCTCACCCGGTGGGTCCTCCTCGCGCGACTCGCGACGTCGCTGCTCGCGATCGCCACCGCCGGCGCAGGCTGGGCGGCCTGGTCGCAGCCCGAGTCCACCGCCCCTCGCGTGATCACGCTCGTCGCCGCGGTCGCGACGGCCTGCCTGGCGTTCGTCGTCTGGGTGCTCGAGGAGCGCGCGGCGGCAGGGCTCCGCGACGCGGCACGATCGCTGGAGGACCTCCTGCAGGCCGAGCGGATCCGCATCGCGACCGTCACGAACGGTGCGTTCCTCTCCACCCTGGCGGCCCTGCAAGACCTCGCGGGCCTCGACGCCGACGAACGGCGCACCACCATCAGCGGGTTCCGCCAGAAGGTGGTCGAGCGGGCCTGCGACCTCGTCAAGGACGAGCAGCCCCGCGCGGCCTACTTCCGGGTGGACGACCTCTCCGCGCCCCTGCGGGTCATGTCACCCCGCGGCGCGATCGCCCAACGCTCGCGCACCGACGAGTTCACGACGGAGTTCGACGAGGCCTCGGGCACCGAGCCCGGTGTCTGGCGGCTCGTCGACGAGGGCGACCGGGCACTGCTGCGCGAAGAGGTCGACCTGCCCGGCAAGGCGTACCGGTCCTACATCTCCGCGCCCGTCCGGGCCGGCGGCATCCCCTTCGGCATGCTCACCCTCAACGTGCTCGAGCCCGGCGGCCTCTCCGAGGAGGACCGCGACTTCGTGCTGGTCCTGGCCCGCCTGCTCGCCGTGGCCGAGTCCTTGGCCCTCCCCCGCGCCCAGCGCGCGGCGGCCGTGCGGACCCCTGCGGCGCCACCTACACTGGACGCCATCGGACCGGACGGTCCCCGGCACGACCACGAGGAGGCCTGACGTGACCACCGTGAACCCGACCACGACCCCCCGCTACGTGAGCGCCGACATGGCCGAGGCCCACCGCGAGGCCCTCCGTGCCCTCGAACGGGAGAAGGCGAAGCCCGCGCACATCCGAGAGGCCCGCACCAAGAACCTCCTGCGCTGGCTGGGTGACGGCCCGCGGACCTGAGCGGCACCCCGCACGATGCGACGGCGACGACGAGACGCGACCCCCGCCTCCTGACCGGAGGCAGGGGTCGCGTCGTCCTCGCTCAGGCCGGGAGGGCCGCCGGTGCGAGGGTGCGCCGGGCGCGCGCCGTCGCGGGGGCACCGAGCGGCCGCACCTCCCACCCCGCGGCCGACCAGACCGCCGCGTCCAGCGCGTTGCGCGCATCGATGACGACCGGGTTCGCCGCCACCTCCGCGAGGCCGGCGGCATCCGCCGTGACGAACTCCGGCCACTCGGTGAGCAGCAGCACGACGTCCGCGTCCGTGACGGCCTCGGCGGCGGTGTCGGCGAAGGCCAGGGTCGGGAAGCTCCGCTGCGCCGTCGCGGTCGCCTCCGGGTCGACGACGAGCACCTGGGCGCCCCGCAGGTGCAGGGCCGCCGCGACGTTGAGGGCCGGCGAGTCGCGCACGTCGTCCGTGTGGGGCTTGAACGCGGCCCCGAGCACGGCCACCCGCCGGTTCAGCACCGAACCCCCGCACGCCTCGATCGCCAGGTCGATGACCCGCTGGCGCTGCGCCATGTTGATCTCGTCGACCTGCTGCATGAGGCCGACGGCCCGGTGCGCGCCGAGCTCGTTCGCCCGGTGCACCAGGGCGCGGATGTCCTTCGGCAGGCAACCGCCGCCGAAGCCCAGCCCGGCGTTCAGGAACTTCCGCCCGATCCGGTCGTCGTGCCCGAGGGCGTCCGCCAGGGTCGTTACGTCCGCACCGGCGACCTCGCAGAGCTCGCTGATGGCGTTGATGAACGAGATCTTCGTCGCCAGGAACGCGTTGGCGCTGACCTTGACCAGCTCGGCCGTGGGCAGGTCGCACGAGATGACGGGCGTGCCGGTCGCGATCGGCTGCGCGTACACCTCGCGCAACAGCGCTTCGCTGGACGCGTCCGTCCCACCGAGGACGATGCGGTCGGGGCGCAGGGTGTCGTCCACCGCGTGGCCCTCGCGGAGGAACTCCGGGTTCCAGACCAGGTCGGCCCGGATGCCCGGCCGGACCTCGGCGGCGACGATCTCGCGCAGCCGGGCGGCCGTTCCCACGGGCACCGTGGACTTGCCGACGACGAGGCCGTCGTGGCTCATGGCCGCGGCCACCGCCCGTGTCGCCTCCTCGACGTAGCTGAGGTCGGCGGCGTGGCTGCCCCGCCGCTGCGGGGTGCCCACGCAGACGAAGTGCACGTCGGACAGCGCGACGGCCCCAGCCAGGTCCGTGGTGAACGCGAGGCGGCCCGACGAGACGTGCTCGACGATCAGCTCGGGCAGGCCGGGCTCGAAGAAGGGCACGCGTCCCTCGGCGAGGGCCGCGACCTTCGCGGGGTCGGCGTCGACGCCGATGACGTCGAAGCCCATCTCGGCCATGGCGGCCGCGTGGGTCGCCCCGAGGTAGCCGGTGCCGATGACGCTGATGCGGGGGCGGCCGGAGGCGTCGCCCGCGAGGGCGTCCTCGAGCGCGGCCGGGTCGGTGGTGCGGTCGTTCTCGGTCATGGTGCTCTCCTCCTGCGGATCAGGACGTGGGGTCGAGGGAGAAGCCGGTGTCCGTGCGGCGGATGCCGACGCGGAAGGCCTCGAGGGAGTCGGCGCGCGAGTCCAGGCGCCAGTCGTTCGTGGTGCGGGTCTTCCCGTCGCCGTCGGCGACGATCGTCGTCGCGACGAGGTTGAAGTAGCCGAAGCCGATCACGTCGTCGTACTCGCCGGAGCCGAGCGCGTCGAAGAGCGACGACATCCAGCGCGCCTTCTCACCCGGGCTGGACACCGAGCCCCCGGACTCGCTCGCACCGACCTCGGCGAGCAGGATCTTCTTGCCCGGGGCCACGGTGCGCAGCTGGTCGATGGTCTTCGCGAACGTGCTCTCGAAGGTCGGCTTCGACCGCTCGTCGTAGGGAGGCCGGTAGTACCCGGTCATGCCGACCCAGTCGACGTACTCGGGGCCGGGCCAGAACTGCTCCAGGTACTCGGCCGTGTGCTTGGCGCCGAGACGGTCGACGCGGCTGGGGGCCCAGATCCAGGCCACGTACTCGTTGGCCCCGCGGGCCTCGAAGAGATCGTGCACGTGCTGCCACGCAGCGACGTAGTCGCCCTCCTCGTTGCCGTTGACGCCCGTCGACCAGGGGTACCAGGCGCCGTTCATCTCGTGGTCGAAGCGCAGGCCGAGCGGGAGCCCGTTCGCGACGATGTCGTCGGCGTAGCGCGTCAGGTACTCGTCGAAGTCGCCGTCCACGATGTGCGACAGCGAGTAGTCGGGCTGGTCGACCGCGTCGTTGCCGGACCGGAGGGGCTGCGACTCCCAGGTCAGCACGGGCAGGCGGCCCTCGGACCAGGCCCGCTGCACGGCGTCGGGACGGAAGTCCTGGTCGAAGCCCTGGAAGAACCCGACCATGTTCGTCTCGGCGCCCACCTTCTCGGTGATCGAGTCGTACGTCGACCAGTTGAAGGGCGCCTGTTCGGTGTACAGGCCGTAGAGGCGGTCCGTCGAGTCGGCGGCGAGGATCTCCGACAGGGGCGGAGCCGTGACCGGCGCGGGGCCGACGGGTCCCTGGTCGTCACCAGCGCCGCCGCCGGAGCCGGAGCCGGATCCGCTCCCGCTGCCGTTCCCGGCACCGTCGTCGGCTCCCGGGCCGTCCCCGGAGCCGCGACCGGCGGACCCGGACCCGCCGGCCGCGCCCGCGCCTCCTGCACCCGCGCCCCCCGAGCCCGCGGCCTGCTCGGCGGACCGCACCGCGGCCCGGGCGGACGCCAGCTGGGCCTCGGCCTCGGTGAGCGCCGCCTCGTTCGACCAGTTCTGCTGCTGGACCTCGGCGAGGCTCGCCTTGCTCTCGCTCAGCTGCCGTTCCGCGCTGAGCAGCTGGTCGAGCAGGGCGGACCGGTCGGCCTTGAGGGTGGACACCGTGGAGGCGGCCGGGCCGCCGACGGCCTGCTGCACCGCGGTGCGGACCGCGTTGTCACCGGGCGAGACCCAGATCAGCCAGGTGATCATGGCGAGGACGAGCGCCACGGCGGTGGCGCCCAGGGCCGTGCGGCGGGCGTTGCCCTCCGAGGCGGCCCACCAGGACCCCGTCTGCAGGTGGACGGGGGCGACGAACTGCTGCGTCGGCTCAGACAAGGGTCAGGACCTCCAGGGCGATGACGGCGGCGCCGATCAGGTACGGGAACCCGGCCTTCGGGTTCAGGCGGCGGCGCGCGGTGACGGGGTGGGCGGTGGGGGTGTCGTGCACGGCCCCCGGGGCGGCGACCTCGGCGACGCCGGCGGCGTCCTCCTCGGCGGCCGTCCGTGCGCTGCGACGGCTCGTCACGAGCACGGCCCCGGGGTCGTGGGCGGCGTGCAGGGCACCGGAGGCGCTGCCCCCGTCGGCCGGCTGCGTCGCGTCGTCCGCGTGGGACCTCCCCCCGACGAGGTCGTCGAAGGCGTCTCCCGGCGTCGCGTCGAACTGGCGCTCGAGGGCCGCGAGCGAGTCGTCCGGCAGGACGTCACCGGGGCGACCGGCCAGCTCGTCCTGCAGCGCGGCGTCGGCCGGACCACCGGCGTAGGCGCCGGCCCGCGTTCCCCACCCGCTGGCGTGGCCCATGCGGAAGAAGCCGATGATGCGGATCGGCATGAGGAAGAACGTCGAGACGATGATGAAGACGGGCAGCCGGAAGAAGTCCGACGGCTTCTCGGCGAGGTGCCGCATCTGCCGGATGGCCATGCTGAGCACGCTCGAGAGCACCATGAGGGCGACGATGGCGAGGAGCCCCGTGGAGACGCCGTACTCGTCGAGGATCCCCTGGTAGAGGTTCACGCCCTGGCCGGTCAGGCCGCGGTAGATCCACCCGCCGACGACGCCCAGGAGCACGAACGGCAGCACGATGTCCATGGCGAAGAACAGCGCCAGGACCGGCGCGTGGCCCAGCATCCAGGGCATCATCCGCAGGGTGTTGTACTGGCTTCCGCGTGCCCAGCGCAGCTGCTGCTTCCAGAGCTTCCGCACCTGGAGCGGCGCGTCCGTGTAGACCAGGCTCGAGTACTGGTACACGGTGCGGTAGCCCTCCTTGAGGGTGAGGTTGGTCAGCGTGCGGTCGTCGCTCACCTCGAGGAAAACGCCCATGAACCTCTCGTGCATGAAGCGGTCCATGACCCGCGTGAGGATCTCGCGACGGAAGGCGATGGTCCGACCGGGCAGGCAGCCGATCTGCCCGAGGACGCTCTGCGCCGGCATCGAGTAGAGCGCGCGGCTGTTCTCGAGCCAGTCGGCCCAGCGCGTGATCCAGCTGCGCTCGGGCTGCAGGATGCGCTGGCGCGTGGTCACGCCGCCCACGGTCGCCTCGGCGAAGGGGCGCACGAGCTCGCTGAGGGTGCCGGGCGTCCAGACCGTGTCGCTGTCGACGAGCACCGTGATGTCGCCGCGGCTCATCTCGGTGCCGATCATGACGGCGTTCCGCTTGCCGGGGATCGGCGTGTGGGTCCACCGCACGAGCGGACCGAACTCGTCGCAGACCGCGGCGAGCTCGGGGTTGGGGGCACCGTTGATGACGACGATGATCTCGCCCGGGCCCTGCTCGACCATGCGTCCGATCACGTCGCGGAAGAGGTCGAGCGGCTCGTCGACGACGGGGACGACGACGCTCGTGCTGCCGTGGAACTCCCCCGTGAAGGGTCGGTAGCGGCGCGAGAGCACGACCTTGAGGACCCACAGGAGCCAGATGAGCGCCGAGTACGCGGCGAAGAGATAGAGCTCGGGATGACCGCCGAGCATGTGCCTGATCTGCAGGATGAACGTCAACACGATGGACCGCCTCGAAGGGGGGATGGGGGGTGGATTCCGCGTCGTCGGGGAACTGGAGCATCGGGTGGCACTCATCCTGCGGGACGCCGCGAGTGCGAGCGACAGGTCGGTCTGCCCCGGGGCGCGCGACGCCGTCGCGGGGTACGCACTGGTCCCCCGGGTGCTGTCGGACAGAATGCCGACCGTCCCCCGACCGGGGGCCAGGCCGCACGCCGCCGAGGCCGGGGCCGCGCGATCGACCCACGGCACGACCCCGCCGCGGGGCAGGGAAGTGCTGATCAGGGGGTGGTGACGCACGGACGCGCGCTGCTCGCGCGGGATTCCGTCACGCGATCCTGGGCGAGGTGGCCGCTCAGGTCACCGACACGCGGCGACCAGGCGGCGCCCCTCGAACGGGGTACGCACCCTCAGGGACGGGGTACGTCCGCACATCCGCCCGACGATCTTGGCCCGACACGGTCGATCGACGCATCCCGGGCGTGTCGCCGGCCGCGGAACGCCTCAGACGGTGGGCGCGGGCGGGTCCTCGACGCCGTAGAAGCCCCGCTCGAAGACCGCTCGCGCGCGTCGCGTCACGCCGAGGTAGTCCTCCTCGAGGCGCGTCGCGGAGCCGGGCGGGTACTCGAGCAACCGCGCCACGCCCTCGAGCTGGCGGCGGTCCGTCGGCAGCACGTCGGCGGTCCGCGCGGTCCAGAGCACGACCGCCGAACGGGCGCGCGAGGCCAGCAGCCACGCCTGCCGCAGGAGGTCCGCGTCGCCGGGGTCCAACAGCCCCGCCTCCTTCGCCGCGGCCAGGGCCCCCAGCGTGCTCGGCGTCCGCAGCCCCGGTACGCGCGCTCCGTGCTGCAGCTGCAGCAGCTGCACGTACCACTCCACGTCGCTGAGGCTGCCGCGGCCCAGCTTGAGGTGCCGCGACGGCTCGGCGCCCTTGGGGAGCCGTTCCGCCTCGACCCGCGCCTTGATGCGCTTGACCTCGCGCACCTCCTGCTCGGCGAGGGCCTCGGGGTAACGGACCTCGTCGGCCAGGGCCAGGAAGTCGCGGCGCAGGGCCTCGTCGCCCGCGACGTCCCGGGCCCGCAGCAGCGACTGCGCCTCCCAGGTGAGCGACCAACGGGCGTAGTAGGCCCGGTACGACGCGAGCGAGCGCACGACCGGGCCGTTGGCGCCCTCCGGCCGGAGGCCCGCGTCGAGGTCGAGCGGCACCAGCGCGTCCGCCGTCAGGCGCGACATCTCGGCCACGATCTTCTGGGCGCGGCGCTGCGCCGTGTCGTCGCCCTCGGGCGCGCGGTGCACGTAGAGGACGTCGGCGTCCGAGCCGAAGCCCAGCTCGGCACCGCCGTAGCGGCCCATCCCGATGACGGCGAGCTCGAGGTCGTCGACGCCCCGGCGTGCGAGCTCGAGGGCCCCGGTCACGGCCGCGGTGGTCACGGCCGTGAGCCCCGCACCGAGGTCGTCGATGTCGACGAGGCCCAGGATGCCCCCGAGGGCCAGGCGGAGCACCTCGCGCCGACGGGCCTGACGGAGCACGGCGGCGGCGGCGTCCACCGAGTCGTGCCGCGCGACCGTCGCGCGCGTCTCGTCGAGCAGTTGCTGCAGGGGACGGGGCCGCAGGTCGGCGTCCTGCTCGAGCCAGGCCGCGGCTTCCGGGATCTTCTCCAGCAGGTCGGCCACGAAACGCGACGACGAGAGCACGGTCGTGAGCCGGTGCGCGGCGCCCGACGAGTCGCGCAGCATGCGCAGGTACCAGTACGACTCCCCCAGGCCGTCGCTGAGGCGGCGGAAGGCCAGGAGGCCCAGGTCGGGGTCCGTGCCGTCGGCGAACCACTGCAGCATGGCCGGCAGGAGGTGGCGCTGGATGCTGGCACGGCGCGACACCCCGCCCGTGAGCGCGGCGAGGTGCTTCAGGGCGCCCTTCGGGTCGGCGAACCCGATGGCGGCCAGGCGGGCGGCGGCCTGGTCCGAGCTGAGGGCGAGGTCCTCCTCGGGGCGCGCCGCGACGGCCGAGAGCAACGGCCGGTAGAACAGGCGCTCGTGCAGGGTGCGGACCCGGCGTTGCACGCCCCGCCACCGCTCGACGAGCTCGCGCCCGTCGCGGGCGAGCCGCGTGGATCGCGCGAGGGCCCGCAGCTGGCCCTCGTCCTCGGGCATGAGGTGGGTCCGGCGCAGCGCGGAGAGCTGGATCCGGTGCTCGAGCAGGCGCAGCAGGCGGTAGTCGGCGTCGAACTCGGCGGCCTCCGCACGCCCCACGTACCCGCCGCGGGCCAGGGCCCCCAGGGCGTCGAGGGTCGCCCGCTGGCGGACCGCCTCGTCGGCCTGCCCGTGCACCAGCTGCAACAGCTGGATCGTGAACTCGACGTCGCGCAGGCCGCCGGGGCCGAGCTTCAGCTGCCGGTCGGCCTCGTCGGCGGGCAGGAGGTCGGTCACCCGCTCCCGCATGCGCTGCACCGACTCCACGAAGTTCTCGCGCGACGCCGCGGACCACACGAAGGGGGCGAGGCGCTCCACGTACCGCGCACCGAGCCCGGGGTCGCCCGCGATCGGCCTCGCCTTGAGCAGGGCCTGGAACTCCCACCCCTTCGCCCAGCGCTCGTAGTAGGCGACGTGGCTGTCGAGGGTGCGGACGAGCGCGCCGTCCTGCCCCTCGGGACGCAGGTTGGCGTCGACCTCCCACAGGCCGGGCTCGGGGGCCAGCTCGGACACGACCTTGACCATGCCGATGGCGAGCCGCGTCGCGATCTCGACCGCGCGCCCCTGCTCGAGCCCCTCGACGCCCTCCGCGACGTGCACGACGTCGACGTCGCTGAGGTAGTTGAGCTCGCGCGCCCCCGTCTTGCCCATGCCCAGCACGGCCAACCGGGTGCGGGCGACGTCGGCCTCGGGGAAGGTCAGCTCCCGCCGCGCGACCTCGATCGCGGCGTCGAGCGCCGCCCCCGCGAGGTCGGCCAGGCCCGCCGCCACCACGTCGAGGTCGCGGACGGCGTCGCCGCTCTCGAGGTCGAACACGGCGATCCGCAGCAGGTGGTGCCGGTAGCGCACGCGCAGCGCGACGCGCGCCTCCGGTCCCGTCAGACCGTCGACGCAGGCGCGGAGGTCGGCCGCGTACGCCGTGCCGTCGGAGGGGCGCTCGCAGGGCAGGGCCAGGACGTCGAGCTGCTCGGGCCGTCGGACGAGGAACTCGCCCAGGCCCGACGAGGCTCCCAGCACGCGCAGGAGGCGGGGGCCGGCTCCGCTCTCGAGCAGGCCCACCACGCGCCCCTCGTCCCGGTCGAGCAACGACCGCAGGTCGCGCAGGGCCGAGTCGGGGTCGGGCGCGTCGGCGAACGACGCCGTGACCGCGTCGAGCGCGGGGGCACGCTCCCGGAGCTCGTCGAGCAGGGCACGGCTCGACGCGAGCTCGGCGAAACCGAGCCGGGCGAGGTCCGACAGCCCTGTCGACGAACGCGGCACGTCAGCGGCGGGCGGTCAGAGGATCTCGAGGTTCGAGCGCAGCTCGAACGGCGTCACCTGGGCCCGGTAGTCGCGCCACTCCTGCCGCTTGTTGAGCAGCACGTAGTTGAACACCTGCTCGCCGAGCGTCTCCGCGACGAGCTCGCTGTCCTCCATGATCGAGAGGGCGTGGTCGAGGCTCGCGGGCAGCTGCCGGTAACCGAGGGCACGGCGCTCGGCGTCGCTGAGGGCCCAGACGTCGTCCTGGGCCTCGGCGGGCAGCTCGTAGCCCTCGTCGATGCCCTTGAGGCCGGCGGCCAGCATGAGCGAGAAGGCGAGGTAGGGGTTCGCCGCCGAGTCGATGGCGCGGTACTCGACGCGGGACGAGTTGCCCTTGTTCGGCTTGTAGAGCGGCACGCGCACGAGCGCGGAACGGTTGTTGTGGCCCCAGGTGGCGAAGCTGGGGGCCTCGTCGCCGCCCCAGAGGCGCTTGTAGCTGTTGACGAACTGGTTCGTCACGGCCGTGATCTCGGGGGCGTGCCTCAACAGGCCCGCGATGAACTGGCGCCCCGTGCGCGACAGCTGGTACTCGGCACCCGGCTCGTAGAAGGCGTTGCCGTCGCCCTCGAAGAGCGACATGTGCGTGTGCATGCCCGAACCGGGGTGACCGGAGAACGGCTTCGGCATGAACGTCGCGTAGACGCCCTGCTCGATCGCCACCTCCTTCACGACGGTGCGGAAGGTCATGATGTTGTCGGCCGTCGTCAGGGCGTCGGCGTAGCGCAGGTCGATCTCGTTCTGGCCGGGCCCGGCCTCGTGGTGGCTGAACTCGACCGAGATGCCGAGGTCTTCGAGCATGCGCACCGACCGCCGACGGAAGTCGTGCGCCGTGCCGCCGGGGACGTTGTCGAAGTAGCCGGCCGAGTCGACGGGGACCGGCCCCTCCGGACCCACCGAGCTGCTCTTGAGCAGGTAGAACTCGACCTCGGGGTGCGTGTAGAAGGTGAACCCACGGTCGGCGGCACGGGCGAGCGTGCGCTTGAGCACGTTGCGCGGATCGGCCACCGCGGGCTGGCCGTCGGGCGTCGTGATGTCGCAGAACATGCGGGCCGTCGGGTCGACCTCGCCGCGCCACGGGAGGATCTGGAACGTCGTGGGGTCCGGGTGCGCGAGCACGTCGGCCTCGTAGGAGCGGGTCAGCCCCTCGATGGCCGACCCGTCGAACCCGAGCCCCTCGGTGAACGCGCCCTCGACCTCGGCCGGCGCGATGGCCACCGACTTGAGCGTCCCGATCACGTCCGTGAACCAGAGGCGGATGAACTTGACGCCGCGCTCCTCGATCGTGCGGAGCACGAAGTCCCTCTGCTTGTCCATGCGTACGGCCCTTTCGTCCAGCGACCACGGTAGTGGACGCCGCGCGGCTCGGCTGAGCGCGACCCGTGCCCGGCACGGGTCGCGTCAGGTGGTCAGCGGTCCTCGGCGTCCTCGGCGTCCCACGCCTCGTTGCGGGACCGGATGCGGGCCAGGGCCTGCTCGGCCTCGGCACGCGTCGCGTACGGGCCGGCGCGGTCCACCGCGGGTGACTGCTTGCCCTCTTCCACCTGGTGCGTGGTGAGGTTGAACCAGAACTCGGATGCCATGCGGGCAGGCTACTGGGGGCGGGCGGGTGCATGGCACAGTTGTCGACGTGAGTTCGCCCGTCGTCGCCCCCCACCGTGCCCGCTCCCCGAAGGGGGACGGTCTCAGGACGTTCTTCGACGCACCGGCGACCCGGGTCCTCGTGCTCGTCCTGGTCTTCGCGTGGGGTGCCTACCAGTCGTTCTGGCTGCTCGACGCGGCGGCCGTGCAGGTCGACGAACCCATCTACGTCGACGCCGGCGCCCAGTACCTGGAGGGTGACTTCGCCCCCAACCGGGAGCACCCCCCGACGGCGAAGTACCTCATGGGGCTCGCCCAGCTCGTGCTCGGCGACGGCCTCACGGCCGGGCGCGTCGTGCCCGCTGCCGTGGTCGTCCTCGGCGGCATCGTGACGTTCCTCTGGCTCCGGCGCGAGATCGGCTGGTACGGCGGCCTCGTCGCGGCCGGCGCATGGATGACCACGCCGCGCGGCATCGCGGGTGACCCGGTCCGCATCGACCGGTTGGCCCTCCTCGACCCGGTCATGGTGTTCTTCGCGGTCGCTGCCCTGGCGGCGGCATGGACGTGGATGCGCACCGGGCGATGGCCGTGGGTCGCGCTGGCGGGCGCCCTCATGGCCCTGTCCGTCACCTCGAAGGTCTCGACCGCGGTGGTCCTGCCCGCCTTCCTGCTCTTGCCCCTCCTGCACCGTCGGTGGCGGGACGCCCTCGTCGGAGGGCTCATCTTCGTCGCCTCCTTCGCCGTGGTCTTCGTCGTCGCGTGGGCCCCCATGGGACTCGTCTCCGCCATCACCTACATGCTCGACTTCCAGGGCGAGCACGCCGCCGCGGGTCACTGGGTCTCCGTGGCCGGGGAGCGCTACAGGTTCCCGCCGTGGTGGGCGGACCTCTACTTCCAGGTGGCGGGCACGGGCGTCCTCCTGACCGCCGTCCTCGCCGCGGGCGTGGTCCTGGCGCTCGTCCTCCGGCCGGACCGCCTGGTGGCCTACATCGGCAGTGTCGCCGTCCTCCTCCTGGCCTTCTACCTGGTCTTCTCGGCCATCTCGCTGCCCGCCTACTACTACGCCTGGATGTGGCCCGTGACCGCCCTGGCCGCGATCGGCTACGCGCGGGCCTTCCAGGCGGGACGCCCCCTGCTGCTGCGCCTCCTGTCGGTCGCGCTCGTGCTGGTCCTCGCGTTCTGCTCGGCCCGGCTGAGCGTCAGCGTGGCGGCCCAGGAGCCCCGGGGCATCGCCCTCGTCGAGTCGACCCTCGAGGACGCGGGGCTCGACGCACCGCACGTCCTCACGGGCCAGCTGCGCCCGCTCACCGTCGAGGTGTACCTCGGGGACGAGGCCAGCGCCGATCCTGCGGACGGCCCCTTCGACGCCCTCCTGCTCGGCACCGACTCCCGGTTCCCGCTCGACGACGAGCTCCGGGCCCTCCTCGACGAGGCGCCCGACGAGTTCGAACGGGTGCAGATCGACGACGTCGTCCTCTACCTGCCGGACGGCGAGCTCGTGCGCACGGGGGACGGCTTCGACGTCGTCCCCCAGGGGTGACCGGCGGGCGGGCGGCGTCCGCGCCGCTCCCCTAGGCTGGTCGGCATGCCCAGGGACGAGAACGGCCACCTGACCGCCGGCCGGGTCGGCCCGATGCGCGCGGTCCCCGCCTCGATCCCGCGTCCGGAGTACGTCGGCAAGCCCGGTCCTGCTCCGTACACCGGTGGTGACGTGCACGACGCCGAGACCGTCGAGCGCATCCGTGCGAGCGGCCGCCTCGCGTCCCAGGCCATCGACGCCGCCGAGGCCGCGATCCGCCCGGGCGTGACGACCGACGAGCTCGACCGCATCGTCCACGAGTTCCTGGTGTCGCACGACGCCTACCCCTCGACGCTGGGGTACCGGGGGTTCCCCAAGTCGTCGTGCACCTCGGTGAACGAGGTCATCTGCCACGGCATCCCCGACGACACGGTCCTCGTGGAGGGCGACCTGATCAACATCGACGTGACGGCCTTCAAGGACGGCGTGCACGGCGACCTGAACCGCACGATGGTCGTCGGCGAGGCACCGCAGACGACCGTCGACCTCGTCGACCGCACCCGGGAGGCGCTCCGCCGCGGCGTCAAGGCCGTCGCACCGGGACGACGGGTCAACGTCATCGGTCGCGCCATCGAGTCCTACGCCGCCCGCTTCGGCTACGGGGTCGTGCGCGACTACACGGGCCACGGGGTCGGCCCGGCCTTCCACTCGGGACTGATCATCCCCCACTACGACGCCCCGCAGTACGACGACGTGATCGAGGTCGGCATGGTGTTCACCATCGAGCCCATGCTCACCCTCGGCGGCATCGAGGCCGACGTCTGGTCGGACGACTGGACCGTGACCACGCGCGACAGGAGCCTCACGGCCCAGTTCGAGCACACCCTCGTCGTCACCGAACGCGGTGCCGACATCCTGACCCTCTCCTAGGAAGGCCCACCGTGGCACGCAAGGCAGTCGGCATCGACATCGGCGGCACCGGCATCAAGGGGGCGATCGTCGACCTCGACTCCGGCGAGCTCCTCACCGACCGCATCAAGAAGGACACCCCCAAGGGCGGCGAGCCCGACGACATCGTGAGCGTCGTCAAGGACATCGTCGAGGAGCTCGCCGTCGACGAGACCGACCTCCCGGTGGGCGTGTGCTTCCCCGCCGCGATCATGGACGGCAGGACTCTCTCGGCCGCGAACGTGTCGAAGAAGTGGATCGGCTTCGAGGCGGAGCGCCTCTTCGAGACGACCCTCGGTCGATCGATCCACTTCGTGAACGACGCCGACGCCGCCGGCTATGCCGAGACCAGGTTCGGCGCCGCCAAGGGCGTCGACGGCCTGGTCGTCATGACGACGCTCGGCACCGGGATCGGGACGGCGCTCATCCACGACGGCACGCTCATCGTCAACGCCGAGCTCGGGCACCTCGAGATCGACGGCAAGGACTACGAGACGAAGGCCTCCTACGCAGCGAAGGAGCGCGACGAGATCAGCTACGAGCACTGGGCGAAGCGGCTGCAGAAGTACTACTCGCACCTCGAGGCGCTCCTCTACCCACGCCTCATCATCGTCGGCGGCGGCGTCTCGAAGCACCACGAGAAGTTCCTGCCCCTGCTCGACCTCCGGGCGCAGATCGTCCCGGCGGAGCTCCGCAACAACGCCGGCATCATGGGCGCGGCCGCCCTCGCCGCCGAGAGCGCGCCCCAGCGCTGAGGCACGGGCCGTCAGGAGGACGACGAAGGGCCGGAGGCCCGGTGCGGGGATCCCTGCACCGGGCCTCCGGCCCTCCGCCACGTGAGCGCGAACGGGTCGACTGGTACGCCGGGTTCTGTCCCGGCACCCGAGGGTGCCATCGACGGCCATCTCTCTCGGCGACACGTTGCCGTGCCGCTCCAGCGGTCTACCCGAGGACTCGGCGAGCAGCCTCATCGTCCTCTGTCTGACCTTGCTCCGGGCGAGGTTTGCACAGCCGGCCAGTCACCTGGACCGCTGGTGGTCTCTTGCACCACCGTTTCACCCTTGCCCCGTGCGCCTCGCGGCGCCCGTGGCGGTCTGCTCTCTGTTGCACTGTTCTCGCGGGTCGCCCCGGGTGGGTGTTACCCACCGCCCTGCTCTGTGGAGCCCGGACGTTCCTCGGCACCGCCGGCGGACCGGCGGCGACGCGACCGTCTCGTCGGCCCGTTCGCACGGGACAGCCTAGCGGTCGCGCGTCCCCCTCACCTCCGACCCCCCGCAGTTCCAGGAGCGACTCCTGCGCGAGAAGGCGACCCCAGGGGGTCACCGCACCCGCCCGACCGGTCCGGGGACGGCGTGTCACCGCCGGGAGGTCGCGTTCGGCGCGCCCGACGCCACGCGGCCCGGCACGGCGTCACGACGGCACGACGGCACGCCGGCACGCCGGACGCTCGCGGTCGCGGTCGCGGTCGCGGTCGGCGGACCTCATCCTCGCGGGCCGACGCCCCGCGGGCACGCGTCGAGCCCTGCGTCGCGACCGCGCCTCGAGCGGCGGCGACCGTGGTACCGGGTCCGGTCAGATGCCGGACTCGTCCGTACGGACGAGGATCGCGTCGCTGTCGGGGCAGAGGACGACCTCGTCGCGGGCGGCAGCGCGCACGCGAGCCAGGTCGCTGCCCGTCAGGGCGACGCCGCTCGCGCTCGACACCCCGCCGCGCAGGAGCGAGGCGCCCACGCCGTAGCGCTGGCGCTGGCGCTCGTAGAGGGCCAACAGCTCCGCGGGCACCTTGCCGGCGAGGACCTCCCGGTCACGGACGACGTGCACCCGCTCCGTCTCGAGCTCGGCCGAGGAGCTCTCGCGCGACGAGACGGCGTCTCGGCGGCGCACCTCGAGCTCGGCGAGCTCGCTCTCCGTCGTCGAGACGACGGCGCCGAGCCCCTCGACGCGCTCCATCACCTCGAGCTGGACCTCCTCGAGGTCGCCGCGGCGCTTGCCGAGGGTGGCCAGCTCGCCCTGCAGGGCCTGGGCGTCCTTCGACGACGAGCTCGACGCGAGGCGCTGCTCGTCACGGGCGATGCGCGTCTCGACGAGCGTCACGTCGGACTCGACGCGGCGGAGCTCGGCCTGCGCGTCCTCCCAGGCACCGTGCTCACTGGAGAGTCGGCTGCGCAGGCGGGCCGCGTCACCCTCGAGCGTGGCCAGGACGGCCGTCTCGGGGAGGTTGGCGAGACGGTGGGCGATCTGCTGCAGCGTGGTGTCGAGCTTCTGCAGGTCGAGCAGGAGCGCCTGGTCGGCGGGGCTGGCGGTGAGCGGCATGGCGGCCTCCATCGGTGGGTGCGGGCGGGCGGGCGTCGTCCGCTGGACGACGGCGGAGGGTCTACTGGACCACGGCGAAGTCCCAGGGGTCGGTGCGGAGGTCGCTGACGGTGACCTCGACGTCGGGCAGCTCGGCGCGCAGCTGCGCCGCGGCGGTCTCGAGCCAGAGCCACTCGCTCGCCCAGTGCGACACGTCGACCAGGGCGGGACCTCGGCCGAGCCGGTGCAGGTCGCGGGCGTCGGAGGCGGGGTGGTGGCGCAGGTCGCTGGTGATGTAGACGTCGGCGTCGAGCACCGCGGGCTCGCCGAGCAGGGAGTCCCCGGCCCCACCGCACAGCGCGACACGGCGGACCACGCGGTCGCTCTCGCCCGCGACGCGGACGCCCGAGGCGGTGGGCGGCAGGATCTCCCCGAGCTGCGAGGCGAGGGCGACGAGGGTCATCGGTCGCGGCAGCTCCCCCACGACGCCGAGGCCCGTCCCCGGCGCGCTCGACGGCACGACCGGCTGCTGCTCGAGCAGGCCGAGCCGGTCGGCGAGGACGCGCGAGGTGCCCGTGCCGACGACGTCGGCGTTGGTGTGGGCGGCGACCAGGGCGGCACCGGCACGGATCAGGCGCGCGACGACCGCGCCCTTCGTCGTGCTCTCGGCGACGGTCTTCACGCCGCGGAGCAGCAACGGGTGGTGCACGAGCAGCAGGTCGGCGCCGACCTCGACGGCCTCGTCGACGGTGTCGAGCACCGCGTCGACGGCCAGGTGCACGTGCGCGACCCCCTGCTCGGGGTCACCGACCAGGAGACCGGGGGCGTCCCAGCCCTCGGCACCCGAGAGCGGCCAGAGCCGTTCGACGACGGCGTTGACGGCTGCGAGGGTGGGCACCCGCCCAGCCTACCGGCGGGTCGTCCCACCGGCGACGAGGCTCAGGCGCGGTCGACGGCGGGAGCGGAGCGGAAGCCGGTGAGGAGCACCGAGGCGACGAACGCCACGGCCCCGGCGACGAGCACGGCCGCGACGAACCCCACGCCCACGGAGAGGCCCTCGACGCCGGAGGCGCGGAGGAGGAAGCCCTGCCAGGCCAGCCGGCCGACGGTCGGCACGAGCACGCCGAGACCGAGCACGGTGGCGAGCACGAGGCCGACGACGACCGCCACCGGGCCCCGGGCGCGGATCCGATCGACATCGGCGGGGCCGGCGGCGAGCGACACGAGCGCACCGACCGCGGCCAGGCCGGCGACCGCGGGGACCGCGAGGGTCGCGAGCAGGCCCGCGCCGAGGGTCGACGGGGCGGCCAGCACGAGGACGACGGCCGCGAGCAGGACGAGGGCCGCCGCGCCGAGCGCCCCGAGCACGAGCGGACGGGCCAGGAGGGCCGCACGCGGCCCCCGGGACGACGGCGCGTCGGCCGCGGGTGGGGCCTCGTCGACGGCGGGCGCCGAGCTCGGCACGGGCCACGACCCGACGTCGGGGACGCCGGCGACCCCGCCGGCAGCCGGCGCCTCGAGAGCGGAGCCCCCGGCAGCCCGGGACGGAGCGTCCAGGGTGTGGTCGACCGGCGGCTCCACCGGCGGGACGGGCTCGGCCGTCACCGCGGCCGGCGCGGCGGCGAGCACGGCGTCAGGGGCGGGCACGGCGGCGACGGCGGGCACGGCCGCGGCGAGGGTGACGGGCGGGGCGGGGGCGACCGGGGCCTCCTGCGCCTCGGCGGGTCGCTGCACGGGGATCACGCCCGTGAAGCGCAGCCGGGTGCGCTCGAGCACCTCGGCGGCCTCGTCGCCGTCGAAGCGGCTGATCGCGGACTCCCAGGCGGCGAAGCGCTCGGCCTCGACCTGGCGGGCGTCGAGCTGCGCCTGCACGACGGCGAGGAGGTCGATCATCGCCGTGTCGGTGAGGCGGCGCTCGACGAGGCGGACCAGGTCGCCGTCGTCGAGGGTCAGGCGCTCGGGCGGCTGCGGCAACGAGGGGTCGACCGCGACCGGCAGGACGGGCAGCGTGATCGCGGAGGTGTCGGTGGAGTGCCGGGCGACGCTCGCCGGCCGGGGCTCGTCGACCTCGTTGCGGACGACGGCCTCGGGGGCCACGTCGGCGCGGTGCGAGGGCACCGACGTGGGTCGCGGCGCGGCGGCAGGGCTCAGGTCGGGGGCGTCGAGCACGGGGTCGGTCGGCCTCGCCTGCAGCGTGTCCAGGTCGTCGGTCATGCGGGCATGCTACGTGCGAGGTGGTCGCGAGCCCGGGCGGCTCGCCGGTGCGACCGGGTGTTCCTGCACGCGGGCCCGTCCACGAGGGGGCGCGGCCCGGCCTCGCGTCCCCCGCACGGGGGAGGACGACCCGGGTCGCCCGCCCGCTACGCTCCATCGACGGCGCGGACCGACCCGCGCCCCGACGCCCCGAGGACGCCGTGCCCGACACCCACCAGCCCCTGCTCGGCCCCGATGCCGCCCTGCTCGCCCTCGACGGCGCGATCGCCGCACGGAGGCCCGACCTCCTGGTCGAACCTGTCCGCGTGGCGGGCGTCGCCGCGCTCCGGGTGCACCTCGGCGGCGACGTCGCCCTCGACGTGTTCCACCAGCCCACCGCCTGGTCCGTCGTCCCCGTGCAGCTCGGCCCGCCCGCCGTGACGCCGCTGCGCGTGCCGGCCGCCCACGACCTCGGCGTGGCCGCCGACGCGCCCGTCGAGCTCGTCGTCGACGCCCTCGGCCGGGACGCGCACGCGTGGGCGCCGGCCGCGCTCGGGCCCGTGCCGGCCAGGGCCGCGACCAGCGGCACCGCCTCCGCCGGCACCGCCTCCGCGACGGGCGATCCGGCCGCGGGGACCCCCGCCAGCGCTGCGGCCCCCGCGACGGCGACGGTGGCGACGCCGCGCCGCCGGTCCGCCTGGACCGTCGCCGGGCTCGTCCTCGCGGGCGTCGTCGTGATCGGCGGCACCGTCCTCGCGGCGGGGAACGGCTACGGCCCCGACGTCGACCTCGACGCCGCCGGCGGGGACGACCTCGTCTTCGACCTCGTCGTCGGCCAGTGCTTCGACGAGACCGACGACCTGGACGACGAGACGCAGCTCTTCGTCGACGTCCACCACTGCGGCACCGACCACCAGTACGAGGTCTTCGGCACGGTCGCGCTCGCCGACGGCCGCTTCCCCGGCGACGACCGCGCCCAGCAGCTGGGCGACGAGGGCTGCTACGCCCTCTTCGAGCCCTACGTCGGCGCCGAGTGGGAGGAGTCCGAGCTCGACTACGCGATGTACTGGCCCTCGGCCGAGGCCTGGCGGACGGGAGAGCGCGACGTCACCTGCCTGCTCGTCGAACCTGCGGGCCACGGCTCCGGCAGCGCCGAGCTCAGCGGTCGCTAGGACTGCGGGCGGCGCGGACCCCACCGCGCCGGCCTGTGCCCCACCGGCCCCCGGCGTGCCGACGGGTCGGGCGCGCGCCGCGGTCCCGACGACTGCTCGTCAGAGCAGGCGCTTCTCCCCCGGCCGCACGATGCGCCACCAGCGGTGCCCGTAGCCGGCGATGTCCACCGACAACGTGCCTCCTGCGAGCGGCACCGGCACCCCCGTGTCGCCCAGGACGTCGACCACGAGCCAGTCGTCGTCGGCCCCCTCGATCGTGAGGTCGAGGACGCGGCCGTCGGGGGCGAAGTTGTGCGCCGCGACGAGCAGGCCCAGCTCGCTGTCGACCGAGTGCGCGAGGACGCACGCGTGCGGCTGGTCGAGCACCGTGAGGGCACCCCAGCCGATCTCGGGCGCCGCGCGGTAGGCCCGGGTCAGGCTCGAGACGAAGCGGAGCATCGAGTCGGGGTCGTGGCGCTGCGCCGAGACCGAGACGTGCTCGGGGCCGTTGCCGCCGGGCACGACCGCGGCCACGAGGTCGTCGGCGTCCGCGGCGGAGAACCCGCCGTTCGGCCCCGTCGTCCACTGCATCGGCGTGCGCACGGCGGCGCGGCTGCCCTCGATCGTCGGGTCCTCGCCCATGCCGATCTCCTCGCCGTAGTACAGCACCGGCGCACCGGGCAGCGAGAACAGGAGGCTGTAGACCATGCGCACGCGCCGGGGGTCGCCCTCGAGCATGGGCGGCAGGCGTCGCGTGATGCCGCGCCCGTGGACGCGCTGCCCCTGCTCGGGCGCGAAGGCGGCGAACACCTCCTCGCGCTCCGAGTCGCTCAGCTGGTCGAGGGTCAGCTCGTCGTGGTTGCGGACGAAGTTGCCCCACTGGTTGCTGCGGGCCAGGGCCGGGCGGGACTCGAGCGCCTCGCGCAGCGGCGTCGCGTCCTGCCGGGCGAGCGAGAGGTAGAGCGCCTGGTTGGCCACGAAGTCGAACTGCATGGTGAGCTCGTCGCCGTCCTCGTCGCCGAAGAAGCGCATCATCTCGTCGTAGGGCAGGTTGACCTCCCCCAGCAGCACGGCCTGTCCGTTGCGCCGCGACAGGTACTTGCGCAGCGCCTGGAGGAAGTCGTGCTCCGGGCCGTCCTCCCCGTCGATGAGGTGCGGGACGGCGTCGACCCGGAAGCCGTCGATGCCCAGCTGCAGCCAGAAGCCCATGACCTTCGCGATCTCCTCGCGCACCACCGGGTCGTCGGTGGCCAGGTCGGGCTGGTGGCGGTAGAACGAGTGCTTGTAGTACTGGCCGGCCTCGTCGTCGAAGCGCCAGACGCCGTCCTCGACGTCGGGGAACATGCTCGACGGGGCACCCTCGGGGACCTCGTCGCGCCACTGGTAGAAGCGGCGGTACGGGCTGTCCGGGCTGCTGCGCGCCTGCCGGAACCACGGGTGCTGGTCGCTCGTGTGGTTCACGACGAGGTCGACGATGACCCGCATGCCCCGGTCGTGCGCCGTGCGGACCACCTCGACGAGATCGCCCAGGTGCCCGTAGCGCGGGTCGACGCCGTAGTAGTCCTCGATGTCGTAGCCGTTGTCGCGCTGCGGCGACGGGTAGAACGGCGCCAGCCAGAGGCAGGTCACGCCCAGTTCGGCGAGGTGGTCGAGCCGGTGCGCCAACCCCTCGAGGTCGCCGACGCCGTCGTCGTCGTGGTCGAGGAACGTCTCGACGTCGAGGTTGTAGAACACCGCGGTCTTCCACCAGAGGTCGCTCGTGTCGGTCAGGCGCATGGGTCGTCCTCTCGTCGCGCGGCCCGACGAGGCCGCCCCTCCGACCGTACGGACCCGTCCGGTCGGCCCGCCTGACCGGGGGCTGGCAGTCGGCCGGGCAGGTGCCGGAGCCGTGCACGGCCTGCACGGTCGGGGCGCGGGTGCGGGCGCGGGGCGCGCGCGGAGCAGGAGGCCTGGCGCGTCGGTTACGTGGCGGCACGACGGACGTGCCCTCACGGCGCAGGGTCCGGGGTGCGGGTGCACCACGGGCCCTCGACGGGGGCAGGAGGCGCGGGCCGGGACGAGCCGGGCGTGGGCCGACCGGGGTGGCCGGGTCGCGCCTCCTGCGCCGTGCTCGCTACGGGACGATGACGGCGCGACCGCGGACCGTGCCGGCGTGCAGCGCCTCGTAGGCCTTCGGGCCGTCGTCGAGGGAGTACTGCTGCGTCTCGACCGAGACCTGCCCGTTGCGGGCCAGGTCGAGGACCTCGACCAGCTCGGAACGGCTGCCCCAGTACGGGATGCGCACGGCGACGTCGTAGGCGATCGTGCCGAAGCCGTACTCGAGGTTGCCACCACCGATGCCGACGACCGTGAGGTCGCCCTCGGCGCCGACGACGGCCGTGGCCGTCCTCAGGGTGGGCGCGGCACCGACGAAGTCGAAGACGGCCTGGGCGCCCCGCTCGCCCGTGATGGCCTTGACGCCCTCGACGGCGTTCTCGTCGCTGAGCACCGTGTGGTGCGCGCCGACGTGCTGCGCCAGCTCGAGCTTCTCGTCGTTGACGTCGAGCGCGATGATCTGCGCGCCGGTGAGGGCCTTCAGGATCTGGATCGCGACGTGGCCGAGGCCGCCCGTGCCGATGACGACGGCGTAGCTGCCGGCACCGAGCTTCGGGAGGGACTGCTTGATCGCGTGGTAGGGGGTGAGGCCGGCGTCGGTGAGGGACACGTTCGCGACCGGGTCCAGGTCGCCCAGGGGCGCCAGGTGGCGCGGGTCGTCGACGATCATGTACTCGGCCATCGAGCCGGGCGCGCCGAGCCCGGGCGGCTTGATGCCCTCGGCGGCGGCGTTGAGGCAGTAGTTCTCCTTGCCCTGGGAGCAGGGCAGGCAGCGACCGCAGCCCCACGGGCCGTAGACCGCGACGGCGTCGCCGACCTGGAGGTGCTCGACGCCCTCGCCGAGCTCCTCGACGATGCCGGCGCCCTCGTGGCCCAGCGTGAGCGGCAGGGGGTAGCCGCCCGCCGTGTACTCCTCCTCGCTGAGGGACATGACGTACTCGTCGGAGTGGCAGACGCCCGCGGCCGTGACCTTGAGCAGGACCTGCCCGGGCCCGACGCTGGGCTTGGGGATCTCGACGACCTCGGGGGCCTGACCGATCTTCGTGTACTGGAGTGCTCGCATGCGTCCCACCTTATGCTTCGCAGCGCCACGATGTACGACGGGTGTCGTTCTGCTCAGGAGGCGCGGAGGTGCGCCCCTCGCGGGTCGCCGCAGGGCGGAGACGCGGGCGCCGGGCGCGTCACGTGAGTGGCCGTAGGCGTTCCCGGAGGGCAGGGTCGCACACGTAGACGTACGCTCCGCGGATGCCCCTCGTGAGGAGGACCGCATAGATGTTCCTCACGAAGCGGAGCAGATCGTCATCGGTGTAGGTGATGCCGAGGCGGGGATTGTTCTCCATGCCCTTCTTGTCGAAGTAGTGCGCCCGATCGAAGACCATCCGCCCCGCCTGGGCGTCCCAGCGGAGGTCCGGGCCGATGACGACCCCGACATAATTGAGGTCGAACCCCTGCACGGTGTGGATGCTGCCGACCTCGTCCACAGCCCCCGTCGACGTGATCCAGTCCTTCTGCGAACTGTTCCACCGGAGATGCCTCCCGTCGATCTCGATGTCGATCGCGTTCCGATCCTTCTTGCTCCGCCATTCCCACGCGTACCCCGCCACGAGACGAGCGAGCCCGAACTCCTCGTCCTTGGCCCTGATGGCGTCGTGCATCTCCCCGAGATCATCGAAGAGCCTGAAGTCGTAGTCCGAGAAGGACTGGCGCGCGGGCTGCTCGCCCCGGAGGAATGACCGCACGTACCCCACGAAGTCCTCCCCAGCGCGCATCCGCATCTGCGTGGCGAGCCGATAGTGCCGGTCATCGAGGGCAGCGGCATCCACGAGCTCCTGCTGGACGCGGGCGGGAAGATCGGCAGGCCGCACGCTCTGTTCCGTGTCGAGCAGGTAGATCTGGTGCCGGCTCTGCTCCCTGATCCAGTCGAGCTGCGTGTAGTGATCTTCGTCGCGGCCGAACAGAGCCTCGTTCACGGCGGCGAAGCTGGCGTTCTGCGGCCCCGAGGCCTGATTGGCGCGGTGATTGAGCCTGTGCGCCTCGTCGACCACCAGCAGGTCGTACTTCTCCGCCGACTTGCCGACGTCGAAAGGCGTGAGCACCATGCTGCGGTCGAGCCCGGGCGTCTTGGCGAACACCCGCTTGAGCGACGTCCGGAGCGACTGCTGCGGGACGACGAGACCGAAGCGGAGACCCGCGAGCAGATCGCGGTGCTCCTGGACGAAGAAGTCGGAGAACAGGGCGTCAGCGTCGGGGTCGTCCTTGCCTCGGCCATGCGCGATGTCGTGCAGGAGCTTCGCCAGGTAGACCGCCACGATCGTCTTGCCCGTGCCAGGTTCACCCTGCACGACCAGCGCTCCTCCACGCCCCCGCTCCAGATCGTCGAAGAGGCCCTCGAGGATGCCCTCCATGACGATCGCTTGTCCTCGATCGAGCGCCTTGTAGGGCGAGAGCTTGAAGAGCTCGCTGTTCTCGATCTCGGGAACGGTCCGCGTGAACAGGGAGTCCGCGCGCAAGGAGTCGAAGATCGCGTCGAAGGTGTCCTGGTACGTCGACCGGTCGTAGTAGTCGGCGTCCACGATGCCCTGGTTGCCGTTGAGCACCTCGTACCGTCCGTCGGCTGCGAAGAGGGCGATGAGCCTGGACTCGAGGTCGAGGCACACCGACTTGTTGAAGGTGTCGTCGAGGACGAGGCGCACGGCCCTCAGCGAACCGCGCTGTTCGGACTCGAGGTGCTGCCTCATCCGCGCCGCAGCGTTGACGGTCTCCCCCACGTACACGCGCCGACCATCGTCCAGGACGTAGACGACCGGCCAGTTCACGAAGCGGGGATCGAGTTGCCGCCACAGACGGACGTGCTCCTGGGTGAACGAGAGCTTCTCGATCGCGAACGAGGCCACGATCACAACCGGTCGTACTTGACGCTACGACCCCGCACGGTCTCGGAGGGGTACTTCCCGCGGGTGACCTCTAGCTTGTCGCGCACGATGGTGACGGGATCGAGACCGAGACGGTCGGCCAACAAGAAGCAGTAGGTCAGGACGTCCGCAATTTCGTCGCGCACAGAGGCAGGGTCAGCAGCATCACCCCACTGGAAGCACTCCAGGAGTTCCCCCGCCTCGATCGCCACGCTCTTTGCGAGGTTCTCCGGCGAGTGGAACCGTGCCCAGTCGCGTTCTGCCACGAAAGCCCGGAGCTCGTCCCTGAGCCGCTCGTCCGTCATGCCCGAACGTTAGCAGCGGGACGAGCGGACCTTCATCGCCCGCGTCACTGGTACGTGACGATGTCCGGCACCGGTGCCACGTCGGCCATGGTCTGCGCCGGGGACAGCATCGGCTCGTCCTCGTCGTAGAAGTTCTTCCAGCCCCAGTGGATCCCCTCGGGCGCACCCTGGTGCAGGTAGTCCCAGGTGGCCTTCTTGTCGGGCTGCGAACCCTGCCCGTCGACGTGGATCACGGTCGCCAGCTCGGGACGCGACACGTCGATCGCCGCCCGGTCGCGCAGCATGCCCGCCGTGAACTGGTGCAGCACGAACATCTTCTGCGGCAGGGCCCCGTCCCGGACGAGGTCGGCGAGCCAGCTCGACACCGCGTCCACCTCGGACGCGTCCACACCGCCGATCTGACGCAGGTGCACCTGGTCGGGGGCGAGGCGCCACTCCGGGTCGAGCGCCAGCCCGACGCCGGGGCGTCGCAGCAGCTCCTCGTACCGCTTCGCCTGGGTCAAGAAGTCCGTCCGCCCCGGCTGCAGGTCGATGACCACGTACTGCCCCGCGGCCTCCGCCGCCTCGACGTAGGGCAGCAGCGCCTCGACGGAGAGCTCGTTCGAGTAGTCGCCGTCGGGGCCCGGGTCGCCGGCCGCGACGGTCGCGATGATCTCCATCATGGGCAGCACGGGACGGTCCGAGACGTCCTCGTACTCGGCCGTGAGCTGCGCCGCCCGCCGGGCCGCGGCCTCCGGCCCCTGCTCGCCCAGCACGCCGAGCACGGGTGCCTCCGGGGCTCCGTACAGGGCGACGTACCGGCGCTGGTCGAAGACGGCCTGGCCGCCCCCGGGCAGCTGCGCGCCGGTGCGGGCGGCGGCGACGGTCCAGGCGGGGTCCGGCAGAGCACCGAAGTCGGTGCCCAGCAGCACCGTGCGCGTCGTCGTCGAGCCGTGCAGGAGGTCCACCGCGGCCCGGGACCGCAGGTCGCTACCGCCCTCGGGTGCGGCCTCGACCTCGGCCCCCGCTGCTCGCGCGGTCGCGGCCGCGGCCTCGGTGTCGGGGCCCGTGGACGCGGCGGTCAGCACGAGAGCGTCCTCGCGGGCGTCGCCGCGGTCGGGGACGTCGCCCTCGCTCACGTCGGCGGCCGGGCCGGACTCGACGTCGGCGCCCTCCGGGACGACGACGTCGCCGAGCGTCGCGACGCGCCGCGCCCCCAACCGGCCCAGCTCGCCGGCCAGGGGCGAGGCCTCCTGGGCAGCCCCGTCCTGCGGCGAGCCGCTCGCGGAGGCGGTGGATCCCTCGACGGCGCCGTCGGCGCCTGCGGCCTCGTGCGCGTCGTCCGCGGCAGCGCCCGCCTCCGGTCCGAGCAGCAACGGCACGCCCCACTCCTCGGCCCGTTCGGCGGCCTCGGCGATCGCGCCAGGGTCGCCGACGGGCGCCAGCACGACGAGAGGCGACGACGCGAAGAAGGCGGCGCTCGTGGCCAGCGCCCGCGCTTCGGGCGCCGGGTCCGCCACCACGGTCACCGGAGCGTCCGGCACGCGCGTGACGACGGCGTCCGCGTCGACGACGGTCGTCGTCGTGCAGCCGGAGGCGAGGAGGACCCCGGCGGCGACCGTCACGGCGAGCAGGGACAGGGAGGGACGGCGACGGGACATCGGACGAGGCTAACCGTCGACCCCGACCGGAGCAGCATCGGCCGCGCGCCCCGGACAGGGTCGCGCGTCGCCGCGTCGGCAACTCCCCACCACGGTCCCCCCCTCTCCCGGTCGGCAACTCCTCCGTGCGGCGGAGCCAGGCGTCGCGCCCCCCGTGTTCATCCCGCCATCGAGATGCGCCAGGACGGGAGTGAGGAGTTGCCAGCGGCCCGACGGCCCGACGGCACGACGGCACGGCGAGACGGCGAGACGGCGAGACGGCGGCACGGCGCCAGCCGCAGCGGGGCAGCGACGAGGAGCGCGCACGTCGGCCGCGACAGGGGTGAGGACTTGCCGACGGGAAGACGAGCCCGGCGAGCGACGCTGGGCCCGACGGCCCGACGGTCGGACCTACCCCGGCGGGCTCCCCTCGTGCCCACCGCTACGCTGACGTGGTACCCAGGAGAGAGCAGGCAGCGTGACGGACACCACGATGGTCCCGGTCGACCCCTACGTCGCGGGCTGCCCCAGCCGACGACTGCTCGACCGGATCGGCGACCGCTGGACGGTCCTCGTCGTCGGGACCCTCGCCCCCGGTCCCCGCCGCTTCTCCGAGATCCGCCGCCAGATCCAGGGCATCTCGCAGAAGATGCTGACGCAGACCCTGCGCGCGCTCGAGCGTGACGGGCTCGTGACGCGGACGGTGCACGCCGAGGTCCCGCCGCGGGTGGTCTACGAGCTCACCGAGGCCGGCCGCACCCTGCAGGGACCGCTCGCGGCGCTCCAGGCCTGGGCGGTCGAGCACTACGGGCAGGTGGCCGAGGCGCACGACCGGTACGACGCCACGGCCTAGACCACCCCTCGCTCCCCCTCGGGCAGGGGTAGAACCCCTGGTGCATGTTTGCGTTATCACGCTACGGTTCGGGGACCGGTCGACGACGACCGGCGCGGTCGCCGGGGAGGGAGGCCGCTCGCACGACGGAAGGACTGCATCGACGATGATGCGACGACCACGATCCGCTCGCAGCAGGCTCCTCGCGGGCGCCACGGCCACGGCGCTCGCCGCGGTGGGCCTCACGACCGGCCTGCCGCCGACCGGCACCGGTGCCACGGCGAGCGCCGCACCCGCGGCAGCGACGGGCACGACGATCACCCCGAACCCCTGGTACGCGGGCGACCCCTTCGAGGGCTGGGGCACGAGCCTCGTCTGGTTCGCGAACGCGACCGGCGGTTACCCCGAGGAGCTCCGCGAGGACCTCTACCAGGCGGTCTTCGGCGAGGACGGCCTCGACCTCACCATCGCGCGGTACAACGTCGGCGGCGGCAACGCCAGCGACGTGGAGGACTACCTCCGTGCCGGCGGTGCCGTCGAGGGCTGGTGGCAGGCCGACCCCGACGCCTCGGCCGGCACGTACGGCGGCACCGCCACGACCCACGCCGAGCGCGGAGCCCTGCTCGAGGCGTGGGACCCGGACGACCCGGCCCACTACGACGCCGGCGCCGACGCGACGCAGCGGTGGTGGGTCGACCGCCTCGCCGCAGACGACCAGATCAGCCACTGGGAGACGTTCGCCAACTCCGCGCCCTACTTCATGACCGAGAGCGGCTACGTCTCGGGCGGCTTCGACGCCACGGCTCGCCAGCTGAAGCCGGAGGCAGAGGCAGCGTTCGTCGCCTACCTCACGCGGGTCACCGAGCGGCTGGAGGCCGAGCACGGCATCGAGGTCGAGTCGATCGACCCGTTCAACGAGCCGAACACGGACTACTGGTCCACGCAGCTGCGCGACGACGTGCCCGTTGGCGGCCGCCAGGAGGGCATGCACGTCTCGCCCCAGCAGCAGGTGTCGGTGACCGACGCCCTCGCCGCCGAACTGGCCGAGCCGGGCACGACCACCGACGCGTTCGTCGCGGCGATGGACGAGACGAACCCGGGCACCTTCGCCCGCAACTGGGCCGCCTACCCGCAGGCCACGCGGGACGTCGTGGGCCGCATGAACGTGCACACCTACGGCACCAGCGGGCGCCTGGGCGTCCGCGATCTCGCGAAGCAGGCGGACAAGCCGCTGTGGATGAGCGAGATCGAGGGCAGCTGGGTGGACGGCTGGGCTCCGCGGGACATCGAGAACGGGCTCGGCATGGCCGGTCGCGTGATGGACGACCTCCGCGAGCTCGAGCCCGACGCCTGGGTGCTCTGGCAGCCCGTCGAGGACCTCTACAACATGGAGCCCCAGGGCGAGGACCTCAACTGGGGCTCGATGTTCATCGACCTCGACTGCCGTCCCTACACGGTCGACGGCGTCGAGGTGTGGAAGAGCGAGCGCCGCGTGGCTGACGCCGGCGGTGACGCCTCGGCCGTCGAGACCTGCCACGTCGAGGTCAACTCGAAGTTCGCGGCCCTGCGCAACTTCACGGCCTTCATCTCGGAGGGCGACCGCCTGGTGGCCGTGGACGACGTCGACAGCACGGCGGCCGTGCGCCCCGACGGGGCCGGCGCGACGGTGGTGCACCGCAACACGAGCGCCGAGGGCCGTACCGTCACGCTCGACCTGTCCCGCTTCGGCTCGGTCGCCGAGGGCGCCACGGTCACTCCGTACACGACGACCGAGGCGCCCGAGGGCGTCGACCCGACCACGACCGGCGTCGTGCCGGGCACGGCCGTGGCGGTCGACGTCGCCGCGGGCACCGCGACGCTCGAGGTCCCGGCGAAGTCGGTGACGACGTTCGAGATCGCGGGCGTCTCGGGCGTCGCGGCGGACGCCCCTGCCGTGCGCGACGGCGACGAGCTGCAGTTCGTCGGCGTGCAGAGCGGCAAGGCCCTCGCGGCAGGGGGCGCGACCGGTGCCGCCACCGAGCTCGCCTCCCCCGCCACCACGCAGCCGGCCGCGGAGCGCCAAGCGTGGACCGTGCGCGCCGTGCCCACCGCGTCCGGTGACGAGCGTCGGGTGACCCTGCAGTCGCGGGACGGGAGGTTCCTGGCGGCCACGGCCTCCGGCACCGCCCTGCGCAGCCTCGACGCGGCGGCGGCCGCGACCGACCCCGCCACGCGCTGGTGGGTCACCGCGACCGACGGCCGGACCTTCGGCCTCGTCGGCGAGGGCGTGGCGCAGGCCCTCGACGTCGGCGGCCAGTCGACCGAGGAGGGAGCCTCTGTCGGCGTCTACGGCTCGAACGACGGCGCGAACCAGCGCTGGGAGGCCCGCGACCTCGCCCCGGCCGCGGACCAGACGGTGGCCGTCCGGACCGACGCGGGCGTGCCTCCTGCGCTGCCGGCCTCGATCGCCACGCGCTATGCGTGGGGTCCCGGAGGCCCGGCGACCGTCGCCTGGACCGTCCCCGCGGACGACGCGTGGGAGCGCACCGGACGGGTCGACGTGCCCGGCGTCGCGACCGACGTGTTCGGCAGCGACTTCGCCGTCACCGCCCAGGTGGACGTGGGCGGGCTCACCCTCACCGACCCCGTGTCGCTCACCGTCGCCGTGGGCAGCAGCGCCGCGCGGGTCGGCCCCGCCGTCCCCGGGACGGCGCCCGCCCGGGTCGGAGCCTCCGAGCTGACGTTCGACGTGCCCGTCACGTGGGACCTCTCGGGCGTCACCGACGAGGCACTGGCCTCGGTCGGCGTCGTCACGGTGCCCGGCACCGCGACCGTCGACGGTGACAGCCTGACCGCCACCCTCTCCCTGGTCGTCACCGACGCCACGCTGCCCGACCTCGCGCCCGACCCCGGCGTGACGGCGAGCGCGTCGTCGACCGAGCCCGGCTACCCCGCCGACCGCACGCGCAACGGCGTCGCGGGCGACAAGGGCTGGTCGAACTGGGTGCCCACCGGCAAGCCGGCGCAGAGCTGGCTCGCCTACTCCTTCGACGCCCCGCGGGACCTGCAGGAGGTCGTGGTCCGGTTCTACCCGGACGGCTCGGCCACGAGCTGGGCCGAGAGCGTCCGGCTCGAGGAGCGGTCGGCGGACGGCAGCTGGCAGCCGCTGCCCGGCTACGAGCTGGCGCAGCCCGTGCCGACGCCGACGTCGGGCGCCCCCGTCGTCACGGCCAGCTTCGACACCGTGTCGACGACGGGCGTCCGAGTGGTCATGGACGCGTACGCCGACACGCACCTGACGGTGTCGGAGGTCGAGCTGTACGAGCCCGTCGCCGGTCCGTCGTCGGTGAGCACGCTCGCCGCCCTGCGGGTCGACGGGGCGCCGGTCGAGAGCTTCGACCCCACGACCGCCGAGCAGGCGTACTCCGTGACGACGCCCGGCAGCCGGTGGCCCGCCGTCACCGCGATCGCGACCGACGCGCAGGCCGAGGTCGTCGTCACGCCGGCGAGCGAGGGCGACCCGGTCGCGCGGATCGTCGTCACCTCGCCCGACGGCAGCACGACGACCACCACCACGGTCGACGTCGCGCGTCAGGCGGTCGTCCGCTCGGTGGTCGTCGCCGGTGAGCCCCGCGTCGGTGCCGAGGTCCGCGCCGTCGTCGACGTCGACCCCGCGGAGTCCGCGCCGTCGATCGAGTGGCTGCTCGACGGCGAACCCGTGACGAGTGCCGGCGACGCCCCCCGCAGGGCATCGGTCGCGGCCGCCGTCGACGCAGGGGCGTTCGTCGTGCCGGAGAGGACCGAGGGGCGCGAGCTCCGTGCTCGCGTCACCGCCGCTGCGGACGGGTTCGTCGACGCCGAGCCGGTGGAGAGCGCCGCGGTCGTCGTCGTGGCGGCACCCGTGGCGCCTCCTGTCGGGGACGAGGACGAGGACGACGCGGACGGACCGGGCGCTCCGGGGGGACCCGACGGGCCCGGCGCTCCCGGCGCCCCCGGTGCCCCCGGTGCGGAGGCTCCTGGTGCCGGTGCCCCCGGGGCACCTGCCCCGGTCGTCGCGGCCGGGGGTCAGGGCGCCCTCGCCTGGACCGGCGGATCGTCCCTGGGCTGGCTCGTGCTGGCACTCGGGCTGCTGAGCGCCGGGACGGCGACGCTCGTCGTCCGCAGGAAGGCCCTGCGCACCTGACGCGGAGGGAGACCGACGGGCGGGTCCGGCAGCGTGCCGGGCCGCCCGTCCGTCGTACCGAGGGGGCCGCGATCCACGACCGAGGACGGCCCACGGGCCGTGACGAGGTCGGGCGTCAGCCCCCGAGCGGACCGCCGTCGAGGTCGGCGAGCAGGGCCGCGACGTCGTCGTAGACGGACGAGGCCCCTGCCTGCGAGAGCTCGTCGCGCGAGAAGCCACCCGTGAGGACGCCGACGCTGGCGACGCCGGCCCTGGCAGCGGCCTCGACGTCCCACGTCGCGTCGCCGACCATGACGGCCCGGTCGGGCGCGACTCCGGCCTGCTGCAGCGCGACCTCGACGACGCCGGGGTCGGGCTTCGCGGTCTGGACGTCCTCGGACGAGGTGACCGCCCAGAGGGCGTCCTCGACGTCGAGCAGCTCGCGGAGGAACGCGAGCTCCTCCTCGGGGGCGCTCGTCGCCAGCACGACCTGGTGGCCGCGACGGGACAGCTCCGCCAGGAGCTCGGTCGCGCCCTCGAACACGTGCAGGTCGGTGCCCTCGCCCAGGTGGTCGGCGTAGTGCGCGGTGTGCGCCTCCTTCACCCGGTCGGTGAGCTGCGCGGCGAGGTCCTCTCCGAGGAGGCCCTCGACCAGCAGCGACGCGTCCTTGCCGATCGAGCGGTGGATGCGCCAGGCCTGCACGGGGTGCCCGACGTCGCGGAACGCCTTCACCCAGGCGTCGACGTGGGCGTAGTTCGAGTCGACCAGGGTGCCGTCGATGTCGAAGAAGACGGCGCGGGCGGTGGAGGACGGGGTGGAGGGCTGGTCGGTCATGCCCTCCACGGTGCACCTCCTGGCGCCGTCGCGACCGGCCGGCGCTGGTCGGCGGGCCCGGTCCGCCGAGGTCGGGAACTCCTCCTGGGTGCTCCCGGTCGCGCCGGACGGGCCTGGTCCGGCGGCACGCGGGACACGAGTGAGGAGTTGCCGCCCGGGACACGGGTGAGGAGTTGCCGACCGGGCCGCCGGGCAGGGCGGGTAGGACAGAGCGGGCAGGGCAAGCCAGCGCGGGCCAGCACGGGCCAGCACGGGGCAGCGCGGGGCGGGGCGCGCTCAGCCGAAGAGGTGCAGGCCGAGCTCGGCGCTGAGGCGCTCGCTGGCGAGCCTGCCGCGCACGCTCGTGCCCTGGTCGTCGAGCGGCGGGCTGACGACGGCCGCCCCGAGCACGCGCGGCGCGCTGAGGACGAGGGCCCCCGAGACGCTCGACTTCGCGGGCACGCCGACGCTGCGCATCCATCGCCCCGACCCGTCGTAGACGCCGCAGGTCGCCATGACCGCGACGACGTCCCGCGCGACCCGGGCGGACACGACCCGCTCCCCCGACACCGGGTTGACGCCCCCGAGCGCGAGGGTCGCCCCCATGACGGCGAGCGCGGCGGTGTCGACGAGCACGGCGCAGGAGGACGCGTAGGCGGCGACGGCGTCGTCGGCGCTGAGCCCGAGGGTGCCCTCCGAGCGCATGAGGTGCGCCAGCGCGTGGTTGCGGTCGCCGAGCAGGTGCTCCGCGCTCGCGACGTCCTCGTCGACCCGCAAGTCGCGGCCGGCGAAGGCGGACAGCCCCCGCCGGATCCGTTCTGCGCGCCCGCGCGCATCGCCGCCGTCGACGAGCGAGGCGGTGAGCAGGGCACCGGCGTTGACCATGGGGTTCGGCGGTCGACCCGTGCCGCTCTCGAGCATGATCGCGTCGAACGCCTCCCCGGTCGGTTCGATCCCGACCTGGTCGAGCGCGGCCCCGTCGGTGTCGGCGAGGGCGAGCGCGAAGAGGAACGGCTTCACGGCCGACTGGATGCTGAAGGTCACGTCCGCCTGTTCGCTCACCCGCGTCGAACCGTCGGGCAGCACCACGGCGAGGGCGCAGAGGTCGGGGTCGGCGTCGGCGAGCTGCGGGATGCTGTCGTCCACCTGGCCGCCGCGCTCGCCGACGACCGCGGCCCGCACGGCGTCGAGGTCGAGGTAGCTCGGGTCGCGGAGGTCGGTCATCGCTCCACCCTGCCAGTGCCGCCCCGGCCAGGGCTCAGACGCGCACCGGCTCCGCCCGCTCCGTCCCGGTCCACGCTCCGAGGTGGTGGTCGTAGCAGACCGTTGCGTCGAGCAGCGAGCGGTCGACGACGGCCTCGCCGGACACGACCTTGCCCACGCGCTCGGGATCGGGCGCGGCCTGGGCGAGCAGCTTGGTGTAGTCGTGGTGGGGGTCGAGGATGACCGCGTCGGCAGGGCCGCGCTCGACGACGCGCCCCTTGTAGAGCACGAGGATGTCGTCGGAGAAGTGCCTCGCCGTGGCGAGGTCGTGGGTGATGTAGAGCACGGCGAGTTGGTCCTCGCGCTGCAGCCGTCCGAGCAGGTTCAGCACGCCGAGTCGAATGGAGACGTCGAGCATCGACACGGGCTCGTCCGCGATGAGCACCTGGGCCCCGGGGGCGAGCGCGCGGGCGATGGCGACCCGCTGGCGCTGGCCGCCCGAGAGCTCGTGCGGGCGGCGGGCCGCGAGGTCGTCCGCCGGCCGCAGGTTGACCCTCTCGAGCAGGTCGAGCGCGCGCTCGTGGGTGGCCTCGGCACCCCGGGTGCGTCCGTGCAGGCGCAGCGGACGGGCGAGGTGGTGCTCGATCGAGTGGAAGGGGTTGAGCGAGGCGAACGGGTCCTGGAACACCATCTGCACGTGACGGCGGTAGAGCGACCCCTGCACGGGCGTGCCGTCGTCGAGGGTGACGTCGATGCTGCCCGAGCTGGGCTTCTCGAGCCGGGCGAGCATCCTGGCGATGGTGGACTTGCCCGAGCCCGACTCGCCCACGAGGGCGACGGTGCGCCCGGGCGCGAGGTCGAACGAGACGGAGTCGACGGCGCGGAAGGCCCGGCGGCGCAGGCCGCTGCCGATGCTGAAGTCCTTGGTGAGGTCGGTGACGCGGACGTGGGTCATCGCAGGTGGTCCTCTCGGTCGTCGGGGTCGGGCAGCACGACGGTCCTGGTGTCGGTCTCGGCGGGCGACCCCTCGTCGACGCCGGTGCGGATGAACGCGCCCCGCGAGCCGCTGAGGCTGGGGAAGGAGCGCAGGAGGCGCCGGGTGTAGGGGTGCGCGGGTGCGGCGTAGAGCTGGTCGGCGGCGGCCAGCTCGACGATCTCGCCGCGGAGCATGACCGCGATGCGGTCGCTGATCTCGAGCAGCAGCGGGAGGTCGTGCGTGATGAAGACGACCGCGAAGTCGAGCTCGTCGCGCAGCCGCACGATCTCGCGCAGGATGTCCCGCTGCACGACCACGTCGAGCGCCGTGGTCGGCTCGTCCATGATCATGATCTGCGGTTCGAGCAGCATCGCCATGGCGATCATGACGCGCTGCCGCATGCCGCCCGAGAGCTCGTGCGGGTACGACGACGAGCGCACGGGGTCGACGCCCACGCGGCGGAGGACCTCCGCGGCTCGCTCGCGTCGAGCACTTTTCGCGAGCCCCGGCTGGTGCGTGCGGAGGACGTCCTCGAGCTGCGTCCGCACGGTGGTCACGGGGTTCAGGGCGTTCATCGCCCCCTGGAAGACCATCGAGAGCTTGGACCAGCGGAAGGCCCGCAGCTCCTCGGACTCGAGCGCCAGCAGGTCAACGTCGGTGCCGTCCCGGTCGTGGAAGGTGACCCGGCCGGACGTGATGGCGGCCGGCGGCCGGTGCAGCCGGTTGATCGCGTACGCGAGGGTGGTCTTGCCGCAGCCGGACTCCCCCGCGAGGCCGAGGATCTCCCCTGGCGCGAGCGAGAACGTGGCGTGCGAGACGGCGGTGACGGGGTGCTCGACCTCGTAGACGACGGTGAGGTCCTCGACGGTGAGCACCGCGGGCCTCCTGCCGGCGTGTGCCCGCTGTGCGGCGGGGGCGGACGCGACGGGGGTCATGCGGTCCTCCTGACGAGGCGTGCCCGGCGACGGTGCAGCCTCGCGTTCTTGAGCTTGGGGTCGATGATCTCGTCGATCGAGAAGTTCACGAGCGACAGGCCGGTGCCGAAGAGGGCGATGACGAGCCCCGGGGGCACGAACCACCACCAGGCACCGAGCGACAGGGCGAAGCCGTTCTGCGCGTAGAAGAGCATCGTGCCGAGGGTCGACGCGTTGGAGGCGCCGAGGCCGAGGAACGACAGCCCTGCCTCGCCGAGGATCGCGGCGATCACGGCGAACACGAACTGCGACGCGAGGACGGGCAGGAGGTTCGGCAGGATCTCCACGGCGATGACCCGCCACGGGCGCTCCCCCGCGACCCGCGACGCGGCCACGTAGTCGCGGTTGCGGATCGACAGGGTCTGTGCCCTGAGGACGCGCGACGACGCGGCCCAGCCCGTGATGGCGAGCACCACGCCGATGGTCCAGAGGCCGCGCTGTTCCCGCGGCACGAAGCCCGAGATGACGATGACGAGCGGCAGGCCGGGGATGACGAGGAACACGTTGGAGAAGAGCGAGAACGCCTCGTCGGCGACGCCGCCGAGGTAGGCGCCCAGGATCCCGAAGAACGCCGAGAGGATCGTGGCGAGCACGCCCACGAGGAGCCCGATCTGCAGGGACCCCCGCGTCGCGTGCGCCAGTTGAGCGAGGACGTCCTGCCCGGTCTGGGTGGTGCCCAGCCAGTGCTCCGCGCTCGGGCCCTGGAGTCCCGAGTCACGGATCGTCGCCGGGTCGCCCACGACGAGCGGCCCGAGGACGCCGAAGAGGGTGATGGCACCGATGAGGACCAGGCCCGCCGCGAGCCACGGGGTCATGGTCGGCAGCATGAGGCGCCAGGCTGACCGGGGCGGCCGGCCGAGATCGGCGGACCCCGCGGCGAGCTGCTCGGTGGAGTCCGTGATGGCGGGCTCGGTGCCGGGTGAGACGTTGGTCATGGTCGGGACCTCCTGTCCGGGGTCGGGCGTGGCGTCGGCGGTGCGGCCGAGCTCGGGCGCGGCATCAGCTGCGCGCCCGGGTGCGGGGATCGATGATCCCGTAGAAGAGGTCGACGACGAGGTTCGCTCCGAGGACGGCGAGCGTGATGAAGAGGAAGATCCCCTGCATCAGGGCGTAGTCGTTGTTGGTCACGGCCGAGAGGAGCTTGCCGCCGATGCCCGGGTAGGAGAACACCTGCTCGGTGACGATCGACCCGGAGACGACGAAGCCCAGCGAGATCGCGAACCCGGCGACGGAGGGCAAGACCGCGTTGCGGGCGGCGTAGCCGCGCAGGATGCGCCCCTGGCTGAGACCCTTGGCCTGCGCCGTGAGCACGTAGTCCTCCGACAGGGTCGAGACCATCATGTTGCGCATGCCGAGCAGCCAGCCGCCGAGGGACGCGATGACGATGGTGAGCGCGGGCAGGAACCCGTACTCGACGGCGCTGAGGACGAACTCGAGGTCCCACCCCGGGTCGAGCACGACGTCGTAGCCGCCCTGCGAGGGGAACAGCCGGAGGGTCGTGGCGAGCACGTAGACGAGGATCAGCGCGAGCCAGAAGTACGGCACCGCCGCGAGCAGCGTGGTGGCGGGCACGAGCGAGTCGAGCCAGGTGCCGGGCTTCCACCCGACGAGGGCGCCGAGGGTCACGCCGAGCACCGCACCGATGACGGTGGCGAGGCCGACGAGCACGATGGTCCACGGCAGCGAGGACCCGATCACCTCGGTGACGGGGGTCGGGAAGTAGCCCACCGAGATGCCGAGGTCGCCACGGACGAGGTTGACGAGGTACTGCCCGTACTGGACGAGCAGCGGCTCGTCGGAGTCGCCCCCGAGGAGGAGCGCGTAGGCCTTGCGGGTGTCCGGGGTCACCACGCCGCCACGCTGCTGCAGCTTGGCCAGCAGGATGTCGACGGGATCGCCGGGCAGCAGCCGCGGGATCATGAAGTTGAGGGTCAGCGCCGCCCAGAGGGCGACGGCGTAGAACCCCAGCTTCCGCACGAAGTAGTTCACGGGCGTGCTCCCGTCGCGCTCGGACGCTCCTCCTCGGTCACGGTCACTCCCCGGTCGGCTGGAGCCGCTTGAACACCTGGGCGTTGTCGGGCGAGGCCCAGATCGCCGGGAAGGCGTAGAGGTCGTCCTCGGTCGGCCACCCGGTGAACTTGGACGCGTGGAACTCGCTCGTCGTGCCACCGGTGAGGACGGGGATGTACGGCATCTCCTCGACGACCTTCGCCTGGATGGCGTCGAAGTGGACCTGGCGCGCCGCCGTGTCCTCGGGGTCGATGCCGGTCAGCGCGGCCAGTGCCTGGTCGACCTCGGGGTCGCTGAAGCGCGAGCGGTTGCTGGGGGCGGACTCCCCCACCGGAGCCGTGTAGGCACTGTTGAAGTACTGCTCGTAGAGGTAGTACGGGTCGGAGACGGGCCCCTGGCCGAGGGCGTCGATGGCGAGCTCGAAGGTGCCCTTGACCTGCTTGTCGGTCCACTCGTTCCACGACGACTGCGCGGCGTCGAGGCCGATGCCGGCCTGCCGGAGCTGCTGCGCCATGGTGTCGATCGCGGTGATGTAGTCGGTCCAACCGGTCACGACCTCGACCGTGAGGGTGAGCGGCTCGCCGTCCTTGGCGTAGATGCCGTCGGCCCCCTTGGCCCAGCCGGCGCCCTCGAGCAGCTCGGCGGCGCGGTCGACGTCGGGCGTCGACGGGGCGACGGGCTCGGCGACGGCGGCGCTGATGAGGTCGGACTGCGTGGTGGTGAGCGCGAAGGTGGGCGAGACCTCGCTCGCGGTGTCCTGGAAGGCCAGGCTGTTGACCTGGTCGCGGTTCAGGGCCGCGTAGATCGCCTGACGGACGGCGGGGTCGGTCTGCGGGCCCTCGCAGCCGAGCTCGGCCTCGGAGCAGGTCACGAGCGCGACCTGGTTCTGCGGGATCGTCACGGCGTCGTAGCCGGGGTAGTTCTCGCTGACGTTCTGGATGTCCGGCACGGGGCCGGTCTGCCAGTCGATGGTGCCCGCGGCGAGGGCGTCGGCTCCCGCGGTGTTGCCCGAGAGCGACAGGTAGCGGACCTGCTGCACGGCGGGCTCGCCGTCCCAGTAGTCGGCGTTGGCGGCGAGGGTGAACGCCTGCGGCTTGAAGTCCTCGAGCGTGAAGGGGCCGGTGCCGACCGGCTGGGCCATGACGTCGGTGGCGGGGTCGACGTCGGCCCAGAGGTGCTCGGGGACGATCGACGTGCGGCCGAGGAAGGTGGGGGCCTTGACGTAGGCGGGCTCGTCGAAGCCGAAGACGACCGTCGTGTCGTCGGTGGCGGTGACCGTGCCGGCGAAGCCGCCCGTGTTGACGGAGGGGTTGGCCAGCAGCATCTCGAACGTGAACACGACGTCGTCGGCGGTGAAGGCCTCGCCGTCGGACCAGGTCGCGTCGTCGCGGAGGCTCACGGTGAGCTCGGTGCCGTCGTCGTTCCACTCGTACGCGGTGCCGAGCAGCGGGACGTACTCCTCGGTGTTGACGTTCGTCACGAAGAACAGGGGCTCGTAGATGGAGCCGATGCCGCCGATGGAGGAGGGCGAGAAGGGGTTGAAGTTGGCCTGGTAGTCGCCGGCCTGGCCGGTGTACACGACGAGCGTGTCGGAGGCGCCGGAGCTCGAGCCGCCGCCGGAGGAGCACCCGGTGAGGACGAGCGTGAGCGAAGCGGCCGCGGCCGCGCCGGCGACGAGCGCCCGACGTGCGGTGCGGCGACCCTGAGGAGGACGGAGGAACATCGTTGATCCTTTCCCTGGCACGGCCGGACGGCAGTGCTGACGACGTTGTCACGAGAGCACGGGGCGCTCTGCGACCCCATTCTTAGACCACTAAAGAAAGGACGTCAAGGAAGTATCCGCACGCATGGGTCGGGTCGGGGCGACCGGGGGCCAACCACGAGGGCAGGGGCAGGAGGGCCGAGGGCGAGCACCGCGAGGACGGGGGCCAGCACGCACCCGCCGAGGTCGCGGCAGCTCAGCGGGCCGCGGGCGGTGCCGTCGTGGCCCGCACCACGACGCGCGCCCGGCCCGCGACGACGGTCGCGGGCCGCCCCCCGGCCATCAGGTCGAGCAGCGCACGACCGGCCGCGGCGCCGAGGGCGGGCACGTCGCGACCCACGACGCTCAGCGCCGGCACGGCGAGCTGGCAGGGCGGCGAGTCGTCCCAGGCCAGCAGCGACACGTCGCGGGGCACCGCGAGGCCCAGCTCCTCGGCGGCCCCGAGGCCGCCGAGGGCCATCGCGTCGTTGTCGTAGACGACGGCCGTCGGACGGTCGACCTCGCTCAGGAGCTCCCGCGTCGCCTCGCGTCCACGACGCGTCGTGTAGTCGCCGTCGAGCGAGCGCCCGGAGGCGCCGAGCTCGAGGAGGGTCGCGTCGAAGGCCTCCGTCCGGACCCGCGTGTGCCACAGCTCAGCAGGACCCGCGACCCTCCCGAGGGAGCGGTGCCCGAGCTCGACGAGGGCGCGCACGGCCGTCCGCATCGCGGCGGCGTCGTCGACCTCGACCCGCGCGGCGCCGCGGGGGCCGTCGGCGTGGCCGAGGACGACCGTGGGCGTGCCCAGTCGTTCGAGCAGGGGCAGCCGAGGGTCGTCCTGCACCACGTCCATGATCACGGCTCCCCGCACCCCGCCGAGCCCGGCCCAGCGCACGAAGCACGCGAGCTCCTCGTCGCGGTCGGCGACGAGCTGCAGGAGGACGTCCCCGCCCGAGCGGGTCACCTCCGCCTCGAGCCCGGCGAGGAACTCCGTCCGGAACGGGTCCAGCCCGGCGCTGAACGGGGCACGGCGCTGGGCGACGCCGACGACGGGCCGCTCGCCCCTCGGTACGGGGCGTCCGGGGGCGGGGGCGGTGGAGCGGGGCACGGGGGCATGCTCCCACAGGCGGGGGCCGGGGCGCGCGGGGACGACCCGCGCCTCCCGGTGCCCCGGCCCCGCTCAGCTCGGGGGCAGCAGGTCGCCCGCGTGGCGCACGACGTCCGCACGGGTGAAGGCGGCCGCGTCGGTGCCGCCCGGGGCGCGCACCCGGAACTCGGCGCCCTCGCCCGCGAGCAGCGTCACCAGGCCGCGGTCGACGACGGCGGCGGGGTCCACCCGGTCGACCAGGAGCGTCACGTCACGGGCGTAGGACCGGGCGACGACCGTGACGACGACCTCGTCGCCCTCGCGCCTCGCCTGCACGTCGAGGGGCGACCGGTCGAGGTGCTGGTCGACGACCTCGGCCGGGTCCCAGATCGTGCGCCCGACCCCGAAGCCGGGCAGCTCGACCACGAGCACCTGCGTGGCGGCGTCGAGCGCCAGCAGCGCCTCCGGCACGGGCACCTCGACGCTCGAGCGCGCCTCGACGGCGACCTCGAGCGCGGCCTCCTGGCGCACCGTCCCGTCGTGGTCGGTCACCCGCAGCGTCGCGGTCCCCGTCCACGGCTCGGGCTCGTCGTTCGCGAGCACGAGCGCACGACCGGAGCCGCGGGGCTGCACCGAGGCCAGGCGCGGTTCGTAGACGGCCCTGAGAGCGTGCCACAGCGGCTTGCGGTGCCCGGCGAAGTCGACGGCCGCCCACGAGACGACCGGCCAGTCGTCGTTGAGCTGCCAGACGACGACGCCCGTGCAGAGCGGCCCCAGCGACCGGAAGTGCTCGATGCCGAACCGGACGGCCGCGGCCTGGTTGAGCTGCGTCGCCCAGTGCCAGTCCTCGATCGTCGCCGGCACGGGCAGGTGGCCGTGCAGGCCGCGCTCGAGCTTGCCGTTGCCGTCGTCCGCTTTCTGGTGGACGAGCATCTCGTGCCCGTACGGGTCGAGCGGTTCGTCGTGGACGACCGCCGTGAGGGTGGACCACGCGGGCGGCCCCTGGAACCCGAACTCCGAGACGAACCGGGCCCGGTACTCGCCGTACGCGGTGTAGTCGCGCTCGTTCCAGACGTCCCACACGTGCAGGGTGCCGTGCGAGGGATCGTTGGGGTGCACGCCGTCGCGGAACGAGAACGGGCTCCCGGCCGAGTAGGGCCTCGTGCCGTCCACCTCGGCCACGAGGCGCGGCAGCAGGTCGAGGTAGTAGCCCTCGCCCCAGGTGCGGTCCCCGAGCTCCTCGCGCCAGCCCCAGTCGAGGTGGCCCCACAGGTTCTCGTTCGCGCCGTTCCAGATCGCGAGCGAGGCGTGCGCGCTCAACCGGGCGATGTGCTCGCGCGCCTCCGCCTCGACCTCGACGGCGAGCCAGTCCTCCTCGGCGTAGGCCGCACAGGCGAACGGGAAGTCCTGCCAGACGAGCAGCCCGGCCTCGTCGCAGGCGTCGTAGAAGTCCTCGGACTCGTAGATGCCACCGCCCCAGACGCGCAGGAGGTTCATGCCCGCGTCGACCGCGTCGCCGACGCGGCGTCGGTACCGGGCGCGGTCGACCTCGGGCAGGAAGGCGTGCTCGGGGATCCAGTTCGCGCCTCGGACCTGGACGACCTCGCCGTTGACCTTCAGCACGAAGGGCGTGCCGTGCTCGTCGGGCGTGGTGTCGAGCTCGACGGTCCGGAACCCCACGCGGCCCGACCACGTCGCGGCGTCGGTCCCGGGCAGCGCCACCTGCACGTCGTAGAGGGGCTGCTCGCCGTGCCCGCGCGGCCACCAGCGCTGCGCACCGGGCACGACCAGCCTCAGGCGCGCCGCCTGCTGGCCGTGCTCGACCTCGAGCTGCCCGACGACGTCGCCGACGGTCACCTCGACCAGCTGGCCGGAGGCGCCGGTCGCGCCCGCCGGATCGGCCCACTCGAGCGCGACCCGTGCGTCGAGCACGCCGTCGCCGTCGACGACGTCGACGAGCGGCCGGACCGACGCGACGCGCACGCCCGACCAGGACTCGAGGCCGATCGGGCGCCAGATCCCGCTCGTGGCCGCGTCGATGCCCCAGTCCCAGCCGAAGTCGTAGGCGGCCTTGCGGAGCATGTTGAAGTGGTGGTGGTTGACGTGGGGCAGGGCTCCGTGCTCGGCGGCACGGGCGTCGACCTCGGGCACGGGGGCCGCGAACGTCACGACGAGCTCGTTCTCACCGTCGACGAGCGCGGGTCGGACGTCCCAGCGCCAGCTCCGGTGCTGGTTCTCGGTCTCGGCGACGAGCGCCCCGTTGAGCTCGACGCGCGCGACGGTGTCGAGCCCGCCGGCGACGAGGTCGTGGCGGTCGGACCCGTCGTCCTGCCAGGTGAACGTCGTGCGCCAGCGCCACACCGTGTCGCCGATCCACTGCTGCGCCGCCTCCGCGTCGCCGTCGAAGGGGTCGGTGATCTCGCCCGCGGCGAGGAGGTCGGTGTGGGCGGTCCCCGGCACGGTGGCCCGCAGTCGTCGACCGCGCAGGGCCTCGGGCACGGGGCCCGAGACGGCCTCGACGGTCCAGTCGGTGGTGAGCGGTGTGGTGGTCATGTCAGCCCTCGTCCGGTGGGAAGGGCGGCGCGGTGGAACCGTGACGCCTTTGTCAATCGACTTGAGAAAGTCGGCTCCGCCTACGATACCGGCGGGAGGCACCACATGAGCAAGCCCCGGCCGCTGTCGGCCGCACCGACGAGCCGCGGTCTCGTCTTCGACGTCATCCGGGCCCGCGGGCCCGTGAGCCGCGTCGAGCTCGCCGGACTGACCGGCTTCACGCAGGCCACCATGTCGACCGTCGTGCGCCAGCTGCTCAGCGACGGCCTCGTCGTCGAGGCCGGTCGCCGGGAGTCGACCGGGGGCAAGCCCCGCGTCCTGCTCGACATCGACCCCTCGGCCCGGCACGCGGTCGGGGTCCAGCTCGGCGCCGACGCCGTCACGGTCGTGCTGACCGACCTCGGCGGGAGCGTGGTGGGCCGCCTGCGCACCTCGGGCGTGTGGGGCGAGGCGCCGCGAGCAGCGGTCGACCGCATCGGCGACGCCGTCCTGCGGTTCCTCGACGGGCTCGGCGTCCTCGTCGCCGACGTGTCGGGGCTCGGCCTCGTCACCCCGGGGCCGATCGACCTCCGCACCGGGAGCATCCTGGGCGCTCCCCCGCTCGAGGCCTGGGCCGGCTTCGCCCTGGCCGACGCCGTCGAGGCCGTGACGGGACTCGACGTGGTCCTCGACAACGACGCGACCGCGGCGGCCGTGGGAGAGTGCTGGACGGGCACCGTCGGCGACTCCCGCGCGCACGCCACGGTCTACTTCGGCGCCGGCATCGGCGCCGGCATCGTGCTCGACGGCGTGGTGCACCGGGGCGCCAGCTCGAACGCGGGCGAGCTGGGGCGCATGACCACGCGTGGCCCCGGGCCGCTCGCGCACCGCGTCACGGTCGAGCAGCTCGCCGGTCCCGTCAGCGTCGCCCTGGCGGCGCGGGCCGCTCTCGACGCGGGCGAGAGCGCCTCGTTCGCACTCGACGGCGCGGGCGACCCCTTCGCCGACTTCGCGGTCGTGGCCTCGGCCGCCGTGCACGGCGACCCTCTGGCCGCGCGCCTCGTCGCCGCCTCCGCCGACCACCTGGCGAACGCCGTCGTCTCGATGGCGAACCTGCTCGACCTCGACTCGGTCGTGCTCGCCGGGCCGTCCCTGTCGACGGCGGGCGCGCTCTACCTCGACGTGGTCAGGAGGCGCACGGCCGAGGACTTCTTCCCGCGCGGCCGGCACGGGGTGCGGGTCGAGCTCTCCCCCTCGGTCGCCGACGCCGCGGCGATCGGTGGCGCGGCGCTCGTCCTGCAGCGCGAGGTCGCGTCGCGCACGACGGCGCTCGCCGGACCGGCGGCCCGGCGCCCGGCGTCGCCCTGACGCTCCGACGCTCCGACGCCGCGACGCCGCGACGCCGCGAGGCTCCGTCGCTCCGAGAGCGCGGTGCTCGACGCGGGGGCCCGATTGGGCCGTGGCTCCCATCCGTCGGAGAATTGCCCACCATGCAAGGAAACGAGCACCATCCCCGTCCGTCCGGCCCGGCCGACCCCTCCCGACCCGCCCGCAGCGGTGGCGCGCGCCGCCTCGTGCGCGACTTCACCGAACCACCGCCCAGCGGCGTCCACCCGGCGCTGATCCCGGGCCTCGGCGTCGAGCAGACCGGACGAGTCTTCCGCACCGACCGCGTCGTCTTCGGCGTCGCCCTCGTCTTCACCGTCGCGTTCCTCGCCTGGGGCGTGCTGGGCGGCGGCACGCTCGCGTCCACCGCGAGCTCCGTCCTCGGCTGGGTCATCGAGTACACGGGCTGGTTCTTCACCTCGATCGCCACGGTGATCCTGGTCTTCATGCTCTGGGTCGGCTTCGGCCGCTTCGGGCGCATCCGCCTGGGCCGGGACGACGAGGCGCCCGAGTTCTCGATGTTCTCGTGGATCTCGATGCTCTTCGCCGCGGGCATGGGCATCGGCCTGGTCTTCTGGGGCGCCGCCGAGCCGTTGACGTTCTTCGAGAGCCCGCCGCCGGGCACCGACGAGGCCGAGACGGTGGAGGCGATGCACACGGCGCTCACGCAGGTGCTGTACCACTGGGGGCCCCAGGCGTGGTCGTTCTACGCGCTCATCGGCGGTGCCATCGCCTACGGCGCCTACCGTCGCGGCCGCACGCCCCTCATCTCGTCGATCTTCGCGCCCCTGCTCGGCGAGGACCGCACGCAGGGTCCGATCGGCAAGACCATCGACGTCTTCGCCATCATCGTCACCCTCTTCGGCACGGCGGCCTCGCTCGGCCTGGGTGCCCTGCAGATCGGCCACGGGGTCGAGCTCGTGACGGGCATCGGCGCGGCGGGCAACGCCCTGCTCGTCGGCGTCATCACGGTCCTCACGATCGCGTTCATCATCTCGGCGGTGTCGGGGGTGTCGCGCGGCATCCGGGCGCTGTCGAACATCAACACGGTCATGGCGCTCCTGCTCGCGCTGTTCGTGTTCTTCGTGGGCCCCTCGATGTTGATCCTCGACGTGATCCCGTCCGTGGCGGCGCAGTTCGTGGGCGACCTGCCGATGATGATCGGCCGCTCCGGCTCGCAGGGCGAGGAGGCGCAGGCCTTCCTCTCGGGCTGGACCATCTTCTACTGGGCCTGGTGGATCTCGTGGTCCCCCTTCGTGGGCATGTTCATCGCGAAGATCTCGCGCGGTCGCACGTTGCGCCAGTTCGTCTCGGTGGTCGTGCTCGTCCCGTCGATCGTCTCGTTCATCTGGTTCGCGATCCTCGGCACGACGGCCATCGACCAGCAGATGAACGGTGCCGACCTGCCGAGCAGCCCGCCCGAGGAGGTCCTCTTCGGCATGTTGGGCAGCTTGCCGCTGGCGGGGGTCACGACGGTCATCGCTGCCGTGCTCGTCGCGATCTTCTTCGTCACGGGCGCGGACTCGGCCTCGCTGGTCATGGGCACGCTCTCTCAGCAGGGCCGCCCCGAGCCGTCCCGCTGGGTGACGATCGTCTGGGGCGTGCTCGTCGGCGCCATCGCCGCGGTGCTGCTCGTCGCGGGTGGTGAGGAGGGCGCCGGCCTGAGCGCGTTGCAGAACGTGACGATCATCGCCGCGCTGCCGTTCGCGATCATCATGGCCTTCATCATGATCGCGTTCACGAAGGACCTCCGTCGCGATCCGCTGATCCTGCGCGACCAGTACGCCGAGCGGGTGGTGCGCCACAGCGTGCGCAACGGCCTCGAGGAGTACGGCGACGACTTCGCGCTGGTGCCCACCGCCTACGACCACTCGCAGGACGACCTGGCCTGGGTCGAGCACGACGCCGACGAGGCGCTCAGCGCGTCGTACGCGGCGGCGGAGGCCGATGCGGCAGGGGCCGACCCGGCCGAGGCCGACGCGGCAGGCACCGATGCGGCGACCGACGCCGACGACGCGACCGTCGCCGAGGGCGCTGCCCCCGGCAGCCGCACGGAGGGCGACCGGGACTGACCTCCTGGCACCCACCCCCGAGGGCGCCCCGCCCGGCGAGAGCCGGCGGGGCGCCCTCGCTCGTCCGTGAGGGGCAGGAGGCGTCCCTTGCCACGGGCACCCCGCGCTGCCAGCATGGGCGCCACGCGACGGAGGGACGACCACATGGCCGACGACGGGCTGAGCGCGGCGGAGCGCGCCGCGGTGAAGCAGCGTGCCGCCGAGGTGCGCGCGGAGGCGCGCCGCCAGAAGGCCGCCGACAAGGTGGCGGCTGCCGCCCGGGACGCCGACGAGGCCATCGCCGCCCTGCCCGACGAGGAACGCGCCCTCGCCGAGCGCGTGCACGCCCTCGTGGCCGAGCACGCCCCGCGCCTGGCCCCGAGGACGTGGTACGGGTTCCCGGCCTACGCCCGCGAGGACGGCACGGTCGTCGCGTTCTTCCAGCCCGCGACGAAGTTCGGCACGCGGTACTCGACGCTCGGGTTCCAGGACGGCGCGCGGCTCGACGACGGCAGCCTGTGGCCGACCTCGTTCGCGATCACGGCGATGGACGCCGCGGCCGAGGCGACCGTCGTCGACCTGCTGCGACGCGCGGACCCGGCCTGAGCCTCCTGCGCGCCCGGGACGACCGGCGCCGGTGAGCCTCAGACGGCGCTGAGCTCGAGCTCGCCGACCTCCGCGCCCTCGGCGCCGAAGACCAGGCGGCGGTTCGCGACCTTGTCGCTGAAGAACCGGTCGTGGCTCACGACGACGACCGCGCCCGGGAAGTGCACGAGGGCGCGCTCCATCACCTGCGTGCTCGCCATGTCGAGGTGGTTCGTGGGCTCGTCGAGCAGCAGCACGCTCGCCCCCGAGAGGAGGCACTGGGCCATCGCGACACGGGCGCGCTGACCGCCGGAGAGCGCGCCGAGGCGCTGCTGCAGGTCCGCCTCCGAGAACTGGAACATGGCGAGGAACCGCGCCACCGACTTGCGCGTGGCCCGCAGGGCGAGGCTGTCGGGCATGGCGTTCACCGCGTGCGTCACGGTGTCGGCGTCGTCCAGCTCGGCCAGCACGGCGTTGTACGACACGACGCGCGCTCCTCCGGCCCAGTCGACGTGCCCGCGGTCCGCCTTCTCCGACCCCTCGAGCACGCGCAGCAGCGTGCTCTTGCCGCTGCCGTTCGCGCCGACGACCACGAGCCGGTCGCGCTTGCGCACCTCGAACGAGAGCCCGTCGAACAGCGTCTTGTCGCCGTACGCCTTGCCCAGGCCGTCGACGCGGCAGAGCACGTCCTTGACGTGCAGCCCGCCGTAGATCTCGGTGATGATCTGGTCGACGGGGCGCGGGGCCCGCTGCTTCTTGACCTTCGCGAGGTCCTTCGTGAGGCCGGTCGCGCCTCCTGACCGGGCCGCCCGCGCCGCCTTGGCGGCCTCGCGCCGGTCGCTGATGCCCTCGGCCTCGAAGGCGAGCAGCTCGTGCTCGTGGGCGAACTGCTGCTCGATGGACTTCAGCCTGAACTGCTTCTGCACGACGTACTCGGCGAAGGAGCCCGGGTACTCGTGCAGGTGGAACGCCTCGACCTCGACGATGCGCGTGACGACCGCGTCGAGGAACTGCCGGTCGTGCGAGACGACGATCGCGGCACCACGGAAGTCGCGGAACCACTGCTCGAGCCACTCGACGCCGGCGACGTCGAGGAAGTTCGTCGGCTCGTCGAGCAGCAGCACGTCGGGCTGCTCGAGGAGGATCTTCGCGAGGGCAGCCCGGTTGCGCCAGCCGCCGCTGAGGTCGTCGATGGGGCTCGCGCGGTGCGCCTCGTCGAAGCCGAGCACCGTGAGCGCGGTGTCGATGCGGCGCGGCACGTCCCAGCCGTCGAGGCGGTCCATCTCGGCGAAGAGCTCCGACTGCCGCTCGATCAGGCGCATGAGCTCGTCGCCCTGGTCGGGGTCGACCGCGGCGAGCGCGATGGCACCGTCGAGCTCGGCCAGCTCGCGCTCCCTCCCCCGCACCTCGTCGAACAGCTCCTCGAGCACCTCGGTGACCGTGCGCGTGCCGTCGAGCTCGCTGAACTGGGAGAAGTAGCCGAGACGCAGGCCGTCCTCGACGGTGACGGTGCCCTCGTCCGGCTGCACCTGGTCGAGCACGAGCTTGAGCAGCGTCGACTTGCCCGAGCCGTTCCGCCCGATGAGGCCGACGCGGTCGCCCTGCTCGAGACGGAAGAACGCCTCGCGCAGCACGGGGCGCTGCTCGAAGCGGACGGTGACGTCGTTCAGGCGCAGGAGGCTCATGGCGCCAGTCTCGCAGGGAGCGCCCGGCACGCGGCGCAGGGCGGACAGGGCGGACGGGGCGGAACACCCGCGGGGGCTCGTGCGTTGCACCCCCTGGAGCCGACCGCACCACTCCGGGTGCGCGACCGCTCCGAAGAGGAGGCACCATGACGACCCCGTACCGCAAGGACCCCGACGCGCTCGCCCGGCTCACGCCCGGCCAGCGCCGCATCGTCGAGGGCGGCGGCACCGAGCCCGCGTTCCGCAACGCCTACTGGGACTCCACCGAGCCCGGCATCTACGTGGACGTGGTCTCGGGCGAGCCGCTCTTCGCCTCCGTCGACAAGTTCGACAGCCGCACCGGGTGGCCGAGCTTCACCCGACCGATCGACCCCGAGCACGTCGTCGAACGCCGGGAGGGGCTCTTCTTCCGGCGCACCGAGGTCCGCTCGGCGGCCGGCGACAGCCACCTCGGGCACGTCTTCACCGACGGCCCCACCGCCGCGGGCGGGCTCCGCTACTGCATCAACTCGGCGTCGCTCCGCTTCGTCCCCCACTCCGCTCTCGAATCCGAAGGATACGGTCGCTACATGACGCTCTTCTCCCCCGAGTCCACCCCCGCCCCGAGCGGGACCACCGAGACCGCGATCCTCGCGGGCGGCTGCTTCTGGGGCGCCCAGCAGCTGCTCCGTCGTCGGCCGGGCATCGTCTCGACCCGCGTCGGCTACTCCGGCGGCCACGTCGCGAACGCCACCTACCGCAACCACGCGGGGCACGCCGAGGCCGTCGAGATCGTCTTCGACCCGGCGCTGACCTCGTACCGCGAGGTCCTGGAGTTCTTCTTCCAGATCCACGACCCGTCGACGAAGGACCGTCAGGGCAACGACATCGGCGACAGCTACCGCTCGGCGATCTTCTACACGAGCGACCAGCAGCGCGACGTCGCGCTCGACACCATCGCCGACGTCGACGCCTCGGGCCTGTGGCCCGGGAAGGTCGTCACCGAGGTCAGCCCGGCGGGCGACTTCTGGGAGGCCGAGGAGGAGCACCAGGACTACCTCGAGAAGCAGCCGAACGGCTACACCTGCCACTTCGTGCGGCCCGGCTGGGTGCTGCCGAAGCGCGACCAGGCGGTCAGCGCGAGCTGACGCCCCGCCGCCGACCGACGACGCCGGTCGGGCCCGCACCTCGGGCCCGACCGGCGTCGTCGTGTCCGGCGCACGAGCCGCGAGCAGCGAGCCGCCCTCACCCGACACTCGTCGTTCATCCCCCGGTCGCGCGGGCGCCCTAGGTTCGCAGGGCTCCACCCGTCGATCCCAGGGGACCCACCGCATGCGCCGCAGCACCGCCACCCTCGCCGCCTCCGCCCTCGTGGGCGCCCTCGTCGCCGGGGGCGCGGCGCCGGCCCTGGCCGCGCCTCCTGTGGGCGACGTCCTCGTCACCGAGATCGCGCCCGACGGCGTCGGCGCCGACGACTTCGAGTACGTCGAGGTCGTCAACACGACGGAGGCGGACGTCGTGCTCGGCGAGGGCGGCGTCTCGCTCGCCTACACGTACGTCGACTCCGACGACCGGACCCGCGACGTGCCGCTCGCGGTCCCCGCGGGCACGGTGCTCCCGGTCGGCGTGCCGGTCGTGCTGTGGCTCACGTACACCTCGGGCAGCGTCGACTCCTCGGCGCGCACGGTCGACGAGTTCCGTGCCGCCTGGGCAGGGGCAGGAGGCGCGCCCGCGTCGTACCCGGTGGTCCCGGTCACGGGCCAGCCCGGCATGGCCAACGGCGGTGGCCGCGGCATCCGCGTCACGACCGCCGACGGCTCCGCGGTCTCGTGGTCGTTCTACCCGAGCGGCTCGGTCTCGGCGGGCACCGTGGCGCAGTTCGGTCGCCCGGCCGATCCCGCGCAGCCCTCCGCGGCGCTCCTCGCGTCGAGGGCCACCCCGACGCCCGGCGCCGTCGACCCCGCGCAGCTCGGCCTGCCCGCGGCGCCCGTGCCAGCCCCCGGCGACCCCGAGCCCACGCCCGACCCGACCTCCGTGCCGACGCCCGGTGAGCCGGCGCCCACGCCCACGCCCACGGCGGGGCCGACTCCGGGGCCGACGGAGGCGCCGACGCCCGTGCCGACCCCGACCTCGACGCCCGTGCCGACCACGCCGTCGCCCGGACCGGTACCGCTCCCCGACCCGGACCTCCTGGCGGCCCCCCTGCAGATCACCGAGCTGCTGCCCGACTCCACCAACGTGGGCAGCGCCGACGGCTACGAGTTCGTCGAGCTGTACAACGGCAGCGACCGTGCGCTGGACTTCTCGGACTACTCGCTCCGCTACCTGTACCCGGTCGACGAGACCCAGAACTCGTCCACGGTGCTCTGGCCGTCGACCCCGCGGGAGGCGATGATCGAGCCGGGCGGCACGCTCGTGCTGTGGATCGAGAACGGTCAGAACGGCGCCCTCACGCACGCCGACTTCGACGCGCACTTCGGTTCGTCGCTCGCGGAGGGGCAGCTGCTCGAGGTCGCCTCGGCGGGCATGGCGAACGGCTCCGCCCGCGGCATGGAGATCGTGACGAACGCGGGCGTCGGCCTGAACCGCGCCTACTACAACCTCGTCGCCGGCCAGGACGACGTCGACCCCGATCAGGGCGTCCAGTACGGCGCTGACGCCGCCGACCCGACCAAGCAGGTGCTGCTGCGCACGGCGCCCGCGAGCCCCGGCGTCGTCACCGCCGATCAGGTGCCCACGGGCCTCGTCGTGTCGCCCGTCGACACCACCGCGCCCGTCGTCGTCGACCGCACCGCCGCCTCGGTGGACGACCCCGCGCAGGACTTCGACGTCCGCTTCACCGTGACCGACGACGTCGGCGTGCGGACGGTCCGCCTGACGGCACAGAACGACGTGGACGCCTCCCCCGTGGTCGTCGACCTCGTGGGCACGCACGCCGACCCCGCCGACACGGCCGGTCCCCGCGACACCTACACCTGGTCCGTGCCCGGCGTGGACCTCTACGGCAAGCGGTGGCTGCGGTACTCGCTCGAGGTCGTCGACGGCTCCGGCACGACGACCACCGAGCCCCGCACGGTGCCGATCAGCGGGCGGGACGACGCCCCCGTGCGGCTGAACGTCGCCGAGGGCCAGGCCGTGCGCGGCACGGTCCCCGTGGCCGCGGCCGGTTCGGCGACCCCGCCGGACGTGCGGCTCTCGATCGACGGCGAGCCCGTGACGGACGTGTCGCGCGCGCTCGAGCGCGAGGCCTACTTCGCCTTCGAGGCGGGTGGCGTCAACACGTTCTTCCGCAACGGCGTGCTGCTCGGCGACGACGTCCTCACGATCTTCGACGACGGCATCTTCGAGGGCGTCGAGACGATCCCGACCGAGGTCCCGCTGGGCGCCGTGCGCCCCGGGCAGCCGCTCACCCTCAGCGTCTGGGCCGGCACGAAGGCGGCGCCGGAGATCAGCCCCGAGAACAACGACGACTTCACGATCCAGAACCTGCGGCTCGTGCTCCCCGACGGTCGCACGCTGCGCCCGGCCGGGTACGACGACCCGGCGCGGGTGCTGCAGATGGGCGACAGCACCGGCAAGCTCGACGTCTACGACGCCGTGTTCGACGTGCCGGCCGATGCCTTCGGGGCGCTGTCGCACGCCTGGGACACCACGACGGTCCCCGACGGCACCCACACGGTCACGGCAGCGACGGGCACCGACGCAGGAGGCGCGACGACCGTGTCGAGGCGCGTCCTGGTCGACAACACCGCGCCCGTCGTCGCGACCGACGTCGAGCAGGGCCGCGAGTACCGCGGCGAGTTCCTGCTCACGGGCACCGCGACCGACCCGGGCTCGGGCCTCGAGACGTTCACCACGACGTTGGACGGCGAGCCCGTGCAGCTGCCCTTCCGTGCCTCCTCGGTCGACCTGCCCGGCGGCGAGCACGTGCTGTCGCTGACCGCCACCGACGCCGTGGGCAACGTCACCGTCACCGAGGTGCGCTTCACGACCCCGGTCGAGCGGCCGAGCGCGCAGACCGTGACCCCGGTCGACGGCGCCGAGGTGACCGAGGGCGAGGTCGAGCTGCGGGCGCGGGTCGACGACCCGAGCGGCGACGCCCTGCGCGTCGACGTGTCGCGCGGCTGGGAGCTCGACGCCGAGAACGGCGGCGTGACGAGCCGCTCGGGCACGACCGACGTCGCGACGCAGGTCGACGGCGAGACGTCGGCGTCCGCCGCGGGCGCCCGAGCGCTCAGCGCCGACGAGGTCGCGGCGATCGGCGGGGTCGACGGGGTCGACACCGAGATCAGCTCCGACACCGCCCTGCCGTACCAGGTCTTCGACGTGGCGGTGCCCGCCGAGGCCGGTCCCGACCACCTCACGAAGCTGACCTGGACGGGCTCCGCCGACACGGGATCGAAGGTCCTGATGTACGTCCGTGACGTCGCCACCGGCGAGTGGCAGGAGGTCGACCGCTTCGTGACGGTCGACCCCGACGACGTCGAGTTCGCCCTCACCGCCACGGTCCCCGCGGCCGGGCACGTCGCGGCGGACGGCACCCTGCAGGTGCTCGTGCAGCACTCGGAGGGCTTCGCCGGTGCGCCCCGGTCGACGCGCGAGACGCCCGTCACGCCCGCGAACGCCGCGGACACGCCACGTTCGTCGTACGACTTCACGCTCGCCTGGGAGTCGGACACGCAGTACTACAACTCCGACCCGGCGAACCACGAGCACCAGGTGGCGATCCACGACTACCTGCTCGCCGAGCGCGACGACCTCAACCTGCAGTACCTGTTCCACACGGGCGACATCGTCGACGACGGCACGGTGGCCGAGCAGTGGCAGCGCGCCGACGTGCAGTACGACCGCCTCGACGCGGCCGGGCTCCCCTACGGCGTGCTCGCGGGCAACCACGACGTCGACCAGAAGAACGACGACTACACGGGGTACTCGCAGTGGTTCGGCGAGGACCGCTACGCGGGCAACCCCTGGTACGGCGGCAGCCACCTCGACAACCGCGGCCACTACGACCTGGTCAGCACGGGCGGCGTCGACCTGCTGGTGCTGTCGATGGGCTGGGCTCCCGGCGACGCCGAGATCGCCTGGATGAACGAGGTCCTCGCGCAGTACCCCGAGCGCACCGCGATCATCAACCTGCACGAGTACATGCTCACGACGGGCGGCCTCGGGCCGGTCCCGCAGCGCATCTACGACGAGGTCGTCGCGACCAACCCGAACGTCTCCATGGTGATGAGCGGGCACTACCACGACGCCTTCACGCGGTACGACCAGTTCGACGACGACGGCGACGGTGCGCCCGACCGCACGGTGACCCAGATGCTCTTCGACTACCAGGGGCTGCCCGAGGGCGGTCAGGGGTTCCTCCGCCTGCTGCACTTCGACAACGTCGGCCAGCAGATCACGGTGCGCACGTACTCGCCCTCGCTCGGCCGCTACGACTCGGACGACCCGTCGCTCGAGCTGCAGCACCAGGAGTTCACGATCCCCTACGCCATCGCCGGCCTCGACCCGCACGCGGCGACCCTCCGCACGAACGCCTTCACGGCCGAGGTGCAGTCGACGCAGCTGATCGGCTCGGTCGCCGACGTCCCCAGCGGCACCCAGACGACCGTCGCCTGGCCGGACGCGCCCCTCGGCGACCTGGGCTGGTACGTGACGGCGACGGACCCCTACGGCGCCGTGGCCCGCTCGGGCGTGAGCACGCTCCGCGTCGTGCCCGCCGCCGTCGAGCCCGAGCCCGTGCCCGAGCCTGCGCCGGGCGACCCGGTCCCCGGCGACCCTTCCCCGACCGATCCGGCGCCGACCGAGCCCGCGCCCGTCGACCCGGCACCGAGCGACCCCTCGGCGCCCCCGGCCGTGCCTGTCGAACCCGCGGCCCCGGGCGCAGGAGGCCCGACCGGCCCCGGCGCAGGAGGCGCACCCGGCATCGAGGGACCGGGCACGGCCACCGTCGCGGCTGGTGACGAGCGCGACCGGCTCGCGTTCACCGGAGCCGACCCGGGCCTCCTGCTGCTCGTCGGTCTCGGTGCGCTGCTGGCGGCGACGGGCGGGGTCCTCGTGGCCCGTCGCCGACGGCGCGCGCGGTCCTGAGTCCGGCGCGGTCCGGGCGGCACGGGTCTCCCGTCGCCCGGGCCGCGGCACGTCAGCGCGGGGCCAGGTCGACGACGCGCTCCTCACCGAGCACCGGCAGGAGGGCCCCGGCGGACTCCGCGGCGAGGTCGGCCCGGAGCCGCTCGATCCCGGGGTCGGGCACCCACAGCTCGAAGGACGCCCGCTGCCCGTACGTGACGGGGCCGAGGGTCGCGTCGTGGTGCCGCACCCACTCGCGCAGGACGTGCTCGAGCCGACCCGCGTCGGCGTGCGGCACGTCGAACGTCACCTGTCGACGCGACGCCCGTCGGACGAGGGTCGCGCGGTCGAGGGCCTCCGACGTCGCCGTCGAGTAGGCGCGCACGAGCCCGCCGGCGCCGAGCTCGATCCCGCCGAACCAGCGCGTGACGACGGCCACGAGATCGGTGAGGTCCCGGCGGCGGAGCACCTCGAGCATCGGGACCCCTGCCGTGCCGGAGGGCTCGCCGTCGTCCGAGGACCGCGCCTGGTCCGCGAGCGCCCCCGTCACCGTCGCGGAGCAGTGGTGGTTCGCGTCCCGGCCGCGGCGCCGCGCGTCGGCGACCACCTCGTCGGCCTCCCGCGTGCTCGCGACCGGCACGACGCGGGTGAGGAAGCGCGACTTCCGCACCACGGTCTCGTGCTCGACGGCCGCGGCGATCGTCGACGGGTAGGAGCGGGTCACCCGTCGACCCTAGGTGGTGCGCGCACGGCGCCGGGAGCCGACGTCGCGGGGCGCCGCCCGGCACGTCCAGTCGGACGGAGGAGACTGCCCCCATGAGAGCGAAGCGCGAACCCGTCCGCCCCGAGCAGCCCGGACCGGGGCAGGAGTCGGTGTGGGACTACCCGCGTCCGCCGCGCGTCGAGGCGAGCACCGAGCGCCTCGTCGTGCGCCTCGGCGGGGCCGTGGTCGCGGACGCCACGGCGTCGTTCCGCGTCCTCGAGACCAGCCACCCGCCCGTCTACTACCTGCCCCGCTCCTCCTTCGTGCCCGGGGCCCTGGAGCCCGCGGGCGGCTCGAGCACGTGCGAGTTCAAGGGACGGGCCCGGTACCTCGACGTCGTCGGGGGCGGCGAGCGGGCCTCCTCGGCGGCCTGGACCTACCCCACGCCGTGGCCCGGCTACGAGATGCTCGTCGACCACGTCGCCGTCTACCCGGGACGCATGGACTCGTGCGCCGTCGACGGCGAGCTCGTCGAGCCGCAGGAGGGCGACTTCTACGGCGGCTGGGTGACGTCGCGCGTCGTCGGCCCGTTCAAGGGAGCCCCCGGCACGCTGGGCTGGTGACCCGGTCCGCGAGGCCTGGACGGCGGGTCCGGGACTAGCCTCGGCGGCATGACCATCGCCGCCCTGCCCACCAGTGCCCCCTCCGCCCAGGGCGTCGACGCCAGCGGCATCCTCGCCTTCGTCGACGGGCTCGAGTCCACGCCGGGCGTCGAACCGCACGGCCTCGTCGTGGTCCGGCACGGCTCGGTCGTCGCGCAGGGCTGGTGGTCGCCCTACGCGGCCGACCGCGTGCACCTGCTCTACTCGCTGAGCAAGAGCTTCACCTCGACCGCCGTGGCCTTCGCGGTCGAGGAGGGCCTGCTCGGCCTGGACGACACCGTCCTCAGCCACTTCCCGGAGCTCGACGCCGACGTGACCGACCCGCGCAGCCGGTCGATGCGCGTCCGCGACGTGCTCGCCATGTCGAGCGGGCACCTGACCGAGGCCCTCGACCGGGCCCTGCAGGCCGACCCCGTCGACCTCGTCCGCGGGTTCCTGCTCACGCCGCCCGAGGCCGAGCCCGGCTCCGTCTTCGCCTACAACCAGCCCTGCACCTACGCCGTCGCGGCCATCGTGCAGCGCACCTCCGGGCTGTCGCTCACCGAGTACCTGCGCCCTCGCCTCTTCGAGCCGCTCGGCATCGGCGAGGCGAGCTGGCAGCGCGACGGCAACGGTCGCGAGATCGGCTTCAGCGGCCTCCACGCGCAGACCGAGGCCGTCGCGCTGCTGGGCCAGCTGTGGCTCCAGCGGGGCGCGTGGCAGGGCCGGCAGCTGCTGCCCGCCTCCTACGTGGAGGAGGCGACCCGGGTCCAGGTGGCGAACCCCGACGAGGCGAACGCCGACTGGAGCCAGGGCTACGGCTTCCAGTTCTGGAGGGCGCGCCACGGCTACCGCGGCGACGGCGCCTACGGCCAGTTCTGCGTCGTGCTGCCCGAGCACGACGCCGTCGTCGCCCTCACCGGCCAGTCGGTCGACATGCAGGCCGTCCTCGACCTGGCCTGGACGCACCTCCTGCCCGCCCTCGACGGCCCGGGCGACGAGGCCGCGGACCAGGCGCTCGCGCAGCGCACCGCCGCGCTGGCCTTGGCGCCCCTGGAGGACCAGGCGGGCGCCGATGAGCTGCGAGCAGGCTCCTTCACGCCCGCGCTGTCGAGCGAGCAGCCGACCTTGACCGCGGTCGAGCTCGCGGGCGACGGGTCGTCGTGGCGCCTGCTGCTGCACGAGGGCGACGCCGCGCTCGAGGCCGACCTCGTCCTCGGCGGCTGGGCCGTCACGGGAGCCCTCGCGGTCACCGCGGGCCGGCACGGGGCAGCCCTGCACGTCGACGTCGTGTTCGTCGAGACCCCGCACCGCCTGCACCTCGTGCTCGAGGGTGACTCGGCCGACGTCCGCTGGGAGACGACGCCGTTGCACGCGCCCGCCCTGCACCAGCTGCGGGCCCCGCGCCCGGGCGAGGTCGCGCCGCTGTAGCGGACGACGACGGCACCACCGCCCACCCTCGTCTGCAGGGGGGGCCGTGCCGTGGGGCTTCGCAGCCCCGCGTCTCCTCCACGATCGCTCTCCCCGACGGCTGTGCTCGCCCGGGTCCGGGTCCGGGTCCCTGGTGCCTGCGAGCTGCCTCGCCCATCAGCCGTCCGCAGGACGCGCCGCGGAGGACGGCGCCCCTCCCGCCAGTTCACCTCCTGGCAGGCCCGATCTACCCGCGGGGGCAGTGCCCGCTGGTGCCGTAGCAGGGCGGCGGGTCGTCGCGCGGGGCTCGGTCCACGACCCGGTCCCGGCTGTCGTAGTACTCGCGGATGTACTGGATCTCGAGGTCCCGGGCGGCGTGGTCCCGGGCGAGAGCGACGGACGCCGCGGAGATGCGGAGCGGGCAACGCCGGCGCACGTGCGGTCCCTCGCGACGTGTCGATGACCGGCACAGCGGTGCGCCGGGCGAGCTTGACGGCGGCCGGCAGGGTGACGAGCCGGCCTTCGCCGGCGTGCTCGCGTTCCCCGGCGTGCCCGCCGAAGACGCAGACGCTCTCCGCGGCGCCCGTGGCACGCGGTTCAGCGCGAGCCGCCAGAGGCGTACGGCGCGCGCACCAGCAGGTGGTCGCGGAGGACGGTGTCGCCCTCGCTCCGCTCCGGCGCGCCATCGGGGTGCCACGACACCGTCGGCACGCTCCTCCCGCTGAGGCCCAGGCCGTCGCCGTCACCGCTCGTGCAACCGATGATCGGCTGATCGGGAGCGTCGAGGGGCATCGACAGGATGCAGAAGTCGCCGCCCTCGTCGCGGCCAGCCCAGAAGCGCGCCCCCTCCGCCTCGCCCAGCAGCCTCGACGTCGACGGCTCGATCGGCCCCCCGTCCTCGAGGGAGGACAGGTCGGGCAGCGCGTCCTCGGCGACCTGGGGCTCGTCCAGCAGGGCTTGCGTGCTCGAGGTCGCACAGCCGGCGAGGACGAGCGTGCAGGCCAGAGCACCGAGAGCGGCGACGGACTTCTTCGTCATCATGTCGCCAGTGTGGCCGCGATCGCCCTCTGCTGGCTAGGGCACGAACGGAGCGACGCACGCCCTGGGCGCTCTATCTTGCACAGGCTGTCCGGCATCACGGGACGTGCTCCTACGACCCGTCGTCGCCCCGCACCCTGAGGGAGTCGCCGTCGCGCTGTCCCGCAGCGCCCTAGGGTCGGGCCATGCCCCGCACACGCCTGCTCCGCAACACCTCCGTCGCCCTGGCCGTCGTAGCCCTGGTCGCAGCAGGGGCCTGTGCCTTCGCGACAGCGGCTGCCGGGTACGGTGCGCCCGTCTTCCCGTCGCTCGTGCCGGTGGGCGTCGACATCGTCGAGACCAAGGAGCAGTACGGGACTCAGCTGCTCGCGCAGGAGGTCGGGCGCACGGCCGCGACGTTCACGGTCGTGGCAGCCCTCGCTGCTGTAGTCACGTTCGCCCTGTTCCTGCGTGCCCGGCGCCGGACCGAGACGGCTCCTTGACGAGGACCAACACGCCCCGCCGTCGAGCGCCCCTTCCTCACCGTCGAGGTCGTCTCCTCCTCGAGTCGGAGGCGGCGAGCCCTGCGCGTTCGCCACGACGAGGTCGTGACCGACCACGCCGCGGGGACCCGTTCCGATGCCCCCGCGACAGACGCAGCGGAGGGGCCCGCGGACGAGGTCCGGCACGCTGACAGGTGGTGGCGGTCGCGACACCGACACGGGGCGCGGACCGAGGAAACGGCGGAGCGCTCAGCTGCTGCCGATCGCGTGCCGATCCGGCACGTCCGTGGTGGGCCCTGCCGGGCTCGAACCGACGACATCCACGGTGTAAACGTGGCGCTCTACCACCTGAGCTAAAGGCCCCGGCGGCCGCAGCGGCCGGACGCCCCACGATACCCGTCCGGCGCCCGATCGCCCGCGACGAGCCGCACCGCAGGCGACGCGCCGGGCACGGGCGGCTCCGGCACGCGGCAGATACGCTGCCCCCGTGCGCCCGCGAAGTCTCCTCAGCCAGGTCTCCCGGAAGCTCAGCGGGCAGGGCCCCGCCAGCCCCGTGAGCCGCCGCACCCAGCGCGCCCTGCTGGCCGAGCGGACCGTGCGCAGCGTGCTCGAGCTGGCCGTCCGCGTCGGCGAGACGCTGCTCTCGCTGGGGGCCGCCGCCACCGACGTGACCGAGGGCATCCGCCGCGTCTGCCGTGCCTTCGGCATCGAGTGCGCGGTCGACCTCACGTTCACATCGATCCTCGTCGTCCACGACGGCGGCGACGACTCCCCCGGCGTGAGCGTCCTCCGTGTCGTCGAGGTGCGCACCGCCGACTACGAGCGCCTCGCCCGCGTGACGGCCCTCCTGCACGACCTCACGGAGGGCCCGCGCGAGGTGCAGCAGGTCTCCGACCTGCTCGACGACGCCGAGGCCCGCGACACTGCGCGGCACGACGTCGAGGACGCCCACGCCCGCCTCGACGCGATCCTCGTCGAGCCCCACCGCTACCGCCGCGGCGTCGTGACGCTCGTGCTCGCCGTCATGGCGGCCGGCGTCGCGCTGCTGCTCGGCGGCGGCCCGCTCGTCGTGGTCCTCGCCGCCGCCACCACCGCGCTCATCGACACGGCCACGCGGGCACTGCACCGCTGGGGCCTGCCGCCGTTCTTCCAGCAGATCGCCGGGGCGGTGATCGCCACGTCGGTCGCGGTCGGACTGCTGGCCCTGCTGCCCAGCCTGCCGGTCGAGTTCGCGAGCCTGCCGCCCTCCTTGGTCGTGGCCTCCGGCATCGTCGTGCTCCTCGCCGGGATGTCGCTCGTGGGCGCCGCCGACGACGCGATCAACGGGTTCCCGCTGACGGCGAGCGGTCGCCTGCTCGAGGTGGTGCTGCTCACCCTGGGCATCGTCATCGGCATCGGCGCCGTGCTCGACGTGGGCCGCACCCTCGGGGTCGAGCTGGTCCTCGTCGACTCGTACGCGCGGCCCTGGCCCGCGGGCGTGCAGGTGCTGGGCGCCGCCCTCGCCGCCGGCGCCTGGGCGGTCTCGTCGCACGCCCCTCCCCGCGCCGCCCTCGTGGCCGCCGCCGCGGGCGCCGGAGCGTGGCTCGGCTACGACACCCTCACCGGCCTCGGGAGCGCTCCCCTGGTGGCCAGCGCCGCGCCCGCCCTCGTGCTCGGGCTCGTCGGCGAGTGGCTCGGCGACCGCACCCGCGTGCCCGCCGGGGTGACCACCGTCTGCGGCATCGTCCCCCTGCTGCCCGGCCTCATGATCTACCAGGGCGTGCTCGACCTCACGTCGGAGACCCCCGACGCCGGCGGTACCCAACAGCTGCTGCAGGCGGGCATGGTCGGCGTCGGCCTCGCCGGGGGCGTGACCCTCGGGCGGATCCTCTACCGCCGCCTCCGGACGCCCGTCGCCGTCGTCACGCGCCCGGTGCGCAACCGCCGCCGTCGGGTGCGCGGGGCCTCCACGACGTTCGGCACGGCCGTGCTCACGGACGCCCTCGTCGAGCAGATCGACGCGCAGCCCGAGGTGCTCGTCGAGGAGACGGCGTCCGACGTGCCCGCCTTCACGGACGACGGCACCGGCCAGGGCACGTGGGTGCGCGCCGACGACTGACCGCGCGAGGCACCGACGGTCAGGAGGCCCGCCCGGCCCGCTCAGGAGGCGCGCCCGGTCCCGTCAGGAGGGGCGCCCGGCCCGGTCAGGCCGTCTGGGGCACGAGCACGTCCAGCGCCTCGCGGTAGTCCTCGAGCGATCGGGCCTGCCCCGGTTCGGTGAGGAAGTGCTGCCGGATGGTGCCGGCCGTGTCGACGACGAACGTCGCCCGGGTCGCGAAGCCCTTGTTCTCGAGGAACACGCCGTACTCGCGGGCCACCTCGCCGTGCGGCCAGAAGTCGGCCAGCAGGTCGAAGTCGTAGCCCTCGCCCTCGGCGAACGCCCGCAGCGTCGCCTTCGAGTCGACGGAGACGCCGAGCAGCTCGACGCGGGCGTCGCGGAACATCGCCAGGTTGTCGCGGAGGTCGCAGAGCTCCTGGGTGCAGGTGCTCGAGAACGCCAGGGGGAAGAACACGAGCGCCACGGGCTTGACCCCCCGGAAGTCGGACAGCCGCACGCGTTCGCCGAACTGGTTCGGCAGGTCGAAGTCGGGTGCCTGCACGTCGTCCTGCAGCGCCATGGTCGCGTTCCTTCCGCGTCGGCCAGGGTGGCCGGCGTCTGACACGGTCAGCGATCCTACGCCCGTCGCGGCCGGTCGCGGGCGTCGTCCTCCCAGCGTGCACGGACCTCCTGCGCCCGCCGGAGGAACTAGGGTGGACGCGTCAGGTGAGCGTCCGCGCGTGATCCGCGCGACGTGCCCGGCGTGCCTGTCCACCACACGCAGCGTCCCGGCGCTGTTCAGCACGAAGCTCCCCCGCCCGGACCGGGCGTCGGGGCTCCAGACGATGATTGAGGTCAACGGTGACGTTTGACGACCAGGACCCCCGCTCGGTCGAGGCGACCGACCAGGACCCCCAGGAGACCGCCGAGTGGCGCGAGTCCCTCGAAGGACTCGTCCGGGACCAGGGCCACGAGCGTGCGCGCGAGATCGTGCAGAGCGTGCTCAAGCGCTCGAGCGAACTGCACCTCGGCGTGCCGATGGTCCCCACCACCGACTACGTCAACACCATCGCCGCGGGCGACGAGCCCGAGTTCCCGGGCGACGAGGAGCTCGAGCGCCGCTACCGCCGGTGGATCCGCTGGAACGCCGCCGTCACCGTGCACCGCGCGCAGCGCCCCGGCATCTCGGTCGGCGGCCATATCTCGACCTACGCGTCGAGCGCGGCCCTCTACGAGGTCGGCTACAACCACTTCTTCCGCGGACAGGACGCCCCCGGCGGCGGCGACCAGATCTTCTTCCAGGGCCACGCCTCCCCCGGCATGTACGCCCGCGCCTACCTCGAGGGCCGCATCGGCACCGACGACCTCGACGGCTTCCGCCAGGAGAAGAGCCGCGCCGGCCACGCGCTGAGCTCGTACCCGCACCCGCGGCTCATGCCCGAGTTCTGGCAGTTCCCGACGGTCTCGATGGGCCTCGGCCCGATCAACGCGATCTACCAGGCCCAGCTCGCCAAGTACCTCACGAACCGCGGCATCAAGGACGCCTCCGACCAGCAGGTCTGGGCGTTCCTCGGCGACGGCGAGATGGACGAGGTCGAGAGCCGCGGTCAGCTCCAGGTCGCGGCCAACGACGGTCTCGACAACCTCAACTTCGTCATCAACTGCAACCTGCAGCGCCTCGACGGCCCGGTGCGGGGCAACGGCAAGATCATCCAGGAGCTCGAGAGCTTCTTCCGTGGTGCCGGTTGGAACGTCATCAAGGTCGTCTGGGGCCGCGAGTGGGACGACCTGCTCGCCCGCGACACCGAGGGCGCCCTGCTCGACCTCATGAACAGCACCCCCGACGGCGACTTCCAGACCTACAAGGCCGAGAGCGGCGCCTACGTGCGCGAGAACTTCTTCGGCCGCGACCCGCGGGCGCTGAAGCTCGTCGAGGGCTACACCGACGACCAGGTCTGGAACCTCAAGCGCGGTGGCCAGGACTACCGCAAGGTCTACGCCGCCTTCAAGGCCGCGGCCGAGCACAAGGGCCAGCCGACGGTGATCCTGGCGAAGACGGTCAAGGGCTACGGCCTGGGCCCGTCGTTCGAGGGGCGCAACGCGACCCACCAGATGAAGAAGCTCACGCTCGACAACCTCAAGCAGTTCCGCGACGAGATGCGCGTCCCGATCAGCGACGCGCAGCTCGAGGCGGACCCGTACCTGCCGCCCTACTACCACCCCGGCGAGGGCGACGAGGCGATCGAGTACCTGCAGGAGCGCCGCCGCGCGCTGGGCGGGCACGTCCCGGAACGCCGCTCGAAGTACACGCAGGTCCCGCTCCCCGAGGAGAAGACCTACTCCGTGGTCAAGAAGGGCTCGGGCAAGCAGCAGGTCGCGACGACCATGGCCTTCGCGCGCCTCCTGAAGGACCTCCTGCGCGCTCCCGACTTCGGGCACCGCATCGTGCCGATCATCCCCGACGAGGCGCGCACGTTCGGCATGGACGCCTACTTCCCGACGTCGAAGATCTACAACCCCAAGGGGCAGCACTACACGTCGGTCGACCGCGAGCTGCTGCTGGCCTACAAGGAGAGCCCCCAGGGGCAGATCCTGCACGTGGGCATCAACGAGGCGGGCGCCTTCGCGGCCTTCACCGCGGTGGGCACGTCGTACTCGACGCAGGGCGAGCCGCTCATCCCGGTCTACGTCTTCTACTCGATGTTCGGCTTCCAGCGCACGGGCGACGCCATGTGGGCGGCGGGCGACCAGATGGCGCGCGGCTTCATCATCGGAGCCACGGCCGGCCGCACGACCCTGACCGGCGAGGGCCTCCAGCACGCCGACGGCCACTCGCTGCTGCTCGCGTCGACGAACCCGGCGGTCGTGTCCTACGACCCCGCCTACGGCTACGAGATCGGCCACATCGTGCGGGCCGGCATCGAGCGCATGTACGGCGGCGAGCACCCGGACCCGAACGTCATGTACTACCTCACGGTGTACAACGAGCCGCTGCAGCAGCCGGCCGAGCCCGACGACCTGGACGTCGAGGGCGTCGTGCGGGGCATCTACAAGCTGCGCGCGGCCGAGAACCTGGGCCCGCGCGCCCAGCTCCTCGCCTCGGGCGTGGGCGTGCCGTGGGCCCTCGAGGCCCAGCAGCTGCTCGCCGACGACTGGAACGTCGCCGCCGACGTCTGGAGCGTCACGTCGTGGAACGAGCTGCGCCGCGACGGCCTCGAGGCCGACGAGCACAACTTCCTCCACCCGTCCGAGGAGCCGCGCACGCCCTACGTGACCCAGGCGCTCCAGGGCGCCGAGGGCCCCGTCGTGGCCGTGAGCGACTTCATGCACGCGGTCCCGGACCAGATCCGTCCCTTCGTGCCCGGTGACTACCTGACGCTCGGTGCGGACGGGTTCGGCTTCTCCGACACCCGGGCCGCCGCCCGCCGGTTCTTCCACATCGACGGGCCGTCGCTCGTCGTGCGCACGCTGCAGGCCCTGGCCCGCCGCGGCGAGGTCGACGCGGCGGTCGTGCAGCAGGCGATCGACAAGTACCGCCTGCACGACGTGGCGGCCGGCACGAGCGGCGTGGCCGGCGGGGAGAGCTGACCCGGTCCGTGAGCACGACGCGAACGCCGGGCGGGGCCGCAGGGCCCGGCCCGGCGGACAAGCAGCGCACGTTGGCGTGGCTGCGGGCGGTCTCGGGAGAGCTCGCGACGCTGACGATCACCCGCCTGGAGGAGACACTGCCCTGGTACGGCGACATGCCGCCGGGGCGGCGCTCCGCCGTGGGCCTCGTCGCCCAGGCGGGCATCACCTCGTTCATCAGCTGGTTCGACGACCCGAAGAGCACGCCGTGGATCGCTGCCGACGTCTTCGGCGCGGCCCCCCGTGAGCTCCTGCGCTCCGTCAGCCTCACCCAGACGCTGCAGCTGATCCGGGTGACCGTCGAGGTGGTCGAGGAGCGCGTCAAGGACGGCGACGACTCGGTGCGCGAGGCGATCCTGCTCTACTCGCGCGAGATCGCCTTCGCGGCCGCCGACGTCTACGCGCGGGCGGCCGAGGCGCGCGGGCTCTGGGACGCCCGGCTCGAGGCCCTCGTCGTCGACTCGATCCTCAGCGGCGAGTACGACGACGAACTGCCGAGCCGCATCGCGGCCCTCGGCTGGCACGGCCACGGCGAGGTCTCCGTGCTCGTCGGCAACACCCCTCGCGTGCTCGACGTCGACGTGCTCCGCCGGACCTCCCGTCACCTGGACGCCGACGTGCTCATCGGCGTGCAGGGCAGCCGTCTCGTCCTCGTCATCGGTCGCGCCGAGAGCGACGGACCGTCCGAGGGAGCCGACGACGACCCGGCGGTCGAGTCGGTGCGTCGCCCCTCCTTCACGGAGATCGCGAAGGCCCTGGAGCCCGGCTTCGGCGAGGGCCACCTCGTCCTGGGGCCGGCGGTGCCGAGCCTGGTGGAGGCGTCCGGGAGCGCCAAGGCCGCCCTCGCGGGCTTCGCCGTCGCCCGCTCCTGGCGCAACGCGCCCCGCCCGGCGCTGGCCGACGACCTCCTGCCCGAACGGGCCCTCGCGGGCGACCCCCTGGCCCGCGCCACCCTCGTCACCAAGGTGTACCGGCCGCTGAAGGCGCACTCGACCGAACTGCTCACCACGCTGTGGTGCTACCTCGACAACGGCCGATCGCTCGAGGCCACGGCCCGCGAGCTCTTCGTGCACCCCAATACGGTGCGCTACCGACTGAAGCGCGTCTCCGAGGTCATCGGCTGGGACGCCACCGGGGCCCGGGAGGCGCTCATCCTGCAGTCGGCCCTCGTCCTCGGCTCGATCGCGGACCCGGAGGCCCAGTCGGCCCGCCGTCGTCAGCCGCGCCCGTCACGCGCACGCTGAGCACGACGCCCTCGAGGTCCGGCCCGCGTCCACCGGCACGCCCGTGGTGGACTCCTCCAACGACTCGCCGGTTCTCCTGTGGTCGACCTCCACCGGATCGCTCCCCCGGCTTGGCATGATGGTCCGGTGATCGTCGTCCTCGCGCCCGGACAGGGCTCCCAGACCCCAGGATTCCTCGACCCGTGGCTCGCCGAGCCCGGCGCCCGCGAGACCCTCGGCCGCTGGTCGGAGGCCGCCGGCACCGACCTCGTCGCGCACGGCACGACCTCCGACGCCGAGACCATCCGCGACACCGCCGTGGCGCAGCCGCTCATCGTGGCCGCCGGGCTCCTCACCGCCCGGGCCCTCTTCGCGCGCGTCGACCGGTCGCGCATGACGGGGGTCGCCGGTCACAGCGTCGGCGAGTTCACCGCCGCGGCCGTCGCGGGCGTCCTCGACGAGGACGACGCGGTCGCCCTCGTCGCCGAGCGGGGTCGCGCCATGGCCGCCGCCGCCGCCGAGACCCCCACCGGCATGAGCGCCGTGCTGGGCGGCGACGAGGCCGAGCTGCGGACACGCCTCGACGAGCTGGGCCTCGCCCCCGCGAACCACAACGGCGGCGGCCAGCTCGTCGTCGCGGGCGCGCTCGACGCCCTCGCCGCCCTCGCCGAGCAGCCGCCGACCCGGGCACGAGTCGTGCCGCTCGCCGTCGCCGGCGCCTTCCACACCACCTACATGGCCTCTGCCGTCGAGCGCCTGCGCACCGCCGCGGCGCCCGTCGCGGTGGCCGACCCGACCACGACGCTCTGGACCAACGCCGACGGCTCCGCCGTCGCCTCCGGCCGCGCGTTCGTCGACCTGCTCGTCGGCCAGGTGTCGTCGCCCGTGCGCTGGGACGCCGTGATGCGGTCCTTCGAGGCAGCGGGCGTGACCGGCCTCGTCGAGCTCGCCCCTGCCGGTGCCCTCACCGGCCTCGCCAAGCGCGGACTGAAGGGCGTCCCCTCGGTCGCCGTGAAGACGCCCGACGACCTCGCGGCCGCCGTCGACCTCCTCGAGGGAGCAGCATCATGACCCGGACCCTTCCCCAGCTGAAGCAGACGACGGGCGTCGAGTTCACCCGCATCTTGTCGCTCGGCGCCGCGCGCGGCGAGCTCGTCGTGCCGAACGACGACATCGTCGGCCCGATCGACTCGTCCGACGAGTGGATCCGTCAGCGCACGGGCGTCGTCACCCGCGTCCGCGCCTCGCGCGACGTGCACGTGATCGACCTCGCCGAGCAGGCCTCGAAGGAGGCCATCGAGAAGGCCGGCATCCGCCCGGACCAGATCGGCATCGTGCTCGTCTCGACGATCTCCGGCGGCGTCGCGACCCCGTCCGTCGCCTCCCTCCTCGCCGAGCGGGTCGGCGCGAACCCCGCCGCTGCCTACGACATCTCGGCGGCGTGCGCCGGCTACGCCTACGGCATCGCCCAGGCCGACTCCTTCATCAAGTCGGGCCTCGCCGAGCACGTGCTCGTCGTGGGGGCCGAGAAGCTCAGCGACCACATCGACCCGACCGACCGGAGCATCTCGTTCCTGCTCGGCGACGGCGCGGGCGCGGCGGTCGTCGGCCCCAGCGACGTGCCCGGCATCGCGCCGACGGTCTGGGGCTCCGACGGCTCGAAGTGGGACGCCATCCGCATGACGAGCACGATGCAGGAGTACCGCGAGGGTGCCGGTTCCGTCGCGTGGCCGACGCTGCGCCAGGAGGGCCAGACGGTCTTCCGGTGGGCCGTCTGGGAGATGGTGAAGGTCGCCAAGCTCGCGCTGGAGCGCGCCGGCGTCACCGCCGACCAGCTCTCGGCCTTCGTGCCGCACCAGGCCAACATGCGCATCGTCGACGAGTTCGCCAAGCAGCTCGGCCTCCCCGACACCGTCGCCATCGGCCGCGACATCGCCACGACGGGCAACACGTCCGCCGCGAGCATCCCGCTCGCGACCCACCGCCTGCTGCAGGAACAGCCCGAGCTGAGCGGTGGACTCGCCCTCCAGATCGGCTTCGGCGCGGGCCTCGTGTTCGGCGCCCAGGTCGTCGTCCTGCCCTGATCCCACCCACGCGCGCCGCGCCCTGCGGCGCGCACGACCTGGGTAGGATCGACCCCGGTCATCACGAACACCCCTAGGAGAAGAACACCATGGCACAGTCCACCGAAGAAGTCCTCGCCGGCCTGGCCGAGCTCGTCAACGACGAGACCGGCATCGCGACCGACACCGTCGAGATGGACAAGTCGTTCACCGACGACCTCGACATCGACTCCATCTCGATGATGACCATCGTCGTCAACGCCGAAGAGAAGTTCGACGTCAAGATCCCCGACGAAGAGGTCAAGAACCTCAAGACCGTCGGCGACGCCGTGAACTTCATCACGAAGGCACAGGGCTAGACGTCCCCCTCGACCGGCCGGCCCCTCGGGCCGGCCGGTCGCCTCGTCGGGCGATCCGTCGCCCACCGTTCCCAGGAGCACCGTCATGACCAAGAAGATCGTCGTCACCGGACTCGGTGGCACCACGCCCCTCGGCGGCACCGCCGCCGAGAGCTGGACCGCACTCCTCGCCGGCGAGTCCGGCATCAGCACGCTCGAGCACGACTGGGTCGCGAAGTACGACCTGCCCGTGACCTTCGCCGGTCAGGCCAAGGTCCCCTCGGCCGACGTGCTCGACCGCCGCGAGGTCAAGCGCCTCGACCCCTCGAGCCAGTTCGCCCTCATCGCGGCCCGTGAGGCCTGGGCCGACGCGGGCTCCCCCGAGGTCGTCCCCGAGCGGTTCCTCGTCGACTGGGCCACCGGCATCGGCGGCGTCTGGACGCTGCTCGACGGCTGGGACACCCTCCGCGAGAAGGGCCCCCGCCGCGTCCTCCCGATGACCGTGCCCATGCTCATGCCCAACGGGCCGGCCGCCGCGATCTCGATGGACCTCGGCGCTCGCGCCGGGGCCCGCACGGTCGTCTCGGCCTGCGCGTCGAGCACCGAGTCGATCGTCAACGCCTACGACCACCTCCAGGCGGGCCTCGCCGACATCGTCGTCGCCGGCGGTTCGGAGGCGGCGACGCACCCGATGCCCCTCGCGTCGTTCGCCGCCATGCAGGCCCTCTCCCGCCGGAACGACGACCCGGCCACCGCGTCCCGCCCCTACGACGTCACGCGCGACGGCTTCGTGCTCGGCGAGGGCGGTGCCGCCCTCGTGCTCGAGACCGAGGAGCACGCGCTCGCCCGCGGCGCCCGCATCTACGCCGAGCTGATCGGCGGCGACGTCACGAGCGACTCGTACCACATCACCGCACCCGACCCCGAGGGCTCGGGAGCCGCGCGCGCCGTCGTCACCACGCTCGAGCGGGCCGGCGTGGAGCGCGACCAGGTCGTGCACGTCAACGCCCACGCCACGAGCACCCCGGTCGGCGACATCGCCGAGTACCGCGCCCTCAAGCGCGTGTTCGGCGACCACACGTCGAAGCTCATCGTGTCGGCGACCAAGTCGTCCACCGGGCACCTGCTCGGCGGCGCCGGTGCCGTCGAGGCGCTCTTCACGGTCAAGGCCCTGCACGAGCGCGTCGCCCCGCCGACCATCAACGTGACGCAGATGGACGAGGAGATCGACCTCGACGTCGTCGTCGGCGAGCCCCGCGCCCTGCCCGAGGGCGACATCGTGGCCCTCAGCAACTCGTTCGGCTTCGGCGGGCACAACGCCGTCGCGGCGTTCCGCGCCGTCTAGGGCGGGCGGCCCGGCGCGATCCGGGCCGGCGCACGGCGAAGGCCGGCACCCCGCGGGGGTGCCGGCCTTCGCCGTGACGGGAGGTGCGTCGGCGGCGGGTCAACCCACCTTGTGCAGCCAGACGACGGGGTTGCCCTCGCCCGACCAGCGGAACGGCTCCAGCTCGTCGTCCCAGGCCTGCCCGAGGGCGAGCCGCAGCTCGCGGTGCAGCTCGACCATGTTGCTCCCCGCGACGTCCATCGCGTACCGCACGCGGTCCTCCGGCACCACGGCGTTGCCCGCCGCGTCGGTCTGCGCGTAGAAGACGCCGAGGTCGGGGGTGTGCATCCACCGGCCACCGTCCCAGCCGGGGCCCGGGTCCTCGGTCACCTCGTAGCGCAGGTGGTCCCAGCCCCGGAGGGCAGAGGCGATGCGGGCGCCCGCGCCGGGCTCGCCCTCCCAGGTGAACTCCGTGCGCTGGGCGCCCTGGAGCACGGGCTGGGGCACCCAGGCGAAGTTGACGCCGTGCCCGAGGGCACGACCGACCGCCCACTCGACGTGGGGGCACAGCGCTCGAGGGGCCGAGTGCAGGTAGAGCACTCCCCTTGCCGTTGCAGTGGTCACGGTTCCTCCATCCGTCAGGTGCGACTTCCCCATCGACCTGCGTGCACGGAACCGAGCATGTGAAGTTGTACGGCTGTCGCCGCTGCAGCGATCATCGCAGGTGGCCGCGCGGCATCACAACCGTGCAACGACTGTGAACCGCCGCCCGACCTGGTGCTAGCTCGCCTGCCCGTAGTCGCGGACGACCTCGACGGTGAGCGGGAACGTCAGCGGGGCGTCGCCGAACAGCAGGCGCCCGGCCTCTGCGGCGGACTCGCGCACGTCGTCGGCCACGGCGTCGGCGAGGTCGTCCGGCGCCTGGACGACGACCTCGTCGTGCAGGAAGAACACGAGCCGCGCACGGCCCTCCCCCGCGGCCTCGCGTGCCCGGAGACGACGGCGGAGGACGCCGAGCCAGCACAGCGCCCACTCGGCAGCGGTGCCCTGCACGACGAAGTTGCGGGTGAAACGGCCCCACGCGCGCGCGTCGCCGTCGACGGGTGGCCCGGCCGTCTCGGGCGGGAACGCCTCCCGCGCCGCGGCGTCGCCGGGGCGGGGCGAGCTGCGACCGAGCAGCGTGCTCACCACGCCGCCCTGCTCGCCCGTGCGCGCGGCCTCCTCCACGAGCGCCATCGCGCGCGGGAAGGCCCGGGCCAGCCTCGGCAGGAGGCGGCCGCTCTCACCGCGCGTGGCACCGTACATGGCGCCGAGCATCGCCCCCTTCGCCTCCTGCCGGGTGGCCACGGCACCACTGCTCACGATCCCCTCGTACAGGTCGCCCGCCCCGGCCGAGGCCATGGCCGGATCACGGGCGAGGCCCGCGAGCACGCGCGGCTCGAGCTGGGCGACGTCGGCGACGACGAGCACGTGGCCGGGGTCGGCCACCACGGCCGCGCGCACGGCCTTCGGCAGCTGCAGGGCGCCCCCGCCGCTCGACGCCCAGCGACCGGTGACCACGCCTCCGGGCACGTACTCGGGTCGGAAGCGACCACCGTGGACCCACTGGTCCAGCCAGGACCACCCGTGGGCGACGAGCAGGCGCTGCAGCTTCTTGTACCGCAGCAGGGGTCCGATGGCGGGGTGCTCGTGCTGCTGCAGCTCCCACTGACGGGTGGAGGACACCGGGACGCCCGCGCGGCGCAGGGAGCGCACCAGGTCGGCCGGGGAGTCCGGGTTGAGCTGCGGGTCGTCGAGCGCCACGCGCACGCGCTCGAGCTCCTGCTGCATGGCCGGGGGCCGCTGACCGGCGGCGGGGCGAGGTCCGAGCAGCTCGGTGAGCAGCCGGTCGTGCACCTCGACCGACCACGGCACGCCGGCGTCGTGCATCTCGGCCGCGACGAGGGCTCCGGTCGACTCGGCCGTGAGGAGCAGCTCGAGCCCCGCCCGACCGGGGCTGGACTCGACGGCCGCGCGCTGTCGCCGCAGCTCGGCGAGCGGGTCGGGCAGCGACTCGGGCTCGACGACCACGAGGGCGTCGGTGGCGACCGGCGCGGACTGCGGGGCGTCCCACGGACCCCGGCGCGCACCGTGCAGCTCGCTGCCGACGGTCGCGGCCGAACCGCGGAGGATCGCGTGGCAGAGCCGCAGGTCGAGGCACCGGCCCAGCTCGACCCCGGCGGCGAGCAGGCGGGGGTACCAGCGGGGCGTGTCGTCCCAGGCCCAGCGCGGCGCCGTGGTGGCCTCGCGCCGTCGGACCTCGTCGATCCAGTCGTCGTCCGGGACCACGACCGGCTCCCCGAGCGCACGGCCGGCGGCGTCGAGCTCGGTGAGCTCGACGTCGCCCGTCGGCAGGCGGTGCAGCAGCGTGATCACGAGGTCGATCCTGTCAGGTGCCACCGACCGGGCCGGGCGCGTCGCGCCTCCTGCGTTCGGCCTCCTGCTCCTGGGCGAGGTGGGACGACGACCCGGGAGCGGATCAGTGCAGCGGACGGCCCTCACGGTCGAGGACGTGCCGCTCGCCCGCCTCGATCGGCACCGTGAAGCGGTTCTGCGCCGGCGGCACCGGGCAGTTGAAGGCGTACGAGAAGGCGCACGGCGGCAGCACGGCGCGGTTGAGGTCGAGCACGATCGTGCCGTCGCCCGCCGGGACCGGGAAGAGGAACCGGCCGACCGAGTAGCTCCCGTCGCCGTTGGTGGCGTCGCCGAAGACGAGCTGCAGCCGGTCGCCCGTGCCGCTGGGGAAGGCCGCCAGCTCGTAGGGGGTCCCGTCGCGCTCGAAGCGGATCAGGCCCGGCAGGGGCTTGGGCCGACTGAGGTCGAGGTCGGCCTGGTGCCGCACGTCGACCTCGGTGCCGGGCTCGGTGGGCACGAACTCGGCCGTGATCACCCAGTCGGGGTCGTAGGGGTAGGCACTGATCGACCCGAAGCGCTGCACGCCCTCCGAGGCCGAGTCCCACACGCGCAACGCGGCGCTCGAGCCGTCGTCGTCCGTGACGACCGTGCCGGTCGTGGTCGCGCCGAAGCGGACCCGGCCCGGCACGACGGCGTCGTCGGGGGCGACGAGCACCGTCCCGTCGACGAGCTCGCCGTCGACCTCGACGCCGTCGGCCGCCTCGGCGGTGAGCAGGAGGCCCGTGCCCACGGCCGGCGCCGGAGCCCACCGGCCCGGCACGCCCCAGACGGGCTGCTCGTGGTCGATCCACTGCGTCTGCACGAGCGCGAGCGGTCCCGTGGGGCCCGTCACGTGCGCACGGCGCAGGGCGTGGAAGCGGTCCAGCTCGGCCTGGCCGGAGGCCCGGACCGCGTCGGCGGGATCGGTGGCGGTGCTCACGACGCGTCCCCGGAGAGGCGGCGCAGCTGCTCCTCGAACGGCACGACGGACTCGAAGGGGTCCTCGCGGACGGTCTCGTGCCGGTGCACGAGCTCCGCGAGCTCGGCGGCGGCACGGTCGAGGCGCTCCCCGAGCCCGCTGGCGACGTCCGTCCCGGCGGCACCGGCGTCACCGCCCCAGTCCTCGCTCGCGGCGAAGACGGCCGTCGGCACGACGACCGCGCGCAGGTAGGCGAAGAGCGGGCGCACGGCGTGCTCGAGAGCGAGGCTGTGCCGGGCCGTGCCGCCCGTGGCACCCAGCAGGACGGGCGTACCCGCCAACGCCGTGGGCTCGAGCACGTCGACGAACGACTTGAAGAGGCCGCTGTAGGAGGCGGAGAAGATCGGGGTGACCGCGACGAGGCCGTCGGCGGCCGTGACGGACCGCTGCGCGGCGGCCAGCGCCTCCGGCGCGAAGCCCGTCAGCAGGTGGTCGGTGACCTCGTGGGCGAGGTCGCGCAGCTCGACGACCTCGACGGAGACCTCGTCGCCGAGCGCCCCGAGTCGGCGCACGGCCGCCTCGGTGAGGCGGTCGGCGAGCAGCCGGCTCGACGAGGGGACGGACAGGCCCGCGCTGAGGACGACGAGGTGCTTCGTGGTCACGCGGCGACCTCCTGGCCCGCGGCGGGCCTCGCGGACGCGGCGTCGGTGCTCGCCGCCGCGTCGCGCGCGGCGACGAGCGAGGCGTGCGAGGGCGCGTCGGGCACGTGCTCGGGACGGCCCTGCGCGAGCTCCCGGCGCAGCACCGGCACCACGTGCTCGCCGAGCAGCTCGAGCTGGTCGAGCACCGTGCCGAGCGGCAGGCCGGCGTGGTCGATGAGGAACAGCTGGCGCTGGTAGTCGCCCACGTAGTCCCGGAAGCCCAGCGTGCGGTCGATGACCTCCTGCGGGCTGCCGACGGTGAGCGGCGTCTGACGGGTGAAGTCCTCGAGGCTCGGGCCGTGGCCGTAGACGGGGGCCTCGTCGAAGTAGGGGCGGAACTGCCGCACGGCGTCCTGCGAGTTCTTCGCGAGGAACACCTGGCCGCCGAGGCCGACGATGGCCTGGTCGGCCCGCCCGTGTCCGTGGTGCTCGTACCGCGAGCGGTAGAGGTCGACCATCTGCTTGGTGTGCGACGGCGGCCAGAAGATGTGGTTCGCGAAGAAGCCGTCACCGTAGTAGGCCGCCTGCTCGGCGATCTCGGGGCTGCGGATGGAGCCGTGCCAGACGAAGGGCGCGACGTCGTCGAGCGGGCGGGGCGTCGCGGTGAAGCCCTGCAGCGGGGTGCGGAAGCGGCCCTTCCAGTCGACGACGTCCTCGCGCCAGAGGCGGTGCAGCAGCGCGTAGTTCTCGATGGCGAGCGGGATGCCCTGGCGGATGTCCTTGCCGAACCAGGGGTAGACCGGGCCCGTGTTGCCCCGGCCGAGCGTGAGGTCGACGCGACCGCCCGAGAGGTGCTGCAGCATCGCGAAGTCCTCGGCGATCTTCACCGGGTCGTTCGTCGTGATGAGCGTCGTGGCCGTCGACAGCTGCAGGCGCTCGGTCTGCGCGGCGACGTAGGCCAGCAGCGTGGTGGGCGACGAGTTCACGAAGGGCGGGTTGTGGTGCTCCCCCGCGGCGAAGACGTCGAGCCCGACCTCCTCGGTCTTCTTCGCGATCGCGACCATGGCCTGGAGGCGCTCCGCCTCGGTGGGGGCACGCCCCGTGGTCGGGTCCACGGTGATGTCCCCGACGCTGAAGACGCCGATCTCGACCTGCATGCTGTCCACCTTCGCTCGAAACTGCATGCGTTCGCATGCAATCGTGCCAACGGTACGCGCCGCCCGGGCATTCCCGCGGACCCGGCCGGGCGGGTCGGTCCCCCGGGTCAGCTCCAGTCGCCGACCGGCGCGAGGCGCAGGTAGCGCTCCGGCACCTGGGCGCTCACGAAAGGACCCTCGCCGTCGCGGTCGCGCTGGGGCTCGGAGAACTCGACCGTCCAGCTGCGCCGCGACCCGCTGATGCCGGTCACGCCCTGCCAGGCCGAGCCTCCTGCGCGGACGACGACGCCCGTCGGCCCCTCGGGCCACGGCGTCGTGCCGTCTTCGTCGCTGCTCAGCACGAACACCTGCGCGCCGACGCCGATGGCGGCCTCGCCCCTCGCCCGCTCGGTCTCGTCGCCCTGGCCCGTGGATCGTCTCGTGAACACGGGGCCATGCTGCCACCGACGGCCGACAGGGCGTCGCAGGGACCCACCGCGCGGTAGGGCGGACGGGACTTGAACCCGTGACCGAGCGATTATGAGTCGCCTGCTCTGACCGGCTGAGCTACCGCCCCTGACGGATGGCCTCGGCCACCGGCTGCCCACGATACAGGCTCTCGAACACGCTCACCGTGCGGTCGATGTCGTGCCCCTCGATCATCGCGAGGCTCGCGCGACGCATCGCGAGGTAGGCGTCGTCGTCGAGCGTCAGCACCTGCGTGAGCTTCGCCGCGAGGTCGTCGGCGTCGCCCGGACGGAACAGGTGGCCGTTCCTCCCCTCGTCGACGAGGTGCGGCAGCGCCATGGCGTCGGCCACGACGATCGGCAGGCCGCTGGCCATCGCCTCGAGGCTGGCGATGCTCTGCAGCTCGGCCGTCGACGGCATCGCGAAGACGGCCGAGTCGGTGAGGGTGCGGCGCAGGTCCGTGTCGCTCGCGTAGCCCGCAAAGGTGACGCGGTTGCCGATGCCGAGGTCGACGGCCATCTGCTGCAGCTGCTTCAGGAGGTCGCCGCCCCCGATGATCGTGAGGGTCGCGTCGAGCGCGGGGTCGAGCTTCGTCATCGCGCGCAGCAGCACGTCGATCTGCTTCTCGCCGGTCACGCGGCCCACGAACACGATGCGGTTCTCGCGCGGGCGGTCGGTGCGGGCGACGTAGTCGGAGGCCTTGATGCCGCACGAGATCGCGAGGACGTCGTGCACGTCCACCGTGTTCTCGAGGAACGTGGCGGCCCGCTGCGTCGGCGTCGTGATGGCGGACATCTGCCGCAGCGTCTTGCTCGCGTCGTTCCACGCGAGGCGGATCGCCGTGGAGCGCACGGCGTGCGGCAGGCCGGTGTGCTCGATGAGGTTCTCGGCCATGAAGTGGTTCGTCGCGATGAGGCGGATCCCGCGCTCCGCGGCGGCCTTGGTCACGCCGCGGCCGATGACGACGTGGGACTGGATGTGCACGACGTCCGGCCGCAGGCGGTCGAGCAGCTCGCCGGCCTGGGGGCGGACCTTCCACGGCGTCGCGAAGCGCAGCCAGTCGTGCAGGGGCCAGCGGGTGCTCTTGAGGCGGTGCACCGTGAGGGTGCTGCCCCCGTGCTCCTCGAGGAACGTGCCGTGCTTGCGGCTCGCCGCGGGCGCCAGCACGTGCACGTCGTGCCCGCGCTCGGCGAGCCCGATCGCGAGGCGCTCGGTGAAGTTCGCGGCGCCGTTCACGTCGGGCGGGAACGTGTCGCCGGCCAGCAGGATCGTCAGACGGTCGGCGTCGGCCTGGGAGTGCTTCGAGGGGGTCACGGTCGGTCGGTCCTCATCGTGGGGCGGTCGGTCCCACCCGTGGGGCGGGTGCGGGCAGCGCAGGAGGCGGTGGGCGGGCGGGGCACGTCGGTCACCGCCGCTGCGGGTTGTACTTGGCGAGCTGGAAGACGCCGGTGACGGCGACGGTGCCGGCGACGAGGAACGCCACCGTGCCGAACGCGTCGACCTCCGTCGCCTCGCCCAGAACCATGATGCCGATGCCGACCGCCACGAGCGGGTCGACGACCGTGAGCCCGGCGATGACGAGGTGCGGCGGGCCCGACGAGTAGGCGTTCTGCACGAAGTAGCCGCCCAGGGCGCCAGCGGCCAGCAGGAACACGACGCAGAGCACCGTGAGGCCGTCGAAGGCGCCCGAGAACAGGCGGTTGAGCACGATCTTGGCGAGGGTCGCGACGAAGCCGTAGAGGACTCCCGCGCCGATGATGTAGAACAGCGCGCTGCGCCGCCGGCGCACGAGGCGGAAGAGCACGCCGAACAGGGCGAGCACCGCCGTGAGCAGCACGAGCACCGTGACGAGCTGCCGCCGGTCGATGGGCGGCTCGACGGCGTAGAACGCGGCCACGGTCACGAAGAGGCCGACGCCGCCGACGCAGAGCGCGATGGCCCGCTTCGCGCCCCGGGTCAAGGAGCGACCGCTCGTGCGGCTGTGCAGCACGGCCGTGACGACGAGGGCGACGGCGCCGAGGGGCTGCACGACGAGCAGCGGCGCCAGGCGGAGGCTGGTGAGCTGCAGGACGATCGCGAGGCCCAGCATCACGGTGCCCATGACCCACGAGGGTCGGCCGAGCAGCGCGAGCACCTGCCTGGTGCTCATGCCGGCCTGAGCCCCGCTGCGGCTCTCGACCTTCTCGACGCCCTGGTGCTGCAGCTGGGCGCCGAGGGCGAGGAAGACGGCCCCGACGAGCGCGAGGGGGATGCCCGCCGCCTGGTACGGCGTCAGGCTCACGAGGTCCGTCGTCACGGCCACCACGGTACCGGGCGGCGCGTCGGTACCCTGGACGAATGGCCGTACGACCCATCATCATCACCGGCGAGCCGGTCCTCCACGCCCGAGCCGCCGAGGTCGGAGCGATCGACGACGCGCTGCGCACCCTCGTCGCCGACCTCTACGAGACCATGGACGCCGCCCCGGGCGTCGGCCTCGCCGCGCCCCAGGTCGGCGTGGGCCTGCGCGTCTTCGTCTGGGGCTGGACCGACGACGACGGCGTCGAGCACCGCGGCGAGGCGATCGACCCGACGCTGTGGCAGAGCCCGGTCTCCCTCGACGAGCTCGACGAGGACGACGAGTCGGAAGGCTGCCTGTCGATCCCGGGCGACCGCTGGCCGCTGCGCCGCGCCGACCGCGTGCTGCTGCGGGCCACCGATCTCGAGGGCCGCGCCTTCGAGATCGAGGCGGCGGGCTGGCTCGCCCGCATCTTCCAGCACGAGTACGACCACCTCGACGGCGTGCTCTACGCCGACCGCCTCGAGCACCCCTGGTGGAAGGGCGCCGCCAAGTCGATCCGCAGGCACAGCTGGGGCTCCCCCGGCCAGAGCTGGCTGCCCGGTCGCGACCACCCCGAGGGCTGAGCGCAGGAGGCGCGCGCCGGGCCGGTGCGCCGCTCGCGCAGGAGGCCCGCGCGGCCCCGCCACGCGGTTCGCGCCACGCGGCTCGCGCGCGCGCGCACCCGCTAGGGTCCGGTCATGACGACCCTCGACGCACGCCTCCACCAGCTCGTGACCGCGGAGCCCCGGACCGTGCGGCACCACGACCGCGACTTCGTGCTCAGCCTGTCGCACGAGAGGGCCGGCTCCGTGACCGCCGTCTACGCCGTCACCGAGGGCGACCAGCTGCTCGGCTACGTCACCGACGACGGCGGTCGCCGGTACGGGGCGCTGAAGGCGCGCCTCTGGGGCACCGGCATGCCGCTCAGCGTGAGGACGGTCGAGCAGGCGCTCGACGTCGTCGGCGGCTGAACGAGCCCGGGAACGAGAAAGGCCCAGCGGGTGGAGCCGCTGGGCCTTCGCTCCCCGACTTGGACTCGAACCAAGAACCTGCCGGTTAACAGCCGGCTGCTCTGCCAATTGAGCTATCGAGGAATGGCAACTGCTCCGGGCTCTCGCCCCTCACAGCGGTGACAACAGTAGCACCTCCCGGCGCCCCTGCGTGACACCTCCCCGTTCAGTACCCCGCCACGGGGTCGACGACGCCGACGAACTCGCCGTCGCCGCCCAGCGCCCGCACGTTGAGCCGGATCCGCTCGGCCAGGAGCGGCGCCGTCATCTCGGGCGTGTCCGCCTGGTGCGGCGTCACGATCGCCCGTGGCTCCGTCCAGAGCGGGTGCCCGTCGGGCAGCGGCTCGGGGTCGGTGACGTCGAGACCCGCCCCCCAGAGCCGCTCCTCGCGCAGGGCGGCGACGAGCGCGTCCGTGTCGACCAGCGGGCCGCGCGCGACGTTCACGAGCACGGCCGTCGCGGGCAGCAGCGCGAGCTCCTCGGCCCCGACCAGCTGGGCCGTCTCGTCGGTCATGGCCGCGGCGAGCAGCACCACGTCGGCGCTCCGGAGCTCGTCGTGCAGCGCCCCGGTCGTGACCGTGCGGTCCGCCTCGGGCACGGGCTCGGCCGAGCGGCGCACGACGACGGTCTCGCACTCGAAGGGCGCGAGCAGGCGCAGGAACTCGCGGGCGATGCCGCCGGCACCGACCACCACGACCCTCCTGCCGTACAGGGAGCGACCCTCCTGCTCGGTGGCCCAGCTGCGCGCCGTGACGCGCTTGCGGACGAGGCGCAGCAGCGCGAGCGTGAGCACGAGGGCGTGCTCGGCGACGGGCTCGGCGTAGGCGCCCTTGGCGCTCGTCCAGAGCAGGTCGTGGCGGTCGGCGTGCTCCCGCAGCACGGCCGAGAAGGCGTCGACGCCGGCCCAGGGCAGCTGCACCCAGCCGATCCCGGGGTGCTCGTCGAGCACGCGACCGAGCTCGTCCGCAGCGGTGTACGAGAGCCAGACCAGGCCCCGGGTGTCCGGGCCGATCGGCACCACGGTCGCTCCCCCGGCCTCGACGGCCTCGACGAAGCGCGCCGACGGACGGGGCCCGACGCTCACCGCGCCGGGCCCCGGCCGACGCTCGGGGGCGACCGGGGCCTCCGGAGCGAGGCGCGCGCGGTGACCGCGGGCGGACGCGCTCATCGGGGCGCTCCCTCGACCGCGCCGTCGGGGCCGCGCTCCTCGGGACGGATCACGTCGATGGGGGTCGTGTGCGACAGCACCTTCACGTAGGGGTCGACGCCGTCGCGCAGCACCTCGTCAACGGGGCCCAGGCCGACCAGGCGGCCGCCGCGCATGACGGCGATGCGATCGGTGACCGCGCGGGCCTCCGCGATCGACGACGTGACGACGACGGCCGAGAAGCGGCGGTCCCGGTGCAGGTTCTTGATGACGTCGAGCACGGCCTGGCGCACGAGCACGTCGACGCCGCGCGCGGGCTCGTCGGCGACGAGCAGCCGCGGCTCGAGCACGAGGCTGCGCGCGAGCGCGACCCGCTGGCGCTGCCCGGAGCTGAGCTCCCAGGTCTGCTTGAGCAGCGTGCTCAGCGGGAGGTGCACGGCGTCGACGAGCTGCGAGGCCAACCGCCCCGCCTCGGTGCGGTCGAAGTGCTTGTCGCGCTCGTAGAGGGGCGCCGCGATCGTCTCGCCGACCGTGTAGTCGGGGCTGAGGCGGTCGCCGTCGTCCTGCGCGAGGTACCCGATGCGGCTGGCCAGGGCGATGCGGTGCTTGGTGCGGAGCGTCGCGAGGTCGGCGCCGAACAACGAGATGCGGCCACCGACGACGCGGGGCTGCCCCGCCGCCGGGCGACCGTGCGCGGCACCCCCGGCGAGGGCCCGGGCCAGGGTCGACTTGCCCGAGCCGCTCTCGCCCAGGACGGCGAGGATCTCACCCGGGCGCACCGAGAAGGTGACGCCGTCGACGGCCCGCACCTCGGACTGCCCACCGTGCGCGGGGTAGAGCAGCGACAGGTCGTCGAGCTGGACCGGCCTCGCCGCGTCGAGCACGGGCGCCGCCATCAGGCGGCTCCGTCACGGGCGGAACGGTCCAGCTCGGCCAGCCGGAGGCGCCGGTCGGCCTGCTCGACCGGGTCCGGCACCGGCAGGCTGGCCAGCAGGCGCTGCGTGTACGGGTGCTGCGGTGCGCCCAGCACCTGGTCGTTGGGGCCCTGCTCGACGAGGTCACCGTGGAAGAGCACGCCGATGCTGTCGGCGAGCATGTTCACCACCGCGAGGTCGTGGCTGATGAACAGCGCCGCGAAGCCGAGGTCGGCCTGCAGCTCGGCGAAGAGCTCCAGCACGCGGGCCTGCACCGACACGTCGAGGGCGCTGGTCGGCTCGTCGGCCACGAGCAGCGAGGGCTCGAGCGCCAACGAGCGGGCCAGGCTGGCGCGCTGCCGCTGACCGCCGCTGAGCTCGTGCGGGTACCGGTCGCCGAACGCCCGCGGCAGCTGCACGGCCTCGAGCAGCTCGTCGACGCGCTTCCGGGCCCGACGCGCGTCCTTCGCGCGGCCGTGCACGATGAGCGGTTCGGCGACGCACTCGGCGATGGTGAGCAGCGGGTTGAAGCTCGACGCCGGGTCCTGGAAGACGAAGCCGATGTCGGCGCGCAGCGGCCGGAAGTCGCGCTCCCGCACGCCGCGCATCTCCGTGCCGAGCACCTCGAGCGAACCACCGGTCACGGGCGTGAGCCCCGCGATGGCACGGCCGATGGTCGTCTTGCCCGACCCGCTCTCGCCGACCAGGCCGAGCACCTCGCCCTTGGCGATCGAGAAGTCGACGCCCTTGACGGCCCGGAACCCCGACCGGCCGAAGCGACCCGGGTACTCGATCTCGAGGCCCCGCGCGCGCACGACGACCTCGCGGCCCTCGGTGCGCTGCTCCTGCCGGCCGCGCGCCTCGAGGCGCGGCACCGAGCCGAGCAGCGCCTTCGTGTAGTCGGCCTGCGGCGCGGCGAACAGCTCGCGCGCCGACGCCTGCTCGACGACCTCGCCGAGGTACATGACGGCCACGCGGTCGGCCAGGTCGGCGACGACGCCCATGTTGTGCGTGATGAGCACGACCGCCGTGCCGAACTCGTCGCGGCAACGGCGCAGGAGGTCCAGGATCTCGGCCTGGACCGTCACGTCGAGCGCCGTGGTCGGCTCGTCGGCCACGATGACCGCCGGGTCGAGCACGAGCGCCATGGCGATGACGACGCGCTGCTTCTGTCCGCCCGAGAACTGGTGCGGGTAGTGGTCCACGCGGGTCTCGGGGTCGGGGATGCCCACCTTGCGGAGCACCTCGACGGCCTTGGCCCGCCCCTCCTTCTTCGACAGCTTGCCGTGGGCGCGCAGCCCCTCCGCGATCTGCCAGCCCACCGTGTAGACGGGGTTCAGGGCCGTCGAGGGCTCCTGGAACACCATCGCCACGTCGGTGCCGCGCATCTCGCGGACGCGGGCCGCCCCCACCGAGAGGACGTCCTCGCCCGAGAGCACGACCGCGCCCGTGGCCGTCGCCGTCTCCGGCAGCAGGCCGAGGATCGTCTTGGCGGTCACGGTCTTGCCGCTGCCCGACTCCCCCACGATCGCGAGGACCTCGCCACGGCGCACGTCGAGGTCGACGCCGCGCACCGCGTGCACGTCGCCGCCGTCGGTCGCGAAGGTGACCTCGAGGTCACGGATGTCGACCGCGACCTCGCGGTCCTGGCGGGCGGGCGTCGCGCCTCCTGCGATCGGTGCGCTCATGCGCGGGCCTCCTCGGTCGTCGCGGCCGTGGCCGCCTTCTGCTTCGGCGTGCGGCCCGCGCGGCGGCGGGTGCGCAGGCGCGGGTCGGCGAGGTCGTTCAGGCTCTCGCCGACCAGGGTGATGCCGAGCACCACGAGCACGATCGCGGAGCCCGGGAAGACGCCCGTCCACCAGATGCCGCTCGCCGTGTCGGAGAGCGCGCGGTTGAGGTCGTAGCCCCACTCCGCGGCGGACGTCGGTCCGATGCCGAACCCCAGGAACCCCAGGGCCGCGAGCGTGAGGATCGCCTCGGAGGCGTTGAGCGTGAGGATCAGCGGCAGGCTGCGCGTCGCGTTGCGGAGCACGTGCTTGCCCATGATGCGCCCGACGCTGCTGCCGTTGACCTTCGCCGACTCGACGAAGGCTTCGCTGCGCAGGCGCACCGCCTCGGCGCGCACCACCCGGAAGTACTGCGGCACGTAGACGACCGTGATCGAGATGCCGGCCGCGAGGATCCCGCCCCAGAGGGACGACTGCCCACCGCTGATGACGATCGAGACGACGATCGCGAGCAGCAGCGACGGGAACGCGTAGACGGCGTCCGCGACGACCACGAGGACCCGGTCCAGCCAGCCGCCCAGGTAGCCCGAGACCAGGCCGAGCGCGACGCCCAGCGTGATCGACAGGACCACCGCGACGACGATGACCGCGAGGGCCGTGCGGGTTCCCCACACGACGCGGCTGAACACGTCGTACCCGCCGACGGTCGTGCCCCAGAGGTGCTCCGCCGAGGGCGGCGCCTGACGGGCGAAGGCTCCCCCGTCGTCGCCGAGCTGACCGAAGCCGTAGGGGGCGATCACGGGCGCCAGGAGCGCCGTGAGCAGGAACACCGCGAGGATCACGAGCCCCGCGACGAGCATGCCGCGCTGCAGGCCGACGCTGCGGCGCAACTGCGCGACCACCGGCAGCCGGTGCCACCAGGGGCCGCGGGGGTCGTCCCGGACGGCGGGGACGGGAGCGGGGCCGGGGGCCGGAGCCGCGGCCGTGCTGGTCGTGCCGCTCATGTCAGTACCTCACCCTCGGGTCGATGATCGCCGCGACGACGTCGACGACGAAGTTCGTGACGGCGACGATGACCGCCAGCACGGCGACGATGCCCTGCACGGCGACGAAGTCGCGCGCCGACAGGTACTGCTGCAGCTGGAAGCCGAGGCCGCGCCAGCCGAACGTCGTCTCGGTGAGCACCGAGCCGCCCAGCAGCATCGCGATCTGCAGGCCCATCACCGTGATGATCGGGATCATCGCCGGCTTCAGCGCGTGCTTGCGGACCAGCCGCAGCTCGGGCACCCCGCGCGAACGGGCCGCGTCGACGTACTCCGAGCCGAGCGTGCCGATGACGTTGGTGCGCACCAGGCGCAGGAAGATGCCCGCCGTCAGGAGGCCCAGGGTCAGCGCCGGCAGGACGGCGTGCGAGAGCACGTCGGTGATGATCGTCGCGTTGCCCGTGCGCAGCGCGTCGACGAGGTAGATGCCCGTCGGGCTCTCGATGCGGCCCAGCGCGATCGCCACCCGGGTGCTCGCTCGGCCGCCCAGGGGCAGCCAGCCGAGCGCCACCGAGAAGGTCAGCTTGAGCAGCAGGCCCGCGAAGAAGACGGGCGTCGCGTAGGCGAGGATCGCCAGCACGCGGAGGATCGCGTCGGGCCAGCGGTCGCGGAGGTAGGCCGCGAGCATGCCGAGCGGCACGCCCAGCACCAGCGCGACGATCAGCGCGTAGAAGACGAGCTCGACGGTCGCCGCGCCGTAGGTGACCAGCACCTCGCTGATCTGACGGTTGTCCGTCACCGTCGTGCCGAAGTCGCCGCGCACGATCTGGCCCAGGTACTCGAGGTACTGGACGACGATCGGCCGGTCGTAGCCCGCCGCGGCGAGGCGCTCCTGCAGCTGGGCCTCCGTCAGGCGCCCGCCGACCGAGGCCGTGATCGGGTTGCCGACGACGCGCATCAGGAAGAAGACGAGCGTGACGAGGATGAACACGGTCGGGACGATGAGCAGGGCCCGGACCACGAGGTAGCGGCCGAAGCCGCCCCCGGTCCGGACGCGACCCGGCGCCCTGCCCGCGCCGGGGCCTCCTGGCGCGGGGGGTGCCTCGATGAGCGACGTCACGTGCGGTGCCTTTCGGTGGGGCTGCGGGGGCCGCGCGAGCCCGGGCGGGCGCGGTCGGCGGCGGGGTGGGACAGGTGCCGCGCCGGAGGGGGCGCCCCGCGTGGCGGGACGCCCCCTCTGGTGCTGCGGTCGGGTCGACGCTAGAGGCTCAGGGCCCCGTACCGGAACTTGAACGACGCGTCGAGGGTGTCCTCGACGCCCTGGACGTCGGACGAGCTCACGACGACCTGCGTGCCCTGGAGCAGCGGCAGCGTGGGCAGGTCGGTCGCGACGGCCTCCTGGATGTCACCGATGAGGGCCTCGCGCGCGGCGGGGTCCTCCTCGGCGATCTCCTGCGTGAGGAGGTCCTGCACCTCGGCGGAGTCGTAGTGGTTGCCGACGAAGTTGTCCTTCACGAAGAACGGCGACAGGTAGTTGTCGGCGTCCGAGAAGTCCGGGAACCAGCCCAGCTGGTACACGGGGTAGGCGTCCTCGCGGCGCTCGGTCGAGTAGGTGTCCCACAGCGTGGACTGCAGGTTCACCGTGAAGAGGCCGCTGGCCTCCAGCTGCGACTTCACGAGGGCGTACTCCTCGTCGCTCGACGCGCCGTAGTGGTCGGGGCTGTACTGCAGGTCGATCGCGACGGGCGTGGTGACGCCGGCGTCGGACAGCTTCGAGCTGGCCGCGTCGACGTCGGGGCCGCCCTCGCCGTCGCCGTACATCGACTCCAGCGGCGTCGTCGCGCCGGTCAGGCCCTCGGGCACGACCGAGTAGAGCGGCTCGTACGTGTTGTTGTAGACGTCCTGCGCGAGCGCCTCACGGTCGACCGTGTCCGCGATGGCCTGGCGGACGGCCAGGGCCTTCGCCGGGTCGGCGTCGGGCTGCGTGGAGCCGAAGGGCATCGTGTTCAGGTTGAAGACCATGTAGCGGATCTCGCCGCCGGGGCCGTTGTGCACCGTGAGGGCCTCGTCCTTCGCCAGGTCGGCGAGGTCGGTGGGGCTCAGGCTGCGGTTCGCGACGTCGACGTCGCCGTTCTGCACGGCGAGCTTGAGGTCGGTCTCCTCCGTGAAGTACGTGGCGGTGACGCTGTCGTTCTTCGCCTCGCCGAGGACGCCCTGGTACGCGTCGTTCTTCTCGTACGCGATGAGCTCGTTCTCGCGGTAGTCGGTGATCGAGTACTGGCCGCCGAAGGCGTTCGCCGTGACGATGTCGTCGGCGGGGGTCAGGGCCGTGGCGCTGAAGACGTCCTCGTCGACGATCGGGCCGGCCGGGCTCGACAGGATCTGCGGCCAGGTCTGGTCGGCGCCGTTGAGCGTGAACACGACCGTCGTGTCGTCGGGGGCCTCGACCGACGCCAGGTTGCCGAGCAGCGACGACGGGCCGTTGGGGTCGGCGATCGCAAGCTGGCGGTCGAACGAGAACTTGACGTCGCTCGAGGTGAGCGCGTTGCCGTTGGCGAACTCCAGGCCCTCCTTGAGGGTGACCGTGAAGGTCGTCGGGTCGGTGAACTCGGCCGACTCGGCGATGTCGGGCTCGACGTCGGGGCTGCCGTAGGGCGAGTTCATGAGGAACGGGAAGACCTGGTTCTGCACGGCGAACGAGCCGTTGTCGTACGAGCCGGCCGGGTCGAGCGACGTGACCACGTCGGTGGTGCCGACCGTGATGCCGTTGAGCGCCGCGTCGGTCGAGCCGCCGGAGGCGCAGCCCGCGAGGACGAGGACGCTGGCGGCGGTGCCGCCGACGACGGCGAGGACGCGCCTGCCGAGCTGGGGTTCGGACGTCATTCCGGTACCTCTTTCTGGTGTGTGCGGAGGTCCGCCTGGCGTGCCGCTGTACTCGCACGCCGTCGTGGGGACGTTCATTCGTAACACACGCGCCGGTCGCGGCCGCACTCGGGGGCGCAGATTTCACACGCTCGCAACAGTGGCGACCACGTGGCGAGGAGTGGTCGCGGCCCGCGCGACAGCCGTCGGGGAGGCCCTGAGGGCTGCGGCGCGCCTACTCGGTGCGGACGCTGCGGCGCTCCGCCTCGACCTCGACGAGGACGCGCTGGAGCTCGCGGTGCCGCTCGGGGTCGACCCGCGCGTCGGTGCGCATGAGCTGGCCCATCAGCTCCGCCTTGCGGCGCAGGAGGTCGCGCTCGACGAGGCTGCGGACGATGCCCTGGCAGTAGGTCGTGATCTCGCGGCCCTCGCGCTCGGGCAGCGGTGCCACCGCGAGCTCCTTCACGAGGGGCGCGTACCACTCGGGCGTCTGCTCCAGCACGACGTCGAGCCACCGTGGGTCGTCGAGGTGGTCCAGGCTGACGGCGACGGCGTCCTTCACCACCGCGAGGGACGGGGTCGTCAGGGTGACGCCCACCGCGCGCGCGACCAGGTCGGACCCCACCACGGTCGGCTGCTGCAGGATCGCCATGAGCGCGTCGCGCTCCTGCCTGGTCGTCAGGTCGGGCGGCAGGTCGAGCAGGCTCGGCGCGGACGGCGCCGGCTCCGCCGCCACCGGGGGCAGGCTGGTGATCGACATCGCCCCGGAGCCGCCGCCGACCGGCTGCAGGCTCGTCGCGGCGGACCCGCTCCCGCCGGACGCCTCGCCGGAGCGGGTCGCGCCTCCTGAGCCCGACCGCTGCTCGAGCGCGGGCGTCGACGCCGTGCCGCGCGCCGCCGCGTCGACCGCGACCTGCACCTCGGACGGGTCCAGCCCCAGCCAGCCCGCCACCGTGCGGACGTAGCCCTGCGTCAGCGACTGGTCGCGGATGCCCGCCACCACGGGAGCCGAGGCCCGGAGCGCAGCGACCCGACCCTCGACCGTCTCGAGGTCGTGGCCCTCGAGCGTGCGGCGGATCATGAACTCGAACATCGGGCGCTTCGTCGACACGAGCCGACGCACGGCGTCGTCGCCGCGACGCAGGCGCAGGTCGCACGGATCGAGGCCCTCGGGCGCGACCGCGACGAAGGTCTGCGCCGCGAAGCGTCCCTCCTCCGAGAACGCGCGGGACGCCGCCCGCTGCCCGGCCTCGTCGGGATCGAAGGTGAACACCACCTCGCCCAGGCTCGACGCGTCGACGCCGCCGACGTCGCCGAGCATCGGGCGCAGCACCTTGATGTGGTCGACGCCGAAGGACGTGCCGCAGGTCGCCACCGCCGTCGTCACCCCGGCCAAGTGGCACGCCATGACGTCGGTGTAGCCCTCGACGATGACGACCTGCTTGCCCTTCGAGATGTCGCGGCGGGCCAGGTCGAGCCCGTAGAGCACCTGGCCCTTGTGGTACACGGGGGTCTCGGGGGTGTTGAGGTACTTCGGGCCCTTGTCGTCCTCGAGCAGACGGCGCGCCCCGAAGCCGATGGTCGTGCCCGTCACGTCGCGGATCGGCCACACCAGTCGCCCGCGGAAGCGGTCGTACGCACTGCGGTCCCCCTGGCTCAGCAGGCCGGCCGTGACCATCTCGTCGTCGGTGAATCCCCGCCCCTTGAGGTGCGAGCGGAGCGCGTCGAACGACTTCGGCGCGAAGCCGACGCCGAAGCGCTCGGCCGCCTGCGGGTCGAAGCCGCGCTCGCCCAGGAACCTCCTCGCCGGCTCGGCGTCGGCCGCCGTGAGGTGCTCCGCGAAGAACTCGCGTGCCGCCTCGTTCGCGCTGAGCAGCCGGGCCCGGCCGCCGTGGTCGCTGGCCTGGCCGCCGTCCTCGTAGTGCAGCGTGAAGCCGATGCGCGCCGCGAGGCGCTCCACGGCCTCCTGGAACGTCGTGTGGTCCACCTTCTGCAGGAAGCTGAAGACGTCCCCGTCCTCCCCGCAACCGAAGCAGTGGTAGCGCCCCACCTGCGGCCGCACGTGGAAGCTGGGCGTGCGCTCGTCGTGGAAGGGGCAGAGGCCCTTCAGCGACCCGACGCCCGCGCCCTTCAGCGTGACGTGGTCGCCCACGATGTCGGCGATGTTCGTGCGCGACCGGACCTCGTCGATGTCGTTGCGTTGGATCAGGCCGGCCACCGGACGATCCTAGGCCGCGCCGCCGGGAGCCGCGCTGGGAGCGGCCACCTCGGTGGGGAGGGGCGTCGTGCCCGCAGGACCGACCAGGCGGTCGTGCCACGCCATCGCGCTCTGGTCCGTGAGCGAGGCGACCTGGTCGACGACCACGCGCCTCCTGCCCGCGTCGTCAGGAGCCTCGCGCCAGTCGAGCGCGAAGCCCGCGTCGAGCTCGTCCGGGCCCCGGCGCCACAGCTCGTCGGCGAGCGACGACAGCACCTCGCGCTGACGCTCGTAGAGCGGACGCCGCGTGCCCTGCGTCATGACGAACGCGGCCACGATGCCCTTCAGTGCCGCGATCTCGCCGATGACGTCGGGCGACACGACGACGCTCGCCCCGAAGCGCACGATCGAGCTCTGCGCGTAGGACTCCCGCGTCGCCTGCGTCGCCGACGCCGCGAACCGCCCGATGAGCTGGCTCGTGAGGTCCTTCAGCCGGGCCTGGTCGAGGCGACCGCCGTCGTACGACTCGAGCCAGGACGGCAGCGACGTCAGCCGGTCGAAGGCCTCGTCCAGCTCCTCGTGGCTGAGCTCGCCGCCCACCCAGGCGTGCATCGCCGACACGAGCGACTCGTGGTCGACCTTCGCGCCCAGCGCCGCGACGTCGATGTAGCCGTTGACCACGGCGTCCTCGAAGTCGTGCACCGAATAGGCGATGTCGTCGCTCAGGTCCATCACCTGGGCCTCGACGCAGCGCCGACGGCGGGGCGCACCGGCGCGCAGCCACTCGAACGCCTCCGTGTCGTCGTCGTAGAAGCCGAACTTCATGCGACCGCCCGGGTCGGGGATGCCCTGCGCCGCCGGCCACGGGTACTTGCAGCTCGCGTCGAGGCTCGCCCGGGTGAGGTTGAGCCCGTAGCTGCGCCCGGAGGCGTCGATCACCTTCGGCTCGATCCGGGTCAGCAGGCGCAGGGTCTGCGCGTTGCCCTCGAAGCCGCCGATGTCGGCCGACCACTCGTTGAGGGCCTTCTCCCCGTTGTGCCCGAACGGCGGATGGCCGAGGTCGTGGGCCAGGCACGCCGTGTCGACCACGTCGGGGTCGAGGCCCAGGCTCGTCGCGAGCTCGCGACCCACCTGCGCGACCTCCAGCGAGTGGGTGAGGCGGTTGCGGGCGAAGTCGAGGCCGGCCGTCGGGCTCAGCACCTGCGTCTTCGCCGCCAGCCGACGCAGGGCGCTCGAGTGCAGCAGGCGAGCACGGTCGCGGGCGAAGTCGCTGCGCCGGCTCGAGTGCTGCTCGGGCAGCCAGCGCTCGGAATCGGCGGCGTCGTAGCCCACGCTCAGCGCGTCGGGGTGCACACGGGCCTCCCTCGTGTCTCGGGTGACGTGGTCCCCGCCGGCCGGGGCGTCGTCGGTGCGCAGGTCAGCCACCGCTGTGGTGCAGCTCGGCCGCGGTCAGCTCGGCCCGGAAGGCCTCGTCCAGCTCGCGGCTCTCGAGCCACCGGTCGGGCAGGGAGGGCCGCTTGGGGCTGCCGGCACGCCCGCGCGGGCCCTCGGCGTCGGCACCCGGGTACGCCTGGTCGGCGTCGAGCGTGGCCAGCAGGTCGTCGATCTGCTGCAGGGAGTCGACCATCGCCAGGGCGGCACGGACGTCGCCGCCCACCGGATACCCCTTGAAGTACCAGGCGACGTGCTTGCGGATGTCGCGGCAGGCGTGCGGCTCGTCGCCCTCGTAGAACTCGACCAGCAGCTCCGCGTGCCGGCGGAAGGCCCGGGCGACCTCGCCCAGCGTCGGTTCGGCCTTCTGCTCCTCGCCGCGGAAGGCCGCCGCGAGATCGCCGAACAGCCAGGGTCGCCCGAGGCAGCCACGACCCACGACCACGCCGTCGCACCCGGTCTCGTCGACCATGCGCAGGGCATCGGCGGCCGACCAGATGTCGCCGTTGCCGAGGACCGGAACGCTCGTGATCGCCTCCTTCAGGGTCGCGATCGCCGACCAGTCGGCGGTGCCCGAGTAGAAGTCGGCTGCGGTGCGCGCGTGCAGGGCGATGCTCGCGACGCCCGCGCCCTCCGCCGCACGGGCCGCCTCCAGGTAGGTCAGGTGGTCTGCGTCGATGCCCTTGCGCATCTTCACCGTGACCGGGACGTCGCCGGCCGCGCGCACAGCACCCTCGACGATCGCGCGGAAGAGCGAGGTCTTCCAGGGCAGGGCAGAACCGCCGCCCCGCCGCGTGACCTTGGGCACGGGGCAGCCGAAGTTGAGGTCGATGTGGTCGGCGCGGTCCTCGGCCACGAGCATCGTCACGGCCTCGGCGACCGTGCCCGGCTCGACCCCGTACAGCTGGATGCTGCGGGGCGTCTCGCTCTCGTGGTGCTGGATCAGCCGCATCGACTCGGGAGTGCGCTCGACCAGGGCACGGCTCGTGATCATCTCGCTGACGTAGAGGCCAGCGCCATACTCGCGGCAGAGCCGGCGGTACGCCGTGTTCGTGATGCCGGCCATGGGCGCGAGGACGACGGGACTGTCGACCTGGATCGGGCCGATCGTGAGCCCGGGAGCGGGCAGCGTGGACGTGGACATCGGTACGATTCTACCCGTGGACCCCGACATGCCCGAAGGCACCCAGCGCGTGCTCGACGACGCCAGGAGGCGCGGCCTCGACGTCGAGATCGTCGCCCGCCCCGAGGCCGCCGACCTCCCGGAGGCCGCGGCCCTGCTCGGCATCGCTCCCGGGTCCCTCGTCAAGTCCCTCGTCGTGCGTCGGCACGACGGCAGCTACCTGTTCGCGCTCGTGCCCGGCGGACGCCAGCTCTCCTGGGCGCGCCTCCGCGCCGCCGTCGGCGTCAACAAGCTGTCGCTCCCCTCCCCCGAGCTCGCCCTCGAGGCCACCGGGCACGCCCGCGGCACGATCACGCCCCTCGGCAGCACGACACCGTGGCCCGTGTACGCCGACGAGCGGATCACCGGCCGCGTCGCCCTCGGCGCCGGCGGCCCCGGACGCAGCGCCTTCGTCGACGCCGGAGCGCTCCTGGCGTCCGTCGACGCCGTCGTGGCGGACATCACCGACGCCGAGCGCTGAGCGCGGGGGCTGAGGGCTGGGCGCTCAGCGCTGAGGGCTGGCCCTCCTCGTACGGGGCGCGTGGGGCCTCCTGAGCCGCACCGGCCTCCTGGGACCGCTGGTGCACCGTCCTGACGGGTGCCGGACAGGTGGCGCACTCGACCGTCAGCGACCTGCCCCGAGGTCGGTCACGCTCCCCACGCCCGCGTCAGGGAGCCGGCTCGACCGGTGCCCCTCGGCCGGGGCCTGCTCGGCCGGTGCCTGCTCGGCCGGTGCCTCGTCGTCGGACCGCCGCCCCGCCGTTGCCGCCTCCTCGGACACCGACGAGCCGGGCAGCGCGCACGAGTCGCCGACGCAGGCGACCGCGTCCGCATCGCCCAGCATGGTGAACGCCGGGGCGGTCACGCCGTGCCCGCCTCGTCGCGCACGCGCTCGAGCACCTGCACGAACGTCTCGGGCGCCTGCGCACCCGAGACGCCGTAGCGGCCGTCGAGGACGAAGAACGGCACGCCATTGATCCCGAACGCCTGGGCCTGCGCCTGGTCGGCCCGCACGGCGTCGAGGAACGCGTCGGACTCCAGCGTCGCGACGACCTCGTCCCGGTCCAGGCCCACCTCGACGGCGAGATCCGCGAGGTCGGCGACGCGGCCCACGTGGCGGCCCTCCTCGAAGTACGCCCGGAGCAGGCGCTCCTTCATCTCCAGCTGCACGCCGTGCTGCTTCGCGAGGTGGAGCAGCCGGTGCGCCGTCACCGTGTTCGTGTGCTGCAGACGGTCGAAGTCGTAGGCCAGTCCCACGTCTGCGGCCCTGCCGGTGACCATCGCGAGCATCTGGCGGACCTGGTCCTCGGGCATGCCCTTGTGCTGCGCGAGGAACGCGACCTCGTCGCCCTCGAAGTCCTCCGGGGTGTCGGGCGACAGCTCGAAGGAGTGGTACTCGATCTCGACGTCCAGCTCGGGCATCCGACGGACGGCCTCCTCGAAGGTGCGCTTGCCGATGAAGCACCAGGGGCACGCGATGTCCGACCAGATGTCGACCTTCACGGCGATGGTCGAGGTGGTCGCGGGAGATGCAGTCGTGGTCACGTCAGCGCCCAACCGCCCGCACCCGTGCCGCATTCCCGCGCTCCCTGCCCCAGCCTCCTGCCCCGGCCTCCTGCCTGCCCTCGCACTGCCCCTGGGTCCGCCCCGTCCGCGGCCGCTCCCCTCGCCCCCGCCCCCGTCGGCAACTCCTCCCCAGCGTCCGACCCGCCCGCGCTCGTCCACGGCCGCTCCCTCGCCCCCGCCTCGTCGGCAACTCCTCCCGCACGTCGGCCCCGTCGGCGCAACCGCCACAGCCGCTTGCCCCGAGGCCCCAGCACCGACCAGGAGGAGGACTTGCCGACGGCACGGCTCGGTGCCGCCCGACCACAGCCGCCGTGCTGGCGCAGCACCAGCTCGAGCGTCGCGGCGACGCGATCCCACTCGTCGCGCACGAGGGCGTAGGGGAGCCGCACGGGGACCATCGCCTCGGCCAGGATCGTGAGGTCCTTGGACCGGTCTGCCACGAACGTCGACTCGTGCGTGGCTCGGCCATCGAGCTCCAACGCGATGGTGTCCCCGACGACGAGGTCGACGCGCTGTCGGACGCCCACGGGACCCTGCACCCGCACGTCGTGCCCCAGGAGCCGCAACCGGACGAGGGCGACGACCTCGAGGAAGCTCTCGCACGCCTCCTCCACCCACTCCGCGAGATCAGCTGCGTCGGAGCGTCGTGCCCCCAGCGCATCCCTCAGCTCCTCGCGCCGCACCAGGCCCTCTCGTACCGCCCAGGTGGCGACGGCCACGGCATCTTCGAACGAGACCTCGTCGACCATCCTGGCGAGTGCGTCCTGGGGGTCGACGGCCCACGTCGTGCCCCGCGTGCTGAGGTCCGGATCGTCCCAGACCACCGTGGCATCGCGGCGAGGACGGAGCCGCGAGGCACCTCGCGGGACCGACACGGTGAGTCGCGGACGACGCCACATCCAGGCCCCGAGCAGGTGCAGCGCGGCCGCACCGGTCACGCGACCGCCCACGGCCACCGCGATGAACCTGGGGTCGCTCGGATCCCAGGTCGAGTACCACCCCCGTCGGGGCCGCCTCACCCCACCGAAGCGCACGGCGGCAGTGAGGTGCCGGTCGGTCGCTCCCGCTGCCACGAGGTCGTGCTTGTGCAGCAGTCCCCCTGCGTCGTCCACGAGTCGTCGGATCGTCGTCATGGCGGAAGCCTCGGCGATGACGCGTCAGCCCTGGCGCACGGTCGAGCCCACCTGGGGACGGTCGGCCCGCCACACCGCGTGTGCAGCACGAGTCCCCGCCCCGACCCGACCCGCCCCGGTCGGCAACTCCTCCTCCATGTCGCGGAAGGCGCTGATCCGCCCCGCGCTCGCATCCACTGGCCCCTGGGTGAGGAGTTGCCGACCGACGGTAGCGGCGGCAGCGGGGGGCAACGGCGGCGGGGGCGGGAGCGGCAGAGGCCGCGGCGGCGACAGCGGCCGCCGCCGCGGCCACAGCGGATGCGCAGGGGGCGACCGCGTCGTGCGAGTGCTTCTCAGCAGGTCGTCGGCCGGCACCCACGACCTGGGCCCGTCGGCAACTCCTCGCCTGTGCCACGACGGGCCCCGCCCGAACAGGGAGGAGGCCCACGAAGAGCAAGGGTGAGGAGTTGCCGACGCAGGAGGCGCAGGGGGCGGCACACAGACGCGCGCGGACGCACGGGGACACGCGGACGCGCAGGGACTCGCAGGAAGACATGCGGACGAGCACCCGGGCGTGCACGCGGACGCGGACGCGCAGGGACTCGCAGGAAGACATGCGGACGAGCACCCGGGCGTGCACGCGGACGCGCACGCGCACGCACGCACGCGCACGCGACCGTGCGAGCTACGAGCGGCCGCGCCGCCGCACCGCGGAGCGGACGCGCCGCCCCGCGGCCGCGGCGCGGCGCGGGCTACGCGCCGAGCAGCTGCTCGGCCAGGTACGGCCGCAGCTCGGCGAGGGGCATGCGCGTCTGGGCCATGGTGTCGCGCTCGCGCACGGTCACGGCGTCGTCCTCGAGCGAGTCGAAGTCGACGGTGACGCAGAACGGCGTGCCGATCTCGTCCTGGCGGCGGTAGCGGCGACCGATGGCGCCGGCGTCGTCGAAGTCGATGTTCCAGTACTTGCGGAGGTCGCTGGCGAGCCCCCGGGCCATCGGCGACAGCTGCTCGTTGCGGCTGAGCGGCAGCACGGCGACCTTGACGGGCGCGAGGCGACGGTCGAGCTTGAGCACGGTGCGCTTGTCGACGCCGCCCTTGGCGTTGGGGGCTTCGTCCTCCGTGTAGGCGTCGACGAGGAACGCCATGAGCGAGCGGGTGAGACCCGCTGCGGGCTCGATGACGTACGGGGTCCAGCGTTCGTTCTTGGCCTGGTCGAAGTAGGAGAGGTCCTTGCCGGAGGCCTCGGCGTGGGTCCGCAGGTCGTAGTCGGTGCGGTTGGCGATGCCCTCGAGCTCGCCGAACTCGCCGCCCGTGAAGCGGAAGCGGTACTCGATGTCGACGGTGCGCTTGGAGTAGTGCGACAGCTTCTCGGCCGCGTGCTCGTAGAGCCGCAGGTTCTCGGGGTCGATGCCGAGGTCGACGTACCACTGGAAGCGCTGGTCGATCCAGTACTGGTGCCATTCCTCGTCGGTGCCGGGCTCGACGAAGAACTCCATCTCCATCTGCTCGAACTCGCGGGTGCGGAAGATGAAGTTGCCGGGCGTGATCTCGTTGCGGAAGCTCTTGCCGATCTGGCCGATGCCGAACGGGGGCTTGATGCGCGACGACTGCAGCACGTTGTCGAAGTTGGTGAAGATGCCCTGCGCCGTCTCGGGGCGCAGGTAGGCCATGCCCTGCTCGTTGTCGACGGGCCCGAGGAACGTCTTGAGCAGGCCGGAGAAGTTCTGCGGCTCGGTCCACGAGCCGGGCTGCCCGGTCTCGGGGTCGCGCACGTCGGCGAGCCCGTTCTCGGGCGGGTGGCCGTGCTTGGCCTCGTACGCCTCGAGCAGGTGGTCGGCGCGGTAGCGCTTGTGGGTGTGCAGCGACTCGACGAGCGGGTCGCTGAAGACCTCGACGTGCCCGGAGGCCTCCCACACCTGGCGCGGCAGGATGACCGCGGAGTCGAGCCCGACGACGTCGTCGCGCCCCTGCACCATGGTCTGCCACCACTGGCGCTTGATGTTCTCCTTCAGCGCCACGCCGAGGGGCCCGTAGTCCCACGCGGACCGGGAGCCACCGTAGATCTCGCCCGACTGGAAGACGAAGCCGCGGCGCTTGGCCAGGGCGATGACGGAATCGAGACGGTTGGGTGCTGCCACTGGTGCTCCGATGGGTCGATGCCCGAGCTGGGTGCCCGGTCGGTCACGTACCCGGCGAGTCTACCGGCCGCCTCGCGCGGGCCTCGTCCGGGTGGGGCGCAGCTGCCCGGGAGGAGCACGCTCCACGCCTGTGGAGGAGCCCCGAGCGCAGGAGTCGCGCCCCGACGAGCCCCGCCGGTCACCCCCGGCGGCGCCCCCGCACGGCCGCGACGACGCGCTCGACGTCGTCCTCGTCGTTCCACAGGTGGAAGGCGACGCGGGCGCGTCCGGCCCGACCGGAGGCGACGAGCCCCGCGGCGCTGAGGGCCGCGAGGTCGGCACCGTCCGCATCGGGCCAGGTGACGACGGGCCGCCGCTGGGGCTCGAGGTCGAGCGCCGAGGACAGCATCCCGCCGAGCTCGCCGAGCCGCCGTGCGACGTCGGCGACGTCGAGGGAGGCGAAGGCCTCGAGGGCGGGCAGCGCGCCCGCCCACGCCTGCCAGGCGGGCGAGACGTCGTGGGCGCGGGCGTCGCCCGCGAGGTGCATCTCGGGCCCGTAGCAGGACGACCAGACGTCCTCGCCGGCGTACCAGCCGGCCTGGACCGGGCGCACGAGCTCGAGCGCCCGGTCGGAGAATGTCGTGAGGCCGACGCCCCGGGGGCAGCACAGCCACTTGTAGGCGTGGCAGACGCTGACGTCCCAGCGACTGGCGTCGACGGGCAGCACGCCGGCCGCCTGGGTGAGGTCGCAGAGCGTGAACGCGCCGTGCCGAGCGGCCGCGGCCTCGAACGCCGCCGAGTCGGCGATCTCGCCCGTGGCGGACTGGACCGCGGACCAGGCGACCAGGAAGGTGCCGGGCCCCACGGCCTCCTGCAGCTCGGCGAGCGGCACGTGCCGCACCGTGACGCCCCGGTGCGCCTGCACGAGGAACGGCCACACGAGCGAGCTGAAGTCGCCGTACGGCACGACGACCTCGGCGCCGTCGGGCACCGCGGCCGCGACGCTGGCGACGGCGGTCGAGGTCTGGCCGGCGAGGGCCACCCGGTCGACCGGGACCCCGACCAGCCGCGCGTAGGCGGCGCGGCCCCGCTCGACCGCGGCCCCGTAGGTGAGGGGCGTCGCCCGCCCGGCGGCCCAGTCGTCGAGGTCGGCACGCTGAGCCTGGACCGTCGCACGCATCGGCAGGCCGAGCGTGCACGCCGCGAGGTAGCCCGGCGACGGCGCCCAGAGCGACGGCGCCTCGGCGGCGGGGAGGAGTGCGGTCGTGCTCATGGACCCAGGTTCCGCCGACCGGCAGCATCACACAACGCCCAGTACGACATGACTCCCATAAGCTGGCGTGATGGACGACGAGCTCGACCTGCAGACCCTCCGCCTCGTGCGCGCCCTCGCCGACACGGGCACCCTCACGGCGGCCGCGACCCGGCTGGGCTACAGCCAGCCCGCCGCGAGCCAGCAGCTCCGTCGTGCCGAGCAGCGCGCCGGCCACCCGCTGGTCGCCCGCACGGGGCGGTCGCTCGTGCTCACCGAGGCGGGCCGACGGCTCGCGGAGCACGCCGTGCACGTGCAGGCCGCCCTCGACGCGGCCCGGCAGGACCTCGACGACCTCGCCGGGCTCACGAGCGGGCGCGTGCGCGTCGCCGGGTTCCCCAGCGCGTCGTCGACGCTCGTGCCCGCCGTCTTCTCGCGGCTCGGCGCCGCCCACCCGGGCCTCCGGCTCGAGTACCTCGAGGCCGAACCCCCCGAGGCCCTCGCGGCCCTGCGCGCGGGCACCGTCGACGTGGCCCTCACGTTCAGCCACGCCGGGGCCTCGTCGCCGCAGGAGAGCGACGACCTCGTCGCCCGCACGCCCTTCGTCGACCGCACGGTGCTCGTGCTCCCCGTCGACCACCCCTTCACCGCAGGCGACGACCTCGGCGGCCTCGTCGACGCGCGTTGGATCGCCGGCTGCCCCCGCTGCCGCGGCCACCTCCTCGACGTCGCCGCCGCCGCGGGCTTCGTGCCCGAGATCGTGCTCGAGACCGACAACGCCCTCGCGGTGCTCGGCATGGTCGCTGCCGGGCTCGGCGTCGCCCTCCTGCCCGGGCTCGCGCTCGTCAGCGCCGCCGTGCCGGACGGCGTCCGCCTCGTCGCGCTGGGCGAGGAGCACGCCCGCCGGGTCCACGTGGTGCACGGCCGCGGCGCCCGTCGGGTGCCGAGCGTGCGGGCGGTCGTGGCGGCGGCGACGGGCCTGGACCCGGCCGACCACGGCCTCCTGCCAGTCACCGCGGGAGCCGGCCTAGCACCGACGGGCGGCATCGGGGGCCCGGGCTAGGCTGGCGGGACCGGACTCGGAAGGCCCCTCAGTGCGCTCACGACTGCTCGCCTCGCTCGCCCTCACGGCGACCACGCTCGTCGCGCTGACCGCGTGCTACCCCGACGTCAGCGAGCTGACGCCGGTGCCGGGCACCGGCCAGGGGTCAGGAGGCGCGGCCACGTCCGCCCCGCAGCCGCAGGTCACGCCCGACCCGGGCACGGGCGCGCCCGCGCCCTCCGACCTCGTCCCCGACGGCGAGCTGCTCAACCAGGTCAACTACCAGGACCTCACGATCTACATCTACCGCGTCGGGCAGATCACGACGACGGAGCCCTCCATCTACGCACGCCCCGACGGCACCGACCCCTACCCCGCTGGCACCACCGTCGAGGCGACAGCGTACGTGCTCGTGAACAACTCCGAGCAGCGCCTCGACCTCACCGACCTGAGCGCCGACTACTCGTCCTACGGCAACGACCTCGCCCAGCAGGACACCTTCGCCGGCCAGGACCTCCTCGCCGAGCAGGGCTACACCACCGAGCTCGCGACGCAGTTCCCCGAGGGGGCGTCGACGTGGGCGCTGCTGCCCGGCGAGTCGGTCGTCTTCGCGAACGCCTGGTTCCACCGGCCGACGGACGGGCCGCTCACGCTGCAGTTCCTCTGGCCGGCCGAGCGGATCTTCCTCGGCGCGAACGTGCAGTTCTAGCGCCCGCGGCCCCTGGCCTACTGGTCGTCCGCGGTGAGGGGGGCGCCAGGGGCGCTCGGGGCGTCGACCGCTCCCCCGAACCTCCTGGTCCGTCGCGCGTAGAGGTCGATCGCCTCCCACAGGTCGGTGCGCGTGAAGTCCGGCCAGAGCTGGTCCAGGAACACCATCTCGGCGTACGCCGACTGCCAGAGCAGGAAGTTGCTCGTGCGCTGCTCGCCCGAGCTGCGCACGAAGAGGTCGACGTCGGGCAGGTCGGCCGTGTAGAGCCGCCGCTGGATCAGCTTCTCGGAGACCCCGGACGGCTTGAGGCGCCCCGCCGCCACGTCGTCGGCGATGCCGCGCACCGCGTCCGCGATCTCCGTGCGGCCGCCGTAGTTCACGCACATCGTCAGCGTGAGCACGTCGTTGCCCGCCGTCAGGCGCTCGGCGAACTGCAGCTCCTTGATCACCGACGACCACAGCCGCGGCTTGCGGCCAGCCCACCGCACGCGCACGCCCCACTCGTTCAACTGGTCGCGCCTCCTGTGCAGGACGTCACGGTTGAAGCCCATGAGGAACGCCACCTCCTCGGGCGAGCGCTTCCAGTTCTCGGTGGAGAACGCGTAGACGCTGAGGTGCTTCACGCCGATCTGGATCGCCCCGGCGACCACGTCGAGCAGGCTCATCTCACCGGCCCTGTGCCCCTCGATGCGCGTGAGGCCGCGGGCGTTCGCCCACCGGCCGTTGCCGTCCATGACGATCGCGACGTGCTCCGGCACCGCCGACCGGGGCATCGGCGGCGGCGTCAGGCCCGTCCAGTCGAGCGGCCGGTACTCGGCGGCGTCGCGGTGGGTCTTCGGCTTCATGGTCCTCCTCGGACGGCACGGTCGACGTGCTGCAGCGAGCGCAGCCCCCGCTCCAGGTGCCACTGGGTGTAGGCGGCGACGACGCCGCTGGCCTTGTCGCGCGTGCCGTCGGCCGCGGCCTCCGCGACGTCCCACTCCCCGGTGAGCAGGGCGCCCAGGAGCTCCAGGGTGCCCGGATCGAGGCGCGGCACCCCGGGCGGCGCGTGCTCGTCGGCGACCACGCCGCCGAGCTGCACCACGAACGCCGAGTGCGGCCCCGGTGCCCCCGAGACCGCGCAGTCGCCGAAGCTCGGCGACCAGCCCGCGACGCTCAGCGCCCGCAAGAGGTACGAGTCGAGCGTGAGCTGCGGGTCGTGCGCGCGCCGCGAGAGGCTCCGGAGGGCACCCACCAGCAACAGGTACTGCTGGAGTCCCGCCTCGGCCTCCGTGAGCTTGTCCGCCGTCTCGACCATGACGCTCGCCGCGGTCCAGGCACCGTAGTCCGAGGCGATCAGCGCACCGTACGACCCGAGCGACTCGGCCTGCGTGACGACGTCGAGGCTCCTGCCCTCGTACAGCTGCACGTCGGCCACCATCATCGGCTCGAGCCGCGCGCCGAACTTCGAGGCGGTGCGGCGCACGCCCTTCGCGACCGCGCGGATCTTGCCGTGCTCCCGGCTGAGCATCGTGAGGATGCGATCGGCCTCGCCCAGCTTGTGGGTGCGCAGGACGACGCATTCATCACGGTAGACGGGCACGGCTCAAGCATCCCACGCGTGGTACAAACGTCGGGTGTCCGCCACAGCCTTCGTGATCCCCCTCTGGGCCGATCTCCTGGCCGTCGGCATCGGCAGCCTGCAGGGGGCCCTCTTCGCCGCCGAGTTCAAGGACCGCCGGCTCGACCTGCTCGGCGTCGCCATCATCGGCACCGCCACGGGGCTCGGCGGGGGCGTCCTCCGCGACCTGCTGCTCGGCGTCGTGCCACGGGCCATGACCAGCAACTGGTACCTGCTCGTGGCCGTGGGCGCCGCCCTGCTCGGGATGCTGCTGCACCGGGCCTTCACCCGCCTGGCGGGACCGATCACGCTCCTCGACGCCCTCACCATCGGACTGTTCGGCGCCATCGGCTCGACCAAGGCGCTCTCGCTCGGCCTGCCGGAGATCCCGGCCGTCTTCGTCGGGGTCGTCAGCGCCGTCGGTGGCTCGGTCGTGCGCGACCTTCTCATGAACCTCACCATCGCGATGATGCACGTCGGTTCGCTCTACGCCGTCGCGGCGGGGGTCGGGACAGCCGTGCTGGTCGTCCTCACCTCGCTAGGGGTCGAGGTCGTGCCCGCCGCCGTCGTGGGCGTGTCGCTCACCGTCGTCATCAGGATGCTCGCCGTGCGCTTCGGCTGGACGCTTCCGGAGCAGCGTGCCCTGAGCCGGCTGCCGCGCTGGCGTCGGCCGCGCTGAGCCAGCCGCGCTGGCGCCGGCGCTGGCGCCAGCCGCGCTGGCGCCAGCGCCGTCCCCGGCCCGACGTCGGCCTTGCCGAGCCGACTTCACTGGCGCCGGGTCGACGCCGGCAACTCCTCATCCACGCACGCGGCGGTGCGCTGGACCGCTCTTCCCGTGGCAGCGAGAGCGTCCGGGCGGAGTTGCCGACAGCCCGCTTGTGCCTGGAGCAGTGGCCTCCTGGAGCCCTGGGGTCCTGGGGTCCTGGGGTCCTGGGGTCCTGGGGTCCTGGGGCGAGGCTCCTGTCCCCTGAGCCTGCACCGGAGCGCTCGCGCGGGTCGGCGACAACGCTCCTGCAACGGGCCGTCCTGTCGGCAACTCCTCACTCACGCCCCCAGGACGAACTCCGGGGGCCACCCTCGTGGCCGACGACGCGCTCAGGAGGAATTGCCGACACGGGCCCGTGCCAGGTGCACTGCAGGTGCAGCGGGGTGGCACCCGGGGCCCGGCCGCCTCCGCCGCCAGGTCGGCAACTCCCCACCCGTGCGACGGGAACGGCCTGGAGGCCCTCCGACCGTGTCCCCCCGCACCGACAGGAGGAGTTGCCGACATGGGAACACCGCACCGACAGGAGGAGTTGCCGACATGGGGACACCGCACCGGCAGGAGGAGTTGCCGACAGCAGGGCAGCGGCGCTGAGCGAAGCGGCCCGGCCCTGCGGGCCCAGGCCTGGCGGGCGGGCGGGCCCAGGCCGGCAAGGCTCAGGCCGACAAGGCCCGACCCGGCAAGGCCCAGGCCGACAGGGGCCGTCCAGTAGGGCACAGGCCGGCAAGGCCAGGCCGGCAGGGCCCAGGCCGCCAGGGGCCGACCCGGCAGGGGCCGACCCGGCCGGGCCCAGGCCGGCAAGGGCCGTCCCAGCAGGGCCCAGCCCTGAAGGGCCCGGCCCAGGGGCCTGACCCTACCCGACCGCCCCGGCTCAGGCCGGGACGGCCTCGCGGGCAGGGGCGGCCGCGCGCCGCACGGCACGGTTCACCGCGGAGACGATGGCCTTCAGCGACGCGGTCGAGATGTCCGCGTCGATGCCGACGCCCCAGAGGCGCGTCCCGTCGACGTCGAGCTCGACGTACGCGGCGGCCTGTGCGTCGCCGCCGGCGCTCAGCGTGTGCTCCACGTAGTCATACAGCGAGACCTGGACGCCGCGCTCGGCGAGGACCGCGAGGAACGCGGCGATCGGCCCGTTGCCGTGGCCCGACGTGCGCTCCACCTGCTCGCCGTCGCGCAGGGTCACGTCGAGGCGGGTCTCCCCGTCGAGGTCACTCGCCGTCGACGTGCGGGTCAGCTCGAAGCGCCCCCACTTGGCGGTGTCGTCCGCGGCGGGCAGGTACTCGTCCTGGAAGACGGTCCAGATGGCCTCGCTCGTGAGCTCGCCGCCCTGTGCGTCGGTGCGGGACTGCACGACGCCGCTGAACTCGACCTGCAGCTTGCGGGGCAGGTCCAGGGCGTGGTCTGCCTTGAGCAGGTAGGCGACGCCGCCCTTGCCGGACTGCGAGTTGACGCGGATCACGGCCTCGTAGCTGCGGCCGAGGTCCTTGGGGTCGACCGGCAGGTACGGCACGGCCCACACCAGGTCGTCGACGCTCCGGCCCGTCGCCTCGGCCTCGGCGGCCATGGCTTCGAAGCCCTTCTTGATGGCGTCCTGGTGCGAGCCGCTGAACGCCGTGTAGACGAGGTCGCCCGACCAGGGGCTGCGCTCGTGCACGGGCAGCTGGTTGCAGTGCTCGGCGGTGCGCTTGATGGCGTCGAGGTCGCTGAAGTCGATCTGCGGGTCGATGCCCTGCGTGAACAGGTTGAGGCCCAGCGCCACCAGGTCGACGTTGCCGGTGCGCTCCCCGTTGCCGAAGAGGCACCCCTCGATGCGGTCGGCGCCGGCGAGGTAGCCCAGTTCGGCGGCGGCGATCCCGGTGCCGCGGTCGTTGTGCGGGTGCAGCGACAGCACGACGCTGTCGCGGCGCACGAGGTGGCGGTGCATCCACTCGATGCTGTCGGCGTAGACGTTGGGCGTCGCCATCTCGACGGTCGCGGGCAGGTTGACGATCACGGGCCGCTCGGGCGTCGCGTCGAAGGCCTCGATGACGGCGTTGCAGATCTCGAGGGCGAAGTCGAGCTCGGTGCCCGTGTAGCTCTCGGGCGAGTACTCGTACAGCACCGTGGTCTCGGGGATCGTCGCCTCGGCGGCGCGGCAGAGGCGGACGCCCTCGAGCGCGATGTCGACGATGCCCTGGCGGTCGGTGCGGAACACGACCTCGCGCTGCAGCACGCTGGTCGAGTTGTACAGGTGCACGATGGCCTGCTTCGCCCCGGCGATGGACTCGTAGGTGCGGGCTATGAGGTGCTCTCGGGCCTGGGTCAGCACCTGGATGGTGACGTCGTCGGGGATCGCACCCTCCTCGATGAGGCTGCGCACGAAGTCGAAGTCGGTCTGCGAGGCGCTCGGGAACCCGACCTCGATCTCCTTGTAGCCCATGCGCACGAGCAGGTCGAACATGAGCCGCTTGCGCTCGGGGCTCATGGGGTCGATGAGCGCCTGGTTGCCGTCGCGCAGGTCGACGGCGCACCAGCGGGGCGCCTCGGTGGTGCGCTTCGCGGGCCAGGTGCGGTCGGGCAGGTCCACGGTGATCTGCTCGTGGAAGGGGCGGTACTTGTGGATCGGCATGCCCGAGGGCTGCTGTGCGTTCTTCACGGGGCGTGTCTCCTGGTCGGGGGTCGATCGGCCGACGACGAACACCGCGACGAGGGAGGCCTGGGTCTAGGACTCGTCGCGGCAGCTAAGGAGGAGCAGGCCGAACAGCACGTGCCGAGGCTAGCACCGCCCCGGCAGGAGGCGCACCCGACCGCAGGAGGCGCACCCGGCCCCGACAGGAGGCCCGCCTCGGTCGTCGGGACCGTCCGCCCCGGGCGGCCCCGCCCCGTTCGCCCTACTGCGCCAGCCCGTGCTCGTACGCGTAGACGACGAGCTGCACGCGGTCGCGGAGCGACAGCTTGGAGAGCACGCGGCTGATGTGGGTCTTCACGGTGGCCTCGCTGAGGAACTCGCGGGCGGCGATCTCGCCGTTGCTGAGCCCTCGTGCGGCGAGGTCGAAGATGTCGCGCTCGCGCGTGGTGAGGGTGCCGAAGGCGGCGGGCACGGCCGCGGCCCGGGCGGCCCGGCCGTCGAAGTGCTCGAACAGCTCGCGGGTGGCGGAGGCGGCGATGACGGCGTTGCCGGCGTGGACGGTCCGGATGGCGGCGAGGAGGAACTCCGGGTCCGCGTCCTTGAGCACGAACCCGCTGGCGCCGCCGCGGATGGCGCGCGTCGCGGCCTCGTCGAGGTCGAAGGTCGTGAGCACGACGATCCGCGGTGGCCGGCGCCGCGCCTGCTCGGCCTCGGCGAGCACGGCCGTGGTGGCGGCGATGCCGTCCATGACGGGCATGCGGATGTCCATGAGCACCACGTCGGGGCGCGTCTCGGCGATCATGCGGACGCCCTCTTCGCCGTTGCTGGCCTCGCCGACGAAGGCGAGGTCGGCCTGGGAGGCGACGAGCATCTTGATGCCGGCGCGGAAGAGCGCCTGGTCGTCGACGAGGGCGACGCGGACGCGGTCACCCCGGGTGTCGGTGCTGGTCGGGTCGGTGCTGGTCAGGTCCGTCATCGGATGCCCACCTCCTGGGTCAGGGCCGTCGTGGGGACGACGGCGTGGACGGCGAACGTGCCGTCGGCGTGCTGCGTGGTGAGCGATCCCCCGGCGAGGACGGCGCGCTCGCGCATGCCGTCGAGGCCGTGACCTCCGCGGCGGTCCTCGGTCGCGCCTCCTGAGACGGTGCGCCCGACCCCGTGGGTCCCCGCGTCGGTGGGGACCGGCTGGGTCGGCGGCCGCACGACGTTGGTGACGAACAGGTGCAGGGTGTCGTAGCGCCATTCGAAGACGAGGTCGACGGGCTGCTCGCGGTCGCCGTGCCGGAGGGCGTTGGTGAGGGACTCCTGCACGATGCGGTAGACGGCCAGCTGACGGTTCGTGCCGAGCTGCTGGGGCTGCCCGAACTCGTGCCGTTCGATGCGCAGGCCGGAGGCGCGCATCTGCTCGACGAGCTTGTCGAGGTCGCCGAGGGCCGGCTGCGGCGCCTCGCCCTGGCTGTGGCGGAGCTGCCCGAGCAGCACGCGGACGTCGCCGAGGGCCTCGCGCGCGGTGCTGCCGATGGTCTGGAGGGCCTCGTCGACGCTGGCAGGGTCGGCTCGTGCCGCGTAGCGGGCGCCGTCGGCCTGTGCGATGACCACGGCGAGCGAGTGCGCGACGACGTCGTGCATGTCGCGGGCGATGCGGTTGCGCTCCTGCTCCACGGCGATGTCGCGTTCGGCCCGGGCCGCCTCGCGCTCGGCACGGGCGGCGTCGCGCTCGGCCCGGGCGGCCTCGGACTCGGCACGGGCCTGCTCCTGCTCTGCCACGCCGAGGGCCTCCCGGCTGAGCCGGGCCGAGGAACGGGTGCGCACGAGGAGGCCGCCCACCCAGGGCAGTCCGAGCAGTCCCAGGAACCCGAGGAAGATGATGCCGAACTGGAGGAGCATCTGGATGAGGTCGCTGATGCCCGAGAGCCCGGAGCCGTTCCAGTAGATCTGCTGCACGACGACGAGGTAGAACGTGCCGACGACGGCGCCGACGCCGACCGAGATGAGGCCCGCCCACTTGGTGCGGTCCGATCCCCTGGCGGCCGTCGCGTAGAGCACGGCGCAGATCGCGAGGTTCGCGAGGCCGGGCGTGAGCCGCGACACCATCTCGCCGACGGCGACGGCCCAGGACAGCGTCAGGGCGAACCCCGGTGCCAGCCTGCGCAGCGCGAGCGCGAGGCAGAGCCCGAGACCGGCGACCACGCCCCGGGGCCCGGCGAGGTCGCCGAGCGCGAGCACGCCGACCACGAACAGCAGCAGGGCGAGCACCGAGTCCACGACGACGACGCGCGTGGGCGTCGGTCGTCGGAGCTGCATGGCTCCACGCTAGGGCTGCGCGGCGTGCGCACCAAGCCGACGGCCGTCGCAGAGACGTGCGACCGAGCAGGATCATCCTGCGGTCGGACCCCGCCATCCGGCGGCGGAGCACGACCCGGCTCGGCTCGGCTCGGCTCGGCCCGGCTCGGCTCAGAACCCGAGGCGGCCCAGGAGCTTCGGATCGCGCTGCCAGTCCTTGGCGACCTTGACGCGGATGGAGAGGTAGACCTGCTGCCCGACGAGGGGCTCGATCTGGGCGCGGGCGCGCTGGCCGACCTCGCGGAGCCGCTCGCCGCCCCGCCCGATGACGATGGCCTTCTGGCTGTCGCGCTCGACGAAGAGGTTGGCGTAGACGTCGAGGATCGCCTGGTCGTCGCGCTGCACCATGTCGTCGATGGTCACCGTGAGCGAGTGGGGCAGCTCGTCGCGCGCCCCCTCGAGCGCGGCCTCGCGGATGTACTCGGCGATGCGGTCCTGGGCGTCCTCCTCGGTCACGGCGTCGGAGGGGTACATCGGCGGCGACGGGGGCATGAGCGCGATGAGCTCGTCGACGAGGATCTCGAGCTGCACGCCCTCGACGGCCGAGAGCGGCACGATGGTCCCCCACTCGCGCAGCTCGCTCACGGCGAGCAGCTGGGCGGCGACCTGTGGACGCGACGTGGTGTCGGTCTTCGTGACGACGGCGACCTTCTTGGCGCGCGGGTACTGGTCGAGCTGCTCGTTGATGAACCGGTCGCCGGGGCCGAGCTTCTCGTCGGCGGGCACGCAGAACACGATGACGTCGACGTCGCCGAGCGTGGTCTGCACGACGTCGTTGAGCCGCTCGCCGAGCAGGGTCCTGGGTCGGTGCATGCCGGGGGTGTCGACGAGCACGAGCTGACCGCCCGGGCGGTGCAGGATGCCGCGGATGGCCCGCCGGGTCGTCTGCGGCTTGGACGAGGTGATGGCGACCTTCTCGCCCACGAGCGCGTTGGTGAGCGTCGACTTGCCGACGTTGGGCCGGCCCACGAAGGTGGCGAACCCTGCGCGGTGCGGGGCGGGCTGCTGGTCGGTCATCGGGTGTCCTCGCTGTCGTCGGTGCCGAACGCGACCTGCGCGTCGGCGAGTGCCCGGTCTCGCTCCACGAGCACGGTCTGCAGGTCTCGGCGGCGGCCGACGGTGCGGTCGGCGGTGAGCACGAGGCCCGAGACCGAGACGCTCGCGCCGGCCTCGGGGAGCCGCCCGAGCGCCTTGGTGATGAGCCCCCCGACGGTGTCCACGTCGTCGTCGTCGAGCTCGAGGCCGAAGAGGTCGCCGAGCTCGTCGACGGGGAGCCGCACGCTGACCCGGTGGACGCCCTCGGCGATCTCGCGGTGCGGCGCGACGGCCCGGTCGTACTCGTCGCTGATGTCGCCGACGAGCTCCTCGATGAGGTCCTCGAGGGTGACGAGGCCGGCGATGCCGCCGTACTCGTCGACGACGAGCGCGAGGTGGTTCTTCTCGAGCTGCATCTGGCGCAACGTCTCGTCGGCCTTCTTCGACTCGGGGACGAACAGCGGTGGGCGCGAGACGTCGGTGACGGCGGCATCGCCGCCCTCGACGCGCTCGTGGACCCGACGGGCGAGGTCGCGCAGGTGCACCACGCCCACGACGTCGTCGCTGTCACGACCGACGACGGGGACGCGCGAGACGCCGCGGGCCAGCAGGAGGCTCATGGCCGTGCCGATCGACGCGGTCGCCTCGATCGCGACCATGTCGGTGCGCGGGACCATGACCTCACGGACGACGGTGTCGTTGAACTCGAAGATGGAGTGGATGAGCTCGCGGTCGTCCTCCTCGAGGACGTCGAGCTCGGTGGCCTCGTCGACCATGCTGAGCAGCTGCTCCTCGGACGAGAACGACGCCGTCCGGGGCCGACCGGGCGTGACCCGGTCGCCGAGGGCCACGAGCGCCGACGCGACGGGGCCCAGGACGAGCCGGAGGCCACGGACGAGGCCGGAGGTGCCGCGGACGAGACCCCGCGGGTGCGCCCGCCCGACGCTGCGCGGGCTGCTGCCCACGAGGACGAACGAGACGATCGTCATGATGAGGGCGCTCAGCAGGAGGGCCAGCCACAGCCGGTCGACCGTCGTCGCGAACGCGAGGGTGACGAGCACCGCTGCGGAGGACTCGGCGAGGACCCGCATGAAGTTGACGGCGTTGGCGTGCGCGCCCACGTCGGAGGAGATCGCGAGCAGGGACCCGCGCGAGCGGGGGTGGGCCTCGGCCTCCTCGGCCAGGTCGCCGCGGCTGAGCACGCCCAGGGCGGAGTCGACCGCCGCGAGGAGGCCGCCGAGGACGACGAGCACCACCGCGACGACGACGAGGACCGTCACCAGCACGGCGTCACCGGGGATCGGAGCTGGCGAAGGCGGCGAGGATCTCGCGCTGCAGGCCGAACATCTCGCGCTCCTCGTCGGGCTCGGCGTGGTCGAAGCCCAGCAGGTGCAGGACCCCGTGGCACGTGAGCAGGAGCATCTCGTCGAGGGGCGTGTGCCCCGCCGTCTCGGCCTGGGTGGTGGCCACCTGCGGGCAGACGACGATGTCGCCGAGCAGCCCGGGGGGCGTCGGGTCGTCCTCGCTGCCGGGGCGCAGCTCGTCCATCGGGAAGCTCAGCACGTCGGTGGGCCCTGGCTCGTCCATCCACTGGACGTGCAGCTGCTCCATCGCGCCCTCGTCGACGAGCACGATGGCCAGCTCGGCGTCGGGGTGCACGTGCATGCGCTCGAGCGCGAACGCGGCGAGGCGCTGGATCGCCAGCTCGTCGGTCTCGACGCCGGACTCGTTGTTCAGCTCGATGGTCATCGGGCTCCTCCCTTCGGCAGGCGGTCGCGGGGCGGGGCGGCACGGTGCGGCCGATCACCCGGTGCCTGCCCGGCCTCGCCGGAACGGCGGAACGACTCGGCCTGCCGCTCGGCGTCGTACTTGGTGTAGGCGTCGACGATCTGCCCCACGAGCGTGTGGCGGACGACGTCGTCGCTGCTGAGCCGGGCGAAGTGGATGTCGTCGATGTCGTCGAGCACGCGGGTGACCAGCTGCAGGCCGCTGGCCCCGGTGGGCAGGTCGACCTGCGTGACGTCTCCCGTGACGACCATGCGCGAGCCGTGGCCGAGGCGCGTGAGGAACATCTTCATCTGCTCGGGCGTCGTGTTCTGGGCCTCGTCGAGGACGACGAAGGCGTTGTTCAGGGTGCGGCCGCGCATGTAGGCGAGGGGCGCCACCTCGACCGTGCCGGCCGCGAGCAGCTTGGGCACGATCTCGGGGTCCATCATCTCGTTGAGGGCGTCGTAGAGCGGCCGGAGGTACGGGTCGATCTTGTCCGTCAGCGAACCGGGCAGGAACCCCAGGCGCTCGCCCGCCTCGACCGCCGGACGCGTGAGGATGATCCGCTCGACCTCGCGCCGCTGGAGGGCCTGGACGGCCTTCGCCATGGCGAGGTAGGTCTTGCCTGTGCCCGCCGGCCCGATGCCGAAGACGATGGTGTGGTCGTCGATCGCGTCGACGTACTGGCGCTGGCCGACGGTCTTGGCCCGGATCGCCTTGCCGCGACTGGTGAGGATCGGTTGGCCGAAGAGGTCGGCGGGGTGGCCCTGGCCGGCGTCGAGGATGCGTGCCGAGGTGTCGACCTCGGCCGGGCCCAGGTCGTGCCCGCCGCGCACCATGGCGACGAGCTCGGCGACGAGCTCGTCGGCGCGGCGCACGTCGGCCTCGGGGCCCTCGAGCGTGACCTCGTTGCCGCGCACGAGCACGCGGACCGAGGGGCACTGGCGTTCGACGGCGCGGAGGAGCCGGTCCTGCGGGCCGAGCAGCTGAACCATGGCGACGCCGTCGACCGTGGTCGTGGCGGTGGCCGTGGGGGCGTCGCCCTGGGGCGTCGCGGTGGTGTCGTCAGTGGGCAAGGGTGCCTTCCTCCAGGGGTCCGCCGAGGACGTGGGCGTGCACGTGGAACACGGTCTGTCCGGCCGACGGGCCGGTGTTGAACACGAGGCGGAACTCCCCGCCGGCGTGCTCGCCGAACGCGTCGGCGGAGCGCGAGAGCGCCCCTGCTGCCGCGACCATCTCGGCGAGGAGGGCCGGATCGCCCGCCGCGAGCTCGACGACGTCGCGGTAGCGCTCGGTCTTGGGGACGACCAGCAGGTGCACGGGCGCCTGCGGGCTGATGTCGCGGAACGCGACGAGGGTCTCGGTCTCGTGCACGATGTCGGCGGGGATCTCGCGCGCGACGATGCGGCTGAAGACGCTGGGCTCGGGCGCCCCGGTGCTCTGCTCGGACATGCCGTCCATGCTACCGGCGGGGTCCGACGCCGGACGGGCACCGGTCACCAGCGGCCGAGCCCCACGGCGAGCACGGCCAGCGCGGCGGGACCCGCGGTGGAGGTGCGGAGCACGCTGTCGCCCAGGCGCACCGGCACGGCGCCCGCCTCGCGGAGCGCGTCGAGCTCGTGCGGCGCGATGCCCCCTTCGGGCCCCACGACGACCACGACGTCGCCCGTGGCGCCGAGCTCGACGCTCGACAGGGCGCGCTCGGCCGTGGGCTCGAGGACGAGCACGAGCGAGCCGGAGGCGCGCGCGGCCAGGTCGCGGACGCCCGCCACGGACGACACGGTCGGCACGTGCGCCCGCACGGCCTGCTTGGTGGCCTCGCGCACGATCGTGCGCCACCGGGCCAGGCCCTTCTCGACCTTCGGGCCCTGCCAGCGCGAGACGCTGCGGGCGGCCGCCCAGGGCACGACCTCGTCGACGCCCAGCTCGGTGGCCGCCTGCACGGCGAGCTCGTCACGGTCTCCCTTGGCGAGCGCCTGCACGAGGACCAACCTGCGCGCGGGCACGGGCTCGGTGCGGACGCGGTCGACGCGCAGGACGAGCCGGTCCGGGGCCGCCTCGACGACCTCGCCGTCGACGACGAGGCCTCGCCCGTCGCCGACCCGCAGGGCCTCGCCGAGGCGGACGCGGCTGACGGTGACGGCGTGACGGGCCTCCTGCCCGGTCACGACGACGGTCGCACCGGGCTCGGTCGCGGCGAGGTCGTCGACGAGGTACGCGTGCGCCACGGTCAGAAGTTGAGGAACCGGTCGCGCAGCTTGCCGAAGAGGCCCTGCTGGAAGTGCGACAGCTCGGGCTCCTTGCCCTTGCGGCCCGCGGCGAACTTCTCGATCAGCTCGCGCTCCTTGTGGCTGAGCTTGGTCGGGGTGACGACCTGGACGCCGATCTTGAGGTCGCCGCGGCCCTGACCGCGCAGCTTGGTGACGCCGCGCTCGCGCACGGTCAGCACGTCGGCGCTCTGGGTGCCGGGCTTGATCTCGAGCTCGACCTCGCCGTCGAGCCCCTGCAGGGTCGTCGTCGTGCCGAGGATCGCGTCGGACATCTGCACCTCGAGCGTCGCGAGCAGGTCGTCGCCGTTGCGGCTGTAGGTGTCGTGGTGCGCGACCTTGACCTCGAGGTAGAGGTCGCCGTTCGGCCCGCCGGCCTGGCCGACCTCGCCCTGGCCCGGCAGCTGCAGCCGGAGGCCCGTGTCGACGCCCGCGGGGATGTCGATGGGGATCGTGCGGCGCGCGCGGACGCGGCCCTGGCCCTGGCAGGTGGGGCAGGGCTGCGGGATGACGGTGCCGTAGCCGCGGCAGGTGCCGCAGGGGCTCGAGGTCATGACGTTGCCGAGGAGCGAGCGGACGGTGCGCTGGATCTGGCCGGAGCCGTGGCAGATGTCGCAGGTCTGCGGCGAGGTGCCGGGGGCCGCGCACGAGCCGTTGCAGGTCTCGCAGAGCACCGCGGTGTCGACCTCGATGTCGCGCTGCGTGCCGAACACGATCTCGTCGAGCTCGACCTCGAGGCGCAGCAGGGCGTCCTGGCCGCGCTCGCGACGCGACCGCGGACCCTGGCGCTGCCCGCCGCCCCCGCCGCCGAAGAAGGCGTCGAAGATGTCGCCGAAGCCCGCCGCTCCCCCGCCGCCGCCGAAGCCGGGCTGCGGACCGAGGTCGTACTGCTGGCGCTGCTGGGGGTCGCTGAGCACGTCGTAGGCGTGCGTGACGTCCTTGAAGCGCTCGGAGGCGTCGGGGCTCGGGTTCACGTCGGGGTGGAGCTCGCGGGCGAGCTTGCGGTACGCCTTCTTGATCTCCTCCGGCGTCGCCGAACGGTCGACTCCGAGCACGTCGTAATGATCTGCCACTGGTTCGTCTGCCTCGTGTTGGGGGTGGTGTGGTGGAGCCGGTCGACCGCGGTCAGCGGTCGCCCAGCAGGCTGGTCAGGTAGCGGGCGACGGCGCGCACCGCGGCCATGTTGGTCGAGTAGTCCATGCGCAGCGGGCCCAGCACGCCGAGGCGCGCGACCTCGCTGCCTGAGGACGTGTAGCCGCTGGCGAGCACGCTCGTCTGCGCGAGCCCGAAGGAGGCGTTCTCGCGGCCGATGCTCGCCGCCACCTCGACCGCGTCGAGCTGCATCTCGCCGAAGAGGCGGAGCAGGGCGACCTGCTCCTCGATGGCCTCCAGGACGGGGAAGAGGCTGCCGCTGAAGTCGTCCTCGGTGCGCACCAGGTTGGCGGCACCCGCCATGACGAGGCGGTCCTGTCGCCCGGCGGCGAGCTGCTCGACGAGGCTCGCGACGAGCCTGCCGACGAGCTGCGCCTCGCGCGGCGGCCACCGGTCGGGCAGCGTCGCGAGCTCACGTGCCGCCTCCGTCAGCGGACGACCCGAAGCGGCCTCGTTGACGGCCGTGCGCACCTCGTGCAGGAAGGCCTCGTCGACGGGGGTGCCCGCCTCGACGACGCGCTGCTCGACCTGGCCGCTGTCGGCGATCAGGACGGTCATGACGCGCGTGTCGCCCAGGCGCACGAGCTCGACGTGGCGCACGCGGGCCCGCGAGAACGACGGGTACTGCACCAGCGCGACCTGGTTGGTGAGCTGCGACAGCAGGCGCACGGTGCGCGAGAGCACCTCGTCGAGGTCGGTGCTGTCGCCGAGGAACGTCTCGATGGCCTGGCGCTGGGCCGCCGAGAGCGGCCGCCGGTCGGCGAGCTGGTCGACGAACAGCCGGTAGCCCTTGTCGGTGGGCACGCGGCCCGACGACGTGTGCGGGGCGGCGATCAGCTCTTCTTCTTCGAGCAGCGCCATGTCGTTGCGGATCGTCGCCGCCGAGACGCCGAACTGGTGGCGCTCCACGATCGACTTCGACCCCACGGGCTCGCGCGACGCGACGTAGTCGTGCACGATGACGCGGAGGACCTCGAGGCCGCGTTCTGAGACCACGGCGCACCTCCTTCTCGTCCTCGCCGGTGGACGCCCCGCCCTTGGCACTCGCGGGGTCCGACTGCCAATGGTACGACACCTCCGTCGTGCGGCCTACTCGGCTCGGAGGTGTCGGCCCTATGCTCGGGGCCATGAGCGACCTCCCTCCGCAGCAGCCCCACGACCCCGCCGGCCGGCCCGGTGAGCCCGGCCCGGGCCAGCAGGGCCCGCAGCAGTACGGCCAGCAGCAGGGCCAGTACGGCCAGCAGCAGTACGGCCAGCAGCCGTACGGCCAGCAGCAGTACGGCCAGCCCGCCGGCGGCTACCAGCAGCCGGCCCAGCCGATGCGCCCCGAGGACGAGAAGCTCTGGGCCACCCTGATCCACCTCGGCGGGATCCTCTTCTACGCGATCCCCGCGCTCGTCGGCTACCTCGTCCTCAAGGACCGCGGCCCTTTCATCCGCGAGCACACCCGCCAGGCGCTGAACTTCCAGCTGACGCTGCTCATCGCGTACGTCGTCGGAGGCATCCTCTCCACGATCTTCATCGGGTTCATCGTGCTGTTCGCGGCCGGCATCGTCGCGATCGTCTTCTCGATCATCGCGGCCATCGCGGCCAACAAGGGCCAGTGGTACCGCTACCCGCTGACCATCGAGTTCATCCGCCAGTAGCCGGGCACCGGCACGACGCGAGGCGCGCTCCCGACGGGGGCGCGCCTCCTGTGCGTCCGGCCCGGCCCAGGAGGCGCGGTCGACGTGCAGGAGGCCCGCTCCGGTCCGTCAGGACGGCAGCAGTCGAGCGACCACGCCGTCGGCCATGAGCCGCCCGGTCCGGGTGAGCACGACGCGGCCGCCGAGCGCGGCGCGCCCCTCGACCCAGCCGTCGGCGATGAGCCCGGCGACCGCGGCGCGACCGTCGGCGTCGAGGTCGGCCGTGGGCAGGCCGTCGCGCGTGCGGACGGCGAGCAGCACCCGTTCGATCCGTCGCGTCTCGTCGTCGAGGGTCTCGCGCCCCGCGCCGGGCGACTCCCCGGCGGCCATGCGCTGCGCGTAGGCGGCCGGGTGCTTGACGTTCCACCAGCGGACGCCCCCGACGTGGCTGTGCGCGCCCGGCCCCACGCCCCACCAGTCGTGCCCCTGCCAGTAGGCGAGGTTGTGGCGCGAGCGGTGCTCGACGCCCCGCGACCAGTTGCTCACCTCGTACCAGTCGTAGCCGGCGCCGGCGAGGCGCTCGTCGGCGAGCTCGTACATGTCGGCGGCGAGGTCGTCGTCGGGCTGCGCGACCTCGCCACGGCGGATCTGCCGTGCGAGCTTCGTGCCGTCCTCCACGATGAGCGCGTAGGCCGACAGGTGGTCGGGCTGCTGCTCGATCGCGACGTCGAGGCTGCGGCGCCAGTCGTCGAGGGACTCCCCCGGCGTCGAGTAGATGAGGTCGAGGCTGACGTCGAGGCCCGCTGCGCGCGCCCACCGGACCACGTGCGGCACGCGCTCGGGGTCGTGCGTGCGCTCGAGCGTGGCGAGCACGTGCGGCAGGGCGCTCTGCACGCCGAAGCTCACGCGCGTGAAGCCGGCGGCGGCGAGGTCGGCGAGGTAGCGCTCGTCGACGCTGTCGGGGTTCGCCTCGGTCGTGACCTCGGCCCCCGGTTCGACGCCCCACGTGTCGACGACGCTGCGCAGCATCTCGGCGAGGTCGGTGCTGGGCAGCATGGTCGGGGTGCCCCCGCCGAAGAACACGGTCGACGCCCGACGCTCGGGCAGGCCCGCGTCGCGGAGGACCTCGCCGGCGAGCCGGACCTCTTGCACGGCCTGGCCGGCGTAGTCGTCGCGGCGCGCACCGCGGAGCTCGTCGCCCGTGTACGTGTTGAAGTCGCAGTACCCGCAGCGCACCCGGCAGAACGGCACGTGCAGGTAGACGCCGAAGCGGCGGGCGTCGACGCCGTCGACGACGGAGGCGGGGAGCCGACCGTCGGCGGGAGCCGGATCGGCGAGGGGGAGGGCGCTGGGCATCAGTCGAGGGGCAGGGCGCCCTCGCCCTTCGCCTCGATCTGCTGCGGGCCGTCGCCGGGCTCGGCGACGAGCAGCGCAGCCAGGTAGCGCTTCGTGTAGACCGCCTGCTGACGGCGGAGCGCCGGCGCGACGAGGCGCCACCGCCACGAGCTGGGCCTCGAGAAGACCCGGATGGTCAGCCACACCGAGCCGTCGTCGGTCTGGTCCACGACCCAGGACTCCTCGCCGCTCTCGGGGTGGCCCTCGAGGGTGCCGTAGCCGAAGCCCTTGCGGCGGGGCTCGTCCACGACGTAGACGACCCGCACGGGGGCCTCGACGGTGCGGCCGTAGGCGTCGATCGAGAGCGTCGCGGTCGTGCCCGCGGTGAGGAACGGCGTGCCGTCGGGCGCGTAGTGCGACTCGCCGCCGTCGGCCGACCAGTCGGCGGCCTGGACGGGCGCGCCGTCGTCGTCGAAGACGACGGGCGTGTAGCCCTGCTCCTCCACGGGCGGCACCGAGTCGACGCGCACGCGGATGCCGCTGCGCTCCTGGATCTTCCAGGTCATGGTCGCCGCGACCGCGGCCTGGAACCGCGCGTCGCCGTGGCCCACGCGCGTCCGGTACTCGGCGGCCACGAAGCCCTTCGGCGGGTACCTCAGCAGGTCGGGCGCCTGCGTGGCGCCCACCTCGCCGTAGGTCGTCGTCGTCTCGGTGTGCGTGGCACGGCGCACGGCTACTTGCCGCCCTTCTTCTCCGTGTCGCCGCTCAGGGCGGCGATGAAGGCCTCCTGCGGCACGTCGACCCGGCCGATGGTCTTCATGCGCTTCTTGCCCTCCTTCTGCTTCTCGAGCAGCTTGCGCTTGCGGGTGATGTCGCCGCCGTAGCACTTCGCGAGGACGTCCTTGCGGATCGCGCGGATGCTCTCGCGCGCGATGATGCGGGCTCCGATCGCGGCCTGGATCGGCACCTCGAACTGCTGGCGCGGGATGAGCTCCCGCAGCCGACCCGTCATGAGCACGCCGTAGGCGTAGGCCTTGTCACGGTGCACGATGGCGCTGAACGCGTCGACCTGCTCGCCCTGCAGGAGGATGTCCACCTTGACGAGGTCGGCCTCCTGGTCGCCCATGGGCTCGTAGTCGAGCGACGCGTAGCCCGCCGTGCGCGACTTGAGGTTGTCGAAGAAGTCGAAGACGATCTCGCCGAGCGGCATGGCGTAGCGGATCTCGACCCGGTCCTCGCCCAGGTACTCCATGCCCTGCAGGGTGCCCCGGCGCTGCTGGCAGAGCTCCATGATGACGCCGACGTAGTCCTTCGGCGCGAGGATCGCGGCGCGCACCATGGGCTCGGTGACGCTCGCGATCTTGGCCCCGGTGGGGAACTCGCTCGGGTTCGTGACGGTGACGGTCTTCTTGTCCTCCGTCGTGACCTGGTAGATGACGCTCGGCGCCGTCGTGATGAGGTCGAGGCCGAACTCGCGCTGCAGGCGCTCGGTGATGATCTCGAGGTGCAGCAGGCCGAGGAACCCGCAGCGGAAGCCGAAGCCGAGGGCCACCGACGTCTCGGGCTCGTAGACGAGGGCCGCGTCGGACAGCTTGAGCTTGTCGAGCGCCTCGCGGAGGTCGGGGTAGTCGCTGCCGTCGATCGGGTAGAGGCCCGAGAACACCATGGGCAGCGGCTCGGTGTACCCGGGCAGCGCCTCGGTCGCGGGGCGCTGGGCCGTGGTGACGGTGTCACCGACCTTCGACTGGCGGACGTCCTTCACGCCGGTGATGAGGTACCCGACCTCGCCGACCGAGAGCCCCTGGCTCGCGACGGGCTCGGGCGACGAGACGCCGATCTCGAGGATCTCGTGCGTCGACCGGGTCGACATCATCTGGATCTTCTCGCGCGGCCCCAGCGAGCCGTCGATCATGCGCACGTAGGTGACGACGCCGCGGTAGCTGTCGTAGACCGAGTCGAAGATCATGGCGCGCGGCGGGGCGTCCTTGACGCCGACCGGCGCGGGGATGCGGTCGACGACCCGGTCGAGCAGCTCCTCGACGCCCATGCCGGTCTTGCCGCTCACGCGGAGGACGTCGTCCGGGTCGCCGCCGATGAGGCCCGCGAGCTCGGCCGCGTACTTCTCGGGGTCGGCGGCCGGCAGGTCGATCTTGTTGAGCACCGGGATGATCTCGAGGTCGTTCTCGAGGGCCAGGTAGAGGTTGGCGAGCGTCTGCGCCTCGATGCCCTGGGCCGCGTCGACGAGCAGGATCGCGCCCTCGCACGCGGCGAGGGACCGGCTGACCTCGTAGCTGAAGTCGACGTGGCCGGGCGTGTCGATCATGTTGAGGGCGAACGTCTCGCCGCCGCGCTCCCACGGCATGCGCACGGCCTGGCTCTTGATCGTGATGCCGCGCTCGCGCTCGATGTCCATGCGGTCGAGGTACTGCGCGCGCATCGCGCGGGACTCGACGACGCCGGTGATGCCGAGCATGCGGTCGGCGAGGGTCGACTTGCCGTGGTCGATGTGCGCGATGATGCAGAAGTTGCGGATGGACTCGGGCGCGGTCGACGCCGGCTCGAGCGCACGGGAGGCTTGGGGGCTCACACGGTCCTCTGGGGGTGGGCGGCGATGGTCCCGTCGATTCTCCCATGCTCCCGGACGTCGGAGGGCCGGACCTCCCGCGGACCGGTCCGGCCCCCGGCCTGCAGGGCGGCCGGCGGTCAGGAGAGGGCGCGCCCCAGGCCGAGGAACGCCATCCCGACCCCGACGAGCAGCACGCCGCCGACGGCGATGCCCAGCATGATCGCGTTGAGGAGCAGGCCGATGATCCAGGTGCTGCGCGACTCCGGCTCACGGGTGCGGGCCATCAGCGCGAGCACCAGGCCGGCGATGGGGACGAGGAACAGCGAACCCGTGACGATCGAGGCCAGGCCGAGGACGAGGCTCGAGAGGCTCAACGGCGACGAGGTACCCGACGAGGCGGGGGCGGAGGACGAGTCGGTCAGGGTCGGGGTGGGGGCGGTGGTCGTGGTCATGCCTCCAGTCTGCGGACGCCGACCGACCTGCCCCAGGGGGCTGACCCCCCGATCAGGCCGGGGGCCGGGGGCCGTCGGGCAGGGCGGCCAGGCCCCGACGGAGGGCCTCCTGCGAGGAGGCGAGGCTGACGCGGATCCAGCCCTCGCCCGAGCGGCCGAAGGCGCTGCCCGGTGCCACCGCGACCCGCTGCTCGAGCAGGAGGCGCTCGGCCCAGTCCGCCACGTCGCCCCCGGTGACGTGCTCCACGTCGATCCACAGGTAGAAGGCACCGGCCGGGTCGAGGTAGCGCAGGCCCTTCGCGTCGAGCAGGCCGCGGCACAGCTCGAGGTTCGTGCGGTAGTGGTCGCGCGCGTCGGCGACCGACTGGTGGTCGCCCGTCACGGCGGCCAGCGCCGCGTGCTGGTCGGGCTCGGCGACGCAGCTGATCATCGCCTCCTGCACCGTGCGCATCGTCTCCGCCATGCCCCGGGGAGTCACGAGGTAGCCGACCCGGACCCCGGTCATCGCGTAGGTCTTGCTCAACGAGAAGGCGCTGAAGACGCGGTCGTCCTCGTCGAGGGACGCGAGGCTCACGTGCGGCTGCCCGTAGGTGAAGTACTCGTAGACCTCGTCGCTGATCACCCAGAGGTCGTGCCGGCGGGCGAAGGTGAGCACCCGGCGCAGGACCTCCTCGGGCCAGACGACGCCGAGCGGGTTCGAGGGCGAGTTGACGACCATCGCCCGCGTGCGCGGCGTGACCAGCCCCTCGAGCTCGTCGTCGTCGGGCAGGAACCCCCGCCCGGGCGTCAGGGAGTACGGCACCGGCTGCGCGTCGAGCATGCGGGCGCTCATCGTGAAGGTCGTGTAGCCGGGGTCGGGCACGAGCACCTCGTCGCCCGCGGCGAGCAGCAGGGTCATCGCCTGGTGCAGCGCCTGCGTCGCCCCGACCGTGACCCAGACCTGCTCGACGTCGACGTGGAGGTCGTTCTCGCGGGCCAGCTTCGCCACGAGGGCCTCGCGCAGGGGCGCGATGCCGCCGTTGGGCGCGTAGCCCGTGCGGTCCTCGCTCCAGGCCCGGCGGGCGGCGTCGCCGATGTGCCGCGCGACGGGCACGTCGGGCTCGCCGATGGCGAGCATCGTCACGTCGTCGAGCTTCGCGGCGATCTCGAAGACGCGCCGGATGCCCGACACGGGCACGGAGGGGATGTGCGGTGCGAGCTGCGGCATGGCCCGACGGTACTACGCTGGTCGAGGCACCCCGCGACACGCCACCGCCAGCACCGTTGTATGCCAGGGCCCGCCCTGGTAACGTTGCCTGCTGGCTTGCGCGTCAGATCCCCTCTCGGTCGCGACGCGAGGAATCCGTCCGTATGCCGCCCCGATCGCCTCGATCGGAGGCGCAGAACCAAGAAGGTAGTCCCCCGTGGCAAACATCAAGTCGCAGATCAAGCGCATCGGCACCAACAAGAAGGCCCAGGAGCGCAACAAGGCCGTCAAGAGCGAGCTCAAGACCGCCATCCGCGCGACCCGCACCGCCGTCACCGCCGGCGACAAGGAGAAGGCCACCAAGGCCCTCGTCCTCGCCAGCAAGAAGCTCGACAAGGCCGCCAGCAAGGGCGTCATCCACAAGAACCAGGCTGCGAACCGCAAGTCCTCCATCAGCAAGCTGGTCGGCTCCCTCTGAGCCAGCACCGCTGCTGACCGAAGCCCCGAGCTCCTCGAGCTCGGGGCTTCGTCGTGCGCGGGGGTCCGTCGTGCCCGGGGCTCCGTCGTGCCCGGGGCTCCGTCGTGCCCGGGGCTCCGTCGTGCCCGGGGCTCCGTCGTGCCCGGGGCTCCGTCCTGCCCGGGGCTCCGTCCTGCCCGGGGCTCCGTCCTGCCCGGGGCTCCGTCCTGCCCGGGGCTTCGTCGTGCCCGGGGCTTCGTCGTGCCCGGGGGCGGGCGGCCGGGCGGGTTCCCCGATCGGGCCGGACCTCAGCCCCCCGACGGTGTCCACGAACTGCTGGTCCCGGCGCCGTTCTGCTGCCGTTCGTGGACACCCTCCTGCGGAGGGTGTCCACGAACCGTCGGTGCAGGCACGTCCCGATCGCCCGGTCGTGGACACCCTCGCGGGAGACGGTCCCCACCGAGGGTGACCGCGAACGGTGGGTGTCCGCGAACGGTGGGTGTCTGCGAACGGTGGGTGTCCGCGACTCCGGACCCCCCGGTCGTGGACACCCTCGCGAGGCCGCGGTGGACGCCCGAGCCGAGGGGACCCTCGCTCGGTCAGCCGCTAGAGGCGGCCGCGGGTGGCGACGCTCGTGACCATGCGCTCGAGCGCGTAGACAGGGTCGCGCTCGGCGCCCTTCACGGCCGCGTCGGTCTCGGCGAGCATCTCGATGCACCGGCCGAGACCGTCGTCGGTCCAGCCGCGCAGGTCGCGCTGGGCGCGCTCGACCTGCCAGGGCGCGAGGCCGAGGCGCGAGGCGAGCTGACCGGAGCCGCCGTGCTCGCCCGAGACCTTGGCCATGGTGCGGATCTTGCTCGCGAAGGCCGCCACGACCGGGACGGGATCGGCCCCCGAGTGCAGGGCGTGGCGCAGGAGCACGAGCGCGTCGCCCTGCTGCCCGGCGATCGCCATGTCGGCGACCTTGAACGCGTTGGTCTCGATGCGGCCCGAGTAGTACTTCTCGACGGTCGTCTCGGTGATCTCGGCGGCCGCGTCCGCGAGCAGCTGCTGGCAGGCGCTGGCGAGCTCGGCGAGGTCGTCGGAGAAGGCCTGCACCAGGGCGCGGAGGGCGCCGGGGCTGATGCGACGGCGCTCGGCCGCGAACTCGGCGGCGGCGAAGTCGAGCTTGTCGCTGTCGCGCTTGAGCTCGGCGCAGACGACCTCGATGCCGGCACCCGATCCGCCCCGGATGGCGTCGAGGAGCTTCTTGCCGCGCACTCCCCCGCCGTGGCGGAGCACGAGGACGGTGTCGTCGGCCGGCGACTCGACGTAGCGCAGGGCCTCGGTGAGGAACGCGTCGCTGCACTTCTCGACAGCCGTCGCGCGGATGAGGCGCGGCTCGCCGAAGAGCGACGGGCTGGCCAGGGTGACGAGCTCGCCCGGTTGGTAGTGGTCCGCCTCGAGGTCGTGCACCTCGAGCGCGGGGTCCTCGGCGGCGAGCTGGTCGCGGAGCTGACGGATCGCGCGCTCGGCGAGGAACTGCTCGGGCCCGGTGACGAGCACGACGGAGGCGGGCCGGATGCGGTCCCAGCCGACCTGGTCGATGGCGACGGCGGTCTTCTTCGCCTTGCTCGGCGTCCTGGCGGCCACGGTCCTCCTCGGGGCCCCGTCCGTTCTGGGCCGACCTCCAGACTACCGAGGGCCGCCGACGGGGGCGGTCAGGGCGATGCCGCACCGGAGCTGCGGAGGAGCACCACGAGGAACGTGCCGACCACGGCCAGGCCCGCGCCGAGCACGAAGAGCAGGAGGCCCGCCGTCACGCCCAGGACGGTCCGCGACCGCACCACGGCGACGCCCAGTGCGACGGCGAGCAGTGCGCCGATCCACACGACGACGGCGACGACCACGCACCCTCCCCTCGAGCGCGAGCACGCGCGGTGGGCCGCTCGCGGCGAGCCCGCTCTGGCCGGGAGAACCGGCGACGACTCCCCACCAGCATGGCCCCGTGCCCTCCCCGGAGGCCGACGCGCGGTCGCCTTCCCCTCGACGCCGTGCGTGGTGCATCCTGTCCCTGTGACCACGACCGGGGGCCCCCGGCCTGCCGCGCCCGTCGATCCGCACGCACTGGTCGAACGGCCGTCGTCGACCCGCCCCGTCTCTCGCACGGTCACGGACGCCGTCCTCTTCGTCGTGGCCTTGGCCGTCGCGTGGTCCCTGACGGAAGCGCTGGACCTGTCCCTCTGGCAGTCGATGCTCGTCGGCGGGATCCTGGTGGGCGGCGGGCAGCTGGTGCTCGCCCTCGTCCGCGCTCGTCGCGCGCGGGGCAGACGCGGCTGATCCGGCTGCTCCGCGAGGCGCGCCGCCGTCCCGTCGGGCGCGGTGGCCCGCCCGTGGACCTGCCCGCTCGACCGCCGCTCCCGCCAGAGCCGGAGCCCGTCGGGGCCGGGGACGACGACGGCCGTGCCGTCCTGGTCGGTCCGGGTGACGGTCGCACCGACCTCCGCGAGCGTCTCGAGCGCGCTCGGCGTCGGGTGCCCGTAGGTGTTGTCGGCACCGACGCCGATGAGCGCCACCCGCGGAGAGACGGCCCGCACGAGCTCGGCGCTGGTGTCGGCCGAGCCGTGGTGGGCGACCTTGAGGACGTCCACCGGGCCTCCTGCGCTGTCGGCCGTCGCGGCGAGGAGGCGGCGCTGCGCGGTCTCGCCGAGGTCACCGAGGTCGAGCAGCGAGAGACAGCCCGAGGAGCACCCGGGCAGCGGGCCCCAGCGCGTCGTCACGCTGGCGTCGTTGCCGGAGCGAGTGCCGTCGGGCGGCCAGAGCACCTGCCAGCCGAGCTCGCCGAGGGTCCCGGCGTCGCCGGGGTGCGCCTCGGCCACGCGGACCCCCGCCGCCGTGAGTCGGCCGACGACGGCTCGGTCGCTGGCCGTGTCCTGGGGGCCGACCAGCGCGGCGTCGACGCGGTCCACGACGGCGGCGACGGCCCCGACGTGGTCGCGGTCGAAGTGCGTGAGCACGAGCAGGTCGACCCCGTCGACGCCCAGCAGGTCGAGGCAGCGCCGCAGGGCGGGCTCGTCGTCGCCGACGTCGACGAGCGCGACCGCCCCGGCCGAGCGCACGAGGACGGCGTCACCCTGCCCCACGTCGCACTGGGCGACGGCCCAGTCGCCCGGCACCGACAGACGCGACCCTGCCCTGCGCCCCACGGCGGTGCCACCGACGACCACGACCGCGACGACGAGGACCGCGGCGACGACGACGCGGGCCCTCCCTCGCGTGAGCACGAGGGCAGCGACGAGGCCGCACGCGACGGCCGCCCCGGCCACCGTGGCGGCACCGGGCGACAGGGACGCGCTCGCGGCCGGCCAGGAGGCCGTGGTCCGGGCGACCGCGCCGATCCAGCTGGCGGGCAGCCACGCGGCGCCCGCGACGACGCCCGCCGCGTCGGGGGCCCAGGGCGCGAGCACCAGCGCCACCAGGCCGAGGCCCGTGGCGAGGGGCGCCGCGGGGGCCGCCAGCAGGTTCGCCGTCACGCCGTGCACGGGCACGACCGGTTCGAGCACGAGCAGCACCGGCTGGCAGGCCAGCTGGGCCGCCGCGGGGATCGCGAGGACGAGCGCCAACGGCTCGGGCAGCACGCGCGACATCAGGCCCGCGAGCGGCCCCGACAGCACCACGAGACCGCCCGTCGCGAGCACGCTCAACGCGAAGCCGACGTCGCGCGCCCACCACGGGTCGACGAGCAGGAGGCCCGTCACCGCGAGGGCGAGCACCGGCAGCCCGCCGAGCGGCCGCCCCGCCGCCGCGTGCACGAGCACGACGACCGCCATGACCGTGGCGCGCACGATGCTCGCCTCCGCCGTGACGACGAGCAGGAACGCCCCGAGCACGCCGATCGCCACCACGACCCGCACGGCGCGCGGCCACCGCAGCAGCCCGCCGACGACGGTCACGGCGGCGACGAGGACGGCGCAGTTCGAGCCGCTCACGGCCGTGAGGTGCGTGAGCGAGGCCGTCTTCATCGCGGTGTCGAGGTCGTCGTCGACCGCGCTCGTGTCACCCACGACGAGGCCGGGCAGCAGTGCTCCCCCGTCCCCCGGCAGGTCGGCCGCGACCGCCCGGAACGCCGACCGCGGGCCCTCGAGCCACGACCACGGCCCCCGCGCCTCGCCGACCACGACCGGCGTCGAGCGACCCGCCGCGAGGAACGCGACCGAGCCGCCCTCCTCGGGCCCGTCGCCCCCCAGGCCGTCGAGCAACGCCGCCCGCAGGCGCACGCGCTCCCCCGGGACCACCCGCTCGCCCAGGCGCGGCGACAGCACGCGGACCGACACCGGCCGACCGCTCCAGACCTCGGCGCCAGAGGTCACCCGGTCCACGCCGAGCCTCAGCGACCTCGCCCCCTCGCCGGCCGTCCCGGAGACGACCCCCTCGACGACGACCACGTGACCGCGCAGGGCGACCAGCGCCTCCGGCCGGTGCCCCTCCAGACGCGCCGCCGCCGACCCCGTCACCACCGCTGCCGCCCCGGCCAGCAGGGCGACGAACGCGAGCACCGACGCCGCCGTCGCACCCGGGGCACGCCTGCCGACGAGCACGCCCACGGCCAGGGCGATGACGCACGCGACGCCGGTCGCGACCGCCACCGGCAGGAGGACCGCCGGCGCGGGCAGGACGACCACCAACGTCGCCCACGCGGCCCCGGCAGCGGCCGTCGAACGGATGTCGACCTGCCTCGGGCGGTCGCTCACGGTGCCCCCAGGACGAGCTCGACCACCCGACGCCCCTGGCTCGCGAGGACCGCGCCCGAGGATCTCGGCGCGGGCAGTCCACGCCGGCGGAACGGACAGTCGATGGTCATCACCGAACGACCTTCTCGCCTCGTGACGCGGTGGTACGAGGAACCCACAGACGCCACCTCTGCGGCGCGCACGGTCGCACATGGGGAGGAGAGCTGGGAGCGCTGACGCGTCGCCCGAGGTGCGGGCACGACTCGTCGCTCGACTCCACACGGACCATGTCTCGTCGAGTGGCGCTCGGGCGCAGACCGGCTCATCGGGGCTTCTCGCCGCGGCCTGCCGCGTGGGACTCGCTCACCTCCGGCGGGCCAGCAGCTGATCATGCGAGGGGTCCTCGGAGACCGACTTGTCTGGATCCGGCCCCTGTGCCAACGTGGGGGCCTGGGCCGTGCTAGCCGCTCGGCCGGCGAGTCACGATCGTGAGGAGCGACCATGAGCGACCGTGGAACGAGGTCCTTCACCATGCTGCGCGAGCTCAGGACGCCCTGGGTAGCCGCTCTCGGACTCGTCCTCTACGGCGGAACGGCGGTGATCCTCGGGCTCTACTTCTCGAGGCCCGAGCTGCGTGGCTCGCTAGAGCCCTGGATGGGCTTCGGTACAGCCGTCGTCCTCTGGGGGTACGTGATCCTCCTCAGCGTCCGTGCGCGCAGGCACCGGCGTTAAGCAGAAGGCTCGCCCGCCAGCTGACACTGACACCACACGTCGACCCTCGTCGCCCTTCCTGGGCGACGGGGGTCTTCTCTTTCGCTCGAGCACCCCGCTACGGTGCCGAGAGCGGCCGGTACCGAGCGCTGCGCAGCACGACCCGAAGGAGCAGCGCGAGGAAGACCGACCGCGAGTACGCATCCCTCGACGCGGCGATCGACGTCCGCGGCTCCCCCGACGAGAACGTCCCCACGTACCGGAGCATCGTCGAGACCGTGCCCGTCGGCTGCCTCTTCGAGGACAGCCAGCGAGGCGTGCGCCTCGTGCGCTCGGGCGACGGGCCCGACCTCTGGATCACCTACGGCCACGCCAGCGCCTTCGTCTCCGAGGACGAGGCCCGGCGCGCCGCCCCCGGCTGCAGCGTCGGGCCCACCATCGAGCGACCCGGCGAGTGGACGGTCCTCCTGCCCGAGAACCGCCACCGCTACCCGGACGGCTCCCCCTCGACGGCGAAGCTCTACGGCGAGGTCTGCCCCGACTGCTCCATGGAGCGCTCTCTCGAGGGGTCGTGCAGCTGCAGCTGACGCTGCAGCCTGTGCCCCTGTCGCGTCTGACCTAGCTCGAGCTCGCGCCCGCGGCGCTCGGCCGTCCGCCGGTCCCGCGCAGGCGCTCCGCCTTGGCGTCGGTGCGCCGGCGGTACTCTTCAGCGTCGATCTCGCCGGTGGCCTCGGCCACGAGGTCGGCCACGTCCTCGCGATCGGGCACCCAGCCCTCGTGCCACGACGAGGCGAGCGACTGCACGACGGCGCGACGCTGCCTCGCCTCGAGCTCCTCGAAGAGCTTCGGCCAGCGTTCCTCGATGTCGAAGGGCTCGTCCATGCCTCGATCCTCGCAGAGGCCCCTCGCGGAGGGTCGATCAGGCGTGCGGCGCGGCCTCGTCCGCCGCGTCCGCCGGCGCGCACTCGTGCTCCCGCAGACGACGACGTTCCCTCAGCACGATCCACAGGCGCGTCAGGAGTCCCGTACCAGCCGCCATCGGGTGGTCACGGAGCGCTGCCGCTTCCGTCGGCAGCGACCCGACGAGGACACCGGCGACCAGGATCGCGCCCGACCACGCCCAGTCCGGATGGTGTCGGACGATCTCGGCGACAGCGGCTCCCACGATCACCGCCGACGCCGCGGCCGGCGCCCACCGATGGCGCGCCGTGCTCGCGCCGGCGAGCCCCTCACGGCGACGCGCTAAGTGCGGGCGGCATCCTCTTGGAGCGCGGCCCGGCCGAGTGGTGCGCACGCCGCTGTCGGCGCTCCGGCGAACGGGCTGGACCGACTCCCTACCGCCCGGCGGTGCTCAGCGCGGCCTCGAGCTGCGGGGTCCTGTCTCCGACGAGGAACCAGGCGACGGCACCGAGCAGGGGCACGACGACGAGGGCGACCAGCCAGGCGAGCTTCGAGGCGCGAGCGATGACGGCGCTCCGCACGACCTGGACGACGGCGGTGACGACGAGCGCGGCATAGGCGACGAGGACGAGCCCCGCCACGGCGACCGCCAGGATGGTGTCGGACATCGTCCCCCTCCTTCAGGCCCGGACCCGGGCCGGTCGCCCCAGGGTAGCCAGCGCGCCCTCCCACCTCAACGGGTCGGACGCGAGGAGGCCGACACGTCCCTCCCCGCTCACGGCGCCACCAGCGGCCGCAGCTTCTCGAGCGTCTTCTCGCCGATGCCCGGCACCTCGAGCAGGTCGTCGACCGTGCGGAAGCCCCCGTGCTCGTCCCGCCAGGCGAGGATCGCGGCGCTCGTGGCCGGCCCCACCCCGGGCAGCGTCTCGAGATCGGCGGCCGTCGCCGTGCCGAGGTGCACGAGGCCGTCAGCCGGGCCGCTGCCCAGGGCCGCGCCTCCTGCGCCGGCACCGCCGCCCTCGGGGGCAGGAGGCTCCTCCCCCACAGCGGGGACGCGCACCTGCTCGCCGTCCGCGACCGTCCGCGCCAGGTTCACTCCGCCCTGGTCCGCGTCGGCGGTGAAGCCGCCCGCGGCCGCGACGACGTCGACCAGCCGTGAGCCCGCCGGCACCTCGTAGAGCCCCGGCGTGACCACCTGGCCGAGCACGTGCACGAAGACCGAGCCCGACACCGGGCCGGCACCCGACCCGGGGTCGGCGGTCGAGCCTCCTGCCGTCGCGTCACCGAAGGGCGACCCCGAGGACGCACCCGACCCGGACGCGTCGCCGTCGACCAGCTCGGTCGAACCGCTCCCCGACGAGAAGGCCGTGACCGCCACGGCGACGGCGGCGAGCACGAGCAGCAGCACGACCACCGCGCCCACGCCCACCCGCCAGCGCGGCCCCTTCGGCCGCGCCGGGTCGTCGGCGCGCGTGAACGTCACGGTCATGGGCGGCACGTTACGCAGACGGGCCTCGCACGGCGGGTGAGCGTCAGGACGGGAGGGGACGGCTGCGGGCACCACCGACTGGGGAGGAGGGATGGTGCCGCGCGCGACGCGGGGGCTTTCGGGCCCGAGGCAGTGTCCGTACAGTCGACGGATGGACACGACGACGCTCCCCGACGACACCGACAAGGCCGTCACGTGAGGCTGACGACGGCCTGGTTCTTGGTCTTCTCGATCTTCGCGGTGGTGGTCGGCGCGACGCTGGCCCCTGCGGAGAACGTCCTCGGCGGCCTGCTCGTCATCGCCGGGGGCGTCAGCATCGGCCTCGCCCTCCGCATGCTCAAGGACGAGCAGCGTGCCGCCCAGCGGCATCGGCGCGCGGGCGATCGGACGACCGGCACCTCCTGATCGCGGAGGGCGTGCTCCGCCCCTCAGCGCCTCTTCACGATCGCCCCACCGACACCCGAGCACGCAACCGTCCCCGAGCACGCCCCGCACGCGACGACGGCCGCCCCGGGGCACCCGGAGCGGCCGTCGTCGACGGAGCAGCAGCAGCCGCCGTCAGTCGGTCTTCTTCACCGCGATGTTCACCATGCGCGGCGCCTTGACGACGACCTTGACGATCTCGCCGTCGCCGATCGCGCGCTGCACGGCCGCCGATGCGCGCGCCAGGGCCTCCAACTCGTCGCCGTCGATCTTGGGCGAGACCTCGAGGCGATCGCGCACCTTGCCGTTGACCTGCACGACGGCCGTCACGCTCGACTCGACCAGGAGGTTCGGGTCGGCCTTGCGCCAGCCGGCCGTGGCGATGCCGAGGCCGTCGTGGCCGAGCACCTCCCACATCTCGCTCGACGTGTAGGGCGCGAAGAGCGACAAGCCGAGGGCGACCGTCTCAGTGGCCTCGCGCACGGCGGGGTCGCCGGCGCCGGGGCCCGAGTCGATGGCCTTGCGCACCGCGTTGACGAGCTCCATGAGGCGCGCGACGACGACGTTGTACTTGAACGCCTCGCTGAGCCCGGGGGCGTCGGCGAGGAACCGGTGGGTGACCCGGCGCAACGCCTGGTCGCCGTCGCGGAGGTCGACGCCGGGCGCGCTCGCGACGTCCTCGGCGAGGCGGAACGCCCGCGCCAGGAACTTCGCCGACGCGCCGGGCGAGACGTCCGCCCAGTCGATGTCGTCCTCGGGGGGCCCGGCGAAGGCCATGGTGAGGCGGATCGCGTCGACGCCGTGCTTGTCGATCTCCTCCGAGAGGCTCACGACGTTGCCCTTGCTCTTGCTCATCTTGGCGCCGTCCTGCAGGACCATGCCCTGGTTGAGCAGCGCCGTGAAGGGCTCGGTGAAGTCGACGTGGCCGAGGTCGAAGAGCACCTTCGTGATGAAGCGGGCGTACAGCAGGTGCAGGATCGCGTGCTCGACGCCGCCGACGTACTGGTCGACGGGTGCCCACTTCGACGCGAGCTTCGGGTCGAACGCGGCGTCGGCGTTCTTCGGGTCGAGGAACCGCAGGAAGTACCACGAGCTGTCGACGAAGGTGTCCATCGTGTCTGCGTCGCGGCGGGCCGGCGAACCGTCGCGCGGGTCGGGCACCTCGACCCAGTCGGTCGCGGCGCCGAGCGGCGACGACCCCTTGGGCTTGAGGTCGAGCCCCTCGGTCGACGGCAGCAGCACGGGCAGCTCCGACTCGGGCACGGGCACCTCGACGCCGTCGGCGCCGTGCACGATCGGGATCGGCGTGCCCCAGAAGCGCTGGCGCGAGATGAGCCAGTCGCGCAGCCGGTAGGTCTTGGCGGCGCGACCGCTGCCGGAGGCCTCGAGCAGCTCGACGACGCGCTTGATGGCGTTCGACTTGCTGAGCCCGGTGAGCGGCCCGGAGTCCATGAGACGGCCCTCACCCGTGAGCGCCACGCCGGTGCGCGCGGGGTCGAGGACTGGCACGTCATCGGGCAGGATCGCCTGGCCGTGCTCGTCGAGGTCGAGCTTGGGGATCACGCCCGTCACGGGAGCGTTCGTGTCGACGACGACGCGGACCGGCAGCTCGTAGGCGAGCGCGAAGTCGAGGTCGCGCTGGTCGTGCGCGGGCACGGCCATGACGGCCCCGTGGCCGTAGTCGGCGAGGACGTAGTCGGCGGCCCAGATCGGCATCGGCGACCCCGTGACCGGGTTCACCGCGACGCGGCCGAGGGGCACGCCCGTCTTCGGACGGTCGGTCGACTGGCGCTCGATCTCGGTCGACTTCTGCACCTGCACGAGGTACTCGTCGAACGCGGCGCGCACGTCGTCGGTGGCGTCGGCCACGAGCTCGGCGGCGAGGTCGGAGTCGGGCGCCACGACGAGGAACGTCGCGCCCCAGAGGGTGTCGGGCCGCGTGGTGAAGACCGTGACGCGCTCGTCGCGGCCCTCGACCTCGAAGTGCACCTCGGCGCCCACCGACCGGCCGATCCAGTTGCGCTGCATGTTGAGCACCTTGGTCGGCCAGTGGCCCTCGAGCTGGTTGAGGTCGTCGAGGAGGCGGTCCGCGTAGTCGGTGATCTTGAAGTACCACTGCGTGAGCTTCTTCTTCACGACCACGGCGCCCGAGCGCTCCGACGTGCCGTCGGCGAGCACCTGCTCGTTCGCGAGCACGGTCTGGTCGACCGGGTCCCAGTTGACCCAGCTGTCCTTGCGGTAGGCGAGGCCCTTCTCGTACATCTTGAGGAACAGCCACTGGTTCCACTTGTAGTACTCGGGGTCGCTGGTGTGCAGCACGCGGTCCCAGTCGAAGCTGGGCGCGTAGAGCTTCATGCTCTGCTTCTGCTGCTCGATGTTGGCGTAGGTCCACTCGCGCGGGTCGACCCCGCGCTTGATGGCCGCGTTCTCGGCGGGCAGGCCGAAGCTGTCCCAGCCGATCGGGTGCAGCACGTTGAAGCCCTGCTGCCGCCAGTAGCGCGTCACCATGTCGCCGAGGGCGTACTGCTCGGCATGCCCCATGTGCAGGTCGCCCGACGGGTAGGGGAACATGTCGAGGATGTACTTGCGCGGCCGCGTGTCGTCGGGGTCGACGGCGAAGGGCTTCGCCTCCTCCCAGATGCGCTGCCACTTCTCCTGCAGGCGGGAGACGTCGTAGCGGACGTCGGTGGTGTCGTGCTCGTGGGCCACGGGACTCTCAATCGCTCCTGGTCGGACAGGCGAGGCCCCGCGGGCACGACGTCGTGCGGGCGTGGCCCCGCACCACAGTAGCGAGTCGGGGCAGCCGCGGCGAACGACGGCTGGAGGCGCGGGTCGCCCTCAGCGAGCACCGAGCGCGGCGAGGGGCGCGGCGGCCTTGAGGCGCGCCTCCTGCATCTCGTCGGCGGGCACCGACGACGACGTGATCCCGCCCCCGACGCCGAGGGTGGTGCGGTCCTGACCGACGACGAGCGACCGGATCACCATGGCGAGGTCGGCGGTGCCGTCGCTGCCGATCCGGCCGACGACGCCCGCGTAGGCGCCGCGCGGCCGGGGCTCCCACGCGTCGAGCAGCTGCACGGCCCGGCGCTTCGGCGCCCCCGTCATCGAGCCCGCGGGCAGGCACGCCGCCAGGGCGTCGAGCACGGTCGCCCCGGGCCGCAGCTCGCCGCGGACGGTGCTCACCAGCTGGTGCACGTGCGGGTGCGAGTGCAGCGCGAGCAGCTCGGTGACGGCGACCGTGCCCAGGCGGCAGACCCGGCTGAGGTCGTTGCGGACCAGGTCGACGATCATGAGGTTCTCGGCGCGCTCCTTCTCGCTCGCGAGCAGCTCCCGGGCCGAGGCTGCGTCGCGCTCGGGCTCGGCGTACCGCGGGCGGGTCCCCTTGATGGGCGACGAGGCGACGACGCCGTCCGCGCCGACGGCGAGCGCGCGCTCGGGCGACGCACAGAGCAGGGCCGTGCCGCCGACGCGCACGAACCAGGCGTGCGGTGCGGGCGAGGACCGCCGGAGTCGCGCGTACGTCGCGAGCGCGTCCGTCGGCCCCTCGACGGTGACGGTCGTCGTGAGGCACAACTGGTACGCCTCGCCGTCGCGGATCGCGGCCTGGCAGCGCCGCACCAGGTCGAGGTAGTCGTCGCCGTCGACGTCCCACCGCGCGACGCGCGAACCGGCCTCGACGTGCGCGGGCTCGGGCAGGGCGACGGGCACGTCGGGCCAGGCGGCCGCGAGGTCGTCGTGCCAGGCGGGGTCGCCGACGCTCGTCGCCTCGACGACACCCGTCGCGTGGTCGAAGGTGAGCACGTGGTCGAGCCGGAGCAGGGCGAGGTCGGGCGTGGGCTGGTGGGGGTCGCCGTGCTGCGGGTGCTGCGGGTGCTGCGGGTCCAGGGGGTCGCCGTGCTGCGAGTGCTGCGAGTGCTGCGAGTTCAGGGGGTCGCCGTGCTGCGGGTGCTGCGGGTGCTGCGAGTGCTGCGAGTTCAGGGGATCGCCGTGCTGCGGGTGCTGCTGCGAGGGCTGCGCGTCACCGTGCTGGAGGTGCTGCGGGTCGAGGCCGAGCAGCCAGCGGCCGGTGCCGTGGCCCAGCCAGCCCGCCCACCCCGTCGGATCGGGCGCGCCTCCTGCGGGCACGGGCGTCGGCGGGGGCAGCTCCGCCCGGAGGACTGCCCACGCCGCCTCGAGGGTCCCGTCGCCGGCGCACCCCGTGAGGGCGGGGCCCCAGCCCACCGTCGAGGTGCCCGTGGCCGCACCGGCCCCGGCGTCGTGCCAGGCGACGTCGGAGGGCACGAGGGCGGAGGCGACCACCGCCTCCGGATCGCGCCAGGGCAGCACCGACCGCAGCAGTTCGTGGACCACCCGACGAGTCTAGGAGGGCGGGCCGGGCCGCCCGTCCGGCGGCGCCGGGCTGCCCTTCCGGCCGCGCCGGAGCACCCGTCCGGCGGCACCGGGCTGCCGAACGCGACAGCGGCCGGGCGACACGCCGCCAGGAGGACCCGAAGTCCGGCCGGGCACCACCGTCCTGTCGCCTTGTCGGAACTGGAGGTCCGGGGCGAGGCCGAGCCGCGCCTCCTGACGGCCGGCGTGCGTGCAGCCGCGGCTGCGCCGCCGAACGCGACAGCGGGCGGGCAACACGCCGCCAGGAGAACCCGAAGTCCGGCCGGGCACCACCGTCCTGTCGCCTTGTCGGAACTGGAGGTCCGGGGCGCGGCCGAGCCGCGCCTCCTGACGGCCGACGCGCGTGCAGCCGCGGCTGCGCCGCCGAACGCGACATCCGACCCACGACACGCCGCCAGGAGGACCGGAAGCCCGGCCGGGCACCACCCTCCTGTCGCCTTTTCGGAAGTGGGGCTGGTCTCCGGGGCAGGCTGGGCAGGTTGGGGGGCGGGCCGGGGCAGGCTGGGCGCGCGCGGGCGCCGGCGGGGGCAGGAGGGGTGGGGCGCTTAGCCTGGGCGGGTGAACGTCGCGAAGGTGTCCCGGTGGTCCGACGACGGGTGGGTGCCCGACGAGGGCGGGGCTGTGGGCAGCGTGCTGGTCGCCGACTCGTGGCTGGTCGACGACGGGCTGGTGCGGGCGCTCGACGTGCACCGCGACCGGTTCGCCGGGTCCGTGGCGGACGCCGTGCCCGCCCTCACCGCCGAGGTGGCGGGCTTCTGGTCGGCCGTCGTCGCCGCACTCCCGCGCGAGGGGGCGTGGTTCCCGCGCGTCGAGCTCGTGGAACGGGTGCCCACCGACCACGAGCACGACCACGACCGCGAGAACGACCACGACCACGACCACGGTCGCCGCCACGACCGGGCCGACGAGGGCACGGGCCTCCTCCTGCGGCTGCACCTGCGCCCCGCGCCCGAGCGGCGCCGCGACGTCGTCCTGGCGACCGCCCCCACGGACCCGCGCACCGCCCCGCTGGTCAAGGGCCCCGACCTGGCCGCGCTCGGCGCGCTCCGCGAGGCCGTCGCTCCCTCGGGCGCCGAGGAGGCCGTGCTGCTCGCCCCCGACGGCACGATCGTCGAGGGCGCCTGGAGCTCCCTCGTCTGGTGGGAGGGCGATGCGCTCTGCCTGCCCCCCGCCGACGTCGCCCGGCTGCCCGGCGTCACGCTGCGGACGGTCCTCGCCCTGGCCGCCGCCCTGGGCGTCGACGTGCTGCACGAGCGGCGCCGACCCGACGAGCTCGACGGGCTCGAGGTCTGGTCGCTCAGTGCCCTGCACGGGGTTCGCATCGCGACCCGCTGGGTCGACGGTCCGGCCCTCGCCGAGCAGCCCGGCCGCCTGCGCTCCTGGCGCGCCCGGCTCGACGCGCTGCGCCGGCCCCTCTGACCCGGCGGCCCCGACGCCGCCCCTCTGCCCCAGCGACCCGACGTGACCGCCCCGACGTGGTCGCGTCGACGCGGTCGCCCTGACGCCGCCGTCCGCGCCGACGCCCCGAGGCCACGGCGCCAGGCGGTCGCCCCGCCGCCGGTCACGGCCGGGTCGGCAGCTCCCGCACTCGGCCGTCCTCGACGCGCAGGCGTCGGGTGACGAGCTCCTCGGGGACGGGCACGTGGCTGGCGAGCAGCACGGTCCGGCCGTCCTGCCGCGCCGTGCGGAGCACGTCGTCGACGAGCTGCGCCGCCTGCTCCGGGTCGACGCCCGCCGTCGGCTCGTCGAGCACGAGCACGGGGAACCCCCGCAGCAGCGCCCGGGCGAGCGAGATCCGCTGCGCCTGACCGCCCGAGACGAGGGCACCCCGTTCCCCGATCCGCGCTCGGAGGCCGCCGCGCTCGGCCAGCCACGGCCCGAGCCCGACCCGGTCGAGCACGGCCTCCAGCTCGGCGTCGGACGCGGTGTCGCGCGCGAACAGCAGGTTCTGCCGCACGTCGTCGTCGAAGAGCCACGGGTCCTGCTCGAGCAGGCCCACGACCTCGCGCACCCGCTCCCCCGGCACGTCGCGGGCGGACCGTCCGCAGACGCGGTACGAGCCTCCGTGCTCGAGGAACCGCACGAGCACCGCCGCGAGCGTGCTCTTGCCGCCGCCGCTCGGGCCCTCGACGACGATCCGGTCCCCCGCGCGCACGACGAGGTCGACGTCGCGGAGGGCGTCGCCGCCCTGGCCCGGCCACCGTGCCGAGAGCCCGGTCAGCTCGAACACCGGCGCCCCCGCGGCGGGCACCACGAGCGCCTCGCCCCGCGGGCCGGGGGCCGGGACCGGGGCAGGGTAGGAGGCCGGGGCCGGGGCGTCGACGGACGTCGCGTCCGTGCCGGAGCCGGGTGCGCCTCCTACGCCCTGCACCGCGCGCACGTCGGCCGACCTCGAGGCAGCGCGGTCGGCGTCGAGGTCGTCGAGGGACTCGTCGACGACGCCCTCGGGGACGGCCTCGGGCACCGCGGCGTCGACGCGGTCGCCGCTCGCGCGCACCCGCCGCCAGGCGAGCACGGCCACGGGCACGCTGCCGACGACCTCGAAGACGGCCAGCGGCACGAGCGCCACGAGCGCGAACGCGGGCCCGGACAGCTCTCCCGCGGCGACCGAGGGCGCAGCCGCCGACACCGAGGCGACCACCGCGGCGCCCGACAGCAGCGACAGCAGGGCCGTCACGAGACCGCTCGTCGAGGCGCGGCGGAGCTGCTCGCGCCGCACGAGGCGGTCGAGGCGCGCGACCTCGGCCAGCTGCCGGTCCAGGGCGTCGAACGCGACGAGCACGTCGAACCGCTGCACCAGGTCGAGCACCGCCGTCGAGAGCCTGCCCCGGGCCTCGGCGCCGCGTCGCTCGGACGCGGTGGCGAGGCGGTCGGCCAGCACCGATCCCACGACGGAGGCCACGACGAGGCAGGCCAGCAGCGCCCCGGCCGCCGCGGGCGAGACGACCGCGACGCCGACGACGGCCGTGACCGCCGTGACCCCCGCGACGACGAGCGGCTGGACCACGCGCAGCGGGAGGTCCTGCAACGCGTCGACGTCGGAGACGACCCGGCTGAGCAGCTCGCCGCGGTCCGTGCGCCCGAGGCCGGCCGGCGCGATGCGCGCCAGCCGTCGGTACAGCTCGGTGCGCACGACGGCCAGTTGCCGGAACGCCGCGTCGTGGCTGGCCAGCCGTTCGAGGTAGCGGAACACGGCCCGGAACAGCGCGAAGGCGCGCACGCCCACGATCGCCATCGACAGGAAGAGGATCGGCGGCTGCTCGGCGGCCCGCGTGATGAGGAACGCGCTGGACGCGAGCAGCGCGACGGCGCAGAGCGCGCTCAGCGTGCCGGCCGCGAGACCGGGCCACGAGCGCCGGAGGCCCGGCTGGGCCGTGCGCAGCAGGCTGCGGTTCACAGGGCCACCGCCCCGGCGGCGCCACGCTCGAGGGCGACGACCGCGTCGGCGGCGGCGCGCACGGCCGGACGGTGCGTGACCACCACGACGGCGACCCCTCGCGCGGCCACCCTCCGCAGCCCGGCCACCAGCTCGGCCTCGGTCACCGGGTCGAGGGCGCTCGTGGGCTCGTCGACGAGCAGGAAGCGGCAGCCGCGTCGCTCGAGCCGGTACAGGGCACGGGCGAGCGCCACGCGCTGGGCCTGCCCGCCCGACAGCCCCGTGCCTCCCGGGCCGAGCGGGGCGGCGGGGTCGACGCCGCGCGCGCCCGCGGTGTCGAGGCAGGCCGCGACGAGCGCGGGGTCGACGTCGTCGCCGAGCGCCACCGCCTCGGCGACGGTGCCCGCGGTCAAGGCCGGCTCCTGACCGGCCCACGCCGTCTCGTCACGGTGGGGAGGCAGGCCCGTGCTGCGCCAGGCGACCGTCCCGTCGTGCCCGGTGAGGCCGAGCAGTGCCGTCACGAGGGTGGACTTGCCGACGCCGCTCGCGCCCACGACGGCGGTCACCGCACCGACCTCGGCGACGAGGTCGACGGGCTCGAGCGCCTGCACGTCGCCGTGCCGCACGGCGACGCCCCGCACGACGAGGGCGTCTCCGGCGGCGCGTGCGGGTGCGGCTGCGGACGCCGGTGCGGACGCGGACTTGGCTGCGGACGCGGGTGCGGACGCGGACTTGGCTGCGGACGCGGGTGCGGACGCGGCTGCGGGTGCGGACGCGGCCGCGGACGCCGCCACGTCGGCGCCCCGCCGGTCCTCGTCGAGGACGGCGAACACCTCGTCGGCGGCCGCGACGCCGTCGGCCGCCGCGTGGTAGTTCGCGCCCACCTGGCGCAGCGGCAGGTACGCCTCGGGCGTGAGCAGCAGCACGAAGAGCCCTGCCGTGAGGCCGAGCGAGCCGTCGACGAGCCGGATGCCGATCGACACCGCCACGAGCGCCACCGACAGCGACGCCGCCAGCTCGAGCGCGAAGCCGCTGAGGAAGGACACCCGCAGCACCTTCACGGTCTCGACCCGGTACTCGTCGGTGAGCGCACCGATGCGGGCCACCTGGCGCCGCTCGCGCCCGAAGGCCTTGAGCGTGGACAGGCCGCCGACCGCGTCGAGGAACGCCGTCGCGAGGCCCGTGAGGCGGTCCCACTGGCGATGCTGGGCCGCCTGCGTGCTCCAGCCGATGAGGACCATGAAGACCGGCACGAGCGGCAGCGTGAGCACGATGACCAGTGCCGACAGCGGGTCCACGACGAACGTCACGACGACGATCAGGGGCGTCGCGATCGCCGTGAGCAGCAGCTGCGGCAGGTACTTCGCGAAGTACTCGTCGAGGGCGTCCAGGCCGGGGCCGACGAGCGTCGCGAGCCGTGCCGAGTGCTGTCGGGCGAGCCACGCGTGGCCCCGACGGGCGATCGCGTCGACCACGCGCCCGCGGAGCTGGCTCTTCACCGCCGCGGCCGAGCGGGCGGCCACGGCGTCCAGGGCCCAGAGCACGACCGCGCGCACGGCGACGGTGCAGGCGAGGCCCAGGAGGGCCGGCGCGAGGTCGTCGGGCGCCCTCCCCTCGACGACCGCCACGACCGCGGCGGTGAGCCACCAGGCGAAGGCCACGGTGCAGGCGGTCTGCACGAGGCCCAGCAGCGCTCCGCCCACCAGGAAGGCGCGGGCGGCGGCGGCGTAGCGCAGGAGGCGCGGGTCGAGCGGCTTCACGGGGGCTCCTGCCTCAGTGCCCGGCGGGGATCGCGTCGCGCGTGACGCGCTTGCGGAAGATCCAGTACGTGAACCCCTGGTAGAGCAGGATCAGCGGCACGAAGACCAGCGCGACCCAGCTCATGATCGTGAGCGTGTAGGTGCCGCTCGCCGCGTTCTCGATGGTGAGGGAGTTCGCGGGGTCGTTGCTCGCCGGCATGACGAACGGGAACAGCGCGGCGAAGAGGCTCACCACCGCGATGCCGATGGTCGCCGCCATGAGGCCGAAGGCCCGCAGCTCCGCGCCGCGGAGGTTCGCGACGAACGAGGCCACGAGGGTCGTGGCCGCGAGCACGGAGAGCAGCGTCGACAGCGGCGAGCCGTGCGCCAGGGACGTGGCCGTGAGGAAGGCCGCGGCGACCACGATCGTGACGATCCCTGCCCGCACCGCGAGCCTCCTGGCCCTCTCCCGGATCTCGCCCTCGGTCTTGAGCGAGACGAAGACGACGCCGTGCGTGAAGAACAGCAGGAGGGTCGTCGCGCCGCCCAGGAGCGCGTACGGGCTGAGCAGGTCGAGGAACCCGCCGATGTGGTCGTGGTCCGCGTCCAGCGGCACGCCGCGCACGACGTTGGCGAAGGCGACGCCCCAGAGGAAGGCGGGCACGGCCGACCCGACGACGATCATGAGGTCGAAGCGGCGCTTCCACGCGTGGTCGGGGCGCTGGTGCCGGTACTCGAACGAGACGCCGCGGAGGATCAGCGCCAGCAGGATCAGCAACAGGGGCAGGTAGAAGGCGCTGAACATGGTGGCGTACCACTCGGGGAACGCCGCGAACAGCCCGGCCCCGGCCACGATGACCCACGTCTCGTTGAGGTCCCAGACCGGGCCGATGGTGTTGATGAGCACGCGGCGGTCGGTGTCGTCGCGGCCGAGGAACGGCAGCGACATGCCGACGCCGAAGTCGAAGCCGTCGAGCACGAAGTAGCCGACGAAGAAGAACGCGATCACCGCGAACCACAGGGTGGGCAGGTCCATCTCAGTACACCGTCGCTTCGTGTCGGATCGTGCCGGACTCGGGATCGGGCTCGGGGGCGTCGTCCGGGCCCGCCTGCGCCGCCCTGACGATCAGGCGGAACTCGACCACCGCGAGCGAGCCGTAGACGACCGTGAAGGCGACGAGCGAGATCAGCACCTCGAGCCCGGTGGTGCTCGGCGAGACGCCGTCCTCGGTGCGCAGCAGCCCGAAGACCAGCCACGGCTGCCGCCCCATCTCGGTGAAGACCCAGCCGACGATCATCGCCAGCAGCGGCAGCGGGAAGCTCCAGGTGGCCGCACGCCAGACCCAGCGGTTCTGGGGCGTCCGGCCGCGGCGGGTGAGCCAGAGGCCGAGCACCGCGATGCCGATGGCGAGCATGCCGAGGCCCATCATCCAACGGAACGACCAGTAGGTGACCCAGATCAGCGGCGTGTAGTCGCCGGGGCCGTAGAGGGTCTCGTACTGGGCCTGCAGGTCGTTGATGCCCTCCACGGTGCCGTCGAAGGTGTGCGTCGACAGGAACGACAGGAGGTACGGGATCCGGATGCTGAACAGCTCGCGCACGCCGTCCGGGGTGCCGAGCGTGAACACCGAGAACGAGGCGTCGGCACCGGTCGAGGTGCGGTACATGGCCTCGGCGGCGGCCATCTTCATGGGCTGCGTGTCGACCATGGCGAGGCTCAGCTGGTCACCGGTGAGGAGCGTGAGCCCCCCTGCCGCGACCATGGTCCAGAGGCCGAACTTCAGCGCAGGTCGCATGGTCTCGAGGTGCTGGCCCCGGTGCAGGTGCCAGGCCGCGACGCTGATGATGACGGCGGCCGACACCATGAAGCAGGCGAAGATGGTGTGCGGGAACGCCGCCAGGGCGACCTTGTTGGTCAGCACCTCGACGATGCTGGTCAGCTCGGCGCGGCCCTTCTCCTCGTTGACGGCGAAGCCGACCGGGTTCTGCATGAAGGCGTTCGCGGCGATGATGAAGTACGCCGAGAGGATGCTGCCCACCGTCGCGCCCCAGATGCTCGCGAGGTGCAGCTTCTCGGGGACCTTGCCCCAGCCGAAGATCCAGACGCCGATGAAGGTCGCCTCGAGGAAGAACGCCAGGAGGCCCTCGAGCGCCAGCGGGGCCCCGAAGACGTCGCCGACGAAGCGCGAGTAGTCGGACCAGTTCATGCCGAACTGGAACTCCTGCACGATGCCGGTGACCACGCCCATCGCGAAGTTGATGAGGAAGATCTTGCCGAAGAAGCGCGTGAGCTGGAGGTAGTGCACGCGGCCCGTGCGGACCCAGGCCGTCTGGAACACGGCGACCGTGAAGGCCATGCCGATGGTGAGCGGCACGAACAGGAAGTGGTAGATCGTGGTGAGCCCGAACTGCCAACGGGAGAGCAGCAGCGGGTCGAGCAGGTCGTTCATGGGGCGTTCCTCGTGACGAAGGAGACCGGGAGCCGTCGCGCCATCGGGACGATCCGAGCCTACGTCGCACGTTAGGCAACACCTGTTGTTTAGAGGGGGTCCGACCCGGGAGCTCGCCGAGAGTCCCCGGACGCGGCACGGGGACCGGAGGCGAGCCTCCGGTCCCCGTGCCGTGACGGTCGTCGACGCGTCAGAGGAGATCCTTCTCGGTGAGGTACTCGGTGGCGATGGCCGCCGAGGTCTCCTTGTCCTCCGTGCTCTTGGCGTTGAGCATCTGGAGGTCCTCCGTCGTGAGCACCTCGTTCACGGCGTCGATGGCCTCCTGCGCGCCCTCGTCGACCCGGTCGGACACGATCGGCACCACGTTCTGCGGCAGGATCAGGTTCTCGGGGTCCTCGAGCACGACGAGGTCGTTCTCGGCGATGAGCGGGCTCGACGTGTAGATGTCGGCCAGCTGCACGCTGCCGTCGAGCAGCGCACGGACCGTGAGCGGGCCGCCGCCGTCGTCGATGCCGACGCTCTGCACGTCCACGCCGTAGACGCTCTTCAGCCCGGGAGGACCGTAGGGACGGGTCTCGTTCTCGGGCGGTGCCCCGACCGACAGGGTGCCGTCGAAGTCCGCGAGGTCCGCCAGGCTCGTGATGTCGTTCTCCTCGGAGAACTCGCGCGTGACCGTGTAGCTGTCCTGGTCGTTGGCGTCGGCCATCTCCAGGCTCGAGAGCCCGTCGGGCAGGGCCTCGGAGAGGGCCTCCGCGACCTCCTCCGGCGAGCTCGCGTCGAGGTCGTCGACGTAGTACTGCACGAGGTTGCCCGTGTACTCGGGGAACACGTCGATCGAGCCGGACTCGATCTCGGGCAGGTACACCTCGCGCTGGCCGATCTGGTACTCGCGCTCGACGTCGTAGCCCGCGGCCTCGAGGGCCTGTGCGTACAGCTCGGCGATGATCTCGTTCGAGTAGTACGCCTGCGAGCCGACGACGAGGGCGTCACCGGACGCCGCCTCGTCGGACCCGGAGTCGAGCGGGTCGCCGGAGGCGCATCCTGCCAGGGCCACGGAGGCCCCGATCGCGACGGCACCGAGAACGGTGAGCCGGCCCTTCTTGTTCACTGTGATCACTGTGTTCCTTCCTGGAGGGGTTCGTTCGTCGTGCGCGTCCGGGAGGCCGGGGCACGGGAGTCGGAGGGGCGGCCCGCGGTCACGCCGGCCGGGACGACCAGGCGCTGCGCGATCGCGAAGACGATCTCGAGGACGATCGCGACGGCGATGACGAGCATCGACCCCGCCACCATCTGCACGTAGTCGTTCGAGCGGAGGCCGCGGAAGATGTAGGTGCCGAGCCCGCCCGCGCCCACGACGGCCGCGACCGTGGCGGTCGCGACCACCTGCAGCATCGCCGAGCGGAGGCCGCCGATCAGCAGGGGCAGGCCGAGCGGCACCTCGACCTGCGCGACGATCTGGCGCTCGGTCATGCCCATCGCCCGAGCGGCGTCGACGGTGGCCCGGTCGACGGCCTCGAAGCCCGCGTACGCCCCGGCGAGCACGCTCGGGATCGCGAGCACGACGAAGGCGATGACCGGCGGGGTGCTCCCGATCCCCATGAGCAGCGCGAGCAGGAAGACCAGGCCGACCGTCGGCAGGGCGCGGACGCCGCCCGTGAGCGCGACGGCGATCGTGCGGCCCTTGCCGGTGTGGCCGATGAGGTACCCGGCGGGGATCGCCACGACGCTCGCGAGGGCGACGGCGACGACCGTGTAGAGCAGGTGCTCGCCCACGCGCACCGGGATGCCGTCGGGACCGCTGAGATGGGCCGGATCGACGATCCAGGCCAGGGCCTCCAGGAAGAAGTTCACGCGGCGGCCCCCACGAGCGCGCCCTGGCGCCGCTCGGTCCGCGACGGGCCTCGGCTCCACGGCATGAGCGCCCGGCCGAGCAGCACGAGGGCCGCGTCGACGAGCAGGGCGAGCACGATGGTCATGACGATGCCGGCCACGATCTCCTCGAGGATGTACCGCTGCAGGCCGTCCGTGAAGAGCAGGCCCAGGCCGTTGATGCCGATGAGGCCGCCCACGGTGGCGAGGCTGATGGTGCTCACGGCGACGACCCGCAGGCCCGCGAGCAGGACCGGCCCCGCGAGGGGGACCTCGACGCGCCAGAACCGCTGCCAGGACGAGTAGCCGATGGCCGTCGCCGACTGGCGCACGTCGGGCTCGACCGAGGCCAGGCCGTCGGCCACGGACCGCACCATGAGCGCCAGCCCGTACAGCGTCAGCGCCACCACGAGGTTCGTGTCGCTGCGCAGGCCGTAGCCGACGATCGTCGGGAGCACCACGAGGAGGGCGAAGGAGGGCACCGAGTAGAACAGGCCCGCCACCGTGAGCACGACGCCGCGGAGCGGCGCGACGCGGTTGGCGGCCCAGCCGATCGGCAGCGCGAGCACGAGCGAGGCCACGATCGCGATCGACGAGAGCTGCAGGTGCACCAGCGTCTTGTCCAGGATGAAGTCGGCGTTCGACCAGACCCAGTTCACGACGCTCGCCCACCCTGCGCCGGGGCACCCGGTGCCCGGGGGGCATCGGCCTCGGAGGGGGCGGGCACGGGGACCGGCACGGGTGCGGTGATGACGCCCGCGGTGCGGCCGTCGCCGTCGACGACGACCTGGCCGTCGGGGGTGTCGCGCAGGGACAGCGCCCGCTTGCCGCGGTTCGCCCCCACGAAATCGGCCACGAAGTCGGTGGCGGGGGCGCTGAGGATCTCGTCGGGCGAGCCCTGCTGGGCGATGCGGCCGCCCTTCTCGAGGATCACGACCTGGTCGCCGAGCAGGAACGCCTCGTCGATGTCGTGCGTGACGAAGACGACGGTCTTGTCGAGGTCGCGCTGCAGGCGGCGCAGCTCGCGCTGCAGGTCGGCGCGCACGAGGGGGTCGACGGCGCCGAAGGGCTCGTCCATGAGCAGGATGTTCGGGTCGACCGCGAGACCGCGCGCGACGCCGACGCGCTGCTGCTGTCCGCCGGAGAGCTGCGACGGGTACCGGTCCGCGAGCGACCGGTCGAGGCCCACGGTGTCCATGAGCTCGAGGGCGCGCTCCCGGGCCTGGCGCTTCGCGGTGCCCGTGAGGACCGGCACGGTCGCGATGTTGTCGACGACCTTGCGGTGCGGCAGGAGTCCCGAGTTCTGCATCACGTATCCGATGCTGCGGCGCAGGGCGACGGGGTCGAGGCCCGCGACGGACTCGCCGTCGATCTCGATCGTGCCGGACGTCGGGTCGATCATGCGGTTGACCATGCGGAGGATCGTCGTCTTGCCGCACCCGCTCGACCCGACGAACACCGTGGTGCGTCGGGACGGGATGGTGAGGGTGAAGTCGTCGACCGCGCGGGTGCCGTCGGGGTACTGCTTGCTCACGTTGGTGAACTGGATCATGGGTGGCTCATTCCTCGTGGGCAGCACGAATCGACACTTGCCAGGGGACCACCCAACCACAGCCGCCCCGTCGGCGCACCGCTGCGGCGCGTGCGTGTCCGTGCGACGAAGCGAGGAGCCCTCAGCGCGCGGTGACGACGGGTTCGAGGGAGGCGCGCAGCACGCGACGGCACTCGGCGACGAGGGCCTCGTCGGGAGCGCCCCCGCGGGCGGCGTGCGCGACGAGCGCCTGCGCGGTCTCCACGGCGACGTCGGCGGGCACGGCGAGCGCCTCGGCGGTGGTCGCGTCGGTGCGGGCGGCGAGCGCGGAGCGCAGCAGGTCGGCGAGGGCGGGGCCGTCGTCCCCGTCGACCTCGGGGCGCTCACCGAAGCGGACGGCTCGGAAGCCGGGCTCGGTGCGGTGCAGTTCGACCAGGCAGTCCACCAGGAGGTCGACGGGCGCGGCCCAGTCGTCGCCCGCCTCGGCGAGCGCGGCGTCGAAGCGCTGGCCGAGACGCTGCAGGCACCGGAGCGCGAGGGCGTCGACGACGGCGATGCGGTCGGGGAAGTAGCGGTAGACCGTGCCGATGGACGCGCCCGCGCGCTCGGCGACCATCGCGGTCGTGAGGCGCTCGTAGCCGATCTCGTCGATGAGGCCCGCCGCCGCGTCGAGCAGGCCGGTGAGCCGCGCGGAGCTGCGGGCCTGGACGGGCTCGTTGCGGAGCAGGGACGCTCCGCCGGGCAGGGCGTCGGCGACGTCGGTGACGGTCACGGTTCCTCCTTCGTGCGCACCGGCGACGACCGGTGCGCGGCGCTGCGGCTGCGTCGTGGGAGGGGCTCCCTCGCGACGACGCGATGCCCGGCGAGGGCACGGCCTGCCGGGGACACGCTGGACCTGGCGGAGAATGGTCGCATGAGTGGACGATTCGCCATGGCCCGCGCCGCGGAGGACCTGGTGGCCCTGTTCGACGTGGACGTGTCGGGGGACATGCTCCCAGAACCTTCCTGGAACATCGCTCCGACCGACGAGGTGTGCCTCCTCGTCGACGCGGCGCCGCGCGGGGCCGACGCGGGCGGGCCTCCTGTGCGCCGTCTCGCCTCGGCCCGGTGGGGCCTCGTGCCGTCCTGGGCGCCCGACCCCTCGGTCGGCGCCTCGGCCGCCTTCGCCGACGTCGAGACCGTGGCCGAGGAGCGCACGACCGCCGAGGCGGTGCTCGCCCGCCGCGGGCTCGTGGCGGTGACGGGATGGAGCCCCGACGGGCGGGCCCGCCTGCACCTGCCCGACGACGAGGTGCTCCTGCTCGCCGCCGTCTACGAGTGGTGGCGGGCCCCGGCCGCGCCCGACGGCGGGCCGACGCGGTGGCTGCTGTCGACCGCGGTGCTGAGCCGCCCGGCGACCGGCGTGGCGGGGGCGACCGGCGCCTCCGGCCGGATGCCCGTCTTCGTGGGGTCGGACGTCATGGACGAGTGGCTCGACCCCGAGGCCGAGGTCGACGGCGACCTGCTCGCCGGGCTCGTGGGCGAGGCGGGCGAGCTCGCCGACCGGTTGGTCGTCGCCTGAGCGCGCCCTCGTGGGAGGATGACGGCATGCCCGACTCCCGCAAGGTCGCACCGCCCGCCGCCGTCGAGCCGATCCTGCACCGGGCCGCCCGCATCGAGGACGCCCTGCACGCCTTCCGCGAGAAGCGCGCCCGCAAGCGGGGGCTGCTGCCCACGATCGTGCCCTACACGGGCTACGGCTCCCCGGGCTGGGCACGCGTGCTCTGCCGCGTGCTGCTCACCCGCACGGGCTCGCTCGAGGGCGCTGGCTCGGCCGACGTGCGCGGCTGGCGCAGCTTCACGAGCGCACCGGTCGACGCCGCCGAGGTGCAGGTGCGCCTGGGCGGGCGGGTCCACACGGTGCACGCCGACCGCGGCGGCGTCGTCGACGTGCGCCTCGAGTGCGAGCTCGAGCCCGGCTGGCACCTCGCGACCCTCACCACCGAGGGCTCGCGCCCGGTCGAGGCACCGGTCCAGGTGATCGCGCCCGACGCGCGCTTCGGCGTCGTCTCCGACATCGACGACACGGTCATGGTCACGGCCCTCCCCCGCCCGATGCTGGCGGCGTGGAACACCTTCGTGCTCAACGAGCACGCCCGACGCCCCGTGGCCGGCATGGCGGTGCTCTACGAGCGCCTGCGCGAGCAGCACCCCGGCTGCCCGGTCGTGTACCTCTCGACGGGCGCCTGGAACGTCGCCCCGACGCTCTCGAGGTTCCTCTCGCGCAACCTGTACCCCGCTGGCCCCCTGCTGCTCACCGACTGGGGCCCCACGCACGACCGCTGGTTCCGCAGCGGCCAGGAGCACAAGCGCGAGTCGCTGCGCCGCCTCGCCGCGGACTTCCCCGAGCTCCGCTGGCTGCTCGTCGGGGACGACGGCCAGCACGACGAGGACCTCTACGGCGCGTTCCTGCGCGACCACCCCGAGAACGTCGCCGCCGTGGCGATCCGCCAGCTGTCGCCCAGCGAGGCGGTGCTGGCCGGTGGCCGGTCGCGCACGGACCAGGGCGACGGGTCCGACGTCCCCTGGGTGAGCGCTTCCGACGGGGCCGGGCTCTGGGAGCAGCTGCTGCGGACGGACGTGGCGCGCCGCTCCTCCTGAGCCGCGACGCGCCGTCGACCCTGGTGCCTGTCGGTGGCCCTTCGTACACTCGAACACGTGTTCGAACGAGGGTCAGGAGGCACGAGGTGCGGGTCGACGAAGAGGTACCGGTCGAGACGACCGAGCGGGGTGCTCCGCTGCGGTTCGAGTGGCGGGGCGTGACCTACGGGGTGGTGAGCTCGCCCGAGCTCTGGATCACCCGACGCGACTGGTGGCGCTCGACGCCGCGAGCACCGCGTGGTGCCGGGGCCGACCTGCTCGAGCTCACGGTGTGGCGGGTCGACGCCCTCCCCCTGACGGACGGGGCGTCACGCGTCGACGGCACCTTCGACCTCACGCTCGACCCGCTGACGCAGCGCTGGTCGCTGCTCGGGGTCTTCGACGACCGGGTCGACGAGCAGCTGTTCGCCTGAGTCGGCGCGACGACCCCGCACGGCCCCGCACGGCGCCACCCGGTGCGTGCGCCCTCGCCCGACGACCCGCGGAGGCCTCCTGCCCGTCCCGATCGGACGCGACGTGCGGGGACTCCTCAGAGGGCCGAGAAGAGCAGCACGAACGCCGTCGCGCCCAGGGCGGTCAGCACGACCGACACGACGCGGTCCCGCGATCGTCCGAGCCGACGCAGGACCGTCCAGGCGAGCAGTCCGAGGCCGATGACGATGCTGAGGACCCACCACAGCCAGCCCGTGGTGTCGAGGACCCGGAGCAGGCCCCACGTGCCGTCGCCGATCATGACCGCGGCGACCACCCCGGTACCGGCCGCACGGGCGAGGCCCGACGCGGATCGCCAGGCGAAGCCGGCCAGTCCGACGATCGGGCCCGCGAGCGTCGCCACGACGAAGTAGAAGTCGCCGGGCCCGTAGGAGTCCGGGAACCCGCGCAGGGTCGAGACGATCGCGTACCCCTGGAGCAGCGCGTGGAAGACCAGCAGGCCCAGGCCGGCGGCCACCCACCAGAGCCGCGCGCTCCCCCACCGGGTGCCGACGACGACCACCACGAAGGCGAGCAGGGTCCAACCGCCGTTCGAGTTGGCGAACGGACGCAACCCGTCGGGCAGGTACTGCTGCCCGAACGACGTGGCACCCCCGAGCACGAGACCGACGGCTGCACCGAGCAGCCACCATGCGAGCGCCTGGGCGGAGGAACGGATCATGGCTCCAGGATCACAGCGGCGAGCGCGCGCGGCATCGGACCGGAGGACGATCTGCGTGGCCCGAGGACGGGACCAGAGGACGACGGCCCTCAGGGGCTGCCGTCGAGCGGTCCCCGCGTGACGGACAGCACCTCGTCGGCGGTCGGGAGGTCGGCGCCCCGCCTCCCCACCGTCCTCGCCGCGGCCCGCGAGCTCACCAGGCCGAGCTCGGTGAGGTCGGACCGCCGGAGCGCGTCGAGCTCGTCCGCAGGACCGTCGAGCTGCCAGAGGAGCGCCGCGGTGTAGCTGTCGCCCGCACCGACGGTGTCGACGACGTCGACCCGTTCGCTGAGGACCCTGACGCGGTCCCGCCCCGTGCTGAGGACCGAACCGGCCGCGCCGGCGGTCATCACGGCCAGGCGGACGCCCATCGCGAGGAGCCGGTCGAGCACGACGTCCGTGCTCGCTCCGGGGAACAGCCAGGCGGCGTCCTGGTCGGACAGCTTCACCACGTCGGCGTGCACGGCCAGCAGCTCGAACCGTGTCCGAGCGCCCGCGGCGTCGTCGAGGAGCGCCGGCCGGACGTTCGGGTCGAACGACACCCGTCCTCCGGCCGCCGCCGTCCTCCGGGTCAGCTCGAGCACCGCGTCGGCGCCGGGCCTCAGGAACGCGCCGATCGAGCCCACGTGCAACCGGTCGGGGACCTCGGGGACGGCCGGGAGGTCCCACTCGAGGTCGAGGTCGTACGAGGGCTGACCGTCCGGCGCGCACCGCACGGCCGCCGTCGAGGTCCGAGAGGCCCCGAACGCGCCGTCGGCCAGGTCCACGCCGGACGCTCGGAGGTGGTCGGCGACGCGGTGCCCCCGGGCGTCGTCGCCGAGCCAGGTCACGAACTCGACGGGCACGCCGAGCCGGCCCAGCCCGAGCGCCACGTTGGCGGGACTGCCCCCGGGGATCTCCCGTGGGGACCCGTCGTCCACGATGTCGACCAGCGCCTCGCCGACGACCGTCACGAGCCGGGCCGCGTGGTCCTCCGAGCCCCTGCCCCCGTGAGCCGGTCGTCGCGGGTGCATCAGGCCACCTCGCCGTCGGCGTCCGCCGCGGAGGCCGGACCGGCCTCGAACACCGCGGCGAGCGCCCACACCGTGACGTCCGCGGCGGCCTCCAGGGCCCACGGCGGCGGCTGCGTGGGATAGACCCGTGTCGTGAGGGACCGTCCCGCGCTGGTGAAGACCTCCATGATCGAACCGTCCACGAACACGCGCACCGCGGGGAGGCCCGTCGCCGGGTCGAAGGCGGCCGTGGCCGTCGCGGCGCTGCGATCGGCCCGGGGGTCCGTGCTCGCGTGGGTCCGGTCGACCGTGACACGCCCGCCCTCCGCGTCGACGTGCAGGTCGAGGTGCTCGGTCTCGGAGAACCGGAGCCTGATCCGCCCGCTCGTGGCGTCGGGGAGCACGATCTCGGCCCGCGCACCGATCGACGCCCGTCGCCCCCGACGCGGGGCGCCGAGCCGGAGGGAGTCGACCGACGGGTGCGGGGCGGTCGCGAGTCGTCCGCCGCCGAGCCACGCCCGTCGGGGCAAGGAGATCGCACCCGACCAACCGGCCTCCTCGGTCCACTGCTGGGTCCGGCCCTCCCTGACCCAGCCGAACAGGACCGGCCCCCAGGAGCTCTCCCTGAGGACGGAGGCGGCGTAGAAGCTGTGCCCGTCGTCGACCCTCGTCGGGCGGGGCTCGCCGCCGAGCGGGATGGCGAGCACGTCACCGGGCCCGCCCGCGTGGGACCAGGACGCCACGAGGGCGACGTCGGCGCCGTCGACCGTGAGGATCTGCGGGCACTCCCACCCCTCACCCGTGTCGATGCCGTCGATCGTCTCCCGCGGCATCGAGACGAGATCGCCGACGTGCCGCCAGCTGAGCCCGTCGGCGGATCGGTAGTGCCGGACCGAGGCCGTCTGGTCGGCGGCGGCGGCGCCGACGGCCAGGGACCAGCCCTCCGCGTCGCGCCAGACGAACGGGTCGCGGAACATGGTGATCGCTTCGTCCGCCGACGGGTCGTCGACGACCTGGACGGGGGCGCAGAAGGTCGCACCCTCGTCGTGGGACTCGGCCAGGAGCACGGACTGGAAGGTGCTGTCGTCGTCGGCCTTGCCGGAGTAGTAGGCGCGGACGGTCCCGTCGTGCAGCACGGTGTTGCCGGACCAGGCTCCTCCTGAGTCCGGCCCGCCGGGGACGGGGACGAGGGCGGGGCGGTGCAGCGTCCAGCGCACGAGGTCGTCGCTCGTGGCGTGCCCCCACTCGACCGGGACGTCGAGGTCGACGCGGGGCCGCGACTGGAAGTAGAGGTGCGCCTCCCCGTCGAGGTCGATCGGCCCGTTGGGGTCGTTGAGGTACCCGCGGGGCAGCCTCAGGTGGAACTGCGGGAGGTGGTGGTCGACGGGGGTGGTCACGTGGCGACTGCTTCCTGGAGGAGGGGACGGGGACGGAGACCGGTCATCGGGACGACCCGGCCGTGACGCCCGCGATGAAGTACCGCTGGGCGACGATGAACAGCAGGACGCTGGGGATCATGGCGAGGACCACGCCGGCGAGGACGACGGAGATCGACCCCGTGCCGAGGTTCCCCTGGAGCCCGACGAGCCCCAGCGGCAGGGTGAACGTGTCTTGCTGGTTGAGGAAGATCAACGGTCGGTAGTACTCGGCCCAGAACCCGGAGAAGTTCAGGATGGCCAGGGTCGCGATGGCGGGGCTGGCCATCCGTGAGTAGACGTGCCAGAACACGCCGAACTGGCTCGCACCGTCGATGCGGGCCGCCTCGCCGAGCTCCCTCGGCATCTGCAGGAAGTACTGCCGCATGAGGAAGGTCCCGAACGCGCTGCCCAGTGCTGGGACGATGAGGGAGGCGACGGAGCCGGTCAGGCCGATGTCCTTCAGGATGACGAACACCGGGATGATGATCGTCTGGATCGGGACCATCATCGTGGCGAGGAAGAGGCCGAAGATCGCGTTCTTGCCCGGAAAGCTGATCATCGCGAAGGCGTACCCGGAGAGGGTGCACGTGATGGTCTGGCCGACGACGATCAACGAGGTCACGACGACGCTGTTGAAGAAGAACTGCCCGATGGGGATCTGGTCGAACACCGCGGCGTAGTTGCTGAGGTCCCACGACAGCGGGATCCACTGCGGGGGGTTCTCGAACGATTCGGCCGGGGTCCGCAGCGACGTGGTCAGCGTCCAGAGGAGAGGTCCGAGCGCGAACACGGCGGCGATGATCAGGACGATCATCCCGAGGACGCTGCCCGTCTTCACGACGGGCCCGCGCCGACGCGGGAGGCGCCCGGCGCTCGGCTGCCCGACGGGGAGCGATCCGCTCGACGGGTCGAGGGTGTCCGTGGTCGTCATGCGTAGAACACCAGCTTTCGTGCTGCGAGGAACTGGATCGCGGTGATGATGCCGATGATGACCAGCAACAGGATCGCGATGGCCGAGGCGAACCCGAACTGCAGGTTCTGGAAGCCGGCCTGGTACAGGGAGATGGTGGCGGTGGTCGTCGCGGTGCCCGGCCCGCCCTTGGTCATGATGAAGGGCTGGTCGAACAGCTGCATCGCGTTGATCATGGCGATCACGGTGGCGAACAGGATCGTCGGGCTGATGAGCGGGATCTTGATCTGGAAGAGGGTGCGCCAGGGGCCGGCACCGTCGATCGACGCGGCTTCTTGGACGTCGACCGGGACCGCCATCAGTGCCGCGACGAAGAGCACGAACGTGAAGCCGACCTGCTGCCAGACCACGACCAGCACGATCGTCACCTTCGCCCAGAACGGGTCGTCCAGCCAGTGCGCTCCGGGGAGCCCGATCTCGTTCAGGTAGTAGTTCACGAGGCCGAACTTGGTGTCGAAGATGTAGCCCATGAAGATCGAGACGGCCGCGGTCGACGCCAGCAACGGCAGGTAGAACGACGTCATGAAGAAGACGCGCGTGGCGTTCCTCCTGCGGCCGTTCGCCAGGACCGCCAGGAGCAGCCCGAGCGAGATCTGGAGCACGACGATCGCGAGGGCGAGCACGACGGTGACCCCGAAGGAGGCCAGCACCTGTCCGCTGGTGAAGAGGCGTCGGTAGTTGTCGAGACCGACCCAGCTCGGACTGCTGATCACGTCCCAGGACGTGAAGGACAGCCCGAGGGAGGCGAGGATCGGGACCGCGGTGAACACGGTGACGAAGACCACCGCGAGGCTGATCATCAGGTAACCGAACGTCGATCGACGACGCCGGGCCCGCCGGGCGGCGGGTCTCGGGCCAGCGACCCGTGCGGGCCGCCGCCGAGCGCGCACCCCTGTCGAACGGCTCATCACGACGCCTGCGCCGCGGCCGCCTCGATGTCGGCCTGCAGGCCGTCGAGGGCGTCTCTCGCGTTCCCGGACGAGATCGCCTGCGTGGTGCGCTGGTTCAGCGCCGTCGCGAGGGCGTTGTAGTAGGGCGGGGCCGAGATCGGCACGGCGCCGTCGAGCTGGTCGTAGAACACCGACCAGTGCTCCGGCCCGGTCGTGGCGTACCGATCGGGGGTCATCAGGCTCCTCTGCGCCGGCGTCGTGGTGTTCCCGGGCCAGAGCGCGTCGAAGGCCTGCGGCTGCACCATGAGCTTGACGACCTCGAACGCGAGGTCCTTGCGCGGGGAGGAGTCGAAGATGCCGTAGCCGCTCGCGCCGAAGAGCGACGTGTCGGTCTTCCAGGTGGGGAACCGCACCACGTCGAAGCTGCCGTCCGCCATGCCGGCGTTGTGGAGGCCACCGGCCCAGAAGCCGCCGCCGATCGTCATGCCGATGCGCCCGGACGCGAAGAGCCCCTGCAGGGTGTTCCCGCCACCGACGTCGGGCGAGGGAGACGCCCCGGACCTCTGGAGGTCGATGACGTACTGCAGCGCTTCGACCGCGGCAGCCGAGTTCGCCGTGGGGTCGCCCCACTTCCAGCCGCCCGTGCGGCCGGCGACCCCGACCGGGTTGTCGGCGAAGGCCGTGCTCTTCCAGAGCCAGTCGCCGCCGGCGTACGTGCCCTCCTCGAGCAGGTTGCCGCCGTTCGCGGCGAGGAACGAGGTCCAGCTCCCCCAGAGGCGGACCACCCAGTCGAAGGCGTAGGTGCCGCCACCGAGCTGGGCGAGGCTCTCCGCCGACGCGTGGAAGTCGTCCATCGACCAGTCGTCGGCGGGACGGGTGAGCCCGGCCTCGGCGAACAGCTCGGTGGAGTAGAACATGCTCCCCGCGTTGAAGCTGTCGGGCAGCGCGTACAGGTGCCCTTGGTACATGGCCGACTCGATGAGGACCGGGTGCACGCCGGTGAAGTACGTCTGCAGATCGGACAGGTTCGTCGTGACCAGGTCGTCGAGTGGCGTGAGCAGCCCCTTCGACGTGAGGAGCTGCTGCCCCTCGGTGGCCACGGTGATGATGTCGGGGACCTCGCCCGACGCCACCTGGGTCAGGACCTTGGCGAGGAAGTCGTTCCAGTCGGTGCCGTTGACCGCGGTGACCCGCAGGCTGGCTCCGGCGTCCAGCTGCGCGAGCTTCGGCTCGACGGCCTTCTGCAGGGCGGTGGCCGCGCTCTGCTCACCGAAATAGAGCATCGTCACCCTGCCCGGGTCACCTCCGCCGGTCCTCGCGCAGGCAGCCAACGATGCAGTGCTGGCCAGGGCGAGTCCGGCGCCGCCGAACGCCAACAGCGTGCGCCGATCGATGGGCCTCTGGAACCTGTTCGCCATGGGTCACTCCTCTCTGAGCGATCGTGGCCGAGCGAGAGCACGACCAATACGTATTTGCCACCAACATACAGATGTCTCACGCCACCGGCAAGGGACGATCGTCCTGGCAGCTGCCCGTGTCGGAGGAGGACTGATGACGAGCGAGGAGCGGGCCCCACGGCCGACCCGCGTGACGATGAAGGACGTCGCCCGCCGTGCGGGCGTGTCCCAGCCGACGGTGTCGTTCGTGCTGAACGACCGCCGCGACGTGTCGATCGCGGCCGACACGCGCGCCCGCGTGCTCGCAGCCGCGGAGCAGCTGGACTTCCGGCCGAACCGGGCGGCTCAGTCGCTGCGGTCGAACCGCTCTTACACCATCGGGGTCGTGGCCGACGGGCTCGTGTCGCAGCCGTACGCAGGACGCATCGTGCTCGGCGTGCAGCAGGCGGCCCAGGAGGCCGGCTACGTCTGTTTCGTGGTCGAGACCGCGGACACCGCCGATGGCGGGCGCGCCGCGGTGGAGAACCTCGTGCACCAGGGGGTCGCGGGCCTGATCTACGCCGCGCCCGGCCCGGAGCTCGTCACCCCGGTCGACACGGCGTCGGAGGTCAGGACCGTGTTCGTCAACTGCTACCCCGACGCGGTGGACGTCGACGCGGCGACCGTGGTCCTCGCCGACGAGTTCCAGGGTGGCCGCGACGCGGCGGCCGCGGTGTTCGCCGCCGGCCATGCCGAGGTCGCGTTCCTCGGTGGCCCGCGCGACGACCACGCCTGCCGGGAACGTGAGCGCGGTCTCGTGCAGGCGGCGACCGAGGCCGGCCTCGACCCTGCGACCGTGCGGCGCGAGTTCGGCACGTTCCACGTGGGCTCCGGTCACGACCTCGCGAGGCAGGTGCTCGCGGACGACCGGCCGACCGCCCTCCTCTGCGGCAACGACCGCATGGCCGTCGGCGCGTTGATGGCGGCGCAGTCGCTGGGGCTGCGCTGCCCGGAGCAGATCAGCATCGTGGGGTTCGACGACCAGCCCGACCTCGCCGATCAGATGCACCCCCCGTTGACCACGGTGGCGCTCCCGCACCAGCAGATGGGGCACGACGCGGGCAGGCTCCTGACCGCGGAGGTCGAGGAGCCGGGCCGCCACCTGGTGCCCTGTCGGTACGTCGCGCGCAGGTCCCTCGCGCCGCCTCGACGCGACGCACCCCGCTGATCGCACCCAGCGGCCCCGTCCGGGAACAACGGCGCCCTCGTGCTCGTTGCACCGCACGGCTGCAGGGCGATCCCCGTCCGCGGCGCGACGAGGAGACGACGTGGACATCATCCGATGGGCGTTCGAGGCACAGCTCGTGCTCGGCGACCAGACGATCCTCTGGCGCGAGATCGTCGGGAACGCCTTCGGCCTCCTGAGCGCCCTCGGCGGCATGCGCCGCCGCGTCTGGGCCTGGCCGGTGGGCATCGTCGGGAACGCCCTGCTGCTCACGGTGTTCCTGGGCTCCGTCTTCGGCACCCCGAACCCCGTGGACCTGCTGGGGCAGGCGGGACGGCAGGTCATGTTCATCGCCGTGTCGGCCTGGGGCTGGTACCGCTGGCGGCAGGCCCGCGACGGCGGGGGCTCCCCCGTGACGCCGCGCTGGGCGGGCTGGCGCACCCGCGGCCTCCTGGTCGTCGCGCTGTTCGGCGGCACCGCGGCCCTCACGCCGGTGTTCCGCCTGCTCGGCTCGTACGAGCCCGTCTGGGCCGACGCGTGGATCTTCACCGGCTCGCTGCTCGCCACGTACGGCATGGCGAAGGGCTGGGTCGAGTTCTGGCTCCTCTGGGTCGCGGTCGACCTGGTCGGCACCCCCTTGCTCTTCAGCGCCGGGTACTACGCCTCGGGGCTCATGTACGTCTTCTACGGGGCCTTCACCCTGACGGGCTTCGTGGTCTGGGCACGCGACCGACGTCGCGAACGCCTCGCGATCGAGACCCTCTGGCCCGACCCCACGCTGCAGCGCAGCTGACGCCGGCGGCGCACCCGCGGCCCGGAGCGTCCCAGCTCCCCTCCGGCCGGGCCCTGGTTCACTGTGCGTCATGCCACTGCCCATCGAGGACTACGCACTCATCGGAGACTGCCACACCGCCGCCCTGGTCGGGAGGGACGGCAGCATCGACTGGCTCTGCCTGCCCCGCTTCGACTCGGCGTCGATGTTCGCCGGGCTGCTCGGGGACGACGACACCGGACGCTGGCGGGTCGCCCCCGCCGACCCCGGGGCGACGGCGACGCGCGCCTACGTCGAGGACACCTTCGTGCTCGTGACCACGTGGACCACGAGCACCGGCGTCGTCGAGGTCGTCGACCTCATGCCGATGGGCGACCGACGCGCCGACGTGGTCCGTCGGGTCCGGGGCGTCTCCGGCACCGTCGCGATGCACGAGGACCTCCGCCTGCGCTTCGGCTACGCGACCGCCCTCCCCTGGGTGCGACAGCTGCCCGACGGCGCGGGCGGCGTCGAGCTGGTCGCCGCCGCCGGACCGGACGCGGTCGTCGTCCGCGGTCCGCGCCTCCGGGCGGAGGACCACGCCCACGTCTCCGACTTCGAGGTCTCGGCCGGCGAGACGGTCGACCTCACGCTCACCTGGTACCCCGCCCACCGCGAGCCCCCGGTGCAGCTCGACGTCGACGAGCGCCTCGCCGCGACGACCGCCTGGTGGCAGGAGTGGGCGAGCCGCTGCGAGGCCTCCGAGTCGTACAACCGCGAGGTGCACCGCTCGCTGCTGATCCTCCGCGCGCTCACCCACGAGGACACCGGCGGCATCGTCGCCGCCGCCACGACGAGCCTGCCCGAGTCGTTCGGCGGCTCGCGCAACTGGGACTACCGCTACGTCTGGCTGCGCGACGCCTCGCTCACGCTGCAGGCCCTCATGCTGCACGGCCTCAAGGACGAGGCCCAGCAGTGGCGGCGGTGGCTGCTGCGCGCGATCGCGGGCGACCCCGGCGACGTGCAGATCATGTACGGCCTCTCGGGCGAACGGTACCTCGCCGAGCGCGACCTCGAGGCGCTGCCCGGCTACCAGGGCGCCTCCCCGGTCCGCGTCGGCAACGGCGCGTTCGACCAGTACCAGGGCGACGTGTTCGGCGAGGTCATGGTCGCCCTGCACGACGCGCGAGAGCTCGGCGTCGACGAGAACGAGTGGTCCTGGCCGCTGCAGCGCGCCCTGCTCGACCACGTCGAGCAGAACTGGCAGCGCCCCGACAACGGCATCTGGGAGATCCGCGGCGAGCCCCGCCACTTCACGCACAGTCGCGTCATGCTCTGGGCGGCCTTCGACCGTGGCGTGCAGGGCGTCGAGCGGCACGGGCTCCCCGGCCCGGTCGACCGCTGGCGCGCCCTCCGCGACGAGGTCCGGCAGGAGGTCGAGGAGCACGGCTGGGACGCCGAGCGCGGCACCTACACGCAGTACTACGGCTCGACCGAGGTCGACGCGTCCCTCCTGCAGATCGCCCAGGTCGGCTTCGTCGCCGCCGACGACCCGCGCATGACGGGGACGGTCGCCGCGCTCGAGCAGGACCTCCTGCACGAGGGCCTGCTGCACCGCTACCGCACCGAGTCGGGCGTCGACGGCCTCGAGGGCGCCGAGAACCCGTTCCTGACCTGCTCGTTCTGGCTGGCCGAGCAGTACGCCGGGTCCGGTCGCCTCGACGACGCGGTCGCCCTGATGGACCGCCTGGTGGGCTTCGCGAACGACGTGGGCATGCTCTCGGAGGAGATCGAGGTCGCCACCGGGCGCCACGTCGGCAACACGCCGCAGGCCCTGTCGCACCTCGCGCTCGTGCGGGCGGCCGACGCCATCTCGCGGGCCGTCGTGCGCCGCGACGGCTCCACCGGCGACGGCGCAGGAGGCCCGGGTGCGGCCGGCCGGGACGCCCCCGCCGACAAGGCCCACGCCAGCCGCACGGCGACCACGAGCCACGGCGCGGACTGAGCCCGGGCGGGCCGGGCCTGCCCGCCGGGGCCGGCCCGCGCCTCCTGCGCCCGCCGCGCGCACGACGGAGGCCGCCCCGCTCACGTGGGACGGCCTCCGTCGTCGGGGTCGGTCGTCAGGCCGGCCAGGCCTCCGGGCCCTTCGAACCGGCCGCGTAGGTGTCGAGCGGGACGTCGCCGCGCTCCCACGCCTCGATGACCGGGGCGACGATCGCCCAGCAGCGCTCCGCGACGTCGCCACGGATCGACAGGGTGGGGTCGTCGTGGAAGATGCCGCTGAGCACCTCGCCGTAGGGCGTGAGCTCGGGCTTGCCGAGGGTCGTCGACAGGGTCGACTTCTCGAGGTGGAACGGGTTGCCGCGACCGTTGGTCGTGACGCCCAGCTCGAGGGTCTCGGGGCTGATCTCGATGCGCAGCGTGTCGGGCGTCGACGAGCCCTCGAGGCCCGCCGGCAGCGCCGGGACGGGCTTGAAGGTGACCACGACCTCCTTGCGGATGCCCGTCATCGCCTTGCCCGAGCGGAGGATGAACGGCACGCCGGCCCACCGGCGGGTCTTCACCTCGAACTCGACCTCGGCCAGGGTCTCGGTCTGGCGCTCGACGTCGACGCCGTCCTCGTCGCGGTACGCGGGGACGTCCTTGCCGTCGATCGTGCCGGCCGCGTACTGGGCGCGACGGCTCGCGGCGACCGGGTCGCCGTCCTTGATCCACGTCGCGCGCAGCACGCGGGCGATCTCGCTCCGCAGCTCGACCGCGTCGATGGTCGACGGGGCGTCCATCGCGATGATCGCGAGCACCTGGAGCAGGTGGCTCTGGATCATGTCGACGAGCGCGCCGGCGGTGTCGTAGTACTTGGCACGACCCTCGAGGCCGAGCACCTCGTCGTAGAAGATCTCGACCTTCTCGATGTTCTCGCTGTTCCACACCGGCTCGAAGAGGCGGTTGGCGAAGCGGAGGCCGATCATGTTGAGCACGGTCGAACGGCCCAGGAAGTGGTCGGTGCGGTGGATGCGCTCCTCCGGCACGATCTTGAGCAGCTCGGCGTTGAGCTCGCGCGCCGAGTCCTCGTCGTAGCCGAAGGGCTTCTCCAGCGCCAGGCGCAGGCCGTCGGGCAGTTCGAGCTCGCCCAGGGTGCGGATCACCTTGATGCTCACCGCGGGCGGCAGGGCGAAGTAGAGCACCGGGGTGCCCTCGGAGGCGTCGAGGAGCGCCTGGAGGTGCTCCTTCGTCGTCGGGTCGCCCTGCAGGTAGCGGCTCGAGGCCACGGTGCGCTTGGCGAGGTCGCTGTCGCCGTCGCCGTTGAACGCCGTCGAGACGACCTCGCTCCACTCCTCGGGGGTGCGCTCGCTGCGCCCCGTGCCGAGCAGCTGCACGTCGACGCCGCGGTCGCTGACCAGGAGGCTCGCGAGGCCCGGGAGCAGCAGGCGCTCGGTGAGGTCACCGCTCGCGCCGAGGATGATGAGTGTGGTGTCGGTCACTTGACGGCCTCCGTGAGGGCGACGATCTCGTCGTCGCCGAGTTCGATGCGGGCTGCGGCCACGTTGTCGTCGAGGTGCGCGACGCTGGACGTGCCGGGGATGGGGAGCATGACGGGCGAGCGGTGCAGGAGCCACGCGAGCGCCAGCTGCGACGGCGACGCGTCGTGCTGCTGCGCGAGCTCGTCGAGCGGGCCGCCGGCCTTCGCGAGCTGGCCGGTCGCGAGCGGGAACCACGGGATGAACCCGATGCCCTCGGCCTCGGCGTAGGCGAGCAGCTCGTCGGCGCTGCGGTCGCCGAGGTTGTAGAGGTTCTGCACCGAGACGATCTCGGCGACCTCGCGGGCCGCCTTCGTCTCGTCGACCGAGACCTCGGAGAGCCCGATGTGGCGGATCTTGCCCTCGGACTGCAGCTCCTTCAGCGTGCCGACCTGGTCGGCGAGCGGCACCTCCGGGTCGATGCGGTGCAGCTGGTAGAGGTCGATGCGCTCGACGCCGAGCAGGCGCAGGCTCAGCTCGGCCTGCTGGCGGAGGTACTCGGGACGGCCCACGGGCTGCCAGTCGCCGGGGCCGGGACGCGTGAGCCCGCCCTTGGTCGCGATGACGACGTCGTCGGCGTAGGGGTGCAGGGCCTCCTTGAGGAGGGGCTCGGCGACGACGGGGCCGTACGAGTCGGCGGTGTCGAAGAACGTGACGCCCAGCTCGACCGCGCGACGGATCACGCGGACGGCCTCGTCGTGGTCGCGCGGCGGGCCCCAGACGCCCTCGCCGGTGAGCTGCATGGTGCCGTAGCCGAGGCGGGTGACGGGCAGGTCGCCGCCCAGGCGGAACTGGCCGGAGGCGGCCGCGGGGCGTGCGGTGTCGGTGGTCATGGGATGTCCTTTCCGAGGGGGGACCTGGTCGGAGCCGGTGCGGCACGTGCCGCAGGGGAACGGCCCCCAGGGGAGCCAACGCCTCGACGGGCGTCGCATTCCCGCGCTGCGCGGGGCCGGCTCCGGTGCCGGGGTCGAGCGTACTGCGCGGCGCACGTCGGCGTCCTCAGCGAGCGTCGCGGGCCTCCTGCGCGTCGTCGGCCCGGGCCTCGTCGTCACGGGTGGGGGCCGTGTCGCGCGGGGCGTCGTCGTCGTCCTTGTCGCCCGTGCTGTCGGTGCCGCCGACCTGGCCGTCGGACTCGTCGACGTCGTGGTCGGGCCGCGGGGCCGTGGTGTCGTCGGGGTCCAGGGCCGCGATGACCCGCCCGAGCGACACCGCGATCGAGGCGCCACCGCTGACGTCGGTCGCCGAGGCGGCACCGGAGGCGTCGATCGCGTCCCACAGGTCGGCCACGGCCCGGCGCGCCTCGGTGAACGCCGCCTTGCCGCCGTCGTCGCCGCCGAGCCCCTCGCGCACCACGACGCCGACCTCGGTCACGGCGCGGGCCACGGTCCCGGCGAGCGCGTCGGGCAGGCCGATCTGGCGACCGATGCGACGACCGAGGATCCCGGACACCTCGGCGAGGTCCTGCAGGTGGAACGAGACGCGCTCGAGCGAGGCGAGGTCGTTCCGCTCCGCGCCGTCGTCGCGGCGGCCGATCAGGCGCCGGGGGTTGTAGCTGCGGGAGTCCTCCGCCTGCTGCACCTGCGCCCGCACGTCGCGCATGGTGGCGGGCACGCCCTCGAGGCGCTGCTCCCAGTCGTGGTCCTCGAGCGGCCACGGGGCGGCGAAGACCCCGGCGACGTCGTCGAAGCGGTCGGCGAGCGCCGCTCGCGTCCGGCGCAGGCGCTCGTCGGCCTGCCCGGTGTACAGGGGCGGCACCACGAGGAGGTTGACGACCACGCCGACGACCACGCCGATGCCGACCTGCACGATGTAGCCGAGCGAGTACTCCTCGCTGTCCGAGCCGCCGAGCAGCAGCACGAACAACCCCGCGGTCAGCACCCAGTCGCGCCCGGCGCCGAGGCGCTGCACTCCCCCGACGAGCACGCCGACGCCGGCGAGGAGCGCGACGGTGAAGAGCCCGGTGTTGCCGGTGGGCAGCAGGGTGAGGACCGTGGCCAGCACGATGCCGAGGAACACGCCGACGAGCGACTGCACCCCGAGCCGCACCGAGCTCTTCACGGTCGGGTACATCGCGATGATCGCGCCGAGCGGCGCGTAGTAGGGGTACTCGGCGGCCACGCCGGGCACGCGGGGGGCGATCCACCACGCCAGGGCCGCCGCGAGGGCGGTCTTCAGGGCGAGCAGGAGGCGGGGCTGCGCGAGCAGGGCCCGGGCGACCCGCCCGACCGAACGTGGCGTGGACATCCTCGCATCGTGGCAGAACCGCGCTGGACGCACGGCCTCCCGGGGGACGTCGGCGCACCGGCGGTCGAGAACGGCCGCGCTCGACGTACACTCGTCGAACACACGTTCGATCCGCCCGGCCGGGGGCTCGCACGGAGCAGAGACCATGAGCACTCCCTTCACGCACCTCCACGTGGCGTCCGCCTTCAGCGCCCACCACGGCACCGCCCAGCCGTCCGAGCTGGTCGGTGCGGCGGTCGCCGACGGCGCCGACGCGGCGGCGGTCACCGACCGCGACGGGCTGTACGGCGCGATCCGCCACATCGGCGCCTGCCGCCGTGCGGGCATCGACCCCGTCGTCGGCGTCGAGCTCGGGGTCCGCGACGACAGGCCGGGGCACGAGTCCGACGGGGCCGAGGGCAGCTCCCCCGGTGCCGTCGACCGCGTCGTGGTGCTCGCGCACGGCCACGTCGCCGGCGCCGGCTGGGCCTCGCTGTGCCGCCTGATCAGCGCCGCGCACGGTCGCGCGACCCGGCGCCTCAGCGGCAGCGCGAACTCGGTGGCGACGGTCGGCCGGTCGCGCCTCCGGGCGTTCCTGCTCGGCGACGACGGGCCCACGGCCACGGTCCTGCTCGGCCCCGACAGCGACGTCGGACGACTGGTGCAGGCCGGGCGGCTCGGCGACGCGGCGGCGTCCCTCGCCGACTGGCGGGCGATGCTGCCGGGCGGCGTCGTGGTCGAGATCGTCTGCCACCTCACCGAGCCGGGCGAGAGCCGCAGCGTGCGGCACGCGGCGCGGCTGCTCGAGCTCGCCGAGCACGCCCGGGTGCCCGCGGTGCTCACGAACGCCGTGCGCTACCTCCAGGCCGACGACGCCCTCACCGGCGACGTGCTCGACGCGGCGGGGCGCCTGTCGCCGCTGGGCGCGTTCCGGCCGCAGCCCAACGCCCAGGCGTGGTTCAAGCGGGGCGACGACATGCGTCAGCTGGCACGCCTCGTGGGCGACGCGTCCTCCTGCCCGCGCAGCGCGAGCGAGGACCTCCTCGCGGCCACCGCCGAGCTCACCGACCGCTGCCGGCTCGACCCCGAGGCCGACCTCGGCTGGGGTCGCCCCAAGGTGCCCGAGCTCAGCGCCATCGGCGTCGACGGCGACCCCGACCGGGTGCTGCACCGCCGCGCCGAGGCGGGCGTCACGGCCCGGTTCGGTCACGCCGACGCGGGCCTGCGCGCTCGCGTCGAGGAGCGCATGCGCTACGAGCTCGGCATCATCACGGGCTTCGGGTTCGCCAGCTACTTCCTCACCGTGGCCGACGTCTCGCAGATGATGCGCGAGATGCGCGTGCGCAACGCCGCCCGCGGCTCCGGCGCCGGCAGTCTCGTCACCTACCTGCTGCGCATCTCGAACGTCGACCCGCTCGAGCACGACCTGCTCTTCGAACGGTTCCTGGGCAACAAGCGCGAGACGCTGCCCGACATCGACATCGACGTGGAGTCCGCCCGCCGCCACGAGGTCTACCGCGCGGTCTTCGACCGCTACGGCAGCAACCGGGTCACCCTCATGTCGATGCAGTCCACCTACCGGGCGCGCGGAGCCGTGCGCGACGCCGGCCTCGCCCTGGGGCTCTCCGACGAACAGGTCGACCTCGTGGCGAAGAACGTGTGGCGCTCGAACGCCCGCGACCTGCGCACCGCGCTGGCCGAGAAGCCCGAGCTGCGCGGCATCGCCGAGCTCGTGCGCACCTCGTCGCAGCTCGACCTGCTCGTCGACCTCACCGAGCGCCTCGACCGGCTGCCCCGGCACATCTCGATGCACCCGTGCGGGGTGATCCTGGGCGACGCCGACCTGCTCAGCACGACGCCCGTGCAACCGAGCGGCATGGGCCTGCCGATGAGCCAGTTCGACAAGCACGACATGAACGACGCCGGCCTGCTCAAGCTCGACCTGCTGGGCGTGCGCATGCAGAGCACCATGTCGTTCGCGCTCGACGAGATCGCCCGGGTCAACGGGGGCCGGGCCGCCGTCGCCGGAGGGCTGCCGGTCGACGCCCCCTACGTCGACCGCGAGGGCCGCGTCGAGCTCGACGAGGTGCCGCACGACGACGAGCCGACGTTCGAGGCGATCCGCACGACGCACACGCTCGGCATGTTCCAGATCGAGAGCCCAGGGCAGCGCGAGCTCATCGGCAAGATGCAGCCCGACCGCTACGAAGACCTGATCGCCGACATCTCGCTCTTCAGGCCCGGCCCCATGAAGGGCAACATGGTCGCGCCGTTCCTCGACACGAAGCACGGGTTCCAGCAGCCCGACTACCTGCACCCCCGGTTCGCGCCGTTCCTGGCGGACACCTACGGCGTCGTGATCTACCACGAGCACGTGCTGCGGATCCTGCACGAGACGATGGGCGTGACCCTCGCCGAGGCCGACGAGCTGCGGCGCACGCTCACGCGCGACGCCGACGCCATCGAGCAGGAGTTCCGGCGCCGGTCCCGGGGGCGCGTCGAGCACGGCAGGAGGCTCTTCACCGACGCCGAGATCGACGCGATCTGGAAGGTCCTCAAGGGGTTCGGCTCGTTCGGCTTCTGCAAGGCGCACGGTGCCGCGTTCGCCCTGCCGACGTACCAGAGCGCCTGGCTCAAGACGCACTACCCGGCGGAGTTCCTCGCCGGGATCCTCACCCACGACCCGGGCATGTACCCGCGCCGCCTCCTGCTCTCCGAGGCACGCCGCATGGGCGTGCCCGTGCTGCCGCTCGACGTCAACGCCTCCGACGACGTCTACCACGTCGAACGCCTGCGCCCGCCCGCGACCCCGGTGGCCCCGACCCGGCCGGGCGACCTGGGCATCCGGCTCTCGCTCGCCGACGTGCACGGCATCAGCGACGCCGAGATCGCGCGCCTCGTCGCCGGGCAGCCGTACGACTCGATCGCCGACGTCTGGCAGCGGGCGACGCCGTCGCGGCCGATCCTCGAGCGGCTCGCGCAGGTCGGGGCGCTCGACTCGCTGGCGGGCCCCGGCCGCACGCGCGGCGACGTGCTCGCCCGGGTGCGCACCCTCGTCCGCGGCAGCTCCCGCCCGCGCGCGACCGACGTCGAGAACCAGCTCGACTTCACGGTCGACGACGCCGACCAGGTGCCCACGGGCACGCCCGACGTCGAGCTCGCCGAGCGGGTGGCCGACGAGCTCGACATCCTCTCGATGGACGTCAGCCAGCACGTCGTCGAGACCTACCGCCCCATGCTCGACGACCTCGGCGTGACGCGCGCCGCCGACCTGCGCGACCACTGGAACGGCACGGCCGTGCTCGTCGCGGGCATCCGGATCGCCACCCAGACGCCCCCCATGCGCAGCGGCAGGCGCGTCGTCTTCATCAGCGTCGACGACGGCACGGGGTGCGCCGACGCCACCTTCTTCGACGAGGCGCAGGAGCGCGCCGGGCAGGACCTCTTCGGCACGAAGCTGCTGCTGATCCGCGGCCGCACGCGGCGCACCGGCGAGCGCGGCATCTCGCTCGAGGCGGAGGACGCCTGGGACCTCAAGGCGCTGTGGCGCGACTGGCGGGCCGCCCACCCCGAGGGCGCCGACGCCGAGGCGGCGTTCGCCTCCGCCTGACGCCGGCGCCCCTGCCCCTGCCCCTGGTCGGCAACTCCTCACCCACGTCCCCGCCCCACCCCTCGTCGGTAACTCCTCCGCCACGTCCCCGCCCAGCCCCTGGTCGGCAACTCCTCCGCCACGTCCCCGCCCCATCCCTGGTCGGCTACTCCTCCGCCACGTCCCCGCCCCACCCCTCGTCGGCAACTCCTCCGCCACGTCCCCGCCCCACCCCTGGTCGGCAACTCCTCCTCACAGCACCTCCGCGCCTCGTCGGCAATTCCTCACCCATGACGTGCCCGCACCTCGTCGGCTCACCTGCGTGCACCCGCGGAACACCCAGGAGGAGTTGCCGGCAACAGGACACGGGGACCCGAGCACGCCCAGGAGGAGTTGCCAACATGGATGGACAGGACGGGACGGGCCGGGGGCACGGCGGGGAACGGGGACACCCAGGAGGAGTTGCCGACAGGGACGGGGCGGGACGGGGCGGGGCCGGGGGCACGGCGGGGCCGGAGGACCGCGTGCGTAGGGTGGGCGCATGAGCGAGCACGAGCAGGGCACGTACGTCGAGCCGGGCCAGGAGTACACGCGCGACACGAACTACATCGAGGACCGCATCACCCGCGACGCGCGCGACGGCTGGCCCGTCGAGGCCGGCCGCTACCGCCTCGTCGCGGCGCGCGCCTGCCCGTGGGCGAACCGCAGCGTCATCTCGCGGCGCCTGTTGGGCCTCGAGGACGCGATCTCGCTCGGGCTGCCTGGCCCCACGCACGACGCCCGCAGCTGGACCTTCGACCTCGACCCCGACGGCCGCGACCCCGTCCTCGGCATCGAGCGGCTGCAGGAGGCGTTCTTCGCCCGCACGCCCGACTACCCGCGCGGCATCACGGTGCCCGCGATCGTCGACGTGCCGAGCGGCAAGGTGGTCACGAACGACTTCCCGCAGATCACGCTCGACCTGGCCACCGAGTGGACCGAGCACCACCGCGCGGGCGCTCCCGACCTCTACCCGGAGCCGCTGCGCGACGAGATCGACGACGTCGCCGAGGTGATCTTCCGCGAGGTCAACAACGGCGTGTACCGCTGCGGGTTCGCCGGCTCGCAGAAGAGCTACGACCGCGCCTACGCGACGCTCTTCTCCCGCCTCGACCAGCTGGAGGAGCGCCTGTCGACCCAGCGCTACCTCGTCGGCGACACCATCACCGAGGCCGACATCCGCCTGTTCACCACGCTCGCCCGCTTCGACGCGGTGTACCACGGCCACTTCAAGTGCAACCGGAACAAGCTCACCGAGATGCCGGTGCTGTGGGCGTACGCGCGCGACCTCTTCCAGACGCCGGGCTTCGGCGACACGATCGACTTCGAGCAGATCAAGCAGCACTACTACCTGGTGCACACCGACATCAACCCGACGGGCATCGTCCCCGCCGGCCCCGATGCGAGCGGGTGGCTCACGCCGCACGGTCGCGAGGAGCTCGGCGGGCGTCCCTTCGGCGACGGCACTCCCCCCGGCCCGCCGCGCGAGGGCGAGCAGGTCCCGCCGCTCGTCGCGTGACCGCGCAGGAGGCACGCCCCGCGTCCGCCCCGGACGTCACCGACCGCCTCCGGGCCACCCGCGACGAGGCCGTCGCCCTGGCCGCGCGCCTCCTGCTCGACATGGAGGCGGTGGCGGCGGCCCGGGAGGGCGCCAACGTCGACGACGAGCACGACCCGGAGGGGTCGACCATCGCCTACGAGCGGTCGCAGCTCGACGCGGTCCGTCGGTCGGCGCTCGAGCGCGCCGCGGACGCCGAGGCGGCGCTTGGGCGCGTCGCCGACGGCACCTTCGGGCGCTGCGAGCGCTGCTCGGCCCGGATCGGCGACGCGCGCCTCGAGGCGCGACCGACCGCCCGGACCTGCATCGCCTGTGCGAGCTGACCCGGGCCTCCTGCCCCCGGCGCGCCGGGTGGGCCCCGGGTCGGAGCGTCAGCCGGCCGAGGGCTGCTCCCCCGGCAGGGCGTACACGCCGTGCCCGACCCGCGCGACCCGGCCCTGCCGGGCGAGCACGCTGAGGGTCGAGAGCACGCTGCTGCGGCGGTAGCCGGGCAGCGCGGCGACGATGTCGGCGGTGCGCCGTTCCCCTGCGCGGAGCACCTCGGGGATCCAGTCGGCCAGCGAGTCGCCGACGTCGGGGAGCGCCTCGGTGGCGGCGTCCTGCCCGCTGCCCCGCGCCTCCTGCGCGTACTCGGCCCTGGCCCGGTCGAGGCCCTCGGCGGAGACGCGGCTGGTGGCGCCGTCCGCCCCCGAGGCTTGCGCGTAGGGCGCGAGCGTGAGGGACCGGCCGACCCTGGCGTACACGGCCGACGCGCTCGTGCCCTGGTGCTCGGCGATCTCGGGGTAGGAGGCGCCGCCCAGCAGGAGGGCCGCCTCGCCCTCGAGGGCCAGCCACTGCCCGAGCGCCGCGATCTCCCACCCGGCGGTGGTCACGGCCGAGCCCCACACCTCGACGTCGTCGGCGTGCTCGGTGGTCAGCGCCCGGAGGTCGTCGAGCAGGTCGAGCAGGCGCTCGCGGGCGTCGTCGACGATCTCGACGGTCAGCTGCGGAGGGCGGCGAAGTTTGATCGGTCGTGACATCTGTGAAAGACTATCCAAGTTGCCCTCGTGGCACCACGACGTCGTCCGGCAGTCCGGGCGTCACACCCCCTTCATCCAGGAGCACCCATGGCTTTCGCAATCGTGCGCGCCGGTGGCCGCCAGGAGAAGGTCGAGGTCGGGACGATCCTGACCGTCGACCGTCTCAAGGCCACGACCGCCGACACCGTCTCGTTCGTCCCCGTCCTGCACGTCGACGGCGACACGATCCTCTCCGGCGACGACCTCGCGCAGGTCACGGTCCAGGGCGAGGTCCTGAACGACCTCCGCGGCCCCAAGATCGTCATCCAGAACTACAAGAACAAGACCGGTTACAAGCGTCGCATGGGCTTCCGTGCCGACCTGACCCGCGTCAAGATCACCTCGATCACCACCAAGTAAGGGGCTGAACGCACATGGCACACAAGAAGGGCGCATCGTCCACCCGCAACGGCCGTGACTCCAACGCGCAGCGCCTCGGCGTGAAGCGCTTCGGCGGTCAGGTCGTCCTCGCCGGCGAGATCCTCGTCCGCCAGCGCGGCACCCACTTCCACCCCGGCGTCAACGTCGGCCGCGGCGGCGACGACACCCTGTTCGCCCTCGCGCCGGGCTCCGTCGAGTTCGGCAGCAAGGGCGGCCGCAAGGTCGTCAACATCGTCGCCGGAGCCTGACGGCCCCAGCACGCAGCACGCCCAGAGGGCGGTCGGACCCCTCCGGCCGCCCTCTCGGCGTACCCCGACATGCGTCACCCTGCATGCGTTGCCAGCCGCGGAGCGTAGACGGGATGAATGAAGGCTCTCACGTACCAGTCCGTCACGAACGTCTCGATCGAGGAGGTGCCCGACCCGACGATCGTCGAGCCCTCCGACGCCGTCATCCGCGTCACCTCTGCCGCCATCTGCGGCAGCGACCTCCACCTCTACGACAACTTCGGCCCCTTCCTCGACAAGGGCGACGTCCTGGGCCACGAGACCATGGGCGTGGTCACGCAGGTCGGCTCGGCCGTCTCGCGCGTGAAGGTCGGCGACCGCGTCGTCGTCCCGTTCGTCATCGCCTGCCGCGAGTGCTTCATGTGCGAGCGCGGCCTGTTCTCGCAGTGCGAGACGACGCAGGTCGTCGAGCAGGACTCCGGCGCCCAGCTCTACGGCTTCACCAAGCTCTACGGCCAGGTGCCCGGTGGTCAGGCCGAGCAGCTCCGCGTCCGTCGTGCCGACGCCAACCTCGTCGTCGTCGGCGACGACCTGCCCGACGAGCGCTACCTCTTCCTCAGCGACATCCTCCCCACCGCGTGGCAGGGCGTCGAGTACGCGCAGGTCCCCGAGGGCGGCACGCTCGTCGTGCTCGGCCTGGGCCCGGTCGGCCAGTTCGCCTCGCGCATCGGCGTGCACAAGGGCTTCCGCGTCATCGGCATCGACCCCGTCCCCGAGCGCCGCGCCATGGCCGAGCGCCACGGCGTCGAGGTCCTCGACCTCACGAAGGACGTCTCCTCGATCGTCAAGGGCATGACCGACGACCGCGGACCGGACTCCGTCCTCGACGCGGTCGGCATGGAGGCGCACGAGCACGGCGGCGTCGGCCTCGTGCAGCGCTTCGCCGCGGCCCTGCCCGACAGCGTCGGCCAGGCGCTCATGAACAAGGCCGGCATCGACAGCCTCACGGCCATGCACCTCGCCTTCGAGATCGTCCGTCGTGGCGGCACCGTCTCGTTGAGCGGCGTCTACGGCGGCACGGCCGACCCGACCCCGTTCCTCACCCTCTTCGACAAGCAGATCACGATGAAGATGGGCCAGTGCAACGTGCACCAGTGGATCGACACCCTGCTGCCCCTCGTCGAGGACCCGGCCGACCCGCTCGGCACGCAGGACCTCACGACGCACCCGGTGCCGCTGGACCGTGCTCCCGAGATGTACGAGCTCTTCAAGCAGAAGCAGGACGGTTGCATCAAGGTCGTCCTCAAGCCCTGACCCTGGTCGTTCCCGGACCGTTCACCATGACGGGCCCGTGCGTTCACCCCGCACGGGCCCGTCGGTGGTGGACTGGACTCCGAACAGAGCGCGAGGCCCGGTCCAGTGGTCTCGTCGACGGACGAATGAGAGCCCCATGGATCTCCGCACGGCCGAGCACCCCCGGCCCGGCCACTTCCTGCTCCACCTCAGCGACACCCACCTGATCGGTGGCGACGGCGACCTCTACGGCGCCGTGGACAGCGAGGCCCGTCTCGCCCAGCTCGTCCGCGAGATCGAGGCCTCGGGCCAGCGGCCGCAGGCGATCGTCCTCACGGGCGACCTGGCCGACAAGGGCGAGCCCGAGGCGTACCGCAAGCTCCGTGCCCTGCTCGAGCCCGCCGCGGAGCGGCTGGGCGCCCAGCTCATCTGGGCCATGGGCAACCACGACGAGCGCGGCGCGTTCCGCGAGCAGCTGTTCGACCAGCTGCCGTCGGACCGTCCCGTGGACCTCGTCTACGACGTCGACGGCCTCCGCGTCATCACGCTCGACACGACGGTGCCCGGGCACCACCACGGCGAGCTGTCGGGCGACCAGCTCGACTGGCTGGCCGAGGAGCTCTCGGTCGACGCCCCGCACGGCACGATCCTGGCGATGCACCACCCGCCGGTCCCCTCCGTCCAGGACCTCAGCGTGCTCGTCGAGCTGCGCGACCAGGCCTCGCTCGCCGAGGTCATCGAGGGCAGCGACGTGCGCTCGATCATCGCCGGCCACCTGCACTACTCGACCACGGCGATGTTCGCGGGCGTGCCCGTCTCGGTCGCGTCGGCCACCTGCTACACGCAGGACCTCATGACCGCCGGTGGCGGCACCCGTGGCCAGGACGGCTCGCAGTCGTACAACCTGGTCCACGTCTACGGCGGCACCGTGGTGCACTCGGTCGTGCCGATGGGCAGCCCGGTGACCGTGGGGCAGCGCGTGGACCGTGCGGCCACGGCCGAGCGCCTGGCCCTCGCGGGCGTGCGCATCGCGCCGGCACCGACCGACGCGCGCCGGGCCGAGGCCGCGGCGCAGCGCGACGGCGGGGAGCAGGACGTCGCCCCGGCCGAGCACCCCCACGAGGCGACCCCCGAGCGGGACCTCGCCCTGGTGGGCGACCGCAGCTAGCCCCCTCAGGAGGCGCGGGTCGTCCGGCCGGGACGGCCCGCGTCGGCGCGCATCCTGCGCCGCAGCCCGGCCAGGTACCGGTCCCGGAGCACGTGCCGCAGGCGGCGGGGCAGCCGGGGCACGACGACGGCGGCGACGTCCATGACGGCCTCGTAGCGCCGTGCCCGCCGCGGGCTCCAGGGCAGGCCGAACGCCTCCCGCAGGGGCGGGGGCAGGAGCCCGGCGGTGACGAGGCGTGCCGTCGGCATGACGAGCCGCAGCCAGAGCGGACCCGTCGTGGGGTGCAGGAGGCGCGTGGCCACGTCCCGGGCCTCGTCGTCGACGTCGAGCGCGGCGAGACGGTCGTCCCACCAGCGCCGGAACGCGGCCCGGTCCTCCGGCCACGCCCCCGGCGGCACCTGCAGCGCGGTGCCGACGATCGCGTACTCGCGGTAGATCCGTTCGGCCCGCTCAGCGGGCAGGGGCCCGAAGACGCGCTCCCAGACGCGCACGGCACTGTCGTAGAGGGTGGCGGCGACCCACAGCTGGGCGTCGGGGTCGAAGGCGTCGTAGCGCACCTCGGCACGCGGGTCGCCGGGACCGGACGCCGGCGCGTGCCGGTCGGAGTGCACGGGCCCGTGGGCGCGGTCGACGAGCCGACGGACGTACGCCGCCTCGTCGGGGCTGCCGTGCACGATCGCGTAGAGGTAGGTCATCGTGCCGTGCAGCCGGTCGAGCGGCCGCGAGGCGAAGTCGCTGTGCCGTGCGACGCCGTGCCCGACGCGGCGGTCGGCGAGCTGCAGCAGGATCGCCGCGCCTCCCCCGGCCAGCAGCACGGCCTCGCTGGACATGTCGACGATGCCCTCGGGCACCGGCGGCCGTCGGCGGCGGACGGTGCCCTGGGCCAGGGGCGACGGTCGGCGCCGGAGGGCCCGCCGGCGGTGGCTCGGGGCGTCGATCAGTCGACCGGGTCCTTCTTGGTGCCCTTCGCGAGGCGGTCGCGCTCACCGCGGAGGGAGGCGACGGTCTCGGGGTCGAGGAAGTCGACGAAGGGGTTGGGCTGACCGGTCTTCTCGGCGATGACCGCGGTGTAGTCGGCCGCGGCCTGGCGGACCTTCTCGGTCGCCCGCCCGGCGCGCTTGACGCTCACGGGACGCTCGTTCATCACCTCGCCGTGCTTGGACAGTGCCTTGACGAGGGTCTTGAGGGCTGAGTCGATCTTCTTGCTCACGAGGTGCATGGTGGCACACGAAGGTGAACGGGCGTGACCGGGGTACGGGTCAGCGCAGCGAGACGGGCACGGCGTCGCCGCGGCTCCACGCGACGTGCAGGGCGTGCCCTCCGAGCCGCCCGTCGAGCTCGTCCGCGAACGACCTCTGGAACGCCCGCTCGGCGGCCGCGTCGCGCACGACGACGTCGACCCGGAGGCTCGTGGCGCGTTCCGTCACGAGGGCGGGCCCGGAGTGCAGCCGCACGAGGTACTCGTGCTCCCCCACGGCCACGTGCTCGTAGTGGCGCCGGAAGCAGCGCTCGAGCTCGCGCAGCGCTGCCGCCGTGCCGGAGGACTTGACCAGGGCCGTCGTCGCGATCATCGTCCGAGACTGCCGGACGTCGGCGACGCGCGGGTGAACGCCGTGTGACGATCAGCCGTGAGGGCGTCGTAGGGTCGGGGCATGGCCACGCCCGACTTCGTCCTGTCCCTGCGCGAGCGCGTCGGGACCGCCCCCCTCTGGCTCTCGGGGGTGACGGCCGTCGTGCACCGGGACGACGACGTCCTCCTGGTCCGCCGCAGCGACACGGGGGCGTGGACGCCGGTGACGGGCATCGTCGACCCGGGCGAGGAGCCCGCCGACGCGGCCGTGCGCGAGGTGCTGGAGGAGGCCGACGTGCAGGCGGTCGTGCAGCGCCTGGCGCGCGTGGGGGTCACGGAGCAGATCACCTACGGCAACGGCGACCGCGCGCAGTACCTGGACGTGACGTTCCGGCTGCGCTGGACCTCGGGCGAGCCCTTCCCCGCCGACGGGGAGAACACCGAGGCCCGGTGGTTCCCGCGCGACGAGCTGCCGGAGATGAGCGCGGACATGCGCGAGCGGGTCGGGGCGGCCCTCTCGGACGAGCCCGGTGCCCGCTTCACGGTCGCCGGGGCGGTGCTCGCCGGTCGCTGACCGACCCGCTGGTCGGGCCGCTCGTCAGGGCCGCTCGTCGGTCGCCGTGGGCCCCTCGACGACGCCCTCGGACCCGGTCGTGCGGTCGCGGAGGAAGAACGCGCCGAGCGACCCGGCGAGGGTGGCGAAGACGGCCACCGAGTACACGGCGAGGGCCACGTGCAGGAGTCGCGAGAAGGCGTCGTCCGTGGTGATGCCGCCTCCCGTGACGGTCGCCAGGGCGGCCTCGTAGAGGGCGTCGGCGTAGCGGTCCTGCGCGCCGGAGGCGTAGAGCAGCTGGCTCGAGGCGAGCACGACGACGGCGGTGAGCGCCGCGAGCGCGCCGATGCGGGACGACAGGAGGCGTGAGGCCGACCGCGTGCCCCGCACGCTGGCCGAGAGGATGCCCCCGGCCCGTGCCACCCGGGCCAGGCGCAGCACCCGGAGCGCCTGCAGGGCCCGGACGAAGCGGAGGAACGGCACGAGCAGGAAGACCACCTGCCACCAGTTGCGCCGCCAGAAGTCGCGCTGGAACCCGGCGAGGTAGGCGCGCAGCAGGAACTCCCCCACGAAGACGGCCCAGAAGACCCAGCCGACGACGGTGAACACGGTGCTCCAGGGCGGCGCGCTGACGAGCAGCTGCCCCAGGACGACGAAGAGGAACACGACGCCGAGCAGCCCCATGGGCCGGTCGAGCCGGCGCGAGAGCGCCTCGGCGAGCCTCAGGCGGTCGGAGGAGGTGCGCTCGTGGAGGGCGTCGGGGGTCGGGGGCACGGGACGGGTCAGGCCTGCAGCTCGACGAACACCTGCGGGAGCTCCTCGAGGAGCTCGCGCGCGAGGAACCCCAGGGGGCCGACGCGCACCGAGAGCCGGTCGCCGGCCGTGGCGTGCGCCTGGGTGGCCCACACCGTCGCCTGGACCGGGTCGGCGCCTCGGGCGCAGAGGCCCGCGATCGCGCCCGACAGGACGTCGCCGCTGCCGGAGGTCGCGAGGCCGCCGTGGCCCGTGCCGGACCGCCAGGTGCGACCGTCGGGCGCCGCGACGACGGACGCGGCCGAGACGACGGCGCCGTAGCGCTCGGCGAGCTCGCGGGCGTCCGCCTCCGTGCCCTCGTCGCCCTCCGCGGGGTCGCGCCCGAGCAGGCGCGCGACCTCGCCGCTGTTGGGCGTGAGCACGAGGCGCCCGCGGAACGCCTCGACCACCTCGGGCAGGTCGACGAGCACCCCGAGGGCGAACGCGTCGAGCACGACGACGGCCTCCTCGGCCACGAGGTCGGGCAGGTGGCGCAGCAGGGCCGCGGCCTCGTCGGCGTCGTCGAGCCCCGGGCCGACGAGCACGGCGTCCGCGCCGGCGAGGTCGTCGCCGGCCGCCGTGACGCCGTCGCCGCGCACGTGCCCGTCGTCGGTCTCGTCGAGCGGCACGACGCCGCACTCCGGCACCGACACGGCGACGTGCGGGGCCACCGAGGCGGCGAGCGCGATCGTCAGCCGGCCGGCGCCCACCCGCAGGGCGGCCACCGCGCCCAGGACCGCCGCGCCGGGCGTGCGGGCCGCACCGCCGACCACGACCACCTGGCCGCGGCCGTACTTCGAGCCTCCTGTGCCGGGCAGCGCCCAGTCGCGCAGCAGGGCGGGCGTGATCGGCGTGCCGTCAGCGGGGCTGGACATCGGGGTCTCCTCCGTGCTCGGTGACGACGGCGTCGCCGCGGTCGAGGTGGGCGACGTCGGCGAAGGCGACGAGGCGCCACCCGTCGGCGGTGCGCTCGAGGGTCGTGACGGACGCGTTGGGCACCGGGTTCTCGGTGGCGAAATCGAGCACCTCGCGCTCGCCCAGGCCGAGCAGGAGGCCCGTGACGAGGGTGACGACGACGTCGTGCGTGGCGACGACGGCGCGGGTCGCGTCGGGCTCGGCGAGCAGGTCGCCGAGCACCGACCGGAGGCGCAGGGTCACGTCGACCCACGACTCGCCGCCCGGCGGACGGTGGTACCACTTGCCGAGCCGGTGCCGGCGGGCCTCCTCCTCCGGGTGGCGGGCGGCCACGCCGCGCCGGGTGAGCAGGTCGAGCACGCCGAGCTCGCGGTCGCGGAGCCGCTCGTCCACGCGCACGGGCAGGTCGAGGCCGGCGGCGTGCAGGCCCGTGCCGAGGGTCTCGCGGGCGCGCAGGTACGGGGAGCTCCACGCGACGGTGCCCGAGGTGGGGCCGGCGTCGCGCCACCAGGCCCCCAGGGCCGCGGCCTGGTCCTGCCCCTCCCGCGTGAGCGGGACGTCGGCGTCGCGCCAGGCGACGTCGATGGTCTCGGCACCGGAGCGCTCGGCGGCGGAGGCGGCCACGTTGGCCGCGCTCTCGCCGTGTCGGACGAGGACGAGCTGGTCGATCATCGGTGCGACGGTAGGCGCTCGGCGCTCCCCGTGGTCGCCCTCGACGGACGACGACCGTCGGTGCACGGGGAGGCGGGACCCGCGGCGATCAGGGACGCACGACGAGGTCGTGGTCGCGGCGGGCGTGGGCCAGGAACCGCTCGTGCAGCACGGGAGGCCGCCCGTCGCGGACCGTGGTCTGCGAGGGGTAGGCGGCGAGGGCGCGGAGGCGGGCCTCCTGGTCCCCCGGTGCCAGGTCGACGCGCTCCAGCCGGTCCCAGGGCACCTCGGGGTGATCGGGGCTGCCCCAGTGCCACAGCCACACCGGGTACTCCCGCAGCGTGGCGGCGCGACCGGCGAGCAGTTCGACGGCGACCTCGCCGAGGATCCGGTGGTCGCGGTGCCCGTCTCCCCGCCACGTGGTGAGCACGAGCGGCCGGCCCCGCTCCTCGCCGACGGGGCCGAGCAGGTCGTCGAGCACGGCGGCCAGCTCGGTCGTGAGCGCCGCCCGGGCCTCGCGGAGCGCGCCGTCGGGGTGCTGGAGCTGCACGACGCGGCCGACGCCGAGCACCGCGGCGGCCGCGCGCGCCTCCGCCGCCCGTTCGGCGGCGAGCGCCCGGGTGCTCGCCGCCCCCGGGTGCGAGGCGGCCCCGTCGCTCGCGACGACGAGCGTCACGGGCACCCCGGACCGCGCCGCTCGGGCCAGCAGCCCGCCCGCCCCCAGGGTCTCGTCGTCGGCGTGCGCGGCCAGCACGACCACCGCGTCGAACGGTGCCGGGTCGAGCGCGGGCAGGGCCCGGTGCCGGCCGTCGTCCGCCCAGGTCCGCGGATCGGTGCCGGGATCCCGCGCGTCGAAGGTCGCCACGGCTCAGCGCCGCCCGGTCGCCGGGGCGACCCACGCCGTGCCGTGCGCGCACGACGGACGCCCCGCGCACGACGGGTCCCCGCGCAGGAGGCTCACCACGGCTCCGCCAGGTCGCGCACCTTGCGCCCGAGCGACGCGTCGTCGCGCTCGGCGTGGTGCTGCCGCACGTAGAGCTCGAGGTCGGCGACCCGCTGCGCGTGCCGGGGGTCCTGCGCGAGGGGCGCTGGTCCGAGCGCGTGGGCGACGTGCCGGAGGACGTCCTCCGCAGTCCGCGAGACCGTGCCGCGCACCCGGGCCGCCTCGATCGCGCCGGCCGAGCCGTCGAGCTCACCGGCGTCGATCGCGGCCGCGGCGGTCGCGAGGGCGCGCCGCGCCTGGTCGAGCCGCACGTCGACGGCGCCCACGTGCTGCAGCAGGAGCGCGTCGTCGACGCTGCGCGGCCGTCGTGCGGCCTCGAGCAGCGTGCGGGCCAGGCCGACGGCGCCGCCGTGCCAGCAGGCGGCGACGCTCGCACCGCCCCAGGCGAACCCGGGACGGCGGAGGTACCAGCCGGCGTCGCCCACGGGCACCGCCGGGACGCCGTCGAGGTCGACCGGACCGCTCGGGACGGTGGGCAGGCCCAGGGCCGCCCAGGCCTCGGACGGGTGCACGCCCGGGTGGCCCAGGTCGACCGCGAAGAGCCGTCGCTCGTCGTCGGAGACCCAGGCGGTCACGAGCGCGTGGCTGAGCCGACCGGCGAGCGAGCACCACGGCTTCGTGCCCGACAGGCTCCACGAGCCGTCGGCGCCCTCGGTCGCCGTGACGCGCACGCCGGGACCCTCGGCCGCGAAGACGCCCCACGTCGACCCCTCGGGCGCCAGGGCGTCCCGACCCGCCTGGTGCAGGATCGTCAGCGCGTCGACGTGCGGCTCGACCGCCCGTGCCACGGCGAGGTCGTGCGCGGCGAGCGTCGCGAGCGCTTCCCAGAGGTCGGCGGTGCCGCCCTTCCCCACGAAAGGCCGCTCGCCGGCGAGGCGCCCGGCGAGCACGAGCGCCTCGCCGACGGGGTCGGACGACGGGGCCTGCCCGGCCGCCTCGACGAACGCGACCGCTCGACGGGTCAGCGGGCCCGGGCCTCCTGCCCCGCCCAGCCTCACGCGCCCCACGGGTCGCCCGCCAGGTACGCGGCGTAACCGCCGGGGGTGCGCCCGACTCGGCGCCCGCTCGTGAGCACCTCGGCCTCGTCGCTCGCGACGATCCGGACGCCGGAGGCGCGCAGCCCCTCGACCAGCTGCACGTCCTCGTGCTCGGCGACGGCGGGGAAGCCCCCGGCCGCCGTGAACGCGTCGAGCCGCACGCCGAGGTTCGCCCCGTGGACGTGCCCGTTGGGACGCCCGGGGACGTGCGTGCGGGCCCACGTGACGAGCCTCCTGCCCCGGAGCCCCTCGGGACGCACCGTGCCCACCACGACGTCGGCGCCCGCCTCGGCGTGGCGCACCTGCGAGAGCAGCCAGTCGGCGGGCACGACGCTGTCGGCGTCGGTGCAGGCCAGCCAGGTCGCCGCGGGGTCCGGGTCGCCGAGCAGGTCGAGGGCGTGCCGCACGCCCGCCGCCCGGGCGACGCCGACGGCGCCCGCGTCGACCACGACGACGTCGACGCCCTCGACGGCGCGGGCCACGGCCTCGGTCGCGTCCGTGCTCGCGTCGCTCACGAGCACGACGCGCACGGCCACCTCGGGGCGCGCGGCGCGCAGCCGGCGCACGGCCACCACGACGGATGCCAGGCAGCGGCCGACGAGCTCCTCCTCGTCACGGGCCGGCACGACGACGGCCACGGCGCAGAGGCCCGTCGCGCAGCGCGCGACCGGCGGGACGAGGTCGACGGCGCTCATCGCAGCCCCGTCCGTTCGGCGACGCTCCGGGGGTCGTCGCTCCACACGTCGAGCACGAAGTCGGCCTCCTCGTGGTGCACGATCCTGCGCCGGCCGAGGCCCGCGTCGAGGGCAGCGTGCACGGCGACCGCGCGCTGCGCGAAGTCGGGCTCGTCGACGAGCCAGTGGCAGGCGAGCACGGTGCCGCCCGGCGCGAGGGCGCGCCCCACGCCGTCGACGGCACGCTCCAGCACGGCGGGGTCGAGGTAGTAGGCCATCTCGCTCACGACGACCAGGTCGAAGGGCCCCTCGGGCACGCCGTCGGCGACGTCGTGCTGGCGCACCGTGACGCTGGCGAGCGTCGACAGGCGGGCGTCGGCCCGGGCGACGGCCTCGGCGGACAGGTCGACGGCGAGCAGCTCGTCGCAGCGCCCCGCGAGCTCGGCGGCGCGCGCGTCGATGGAACAGCCCAGCTCGAGCGCGCGCCCGTAGCGTTCGTCGGGCAGCGCGGCCAGGGTCACCGCACGCTTGCGGATCTCGTACCAGCGGGTGGTCACGGACCAGGGATCGGGGCGGCGTCGGTGGGCCTCGTCGAAGCGCACCGCCGCCGCGGCCGACCCTGTCACAGGGTCGCTCATGGGTGCGACGCTACGGCACCCGTGCGACATGTGACGCCGAGACGCGCGTCAGGCCGGAGCGTCGCCCCCGGTGCCGCCGCCCAGCCCCGCCAGGTCGACCTCGCGCAGCTGTCGGAGCCGCTCGGCCCGCTCCTGCTCGTAGTCCGCGTCCGGCGGCCGCACGTTGCCGAGCTTCGTGACGGCCGCCGCGCCGACGTCGTCGGCCGCCCGGCGCCGGGCGGCGGCCAGGACGCCGTCGAGGTAGCTGGCGTCCTCGCTCGCGGCCCGGAGGTCGACGGCGAGGAGGGCGGCGGCCCGCTCCCGCCGGCGCAGGGCGTCGGCGTCCTCCACCCGGTAGTCGAACTGGTGCTGCGACTGCCCGTAGGAGCGGTGCGCGACGCGTCGGGTGCGACGCAGCCGGCGGGCCTCCGCCTCCTGCTCGTCGGCGAGGTGGCGCAGCTCGTCGCGGACGCGCTGCCGGGCCACGCCCTCGTCGAAGGGCCGCTGCTCACCGACCCCGCGCACGATGATCGCGTTCGCGACGGCGACGACCACGGCGGCGCGCACGATGAGCGCGCCCTCCTCGACCGACCGGCGGACGTCGGGGTCGACGCTCCGCCGCCACCTGCTCAGCACGGGCCGACCCTAGCCCCGGCGACCGGGAGCGGACCGGGGGGACCCCGCCCCGGGAGCGTACACGCGCAGGGCTCCCGGCACGACCTCGACGTCGACGGGGAGCGGCCCGACCCGCTCGCCGTCCGCGTAGGCGACGACGCCGGGCGCGTCGATCCGCAGGCGCGAGGCCCGGTGCACGGAGACACGCCGGTCGCCCAGGTGCTCGCCCTTCGCGACGCGCGGGAAGAGCCGGAGGAACTGCAGCCGCGTCAGGCGCTCCACGACGAGCACGTCGAGCAGGCCGTCGTCGAGGACGGCGTCGGGGAGCACCTCGATGCCGCCCCCGAAGGACCGGCCGTTGCCCACGCTGACGAGCGTGCCGTCGACGCTGCGGGCCGCGCCGTCGACGACGAGCTCGTAGCGGATGCGGTGCAGCGCGAGCAGCTCGAGGGCCAGCGCCAGGTCGTAGCGGCGGCGACCGCGGGGCCAGCGCAGGCGGTTGGCACGCTCGTTGACGAGGGCGTCGAAGCCGGCGGAGAGCGTGCCCGCGAACCAGGTGCGCCGGCCGTCGGCCCCGGTCACGAGGCCCGCGTCGACCGTGCGCGGCCCGAGCGCGAGCTGCCCGAGCAGCGTGCCGATCGCGGCCCGGTGGTCGTCGTGCGGCAGGCCGAGCGCGCGGGCGAAGTCGTTGCCCGTGCCCGAGGGCACGATGCCGAGCGGCACGCCGGTGCCGGCGACGAGGTCCACCCCGAGCGACACCATGCCGTCGCCGCCCACGACGACGAGGGCGTCGGGACCCGTCGCCAGCTCGGCGCGGCACGCCTCGACCAGGAGGTCCCACGACGACGCGACCAGCGGCACCACGTCGTGCCCGCCCGTGGTGAGCGCCCGCACGACGTCGGGCCCGACGCCGCTGCCGCGCCCGAACGAGGCCGAGGGGTTGACGGCGACCGTGATGCGCAGGGCTACTCCTCGAGGGCGGCCGGCGCCTCGGCACCGGCGAGGCGGTCGCGACGACCCTGCTCGGCCCGCTCCCCGGCGAGGCGCTCCTGCTCCGCCTTCTCCCACGGGGCCGGGAACGGGTAGTAGCGCTCGAGGAAGTCCGTCACCGTCGCGGTGCGCTCCTCGTCGGTGACCTCGGGGAAGCTGCCGTCGTTGAGGCAGAAGAAGTCGTAGGACCGCTTCTTGAGCAGCTCCGAGAGCGAGGCGAGCCCCGACACCATGGTGGTGTCGACGTAGGCGACCTTCGCCGCCTCCTGCACGATCGCCCGCCCCGTCATGAGCGAGTAGTAGTGGTACAGCGAGTTCGTGACGGAGATGTTCTCCTTCGCGCGGAACGGGCTGGCCGCGGTCGCGCGGAAGTCGTCCGCGAACTCGTGCTCCATCTCGAACAGCACGCTGCGGCGCAGGGGCGCCGCGCAGTGCTCGAGGTGACGGGTCGTCACGCGACCGAACCGCTGCTGCAGCAGCCGCCGGTTGACGCGCGCCGCGTTCTCGAAGCCGCTGCGCTCGACGTTGTTGACGCCGAGCCCGATGCGGGTGTCGGCCTCGACGAACTTCGTCACCGAGCCCGGCGAGAAGAACGTGCTCGGCGCGACCGGGCGACCGAAGAACATGTCGTCGTTGGAGTACAGGAAGTGCTCGCTGAGGCCCTCGATGTGGTGCAGCTGGGCCTCGACCGCCTGCGAGTTGTGGGTCGGCAGCACCGACGGGTCCGCGAAGAACTCCTCGCTGCGCACGACGCGCACGCGGGGGTGCTCCCCCAGCCACTCGGGCACGGGCGAGTCGGTGGCGATGTAGATGTTCCGCACCCACGGGGCGAACATGTAGACGCTGCGCAGCGCGTACTTGAGCTCGTCGATCTGCCGGAAGCGCGCGGGGGCGTCGTCGCCCTCTCCCACCACGTGGCTCTTCGCCTGCGCGGCCCGCGCGCGCTGGTACTCGACGCTGTTGCCGTCGACCCAGGAGAAGACGATGTCGATGTCGAACGTGATGTCCGTGGCGTGGTCGTCGAACATGTGCTCGAGGGTCGGCCACTCGAGGCCGAAGCGCTCCACCGTCGTCTCGACGGCCTCCGAGCGGGGCAGCGTCGTGCGCGTGAGGGCGTTCTCGGTGGGGACGAGCACCTCGTCGTCGGTGAGCAGCCAGAACTCGACCTGCACGGCCGTGCCCGCGCCGTAGCGCAGGCGGCCGATCGGCTCGACCCGGGGGCGGAACACCCGGAAGACGCGCTCGCCCTCGGAGGAGAGGCCGTCCTCGCTGACGAGCACGGCACGCCCCTTGGGCGGCTTCGCGTAGAAGGGCTCGGTGCGGCAGGCCTCGAGCATGGCCTGCTCGAAGCGCTCCCGGTGGACCGCGTCGACGGCGATCACCGGTCGGACGTCGTTGCCACGGACGAGCAGGAACGGCACGTCCGCCTCGTCGAGCACGCGGCGGATGAAGAAGAGGTCCTCGATCATCGACTGCTGCGGCGTGAGATGGCCGTTCAGCAACGTGAACTGTCCCTTGCGGACGACGACGTCGTCACGCTCGAGACCACCGGGGCGGGGGCGGGGGGTCAGCAGGGGGCTCTCCGTCGTACCGGTGATCTCCGTGGTCATCCAGACGCACCCTTCCGTGCCGGCTCGGGTGGGCCGTCAGCACTGTCGCAGTCGCCTCACTGTACCCGGCGGGGCGGGCCCGCCGTCAGCGGCCGGTCAGCGCGCCCGGGCTCCGCGCCCACCGGTGGCGGCGCCGTCCGTCGGCACCTTGGTGCGGACCCCCGCGACGACGAAGACGAGGGCGGCCACGAACTGCAGGCTGGCCCAGCCCTGCCCCTCGAGGGGCACCACGACCACGGGGTTCCAGAGCACGGCGACCGCCACCAGGAGCGGCACCGCCCACCATGCGCGACCGCGGACCACGAAGACCAGCACGATGAGCGCGAGGATCGAGACGCCGTAGCGGAACGCCGTGAAGACGCTCGAGTCGAGCAGCACGGACCCGGCGACGAGGGCCACGGCGGCCAGCAGGCCGGGCGCGAGCGCCGGGCGGGTGAACTCGGGGGCGGTGGGCGTGGGCACCGGGCGAGCCTACCGGGCGCGACCCGGGCCTCCTGGGCGTCGCCGTCGACGACGACGGCCCAGCGGGGCGAGGGTCAGTCGATGCTGTAGTCGCTCGAGACGATGCCGATGGGGCGGCTCATCGGGGGCTCCTCGCGGAGCCGCTCGAGGGCCGGGCGCAGCTCGTCGAGCCAGGCCTGGTAGCCCGCCTCGGTGAGGTGGAGGGCGTCGTCGGAGAACTCGGGGCGGATCGCGTCGCCCGAGGCGAGCGCCGGCCACAGGTCGAGGTACTGGGCGCGCACCGTCGCCGAGAACTGGCGCAGGTGGCGGTTGGCGTCCTTGATGCGCGGCGCCAGCTCGGGGGTGCGCGGCAGGATCGACACGAGCAGCAGACGGGCTCCGGGGAGCTCGCGCCGGAAGGCCACCATGACGTTCTCGATGCCGCGGACGACCTGCTCGACGGTGCGCTTGTGCGCCCCGAAGTCGTTCGTGCCGATGAGCAGCACGATCGAGTCGGGCCGGGTGGCGAGGACGTCGTCGACGCGGGCGGTCAGCCCGGCGACCGTGTCGCCGCCGACACCGAGGTTGACGGCGTCGTCGTCCGGGAACCACGAGGCCCAGTCACCGCCCTCGGTGATGCTGTCCCCGACGAAGACGAGCTTCTCTGGGTGCGACATGTCCGACCTCCCTGTTGGCGTGCAGTGCACCCCATGCTGGCACGCCGGGCTGGGAGCGGTCGCCCCGGGAGCGGGCCCGCGGCCGCGTCAGGAGGCCCGGACGACGCCCGCCACGCCCCTCGCGTCAGTCGCGGAACCGTCGGGGGCGCCTCGCCGACACCCGGTCGAGCCAGTGCCGCACGCTCGGCAGCAGGACGACGAAGGACAGCACGACCACCACCACGCCGAACCCGATGCCGACCGGGAGCGGAACGGGCGAACCCGTCCCCGCGCCGTCCTGGTACAGGGGCGACGGGGTCGACGTCGGCAGGGCGGCGAGCACCACCGCGAGGGGCGTCACGGGGCCGTGGCGGGCTCGCGGTCCGCGCCGGAGCCGGTCCGGGCCTCCTGCGGGTCGGCCGCGTCGCGCTCGGCGGTCGTCGTGATCCGCCGCAGCATGCCCGAGAAGATGACGCCGTGGAACGGCAGGATCGCCAGCCAGTACAGGCGGCCGCCGAGCCCGGTCGGGAAGAAGACCGCACGCTGCCGGTAGTGCGAGCCCCCGCCGTCCCGCGGCTCGACCGTCATCTCGAGCCAGGCGCCACCGGGCACCTTCATCTCGGCGCGCAGGCGCAGGAGGCGGCCCCGCTCGATCGCCTCGACCCGCCACCAGTCGAGGGCGTCGCCCGTGTGCAGGGTGGTCGCGCTGCGGCGACCGCGCGCGAGGCCGACGCCGCCCACGAGGCGGTCCATCCAGCCGCGGACCGACCAGGCCAGCGGGAAGGAGTACCAGCCGTTCTCGCCGCCTATGGACTCGACGACCTTCCAGAGCTCCGCGGGCGGGGCGCTCGTGTCGGTCTCGCGGTCGTCGGTGTAGACGGTGTGCCCCGACCAGTCGGGGTCGCTCGGCAGCAGGTCGCTCGGGGCGCCGAAGACGCTCGCGTCCTGCCAGCTCGTCTCGACCTGCCCGTCGCGCTCGCGCTGCAGGGCGAGCCGCACGGCCGCGCGGTAGCCCAGCAGCCCGTCCGCGGGGGCGGGGACGTACGCGTCGAGGTCGTGCTCCTTCGTGACGCAGTCGTACTGCAGCGACGCGATGATCGGCACGGCGAGGGCACGCGGGATCGGCGTGACGAGGTTGACCCACTGCGACGCGAGCCACGGGGTGAACACCGGCAGCGAGGCGATGGGGCGCTGCTTGAGGCCCGCCTCGAGCGCGTAGCCGTTCATCATCTGGCCGTAGCGCAGCACGTCGGGCCCGCCGATGTCGAAGGTGCGGTTGACGTCGTCGGGCAGGTCGGCGGCACCGAGCAGGTAGTGCAGCACGTCACGGACCGCGATGGGCTGGATCCGGTTGCGCACCCACTTCGGCGCCGGCATGTACGGCAGCACGTCGGTGAGGTGGCGGATCATCTCGAACGACGCCGAGCCCGAGCCGATCACGACGCCCGCCTGCAGCGCCGCGGTGGGGACGCCGCTCGCGAGGAGGATCTCCCCCACCTGCTTGCGCGAGGCCAGGTGCTTCGACAGGTCGTCGCCCTCGGGGTGCAGCCCGCCCAGGTAGACGATGCGGGAGACGCCGGAGGCGGCGGCGGCGTCCGCCACGCTGCGGGCGGCCCGCGCCTCCGCGTCGGCGAAGTCGCCCTGCCCGCCCATCGCGTGGGCGAGGTAGTAGACGACGTCGACGCCCTCGGTCGCCCGCGCCACGGCGTCGGCGTCGGTGAGGTCGCCCTGCACCACCTCGACGTCGGCGGCCCAGGGGACGTCGCGGAGCTTCTCGGGCGAGCGCACGAAGACGCGCACGTCGGCGCCGGCCTCGACGAGCCTCGGGGCGAGGCGGCCGCCGATGTAGCCGGTGGCGCCCGTGACGAGGACGCGACGGCGGCGCACCGCCTCGTGCGGCTCGGAGCTGACGGCGGCGTCGGGGGTGCTGGTCATCGGCCCAAGCTACGCTGGGAGGCACCATGACCACTCAGCAGCTGCCCACCGTCGAGGCCATCGCCGGCATGATCGACCACGCCATCCTCAAGCCCGAGCTCACGCGCGCCGAGGTCGACGCCCAGCTCGACGTCGCCGCCGAGCAGCACGTCTTCAGCGTCTGCGTGCGCCCCTCCGACGTCGCCCACGCCGTCGCCCGCCTCGAGGGCACGGGCGTGCTGGTCGGGACCGTCATCGGGTTCCCGCACGGCACCACGTCCACCGAGGCCAAGGTCGCCGAGTCCCGCCAGGCGATCGCCGACGGGGCCGCCGAGCTCGACATGGTCCTCAACATCGGCCGTCTCCGCAGCGGGCTCGTCGACGACGTCGAGGCCGACGTGCGCGCGGTCGTCGAGGCCGCGGGCGACGTGCTCGTCAAGGTGATCCTCGAGACGGCCTTCCTCACCGACGACGAGATCGTCGCCGGGTCCCGGGCCTCCGAGCGCGCCGGCGCACGCTTCGTCAAGACGTCGACCGGCTTCGCCGGTGGCGGCGCCACCCTCCCCCACCTCCGCCTCATGCGCGACGCCGTGTCGGACTCCGTCGAGGTCAAGGCCTCGGGCGGCGTGCGCGGCCTCGACACGATCCTCGAGATGCTCGACCTCGGCGTGACCCGCTTCGGCACCTCGGGCAGCGCCACGATCCTCGCCGACCTCGCCCACCGTCACGAGACCGGTGCCGCGTCGGGCGCCGGCGACGACACGACGTCCTACTGAGGCCGGCACCGGTGGCACGCTCCCGCGCCGCCAGGGCGCTCGACGTCACCGTGGGCGCGGTGGGCGTCCTCGTCTCGCTCCTCGTCGGCTGGGCCTGCGTCCTGCTCACGAGCCTGCTCGAGGACGTCACGCTCACCGTCGCGGGCACGATCGTCATCGTCCTCGTGACGGTGGTCGGCCTCGCGATGTTCCTCCGGCGCGTGACGGCGCACCGCCGTGCTTGGTGGTGGCCGTGGGCGGCCTGTGTCGCGTCGCTCGCGACGTTCTACGTCGCGGCGGCGATCACGGCGGTGAGACTGGGCTGACGGGCTCGCGACGAGGGCGGCGTCAGGCGCCGAGGACCGCCCGGATGTCGTCGACGTCGCGGCCGATCTGCGCGACGAGCGACTCGAGCCCGTCGAAGGCGACGTTGCCGCGGACCCAGTCGACGAACGACACCGTGATCTCCTGACCGTAGAGGTCGAGGTCGACGTCGAGCAGGTGCGCCTCGACCTGCTTCGCCGGCACCCCCTCGAAGGTCGGGTTGTGGCCGACCGAGACGGCCGCCGGGTAGAGCCGGTCGCCGACGAGCACGCGCGCGGCGTAGACGCCGTCGGCGGGGATGAACCCCTCGCTGCGCGGGTCGAGGTTCGCGGTCGGGAACCCGAGCTCGCGTCCCCGCTGCTCGCCGCGCACGACGACGCCGCGGACGGCGGGCTCTCGGCCGAGCAGCTGGGCGGCCTCGCGCACGCGCCCGCCGTCGAGCAGCTCGCGGATCCAGGTCGACGAGGCGCGACGGTCGCCACCGGGCCGCACGTCGTCGATGGAGACGACCTCGAAGCCGCGCGACGGTCCGAGCTCGCGGAGGGTGTCGACCGTGCCGCTGCCGCGCACGCCGAAGCGGAAGTCGTCGCCGACGAAGACGACCCGGGCCGCGAGGGCGCCGACGAGCACCCGGTCGACGAACTCCTCGGGCGTCCAGGAGCGCAGCTCGTCGTCGAAGCGGAGCAGCAGGGTCGCGGCGAGCCCGGCAGCCTCGAGCAGCTCGCGCTTCTGGCGGTTGCTGACCAGGGCCGGCGGCACGGACTCCGGCCGCACGACCGCGAGCGGGTGCCGGTCGAAGGTGACGACGGTCGAGACGAGACCGTCGACCGCGGCGCGCTCCTCGAGCAGGTCGACGACCGCGCGATGGCCCACGTGCACCCCGTCGAACTTGCCGATGGTCACCGCGCTCGGCCCGAACCCCGTGGGCACGGCCTCGAGGCCCTCGAACCAGCGCATCACGCGTCGGCGCCGGGTCGGGTGCCCGCCTGCTCGGCGGTGCCGTCACCTGGTGCGGGCGCCACGGCCTCCTGCCGCGTGCGCCGCAGCCAGAGCAGGCCGAGGACGGGCAGCACGAGCGGCACGAAGCCGTAGCCACGCCCGAAGGCGCTCCAGACCGTGTCGTGCGGGAAGAGCTCGGGGTCGAGCACCGTGACGAGGCCGACGACGAGCACCCCCACGAGCTCGAAGGCGATGGTCGCCCAGGCGACGGCCTGCCAGGTGCGGCCCGGCAGCACGAGCGCCAGCGTGGCGACGACGTAGACCACGGCCGCGAGGGCGCTCAGCCCGTACGCCAGCGGGGCCTCGTCGAACTGCGTGGCGATCTGGAACACGCTGCGCCCGGTCGCCGCGAGGGCGAGGATCGCGTACACGGCGACGAGGACGCGTCCCAGGCCGGAGGCGCGACGGGACTTCTGAGCAGGCATCCCCACCAGGATATGCTCCCGCGCCTCCTGCGGCCGCACCGGCCCGGGGCTCACGCGAGCTGCACGGTCCAGATCTGGAACATGCGGTAGACCATGACCGCGACGGCGAAGAGCGCGGCGGCGATGACGACGTTGCTCCAGCGCGTGCGGTCGACGAGGGCCCAGACGACGGCGAGCGGCGGCAGGAGGATCGCCGAGACGAGGTAGATCCAGAACTCGAGCAGGTTGCCGGTCGGCGCGTTGCCGACGAACGGCGCCACCACGGCGACGACGGCCTGCACGACCAGCAGCACGAGCACGACGGCGGCGGCCCCCACCGTCCGGTCGTCGGGCAGGCGGCGGGCGAGGCCCGAGATTAGGCAGAAGAGACCGGCCACGGTCGCCACGACGACCTGCGCCCAGGTGAACCACTCGATCACGGTGCCACCTCGTCGGTCGGGAAGTTCACGATGGGCTTGGCCGCTCCCCCGCGCACGGCCACCAGGCCGGCGAGCCGCCCGTCGGGCGTGAGCGCGGCGACGGGCCCCTCGTCGTCGTCGCGCCCCGTGGCGACGCGCTTGCCGTGCGAGAGGTCGACGGCCTGCGCCGCGTCCATCTGCCAGGTCGGGAAGAGCCCGGCCGCGACCTCGGCCGGCGACAGCAGGGCCGCGGCGGGGTCGAGGTCGTCGAGGCCGGAGGCGCGGGCCACCTCGAACGGGCCGACGCGCGTCCGGCGCAGGGCCGTGAGGTGCCCGCCCACGCCGAGGGCGGCGCCGAGGTCGCGGGCCAGTGCTCGGACGTAGGTGCCGGAGGTGCAGGCGACCCGCACGTCGAGGTCGAGCACGGGGACGCCGTCGACCTCGGACCGGCGTCGCGCGAGGACCGTGAACTTCCCCACGGTCACGCGGCGCGAGGCCAGCTCGACCTCGACGCCCTCGCGGGCCAGGTCGTAGGCACGTCGCCCGTCGACCTTGATGGCGCTCACGGTCGTCGGCACCTGGTCGATCTCGCCCGTGAGCGCGGCGACGCCCCGGTCGACCGCGTCGTCGGTGACGTCGCCCGCCGGGCGGACCTCGAGCACGTCGCCGTCGGCGTCGTCGGAGCTCGTCGTCACGCCGAGGCGCACGGTCGCCTCGTAGCCCTTGTCGAGCCCGACGAGGAAGGTCAGGAGGCGCGTGGACGAGTTCACGCCCACGACCAGCAGCCCCGTGGCCATCGGGTCGAGCGTGCCGGCGTGCCCCACCTTGCGCGTGCCCGCGGCACGTCGCACCCGGGCGACGACGTCGTGGCTGGTCAGGCCCTGCGGCTTGTCGACGAGCAGGATGCCGCTGTTCTTCACCCTGGAACGGTACCAGCGCGCGCCGACGCCCCCGGTGCGCCGCCGCGGGTCCCGGAGCGTCCGCCGCCCCTCGTCAGCAGGCGTCGTCGAAGACGCGGCGCGGGTGCGCGGGGTCCGAGGCGTCGACGATGATCGTCGCCCGCGCCCGCAGCGCGCCGCCGCGGGACTCCCCCGCCGCTGCGAGCCACAGCGACGCGTGCCAGGCGCCGCGCAGGGCGTCCGCGTTCAGCTCCGCCCCGTCGACCACGAGGATCGCGTCCGCCGGACCGGTCACCCAGCTGGCCTCGACGGCGCGATCGGCGTCCGCGTCCCACGCGGCCGGCTGCCACCCGGTGCTGCCGCCCAGGCGGAACGGCTCCACGAGCACGCGGCGCAGCAGCGACTCGTCGAGCCCGCCGCCCTCGGCACGGGGCCGCGCGAAGTCCGCGGTGCTCGCCCGGTACGCCGCGTGACCCTGCTCGCGCAGCGCCTCGGCGAGCTCGTCCGCGAAGCCCGCCGTCGGCGTCCCCGGCGCGGCGTCCACCGCCACGAGCACGCGCCCACGGCCGTAGTTGTGCAGGAGCTCGGTCGCCAGCTCGCGCAGGACGTCGCGCTTCTCGGGTGCCCACCGTGTCGTCATGCGGCCAGCGTAGGCCGCCCCGGGTCGCGGGGCGCGCCTCCTGCGTTCGCCTACGGTGGACGGGTGACGATCGCCGAGCCCCTCGCCGCCTGGTACCGCGAGCACGGCCGCGACCTGCCGTGGCGGCACGAGGGGTTCCCCGCCTGGGGCACGCTCGTGAGCGAGATCATGCTGCAGCAGACGCCGGTCGTGCGCGTCGTCCCCCGGCTCGCCGAGTGGCTCGACCGTTGGCCCACGCCCGCCGCCCTCGCGGCCTCCCCCGCCTCCGAGGCCGTGCGCGCCTGGGACCGCCTCGGCTACCCGCGCCGCGCCCTGCGCCTGCACGCCGCGGCCGTCGCCATCACCGAGCGGCACGGTGGCGTCGTGCCCGACGACGTCGATGCGCTGCTCGCCCTGCCCGGCATCGGCGACTACACCGCCCGGGCCGTCGCCGTCTTCGCCTACGGGCACCGCCACCCCGTCGTCGACACCAACGTGCGCCGCGTGCTCGCCCGCGCCGTCGAGGGGCTCGCCGAGCCGTGGTCGCCGGCCGCGCGGCGCGACCTGCCGCTCATGGAGGCGCAGCTGCCCGCCGACCGCGACGAGGCCGCCGTGGTGAGCGCCGCCACCATGGAGCTCGGCGCCCTCGTCTGCACCGCCCGCTCCCCCCGCTGCGACGAGTGCCCGCTCGTCGACCGCTGCGCCTGGGTGCTCGCCGGTCGACCGGCGCACGACGGGCCCAGGAGGCGCGTGCAGGCCCGCTACGAGGGTTCCGACCGGCAGGTCCGCGGCCGGATCCTCGCGGAGCTGCGTGCCAGCGACGTGCCCGTCACCACCGCCGAGCTCGAGGCGACGTGGCCCGAGCCCGTGCAGCGCGAGAGAGCCCTCGCCGGCCTCGTCGCCGACGGTCTCGTCGGCGGCTCGACCGACGAGGGCTGGTCCCTCGCCGACTGACCGCTCGGGTCAGCGGGCCGTGGCGTCGTCCGCGTCGCCGGACGGGGCGGGAGCCTCGGGCGCCGCGACCTCGGTCTCGTCGTCGTCGGGCTCGTCGTCCTCGAGGGAGCGCGGCTTCACGTACGGGTCCTCGTCGCCGGCGTACTCGGCCGTGGCGGCGGTGGCCTGGCTCTCCTGGTCGCGCTGGCGGGCCTCCTGCAGGAGCGCCTCGATCGAGGCGGCGTTCTCGGGCAGGGCGTCGAGGATGAACTCGAGGCTCGGGGTGAGCCGCGCCGTGATGTTCTTGCCGACCTCGCTGCGGAGCATGCCCGTCGCGCTGGCGAGCGCCGCCGCCGTGTCGGCGCGCTCCTCGTCGGTGCCGTAGACCGTGTAGAAGATCGAGGCGTGCTGCAGGTCGCCGGTGACGCGCACGTCGGTGATCGTCAGGAACCCGAGGCGAGGGTCGCGGATGCCGCGGTCGAGGCGCCTCGCCACGATCTCCTTGATGCGGTCGGCCATCTTGCGGGCGCGCTGCGGATCGGCCATGGTGCTGCTCCTTCTCGTGGGCGCCTCTCCGGCGCGGGGTGCTCTCGACGAGCCTAGGACGGACGAGGCCCCGCCCGACGGGGTCGGAGCGGGGCCTCGGTGGTGCTGGTGGTGCTGGTGGTGCTGGTGGTGCTGGTGGTGCTGGTGGTGCTGACTACCTGATCAGCCGCGGGGCTTCTCGACCATCTCGATGGTCTCGATCTCGTCGCCGATCTGGATGTCGTTGAACTTGCCCAGGCCGATGCCGGCCTCGAAGTCCGTGCGGACCTCGGTGACGTCGTCCTTGAAGCGGCGCAGCGACTCGATGCCGAGGTTGTCGCCGACCACGACGCCGTCGCGGATGACGCGGGCTCGGGCGTTGCGGGTGATCGTGCCCGAACGGACCACGACACCGGCGATGTTGCCGAACTTCGAGGAGCGGAACACCTCGCGGATCTCGGCGACACCGGACTGCTTCTCCTCGAACTCGGGCTTGAGCATGCCCGTGAGCGAGTTCTCGATGTCCTCCAGTGCTGCGTAGATGACCGAGTAGAAGCGGATGTCCACGCCCTCGCGAGCGGCGCGCTCGCGCGCCTTCGTGTCGGGGCGGACGTTGAACCCGATGATGATCGCGTTGTCGACCGTGGCGAGGTTGACGTCGCTCTCGGTGACGGCGCCGACGCCGCGGTGGATGATCCGCAGCTGCACGCTGTCGTCGACCTCGATCTTGAGGAGCGACTCCTCCAGTGCCTCGACGGCACCGGACACGTCGCCCTTGATGATGAGGTTGAGCGCCTCGACCTTGCCCTCTTCGAGCGCACGGGTGAAGTCCTCGAGCGAGATGCGCTTGCGGGCCTTGGCCAGCGAGGCGTTGCGCTCGACGGCCTCGCGCTTCTCGGCGATCTGACGCGCCGTGCGGTCCTCCTCGGTGACGAGGAAGGTGTCGCCGGCCCGGGGGACGCTCGACAGGCCCTGCACGAGGACGGGACGCGACGGGTACGCCTCCTCGACGACCTCGCCGTTCTCGTCCATCATCGCGCGGACGCGGCCGTACGCCGTCCCGGCGACGATCGCGTCACCGACGCGCAGCGTACCGGACTGGATGAGCACGGTCGCGACCGCACCGCGGCCCTTGTCGAGGCGGGCCTCGATGGCGACGCCTCGTGCCGACTTCTCGGGGTTCGCCCGGAGGTCGAGGCCGGCGTCGGCCGTGAGGAGCACCGCTTCGAGGAGCGCGTCGATGTTCTTGTCGTCGCGGGCCGACACGTCGACGAACATGACGTCTCCGCCGTACTCCTCGGCGACGAGGCCGTACTCGGTGAGCTGCTGGCGCACCTTGGCGGGGTTGGCCCCCTCCTTGTCGATCTTGTTGACCGCGACCACGATCGGCACGTTGGCCGCCTGGGCGTGGTTCAGGGCCTCGACCGTCTGCGGCATGATGCCGTCGTCGGCCGCGACCACGAGGATCGCGATGTCGGTCACCTGCGCACCACGGGCACGCATGGCGGTGAACGCCTCGTGGCCCGGGGTGTCGATGAAGGTGATGGCGCGCTCGACGCCCTCGTGCGGTGCCCACACCTGGTACGCACCGATGTGCTGCGTGATGCCACCGGCCTCGCCGGCGACGACGTTGGCCTTGCGGATCGCGTCGAGCAGGCGGGTCTTTCCGTGGTCGACGTGGCCCATGACCGTGACGACCGGAGGACGGATCTGCAGGACGGACTCGTCCTCGTCCTCGAGCTCCTGTGCGAGGTCGATGTCGAAGCCCTCGAGGAGCTCCTTGTCCTCGTCCTCGGGCGAGACGACCTGGATGTCGTAGCCCAGCTCCTCGCCGAGCACCTGGAAGGTCGCGTCGTCGAGGGACTCCGTGGCCGTCGCCATCTCACCGAGGTGGAACAGCACGGTCACGAGGTTGCCGGGGCTGGCGTCGATCTTGTCGGCGAAGTCGCTGATGGACGCGCCGCGACGCAGGCGGACGACCGTCTTGCCGTCGCCGCGGGGGACGCTGACGCCACCCAGCGACGGGGCCGACCGCATCTCGAACTCGGCCCTCTTCGTCCGCTTCGACTTGCGTGCCTTGCTCTTGCCGCCACCGCGGCCGAAGGCGCCGGCCGTGCCACCACCGGGGCCACGGCCACGACCGCCGCCACCGGCGGGGCGAGGACCACCGAAACCGGGGCGGAAGCCGCCACCGGCACCGGGCGCGCCGCCGCCACCGGGACGACCGGCACCCGCGGGGCGCTGGCCGAAGCCGTTGGGACGGGGGGACGCACCCACGCCGGGGCGAGGAGCGCCGGGACGCGGGGCACCAGGGCGAGGAGCGCCGGGACGGGGAGCACCCGGGCGCGGTGCGCCGGGACGCGGCGCCATCGGACGCGGACCCGCGGCACCGGCCGTGCCGCCGGGACGCGGCGGGGCCGAACCGGGACGGCCCATGCCCTGGTTGCTGGCGAAGGGGTTGTTGCCGGGGCGGGGGGCGCCCGGACGGGGACCACCGGGCTTCGGCGCGGACGCGCCGGGCGTGGTGGGTGCCTCGGGGGCGTCGGTCTCGCCCTTGGCGGCCGCGGCGCGCTGCGCCTCGGCCTGGGCCTGGCGCTCGGCGACGGTCAGCGGGGGTGCCGGGGGCAGGGCGACGTCGCCGTCGACCTCCGCCTCACGGGCGGCGGGGGCGTCCTGCTGCACGGGGGCAGCGGGCGGCGCGGGAGCCGGCGTCGGGGCGGCCGGACGCGGGGCGCCGGGCTTGGGGGCCGACGAGCTCGCGGCACCGGGCCGGGCGGCGGGGGCCTTCGCAGGAGCCTTCTGGGCTCCTCCGGCGGGGAACGCCGCACGCAGCTTGCGTGCGACGGGGGGCTCGATGCTGGAGGACGGTCCCTTGACGAACTCGCCCATCTCCTTCAGCTTCTCGAGCGCGGTCTTGCTGTCGATCCCCAGCTCGCTGGCGATCTCGTGTACGCGTGGTTTAGCCACAGTTCTCCTGTCTCGGGCCCCTTCCCCGAGCGGGAGGGGGCCTTCAGTCCTGGACGGGTCTCATTTCGAGCCGCTCATCATTCGTCCATTAGCCGTTCAGCCATTTCTGTCGTGGTCTGGTCCGGAGATGACACCGGTCCGACCGAGGGGCGTGCCCCGGAGTCCGTCGCGACGAGGTGCGTGAAGTGCTCACGCACCGCGCTCACGTCGGGTTCGGAGTCGAGGCGCAGCGCGCGCCGGAAGGCCCTGCGCTTCACCGCCGACTCGAACGCCTCCATCGTCGGCGTCAACCACGCACCCCGCCCGGGGAGCGACCTGGTCTCGTCGACCACCAGTCGCCCGTCTCGGGCGACGACCCGCACGAGTGCGGATCGCGGAGCGCGCGTTCGAGTGCCGATGCACGTTCTGACGGGTTCCACTCTACCCCCTCGCTGCCGGGACGCGGGGACGCCGGGAGCGAACGGCGACGCGCGTCGCGCATCTCCGCTCCCGGCGCCCCCGCGGGGCGCCGTGCCTAGTCGTCCTCGAGGATCGAATCGGGCTGGATGGGTCATCCGAGCTACCGGGCCGCCGACGCTGGCGCGTCGTCGACCCGGCGCGCGGATCGACATCCAGGCTCAATCCTCGAGGATCGAGTCGGGCTGGATGTCGATCCGCGCGCCCGTGAGCTTCGCGGCGAGGCGGGCGTTCTGGCCCTCCTTGCCGATCGCGAGCGACAGCTGGTAGTCGGGCACGAGCGCGCGCACGGCCTTCGTCGCCTTGTCGATGACGAACGACGAGGACACCTTGGCCGGCGAGAGCGCGCTGGCCACGAACGTGGGCAGGTCGGCCGAGTAGTCGACGATGTCGATCTTCTCGTCGTCGAGCTCGTTCGTGACGGCGCGGACGCGCTGGCCCATCTCGCCGATGCAGGCGCCCTTGGCGTTGACGCCGGCCTCGGTGGCACGGACGGCCATCTTGGTGCGGTGGCCGGCCTCGCGGGCGATGGACACGATCTCGACGACGCCCGCCGCGATCTCGGGCACCTCGAGGGCGAAGAGCTTGCGGACGAGCGAGGGGTGCGTGCGCGACACCGTGATCTGCGGGCCCTTGGTGCCCTTGCTCACGCCCGTGACGTAGACGCGGATGCGGCGCCCGTGGTCGTAGCGCTCGCCCGGCACCTGCTCCTCCGGGGGCAGGATCGCCTCGACGGTGCCGAGGTCGACGTGCACCATGCGCGGGTTGGGGCCCTGCTGGATCACGCCCGCGACGATGTCGCCCTCGCGGCCCTTGAACTGACCGAGGACCTTGTCGTCGCCGAGGTCGCGCAGCCGTTGGTTGATGACCTGCTTCGCGGCGAAGGCCGCGACGCGGCCGAAGTCGCTGGGGTCGTCGACCTCCTCGCCGACGACCTCGCCCTCGTCGTCGCGCTCGATCGACCAGACGGTCACGTGACCAGTCTTGCGGTCGAGCTCGACGCGGGCGGCGGGGCGGTCGCGGCTCTCGGGCTCGTCGGTGTGCTTCAGGTAGGCCGTGAGGATGGCCTGTTCGATGATCCGGACGAGCTCGTCGAAGGGGATCTCACGCTCGCGCTCCATGAGGCGCAGCACGCTCAGGTCGATGTCCACTGAGGGCCTCCACTGTTCAGGTCTGCAGGCTGCACGCACGGTGGCGCGCACAGCATCCCCCCACGGTACCCGAGCGCGGGGCCGCCGACGGACCGGCGAGCTCGTCGGCCGGTCCGTCGGTGGCGCAGGAGGCGCGGGTCAGGCCGTGCCGGAGAGGCGCGCGACGACCTCGGTCGCGGGCACCGGCGTGCGCTCCCCCGTGCGGCGGTCCCAGAGCTCGACGACGCCGTCGCCGGCGGAGCGGCCGACCACGACGATGCGCGGGACGCCGAGCAGCTCGGCGTCGCCGAACTTGACGCCCGGCGAGACCTTGGGGCGGTCGTCGTAGAGCACGTCGAAGCGCGCGCGCTCGAGCTCGTCGGTGAGCCGCTCGGCCACCTCGAAGACGACCGGGTCCTTGCCGGTCGCGACCACGTGGACGTCGAAGGGCGCGACGGCCTCCGGCCAGACCAGCCCCTTCTCGTCGGCGGTCGCCTCGGCGATGACGGCGAGCACGCGCGTGATGCCGACGCCGTACGACCCCATGGTGACGGTCACCTGCTTGCCGTTCTCGTCGAGCACCTTGAGCCCGAGCGCCTCGGCGTACTTGCGGCCGAGCTGGAACACGTGCCCGATCTCCATGCCGCGCGCGGTCTCGATGGGGCCGGAGCCGTCGGGCGCCGGGTCCCCCTCGCGCACCTGTGCGACCTCGACGACGCCGTCGTGCTCGAAGTCTCGACCGGCCACCAGGCCCGCGACGTGCACGCCCTGGATGTTCGCGCCCGTGACCCACGAGCTGCCGTCGACGACGCGGGGGTCGACGACGTACCGGACGCCGGCTCCCCAGCCCGCGCCCCCTGGGCCGATGTAGCCCTTGACCAGGCCGGGCGTGCGGGCGAAGTCGGCGTCGCCCGCCGCCTCGACCTCGGCCGGGGCGAAGGCGACCTCGAGGCGCTTCAGGTCGACGTCGCGGTCGCCGGGCAGGCCGACTACGACGAGCTCGCGCGTGCCGTCGAGGTGCGTGAGCGCGACGACGACGTTCTTGAGGGTGTCGGCGGCCGTCCAGTCGCGTCCGTCGGCGCGGGGGTGCGACTCCTGCAGCTGGGCCACGAGCGAGTCGATCGTCGGGGTGTCGGCCTTGCCGAGCATCACGGCAGGGGGCTGGCCCTCGGTCGGCAGCGACGCCGGCACGGTCGTCGTGTAGGCCTCGACGTTCGCGGCGTACCCGCCCGCCGAGCGCACGAAGGTGTCCTCGCCGACCTCGGTCGGGTGCAGGAACTCCTCGCTGCGCGAGCCTCCCATGGCGCCCGCGTCGGCCTGGACGATGACGTAGTCGAGGCCGAGCCGCGTGAAGATGCGCTCGTAGGCGTCGCGTTGGGCCTGGTAGCTGCGGTCGAGGCCCTCGTCGGCGACGTCGAACGAGTAGGCGTCCTTCATGGTGAACTCGCGCCCGCGGAGGAGGCCGGCACGGGGGCGGGCCTCGTCGCGGTACTTGTCCTGGATCTGGAAGAGCGTGAGGGGGAGGTCCTTGTACGACGAGAAGAGGTCCTTCACGAGCAGCGTGAACGCCTCCTCGTGCGTCGGGGCCAGCAGGTAGTCGGCGCCCTTGCGGTCCTTCAGGCGGAACATGCCCTCGCCGTACTCGGTCCAGCGGCCGGTCGCCTCGTAGGGCTCGCGGGGCAGGAGCGCGGGGAGGTGGACCTCCTGCGCGCCCGCGGCGGTCATCTCCTCGCGGACGATCGCCTCGATGCGGGCCTTCACGCGGAGGCCCAGCGGCAGCCAGGCGAACACGCCCGGTGCCTGGCGGCGCACGTAGCCGGCGCGGACGAGCAGGCGGTGGCTCGTCACCTCCGCGTCGGAGGGGTCTTCTCGGAGGGTGCGGACGAAGAGCTGGGACAGGCGCGTGGACACCCGACCAGCTTAGGGGCGTCGACGGGACGCCCGGCGGGGACGCGGCCTCCCGGTCACCACGGGCGTCCGTCGTAGTCGTCGGGGTCGCGCTCGGCGTCACGGCGACGGTCCTGCTCCTGCTGCTGCTCGCGCTGGCTCTCCTCGCCCTGCTCGCGCAGCTGGTCGAGCGGGTCCTGGCCGCCCGAGCCGCCGTCGCCCTCGCCCTCCTCCGGGGAGCCCTCGTCGCCCTCCTGGTCGCCGCCGCCGCCGTCCTGGGGGTCGCCCTGGTCGCCCTCGGCCTGCTCGCCCTTCTCGTCGAGGCGCTCGCGCGCGTCGTCGAGGGGCTGCTGCGTGTCGGGCTCCTGCGGCGACTCAGGGGGCTCGAAGCACCCCTCGGGAGCCTCCTCGACGACCTGCAGCCCCTGCTCGTAGAGCGCCTGCGCGTCCGCGAAGCGGAGGTCGAGCACGGCCGCGTCGCCCTGCGCCTCGATGGTGAGCACGAGGTCGACGCGGACGACGCACGAGACCCGGTCGTCGTCGGGCGCGAGGTCGAGGGCGCGGGTGAACTCCTGGCGGGCGACCTCGAGCACGCCGACCTGCGCGTACGCGGTGCCCCGGTCGAAGTGGTGCACCCAGGGCTCGACGACGTTGAGGACCCCCAGCGGGGCGGTCAGGCTCGCCGCCCGCTCGAACGCGCGGTCGGAGTAGGCCCACTGCGACAGGGCCGCGAAGAGCGGGAGGCTGAGCAGCTTGACCGCGACGAGCAGGACGACGAGCACGGCGGGCGCGCTCCAGCCCCACAGCCGACGACGGAGGCCGCGTCGGTAGGCGGCCACCTCGGCCTCGGTGGCCGGCGGACGCTCGTCGCGACCGGCCACGGGCGTCGTGGTCGTGCCGGTCACGGGCGACCACCCCGCTCCGGGCGCCGCGCGGGGCCCGTCGACCGGACGTCGCCGAGCGCCCGCGCCACGAGGGCCAGGTCGACGAGCACCAGCAGGAACAGCGGGACCGCCGCGATCCAGTAGAGGTCGGTGAGGCTCTCGGCGCTGCCCTCGTCGGAGGTGACGCGACCCGCGCGGGCGTCCTCGAGCACCGGCCCCACGTCGCTGTCCGCCGTGCGGTGCACGTAGGGCACCCCGAGCTGCGAGGCGAGGCGGCGCAGGGCCTCCTCGTCGAGGCGCGACACCGCCTCGGGCGAGCCTGGCTGCGTGCGGTCCTCGATGTAGCCGAGGTCGGAGTACTCGTCACCGTAGCCGTCGAACTCGCGCATGCGCCCGCCCTCCTCCGTGCCGTAGCCGAGCACCGCTCCCCCGTCGACGTCGCCCGCCAGGTCGGCGAACGACCCGGGCTCCTCGTCGAGGGTCTGCTCGCCGTCTCCCAGGTAGAGGACCACCGTCGCCCGCGCGGGGTCGGCCTCGCGCGCGGCGTCCAGCTGCTCCTCGAGGAGGTCGTGCGCGACGGTGATGCTGCTGCCCGACGAGTACGTCGTGACCTCCTGCCGCAGCACGGTCGCCGCCGTGACCACGGCCGAGGCGTCGTCCGTGAGCGGCGACCGCAGCACCGCCGAGCTGTCGAACGAGATCAGGGCGAAGCGGGCACCGGCCAGCTGCTCCGTCACCGTCTCGACGTCGGCCCGGACCCCCTCGAGGCGGGGGCGGCCGTCGCCCCAGTCCTCCGCCGCGATGCTCGAGGTCGTGTCCACGACGAAGAAGACGTCCAGCTTCGCGACGGAGGCCTGCGCGGTCCCGCCCGGCAGGCTGGGGCGCGCCGCGACGACCAGCAGCAGGACCACGACCACGAGCCTCCTGAGCCAGGTGAGGAGCGCACGGCGGTCGCCGCGCTCGGCGACGACGCGCCACGCGACGAAGCCGACGAGCAGGACGCCGACGGCCACGAACGCCCACGTCGGCAGCACGGGCCGGAGGAGCAGGGCGGCGGTCACAGCCGGAACCTCCAGAGCAGCACGAGCGCCGCGCCCAGCGCCAGCAGGGCCACGATCGTCGCGGCCTGCGGGGCGTCCGTGACGACCAGTCGGCGCGTGCCGTCGAACAGGCCCGCCTCCCGGGCGTCGATCTGGGCGACGATCCCCGGCACGGCGTCGGACGCGTCGGCGGCGTAGTAGGCGCCGTCCGTCGACTCGACGGCGGCCCGCAGCTCGGCAGCGACCTCGTCGGCGGCGCCCTCGGTGCCGTGGTCGGCGGGGTTGATCGCGTAGACGCGCACCCCCCGGTCGGTCGCGAGCCCGGCGGCCTCGTCGAGCCCGAGCAGCGCGGCTCCGTTCACGTAGTTGTCGGTCGCGAGCACGATCGAGCGAGGCCGCGTCGAGGCGTCACCGCCGTCGAAGGCGAGCACGCAGGAGGCCAGGCCGTCTCCGATCAGCGAGGCCCCGTCGCCCAGGTCGGTGCCGGTCCAGAACCGCCGGCCGTCCTCGCCGGAGGAGTCGAACGAGTCGCGGTACTCGAGCAGGCGCTCCTGCACGAAGTCGTAGTCGGCGGTGAGCGGGAAGGCCTGCACCGCCGAGCTGTCGAACAGGGTGAGGCCGATGCGCTCGCCGTCGAGGCCCTCCACGAGCGACGAGAAGGTCTCGACGATCTCGGAGTCGACCTCGGTCATCGAGCCCGACACGTCCAGGCAGAGCACGACGTCGCGCTTGCTCGACTCGGGCTGCACCACGTCGACGGTCGACGGTCGCGCCGTGAGGACCGCCGCCGAGCCGGCCAGGAGCCCGAGCGCGACGACCGCGCCCACGAGCGCGGCGCGATAGCGGCGGACGAGCCGCTGGTACGTCGGCAGGGCCGTGAGCCGCTCGCTGTGCGCCACGGGCACGCCGGACCGCCGGAGGCGCGCGCGGCTCCGGCGCCGCCACGTCACGTACGCCGCGGCCGCGGCCAGCACGACCAGCGCCGCGATCGGCAGGCTCCACCACCAGGTCAGCGCCACGAGCGCACCACCTGCCGCGCCGTGGCGATCGCCTGCCCGGGGTCGCCCGGGTGCCCGGGCCGGAAGGCTGGCGGGTACCACTGCTCGACCGCGCCGGACAACTGCGGCAGCCGGGCCTCGCGGAGGTCCTCGAGGGTCATGACGTGCGCGTCGACGCCGGCGAGCTCGTGCGCGTGGAAGCGCACGAGCAGGCTCAGGCGCGCGTGCACGGCCCGATCGCCGAGCCGGCCGTCGCGCCAGGCCCGCTCGACCTCGTCGAGGAGCCGCTCGTAGCGCGCCTGCACCTCGACCGGGTCGACCGGGCGCTCGCGCGAGCGGTCCCGCTCGGCCGGCGGCAGGCGCCGTGCCGTGAACCGGTGCACCCAGACGTACCAGCCGACCACGAGCGCCAGCGCGAGCAGCCCGAGCACGAGCCAGAGCACCCAGAGCGGGTACTGCCACGGGCCGAAGAAGCCGTCATCGTCGAGCACGGCGGTGCTCCTCCAAGAGGGCGAACAGGCCGGGGACGACCTCGTCGCGCGACACGAGCCGCCGACTGCTGATGCCGAGGCCCTCGAGCACGCGGGCCGTGTCGCCGCGCCGCGCCTCGGTCGTGCGGTCGAACTCGCCGCGCAGCGCGGCCTGCTCGCGCAGCCAGGCGGGCAGCGTCGCCAGCTCGCGCACGTCGTACACCTCGGCGGCGTGGCCGGAGCGCGTCATGAGGTCGGCGTCGCCGATGGTGAGCCACACGACCTCGTGCTGGGCGCGCAGCCGCCGGAGCAGCCGCACGGCGTCGTCGTCGAGCGTCACGTCGTCGGTGACGACGAGCAGCGTGCACCGCCCGCGCACGCCGCGCGCGACCCACCGCAGCAGCCCCGGCAGGTCGCTGTGCGGCGCGTCGAGCGTGGTGCGCGCGTCGATCTGGCGCAGCAGCAGCTCGAGGTGCCGCTCGGTCGCGCCCGCGGGGTGGGCGCGTGCACCGTCGGCGTCACCCGCGACGAGCGACACGACGTCGCCGTGCTTCGCGGCGATGTAGCCGAGCGCGCCCGCGGCGAGCACGGCGATGTCGCGCTTGACCTCGCCGCTGGTCGCGGTGGCCGCCATGTCGCGCCCGGTGTCGACGACCAGCACGAGGTGCTGGCGGCGGCTCGCGACGTAGCGCTTGACGAGCGGCTGGCCGTGCCGGGCCGTGGCCTTCCAGTCGATGTCGCGCACCTCGTCGCCGGGGACGTACGCGCGGAGGTCGTCGAAGTCGTGGCTGCGACCGTGGTGCACGGAGGCGTAGCCGCCCTCGAGCAGGTCGACGACGCGGCGGTGCGCCGCGAGCGACAGCTTCGACTTGACGCGCAGCAGGAGGCTCGGCACGGGCGTCAGGGCGTCGGCACCGCGGCGAAGACCGCGTCGACGATCGTCTCGGGCGCGACGTCGTCGGCCTGGGCCTCGTAGCCCAGCACGACGCGGTGCCGGAGCACGCCGTGCCGCAGGTGCTTGACGTCCTCCGGGATCACGTAGTCGCGCCCGTGCAGCAGGGCGAGCGCCCGGGCGGCCTGCACGAAGGCGATGCTCGCGCGCGGGCTCGCCCCGAACTCGACGTACTCGGCGAGGGACGCCGGGAGGTACTGCTGCGGGTGCCGCGTGACGTAGGCCAGCTGCACCACGTAGGAGACGATCGACGGGTCGACGTAGACACGGCGGGCGACCTGCTGCAGCTGGCGCACGTCGTCGAGGGTCGCCACCGGACCGGGCACGGTCGCGGTGGGATCGGTCGTGCCGCCCAGGACGCCCGCGTCGAGACGGCGGATCACCTCGGCCTCCTCGGCGGGCGTCGGGTAGTCGAGCACCTCCTTCAGCAGGAAGCGGTCCAGCTGCGCCTCGGGCAGCTGGTAGGTGCCCTCCTGCTCGATGGGGTTCTGCGTCGCGAGCACCAGGAACGGGTCGGGCAGCCGGTGGACCGTGCCGCCGATGGTGGTCTGGCGTTCCTGCATCGCCTCGAGCATGGCGCTCTGCGTCTTGGCGCTCGAACGGTTGATCTCGTCGAGCAGCACGAAGTTCGCGTGCACCGGGCCGAGCTGGGTGACGAACGTCGACTGCTGGGCGTCGTAGACCTGCGTGCCCGTGATGTCGCTCGGCAGGAGGTCGGGCGTGCACTGGACGCGGCGGAACGACGCGTCGATCGAGCGCGCCAGCGCCTGGGCGGCCGTGGTCTTGGCGAGGCCGGGCACGCTCTCGAGCAGCACGTGGCCGCCCGTGAGCAGGGCCACGAGGAGCGAGTCGCGCAGCCCCGTCTGACCGACGACCGTGCGCGAGAAGGCGTCGGCGACGCGGCCCACGACCTGCCCGGCGTGGGCGAGCTCGTCGGGCGTGACGGGTGCCGGCCCGGCCGACGCGGGACCGCTGCCACCGGGGGCGGGCGGCGAGGACGAGGTCGTCGTGTCGGTCACCCGCCCCACTGTAGGGCAGTCCCCCGTCGTCACCGCCGGAGCGCTCGCCTCGCCAGGGCGTTGCCCAGGAACTGCACGAGCTGCACCAGGACGATGATCAGCAGGACCGCGCCCCACGTCACGACGGGGTCGAACTGGCGGTAGCCGTAGAGCAGCGCGAAGCTGCCGAGACCGCCTCCGCCCACGTAGCCGGCGACCGCCGACATGTCGACGATGGCGACGAACACGAACGTGTAGCCGAGCAGCAGCGGTCCCAGCGCCTCGGGCAGGATCACGGTCCCGATGATGCGCAGCGGTCCGGCCCCGGCCGCGCGCGCCGCCTCGATGACGCCCGGCTGCACCGTGAGCAGGTTCTGCTCGACGATGCGCGAGATCGCGAAGCTGGCCGCGAGCGACAGCGTGAAGATGATCGCCGGGTTCCCGCTGCCGCTGCCGATCACGGCGCGCGCCAGGGGCTGCGCCGCGGCCAGGAAGATGATGAACGGGATCGGCCGGAACACGTTCACCACGACGTTGAGCACGCCCGCGACGACGCGGTTGGCGAAGAGGCCGCCCCCGCGGGTCAGGTAGAGGGCCAGCCCCAGGACGAGCCCGCCCGCCCCGCCGAAGAGGAGCGTGAGGGCGACGATGTAGACGGTCTCGAGGGCCGCCTGCCAGAGCTGCGGCTGCAGTGCCAGGAGGTTCTCCACGTCACGCCACCTCCAGCTCGGTCGCGGCCTCGCCCAGCTCGGCCAGCGCGGCGCGGACCGCCGCGTCGCCGCCGGTGACCGCCAGGGTCAGGGTGCCGAACGTGCGCCCCTGGATCTCGTTGACGCCGCCGTAGACGATCTCGAAACCGAGCCCGTGGCGGCCCAGGACCGCGAAGACGTCGCGCTGCTCCACGCCACCCTCCGAGAGGCGCACGGCGACGAGCACGCCGGCGTGGCGCGCGGCCAGCGCCGAGCGCTCCGCGCCCTCGGGGGTGCCGGCGATGACGGTCGACACGAAGCGCTTCGTCGACTCCTCGCGCGGCGCCGAGAACACGTCGAAGGTCGGTCCGATCTCGACGACGCGCCCGCGGTCCATGACCGCCACCCGGTCGGCGATCGACTTGATGACGTCCATCTCGTGCGTGATGACGACGACCGTGACGCCCAGCTCGGCGTTGACCCGCCGGAGCAGGGCCAGGACCTCCTGCGTGGTCTCGGGGTCGAGGGCACTGGTCGCCTCGTCGGCGAGCAGGAGGCGCGGGTCGGTCGCGAGCGCCCGCGCGATCCCCACGCGCTGCTTCTGACCGCCGGACAGCTGGTCGGGGTAGGCGTGCGCCTTGTCGCCCAGGCCCACGAAGTGCAGCAGGTCGCTGATGCGCCGCTGGTGCTCCGACCGTGGCACGCCCGCCGCGCGGAGCGGGAACTCCACGTTGCCCCAGACGGTCTTCGACGAGAACAGGTTGAACTGCTGGAAGATCATGCCGATGCCGGCTCGCAGCCGGCGCAGCTCGCGCTCGGGCAGGCCCGTGATGTCGCGGCCGTCGAGCTCGATGCTGCCGCTCGTGGCGAGCTCGAGCGCGTTGACGAGCCGCACGAGCGTGCTCTTGCCGGCGCCCGAGTAGCCGATGATCCCGAAGATCTCGCCCCCGGCGACGTCGAGGGAGACCCGGTCGACCGCCGTGAGCGGCTCCCCGCCCTTCTCACGCGGCGGGTAGGCCTTGACGACGTCCGTGAGCCGGACCGCCGTGCCGCGCGCGGTGGCGACGGCGGTCAACCCTTCTGCTCCACGAGCTCCTTCGTCTCGTCGAGCGACCGGCGGAGCTCCTCGGCCGGGACCTCGACGGTGACGGCGGTGCCGCCGGAGTTCTCGACGACGCCGTCCTGCACGGCGCGCGTCGACTGGTAGATCTCGACGAGCCGCGCGTAGGTCTCGTCGTCCGCGTCGTCGGCGCGGGCCGCGAAGACGTTGACGTAGGGCGTCGAGGCCGGGTCGGACGGGTCGTCCTGGGCGACGACGTCGTCGGCCGAGAGGCCGGCCTTCGTCGCGAACTCGTTGTTGATGATCGCGCCGGCGTAGTCGGGCAGCGACGTGGCCGCCAGGTCGGCCTTGACGGTCGCGACCTGGACCTTCGAGGCGTCCTGGTCGATGTCCGCGATGCCCGAGAAGATGTCGCCGCCGCCCTCGAGCTCGATGAGGCCGTTCGACTGCAGCACGAGCAGGGCCCGCGCCAGGTTGCTGGTGTCGTCGGGGACGGCGACGGTGTCGCCCTCCTGGAAGTCCTCCACCGAGTCGTAGCGTTCGGAGTAGAGCGGCAGCGGGTAGATCGCCGTCGAGCCGACGGGCACGAGGTCGGAGCCCGAGGCCACGTCGTACTGGGCGAGGTAGACGATGTGCTGGAACTGGTTGAGGTCGAGCTCGCCGTCGCTGAGGGCGGGGTTCGGCTGCTCGTAGTCGCTGTAGTCGACGAGCTCGACGTCGATGCCCTCGTCGGCGGCGGCCGAGACGAAGTCCGCCCAGTACGGGTCGCTCTTGCCGACCACGCCCACCCGGACCACGTCGTCGCCGCCGCGCGAGGCCACGGCGACGCCGATGCCGACCGCGGCCAGGACGACGGCGATCGCGATGACGATCGCCACGAGGCGACCGGTGCGCCTCTTCGGCGCCTCGATGAGGGGGGCAGGACTCGACATGGGTGTTCCTCTCGGCGGTGCTGGGGGGAGGCACCGGGACGCTCGGGGCCCGCACGGTGCAGCGTCCATGGTGCCCGGTCCGCGCGCCGCCGGCACGTCGGGTCGTCACACGACGACACACGCGCAGGAGGCGCGGTGCGGGTCGCCCCCGCACCGCGCCTCCGGTGGATGTCGCTCGACGCCTAGGGCGTCAGGACCTGCACGGTGCCGGTCTCGCTCGCGGGCATCTCGGCCGCGAGGCGGTTGGCCTCGTCGATGAGGGTCTGCACGATCTCGGCCTCGGGGACGGTCTTGATGACCTCGCCCTTGACGAAGATCTGGCCCTTGCCGTTGCCGGACGCGACGCCCAGGTCGGCCTCCCGGGCCTCGCCGGGACCGTTGACGACGCAGCCCATGACGGCGACGCGCAGGGGCACGGTCATGCCCTCGAGCCCGTCGGTGACGTCGTTCGCGAGCTTGTAGACGTCGACCTGCGCGCGGCCGCAGCTCGGGCAGCTGACGATCTCGAGCTTGCGCTCGCGCAGGTTGAGCGACTGCAGGATCTGCAGGCCGACCTTGACCTCTTGCGCCGGAGGGGCGCTGAGGCTGACGCGGATCGTGTCGCCGATGCCCTCCCCCAGCAGGAGGCCGAAGGCCGTGGCCGACTTGATGGTGCCCTGGAACTCCGGGCCGGCCTCGGTGACGCCGAGGTGCAGGGGCCAGTCGCCGCGCTCGGCGAGCTGGCGGTAGGCCTTGACCATGACGATCGGGTCGTTGTGCTTCACGGAGATCTTGAAGTCGTGGAAGTCGTGCTCCTCGAAGAGCGAGGCCTCCCACACGGCCGACTCCACCAGCGCCTCGGGCGTCGCCTTGCCGTACTTCTGCAGCAGGCTCGGCTCGAGCGACCCGGCGTTGACGCCGATGCGGATGGACACGCCCGCCGCCTTGGCCGCGGCCGCGATCTTGCCGACCTGGTCGTCGAACTTGCGGATGTTGCCGGGGTTCACGCGGACCGCCGCGCAGCCGGCGTCGATCGCCTGGAACACGTAGTTCGGCTGGAAGTGGATGTCGGCGATGACCGGGATCTGGCTCTTCTTCGCGATGATCGGCAGCGCCTCGGCATCGTCGCGGCTCGGCACCGCGACGCGCACGATGTCGCAGCCGGAGGCCGTGAGCTCGGCGATCTGCTGGAGGGTCGCGTTGATGTTCGGCGTCGGCGTCGTCGTCATGGACTGGACGCTCACGGGGGCGTCACCGCCCACGAGGACCTTGCCGACCTTGATCTGTCGGGACTTGCGTCGAGGCGCCAGGACCTCGGGGACCTTGGGCATACCTAGATTCACTGCGGGCACCCGCTCATCGTAAGCCCGCGCGGCTGGGCGCCCGCCCTAGCCGAAGATGTCGATCGGGTTGACGATGTCCGCGTAGATGAGCAGGACGCTCATCGCCCCCAGGACGGCGACCACCACGAACGTCAGCGGGATCACCTTCGCGGTGTCGACGGGACCCGGGTCGGGCCGGCCCAGGAGCTTCGCGAAGGCCCGGCGCACCGCCTCGATCACGGCACCGAGCACGTGCCCGCCGTCGAGGGGCATGAGCGGGATCAGGTTGAAGACGAACAGCGCGACGTTGAGGTTCGCGAGCAGGCCCACCAGGTACGCGGCCCGGTCGACGAGCGGCACGGCGTCGAGGCTCGCGACCTCTCCCGCCATGCGGCCCACGCCCACGACGCTGAGCGGACCGTCGGCCGCGCGCTCTCCCCCGCCGAACGCGGCGTCGGCCACGCCGACGAGCCGCTGCGGCAGGTGCACGACGAGGTCGGCCACGCGCACGACGTTCTCGCCGACGGTCGGCAGCACCTCGGTCACCGGTCGGCGCACGGTCTCGGTGGCGAAGCCGATGCCGACGAAGCCGACCTCCTGCGTGACGGGTTCGCCGTCATCGCCCTCGACCACCCGCCCGGTGGCGTCGTCGACGACGTAGCGCTCGCTGAGCTGGGGCGTGAGCGTCGTCGTGGCGCGCGCGCCGTCACGCTCGTAGACGACCTCGAGCGGCGTGCCCGGCGACGCGCGGAGGAGCTCCGTCACCTCGTCGCCGTCGGCCACGGCCGTGCCGTCGATCGAGACCAGGCGGTCGCCCGGCGCGAGGCCGGCCGCCGCCGCGGGCGCCGTCTCGGCGCCGGCCGGGCAGCTCGTCGCCGTCGAGCCCGCGGGCAGCACGCACTCGGACACGCTGCCGAGCGTGCTGCTGTACTGCGCGGTGCCGAAGCCGCAGAGCAGCACGGCGTAGAGCACCACGCCGATCAGGAGGTTCATGACCGGCCCGCCCAGCATGATCACGATGCGCTTCGCCACCGGCAGGCGGTAGAACGTGCGCTGCTCGTCGCCCGGGTCGATGGTGTCGGCGCTGGCGGTCCGGGCGTCCTGCACGAGGGTCTGGAAGAAGCCGGTGCTCGAGGTGCGGGCGTCTCCCCCGGCCTTGCCGGGCGGGAACATCCCGGCCATCGAGATGTAGCCGCCGAGCGGCAGCGCCTTCACCCCGTACTCGGTCTCGCCCCGACGACGGGAGAAGATCGTCGGCCCGAAGCCGATCATGTACTGGCCGACCTTGACCCCGAAGCGCTTCGCCGGCACCAGGTGCCCCACCTCGTGCAGGGCGATGGACACGGCGAGCCCGACGACCATGATCAGGACGCCGACGACGAAGAGGAGGACGGTCACCCGAGAACAGTAGCCGCGGACCGCCGGGAGCGAGCCGCGCCGGAGCCCTGGCGACGCTGGGAGCGGGTCCGAGGCCTCCTGACGGCGCGATGGCCGCCGCCGACGCGCCGGCTCAGCGGGCGGCGATGAGGGCGTCGGCCTCGCGCCGCGCCCAGCGCTCCGCCTCGAGCACGCCCTCGAGCGTGGTCTCGGCGCGGTCGTGCCGGTCGACGACCTCGACCACCGTGTCGAGGATCCCCAGGTAGTCGAGGCGCCCCGCGTGGAAGGCCAGCACGGCTTGCTCGTTCGCGGCGTTGAACACGGCGGGGACCGTCCCGCCGGCACGACCGACCTGCTTCGCCAGCTCGACGGCGGGGAACGCCTCGGCGTCGAGCGGCTCGAAGGTCCAGGTCGAAGCGGTCGTCCAGTCGAGCGGCACCCCCGTGCCGGGCACCCGCTCGGGCCAGGCCAGGCCCAACGAGATCGGCAGCCGCATGTCGGGCGGCGAGGCCTGGGCGAGCGTCGAGCCGTCGACGAACTCGACCATGCTGTGCACCACCGACTGCGGGTGGACCGTGACCTCGATGTCGTCGTAGTCGACGTCGAAGAGCAGGTGCGCCTCGATGACCTCGAGGCCCTTGTTGACGAGCGTCGCCGAGTTCGTGGTGACGACCAGGCCCATGTCCCACGTGGGGTGCGCCAGCGCCTCCTGCGGGGTGACGCCCGCGAGCGACTCCCTGCTGCGACCCCGGAACGGCCCGCCCGAGGCCGTGAGGACCAGGCGACGGACCTCGTCCGCGGCGCCCGAGCGGAGGGCCTGGGCGATCGCGCTGTGCTCGGAGTCGACCGGGACCAGCTGCCCCGGCGCCGCCGCGGCCTTCACCAGGTCGCCACCGACGATGAGGCTCTCCTTGTTGGCCAGGGCCAGCACCGACCCCGACCCGAGGGCGGCGAGGGTCGGCGCGAGGCCCACCGAGCCCGTGATGCCGTTGAGCACGACGTCGGCCTGGACGTCGCGCACGAGCGCGACGCTCTCGTCGGTGCCCAGGGCGACGTGCTCCACCCCGTGGCGGCGGGCCTGTTCGGTGACGAGCTCGCGGTTCGACCCGGCGGAGAGGCCGACCACCTCGAAGCGGTCGGGGTTGCGCGCGATCACGTCGAGCGCCTGCACCCCGATCGACCCGGTCGACCCGAGGACCGTCACCCGGCGCATCAGGAGACCGCGAGGATGTCGATGACGAAGACGAGCGTGTCGGTGCCCTCGATGCCGGCGCTGGGCTGGCCCGCCTCGCCGTAGCCCTCGCTCGGCGGGATCACCACGAGCACCTGCGAGCCGACGGTCTGGCCGATCATGGCCTTCGCGAAGCCCGGCACGACCTGGTCGGTCGAGAAGGGGCTCGGGGCGCCGCGGCCCCAGCTCTCGTCGAAGACCTCGCCCGTGCGCCAGTTGACGCCCTGGTACTGCACCGTGACGTTCGCGGGGTCGGGCACGACCTCGCCGTCGCCCTTCTTGAGCGTGGCGATCTGCAGCTCGTCCGGCGCCTCGGCGTCGGGGATCGTGACGGTGGGGCGACCGTCGTCGTCGAGCTCGACGGTCGGCAGGCCCTCGACGGCGGGCTGGTCCTCGCCGTCGGCACGGGTCGGGACGACGGACTGCACGTCCGCGACGATGACCACCGACGTCGCGGCCTCCGCGTCGGCGCCGGTCGCTCCCTGGGGGCGCATGTCGTCGGCGGTCGCGACGGTCACCGTGCGGCTGCCCACGGGCACGCAGGTGACGGCCGAGACCAGGCCGGGGACCCACAGGCCCTCGTCGACCGTGAGCTGCGTGGCGGCGGTGCCGTCGTAACCGGTCACCGCGACCTCGTCGCCGGTCGCGGCGTCGTAGATGCTCACCGCGATGTTGACGACGTCGCCGGGCTCGACCTCGTCGCCGTCGCCCTCGGAGACGACGGTGCGCTGGGTCTCGTCGACCTCGAGCGGCGACTCGAACGTGACGGTGGGCTTCGCACCCGCGTCGCCGGCCACCTCGACGCCGTCGGACAGCTCGCCGGGCTCGGGGCACGTGGCCCGCGGCCCGTCGGCGGTGCTGGCACCGGGGGTCGGGGACGCCTCGGGGGCCTCGTCGCCCGTGCACGCGGCGAGCGAGACGAGGAGGACGGGCACGGCCAGGAGGGACAGCTTGCGACGCATGGGGGACTCACGATCAGCTCGGGGACCCGACCAGTCTGCCGCACGCCGGGCCGGGCGGGGCTGGGCGATCGCCGGTCGGGCGGAGGTCGTGGCCGCTCAGGCCACGGTCGTCGTCGGTTCGTGGTGCACGGGGAACGCCACCGAGGCCGCGACGAAGCAGCTGCGCGCCGCCTCGGCGTGCAGCTCGGCGGCCCGCTCGGCCATCGAGGCGTCGCGCACGACCACCCGGGGCCGCAGCGTCGCGCTCGTGATGCGGCCCCCGCCGGCGTCGTCGCGCTCGAGGGTGCAGGAGGCGGCGTCCTCGTAGCCGACGACGACCACGCCCGCCGAGGCCGCCACGTAGAGGTAGCTGAGCAGGTGGCACTCGGCGAGCGCGGCGAGCAGGAGCTCCTCGGGGTTCCAGCGGTCGGCGTCGCCGTGGAAGGCGCGGGCGGCTGAGCCCTCGATGGCGTGCTTGCCCTCGGCCGACAGCACGAGGTCGCGGCCGTAGGCCCGGTACGAGGTCGTGCCGACGCCTCGGTCGCCGGTCCAGCGGAGGTCGACGGTGAACCGGTGGTCGAGCACGGGGCCTCCTCGGGCGGGTGGGGTGCGTTGCTACGCTCCCCATCATGACCGACCCGAGCGCCTCGTCGACCCCTGCCGCCCGCCGCCCCCTCGACGCCGACGGCAGCGTCGAGCTCGCGGTGCTCGAGCGGTCCGGGCTGGACGAGAGCCGGCACCTCGGTGCCGCCGTCGTCGTGGGGCCCGACGGGGCCGTCCTGCGCTCGGTGGGCGACGTCGGCGCGAGCATCTACCCCCGGTCGTGCCTCAAGCCGCTGCAGGCGCTCACGGTGCTGCGCGCGGGCGTGCGACTGGAGGGGCCGGAGGCCGTGCTCGCGACCGCGAGCCACGCCGGCACGGACGCCCACCAGCAGGTCGTCTCTGCAGTGCTCGACCGTGCGGGCCACGTCGAGGACGACCTCCTCTGCCCGCCGGACTGGCCGAGCGACCCCGCTGCGGGCCGGGCCGCCGTCGAGCGGCGCCGCCTGGCGATGAACTGCTCGGGCAAGCACGCGGCGTTCCTGCTCGCCTGCGAGCACGCCGGCTGGGACCCCGCCACGTACACGTCCCTCGACCACCCGCTGCAGGTCGCCGTGCGCGAGACCGTCGCGGAGGCCACGGGCGAGGTCGTCGACCACGCGGGCGTGGACGGCTGCGGCGCTCCCGTCTTCGCGACGACCGTCACCGGGCTCGCGCGCGGCATCTCGCGCGTCACGGGCTCCGTGGGCCGCGGCGACGACGCGCACGCGGCGCACCTGGTCCGTGCGGTGCTCGACGACGCCTGGGCCCTCGACGGCCCCGGCCGGGCGAACACGGTGACCATCGACGAGCTGGGCGTGCTCGCCAAGCTGGGCGCCGAGGGCGTCATGGTCATGGGCACCACCGACGGCGTCGCGGTCGCGGTCAAGGTGCTCGACGGCAGCCTCCGGGCCGCGACCCTCGTGGCCCTCGAGCTGCTCGCGGCGCAGGGCGTCGTCGACGCCGACGCCGTCGCCCGCGTCGAGGCGCGCACCGTCGAGCGCGTGCTCGGCGGCGGCGTGCCGGTCGGGCGACTCCGACCCGGTCGCGGCCTGCTCGCCGCCTGACCCGCGCATCACGCCCCCGGGCCGGGGTCACGGGCGACGAGCCACGGCACGAACGGCACCCGTTCACCGGGACGGTGCGGTCGACGGGCCCAGCACTCCCCCGTGCCCTCGACGACCACGAGGAGGGCGTCCCGGGTCGAGAGCAGCGGCCGGGCCCGGGCGAGGGAACCCACGTGCGCGACCTGCGGGGCCGAGCCGGCCACGGCCTCCTGCGCGCACCAGCTGCGCACCAGCGCGCGACCGGTCACGGGAGGCGCGACCAGCACGACGGGGACGCTCACGGGCACGCAGAGCGGCCCGTCGACGGGTGAGCCGTCGGGGGCGGTGACCGGCCCGGTGCCCAGCACGAGGACGCCCGTGGCCGGACGCCGCGGTCCGTGACGCGCGGCGTCCCGCTCGGCCGGCGTGCAGGGGAACCTCCAGGACCACTCCGCGGGGGCACCGCCGCTGCCGTGATCGACATCGGCATCGTCCGCCGCGGTCCGGTCGGACGCCGCACGACCGCGCCACGACCGGGGCAGCGGGGCGAGCGGCCACCGGTCGGGGCGGCGCGGTGAGCGGAGCTCGGGCACGGACGGGGGGAGAGGGGACGGCGGCACGCGCCCAGCTGATCACGGTGGTGCCGCCGCCCCGACCGGCCGAGGGCGGCTCGGTGGACGCCGCCGCACCGTGCCGCCCTGGGGACGGACGGTCACTGGACGAGGAAGAACTGCTCCCCGATGTCGACGCGCGCGCCCCGCGGGACGCGCACCCTCGTGCCCGGCTGCACGCGCCGGGGCGGCTGGTCGACGGCCCGCACGAGCGTGCCGTTGCCGCTCCACCGGTCGCTGACCCAGAGGTGGCCCCCCTCGAGGCCGAACTCCAGGTGCGTCTTCGAGACGGACTTGCCGGGGTCGACCAGGCGCACGAGGTGGTCGAACCGCTCACCCGGCTGGGCGACGGGCGCCCGCCCCAGCAGGCCGCTGCCCGAGACGGTCACGCTCTCGCCGGTGCTGAACTGGAGCCCGTACTCGACGGCGCCGGGTCGCGGCGCGACGATGCGCGTCTCGTCCACGTCGTCGTCGTCCTCCGCCTGGCCCTGGGGCACCGACGCGCGGACCGCGGCCCACGGCGAGGACCCGTCGGGCGTGTCCGCCTGCGGAGCCGGGGGCACGCTCGGTGCGACCGGACGCTCGGGCGGTGCGGCCCGGACGACGCCGGGCACGTGGTCGACCGGAGGGAGGAGGGCACCGGGCACGTCCGCGTCACGAGCAGGGCCGGCACTGCCACCCGGACGGGGCGCGTCCGTCGTCGACGGCGGCCACGCCAGGGCGCGACGAGCAGCCTCGTCGACGAGACGGCGCTTGGTGGCGTCCGGGTCCTCCCCCGCGAGCGGGGCTCCCGTCGACGGCTCAGGGGCCGCGGGGGCCCCAGGGACCGTGGGAGGCGACCAGCTCGCCGGGACCGGACGGGGCTGCCGAGGGGCGTCCGCCGGCACGTCGCGGGCACGACGCCCGGAACGGCGCACGCGGCCCGTGTCGGGGCGGTCGGCCGCGTCGTCCGGGGTCGCCCGGGCAGAGGAGGCGTCGGCAGCGGACGCACCAGCAGCAGTGGGCGCACCGGTGGGACGCTCCGAGGACCCGGCCGCGGTGGGCGCGCCGGGAGCGGGTGCGTCGCCCGGGTCGGTCCGGGGGACGTCGTCAGCGCCGGCCCGGGACCCGTCGACGACGGGTGGCCGCCACCCGGGCGTCAGCGGGACCACCGGCCCCGTGAACGACCGCGCCACGGACTGCACGACGGCACCGCACTCGCCGCAGAAGATGTCGTCCTCGTGGATCGGCCCACCGCACTGCGTGCAGCGCTCCCCCGCGCTGCCCGGCTCGACGAGCGGGGGCGGGGCAGCCCCGACGGCAGCCGCGCCGGCGTCCGTCGTCCTCCGGGAGCGGGCGGCGTCGGCCCCCTCGCCCTCGGCCCTGTCGTCGACGTCGCTCGGCACGGCGGGCGCGACGTCGGGCAGGAGGCGTTCGAACAGTGCCGTGTCACCGGGTGCGGGGAGCGCGTCGGCGGGCCCGTCGGCGTCCAGGTCGATCTCGGTCTGCGGGTCGGCAGGGCCGTCGGGGCCGTCGGCCGCGGCGCCGACGGTGCCGTCGCCGACCACCGGGGCGGGCACGTCGTCCCCGCCCCGGACCGTGTCCCCGGACCCGGGCGTGCTCGCCGAACCGGTGCCCGAGACCGGGCCCTGCACGAGGGCGCGACCCTGCCGGTCGACGCCCTCGCGCTCGGCGCCCTCGTGCTCGTCGGTGCCGTGCTCGTCGGCGCCGTGCTCCTCGGCGCCGTGCTCCTCGGCCCCGGCCTGCTCCTCCTCGGCGCGGTCCTCCGCCGGCAGCGGTGCCAGTGAGGCCGTCCAGAGCGGAGCGCGGGGGGCGTGGTCGGCGGACGCCTCGGGAGCGCGCAGGGCAGGAGGCTGCGTCGGTGCGGGGCGGGCGGCCCCGGGTGCTGCCGCCCCGGGTCGGATCGTCTCGGGGCGCGTGGCCCCGGGCCGAGCCGTCTCGGGGCGCGCGGCCTCAGGTCGTGCCGTCTCCGGGCGCGCCGGTGGGGTCGGCCCCCCGTCGGTCACGTCCCGCGGGGCCTCCGCGGACGGTCGGTCGAGGGGCGACGACGACGCGGACGGAGGGATCTCCGTGGTCGTGTCCCGGGGCACGACGGGCGGCGGCCACGACGTGAGGTCGGGGTGGGCGCCCGGAGGGACGACGGGGTGCTCGTCGGGGGCAGCAGGAGCCCCGCTCCCGGGAGAAGGGGTCGCCGGAGCGGCGCCCGGCTCGGGCGCCGAGCCCGGAGCGGGACCGAGGTGGTGGTCGGCGGGACCGGGGGCGGCGTCGGGCTCGACCCGCTCACGGACCCACCACGGCTCGACGTCGCGGCCGGGGACGTGCCGGTCCGCGCGCGACCGCCACGCAGGCGGCGGGGTCGACGCGGTCGGGTCCGAGGGACGGCGAGCGGCGGCCTCGGCGGACGACCGCTGGGCGGCGACGTCGGCGCTCGTCACGGCCCGCCCGCACTCGCCGCAGAACATGGCACCCGCGGGCAGCGGGCTGGCACAGGTCGGGCAGGTCATGGAGGTCCTCAGCGTCGCGGTGGTGTCCGACCATGGTATCGACGCAAGCTGCGCGGGGAGACGGCCGCCTTGAAGCGCTGCCACCGCGGCAGGCCCCGGGACAGCGACGCGCGCATGTCGGTCACGGCGGTCCACACGCGATCGGCGTCCTCCGGCCCGGGCGGTCCCGGGGCGAACACGGCCCGATCGGCGACCCTGGCCAGGACCACGGCCCGCGAGCTGCCCACGGCGGCCGCGATCTCGTGGCGGGTGCCGGACGGCGGCGTGGGGATGCCGTGGTCGACGACGGCGTCCTCGAACTCCTCCCACCCCCCGGCGATCCGGGCGACGGGGTCGGTCCGTCGGCGACGCCGCCGCCGTCGGCGGGCCTTGGCCGCCACCACGGCGACGAACGGCGCGGCGAGGACCGCCGCGACGAGCAGGACCCAGCCGGCGACCCGCACGACGGCGAGCAGGACGGCGAGCCAGGCAGGAGGCGCGTCGGGCGTCTCGCGCTCGGACTGCGGCGGGGACTGCGCGTCGCGGATCTGGGGGTCCTGCGGCGGGGGCTGGACGACGGACTCCGGTCGCGAGACCTGGCTCGGGTCCTGCAGCTGGTCCTCGGGGACCGGGCGCTCCTCCGGGTTGGGGTCGAGCGCGACCCAGCCGTCCCGGGCCGTGTCGACCTCGATCCACGCCGTCACGTCGGCGCCGGTCACGGGGCTCGGCGCGCCGTCGGCCCCCGCACCGTCGGCCCGTGCGCGGAAGCCCATGACGACGCGTGCCGGGAAGCCGAGCTCGTCCGCGACGAGCGCGGCCGCCGTGGCGTACTGCTCGGCGTCCCCGATCATCACGGGGTCGTCGAACAACTGGGCGATGCGGTCTGCTCCGTGGCCGGAGCGGCTCACGGGCTCGTCCTCGCCCACGCCGTGGCTCACGTAGCCCTCCTCGCGGAGCGCGGCGAGCGCGGCGAGCAGCGCCGCGCCGGGCCCGTCGGCGCCGGCCGAGGCGGACCGGGCCGCCTCGCGCACCTGCGCGGGGACGGACCGCGGCGCGGGCACGCGCTCGGGGCCGGGACGCGCGGACGCGAGGTCCTCCTCGTCCGGCTGGTCCGGGAGCACGGCCTCGAGCCGGTAGGAGTCGCCGGGGCGGAGCCCCCCGAGCACGGCCGCCGTGCCGGTGACGTCGTTGTAGTAGAAGGCGTCCCGGAGCTCGGCGGAGTCGTCCGAGGTGAAGCGGACGCCCTCGAGGCGCCCCAGCGTGGGGAGCCACGTGCTCGACCAGTCCGCCACCGCGACGTCGACGCTCACCGCACTGCCCTGCACGTCCGACCGGTCGATCGCCGAGGGCACCCGCGTGAAGGAGCCCGACGCGCTGTCCACCTGGCTGCTCCCCACGGTGTACGCGACCCCGTCGTAGGTGTCGAGGGTGGCGAGGCGCAGCAGGGAGCCGTCGGGCGCGCCGCTCACGGTGAAGAGCACCTCGTCGACCGCGGGCGACTGCTGGTAGGCCCGGAACCGGGTGAGCGGCGAGACCTCGTCGCGCGGGTCGAAGGGCTGCTCGACGGCGTCGCGGGCCACGAGTCGGCTCCCCGTCGGCGGCACGAGCGCGACCGCGCCCGCGGCCACCGCGCCCGCGACGACCACGGTGGCCGCGCCTCCTGCGACCGCGCGGAGGACGGCGGCCCCGTGGCCGGCCGCGCGAGCACCCGACCCGCCGGCGGTGCCCGCCAGGGCGTCGAGGGCCAGGCGCCGGCGGCGGAGGCGCCACCACATCGACCACGTGACGAGCACGGCGAGCAGCGCCAGCGCGGTCGCGACGGGCAGGAAGGCCTCGGACGGGCCGAGCACGATGCCCGTCAGCCACGTCACGACCGGGACCACGGCGGCGACCTCGCCGGAGCGGGCACGCACGGCGACGGAGACGCCGACGACGGTCCCGACGAGCAGCAGCACGAACACGGGGACCAGGAGCGCCTGGTAGCTGCCGACGGGCAGGCTGATGGTGAGCAGCTGCCTCCAGCCGAGGGCGACCCCGGCGACGAGGTCGAGCAGGCCCCGGCCCGACGGCAGGAGGCCCGCCACGGCGGCGTCGGGGACCGCGAGGGGCACGCCGAGCACCAGGAAGGCCCCGACCGTGCCCGCCGCGAGCCACGCGCTCGACAGTCGCCGCACGGCACCGACCACGCCCAGTGCGGAGCCGACGAGCACGGTCACGGCGACGAGCACGACGAGCTGACCGCTGCGGTGGATCGGCCACCAGGTGCTCACGGCGACGACCTGGGCGAGGACGAACAGGCCCGTCGCCACGACCACGAACGGCGCAGGAGGCCCGGTGCGGCGACGAGGGCGGTCGCCGGGTCGACGGGGGCGGTCGCCCGGCTCGGTCGTGCTCGTGCTCACGAGGCGGCCACCCGGGCGAGCGACTTCTGGAGGTCCTCCAGGTAGCCGATCGTGAGCACCGTGAGGTCGCCGAGGCGCCGGAGGCCGGGCACCGACTCCGGGTCGCACACCACGGCGACCGACTCCACGCCGAGCGGGAAGGCGGCGGCGGCGGCGCGGAGCTGGGTCAGCGTCGTCGTCGACCCGACGACGAGGAACGCGACGGAGATGCCCTGCACCTGCTCGCCGGCGACCCGTGCGACGTCCGTGACGGCGAGCGCCGAGGGGGCGAGCTCGACGACGGCGAGGTCGTCCAGGAGGCGGTCGCGGGTGAGGGTGGCCAGGCGACGGATCTCGAGCTTCTTGCGCTTCGCGAACTCGGGCGTGCGCTCGCTGACGACGACGCTCACCTCGCGCGCGTCGCGGATCGCGCGGGCGCCCAGCGATCCGACGGCGCTCACCGCGAGCTCGAACTCCTCGTCGATGGCGTAGTCGGCGGCCGAGAGGCTGAGGGCGATGACCAGGTGGCTGCGTCGGCTCTCCTCGAACTGCCGCACCATGTGGGTGCCCGTCTTCGCGGTGGACCGCCAGTGGATGTTCCGTCGCTCGTCGCCCGGCTGGTACTCGCGGAGCGCGTGGAAGGAGATGTCGCTCGTCGAGAGGTCCCGGGTCGGGCTGCCCTCGAGGTCGCGGACGAGCCCGGTGCTCGTGCTCGGGATCCCGATCGTGCGCGGGTGCACGAAGACCTCGGCGACGCCCGTCCAGTCGAGCTCCCGCCGGGCCAGCCCGACCGGGTCGCCCCGCACGGTGCGCACCGGTCCGACGTGCACGAGGCCTCGGCGGCCCGTGGGGACGCCGAACGTGCGCTCGGCGCTCTCGTCGGGCCTGAGGCCCGGAAGGGCCAGCTCGGCGAGGCCGGCCCCGACGGGCACCTCGACCGTCGTCCCGAGCACGCGACGGCGCGTCGGGTTCGTCACGACCACCGCTCCCCCGGCGGTCTCGCCCACCGTGACCCGCGGGTGCGGGATCGACAGGGCGACCTCGAAGGCGTTGCGCCCGGCGAGGAACACGCCGGCCACGACGAGCAGCACGACCGACGCCCACCCCAGGACGACGAGCTCGAGCCAACCGAGGAGGTACCCGGCGACGAGCGAGGCGGGCGCGGCGACGAGGACCACCCAGCCGAGCGGGGTGACGACCGACGACGCCGCGGTGAGGGCCCCGCGGAGGGCGGAGCGGAGCACACGGCCGACGCGCACGCCGAGCACGAGCGCGTCGGCGACGGGGCCGGTGCGGTCCCCGACGATCCTGGTCCGGGCGTTGGTGAGGCCCTGCGTGCCGGTGGCGGAGACCGCGTCGACACGGGCGCTCGAGGTCGTGCCCCCGGGCCGTGGGTCGACACGGGCTCCCCCGCCCCTGGCCCGCGAGGTCGTCCTCGGGGAGGGTCCGGCGCTCACACGGCGGTCCGCTCCGCCGGCGGCGGCGTCTCGATGAGCAGCTGGCTGACGACGCTCGAGGGCGTCACGCCGTCGAACTCCGCCTCGGGGTCGAGCACGAGACGGTGCGCCAGCACGGGCTCCGCGAGGGCCTTGACGTCGTCGGGCGTGACGTAGTGCCGGCCCGAGGCGGCGGCGTAGGTCTTGGCGGCCCGCACGAGGCCGAGCGCACCGCGCACGCTCACGCCGAGCCGGACCTCCTGCGCCGTGCGCGTGCCCTCGACGAGCCGCGCGACGTAGTCGGCGAGCGACGGCTCGACGTGGACGGTGCGAGCCAGCTGCGCCATCTCGGTGATGACGCCGGCCTGCACCACGGGCGCGAGGCTGCCCTCGTGCACCCGGGTCGCCGAGCCCTCGAGGATCCGCAGGGTCGCCGCGTGGTCGGGGTACCCGATGGACGTCTTGAGCAGGAACCGGTCCAGCTGCGCCTCCGGGAGGCGGTAGGTGCCGGCCTGCTCGATCGGGTTCTGGGTGGCCACGACCATGAAGGGGCGGCCCACGTCGTGGCTGACGCCGTCCACCGTGACGCGCCCCTCCTCCATCACCTCGAGCAGGGCCGACTGGGTCTTCGGGCTCGCACGGTTGATCTCGTCCGCGAGGACGACGTTCGCGAAGATCGGCCCGCGGTGGAACTCGAACTCGCCGACCTTCTGGTCGTAGATGCTCACGCCCGTGATGTCGCCCGGCAGGAGGTCGGGCGTGAACTGCACGCGCGAGCTCGTGCCCTGCACGCTCTGCGCCATCGCGCGGGCCAGCGAGGTCTTGCCCGTGCCGGGGTAGTCCTCGAGCAGGAGGTGCCCCTCGCTGAGCAGCGCCGTGAAGGAGAGCCGCACGACGAACGTCTTGCCCAGGAGGACCCGGTCGACGTTCGCCACGAGGCGTCCGAAGACGTCGGAGAACCAGGTCGCCTGCTCGGGGGTCATCGTCATGTCGCGTTCCTCACTCGGTGATGACCGGGAGGTGGTCCCGGTCGTAGTCGACGGTGGCCGTGCTGGTCCGGAGGCGGGTCTGCAGCCGCAGCTCGGGGTCGTCGGCGACGGTGACGTCGCACGACGCGCTCGCTCCCGCGTCGATCGTCGTCCATCCTCCTGTGCCGCACCGGTACTGGCGGGAGGCGAGCCCGCTCCCGGTCGGCGCCGAGAACGTCCACGTGCCACCCGCAGCGGTCCCGGAGAAGGTCGGCGAGACGAAGCCCGCGAGCACGGGGGTGGCCTCGGCGCCGTCGGACGGCGGACCGCAGAAGCGCTGCGTGTCGTCCCGGCACCCCCGGACGGCGACGACCGACGTCCGGTTGTAGAGGCCGGGGTCGTCGCCCGTCGTCACCCTGCCGGAGGCCGGCACGGCCGCCCACGGACCGTCGCCGAGGCGGACCTCGTACCGCGACGCCGTGCCGCCGTCCACCGCGAGGCCCGAGGCGGCGACGTCGTACCGGTCGCTGGTCCCGTTCTGGACGACGGCCAGGTCGACGGACGCCTTCCCGGGCGCCTTGAGGCTCTGGACGGCTCCCGAGCTGGACGCCGTGCAGAAGTAGCCGTTGCGCACGTAGGCGAAGTACGCGTACTCCTGCCCGTCCGCCGCGGTCCGGTCGACCAGGTCCTTCGTCAGCTCGACGCCGTACGGGTCCGCCTGGCCGACGGCGCACGTCGGCGTGGGCGTCCCGGCCGCAGCCCGTCCGTAGGAGTACGCCAGGGCCCCCCCGCCCCGTGCGGAGCTGTCCGTCCGGGAGAGCCCGATCCACCCCTGGCCCGGATCGACCACGGTCGCCGTCACCGACACGGGCGGAGGGGTGCCGACGGGATGGCCCGGCGCCGACGTCGTCCGGGCCCAGTCCGCCGTGGACGAGACCTGAGCGGCGTTCTCGGCGCGGACCGTGGCCGTGTAGCGCGCGTCGGGGTCGAGGCCGGTGAGCGTCGACAACCGGAGGTCGGTCGTCGTGGACGTGGCGGGCGCACCCGGCCCCGTCATGTCGACGACGTAACGGACCACCCGGCTGCCCGGGCGCGGATCGGGGACGCGCGACCACGAGACGTCCAACCCGCCCGGCGTGCTGCGCGACGCGGCCACCGTCACCGTGGCCGGCGCCGCCGGCACGAAGTCGGCGCTGTAGGGGGCGCTCACCGCGCTCGGGGCCGAGTCGCCGACGGCGTTGCTCGCGACGACGGAGAAGGCGTACTGCTGCGTCGGGTCGAGGTCGGTGAGGGTGCACACGGTCGCGACGCCGCAGTCCTTGCTGTAGGTCGCGCCACCGCTCGTCGAGGTGCCCGTGAGCACGAAGCGCGACACGGGCGAGTTGTTGGCCGCGGGCGACTGGTAGGCGAGCGTGAGCTGCCCGCCCCGGAAGGTGCCCGTCCTCACGGGCGCGTTGGGCGTGCTGGGGACGTCCTGGACGGAGATGGTGACGTTGCCCCAGACCCGCCGGTCCGGATCGCCGGTGACGTCCGCGACCTGGTACTGGAGGTTGGTGTCGACCGGCAGCGCCGAGGCGTCGGCCGTCACGGAGAGGGTGCGACGGTCGGCACTCGGCGTGATGCGGACGCCAGCGGGCACGCGGCCTCCGTCGAGGCCCCGGATGGCGACGACCTCGAGCGGTCGCCCGGGGAAGGGGTTGGTGGCCTGGTCGTTCTGCAGGACGTCGACCGTCGTCGTCCCGCCGCGTCGGACGACCGCGCGGTCGGCGGCCGGCAGCGCGAGGGGCCGGCTCGACGCCACGACGGAGACGGTGACGGCGCCGGTCCTGCCCTGCGCCGCTGCGTCGGCGACCGTGATCGGCAGCGACCGGGAGGTCCCCTTCGTCGCCGAGGCGTCGGCGGTGACGGTCAGCCGCTGCCCCGACACGGAGTACGAGAAGCCGGGCACGGAGGAGGCCCCCGCGGCGTAGGTCAGCTCGCCGACGTCGTCGGGGTAGGGGTACGTCGTGAGGCGGGTCAGGTCGACGGTGCGGGACTCCCCCGGTTCGAGCTGGATCGACGTGCCGTCGAACACCGGCGGCTGGTTCTCCCGGGGCGTGACCCGGACGGGCAGCACGAGGGTGGCCTTGCGCCCGTCGGGGTCGTCGGCCGACCGGCCGTCCGTCACCTCGAAGGAGATGCTCGCGGCACCGTAGAAGAGGTCGGCGGACCGGAAGCGCAGGGTCGTGGCGTCGACGACCAGGTCGTCGCCGGAGGCGTGGGTGGCGCGCACGGCCGACGGGTCCGTGAGGCGCACCGAGCGCCCGCCGCTGGCCACGACGTAGCGGTCCAGGTCGATGTCGACCGCCTCCTCGCTCGCGACCGTGATCGTGGGGGCGGTCCTGTCGATCTGCGGGAGGGCGTCGTCGGACCCGGGCACGCGGATGAAGGCGTACGCCCGCAGGGAGTCGTCCTGGGGGTGGGAGACGTAGAAGGGCACGATCTGGCTCGTCGGCAGCACCTCGACCTCGACCTGCCCGTCTCCCGTGATCCGAGCGGTCGAGCCGTGACCGGGTTCGAGCCCGAGGCCGAGCTCGGTGACCGGGCCATTGGCGAAGAACGCGTTGCGGAGCACGTCGACGCGCACGCTGTCACGATCGAGGACGTCACGGAGGTCCAGCACGGTGTCGTCCGCCAGGGGCTGCCGCAAGGGGGCGTCGCGGTCGACGACGACCGTCACGAAGCTGGAGCTCGCGCCGCCGACCTCGTTCTCGACCGTGTAGACGAGGCCGTACTCGCCCTCGGCGCGAGGCGGCGTCACCGACACGGTCGTCCCGTCGAGGACCTCGGCGCGGACGCCGTCGTCACCGTTGGGCTCGACGGACGTGACCGTCAGGGCTCCGCCGTCGGGGTCGGAGTCGTTGTCGAGGACGCGCACGGCGATGCTGCCACCGGGCCGCATGGTCACCGTGTCCGCGACCGCGACCGGGTCCCTCGACCCCTCCGCGCGCTCCGCGATGCCGATGCGCACGGTCCCGGTGGCCCGGGCGCCGAGCCCGTCGATGACGGAGTAGGTGAAGGAGTCCGTCCCGGCCTGGCCCGGCCCCGCCTCGAACTCCAGGAAGTCGGGGCCGACGTTCGTGACGCTGCCCTTCTCGGGGTTGGTGTCCACCCCGACGAGCTGGACCGCGTCGCCGTCGGGGTCGATGCCGTCGAGGGGGACGGCCACGCGGACGCTCTCACCGGCGACGACGCGTGCCGTCACGGTCTGCGGCACGGGAGGCGCGTTGGTCGCCGCGTCGGCCTCGCGGACCGCGATGGACACCTGCGCGGAGGCGCTCTGCCCGTCGGCACCCGTGATGCGGTACTGCGCCGTGAAGTCGCCGGGCGTGCTCGGTGCGAGGTAGCGCAGCCGGTCGCCCGCCGTGAAGAGCAGGCCGCCCCCCTCGGGGACGTCCTGGTCGAGGGCGGGCACCAACGTGATCTCGTCGCCGTCGGGCTGCTCGTCGTTGGCGAGCACGTCGATGTCGATCGCGTCGCCGACCCGGACGGTGGCGGCGTCCGCGGCGGCCACGGGCGGCTGCACGACCCCGGGGCGCGGGATCTCGACGACGGTGACGCTCCCCTCCGCCGACGCGAGGCCGTTCGTGACCGTGTAGCTGAACGTCGTCGACCCCGTCTCGAGGGGTGCCGTCGACGTCACCCGGAGGTAGCGCTGCTCGAGCGCCTCGACGCGCACGCCCTGACCGGCGTCGACCGTCGACGTGCCGGTGAGCACGAGGACGTTGCCGGCGGGGTCGCGGTCCGTGGCCGTGACGTCGACCGTCTCGGTGCTCAGCGTCCGCACGAAGACGGTCTTCGGCACCGTGACCGGTGGCGTGCCCGGGTCGGGCGGCTCCTGCACGTCGACGCGGACGGTGCCGGTGGCCGTCTGGTCCCCGTCCGTGACCGTGTACTCGACCGCGTGCGAACGGACCTCGTCGCTCGAGAACCGGAAGGTGCCCTTCTCGTAGCTGGGCGTGACCACCGACCCGGCCTGCGGCGGGACGCTGTTGAGCCGCGCGCGGCCCGAGCCGCCGACGACGTACCGCAGCGGGTCGATGCTGGTCTGGCGCCCCGCGTAGGCCTCGACCGTGAACGAGCGCGCCTCGAGGGGCGCGGTCCCGTCGACGGCGACCGTCAGCGTGCCGGCCGACTCGTCGCGCCCGTCGGAGACGACCAGGGCGACGTCGACGCGGCTGCGCCCGGTGCCGTCGTCCTGGACCACGACCTCGCCCGTCGGCTTGGACGTGACGCCCTCGCCCGTCGCGCTCACCAGGTAGAAGGCGTCACCGTCGGGGTCGACCCAGTCCCCCAGGACGTCGACCTCGAGCCGCCCGCTCGACGACACGGACGCCTCCGTGCTGCGCACCTGGCGGGGTGCCCCGTTCTCGTCCGCCCCCCGGACCGTGACCGTCACGGTCGCGCTCGCGGTCCCGCCGCGTCCGTCGGAGACGACGTAGTCGAACGAGACCACGCCCGAGGCCTCCTGAGCGAGCGTGAGCAGGAGCTGCTGACCGTCGTTGATGACGTCGACGCGCCCGACGGCCTCGTCGACGGCGCCCACCGAGTCGATGGCGAGGGGGTCGCCGTTGGGGTCGAAGTCGTTGAGGAGCACGGGCAGCGTGCTCGCGCGCCCCGGTCTCGCTCCGAACTCGTCCGCCACGGCGACGGGCGGCTTCTGGTCGGGGTCGAGCTCGGGCGGCTGCTCGGCGTCGTTCTCCTCCTGGTCGTCCTCCTGCCGCTCGTCCTCGACGAGGTCGCCCCAGTTGTCGACGAGCTGTCCTCCGCGCTGCACGGCCCAGGACCCGCCCCCGGCAGGGTCGCTGAGCATCACGCGACGCCCGTTGACGTCGAAGACGAGGGGCGCCGAGGGCGCGACCTGCTCGAGCGCGAGGACCTGCTCGCCGTCGGCGCGGCAGTCGCTCCAGGCGGTGCCGTCGGCCCAGGCCGCCCACGTGCAGCCGTCGACGACGACGGGCCGGGCGGGCAGGCCGGACCGCTCGCTGACGAGGCCCGTCGGGGCACCCCCGTCGAAGGGCACCGACAGGAGGCCCGTGCCCGTGGCGACGAGCACCGCCGACCCGTCGTCGCTGGCCTCTTGCAGGGCGAGCCCGCCCGTCGAGCGGCTCCCGAGGTCGACGGCGCGACCGTCGACGACGAGGGCCCCGGACGCCGTGTCGAGCACGGCCCAGTGCGGTCCGACCGAGGTCACCTGGTAGTCGTCGCCCTCCGGGAGGCCCGTCACCGCCGTCTCGTCGACCTCGAAGCGGTCCGCCGAGCCGATCATCGACACGGCCCCGCTGTCCGCGGAGAAGACCGTCGTGCGGCCCCCGGGCGTGACGGCAGAGACCGCGTCGGCGCCGAGGCTGAGGTCGGGGTCGGAGTCGGCGACGTAGGAGGACAGCTCGTCGACCGGGACGGACCAGTACTCGCCCGTGCCGTCCGAGGCCACGACGACGCGGTCGCCCGCCAGGTGCACCGCCGGCGACGTGGGCGGCAGGGGCACCTCGTCGACGACGGTCGCCGTGGCGGTGTCGACGATCCCGACGGTGGCGCTGCTCCGGTCGACCAGGAGGACGTCCTGACCGGCCTGGGCCACGGAGAGGTCGGCGCCGCTCGTCCGCACGGCGGAGTTGAGCTCCAGCACGTCGGCGTTGGCCCGCCCGATCGCGCCCAGCTCGCCGTTGGCGACCCAGACGGTGCCGTCGTCGAGGTCGAGGCGCTGGGCCTCGTACCCCGTGCTCACGACCGCGACGGTCGCGACGAGCGCCGCCACGACGACGCCGCTCAGCGTGGTGGCCGCCGCCGACCGGTGCCCGCGGGCCCAGCCGACGAGCGCCTGCCTCACGGGCCCTCCCCCGTCACGCACTTCTCGCCGCTCGGCAGCCCGGTGGAGCCCGCCCGGGCGACGCGCACGGTGACGCAGACCCGTTCGCCCTCGCCGGGCGCGTCGACGACGTAGTCCGCGGAGGTCTGCTGGCTCGTCCCGTCACCGGCGGCGATGACGTAGGCGTCGCCCGGTCGCAGCCCGGGGTCGTCCCAGCTGAAGCGCACGCTGTCGTCGGTGAGCACGGCGTCGACCGCCCCCACGCGCGGGATCTCGGTGGAGGTCGCCCGCACGAGCACCAAGGTCGCCGTGGCGCCGAGGGCCGTGACGACGACGGACGCGGCCACGAGCGCCCAGACGAGCGCGGTGACGCCTCGTCGGCGCGGGCGTTCCCTCGTGGCCGTGCCCCGAGGCACGGCGCGGCTCTGGCCCAGCGCGGACGCCTGCACGGCGGAGGCCTGTGCTTCCGTGACGCGGCGTCGCCGGCGACGACGACGCGTCGAGGCGGCGGCGGAGGAGCCCCGGAGGCGCGTGGCGTCCTCGAGGTCCGCGACCGTCGCCAGGGCCCAGTCGTCGACGGCGACCTCGATGGGCGTCTGCCCGGCGCCGATCTCGGTCTCGACCTGCTGCAGCTCGCGGATGAGCTCGAGCACGCTCGCCTGACGGTGGTCGGGGCGGCGCGACATGCTGCGGGCCAGGATGCGCTCCAGGCCGGCCGGGACGTCGGTGCGCCCCGTGGGGGGCAGCTTGCCCCGGTCGATGCGGCCGATGAGGTCGGAGGCACCGTTCCTCTCGCCCCCGAGCACCTCGAAGGGGCTGCGACCCGCGAGGAGCGAGTAGACCGTGGCCCCGAGCGAGTAGACCTCGGACTCGACGCTGCCGGCGGTCTCGTCGACGAGCACCTCGGGCGCCGACCACGGGATCGACATGCCCACGACCTCGCTCGGCTCCCCGCCGCCGAGCGACGCCGCGATGCCGAAGTCGGAGAGCACGGGGTGGCCGTAGGCCGTCATGAGGATGTTCGACGGCTTGATGTCGCGGTGCAGGACCCCCTGCCGGTGGGCCGTCTCGACGGCACTGCCGATCTTGACGCCGATGCGCAGCACGTCGGCGACGGGGATGCGCTCCCTCCGGTACCGCTCGCTGAGGGAGGCCGAGCAGAGCTCCATGACGAGGTAGGGCCGACCGTCGGCCGAGACGCTCGCCTGGAACACCGTGAGGATCGAGGGGTGCCCGCTCAGCTGGGCCATGAGGTTCGCCTCGGCCTGGAACATCTGTCGGACCTGGTCGTCGACGACCTCGCTCAGGAGCACCTTGACGGCGACCTGTCGCCGCGGCATGTTCTGCTCGTACAGGAAGACGTCGGCGAACCCTCCGGAGCCCAGGACGTGCACGTACGAGAAACCGGGCAGGACGGGAGGCTGGGACGGGAGCCTGCGTGCCACGTCGCCTCCTTGCTCGTTCCGGGGGTCACGGTCTGCGGGCGTCGGCGGTGCCGACCCGGGGAAGTCTACGGCGACCCTCCGGCCGCCTCCTCACGGGGCCCCGATCCTGTGGACGGAGCGGTCGCCCCCACTCCTGGGGAGGGACGCCGACGCGCCCCGCGCGGGGCGCGGGACCGGTCAGCCCGCCGCGCGCGGGGCCCTGCGGACGTCGACGACGACGGCGGTGACGTTGTCGCGTCCCCCCGCGTCGACGGCGGCGTCGACGAGCGTGCGGGCCGCGTCGTCGGCGCCCTCGACCGCGGCGAGCACGGCGGCGAGGTGGCGCGCGGAGAGCTCCTTGGTGAGACCGTCGGAGCACACCAGGAGGCGCAGGCCCGCCCGCAGCGGCAGGTGCCAGTAGTCGGGGCGCGGGTCCGGGTCGAAGCCGACGGCGCGGGTGATGACGTTGCTGTCGGGGTGCCGCTCGGCGTCGTCGGGGTGCAGGATGCCCGCGTCGACCATCTCCTGGACGACGCTGTGGTCGACGGTCACCTGGGTGAGGACGTCGTCGGCGTAGGCGTAGACGCGGGAGTCGCCCACGTTGAAGACGCTGAAGCGCAGCCCTCCGTCGTCGCCCTGCGAGAGGAACGCGCCCGTCGCCGTCGTGCCGACGCCCAGCTCAGTCCCCTCGGCGGCCACGGCGATGTCCTCCGTGGCGCGCTGCAGGGCTGCCTCCACGGCCTCCTGCGTGACCACGGCCTGGTCCACGAGCTCGTGCAGGCGGTCGACGACCGCGGCGCTGGCGACGTCGCCCGCGCTGTGCCCGCCCATGCCGTCGGCCACGACGAAGAGCGGCGCCTCGGCGAGGTAGCTGTCCTCGTTGTGCGCGCGGCGCCGACCGACGTCGGTGCGCCCCGCCCAGTCCAGGGCGAGCTCGCCCTCGGTCGACGCGAGGGCGTGCGCGGTCGTCGGGCGTCCGATCTGGGTCACGGCTGGGGTCCGTCCTTGAGGGTGAGGCGCTGCGGGGGGAGGATCTCGAGCAGGACCGCGTCGCCGAGGTCGATGGTGGTGCCGGCGAGGACCGTCAGGGACTCCCCCTGACGGAGCTGCACGGCTGGCCGGCCGGGCTGCGCCACGCGCGTCCCGTTGGTCGACCGGAGGTCGGTGACGACGACGACGTCGCCCTCCTGCCGCACATCGAGGTGGCTGCCGGAGACGATGCCGCCGTCGGACGCGACCGCCACGAGGCGCGGGGTCGCGCCGCGGGGCACGCGGGGCGCAGAGGGGCGCCGGCCGATGACGACGGGCACGTCGAGGGGGTGCACCAGGTGGCCCACGCGCACGGAGTGGACCCGGGCGGGACGGGACGCACCCGGACCTCCTGGGCGGTCCGTGACCTGGGCGGCACCGCCGGACGGACGGGCCGAGAGCACGGTGTCGTCCGTGTCCGCCTCGCTGCGCGCGTGCGCCGACCGGACCGCCCACGCCGCCGGTCGTACGACGGTGTCGTCGAGATCCCCCGGGTGGTCGGTCACGACGACCACGCTACCCGGCAGGAGCGCCGCGCACGACCACTCCTGCACAGGAGGCCCCCCGCGCTGCTGCGGGCCGGTGGACGTCACCGCAGCCCCGCGACGCTCCGCGGGCCCCTACGGTCCCCTCATGTGCCCGCTCGACCTCGTCCCGCCGCTGCCGCCCGACCCGTCGCGCGAAGCCGTCGCCTTCGTCCGGTTCCGTTCGCCCGTGGGCCGCATCGAGGTCGTGGCGAGGGACGGCGCCGTCGAGCGGCTGCACGTGGAGCGCGACGGGCGGCTCCCCCACGACGACGACCCGGACGACCTGCCCGACGACCTGCTGCGCAGCGCACAGCGACAGATCAGCGACTACTTCGCGGGCGTGCGCCGCAGCTTCGACCTGCCGCTGCGACCGAGGGGCACGCCGTTCCAACGGTCCGTGTGGGCAGCCCTCGAGGCCGTCCCCTGGGGCAGCACGACGACCTACGGCGCCCTGGGCGCACGGGTCGGGAAGCCCCAGGCGGGCCGCGCCGTCGGACGGGCGGTCGCCTCGAACCCGCTGCCGCTCCTGGTGCCCTGCCACCGCGTCCTCGGGCGCACCCGCGGGCTGACGGGCTACACGGTCGGCGAGGGCATCGCGACGAAGGCCTGGCTGCTCGGCCACGAGGGCGTCACCTACCGCCTCGGGCCCGTCCCGGTCGACTGACGACCCGGCGCAGGAGGCACGGGGCCAAGACGCAGGAGGCACGGGACCGGGACGCAGGAGGCACGGGACCGGGACGCGGACGGCCTCGTCAAGCCGCGGCGCGTCCGAGCAGGGAGTCAGCGACGAGGACCATCTCGCCACCGGGCTCGAGCCCGATGCCCCGGGCCGCGGCCCAGTCGTGCAGGTCCCCCGGGGAGGCCAGCTCGGGGCGGTCCTGCAGCAGCGCGGCCACGAAGAGGCCCTTCGCCTTCTTGTTGAAGTGGTTCAGCGCACGTCGTCGACCGCCCGCGTCCGAGACCACGCGCACGAACGCCGACCGGTCGGCCGGGGCGGGCCCCAGGCCGACGTAGCCCTCGGAGCGCAGGTCGACGACGAACTCGCCCGAGTCCGCGAGGGCGGTCGCCACCGCGTCACGCCAGCGGCGCTTGAGGGTCGCGCCGGGGAGGCGCGAGTCGTGCGACAGCCGGTAGGCCGGGATCGGGTCGGCGGACCCCACCAGCCCGAACAGGGCCGAGTGGACGACCACGTGCGCCGCGGCCCAGGACCACTGGTCGTCGGTCAGGTCGCGGGCCCCGACGGGGTCGTAGAGCACGCCCGTGTAGCGCTCGAGCGCGCGCAGGGTAGGACTGGTCCGCACCAGCACGTTGCGCTCGACCTCGTCCGCGGACCGGGGCCCGAGCTTGAGCGCCGCCAGCGAGGCGTCGCGATCGCTCGACAGCGCGTCGAGGTCGACGAGGGCCTCGCGGCGGGTGCCGTCGAGCTCGTGCCACCCGAGCGCGCCGAGGTCGAGGCGTGAACCGACGCTGCCCCCGCCGAGCTTCGACTCGGACGGGGGCAGCAGGAACAGCACGGTGGTACGGCGACGCTCGGCTCAGGCGAGCTGGGCGTCGCGGGCGACGACCGCCACGGTGTCGTTGTCGACCGAGAGGAAGCCGTCGGCTGCCTCGGCGGTGACGGTGGAACCGTCAGTCAGTCGCACCCGCACCTGGCCGGTGGCCAGGATGGCGAGCAACGGCTCGTGACCGGGGAGGATGCCGATCTCACCCTCGGAGGTACGGGCGACGATCGAGGCCGCCTCGCCCGACCAGACCTCCTGGTCGGCCGAGACGAGGCTCACGGTGAGAGCAGCCACGATCAGCCGTTCTCCTTCTGGATCTGGGCCCACTTCTGCTCGACGTCGTCGATGCCGCCGACGTTGAAGAAGGCCTGCGTCGCCACGTGGTCGAACTCGCCGTCCGCGATGGCCGAGAAGGACTCGATGGTGTCCTTGAGCGGGACGGTCGAACCCTCGACGCCCGTGAACTTCTTGGCCATGTAGGTGTTCTGCGAGAGGAACTGCTGGATGCGACGGGCGCGCGCGACCGTGATCTTGTCCTCTTCGGAGAGCTCGTCGACACCGAGGATCGCGATGATCTCCTGGAGCTCCTTGTTCTTCTGCAGGATCGCCTTGACGCGGATCGCCGTGTTGTAGTGCGCGTCGCCCAGGTACCGCGGGTCGAGGATGCGGCTCGTCGAGGTCAGCGGGTCGATGGCCGGGTAGAGGCCCTGCGACGCGATCTCTCGCGAGAGCTCGGTCGTCGCGTCGAGGTGCGCGAAGGTCGTCGCCGGCGCCGGGTCGGTGTAGTCGTCAGCGGGCACGTAGATCGCCTGCAGCGAGGTGATCGAGTGGCCGCGCGTCGAGGTGATGCGCTCCTGGAGGACGCCCATCTCGTCGGCGAGGTTCGGCTGGTAGCCCACGGCGGAGGGCATGCGGCCGAGCAGCGTGGAGACCTCGGAACCCGCCTGGGTGAACCGGAAGATGTTGTCGATGAAGAGCAGGACGTCCTGCTTCTGCACGTCGCGGAAGTACTCCGCCATCGTCAGGGCCGACAGGGCCACGCGGAGACGCGTTCCCGGCGGCTCGTCCATCTGGCCGAAGACGAGGGCGGTCTTGTCGAAGACGCCCGCCTCCTCCATCTCGGCGATGAGGTCGTTGCCCTCACGGGTGCGCTCACCGACACCGGCGAACACCGACACGCCACCGTGGTCCTGCGCGACGCGCTGGATCATCTCCTGGATGAGGACCGTCTTGCCGACGCCCGCACCGCCGAAGAGGCCGATCTTGCCACCCTGCACGTAGGGGGTGAGGAGGTCGATCGACTTGATGCCGGTCTCGAAGAGCTGCGTCTTCGACTCGAGCTGGTCGAACTGGGGAGCCTTGCGGTGGATCGGCCAACGCTCGGTGATCTCGATCTTCTCGTCACCCTCGAGGTTGAGGATGTCGCCCGTGACGTTGAAGACCTTGCCCTTGGTGACGTCGCCGACCGGGACCGAGATCGGGGCACCCGTGTCGGTGACCTCCTGGCCGCGGACGAGGCCGTCGGTGGGCTTGAGCGCGATCGCACGGACGAGGTCGTCGCCGAGGTGCTGGGCGACCTCGAGGGTCAGCACCGAGGTGGTCTCGCCCATCGTGATCGTCGTGGTGAGGGCGTTGTAGACGCCGGGGATGGCGTCGTGCGGGAACTCGATGTCGACGACGGGGCCCGTCACGCGGGCGACGCGTCCGACCCCGGGAGCCGACGCGGTCGCGACCGGCGCGGTTGCGGTGTCAGTCATGGCTTCTCTCTCTCGGATGATTGTCTACTTGGCCGAGCTCAGGGCGTCTGCGCCGCCCACGATCTCGGAGATCTGCTGGGTGATCTCGGCCTGGCGCGCGTTGTTGGCGAGGCGCGTGAAGTCGCGGATGAGGGTGTCGGCGTTGTCGCTGGCCGCCTTCATCGCCTTCTGGCGTGCAGCGTGCTCGGACGCCGCCGACTGCAGCATCGCGTTGAAGATGCGGCTCTCGATGTACACCGGAAGGAGCGAGTCGAGGACCTCGACGGGGTCGGGCTCGAACTCGTAGAGCGGGAGCACCTCGCCCTCCGTGGGCTCCTCCACGCCCTCGACGACCTCGAGCGGCAGCAGCCGCACGACCTCGGGGACCTGGCTCACCATGTTCACGAAGCGGTTGTAGACGATGTGGATCTCGTCCACGCCGCCCTCCCCCGCGTCCTGGAGGAACTTGGCGACGACCGCGTCGCCGATCTCCTTCGCCGTCGAGAACTCGGGCTGGTCGGTGCCACCCGTCCAGATGCGCTCGGAGTCGCGGCGACGGAAGGCGAAGTACCCCTGGGCCTTGCGGCCGACGAGGTAGAACACGACGTCCTTGCCCTCGCTGCGGAGCAGGGTGGCGAGCTGTTCGCCCTCCTTCAGCACGTTCGAGCTGAACGCACCGTTGAGGCCGCGGTCGGACGTGAAGAGCACGACCGCGGCCCGCTCGACCGTCGCCGGCTCGGTGGTCAGCACGTGGTCGACGTCCGAGAACGTCGCCACGGCCGACACGGCCCGCGTGATGGCACGCGAGTACGGTGCCGAGGCCTTCATCCGGGCCTGCGCCTTCTGGATGCGCGAGGCCGAGATGAGCTCCATCGCGCGCGTGACCTTCTTGGTCGTCTTCGCGGAGCGGATCCTCTGGCGGTAGACCCGTAGCTGGGCTCCCATGGCTCTCCTGTTGTCTCGTCAGTCGTGATCGTCGGGCGGCGCGTCAGCGCTTGGCCTTGACGATCCGTTCCTGGTTGACGTCGTCGGCGGCGATCGCCGTGAACTCCTCGCGCCCGACGGAGGCGAGCGGCTTGCCCTCGCCCGTCTGGAACTCCTGCTTGAACGCGTCGATGCCGGAGTCGAGCGCGGACACGACGTCGTCGCTCAGCACGTTGGTCTCGCGCAGGGTGGTCAGCACGTCGGTGTTGCGGCCCATGTAGTCGAGCAGCTCGCGCTCGAAGCGCAGGATGTCGGGCACGGGGACCTCGTCGAGCTTGCCGTTCGTCCCGGCCCAGATCGAGACGACCTGCTCCTCGACGGGGTACGGCGAGTACTGGGGCTGCTTCAGCAGCTCCGTGAGGCGCGCACCACGGGCGAGCTGACGGCGGCTCGCGGCGTCGAGGTCGGACGCGAACATCGCGAACGCCTCGAGCGACCGGTACTGCGCGAGCTCGAGCTTCAGCGTGCCGGAGACCTTCTTGATCGACTTCACCTGGGCGTCACCGCCGACGCGGGACACCGAGATGCCCACGTCGACCGCGGGACGCTGGTTCGCGTTGAACAGGTCGGACTGCAGGAAGATCTGGCCGTCGGTGATCGAGATCACGTTGGTCGGGATGTACGCCGAGACGTCGTTGGCCTTGGTCTCGATGATCGGCAGACCCGTCATCGATCCGGCACCCAGCTCGTCGGAGAGCTTGGCGCAACGCTCGAGCAGGCGCGAGTGCAGGTAGAACACGTCGCCGGGGTAGGCCTCGCGTCCCGGCGGGCGACGCAGGAGGAGCGACACGGCGCGGTAGGCCTCGGCCTGCTTCGACAGGTCGTCGAAGATGATGAGGACGTGCTTGCCGCCGTACATCCAGTGCTGGCCGATGGCCGAACCGGTGTAGGGGGCGAGGTACTTGAAGCCGGCCGGGTCGGACGCGGGCGCCGCGATGATGGTCGTGTACTCCATGGCGCCGGCCTCTTCGAGCGCACCCTTGACGGAGGCGATCGTGGAGCCCTTCTGGCCGATGGCGACGTAGACGCAGCGGACCTGCTTCGAGACGTCGCCCGACTCCCAGTTGGCCTTCTGGTTGATGATCGTGTCGATCGCGATGGCGGTCTTGCCGGTCTGGCGGTCACCGATGATCAGCTGGCGCTGGCCTCGACCGATCGGGATCATCGCGTCGATGGCCTTGATGCCGGTCTGCATCGGCTCGTGGACCGACTTGCGCGCCATGACGCCGGGAGCCTGGAGCTCCAGTGCGCGACGACCCTCCGTCGCGATCTCGCCGAGACCGTCGATCGGGCTGCCCAGCGGGTCGACGACGCGACCCAGGTAGCCGTCGCCGACGGGCACGGACAGGACCTCGCCCGTGCGGGTGACCTCCATGCCCTCCTCGATGCCGGAGAACTCACCGAGCACGATGGTGCCGATCTCGTTCTCGTCGAGGTTCTGCGCGAGCCCGAGCGTGCCGTCCGCGAAGCGGATGAGCTCGTTCGCCATGACGCCGGGGAGTCCCTCGACGTGGGCGATGCCGTCGGCCGCGTCCACGACGTGGCCCACCTCGGCGGTGGACGCCTTCGACGGGTCGTAGGACGAGACGAAGTCCTTGAGCGCGTCGCGGATCTCATCGGGGCTGATCTTGATGTCTGCCATTGTGGTTCCTGTTCGGTAGCGAGGCATCAGGAGGCCTCGAGTCTGTGGAGAGGAGATCGCCTAGCCGGCGAGCTGCAGGCGGAGCTGGCTGAGCTTGGTGGCGACCGTGCCGTCGGTGACCTCGTCGCCCACCTGGACGCGGAGGCCTCCGATGATGCCGGCGTCGACGACCTCGTTCACCCGGACGGACCGGCCGTACTGTCGCGCGAGGCCCTGCTCGAGGCGTGTGCGGTGCTCGGTGCCCAGTGGCGCAGCCGTGGTGACGGTGGCCACCAGCTGGTCGGACTGGTCCGCCACGACCGAGGCGGCGTGCCGGAGCAGCTGCCCGATGCGCCGGCCGCGGGGCTGGCGCACGAGGTGCCCGACGATCGCGACCGTCTGCTCGGACGCCCGGCCCCGGAGGAGCTGCTCCACGAGACCCGCCTTCGCGGCGTCGTCGCTGAGCTTCGTGCCGAGCGCGAGCTCCAGCCGGGAGTCGCCCCGGACGGCCTCGTCGAACGAGAAGAGCTCGTCGACGATGGCGCCCTCGTCGCCGCTCGCGGCGACGACGCGGACGCCGATCTCCTCGATGCCCGCGAGCAGGTCCCGGGGTGACGACCAGCGACCGGCGACGACCGACAGGAGGAGCGCCCGCGCCGGCTCGCCGAAGGCGCCGAAGAGCCGGTCGAGCATCTGCTTCTTGACCTCGCCGCCGATCGCCGGGTCGCCCAGGTAGGACTGGAGCTGGACGGACCCACCGATGACACGGCCGGCGTCGAGCAGCTGCTCGCCCGTCGCCAGGTCGGCAGCCGGGCCGAGGTCGGCGAGCACCGCACGCGACGCGTGCAGGGCCTCTCGCGACATGGAGCCCATCGTCAGTCGCCCGCCTTCGCGTTCTGGTCGGCCTCGAGGTCGGCCAGGAAGCGGTCCACGACCGCCGACGCACGAGCGTCGTCGGAGAGGGACTCCCCGATCACGCCGGAGGCGAGGTCGATGGCCAGCGAGCCGACCTCGGCACGGAGCGAGGCGACGGCCGCCTGGCGCTCGGCCTCGATCTGCGCGTGGGCGGACGCCGTGATGCGGTCGGCGTCGTCCTGTGCCTGCTGCTTCATCTCGGCGAGGATCACGGTGCCCTCGGCGCGTGCGGCCTCACGGATGCGGCCGGCCTCGGCGCGAGCGTCGGCCAGCTGCTTCTTGTACTCGTCGAGCGCCTCGGCCGCCTCGGCCTGAGCGGCCTCGGCACGGGCGACGCCACCCTCGATGCGCTCGGCACGCTCGTCGAGGATCGTGCGGAACCTCGGGATCGCGAAGAGCGCGAAGAACAGCGCGATGACCACGAAGACGACGAGGGACCAGAGGATGTCGTAGTCGGCGGGGAAGAAGACCGCAGCACCTTCCGGTGCCGAGCCCTCCGCCGCGAGGATCGTCTCGATCATCGAATGTCGTCCTTACTGATCAGGAGAAGATGAAGCCGGCTGCGAGGCCGATGAAGCCGAGGAGCTCGGTGAAGGCGATGCCCAGGAACATGGTGACCTGGAGGCGGCCGGCCAGCTCGGGCTGGCGGGCCATGGCCTCGACCGTCTTGCCCGCGACGATGCCGATGCCGATGCCGGGGCCGATCGCGGCGAGGCCGTAACCGACGGTCGCGATGTTGCCGTTGATCTCAGCGAGGATCGTGGTGGTGTCCACTTGTGTTTCCTTCCGGTAGGGCGGTGCCGTCGGGCGACGGGACCGTCGACGTGGTGCTTAGTGTTCTTCGGCAGCGGCCTGCTGGATGTAGACCGACGTGAGGAGGGTGAAGACGTAGGCCTGCAGGACCGCCACGGCCATCTCGACGATGGTCATGACGAAGCCGCCGATGAGGGTCAGGGCGCCGAAGGCGCCGGAGGCGCCGCCCAGCGAGAAGAAGAAGAAGTGCGTGGCTGCGAAGCAGAGGACGAGCAGCAGGTGCCCGACCATCATGTTCAGCAGGAGTCGCAGCGCCAGCGAGATCGGACGCACGATGAAGATGTTGATGAACTCGATCGGCGTCAGGAGGATGTACATGTACCACGGGACGCCCGCGGGGAAGAGGGAGTTCCGGAAGAAGGTCGCAGGACCGACCTCGCGGAAGCCCGCGTAGATGAACGCCACGTAGGCGACCACGCCGAGCAGCAGCGGCATCGCGACCACCGAGGTGCCGGCGATGTTGAGGCCCGGGATGATGCCCGTGATGTTCATGGCGAAGATGCCGAAGAACATGGCGGCCAACAGGGGCAGGTACTTGCGGCCGAGCTTCTCGCCGAGGATCTCCTCGACGATCTGCACGCGCACGAAGTCGAGGCCGAGCTCGGCGATGCTCTGCCCGCGCGTCGGCACGAGCCGACCCTTGCGCAGGGCGAGCCAGAAGAGGAGCACCATCACGGCGATCGCCAGGAGGCGGACCAGCATGATGCGGTTCAGCTCGAAGGGCGTGCCTTCGAAGAAGATGGCCGCGGGGAAGAACTCGTCCAGTGTGGGGGCATGGAATTCCCCGCCTCCGTGACCAGCATCGGCAGCGGAGAACAGGGTCGCAGCGTTCGCTATCAGCGCTATCTCCTGGGTCGGGGCGTGCACCGGTGAGTGCCGCGACGATCGGTGGGGTTGTCATCGGACCCGCAGGGAACAGCGGCCGGGAACGTCGCAACCCTATCAAGGGAACAGGTGTGTGCACGAATCGACCGAGGTTCTTTCACGGTCTGCACGGACCCCTCGTCAGTCGTGCTGGACGGAGGGCAACGTGACGTCGCTCGCGTGCGCCATGCGACCCCGGACGACGACCAGGGCGTCGATGGCGAGGGTGCCGACGATGCTCACGACGAGCGAGAGGAAGAGCACGACGTCGTCGACGAAGGGCTGGTCCCGGACGAGGACGAGCAGGCCGATGAAGAGGACGAGCTTGAGGAGCCACAGGCCCATCACGATGCCGAAGAAGCCCGCGAGGCGGAACCTGATGGCCACGAGCATGCTGAGCGCGGTGAGGGCGGCGAACAGGACGGCGAGGCCGGTGCCGACGAGGGCGGACCAGAGGCCGTCGGTGCCCGCGACCAGGTAGCCCGCTCCCCCGCCGACGACGGCGATGACCACGGCGAGGACGCCCGTGTACGACAGGATCTTGACGAAGACGGATCGGGCGTTCATGGGCGTTCCTCCGGGCTGCGGTGCGGGACGGCGGGAGGGCCGGCCACGGGGTCGGTCATCGGGTCGAGCTGGGCCGCCCCGTCGAGGCGGTCGTGGTGCCGCGCCAGGGGGCCGGCGGCGCTGCCGGGGGGCGCGGACTGCGCGGCGATCTCCGCCCGCTTGCGGCGGCTGAGGGGCGCCAGGGTCACCACGGCGCACCCCACGAGCCCGAGCCCGAGCGCCACGGCGACCCAGCCCCCGGGCAGGAACAGGAACCCGAGGCAGCCGAAGGCGACCACGGTGGTCCAGGCGTAGAAGATCAGCACGGCGTGGAAGTGCGAGTGCCCCATGTCGAGCAGTCGGTGGTGCAGGTGCTTGCGGTCGGCGGTGAACGGCGACTTGCCCGCACCGACCCGTCGCAGCACCGCCAGGCCGAAGTCGAGCATCGGGACGATGAGCACCGCGAAGGGCAGCAGGATCGGGATGAACGCCGGCAGGAGCACGGCGCGCGACGTGCTGCCGGGATCGATCTGCCCCGTCACCGAGATCGCACTGGTGGCCATGAGCAGGCCGGTGAGGAGCGCACCCGCGTCGCCCATGAAGAGCTTGGCGGGGTGCCAGTTGAGCGGCAGGAACCCGAGGCACGCTCCGATGAGCACCGCGGCCAGCAGTGCGGCGAGGTTGAAGTACTCCGTCTGCCCGATCGACAGGGCGATGACGAAGCTGTAGACGAAGAAGACGCCGTTGGCGATGATGGCGACGCCCGCCACGAGGCCGTCGAGCCCGTCGATGAAGTTGACCGCGTTCATGACCAGCACCACGGCGAGGATCGTGAGCACCAGCGACATGTACGGCGAACCGATGGCGAGGCTGCCCCCGACCGGCAGCGAGACCAGCTGCACGCCCTGCCAGGCAAGGACCCCGGCGGCGATGATCTGGGCCGCCAGCTTGGTCATCCAGTCGAGGTCGACGAGGTCGTCCGTCACGCCCACCGCGACGATGATCGTGGCCGCCCCGAGGATGGCGAGCGGCGGGCCGGGGTCGGCGAACACCAGCCGGAAGTAGTCCACCCCCGCGATGAGCGGGAACACGAACCAGGCCGACAGGACGGCGACCACGACGCCGGCCCACATGGCCACGCCGCCGAGCCGCGGCGTCGGCGTGGAGTGCACGTCGCGCGACCGGATCTTCGGGTACAGGTGGAACCTCAGCCCCACGCGCCAGACCACGATCGAGAGCACGAAGCTCACGACCGCGGCGATCGCCAGCGCGAGGAGGTAGTAGCGCACGCGTCAGGCCACGACGTCGGGCCCGACGACCCGCACGATCTCGTCGATCGGGAGGACCCCGTGGCGGACGACGCGCAGCACGCCGTCCCGGCCCGCCGTGGCATCGACGATCGTCGAGCCCGTGTTGGCCCCGGGGCGACGCTCGTAGGAGCCGCCGACGGGACCGGCCTCGAGGTACACGGAGACCGAGTCGCCCAGCATGTCGCGGGCCTCGGACGCGGTCGTGGCCGCGGGCCGACCGGTGAGGTTCGCGCTCGAGACGGCGAGCGGCCCGGTCTCCTCGAGGAGCTCGAGCGCCAGTCGGTCGCTGGGCATGCGGAGGGCCACCGTGCCCCGGGTCTCGCCGAGGTCCCAGCTGAGGGAGCGCTGCGCCGTGAGGATCACGGTCAACGGCCCCGGCCAGAACTCGTCGAGCAGCGGGCGGACCACCTCGGGCACGTGGTCGGTGAGGGCGGCGAGGGTCTCGCGCCCCTTGACGAGGACCGGGGGCGGCGACTGCCGCCCGCGCCCCTTGGCGTCGAGCAGGCGCTGGACCGCGGCGGGGTCGAACGCGTCCGCCGCGACGCCGTAGACGGTGTCGGTCGGCAGCACGACGAGCTCACCGCGGCCGATGGCGCTGCGCGCGAGGCGCATGCCGGCCAGCAGCTCGGTGTCGACGGAGCAGTCGTGGAGGGAGGTCATGACGTCACGATGATAGTGGGCACGGTCTGGCAGCCCCGTCAGAGCACCGCGGTCGTCGAACGGTCACGGCCCGTGAGGTCCTGGTGCGTGACGAGCTCCCGCCACCCGTCGGCAGCGAAGAGCTCCCGCATCGCGGCACCCTGGTGCTCGCCGTGCTCGACGACGAGAAGCCCACCGGGACGCAGGAGGCGCAGGGCGGTCCGGGAGAGCACGCGCACGACGTCGAGGCCGTCCGCCCCGCCGTAGAGGGCCAGCGCCGGGTCGTGCAGGCGCACCTCGGGATCGCGGGGCACCATGCCCTCGGGGACGTAGGGCGGGTTCGAGACCACGACCGCCACCGTTCCGTCGAGCTCCGGCAGCGCCTCGGCGAGGTCGCCCTCCACGAGGTGCACGTCGGCGCCCGTCGCCTCGATGTTGCGTCGCGTCCAGGCCGCGGCCTCCGGTGAGAGCTCCACGGCGTGCACGCGTGCGCGCGGCACCTCCGTCGCGAGGGCGAGGGCGAGCGCACCGCTGCCGGTGCCGAGGTCCACGGCCACGGGCGCCGGCGCCTCGTCCGCGCGGAGCGCGTCGATCGCGAGCTGGGCCACGCCCTCCGTCTCGGGCCGCGGCACGAAGACGCCGGGGCCGACCCGCAGCTCGAGCGAGCGGAACGGGGCCAGGCCCGTGAGGTGCTGGAGCGGCTCGCGGGTCGCCCGGCGCACGACGAGCGCGACCAGGGCCTCCTGCAGGTCGGCGGTCAGCGAGGCACCGGTCACCGCACGCGCCTGGACCTGCCCCCGCGACCAACCGGCCACGTGGCCGAGCAGGAGCTCCGCGTCCACGCGGGCGTCGGGGACGCCCGCCTCGCCCAGCACCCGCTCGGCGTCGGCCACCGCCGTGGCGACGGCGACGGTCACGACGAGGTGTCGCCGAGGTCGGCCAGGCGCGCCTCCTCGTCGGCGCGCACGCACGACTCGACCACGGGCTCGAGCGCACCGTCGAGCACCGCGTCGAGGTTGTAGGCCTTGTACCCCGTGCGGTGGTCGGCGATGCGGTTCTCGGGGAAGTTGTAGGTGCGGATGCGCTCCGACCGGTCCATGCCCCGGATCTGGCTCTTGCGGGCGTCGGAGGCGAGGGCCGCCTGCTCCTCCTGCTGACGCGCCAGGATGCGCGCACGGAGCACGCGCATGCCCGCCTCGCGGTTCTGCAGCTGGCTCTTCTCGTTCTGCATCGCGACGACGATGCCGGTCGGCAGGTGCGTGATGCGCACCGCGGAGTCGGTCGTGTTGACCGACTGCCCGCCGGGACCGCTCGAGCGGTAGACGTCGATCTTCAGGTCGGACTGGGCGATCTCGACCTCCTCGGGCTCGTCCACCTCGGGGAACACGAGCACGCCCGTGGTCGACGTGTGGATGCGGCCCTGCGACTCGGTCGCGGGCACGCGCTGCACGCGGTGGACGCCGCCCTCGTACTTGAGGTGCGCCCAGACGCCCTGCGACGGGTCGGAGGCGTTCGACTTGATGGCGACCTGCACGTTCTTGTAGCCGCCCAGGTCGGACTCGTCGCGGTCGAGGAGCTCGGTCTTCCAGCCCTTCGACTCGGCGTAGTGCACGTACATGCGGAGCAGGTCCGCCGCGAAGAGCGCGCTCTCGGCACCGCCCTCCCCGCCCTTGATCTCCATGATGACGTCGCGGCCGTCGTCGGGGTCGCGCGGGATCAGCAGGCGTCGCAGCTTCTCCTGCGCCTCGGCCAGGTCGGCCTCCAGGCCGGGCACCTCGTCGGCGAACGCGTCGTCCTCCTTGGCGAGCTCCCGGGCCGCCACGAGATCCTCCTCGGCCTGCGTCCACGTCGCGTGCGCGGCGACGATGCGGCTCAGCTCGGCGTACCGACGGTTGATGCGCTTCGCGCGCCCCGCGTCGGCGTGCACGGCCGGGTCGCTGAGCTGCACCTGCAGCTCCTCGTGCTCGGCCAGCAGCACCGCCACCGACTCGAACACGGTCAGTGCTCCTTGTGGCCGGAGTGCGCGTCGTGCCCGTTCGAGGCCGGCACCGACTTCTGCACCTGCACGAGGAACTCGACGTTCGACTGGGTCTCCCGCAGGTTGCGGAGGACCACGTCGAGCGCCTGCTGCGGCTCCAGGCCGGCGAGGGCCCGGCGCAGGCGCCAGGTGATCTTGACCTCGTCGGGGCTGAGCAGCATCTCCTCGCGACGCGTGCCGGAGGCGTTGACGTCGACGGCCGGGAAGATGCGCTTGTCGGCGAGGTGGCGCGAGAGGCGGAGCTCCATGTTGCCCGTGCCCTTGAACTCCTCGAAGATGACCTCGTCCATCTTGGAGCCGGTCTCGACCAGGGCCGTGGCGAGGATCGTCAGCGAGCCGCCGCCCTCGATGTTGCGCGCCGCGCCGAAGAAGCGCTTCGGCGGGTACAGGGCCGACGAGTCGACGCCACCGGACAGGATCCGGCCGGAGGCGGGCGTGGCCAGGTTGTACGCCCGGCCGAGACGGGTGATCGAGTCGAGCAGCACGACGACGTCGTGGCCCAGCTCGACGAGGCGCTTGGCGCGCTCGATGGCCAGCTCGGCGACGGTCGTGTGGTCCTCGGCGGGCCGGTCGAACGTGGAGGCGATGACCTCGCCCTTGACCGTGCGCTGCATGTCGGTGACCTCTTCGGGGCGCTCGTCGACGAGCACGACCATGAGGTGGACCTCGGGGTTGTTCGTGGCGATCGCGTTCGCGATGGCCTGCAGCGCGATGGTCTTGCCGGCCTTGGGCGGCGAGACGATGAGGCCGCGCTGACCCTTGCCGATCGGCGACACCAGGTCGATGATGCGCGTCGAGAGCTTCTGCTGCTCGGTCTCGAGGCGCAGGCGCTCCTGGGGGTAGAGCGGCGTCAGGTCGCTGAAGTCGACCCGCTTCGCGGCCTCGTCCACGGGCTGGCCGTTGATCGAGTCGACGCGCACGATGGCGTTGAACTTCTGGCGGCCCTGTCCCTGCTCGCCCTCGCGGGGCTGACGGATCGCACCGACGACCGCGTCGCCCTTGCGCAGGTGGTACTTCTTGACCTGCCCGAGCGAGACGTAGACGTCGCTGGCACCCGGCAGGTAGCCCGTCGTGCGCACGAAGGCGTAGTTCTCGAGCAGGTCCAGGATGCCCGCGACGGGGATGAGGACGTCGTCCTCGGAGATCTCGGGCTCGGCGTCGTCCTGCTGGGCGCCGCGACCGCGCTTGCGGTCGCGCTGACGGCCACGGCCACGACCCGCCTCGTCGTCGCGCTGCTGCTGCTGCTGAGGGCCGGTGCCGCCCTGCTGCTGACCGCGCGACGCGTCGTCCGTCGTGGACTCGGCGGGGGCCTCCTGCGGGGCCTGCTGGGGGGCGTCGCCCTGCTGCTGGCCGTTCTTCTTGCCGCGGTTGCGGCTACGGCTGCGGCGTCCGCCGCCCTCCTGCTGCCCCTGCTGGTCGCCCTGCTGCGGGTCGCCCTGCTGGCCGCGCTGGTCGGGCTCGCCGGCCTCGGCGGGGTCGGTGGACGCCTGCTCGCCGGCGGCCGGTGCGGCCTGCGCGGTCTCGGCGCCGACGCTCGCGTCGTTCGCGCGTCGCGATCCGCGGCGACCGCGGCCCTGGCGCTCGTTGGCGGGCGCCTCGGTCGGTGACGACGGGGCTGCCCCGTCGGTGGCGGCAGGAGCCTCGGCGGAGCCGGCAGGAGCCGGGGCGGCCTCGGTGGTGGGTGCCTCGACGAGCGGCGACGTGCCGGTCTCGCCGTGGTTGACGTGCTGGGCCGCGCCGCGCTGCTCGGTGGCCGCGGCGGTCGTCGCGCTGCTGGCCCGACGCGACCCACGACGACGTCCGGTGGGCTGCTCGGCGGGGGCGGTGCCCTCTGCAGATGCCTCGGGGGCGGCGAGGCCTGCGGCCTCGGCGCCGGCCTCCGTCGGGGCGTCGAGGCCTGCGGCCTCGGCGCCGGCCTCCGTCGGGGCGTCGAGGACCGGGGCCTGCTCGGCGGCGGGGGCCTGCGCGGCGTGCTCGGCCTCGGGCGCCTGGTCGGCGACCGTCTCGACGGGGGTGCCGTCGAGGACGGGCTGGACGACCTCGGGCACGACGGCGCCCTCGCCCTGCTCGGCCTGCTTGGCGGCGATGGCGGCGACGAGGTCGCCCTTGCGCAGCTTGGAGAGGCCGCTGATGCCGAGCGACGAGGCGAGCGCCTGCAGCTGCGGGAGGCGGAGGGCGCGGAGCTCGGCGGTGGGGTCCGCGGGAGTGCTGGGGTCGACGTCGGTCACGATGGGGTTCCTTTCGCTCCCCCGCGCGGAACGGCGGGGCAGAGCTGGTCGCACCTCGTCGCCTCGCGCTCGCACGGGTGCGGCGGTGGATCTGAGGAGGTGCTGTGCACGGCTGCCAGAGCGGCGGACGGACACTGCGAGATGTGCAGGACGGGATCACCCGGGGACCGGGGCTCCGGGACCTCACGTGCCCGTCGGACCGAGGGCCCGACCGTGGGACTGCTGAGGACCCGCGTGATCTCAGGTCACGGCCGGGTGCGGCACCACTGTAGCACCCCGGAGGTCGACGGCCGTCATGAGGGGACGCCACGTCGAGAGGGCGTGCTCACGGACCAGGTCGGCGGCGAAGAGGCGCTGACCCGGGTCGCTGCCGAGCACCAGGAGGGACGGCCCGGCGCCCGAGACCACCGCGGCGAGTCCCGCGTCGCGGAGGACGCGGATCAGGGCGTCGGTCTCGGGCATGGCGCTCGCACGGTAGCTCTGGTGCAGGCGGTCCTCGGTCGCGGCGTGCAGCAGCTCGGGGCTCTGGACAAGCGCGGCGACGAGGAGCGCGGACCGGGACACGTTGAAGGTGGCGTCCTCGTGCGGGACCGATGCCGGCTGGAGGCTGCGGGCGAGCTTGGTCGACAGGGTCGACTCGGGCACGAAGACGACGGGCGCGACGCCGCGGTGGACGAGCAGGCGCTTCGAGGAAGGGCGGCCGCCGTGCATCCAGGCGATCGTGAGGCCGCCGAAGAGCGCGGGGGCGACGTTGTCGGGATGCCCCTCGAGGTCGGTCGCCACCGCGAGGAGGGCGTCCGCGTCGAGGTCGACGACGCCCTCGAGCAGGCCCTTCGCGGCCATCACGCCGGAGACGATGGCCGCGGCCGACGATCCCAGGCCGCGGCCGTGCGGGATCGAGTTGCGGGCCCGGAGCACGAGCCCCGGCACCGGCTGCCCGACGGCCTCGAAGGTCGCGACGATGGACCGCACGACGAGGTTGGACGCGTCGGTCGGGACCTCCCCCGCACCCACGCCCTCGACGTGGACCTCGACGCCTGCACCGGGCCGGGCCTCGACGTCGAGCTCGTCGTAGAGCGAGAGGGCGAGGCCGAGGGTGTCGAAGCCCGGGCCGAGGTTCGCCGAGGTCGCCGGGACCTTGACGAGGACCCGGCCCGGACCGCCGCCGGTCATCAGGCGGTGGTCGGGGCGAGCCCGAGGACCTCGGCCACCTGCGACGTGTCGCTCGGCACGACCGTCGGCTGGACGTCGCTGCCGTCGGCGTTGCGGAGCGCCCACTGCGGGTCCTTCAGGCCGTGGCCCGTGACCGTGAGCACGACCGTCGCTCCCGCGGGGACGACGCCCGCGTCGGCCCGCTCGAGCAGGCCGGCGACGCTGATGGCGCTGGCGGGCTCGACGAAGATGCCGACCTCGGCCGCGAGGAGCTTCTGGGCGGCGAGGATCGCGGTGTCGTCGATGGCGCCGAACCAGCCCTGCGTCAGGTCGCGGGCCTCGAGGGCGAGCTGCCAGGAGGCCGGGTTGCCGATGCGGATGGCGCTGGCCACGGTCTCGGGGTGCTTGACCACCTCGCCGGCGACGATGGGCGCGGATCCCGCGGCCTGGAAGCCGAACATCCGCGGCAGCTTCGTCGCGCGGCCCGCCTCGACGTCCTCGCGGTACCCGCGCGTGTACGCCGTGTAGTTGCCGGCGTTGCCGACGGGCACGAAGTGGAAGTCGGGAGCGTCGCCGAGCACGTCGACGACCTCGAACGCGGCGGTCTTCTGCCCCTCGATGCGGTCGTTGTTCACCGAGTTGACGAGGTGCACGGGGTAGTTCGCGGCGAGGTCGCGCGCGATGTCGAGGCAGTCGTCGAAGTTGCCCTGGATCTGCAGCAGCTGTCCGTCGTGGGCGACGGCCTGGCTGAGCTTGCCCATGGCGATCTTGCCCTCGGGCACGAGCACGGCGGCGGTGATGCCCGCGTGCGCCGCGTACGCGGCCGCGGAGGCGGAGGTGTTGCCGGTCGAGGCGCAGATCACGGCCTTCGCACCGTGCTCGACGGCCTTCGAGATGGCCATGGTCATGCCGCGGTCCTTGAACGAGCCCGTCGGGTTGATGCCCTCGTACTTCACGAAGACCCTCGCACCCGTGCGCGCGGACAGCGCGCGCGCCTCGACGAGCGGCGTCCCGCCCTCGCCGAGCGTGACGATCGGGGTGGCCTCGGTGACGTCGAGACGGTCGGCGTACTCGCGCAGGACTCCCTGCCACTGGTGTGCCATCAGGCTCCTTCGACTCTCAGGACGCTCGTGACGGTGTTCACGACCGCGGTGTTGCCCAACGCCTCGACCGTCGCCGCGAGGTCGGCCTCGCGGGCACGGTGGGTGCCGATGATCAGGGTAGCGGTGGCCGTGCCGTCGACCGGGCCGGTGCCCGTCGACTGCTCGACCGTCTGCACGCTCACGCCGTGCCGGGCGAGGACGCCCGCCACCTCGGCCAGGACGCCGGGCTGGTCGGCCACGTCGAGCGTGATCTGGTAGCGCGTCGTCACGTGGCCGATGGGCAGCACGCGGAGCGCCGACCGGGTCGACTCGGCGACGCCCGGACCGCCGACCACGTGCCGTCGTGCGGCGCTGACCAGGTCGCCGAGCACGGCCGAGGCCGTCTCGACGCCGCCCGCGCCCGCACCGTAGAACATGAGGTCGCCCGCGGCCTCGGCCTCGACGAAGACCGCGTTCTTGGCCCCGTGCACGGAGGCGAGCGGGTGCGCCTCGGGCACGAGCGCCGGGTAGACGCGCGCGCTGACGCCCTCGACGCCGTCGTCGTCGACGAGGCGTTCGCAGATGGCGAGGATCTTGACGACGTAGCCGGCGCCGCGCGCGGCCACGACCTGGTCGTGCGTGACGCCCGTGATGCCCTCGCGGTGCACGGCGTCGAGCGGCACGGCCGTGTGGAACGCGAGGCTCGCCAGGATGGCGGCCTTCTGCGCGGCGTCGTAGCCCTCGACGTCGGCGGTCGGGTCGGCCTCGGCGTAGCCCAGCTCGGTCGCGGCGGCCAAGGCGCCCTCGAAGCTGTCGCCCTCACGGTCCATGCGGTCGAGCACGTAGTTCGTCGTGCCGTTGACGATGCCCATGATGCGGCGGATGCGATCGCCGGCCAAGCTGTCGCGCAACGGCCGGATGATGGGGATCGCCCCGGCGACCGCCGCCTCGTAGTAGATCTGCGCGCCGACCTGCTCGGCGGCGGCGAAGAGCTCGGGACCGTGGCTGGCCAGGAGCGCCTTGTTGCCGGTGACGACGTCGGCCCCGCTGCCGAGGGCGGCGAGCACGTGGCTGCGCGCGGGCTCGATGCCACCGATGAGCTCGACGACGATGTCGGCCCCCACGATGAGCTGCTCGACGTCGGTCGTGAAGAGCTCGCGCGGCAGGTCGACGTCGCGCGGGGCGTCGACGTCGCGGACCCCGATGCCGATGAGCTCGAGACCGGCTCCGGCGCGCCCCGCGAGGTCGTCGCCCTGCTCGAGCAGGAGGCGCGCGACCTGCGACCCGACGCTGCCCGCCCCCAGCAGGGCGACCCTCACGTTGCGGTACTCGATCATGATGGTCCGTTCGTCGGGGTGGGGTCGTGGCGCTCGGGGTCGAGCCCGGCGTCGCGGGCGAGCAGATCGGCCTCGGTCTCGCCGCGCACGAGGACGCGCGCCTCGCCGTCGGCGACCGCGACCACGGCGGGCCGGCCGACGTGGTTGTAGTTGCTCGAGAGGCTCCAGCAGTAGGCGCCCGTGGCGGGGACGCCGAGCAGGTCGCCCGGCTCGACGTCGGCGGGGAGGTAGTCGGCGAGCACGACGACGTCGCCGCTCTCGCAGTGCTTGCCCGCGACGCGGACGAGCACGGGCTCGGCGTCGGAGGTGCGACCGACGCGTCGGACCGAGTAGTCGGCGCCGTAGAGGGCCGTGCGCGCGTTGTCGCTCATGCCCCCGTCGACGCTCACGTAGCGGCGGACGGCCGTCGTGCCCGTGGCGTCGTCGGTCACCGTGACGTCCTTCAGGGTGCCGACGGTGTAGAGCGTGGTCGTGCCTGGTCCGACGATGACGCGCCCGGGCTCGACGGCGACGACCGGGACGGGCACGCCCAGGCGGGCGCACTCCCCCGCGACGATGTCGGCGAGCTCGCGGGCCAGGTCGGCGAGCGGCGGGGCGTCGTCGGCGCTCGTGTAGGCGATGCCGAAGCCGCCGCCCAGGTTGAGCTCGGGGACGGGCCCGTCGGCCAGCAGGGCCGCGTGCACGCCGAGCAGGCGGCGCGCGGCCTCGACGAAGCCGTCGGCGCCGAAGATCTGCGAGCCGATGTGGCTGTGCAGGCCGAGGAACCGCAGCGACGGACGGCGACGGATCTCGGCGACCACGTCGGCGGTGTCGGCCAGGGGGATGCCGAACTTCTGGTCCTCGCGCGCCGTGGCGAGGTAGTCGTGCGTGGAGGCGTGCACGCCGCTGTTGACGCGCACCCGGACGGCCTGCACGCGGCCGTGGCGCTCGGCGGCGTCGGCGACCCGCTCGACCTCGAGGGGGTTGTCGACGACGATCGAGCCGATGCCCGCGGCCACCGTGCGGTCGATCTCGGCGAGCGACTTGTTGTTGCCGTGGAACCCCATGCGCGCCGGGTCGACCCCCGCGGCGTGCCCGACGGCGAACTCACCGCTCGTGCAGATGTCGAGGTGCAGGCCCGCGGCGGCCACCCATCGCGCGACCTCGACCGACAGGAACGCCTTGGCGGCGTAGTACACCTTGGCCGTCGTGCCCACGCGACCGAGCTCGCGGTCGAACGCAGCCCTGGCCTCGGCGGCGCGCTCGCGCACGTCGTGCTCGTCGGTCACGTAGAGCGGCGTGCCGAAGCGGCGGGCGAGCTCGTGCACGTCGACGCCGCCGATCTCGACGGCCCCGTCGGGGCGGCGCCGCGCGGTGCGCGACCAGACGGCGGGATCGAGCGCGTCGGCGTCGGCCGGCTCGACGAGCCAGTCCGGGGCCAGGGGGTTCGGGGACACGATCTCCTCGGGGACGGGGACGGCGGGACCCCCCGAGCTTACCGAGGCCGACCGACGCGGTGCGCCGTGTGACGAGGGGTCAGCAACGGCCGCGCGACGAGAACGCCTCGGAGGACAGCGGCAGGCCGTCGCTGCGCAGGTCGAGCGTCAGCGTCGACGGCTCGACGACGACGTCGGTGAGCTGCAGCTGCTCGGGCAGGTACTGCGCCACGCAGACGTCGAAGGCGAACGTGCCCAGCACCCGCGGCTCGTCGATCTGGAGCCCGGAACCGGGCACGGAGGCGGCGGTCGGCGTCAGCGTGAGCGTGCGGCCGTCGCTCGACAGGTCGGGTCGCCCCTCGACCCTGACCGGCACCTCGCCGAGCAGCGGAACCTCGAACGAGCGGTCGTAGGTGACGCTCGCGCTGCCCAGCGTCAGGGAGCCGCCCGTGTCCTGGACGGCCTGCAGCGCGTTCACGGACTCCTGGTCGACCGTGAGGCTGCCCGTGCTCGGTCCCGTCGTGCCCTGCCCGTCGACGGGGACGTCGGTGAGGTCGACCCGGAGCCCGATCGGCACGCCCGACAGCTCGAGGTCGTCGCCCGTCACGGTCACGTCGTCGACGGAGCCGCGCAGCGCCTGCAGGAGGAGCGACCAGCCGTGGATGTCGACGTCGACCCCGCCGGTGGCCGTGGACGGGAGCGCCTGCTCGAGCTCGGACGCGGCCCGTGCCTCGGCGACCGGGCGGAGGACGAGCTCGGCCGCGACCAGGAGGAGGCCGAGGACGACGACGAGGCCCAGCAGCACGACGAGCAGCTTGGCGGGGCCGCTGCGGCGACGGCGCGGGACGTCGCGCGCCGTGAAGAAGTCGTCCCCGCCGTCGCCGTGCACGGCGGTCACATCCGGTCGGGGGCGGCGACGCCGAGCAGCCCGAGCCCGTTGCGGACGACCTGGCCGGCAGCGTCGTTGAGCCACAGGCGGGTGCGGTGGAGGTCCGTGACCGGCTCGTCGCCCAGGGGCGTCACACGGCAGGTGTCGTACCAGCGGTGGTACGTGCCGGCGAGCTCCTCGACGTAGCGGGCGACGCGGTGCGGCTCGCGCAGCTCGGCGGCCTGGGCGAGCACCCGCGGGTACTCGGCGAGCGCCCCGAGCAGCGCGCTCTCGCTGGGCTCGACGAGCAGGCCGGCGTCGAACGCCTCGCGCGTGACGCCCGAGGCCTCGGCGTTGCGCGCCACGGACCGCGTGCGCGCGTGGGCGTACTGCACGTAGAAGACGGGGTTGTCGTTCGTGCGCCGCGTCCAGAGGTCGAGGTCGATGTCGATGGAGCTGTTGGCGGGGCTGCGCACGAGCGCGTAGCGACCGGCGTCGACGCCGACCGCGTCGACGAGGTCCTCCATGGTGACGACGGTGCCGGCGCGCTTGGACATGCGGACGGGCTCGCCGTCGCGCAGGAGGTTGACCATCTGTCCGATGAGGATCTCGAGGTTGACGCCCGGCTCGTCGCCGAAGGCGGCGCACATGGCCATCATGCGGCCGACGTAGCCGTGGTGGTCGGCGCCGAGCATGATCAGGTTGCGCTCGAAGCCGCGCTCGCGCTTGTCGAGGTAGTAGGCGAGGTCGCCCGCGATGTAGGCCGCCTCGCCGTCGCTCTTCACGACGACGCGGTCGCGGTCGTCGCCGAACTCCGTCGTGCGCAGCCACGTGGCGCCCTCGGCCTCGTAGACGTGGCCGAGCTCGCGGAGGCGGGCGACGGCCCGTTCGACCGCGCGCGACTCGTGCAGCGAGTTCTCGTGGAAGTACACGTCGAAGTCGACGCCGAAGTCGTGCAGCGAGCTCTTGATGTCGTCGAACATGAAGTCGACGCCGTACGACCGGAAGGCCTCCTGTGCCTCGTCGCGCGGCAGGGCGAGCACGTCGACGCCGGCGGCGGCGAGCACGCGGTCGGCGATCTCGGTGATGTACTGCCCGCCGTAGCCGTCCTCCGGCGTCGGCTCGCCGAGGGCGCGGGCCAGGAGGCTGCGGGAGAAGCGGTCGATCTGACCGCCGTGGTCGTTGAAGTAGTACTCGCGGGTGACGAGGGCGCCCTGGGCCTGGAACACGCGGGCGAGGCTGTCGCCGACGGCCGCCCAGCGGACGCCGCCCATGTGGATCGGGCCCGTCGGGTTGGCGCTGACGAACTCGAGGTCGATCGTGACGCCCGCGTAGGCGTCGCCGTGCCCGAAGGCCTCGCCCTGCTCGACGATCGTCTTCGCCAGGAGGCCCGCGGCGGCGGCGTCGAGGGTCACGTTGATGAAGCCGGGGCCCGCGACGTCGACCGCGGCGACGCCGTCGGTCTCGGCGAGGTCGCCCGCGATCTCGGTGGCCAGCTCGCGCGGGGGCACGCCGACGCGCTTGGCGAACTTCATGGCGACGTTGGAGGCCCAGTCGCCGTGATCGCGGTTGCGGGGACGCTCGAGGACGACGTCCGCCGGGGCGACCGTGACGTCGCCCTCGACGCCGCGTCGCTCGAGGACGCCCTGGACGACGGCGAGCAGGGACGACGAGAGTTCAGCGGGGGTCACGAGCGACGATCCTACCGGCTGGCACCCGGCGGGGCCGCGGGCGGGTCCGCCATCATGGCGGGATGACCCCGCGCCTCCTGACGTCCGCTCCCACGGCCCGTGCCGTCGTCGCCGCCGTCGCGGTGCTCGTGCTGGCGGGGTGCTCGTCGGGCTCCCCCGACGGCTCGTCGGCGCCGTCCGCGCCCGCGACGCCCGAGCTCGCCTCGACGCCCCTCGACGTGCCCTGCGCCACGCTCGTCGCGGCCGACGACGTGCTGCCGCTCTGGCCCGGGCTCGAGCCGGCGCCGGACGCGGGCGACGGGGCCGACGCGCGCCCCGACGTCGCCCTGGTCGGCGACCTCGACGGCACCGTGTGCCGCTACGTGGCCGACGGGGGCGTGGAGATCACGGTCGCGGTGGCCGAGCTCGACGGCGCCAGCCTCGACCGCGTGGCGAACCGCCTCGTGACGACGAGCACCGCGGTGCCCACCTACGGCGTCGAGGGCTACTTCGACCGGGCGGAGGGCCCGGGCACGGCCGAGGCGGTCGCGCAGCCGTGGTGGGTCGTGGCGACGAGCGGGTCCTTCGTGGAGCCGGGCGACGCCGAGCCCGTCGTCGCGGCGGCGCTGGCGACGCTGACCGCCGACCGCCCCTAGGCCGCGAGCCGGGAGCGACGGGCGAGGGTCGCGGAGCGCGGCGCGACGAGGTCGAGGACGGCCCCGAGCTGCCCGGAGGGCGCCCGGCGGTCCTCGGGGTGCCACTGCACGCCCACGGCGGGCGCCCACCGGTGCTCGACGGCCTCGACGACGCCGTCGGCCGCGCGGCCGACCACCTCGAGGTCGGGGCCGACGAGGTCGACGGCCTGGTGGTGGGCGCTCTGCACCCCGGGCCGCGCGCCCAGGGCGGCGCGCAGGCGGCTGCCCGCGACGAGGTCGACGGGGTGCCGGTGCATGAGGCGCTCAGGAGGCGCGCCCGCGGTCCGGTGCCGGACCTCGCCCCCGGCGTCGTCCAGGTGGGGCACGAGGGTGCCGCCCGTGGCGACCGCGAGCAGCTGGTGCCCGCGGCAGATGCCGAGGAGCGGCGTGCCCCGTCGGAGCGCGCGCTCGACGAGGGCGAGCTGCGCCTCGTCGGCGACGTCGTGGTGCCGGCCCTCGTGCGGGTGGTCGGCGGGCCCGCCCCAGAGCGCCGGCGAGAGGTCCTCCCCGCCCATCACGACCACGGCGTCGGCGGTGTCGGCCCGCCGCAGCAGGGCGGCGCGGCCCAGGTCGCCCGCGGCCAGCCGCTCGGCGTCCCAGCCGCGACGGAGCACGGCCTCGAGCAGGCGCGCGTTCATGCCGTCGACGTACGCGTGGTACCCGGGGGCGTGCGGACGGCTGCGGGTCACCTCGACGACGGCGAGGCGCGGAGCGGGGCTGCTGGTCACGTCGTCCAGCCTGCCGGAGGCCCGCCCGGGTCGGCACGACCGTGACGCCGCGTGACGCCGACGGGCCCGGGTGCCGCCGCCGGCCCGGGTGCCGCCGCGCGGCCGGAGCACCGCGGGCCCCGCACCGGATCAGGGCCAGAGCGCCGTGCGGCTCCAGCCCTCGCCCTCCCGGCGGTACGACACGCGCACCTGGTCGCGTCCGGTGGTCCCCTGCCAGAACTCGACCGACGTCGGCACCACGCGGAGCACCCGCCAGTCGTCGGGCACGAGGTCGGGATCGGCCTCGAGCGACGCGCGGGCCTCGTCGAGGCGGGTGGCGAGCTCGTCGTCGGCGGGGACCGGGTCGCTCTGCCGGACCGCGACGGCAGCGGCCCGCGTCTCGGGGTGGCGGTGCCGGAAGTCCTGCTCGGCGACGGGCCGGTCGCTCGGCTCGACCTCCCCGACCACGCGCACCTGCCGACCGCGGTCGGGCCAGAAGAGGGTCAGGGCGACGCGGGGCTCCCCCGCGACGTCGTGGCCCTTGGGGCTCTCCGCCGAGGTGCTGAAGGAGAAGGCGTCGTCGACGTCCTTGAGCAGCACGACGCGACCGGCCGCACCTCCCCCGGTCGACACGGTGGAGAGGACGGCGGCCTGGGGCTGGGCCACGCCCGCGTCGACGGCGTCGGCGAACCAGTCGTGGAAGAGCCGGAACGGCTCGCGGGGGGCCTGGTCCACGGTCAGCGCGGCCACGTCGGGCTCGGGTCGGCGCGCACGGTGCGCCAGGTCGCGGAAGGAGGCGTCGGGCTGGGTCATGCACCCGAGCCTGGCCCCGGGACGGGCGCGACGCCCGCCTCCTGCGCTCCGGGGCGTGCGAGCCGTGCCGTGTCGGGACGCACGTGCCCGGGCTGCTACCCTGGACGAGTCCCAGGGCCCCCATAGCTCAGGGGATAGAGCACTGCCCTCCGGAGGCAGGGGCGAAGGTTCGAATCCTTCTGGGGGCACCACGCAAAAACCGCAGTTCAGGCGATATTTTCGGTCGGTCGACTTCCACCAGGTCGGCCGACTTTTTTTGGTCCTGCCCATTTTTTGCCCACAACTGCGGGCAACATGGCCTGATCGAGGGCGTCCGAAACCGTGTCTAGGTCGTCATCGAACAGGTCCGCGTAGACGTCGAGGGTGACAGCCGCGGAAGCATGACCAAGCATCCTTTGAACGGCTTTCACGTTCGCGCCGACGCTGATTGCCAGGGACGCGGCAGTGTGTCGCAGCTCGTGCGGGGTCAAGCCCTCGAGGCCAACCTCGATAGCCGCTGCGTCGAAAGCCCCTCGCCGGAAGACCCGGTTCCGTAACCACCCGCGCGAGCGACTGCTGGTGAAGAGCGGTGCCTGAGGCGGGCGATCAACCGCTAGGACCATGAGCTCGCGGAGGATGGACGCCGGCACGGGTACCGAGCGCGCCTCGTGGCTCTTCGGGACCCCCTCGTGTTGCACTCCCCCGGACTCGGTCACCGTGTGTTGAACCTCTAGGCGCCCACGCGCGGCGTCAAGATCGCCGACTCGGAGCCCCGACAGCTCTGACCAACGAAGCCCGCAGTAAGCGAGCACTCGAACTAGCGTCCCGTAGCCGGCCCCGGGAAGCTTCGCGTCCGTCGCCGCCGCCAGGTCTGCGACTTGCGCGTGCGTCAGGTAGGTCTTTCGCGCGAGTCCGACTTTCGGCAGCTTGAGGCCATGGGCCGGGTTGTTCGCGAGTCGCCCGTCCCGCACGGCGACCTCGAGCGCCCCGCTCAGCGTGTTGACGATCTTGCGGACGCTGGACGGCCCCTGCGACGAAGACAAGCCGCCGGCCCAGGCCTGGACCTGGCCGTGTGTGAGGTCAGCCAGGGAGCGCTCGCCCAGCGCCGGTACGATGTGCATGCGAACGATGCCGAGCGTCCGTTCGCGTGATGTAGGCGTGAGGTCCGAGCGGCCCTCCAGCCAGCTCGCCAACCACTCGGCAACGAGGACGCGCGACCTCGACGGATCGACGTAGCGGCCCGTGGCTGTGTCCACAGTCACAGTTGCTGCGAAAAGCTCCGCCTCGCGCTTAGTCCTAAACCCGCGCTTGTCCGTCTGCGATCTGTCTGGTTTGCGATAGCGAACGCGCCAGCGATCACCAGCGGCCGTCTTGTAACGACTGATGCTCCCCATACCAGCTACTCCAGGTCCGGCTTGGCCAACTTGATGCCCACACGTTCGGCCTCGTACACGGCTTGATCCCGATCGAGCTCCAAATCGTGAACGTGCTGACCAAAGAACCAGCCATCCGGTCTCGCCTCTGCTTGCGCCAAGGCAGAGACCGCTTGGAGCAGTTGCATAGCGCGTCGGACCCGCTCGCGCATGAGGGCCCCCGCACCCGTGACCTTGGCCGCCGGCCTATCAGGGTTCGTGAACCACGCGAGTAGCTCGCCGGCAATGACGTCTTCTGAAGCACCCGGCCCTGCAATGACGGACACCGTCTTGTAGGGCTCGTCGTAAGGAAGCGCGAGCGCAGCAGGGGGCACGTCGAGGGCCCATGAAAGCGCAATGAGCTCGTCAACCGTCAGATCGCGCCGTGCACCCGACTCGATGTTCGCAATCACCCCTCGCGACAACTGGCCCCCAAGCTTTTCGCTGAGCTCACGAGCGCTCAGCCCTGCCGCCTTGCGCGCGGCCTTAAGACGCTCGCCGATACCGTCGCTTGCTTTTTCACTCACCGCGTCATGCTAGGGCAGTTTAGCCGGTTTGTCAGCAATACAGACAAGCTGATGCACTGCTGAGACTATTTCCCGCGCTGTAGAGACGTCTTGGATTGACAGGTACCGTCAGCGTGAGATGAATTTGCCCCGCCGGGGCAACGATCTGTCAGACGGGAAGACATATGCCTGAGTACCTCACGCCGAAGGACGTCACGAAGTTGGCTCCCGGCATCACCGAGCCCCTACTCGCTCAGTTGCGTTTCAGGGGCACGGGCCCGCAGTTCCTCAAGCCCACGCCTCGCAAGGTGCTCTACCGCCGCAGCGATGTAGAGGCGTGGCTCGAGGCGAGCGTCCAGACGAGCACTGCACGCGCCTCGTGACGAAAAGAAATGCCCTCGCCGGTGTTGGAGCACCGAGCGAGGGCGACGAGCAGAACCGACTATCAGGAAGGCCACTCATGACCATGATTGCACCCGTGCCGGCCACCACGCCAGCCGTACCGGCACCCCCAGCTCTCTTCGCGTTCGGCGACTCCGTCGTGCGCGTCCTAGACGTGAGCGGCGAACCAGTGTTCGTCGCGGTCGACGTCGCTCGGGCGCTTGGTCTCGGAAACCACCGCGACGCCATTGGTCGACTCGACGAGGATGGGGTCGGTACTACCGACGTCATCGACGCTCTCGGCCGCGCGCAACGCACTCGCGTCTTGAACGAGGCCGGCCTCTATGAGCTGATCCTCACGAGCCGCGTCCCTGCTGCGCGGGATTTCCGTCGATGGGTGGTGCGCGACGTCCTGCCCAGCATCCGGCGGACCGGCCGCTACACGGTCGAAGAACCTCCGGAGCGAACCATCGCCAGGGCCGCCGTCATGGCCGCCGAGCTACTCGCGGAGATGACGCCACGCGCAGCTGCGTGGGACGCCATCGTCAGTGGCGAGGGGTCGCTTGAGGTCGGCGACGCCGCCAAGATGCTCGCGAATGACGGTCACGCCCTGGGGCGTCAGCGCCTCTTCGAGAGGCTCGCAGACCTTGGATGGACGTTCCGAGGCGGTGACCGCGCGTGGCGGGCGAAGCAACAGGCCGTGACCGCGGGATGGCTTGTCGAGAAGGCACAGTCGCACCGCCACCCCCGCGACGGGCACATGGTGGTCGACTCACCCCAAGTGCGCATTACACCCCGCGGTCTGGAGCGCTTGCAGGCAATGCTGTCGCCCGCCCGCACCGACGCGCAGGTCGCCCGATGATCGGGCGAGGGCCGGGGCCTGTGATGGCGTCGACTCGCCGCGCCGAGGCTCGACGCCTCGCGCAGGCCAGCCGTCTCGTGACGGTGACCGAGATGGAACAGATCGTCGCGGAGGCTCACGCCCCGATCCGGGAACAGATCGCGCTCATGAGAAGCCCCACCCCTCAAGGTCGAGCACACGTCTCGCCCACCGACCTCCGCAACCAGCGAAACGAGTAGCCATGTCCGACACGAACCGCCGCCAGCACGAGCAGCCCGACCAGACCTCCGAGACCCTCTGGGCCCCTCTGACCAGCGACGCCTACGCCGTCGGCCCTGTCAGGAACCCCGCCGACACCGACCAGGGCATCGTCTACCTCTGGCGAGTCGGGACCGCCAGCGAGAACGTCAGCAACTTCACCCCCGCCGAGGCCCGCGAGCTGGCCGCCAGGCTGGTCCGCGCGGCCGACGCCGCCGAGCAGCTCGAGCCCGGCCGTCTCTTCTCCCACCCCGAAGGCGACGGCTACCCCTCGTGACGATGCCCTGTCCAGGGGCTGTCCCCGCGGACACGCACCCGTGACCGACCTACGCGTGCCGGAGCGCTGGCTCGCAGACAGACGCGTGCTCAAGCTCACCGACGCCGAGTTCCGGTCGCTCGTCATGATCGAGCTCTGGGCGGTGTCGAACCGGACGGACGGCCTCCTCGAGCGAGACGACGTCGATCTGGTGCCGCGCACCGACCCCGCCTGCCTCGACGCGCTCGTACGCCATGGGCTCCTCGAGCCTCACGACCGGGGCTGGCGAGTCGTCGGCTGGGAGGACGAGCAGACCTCGTCCGACCAGATCGCTCGAGCTCAGCGAGCACGAAAAGTGGCTGCTGAGAAGAAGGCGAGGCAGCGCGCTCGTCGCCGAGCGGAAGAGGCAGGCGAGGACCACGAGGAAGACGCGCTCGAGGAGGACCACGTCGACATGTCTTCGGGGACAGTCCCCGGGGGCAGTCCCCGGGACGTGTCCCGGGGACCGCACAGGATAGGACAGGACAGGACAGGCAAGGACTTAGGAGAAGGAACGCGCGCGAGCGCAAGTCTCGACGCCGACGTCCTGTTCGAGCAGGCGTGGTCGGCCTGGCCTAAGAAGACTGGCAAGAAGACAGCTCGACAGAAGTTCGCCATCGCCCTTCGCGGCTTCCGCGGACACGAGGACGACCTCGTCGCCGCCATCACGCGGCACGCCGAGGAGCACCGTCACCACACCGAAGCGAGATTCATCCCGGGCCTCACGCCTTGGCTCAACGGGGAGCGCTGGGAGGACCCGCTCCCAGGCACTCCCGAGGCCGGAGGTCCGTCCTTGCCGGCGGCCGGCCCGGCGAGGGACCCGAACGCGTGGATGCAGCCGGGCGCTCGCGTCGAGCGCCACCAAGACCCCCACCCCCGCGAGGCCGTGGCGTGAACGCCACTCCGCCTCCGCTCACGAAAGGACCCAGCATGACCACGACCCCCACAGGCGATCGCACCGCGCAGACGCCGGCGTTGACGGAGGCCAGCGCACCCATTGCGGGTGTGCCCGCCCCTCCCGCGTCGGGTGAGCCACGCACGGTCGCCCAGCCGGCCGGGCACGACGACGCCGCTCAAGACGGCGACGGCGACCGACGCCGGAACCCCTCATCCGAGGCCGCGCACTACCGGCGGCAGCTCCGCGAGGCCGAGGCTGAGCGCGACGCGCTCACGGGACAGCTCGCCCTGAGCCGCCGCCAGGTCGTCGAGACGCTCCTCGCCAACGCCCAGGACCTCCGCGCCACCGGCGAGGGTGACGAAGTGCGCACCTTGCATAACCCCGAGGACCTCTGGGGCGTCCTGGGCGTCGACGTCGCCGACCTCTTCGACGACGAGGGCAACCTCGACCGCGCCGCCCTCGCTGAGCAACTCACCCAGGCGACCACGACCCGCGAGTACCTCACACGCCCGCCCCTGCCGGCAGGACCTCCCCGGTCGCTGATGGCTGAGCTGCACGCTCAGGGCCAGCGCAACCCGGACGTGTCCGCCGCCACCACGCCCTGGGCACAGGCACTCAGCAACGACGCCTAGTCGCGGCCTGCTCGCCCCCGGCCTCCCGGCCCCTTCGGGCGCGGTAGACTGGGGGCGTTCGGTCGAGAAGGCAGCCCGCGGCTCCCTCGACTAGGCAGAAGCCCAGAGGGCACCACTCGCAGCAGGCAGTGCCGCGCGAGACGTCAGCGCCCCGCCCTCTCTCTGGAGCTTCCCCATGGTCAACAGCAGCACCCTCCGATCGTTCACCGGCATCACCGAGGCCGGCCCGCTCATCATCGAGCCCCTGCAGGCCGCTTCCCTCGCCCTCGCCGTGAGCACCGTCATCACCACCGCCGGCCACACCTACCGGCTCCCCGTCATCACCGAAGACCCCCAGGCCGCCTGGGTGGCCGAGGGGGACGAGATTCCCACCAGCGAAGCCGTCGCCGACGAGGTCGCCGTCGTCCCGCGCAAGGTCGCCGGGCTCTCCGTCATCTCCAACGAGCTCGCCAACGACACTAGCCCCGAAGCCGCAACCACCATCGGCGACGGCCTCGCCCGCGACATCGCCCGCAAGATCGACGGAGCCTTCTTCGGCCCCGCCCCCGCCAATGGCTCCGTGCAGCCCAACGGACTCGAGGCACTGGGGGGCAAGGCGACCGCCATCACCGCTGACCCGACTGCCGGCCTCAGCGCCTACATCGACGGTCTGGCCGAGGCAGAGGCGCTCGGAGTCAGCCTCCGCGCCTGGGTCGTCGACCCCGCCACCGCCCGAGCTCTGGCAAAGCTCACCGCCGGCACGGGCAGCAACATGCCGTTGTTCGGCACCGGAGCGACCAACGGCATCGAGCGCAACGTGCTCGGCGTCCCGTTGCTCGTCTCGCCCTACGTTGTCGCCGGCACCGCATGGGGCATCCCCGACGGACGCGCCTTCTCCGTCCTCCGCGAGGACGTCTCAGTCGACGTCGACAAGTCCGCGTTCTTCACCACCGACCAGACCGCCATCCGCGCGATCGCCCGCGTCGCCTTCGGGTTCGTTCAGACCAAGGCCGTCGTGAAGATCAAGGCTGCCGCCTAGCAGCAGCCCACTGACCGGGGCGGCTCCGGGAAAGCCGCAGCAGGCAACAGGCTGCACCCCGCCGTGCCGGGCGTCTGGGACCGCTGGACATGGGGAGGACGCCCGGCACACCCACCACGACACGCAGCACCACGCCGAGCGGCAACCGACACGCCCGACCGGCCGCAGCCCTGCACAGGACACGGCGAGGGGGGCGGGGCCACCCTCCCCCCAGGGGTCCACGTCTGACCGCTTCGCGTTCTGCCTTTCGCAGTGCGCGCGGGTCTGGGGAAGTGACGCGCGTGGCTTCACCACACCTGACAGATGCTCCGCATATGCTTCGAACGTGGCCGACGTACCGATCAATCCGGAAGTTCTTCGCTGGGCTGTCGAAGAGGCCCGCATCACCGATGAAGACGCCGCAGCAGCGTGCGGGGTGGACTGGGCAATCTACGAGTCCTGGATATCCGGGGAGGCCAAGCCCAACACAGGCCAAGTTCGCCAGCTAGCGCGCCGTCTCGGTCGCTCCTTCCAATTCTTCATGCTCCCGGCACCTCCAGAGAGCGCACCCGTTTCTGCCCGGTTTCGAAAGTCGCTTCATGAGGAAGTGCCTGAGCCGGAAAAGGAATCAGCAGCGATAAGGACGGCTAAGCGAGTTCAGGACGTTGCGTACTGGGCACTTGACGATGCGAGGGTGAGCGCTGGTATCCCGCGCCGCCTCGCCCAGGAGACGCCCGCTTCCTACGCGAAACGTCTCCGGCAAAGCCTGGGCTGGAATCTTCAAATCCAACGGCAGATGACTTCAAAGTCCGCCGTCTTCCGCGGCCTGCGCGAGCGCATCGAGAACCTTGGCGTTGTCGTTTTACTGCAGGGCGCTGGCCAGAAAAGCTTTCGAGGCTTTTCTCTCAGCGGCGAAGTACCGCTTATCTTTGTAAACCGGGACTACAAGGGCGCAGCCTTACGATCCTTCACCCTGATTCATGAGATGGCCCATCTAGGAAGCGGAACAGGGGGCCGCTCATGTTATTACGACGATACGAAAGCCGAGCGGTGGTGCAATCAGGTAGCGACCGAGTTCCTTATGCCTGCACAGGAATTCAAGGCCTACCTGGACAAGAGAAATTTCACCTACGTCACCGAAACGAACCTAGAACCAGTTCGTCTAGCGTCTAACTACTTCCATGCAAGTTGGCTTGCAATAGCCATTCGACTCCAGGAAATCGGAAGAGCCGGATCGACCCTTCCGGATTACGTTAGAAAAAATGCGATCTTAGAACAGGATCCGCCGGCCCCCGTTCCTGGCATTGACCGCAGTACACCCGTCCTTCGTCAAGAAGAATTCGGCTCAGGTTACGTCCGCGCGCTGCGCGACGCCGTGGTAGACGACAGATTGAGCGAACTAGAGGCGGGTCGTCTTTTACGTTCGAATGCTAAGCAGCTCGGCAGTCTGTGGCAGCTCACTTCCGGCGTGCGGTAACCCCTGTGTACGTCGTCGACTCGAGCAGCTTGCTCGAAATTGAAGAATATTGCCATAACGACGCCCCACGAACGCTTCGGGTGCTCGATTTCATGTTTACCCTTAGTGCGCAAGGGCAACTCGGATTTCCACCGTGCGTGCCAAGCGGTTGCAGAGACTTTGATGAAGTAAACGTCGCCGCGACCTGGGCCGGCCCTACCCACGCGTCGCTGTCGGTCAAATCTGTACCTCACGCTAGACAGGCGGACGTGCTCGCCATTTGTCCCGCCATACTGGACGACTTAAGCGACGATGAAGAACAGCCTCAAGTCGAACTCCTGGGTTATGCACTGCACTTCCACGCCCAAGACCCAGTTACCGTGGTCACGGAAGACGTTCTGGACTTGCCTTATCGCTCGTCCATCGCTAGCGCAGCTCAGCAGCTTGGAATGGGTTCAATGCGCGTAAATGAATTCATCACAAAATACAGCCTTTAGTCCACAAAGATAACTTCAACCGTCTCTTGGGCAGTACTATTTAGATAAGATTCCCACCACTTTGTTTTAGTGAGACCCCTCTCCCCCAACTGCCCAAGAAGATCAACGGTGAACAACAATAGAGCCCGCCCGGGTTCGTGAGCCAACCATTCATTTGAAGTACTTGTCTTAACCCTTGCCGACGGGTTACTTGCACCGTTCCGGACCGTAAATTGACTTGGGCCTGAAGGCACCCAATTTCCCGGTACCGGCCTACCACCTGCGTCTAGTGCGTGAAGAAGCACAGCGTGAGCCGAAAACCTCTCGCCGTCTTTCCTCATAACGACGCCAGGGCTAACAAGACAAACCAGGTCCGGTCGCTGATCAACTGGTAACCCCTTGAACCATCCCAGCGTCGTCGACGTAGTCGCTGATGTAGCGAATGCAAAGACGGCGGTGACGGGATGGACATGTGGATTCACAGCCCGCTCCATGGACCGTACGGAAGCAGTGTTTTTTCCAATTGCGACAACTTCAGCCTTATCCAGAGTTGTCTTCACTTCAACAGTCAGCACTACCGTATCGACTGGGTAGATAAACTGCGCTGTTTGAGCAAATAGCTGAGGGTGTTCGGAAACTTCGTGGACAATGATGTCGCACTGACGAGACTGCCCACCGGAGGGAGATATTATTACCCCCCCGCCTATAGCTAGACCCTGCGGCAAGAGTTTCCCGAAGAACTCTCCCACGGTGAGTTCGTTAGCGCGCCCCTTTTCCCCCATGTGGCTTATGGGCGAATTGAAGGCGTCGGCTTGCAGGGCTAGCCACTGCCCTATGCCCGTCCAGTAGCGCTCCAGTGAATCCAACGTGGACTACCTCGACTTCCTTCGATGCCAGCTTGACAGCCAGACCCGGTTGCCGAGCACCCTAGCGTTGCCAGGCGCAGGCTGGAGTCACCAGGCGCAGTCTGGAGTTGATGCCCCGGCTTGGTCTAAGTCGGTCGCGACAACCACCAGTGTTCCCAGGACGCGCATACCGGCGGAGTGCAGCTACGGCTTGCCCACATCCTGCCCACAACTGAAGCGCTTCTCTCAGTACCGTCCGTGAGCCCAAGGACCTCAATTCCGCAACTTGACAGGCATGTAGGCCAGAGCCGCCGTTGACATGGACAATAGATGGCCCTCCGGAGGCAGGGGCGAAGGTTCGAATCCTTCTGGGGGCACGACGAAGAAGGCCCCGCCGAGGCGGGGCCTTCTTCGTGCTCGGACGTCGTCGCGACGACGCCGGGCTCAGGAGTACGTCAGCGCGATGACCGCGACGTCGAGCGTGCGGTACGCACCCTCGGCCCTGGTCGCCGACCGCGACCTCCCGCGGAGCACCTCGAACCGGCCCTCGGCCTCGCGCACGAAGCCGATGACCCCCGCCGTCGGGGTCGACACGCGGTGGTACCCCTCGCCCAGCGGGACGACCTCGGCCCGCGACGTCCGTTCCAGAACAGCACCCATGGTGTTCCTCCTTGCTGCAGCGCTCCGACGCGTCCGTGCGCCGTGTCCTGCACCGTACCCCGCTCTCGGGGTACACGCCCGCCGGGTCGTCCGGATCACGCACCCGGCGGGTCGACCGGGAGCCGGCGCGCCGCCCGCCCCGCACCGACGGTGACCCCGACGCTCGCGGCCGTCACGAGCACGAGGGCGACGACCTCGCGCGCTCCGAGCCCTTGACCGAGGACGACGAGCCCCGCGAGGGCGGCCACGGCGGGCCCGAGGCTGGAGAGCACGCCGAAGACCCGGGTGGCGAGCCGGCGCAGGGCGACGTTCTCGAGCGCGTAGGGCAGGGCCGACGTGAGCAGCGCGACGACGGCGAAGACGCCGAGCACCGCGGGATCGACCCGGGCCGCCGCGACCGCGTCGGCCGCCCCGAACGGCACCACGACGAGCGCCGCCACCGCCATCGACGCGCTGAGCCCCTGCAGGGGCGACCCGGTGCGACCGAGCGCCGCGTTGGCCACGATGTAGAGGGCCCAGAAGGCGCCGGCGCCGAGCGCCAGCAGCACGCCCGCCAGGGGCAGCGCGCCGCTCGGGTCGAGGCCCAGCACGAGCACGCCGGCGAACGCGAGCAGCGCCCAGGCCGCGTCCACCCAGCGCCGCGTCTGCACGAGGGCGACCGTGAGCGGCCCCAGGAACTCGAGCGTCACGGCCACGCCCAGCGGCACCTGGTCGATCGCCAGGTAGATGAGCGAGTTCATGCCCGCGAGCGCCAGGCCGAGCACGACCACGCCGGACCAGGTCCGCGCCGACCAGGACCGCACGCGGGGCCGGAACACGGCGAGCAGGAGGGCCGCCCCGAACGCGAGGCGGAGCGCGGCGGCGCCCGTCGCCCCCACCTCGTCGAAGTGCGTCCGCGCGAGGGCGCTGCCGAACTGCACCGACACGATGGCCGCGACGGCCACCAGCGGGGCGGGCAGGACCAGGGGCGCCCGGGCGCCCGCGGGGCGGGGGCCGGTCGGTGGCGTGCTCAACGTCGTCCTCCTCGGTCCGCTGCCGAGTCTAGGAGGCCGTTAGCATCGGTCCGTGCCCGACCGTCTCGCCGCCCTCGCGACCATCGTCGAGCTGTTCGGCTGGTTCGGGTTCGTCACCGGCACGCCCCTGCTGCTCGTCGGGCTCGCGCTGCGGGCGCGGGGCGCGCACCAGGTCGACACGGTCGCGGTCGTCATCGACCCCCCTGCCTGGGCCCGCTGCGCCGTCGTCCGCTACCGGGACCACGAGGGCGAGCTGCACGAGGCCGAGCTGCACGGCTGGCCGGTCTCCACGCCCGTCGAGACCGACGTGCCGCTGTGGTTCCACCCCGACCGCCCCTGGCGCGCCCGGACCGACTCCCCGGCGGACGACGGCAGGGCGCTGCGCGCCGCCGGCGCGGCCCTGCTCGTCGTGGGCGGCGCGTGCGCCCTCGCGAGCATCGCCCTGCTCTTCGCCGGCTGAGCGTCCCTCCCCCCGCGCCCGACGCGGGCCGCCGTCCCCCGCTCCGGCCTCCCGCCCGAGCGCCGTGGATAGACTCCGCGGCAAGGACGAGGGGAGCACCGTGCGGTCGAGGTCGAGGAGGGGTCTGGCGACGGCCGTCGCGGTGACCGCGGGGCTGCTGGCAGGGGCAGGAGGCGCGACGGCGGCCTCCGCGACCGCGCCGGTCGCGCTAGAGGGCGCGTACGTCGTCGACCGGGCCGGCGTGCTCTCGGACGCCGAGGAGCGCGAGGTCTCGGCCTCGCTGCAGGACCTCCGGGCCGACGGCACGGGCCTCTACGTCGTCTACGTCGACTCGTTCACCGACCCGGCCGACCGGTCGGCCTGGGCGAAGGCCACCGCCGAGCTCAACCAGCTCGGCACGAGCGACGTGCTCCTCTCCGTCGCGGTCGACGACCGGCTCTACGCCCTCTCCAGCGACCAGGCGGGCCCGATCAGCGTCGCCGAACGGGAACGGCTCGAGACCGACGTGGTCGTGCCCGAGCTCAGCTCGTCCGACTGGGCCGGGGCGGCGCTCGCGCTCTCCGACGGGATCCGCGACGAGACGGCCCCGGCCGACCTCAGCTGGCTGCTCTGGGCCGCGCTCGTGCTCGCGCTGCTGGCCGTGGTCGCCGTCGTGACCGTGCTCGCGGTGCGCACGCGCCGTCGGCGCCGTCGCGAGGACGCCGAGCGCGCCGAGCTCGACGCCCGCGCGGCGCAGGCCGGCGCCCTGCTCGTGCGCCTCGACGACGAGCTCACGACCGGGCAGCAAGAGCTCGGCTTCGCGTCGGCGCAGTTCGGCGAGGAGGTCGTGCGGCCCTTCGCCGAGGCCCTCGTCGGCGCACGCGAGCAGGCCCGGCAGGCTTTCGAGCGGCAGCAGGCCCTCGACGACGAGGTGCCCGACACCCCCGAGGACCGCCGCCGCTGGGTCGACGAGATCATCGAGCTCTGCGAGGCCGCCGGCGCGACCGTCGACGAGCAGTCCGAGGCCTTCGACGCCATGCGCCGCGCCGAGGAGTCCGCCGGGCGTGACGCCCGGGCGCTCCCGGGCGAGATCGCGGGCCGGCGCCGGTCCCTGGAACGCGCGACGAGCCTCCTGGGCTCGCTCACCGCGACCTACTCGGCCGCCGCCGTGCGGACCGTCGCCGGCAACCTCGACCAGTCCGAGCGCCTGCTCGAGTACGCCGACGAGGCGCACGAGCAGATCGAGGCGCACCTCGCCGCCGATCGACGCGCGGAGGCCGTCGACGGCATCAAGGCCGCGCGCCACGCCCTCGCCCAGGTCGACCAGCTGCTGAGGGCCGTCGAGGGCCAGGCCGAGCGGCTCCGCACCGCCGGCTCGACCATCGCCGCCCTCGCCGCCGAGCTCCGCGGCGACATGGCCCGGGCGGGATCCCTGCCGCCCGCCTCCGTCCCCGAGGGCGTCGACGTCGCGGGTTCCGTCGCCACGGCCCGTGCGGCCGTCGCCCTCGCCGAGACGCAGCACGACGACCCGCTCGCCGTGCTCACGCAGCTGGAACGGGCCAACACGCGCATCGACGAGGCCCTCGCCCGCGTGCGCGACGCCGAGGAGCGCCGCCGTCGGGCCCGGGCCGCGCTCGACCAGGCCCTCCTCTCGGCGCGGGCGAAGATCGAGGCCGCCCGCGACTTCGTCGACACCCGACGTGGCGGCCTCGGCCCGGAGCCGCGCACGCGCCTGTCGGAGGCCGAGCGCCACCTCCGTGCCGCCCTCGCCCTCGCCCCGGAGGACCTCGACCACGCCCTCATCGAGGCGCACCAGGCCAACGAGCTGGCCGATCGGGCCGCGGCCGAGGCCGAGGCGCAGGTCGGCGCCTACCAGCAGGTCGGGCCCTTCGGGCGACCCGGCTACGGCCGCGGCTCGGCCGGCGCCGACCTCGGCGGCATCGTGACCGGGCTCGTCATCGGCGGCCTCCTCAACGGCGGCGGCCGCGGCGGCGGCTTCGGCGGAGGGGGCGGCTTCGGCGGAGGGGGCGGCTTCGGCGGAGGGGGCGGCGGGGGCGGCGGCTTCAGCTCCGGCGGCGGCCGGTTCTAGGCCTGCCCCGCGACCCCGACGCACAGCCCGATCCGCACCCGCCCACCACGACCACTCGACGACCAGCACGACCCCCGACGGAAGGACCACCATGACCAAGCAGTCGATCTTCGGACGCGTCGCCCAGCTCGCCAAGGCGAACGTCAACGCCCTGCTCGACCAGGCCGAGGACCCCGAGAAGATGCTCGACCAGATGGTGCGCGACTACACGTCGAGCATCGCCGAGGCCGAGAGCGCCGTCGCGACCACGATCGGCAACCTGCGCCTGCTGGAGCAGGACCACGCCGAGGACGTCGCCGCGGCTGCCGACTGGGAGCGCAAGGCCCTCGCCGCGAGCCGCAAGGCGGACGAGCTGCGCACCGCCGGCAACGCCACGGACGCCGACAAGTTCGACGCCCTCGCCCGCGTCGCCCTCGGCAAGCAGATCGCCTCGGAGCAGGAGGCCCGGACCGCCGAGCCCACCATCGCCGCCCAGACCGAGGTCGTCGACAAGCTCAAGTCGGGACTCGACGGCATGCGCCAGAAGCTCGAGCAGCTGCGCGGCAAGCGCAACGAGCTCGTCGCCCGCTCCCGCACCGCCGACGCCCAGACGAAGGTCGCCGACGCCATGGGCGCCATCGACGTCACCGACCCCACGAGCGAGCTCAGCCGTTTCGAGGAGAAGGTCCGTCGCGAGGAGGCCAAGGTGATCGGCCGCCAGGAGCTGGCCGCCTCGTCGCTCGACGCGCAGTTCCAGGGCCTCGAGGACCTCGACCAGCAGACCGAGGTCGAGGCCCGCCTGGCGGCCCTCAAGCACGGCGCCCTCGACCGGTGACCACGGCCGGGCCGCTCGGTCGTCCGCGGGGGGCCCAGCGGCCTCCTGCGGGCGACCGGCGCCTGGTGGCCGTCGACGTCGCGCGCGGCCTCGCCGTCCTGGGCATGTTCGCCGCCCACCTGTGGCCCCGCGACGTGCTCGACGAGCGCCTCTTCGACGGGCGCAGCGCGATCCTCTTCGCGACGCTCGCGGGCGCGTCGCTCGGCCTGCTCACGGGTGGGGCGCGACCGCCGTCGCGGGGACGGTGGCCCCGGTTGTACGGGTCGATCGCCCTCCGGGCGGCCCTGCTGGTGCTGCTCGGCCTCGCCCTGCAGGCCTGGAACGAGTTCGTGCTCGTGATCCTCCCCTACTACGGCGTCATGTTCCTGCTGCTCCTGCCGCTCCTGCGGGCCCCCCGGGCCGTCGTGGCCGTGGTGGGCGCCGTCCTCCTCGTCGGGGCGCCCTGGGCCGCGTCGCTCGTGCCCGTCGACGCGCGGGGCGACGCCGTCGCCGCGGGCGGCGTCGGCCTGGCACAGGACGCCCTGCTCGTCGGGGCCTACCCCGCCCTCGTCTGGCTGCCCTTCCTCTGTGCCGGCCTCCTGGCCGCGCGCAGCGACCTGCGTCGCGGGCGCACCCGGCTCGTCCTGGTCGTCGGCGGCGTCCTGGCCGCCGTCGTGGGCTACGGCGCGCGGTCCCTGCCCGGCGCGGCCGACGTCGCCGCGCTCGACCCCGCCGCCCACGGGGGCGCCCCGGCCGAGGTCCTCGGCTCGGGCGGGGTGGCGGTCGCCGTCCTCGGGGTGCTCCTCGGCCTGCTCGACGGCTCCCCGGGCCGATCGCGGCGGGTGCTGCGGACGACCCTGCACCCGTTGGCCGCGACGGGCGCGCAGCCGCTGACCGTCTACGCCGCGCACCTCCTGCTCACGGCGCCGCTGTTCGTCCTGCACCGCCTCGCCGGGGGCGCGTACGGGCTGCCGATCGGCTGGCTCGTCGCGTCGGTCGTGCTCACCCTGCTCGCGGCCACCCTCTGGCAGCGCTGGCTGGGGCGCGGTCCGCTCGAGCGCGTCGTGGGCCGGCTGAGCCGCCCCTGGTCGTGGGGCGGAGGGCCGGACGCCCCCGGGCCCGACGGTGGAGCGCACGGCGGTCACGGTCCCGGCCCTGTCGTCGCGGCTCCGTCGGTGCGAGGATGAGCACGTGAGGTTCGTCGTGGTGCCGCAGTGGCAGGGGTCCGGTTCGTCCCGAGCGATGCGGCTCGCCGACGGGGCCCACGCCGTCCACGGCGACCTGCCCTCGCGCGCCACGACCCTCGTCGAGGTGCCCGTCGGTGCGGGCGACGCCCTGGGCACGCGGGTGCCCCGGCTCTCGAGCGTGCTCACCATCGCCGAGCAGGTCGACCGGGCCCTGCGCGAGGAGGACTCCCCCGCGGTCGTGGTCGGCGGCGACTGCGGCGTCGAGCTCGCGGCCGTCCGCCGGGCCGCGACCCCGACGACGGCCCTCGTCTGGTTCGGCGCTCGTCCGGCCCTCCGCGACCCGTCGCGCACCGCGGAGCCGGCCTTCGCGGGCTCCGTGCTGCGGGCGCTCGTCGACGAGGCGGGCGACGACCTGCCCGACGTGCTGCGGAGCCCCGGTCCCGGCGTGGCCGCGTCACGGGTGGTCCTGGCCGGCGTGCGGTCCTGGGACGACGACGAGGACGCCTGGGCCGAGCAGCGCGACGTCGCCGCCGTCTCGGCGCTCGACTTCTCGCCCGACGAGCTGGTCGAGGCCGTCGAGGCGACCGGTGCGACGGAGGTCTACCTGCACGTCGACCTCGACGTGCTCGACCCCGCGGTGTTCAGCGGCCTGCTCGACCCCCAGCCGTTCGGCCTCGACGTGGCCGTGCTCGTGGCCTCGATCGCCGCGCTGCGCGAGCGGTGGCCGCTCGTCGGCGCGGGGGTCTGCGCCTTCGCCCCGGTCGACGCCGACGCCGCGGGCGACGACCTCGGCACGATCCTCCGCGTCGTCGGGGCGCTGTCGCGATGAGCGACGACAGGAGGCGCGTGGTCGTCGAGCGCGACGGGCACGTCCTGCGCATCGGGCTCGACCGCCCCGAGAAGCGCAACGCCGCCGACCTCCGCATGCTCCGCGAGCTCGCGCTCGCCTACGGGGAGCTCGACCGCGACCCCGGGCTCCGCGTGGGGCTCGTCCACGCGCTGGGCGACCACTTCACGGCGGGCCTCGACCTGGCCGACGTGGTCCCCGCCGTCACGGCGAGCGGCCTCGACGTGGTGCCCGACGGCGGCGTCGACCCCTGGCGCGTCGACGGCTCGGCGGTCTCGAAGCCCGTCGTCGTGGCCGTGCGCGGCACGTGCTTCACGCTCGGGGTGGAGCTCGCCCTGGCCGCCGACGTCGTCGTCGCGGGGCGCTCGGCGGTCTTCGCGCAGCTCGAGGTCGCCCGCGGGATCCTCCCCTTCGGCGGGGCGACGACGCGGCTGCCCCGGCGGGTCGGCTGGGGCGACGCGATGCGCTGGCTGCTCACGGGCGACCGCTTCGGCGCCGACGAGGCCCTGCGCATCGGCCTCGTGCAGGAGGTCGTGGACGACGACGAGGTCCTCGCCCGGGGTGCGGAGCTCGCGCACCGCATCGCGGCACAGGCGCCGCTCGCGGTGCAGGCGACGCTGGCCTCGGCGCGCCTGGCCGCGCGCGAGGGCGAGGCCGCCGCGGAGGCGCAGCTGCAGCCGGAGCTCGTGCGGCTGCTCGCCACGGGCGACGCCCGGCGAGGGGCCGAGGCGTCCGCGCGCCGCGTCGCGCCCGAGTGGACCGGTCGCTGACCGGTCGCCGACCGCGCCCCGTCGGACGGGGCGCCACCGGTGCGGGGCCGCCGCGGGCACGAGGAGAGGCCCGCCCCCACCAGCGGGGACGGGCCTCTCGAACGCGTGCGGATCGCGTGCCTACTTGAAGACGTCCTTGACGTCCTCGCCGGCCTTCTTGGCCGAGGCAGCGGTCTGGTCCTTCTGACCCTCGGCACGGAGCGAGTCGTCGTCCTTGCGGTCGCCGATCGTCTCCTTGGCCTTGCCCGCGATGTCCTGGGCAGCGTTCTTGATCTTGTCGTCCAGTCCCATGGGAACTCCCTTCGTCGGTGGTCAGGTCCGGAACACGAGGGCTCCTGGAGCAGACCGTACGCGTCGTCGTGAGCCGGCACCCAGGTGGTGTCCAGGGAGCGCGTCCGCGGACCGCGACGGGCGCCTCCTGACCTCTCGCGAGTACGGTCGGCCCCATGACGACGACCTATGACCTCATCGTGATCGGAGCCGGCGCGGTCGGCGAGAACGTGGCGGACTACGCGACGAGGGCCGGCCTCCGGGTCGCCCTCGTGGAGTCCGAGCTCGTGGGCGGTGAGTGCTCCTACTGGGCCTGCATGCCCTCGAAGGCGCTGCTGCGCAGCGGCTCCGTGCTCCGCGCCGCGCAGGCCGTCCCGGGCGCCGCCGAGGCGGTCACCGGAGAGCTCGACGTCGCGGCCGTCCTCCGCCGCCGCGACTCGTTCACGAGCGGGTGGGACGACTCCTCGCAGGTGCAGTGGGTCGAGTCGACCGGCATCGACCTGCTCCGCGGCCACGCCACCCTCACGGGCGTCAAGGAGGTCACGGTCGACGGCACCGCGTACACGGCGACCCACGCCGTCGTCGTCGCGACCGGCTCGGAGGCCGTCGTGCCCGACGTGCCCGGCCTGCGCGACGCGCGTCCGTGGACCAGTCGCGAGGCCACGAGCGCGCAGGAGGTGCCCCAGAGCCTCGTGGTCGTGGGCGGCGGCGTCGTCGCGGTCGAGATGGCCACCGCCTACCGGTCGTTCGGCACCGTCGTCACGCTCGTCGCCCGCAGCGGCCTGCTGGGCGGCATGGAGCCCTTCGCCGGCGAGCTCGTCGGCGACGCGCTGCGCGACCGCGGCGTCGACGTGCGGGTCGGCACGAGCCCCACGCAGGTGCTCCGCACCGAGCACGGCCTCGTCGAGGTCACCCTCGACGACGGCAGCACCGTGGTCGCGGACGAGATCCTCGTCGCGACCGGCCGCGCCGCCCGGGTCGGCGACCTCGGCCTCGAGAACGTGGGCGTCCCCACCGACGGCCCCCTCCAGGTCGACGACACCCTCCTCGTGCAGGGCACCGACTGGCTCTACGGGGTCGGCGACGTCAACGGCCGTGCCCTGCTCACCCACCAGGGCAAGTACCAGGCCCGCGCCGCGGGCGAGGTCATCGCCGCGCGCGCCCAGGGCCGTGAGCTCAAGACGCAGCCCTGGGGCGCGCACGTCGCCACGGCCGACGACGCCGCCGTGCCGCAGGTGACCTTCAGCGACCCCGAGGTCGCGAGCGTCGGCCTCACCGAGGAGAGCGCCCGGGAGCGCGGCATCGACGTCCGCGTCGTCGACCACGACCTGGCCGCCGTCGCGGGCAGCGCGCTGCAGTCCGACTCGTACGTCGGACGGGCACGCATCGTCGTCGACCAGGCCCGCGGCGTCCTCGTCGGCGCGACCTTCGTCGGGCCCGAGGTGGCGGAGCTGCTCCAGTCGGCGACCATCGCGATCGTCGGCGAGGTGCCCGTGGACCGCCTGTGGCACGCGGTGCCCGCGTACCCGACCGTGAGCGAGGTCTGGCTGCGCCTGCTCGACGCCTACGGTCGTCCGTGAGGAACCCCCTCCTCGACTCCCCCGTCTCGCGGGCCGGTTGCGCGGTCGCGACCGCCGTCGGCCTCCTGGTCGGGGTCCCGCTCAGCGTGGGCAGGGTGCGGCGCGTGGGCGACCTGGTCGTCTGCCGCGGCCTGCCCCGCTGGGCGTTCCAGCGGGGCGGCACGTGCGTCGGTCGGGTCTACCTGACGCGCGACAACGACGGGCCTGCGGTGCTGCGGCACGAGGCCGTGCACGTGCGGCAGTGGCAACGCTACGGCCTGCTCATGCCGCTGCTCTACGCGCTGGCGGGTCGGGACCCGCTGCACAACCGGTTCGAGGTCGAGGCGGGGCTCGTCGACGGCGGGTACCGGCCCAGGACCCGGCCTGGGAGCGCGCGGCGACCGACCGTGCAGGGCACGACCGGGCAGGACACGACCGTGCAGGGCACGACCGGGCAGGACACGACCGGGCAGGACAGGACCGTGCAGGGCACGACCGGGCGGCGCCCGACCGCCTAGAGCTCGGCCTTGCCGACGCGCCAGTACCCCATGAACGCCACCTGGCGGCGGTCGAGGCCGACCTCGCTCACCAGGAACCGGCGCAGCGTCTTGATGGCCTGCGCCTCGCCGGCCAGCCACGCGTAGAGCTCGCCGTCGATGCCGGCGCCGTGGCGGTCGGCGCCGTCGGGGACGTCCCAGAGGATCTCGTGGTCGATGTCGACGTCGTCGACGTCGACCCCGCGGTGCCAGGCGGCGACGTAGCGGGCCGTCCAGCCCCGGACGGCCTCGACGAGCCGCTCGCCGTGGCCCGCGCGGGTCTCGGAGCGGGCGCACCAGTGCACGGTGACGCCCTCGGGGGCGTCGATGCGGAGCACGTCGCCCGGCGTGGGCACCTCGAGGAACACGCAGCCCCGAGCGTCGCGCGGCAGCTGCTCGACGATGGAGCTGATGGCGGGCACGGCGGTCTCGTCGCCGGCGAGCAGGACCGTGCCGGCCTCGCCGGGGCGCCACTCGACCCCGCTGCCCGAGACGCCGCTGGTGGCGTCGGGACCGATGAGCACCACCTCGTCACCCACGCGGGCGGAGGTCGCCCAGGCCGAGGCCGGCCCGGCGTCGCCGTGCAGCACGAAGTCGACGTCGACCTCGCGGAGGTCGGGGCGTGCGGCCCGTGCCGTGTAGGTGCGGAAGGGGTTCTGCTGCTCGGCCGGCAGCTGGCGCCAGGCCGTCCACCAGTCGCTCTCGGGCCAGGTGGCGTAACCGGTGCCCGGCAGGGGCAGCACGAGCTTGATGCGCTGGTCGAGGCCGTCCGTGCCGAAGTCGCCGAGGTCGGGGCCCGTGAAGGTGAGCCGCACGAACGAGGGGCTGAGGCGGCGCACGCGGCTCACGACGACCTGGTAGGGCCGGTGGGCGGGCTTCGCGGCGACGGGGGCCTGTCGGGTCTGCGTGAGCACGAGGTCAGCTTAGCCTTACCTGACCTGGGAGTCGACGGCGGTCTCTCGACGTGGAGACAGGGCGCGGTGGCCGGGGGTCAGGTGGCGAGCGGACCGGCCACGGGCGCCGACGCGGCGAAGACCCGGCGCAGGTCGTGCCGGAGCTCCCAGGCGAACGACTCGGCGCCACCGATCCAGACGAGGTGCTCCCCGGCGGCGAGCGCGTCGTCGTCGAGGTACATCTCGGCGAGCCAGGCGCGCACGGCCCGTTCCGTCGCCTCGCCGACCGCGCAGGAGGCGCTCGTCCCGGGGCGACCGCTGCGCACGTCGCGCGCGAGCCAGGTCACGGTCACGCGGCCCGGCGCCGCGAGCGGCACGACCTGCGAGGCGTCGTCGACCTCGACGAAGACCTGGCCCCTCGCGCAGATCGGCAGGGCCGCCAGGGCCCCGCGCAGGTCGTCGACGGCGGACGCGTCGCCGGCGAAGAGCACGCGCAGGGCGTCGGCGGGCAGCGGGGGCCGTGGGGTGTCGAGGAACATCGGACCGAGCTTAGGTGAGCCTGGCCTGACCCACCAGCCCCCGCAGGACCGCCCCGGCGTGCGACGACCTGCTCCCGGACGACAGGTGATAGGTTCTCGTCGTCCGTCGGTCCGGCAGCGATCGGCGGAGAAGGGGCCCGACCTCGTCCGTCAGCGACGCGGACCGGGCACGACCGATGGTCCGGCAGCGACCACCGGCGCCCAGACCGTCGACCGGGTCCGCCCGGCACCACGATGTCGTGACGACGACCGTCACGCCCACCCCGAAAGGCCCTTCCGGTGCGCCCTGCCCCCTCCACCGCTGCCGCCCTGGCCCTCGCCGTCGCCCTCGCGCTCGGCGTGACCGCCTGCTCGCCGTCCTCCGACGACGGGGGCGGCGCCTCCGGCACCCCCGACCCCGACGCGACGCTCACGGTCGGGCTCGTCCTGGAACCGACCGACCTCGACATCCGTCGCACCTCCGGCATCGCGCTCGACCAGGTGCTCATCGACAACGTCTACCAGGGCCTCGTGGGCCGCACGCAGGACGCCGACGTCGTCGACGTGCTCGCCAGCGGGCACGAGATCAGCGACGACGGCCTCACGTACACCTTCACGCTGCGCGACGACGTGACCTTCGCCGGCACGGGCGACGCGCTCACCGCCGACGACGTCGTCTGGTCGCTCCAGCAGGTCGCCGACGACGAGACGCTGGTCGGCCACGCCGACCTCGCGGCCGTCGAGGAGATCTCCAGCCCCGACCCCTCGACGGTCGTGCTCACGCTGTCGCGCCCCGACTCCTCGCTGCTGTGGTCCCTCACCGGCCGGGCGGGCCTCGTGCTCGAGCAGGACGCCACGAACGACCTCTCCACCACCTCGAACGGCACCGGCCCCTTCGAGGTGGCCCGCTGGAACCAGGGCGACTCGCTGCAGCTCGCCCGCGTCGACGACACGTGGGGCGAGCCCGCCGGCGTCGCTGGGGTCACCTTCCGCTACGTCACCGACGGCTCCGCGGCGATCAACGCCATGGCCTCGGGCGACGTCGACGTGCAGACCGCCGTCGACGCCACGCTCCGATCGCAGCTCGACGGCGTCGAGGGCGTGACCGTCGAGGAGGGCCGCACCACCGACAAGTACACGCTGGCCTTCAACAACGCGCGCGAGCCGTTCACCGACGAGCGCGTGCGCCGCGCCCTCCGCCTGGCCGTCGACAACGACGCCCTCATCGCGGCCGTGGGCGGCTCCGCCGTCGACCAGGGCGGGCCCGTCCCCGAGCTCGACCCGGGCTACGAGGACCTCACCGACGTCGACGCCCACGACCCCGAGGCCGCCCGCGACCTGCTCGAGGAGGCCGGTGCGACCGACCTGCAGCTGACCCTCGAGTACCCGAACATCTACCCCTCGGCCATCGGGGACGTGCTCGCCTCCCAGTACGCCGAGGTGGGCGTCGCCCTCGAGGTGCGCCAGGTCGAGTTCGCGACCTGGCTGCAGGACGTCTACACCGACCACGACTTCGAGCTCAGCATGGTGGACCACGCCGAGTCGCACGACCTGGCGAACTGGGCCGACCCCGACTACTACTGGGGCTACGACAGCCCCGAGGTGCAGGCCCTGTACGCCGAGGCGCTCGCGGCGACCGACCCCGACGAGGCCGAGGCGAAGCTCGCCGAGGCCGCGCGCGTCGTCTCGGAGGACGCCCCCGCGGAGTGGCTCTACACGGCGACGACGCTCACCGCCGTGCGCGACGGGGTGTCCGGGTTCCCGACCGAGTCGACGAGCGCCCGCCTCGACCTCACGACGGTGACGACGACGGCGTGACCCGGTTCGTCCTCGGCCGGACGCTGCTGCTCGTCGTCGGCCTGCTCCTCGCGAGCCTGCTGATCTTCGGGACCCTGCGCCTCCTGCCGGGCGACGTCGCCCAGGTCATCGCCGGCACCGAGGGCACGGCCTCCCAGGTGGCCGGGCTCCGCGAGCAGCTCGGCCTCGACCGACCGCTGCCGGTGCAGTACCTCGACTGGCTCGGCGGGCTGCTGCGCGGCGACCTGGGCGCCTCGCTCGTCACGGGCACTCCCGTGGCGGCCGAGGTGCTCGACAAGCTCGCCGTGACCCTTCCGTTGGCGGGCCTGTCGCTCGTCGTCGGGCTCGTCGTCGGCGTGCCGCTCGGGGTCCTGTCGGCGCTCCGGCACCGGCGCCCCTCCGGCGTCGCCGTGAGCGCCGTGTCGCAGTTCGTCGCCGCGGTGCCGGCGGTGTGGATGGGCATGCTGCTCATCGCCGTCCTCGCCGTCGGCCTGGGCCTCCTGCCCACGCAGGGGTTCCCGATCGACGGCTGGGCCGAGCCCGGCCGGGCGTTCCGCTCGCTCGTGCTGCCCGCGCTCACCATCGGGCTCGTCGAGGGCGCGGTGCTGCTCCGCTTCACGCGCTCCGCCGCGATCGGCGCCCTCCGCGAGGACCACGTCGTCGCCGGCGCCGCGCGCGGGCAGACGCTCGCCCGGTCGCTCGTGCGGCACGGCCTGCCCGGCGTGCTGCTCAGCGTCGTGTCGGTGCTCGGCCTGCAGATCGCCGGACTGCTCGTCGGCGCCGTGCTCGTCGAGCAGCTGTTCGCCCTGCCGGGCGTGGGCAGGATGCTCGTCGCCGACGTCGGACGCCGCGACCTCACGAAGGTGCAGGGCGAGCTGCTCGCCCTCACCGGGCTCGTGCTGGTCGTCGGCTTCGTCGTCGACGTCGTGCACCGGGCCCTCGACCCGCGACTGCGGGAGCGGACCCCGTGACCGTGCTGCGCGAGGTGCTGCGCCGCCCGCAGGGCGCCTTCGGGGCGGCGTGGCTGCTGCTCGTCGTGGTCGCCGCCGTCGTCAGCCGGTGGTGGACGCCGCAGGACCCGTTCCGTGCCGACCCGTACTCGGCCTGGCAGGGGCCGAGCGCCGAGCACCTCTTCGGCACCGACGCCATCGGCCGCGACGTCGCCAGCTACGTGATGGCCGCCACGGGCACCACCGTGCTCGTCGCGGCCGCGTCCGCCGCCGTGGCGCTGGTCCTGGGCGTCGCCCTCGGGGCGCTCGCGGCCCTCACCGCGCGCTGGGTGCGCGAGACCGTGGTCGTGCTGGTGGACGTGCTCGTCGCGTTCCCCACGATCCTCGTCGCGATGGCCCTCGCGGCCGTCTTCGGGGGCTCGCTCGGCGTGGTCGTCGTCGCCGTCGGCATCGGCTACGGGGTGGCCATCGCCCGCGTCAGCCGCAGCGAGCTGCGCCGGGTCGCGGCGACCGACTACGTGCTCGCCGCGCGCGCCTCCGGCCTCGGCCCCGCCGCCGTCCTCCGGCGGCACGTGCTGCCCAACGCGGCACCCGTGCTCGTCGTGCAGGTCTCGCTGGCGATGGCGACGTCGATCCTCGCCGAGGCCGGCCTGTCGTACCTCGGCTACGGCGCCCCCGCCTCGATGGCCTCCTGGGGCCGCCTGCTCAGCGACCTGCAGCCGTTCGTCGGCACGCACCCCTGGACCGTGGCCTGGCCCGGCCTCGCCATCACGCTCACCGTGCTCGCCTTCAACCTGCTCGGCGACGCGCTCCGCGACGCGGGCGACCCGCGCCTCCGGACCCGTCGGCGCGCCACCCGCCGCTCCCCCGCGGCCCCGACCGGGAGGACCGCACCGTGACCCTCGACGTGCACGACCTCGTCGTGGAGCTCGACGGCCGCCGACTCGTCGACGGCCTCAGCTTCGCCGTGCCCGACGGCGCACGGGTCGGCCTCGTCGGCTCGTCCGGCTCGGGCAAGTCGATGACCGTGCTCGCCGTCCTCGGGCTCGTGCCCGAGGGCGCCGTCGTGTCGGGCAGCGTCCGCCTCGACGGGCGCGAGCTCGTCGGCCTGCCCGAGCGCGAGCTCGCCCGGGTGCGCGGCCGGCTCGTCGGGACCGTCTTCCAGGACCCGACCTCCACCCTCGACCCCGTCCAGCGCATCGGCCGTCAGATCGCCGAGCCGCTGCGGCTGCACGAGGGGCTGCGCCGGCAGGAGGCGCGGCGCCGGGCCGTCGAGGCGGCCCGCGAGGTCGGCCTGCCCGACCCCGAGACGATCGTCGACGCCTACCCGCACCAGCTGTCGGGTGGTCAGCGGCAACGCGTCGGCATCGCGACCGCGCTCGTGACGCGGCCCGGCCTGGTGCTCGCCGACGAGCCGACCACGGCGCTCGACGTCACCACGCAGGCGGCCGTGCTCGCGCTGTTCCGCCGCCTCGTCGACGAGCGCGGCAGCTCGCTGCTCTTCGTCACGCACGACCTCGCCGTGCTCGCCCAGGTCGCCACCCACGCCGTCGTGCTCGACGCCGGGCGCGCCGTCGAACAGGGGCCCGTCGCCCGCCTGCTGCACGATCCCGCCAGCGCCGTCGGCCGCGAGCTCGTCGCGGCCGCGCGCGCCACGACGTGGAGCGCGTCGTGACCGGGGGCGCCGGCCCCCGCCTCGGCGGACCCGACGAGGCTCCCGCCGAGGGCGTCCCGCTGCTGCGGGCGCGCGGCGTCGGCCGGACCTTCCGCCTCCCGCGCACGTCCCCCTTCGTCCCCGGACCGGTGCGCGAGGCCGTCGTCGACGCCGACCTCGACGTCGGGCACGGCGAGAGCGTCGCGCTCATCGGCGAGTCCGGCTCCGGCAAGTCCACGCTCGTGCGGGCACTGCTCGCCCTCGACGCCCCCGCCGCGGAGGCCCGCGGCACGGTGACCTTCGACGGGCGCGAGGTGCGCGCCGGGCGGTCGTCGCGCCTCCTGTGGCTGCGGCGCCGCACCGGCATCGTGCTGCAGGACCCGTACGCCTCCCTCGACCCGCGGATGCGCGTCGGCGACACCGTCGCCGAGCCCCTGCGCGCCCTGCGCCTGCCCGGGGACCACGACCGGCTCGTCGCCGACGTGCTGCGCCGGGTCGGCCTCGACGCCGACGCCGCCGAGCGGTGGCCGCACGAGTTCAGCGGCGGGCAGCGGCAGCGCATCGCCCTCGCCCGCGCCATCGTGCACGGCCCCGACCTCCTCGTCGGCGACGAGCCCCTGAGCGCCCTCGACCTCGCCGTCCGCGCCCAGGTGCTCGAGCTGCTGCGCGAGCTGCGCTCCGAACTGGGGCTGAGCCTGCTGATCGTGTCGCACGACGTCGGGCTCGTGTCGCACCTCGCCGACCGGGTGGCGGTCCTGCACGCCGGCCGCATCGTCGAGCAGGGGACCACGCACGAGGTGCTGCGCGCCCCGCGCCACCCCTACACGCAGCAGCTCGTCGCGGCCGTCCCGACCCTCGACTGAGGCCGCGGGCCCCTGCCTCGCCCCGCGGCTCCGCGCCCCGGCGCCCCGGCGCCCTTCCCGGCTCGCCGGTCCCGGCCTCGTGCGGCCCTGCTGGTCCCGTACCTCCTGCCGCCCTGGCTGCCGACCTGTCGGCCTGCCGGCCTGTCGGCCTGCCGGCCTGTCGGCCTGTCGGCCTGTCGGCCTGTCGGCCTGTCGGCCTGCAGCCTCCTGCCGCCCTGCTGGTCCCCCGCCTCGTGGGCCTAAAAGGCGACCGGCGCGGGCCGACTCGCCGCGAGACCGATCGGTCGTGGCCGGACGACAGCCCGTCCCGTCGCCTTTTCGCGACCAGGAGGCGGGACGACGTGCCCGACCCTCGCGCGCCTCCTGTCCGTCGTCCTGTCGCGACCCGGAGGCGGGACGACGTGCCGGACTTTCGCGCGCCTCCTGCCCGTCGCCCCGTCGCGACCAGGAGGCGGGACGACGTGCCCGGCCCTCGCGCGCCTCCTGCCCGTCGTCGAAGGGACCCCTGGTGTCCCGCGGTCGCGTTCGGCGCCGAACGCGACAGTCCGCGGGCGACACGCCGCGCTGAGGGGTGGAACTCGGGCGACCGAGGCGCCCGTTGTCGCCTTTTCCGAGATGGACCACGGGTGGGCCCGGCAGGAGGGGCGGGGCAGGAGGGGCAGGAGGGGCAGGAGGGGCAGGAGGGGCAGGAGGGGCGGGGCGGGGCAGGAGGGGCGGGGCAGGAGGAGCGGGGCGGGCAGGCGGTGGGGCTACCAGCCGGGCGGGTGGCGGCGCTGCCACCGGAGCCGACGCTCGAGCTGGGCACCGATGGCGAGCAGGACGTCCTCGCGGCCGGGTCGGCCGATGAGCTGGACGCCGACCGGGACGCCGTCGACCTCGCCGACGGGCAGCGACACGGCGGGCAGGCCGGCGACGTTGACGAACGACGTGAACGGCGACACGAGGCACTGCTGCTCGAACGCCCGCTCGGCGTCGTCGGTCGAGTACCAGCCGACCGGGGGCGGCAGCTGCGCGAGGGTCGGCGTGACGACGGCGTCGAACGGGGCGAACGCCTCGACGACCCGGCGCTCGTAGGCGGTGAGCCCGGCGAGGGCCTCGCCGAGCTCGCGGGCACCGAGGCCACGGCCGCGCTCGACGAGCCAGCGGGTGACCGGTTCGAGGAGGGCGAGCTCCTCCTCGTCGTCCGCGGGGATCCCGGCGGCACCGGCCTGCCAGATCGTGCGGAAGAGCCGCCCGTAGTCGCCGGCCGGCACGACGGTCTCGTCGACGCCGTGCCCGAGCACGGAGAGCGCGTCGACGGTGTCGGCGAGCACCGCGGCGATGCGCGGGTCGAGCTGCACGTCATAGGTGTCGTCCCAGGGGCTCGTCGTGGCGACGGCCAGCTGGAACCGGCCCTCGCCGCGGGTCGCCGTGCCCAGGTAGGCCCCGTCGGGCGACGGCGGCGCCCAGAGCGCCTGGTGGTGGCGCGGCGGTCGGCCGTCGGGCGACACGAGCGCGTCGAGCAGCATGGCCGCGTCGGCGACGGTGCGCGCGAGCGACCCGGCGACGGCGAGGCCGCCGAGGCTGCCGAGGCCCGACCCCGTCGGCACGCGACCCCGCGAGGGCTTGAGCCCGACCAGGCCGGTCGCGGAGGCGGGGATGCGGATCGAACCGCCGCCGTCGGAGCCGGGGGCCACGGGGACGAGGCCCGCCGCCACGGCCGCGGCCGCGCCTCCTGACGATCCGCCCGCACCGCGGGCGAGGTCCCACGGGGTGCGCGTGGGCGGGCCCACCCGCGACTCGGTGTAGCCGGTGAGGCCGAACTCGGGCGTCGCCGTCTTGCCGAGGCTCACGGAGCCGGCCTCGTCGAGAGCCGCCACGAGCTCACCGGAGGTGGCGGGGACGCGCCCCCGGGACAACCGCGACCCGGCGTAGGTGGGCACGCCCGCCCGGTCCCAGAGGTCCTTGTCGGCGAGCGGCAGTCCCCACAGCGGTGCGGCCGTCGGGCCGGCGGCGAGCAGCGCGTCGGCCCGCTCGAGGGCGCGGTCGGCGGTCACGGTGACGAACGCGCCGAGCGATGGGTCGAGCCGCTCGATGCGGGCGAGGTGGTGCTCGGCGAGCTCGCGAGGGGTGACGTCGCCGCGGCGCAGCCAGTCCCACTGCTCCTGGGCGGTGAGGTGGTGGAGTTCGAACATCGACTGCGAGCCTAGGCGTCGGGGGCCCTCGCCACCCGGCGGTCGCCCCTGACCCCCGCGAACGTCCCTCACTCACACCCGCCCACGATGCACAAGGGGTCAGCGCGCATCGGGCGCTCCTCGCCACCGCTGGACGAGCGTGGGCGGTGCACCCGGACGGCCGTCCCGTCGCCGGGGCGACACGAGGAGCCCACCATGGCCAGCACGCCCGGCACGACCACCAGCAGCACCAGCACCTCCCGCACGAGCCGTCTCTCGACCGAGACGAAGGCGTCGTTCAAGACGACCGAGCTCATCGCCTACGTCCTGATCCTCATCGGCATGTTCATCGCCGCGGCCGTCACCGACAACGGTGACGACGGCCAGGGCTTCGGCGCCGACCAGGTCTGGCTCTACGCCACGATCCTCACCGTCGGCTACATGGTCAGCCGCGGCCTCGCCAAGTCGGGCAGCCGCGAGTTCTACGACGACGAGGACCACGTCGCCCGTCGTTGACCGCCTTGCCTACCGCCGGTCCGCACCCCTCGAACGGGGTGCAGACCGGAACGGCCGGGGCGTAGCGTCCCGCCCAGGTGCTCGGCGACGAGCCCCCCACGAACCACACCACCGACAGGCACCGGGCAGCACCCCGGCCCTCCAGAAGGAGACACCATGATCACCACGGCACAGCTCGACACCCTGCTCCAGTCCGGCGGCGACGTCATCGACAGCGACGGCACGCGCGTCGGCAAGATCGGCGAGATCTACCTCGACGACCAGGGCGGTCAGCCCGAGTGGGTCACCGTCTCGACCGGTCTCTTCGGCAGCGGCGAGTCCTTCGTCCCCCTCGCCGACGCGACCGTCCAGGGCGACGACATCCACGTCGGCCACACCAAGGACCGCATCAAGGACGCGCCGCACAGCGACGACGCCGGCGGGCACCTCTCCGAGGCGCAGGAGGCGGACCTCTTCCGCTACTACGACCTCGGCGGCACCGACCGCACCGGCACCGACCAGGACCTCACCGCGGGCACCGTCGGCACGACCGGCGGCGTCGACCGCGACTCGTCGGGGGACGTCGGTCACGACACGTCCGGCGCGAACACCGACGACGCCATGACGCGCTCCGAGGAGCAGCTGCACGTCGGCACCCGCCAGGACGTCGTCGGCACCGCGCGCCTGCGCAAGTACATCGTGTCGGAGCAGGTCAGCGAGACCGTCCCCGTCAGCCACGACGAGGTCCGCGTCGAGCGCGAGCCCATCACCGACGCCAACGTCGGCGACGCCCTCCGCGGCGGCGACCTGACCGAGGAGGAGCACGAGGTCACGCTCCGCGCCGACCACGTGGTCACCGACAAGGAGACCGTGCCCGTCGAGCGCGTGCGCCTCGACAAGGACACCGTCACCGAGCAGGAGCGCGTCACCGAGGACGTCCGCAAGGAGCAGATCGAGGTCGACGGCGACGTCGACGGCACCGACCGCGGCACGACCGGGCGCTGACCCGCCCCCGGGGGCGACCCCGGGACCCGCACGAGCACGACCACCAGCACCACCCGAGAGAGCACGGAGCACGACATGAGCACACCCCTGAACGGCGACGGTCACGCTGACCGCGACGCCGCAGCACGCCGCGACGACCACGGCCAGCCGGTGGTCGGCGGCGTCGACCGCCACGACGTCGTCGAGCGCGAGGAAGCCGAGTTCGGCGGGATGAAGTTCGGTTCCGCGTTCTTCGGCTGGCTGACCGCGACGGGGCTCACCGTGCTCCTGCTGGCTCTGCTCGGCGGCATCGGCCTCGGCGTCACGGCCGGGACCGACGGCGACGCGGCCGAGGCGGCGGCCGACGACGCGACCACGACCAGCATCATCGGCATCGTGGCGCTGCTCCTCGTGCTGCTGCTGTCGTACTTCTGCGGTGGCTACGTGGCGGGCCGCATGGCGCGCTTCTCCGGCGTCAAGCAGGGCCTGGCCGTCTGGCTCTGGGCGATCGTCATCACGGTCGTCCTCGTCGTGATCGGCCTCATCGCCGGCGCGCAGCTCGACGTGCTCTCGCAGATCGGCACGGTCCCCACGGGCACCTTCGACGAGGGCCAGGCGACGCTCGGCGGCGTCCTCACCCTCGTGGGCGTGCTGCTGGTCACGCTGGCCGGTGCGCTCCTGGGCGGCAAGGCCGGCATGCGCTACCACCGCGAGGTGGACCGCGTCGGCCTCGGCCGCTGAGCCCACCCCACGCACGGACGGGCGGTCGCACTGCGGCCGCCCGTTCGCCGTCCCTCCCCCACCCGCTCGACCAGGAAGGCCCGTCATGACCGCACCCGACCCCGCGGAGGTCCTCCGTCACGAGGAGCGCCTGCGCCTCGGCACCGTCCGCGTCCCCGTGGAGCGCGTCCGCGTGCAGAAGGTCGTCGTCACCGAGGAGCGCACGGTCACCGTCACGGTGCGCCGGGAGGAGCTCCGCGTGGTGCGCGAGCCCCTGGACCCCGACGATGCCGCGCAGGAGGCCCCGGGCACCGCCGACGACGCCCCCCGCGTCGTCGAGATGGTCCTGCACGAGGAGCGCCTCGTGGTCGACCGCGAGGTCGTCCCGGTCGAGCGCGTCCGCGTCGTCGTGGACCGCGTGACGACGCAGGAGCCCGTCGAGGCGACCCTCCGGCACGAGGAGGTCGTGGTCGACGGGGACGTCGACCCCGTCTGACCACCGAGCTGCTGGACGCACGAGAGCGCCCCACCCGGGATCGGGTGGGGCGCTCTCGTGCGGAGGGGCGGCTCAGGCCTTGTCGGCGTCGCTGTCCTTGTCGTCGTCGACGAGGCCCTCCTTGGAGCCGTCGGCGAGCTGCTCGGTGTTCTCGGCCTGCTCGTCCGTGATGTCGGTCGAGCCGTCAGGGGTGTCGGTGTCGTGTGCGCTCATGCGGTGCACGGTACGCCTCCCGACGGCGCCCCGTCAGCCCCGCGCGGGCCGCCGCTTCTTGATCGACTTCTGCAGCAGCACGGTGCCGAGCCAGCGGTCGAACTTGAAGCCGACGCGCCCCATGCGGCCGATCTCGCGGAACCCGAAGCGCTCGTGCATGGCGATGGACGCGTCCGCGCCCCGGTCGGCGATGACGGCGATCACCTCACGGACGCCCGCCTCGCGACAGGCGTCGAGCAGGGCGTCGAGCAACGCGCGGCCGAGGCCCTTGCCCGTGGAGGCGGGGCGCAGGTAGATGCTGTTCTCGACCGTGAAGCGGTAGGCGGCCTTGGCCTTCCAGGGCGAGACGAGGGCGTAGCCGAGCACCTCGCCGGCGGGGTTCACCGCGACGAGGAACGGCATGCCCTGGGCGGCGCCGCGCTCGAACTTCGCGCGCCACTCGGGGAGCGTCATGGCGTCCTCGTCGAACGTGACGGTCGAGTTGGCGACGTAGTGGTTGTAGATGTCGCGCACGTAGGGAAGGTCCGCGTCCGTCGCGGGGCGGATCTCGTAGGCGAACGAGGCCTCAGGGGCCGGGGGCGTGCGCAGCGCGCGCGGCAGCCGGCGACGCGGCTGGTATTCCTCTTCGAGCACGGCACCACTCTGCCACGCGCCGCTCAGGCGGGGAGCCGCCAGTCGACGGGCGAGCCGCCCTGGGCCACGAGCAGCTCGTCGGCGCGGCTGAACGGCCGCGACCCGAAGAACCCGCGCGAGGCGGACAGCGGGCTGGGGTGCGCCGACTCGACGGTGGGCACGTCGCCGAGCCACGCCTTCGCACCCGCCGCGTCGCGCCCCCAGAGGATCGCCACGAGCGGGCCGCCGCGGGCACCGAGCGCCTCGATCGCCCGCTGCGTCACCGCCTCCCAGCCCACGCGCCGGTGCGAGCCCGGCTCGCCGGGACGCACCGTGAGCACGCGGTTGAGCAGCAGCACGCCCGACCGCGTCCAGGCCGTCAGGTCGCCGTGGGCGGCAGGAGGCACGCCGAGGTCGTCGTGCAGCTCGCGGTAGACGTTGACGAGGCTCCGCGGGAGGGGCCGGACCTCGGGGTCGACCGCGAACGACAGCCCGATCGGGTGGCCGGGCGTCGGGTACGGGTCCTGGCCGAGCACGAGGACGCGCACCTCGTCGAAGGGCTGCTCGAAGGCACGGAGGACGCGGTTGCCGGCGGGCAGGTAGTGACGACCCGCCTCGACCTCGGCCCGCAGGAAGTCGCCCACCGCGTGCACCTGCTCCTCGACCGGCTCGAGGGCCGGCAGCCAGGAGGGGTGGACGAGCTCGGCGAGCGGCTGCGGGGTCACGCGGCGCCGAGGGTGCCGACGACGACGCCGGTGAGCTCGCCGTCGGGGTCGAGCTGGGCCTCGACGCGCCAGACGCTGCCCGCGCCGAGCACGGTGAGGGCGCCCTCGCCGACGACGAGCGCGGTGTCCTCGTCGAGCGCGACGCCACCGGGCACGAGCCCGGCCTCGGTGGCGGCGATGAGCCGGGTCAGCGTGCCCCACTGGGCGGCGTGCACGTCGACGGCGAGGTCGACGAGGCCGAAGCCCTCGGCGAGGGTGACGTCGTCGAGGTCCTCCGAGGCGTCCTCGGGGCAGACGGGCACGTCGCCGATGAGCCAGCCCCCGACGAGGGCACGGTCGGCCGCGAGCGCCGCGCCGGCCGAGAAGCCGAGGTAGGGCAGGCCGTCGCTGACGAGCAGGCGCACCTGGTCGACGAGCGGCTGCACGGCCTCGAGGTAGGCGGGCGTCAGGCCGCCGGCGACGACGAGGCCGTCGACGTCGCTGAGGACCCTGGTGTCGAAGGTGCTGCCGGCAGGGACGACCGTGACGAGCGCCTCGCAGCGACCGCCGTCGGCGACCATGCGCGGGAACTCGTCGCGGTGCTCCGACGAGGGCGTGCCGTCGGCGTCGACGACCAGCACGGCGACGCGCGGGACGTCCCGGCCCAGCGCGGCTCCCCGCGCGGCGGCCTCGGCGACGAACGGCGCGTAGAGGTCCTCCGCACCGGACGACGAGCCGCCCCCGACGAGGTGGACGCTCACGAGGCGGCGCCCTCGGCCGTGGTGGCGACGACGCCGGAGTCGCTGGCACCGCCCGCGGTCACGGGCGGCAGGGCGCTCCACGGGAAGGTGATCCAGCGGTCCGTGCGCTTCCAGGTGAAGTCGGGCTCGAGCAGCGTGCGGGGCTTGCTGTAGAGGCAGACCGTGCGCACCTCGTCCGCGACGGCGAGCAGGAGGTCGCGGACGAGCACGAGCGTGCGGCCCGAGTCCGACACGTCGTCGACGACGAGGACCCGCTTGCCGGCGAGCGACGGCGCGTCGAGGGTCGGCGGCAGCAGCACGGGCTCGGGCAGGCGCTCGTCGACGCCCGTGTAGAACTCGACGTTGATCGACCCGCACATCTTCGTGTCGAGCGCGTACGAGATGGCGCCGGCGAGCACGAGCCCGCCGCGGGCGACCGCGACGATGACGTCGGGGCGGAAGTCGGCGTCGACGACGTCGCGTGCCAGGTGCCGGGCGGCCTCACCGAACTCCAGCCAGCCGAGCACCTCGCGCGCGGGCGCGGGGCTCGGCCCGGACGTCGCGCCGGACGCCCCCTCCTCCGACGTGGGTGCCGTCAGGGTGGGGTCGTCGGGTGCGGGAACCATGCCGACCACCGTACTGCCCGGGGCGCCCGCGCCGCGAGACGGCCGACGACAGCCGTCGTCCGCGGGCCGCGCGAGGGCCCGCGGAGCACCTGCTCAGTCGGCGGCGACCCAGCGCCCGCCCGGCAGGGCGAACGACGTGTCGACCCCGTCCGACCAGAGCAGCGAGTCGGGCTCGCGGTCGGTCACGCCCGGCAGCCCGCCGTCGGCGACCAGCTCGTCGTCGAGGTCGACGAGCTCGGCCCGTCGCAGCGGCCAGCTCGCGTGCTCGTTCGGCCACCAGCGCGTCCGGCCGGCGCGCTCCACGTGCATGCCCCACCGTGCGGTGAGGAACTCGGCCAGCGGGTCGTCGCGCACGGCGTCGTCGGTGGGGCGCACGGCGAGGCGCGTGCGCGGCCGCGGACCGGGGCCGTGGCGGCGGCTGGCGTACTCGACGACGCCGTCGTGGCTCCTGCGCGTCATGCTCGCCCAGCGGTAGGGCAGCCCGAGGCCGCTCCGCGCCGCGAGCACGGGCAGGAGGCGGGCCGCCTCCAGGGTGCGGAACACGACGCCGCGACGCCCCGCGCCGTCGACGGCGTAGAGCCGCACGTTGGTCTCGAGGAAGGTCCCGAGCACGGGCACGGGCGGCAGCGGGCCGAAGGCGCTGCGCGACAGCTCGAACGGGATGAGCCCCACCCAGCTCGCACCGTCGTGCACGTCGGGCACCGTGCTGCGCGGCAGCAGCGGCGCGACGCGGTCCGGCTCGACCCGCCAGTGCGCGAAGGCGAGCCCGCCCCAGTGCTGCCGGATCACAGGAGGCCCGGGCAGGGCGGGGGCGACGGAGGTGACGGGGGCGGGGTCCACGCGTCGAGTGTGCTCCCCGCCCCTGACGGTGCGTCGGTCAGCGACCCTCGGGGGCCTCGGCGACGCGCAGCTCGCCGCGGACGACCTTGTGCGGCGCGGCCTGCGCCACGGGCTTGATCGTCACGAGGTCGAGGTTGACGTGCGCCGGCAGCTCGACCGCGTGCACGATCGACTCGGCCACGTCGTCGGCGACGAGCGGCCCGGGCACGTCGGCGTAGACGGCGTCGGCGCGCTCCTGGTCGCCGCCGAAGCGGACCAGCGAGAACTCGTCGGTGCGCACCATGCCGGGCGCGATCTCGACCACGCGGATCGGTTCGCCCGCGAGCTCCAGCCGCAGCACCGCGACGAGCGCGTGCTCGGCGAACTTCGACGCGTTGTACCCGCCGCCGCCCTCGTACGCGACGTGGCCCGCGATCGAGGTGACCGTGACGACGTCGGCGACGCCGGCCTCCTGCGCCCCCCGCCGCAGCAGCGGCAGCAGGGCGCTCGTGACCCGCTTGGTGCCGAGCACGTTGACCTCGAACATGGCGCGCCAGTCGTCGACGCTGCCCGCCTCGACGCTGTCGAGGCCGAACGCTCCCCCGGCGTTGTTGACCAGCGCGTGCGCCCCGCCCGTCGCCGCCACGTGCTCGGCGAGCGCCGCGACGTCGGCGTCGCTCGTCACGTCCGCCGCGAACGTCGTCGCACCGGTCTCGTCGGCGAGCGCCCGCAGGCGGTCCTCGCGCCGGGCGACGGCGAGCACCTCCCAGCCGCGCTCGCGGAACAGGCGGACCGTCGCCGCGCCGATCCCCGAGCTCGCTCCCGTCACCACTGCACGCCTGACCACGTGGGCCCCTTCCGTCGATGCTCGTGGCACCACGCTAGACCCGGGGCCGCCGTGGTCCCGGCGTTACGCCGCGAGTCCCCGGGCGTTGCCGCCCGGCCCGGGGCCTCGTAGCGTGGCACCGCCCGCAGGACAGACGCCACCCCGACCGCAGGAGATGCCATGCCCGGTACGCCCGACCAGCCCGACTGGAAGTTCGAGACGCAGCAGATCCACGCCGGAGCGCGCCCCGACCCGACGACCAACGCCCGGGCCACGCCGATCTACAAGACGACGTCGTACGTGTTCCGCGACTCGCAGCACGCGCAGGACCTCTTCGCGCTCGCCGAGAACGGCAACATCTACTCGCGCATCATGAACCCCACGCACGACGTCGTCGAGCAGCGCATCGCCGCGCTCGAGGGCGGCACCGGCGCCCTGCTGCTGGCCTCGGGCCAGGCCGCGTCGACCTTCGCCGTGCTCAACGTCGCCGAGGCGGGCGACCACATCGTCTCGTCGTCGTCGATCTACGGCGGCACCTACAACCTCTTCCGGTACTCGCTCGCCAAGCTCGGCATCGAGACGACCTTCGTCGAGGACCAGGACGACCCCGACGAGTGGCGCCGGGCGGTCCGGCCGAACACCAAGCTGTTCTTCGCCGAGACGGTCGGCAACCCCCGGATCAACATCCTCGACATCGCGACCGTCGCCGACGTCGCGCACGCGGCGGGCGTGCCCCTGATCGTCGACAACACCATCGCGACGCCGTACCTGATCCGCCCGCTCGAGCACGGCGCCGACGTCGTCGTGCACTCGGCCACGAAGTTCCTCGGCGGGCACGGCACGGTCATCGGGGGCTTCATCGTCGACGGCGGGCGCTTCGCGTGGTCCGAGCACGCCGAGCGGTTCCCGGGGCTCACGACGCCCGACCCCTCGTACCACGGCGCCGTGTACAGCGAGGCCGTCGGCGACGCGCTCGCCTACGTCGTCAAGGCGCGCGTGCAGCTGCTGCGCGACCTGGGCGCCTCGAACAGCGCCGACAGCGCGTTCTCGCTCATCCAGGGCATCGAGACCCTCAGCCTGCGCATCGAGCGCCACGTGCAGAACGCCCAGGAGATCGCCGAGTGGCTCGACGCCCGCGACGACGTCGCGGCCGTCTGGTACGCCGGGCTGCCGACCAGCCCCTGGTACGCCGCCGCGAACCGCTACGCCCCGCGCGGGGTCGGTGCGGTCCTGTCGTTCGAGCTCAAGGGCGGCGTCGACGCCGGCCGCGCCCTCGTCGACTCGCTGCAGCTGTTCAGCCACCTCGCCAACATCGGCGACGTGCGCAGCCTCGTGATCCACCCCGCGTCGACGACGCACTCCCAGCTCACGCCCGAGCAGCAGCTCACCACGGGCGTGACGCCCGGGCTGGTGCGCCTCTCGGTGGGGCTCGAGAACGTCGACGACCTCAAGGCCGACCTGGCCGCGGGCTTCGCGGCGGCGCAGGCCGTGACGGAGGCGACCCTCCGGGCCTCGTAGGGCGGGCCTCCTGCCCGGCCCCGCTGCGCCCCCTCCCGACCGCGGCGGGGCGCAGCGGCCGTAACACGCCCCGGCCACGGGGCACGATGGAGCACCCATGGACTGGCAGAGCACACCCGAGGACACGGTCCCGTCGAGCGTCGTCCGCGAGCGCGACCGGCTCGCCATGCTCGGGCGCCCGCCCGCGACCGGCGCGTGGCGCGACGGCGACGACCCCGGCGACCGTCGCTTCGTCGTCGTGGACGACCTGCCGCTGGAGTCGGGCCAGGTCCTGCCCTCCCCCCGCCTCGCCTACGAGACCTGGGGCACCCTCGACGAGGACGCGGGCAACGCCGTCCTGCTGCTGCACGCGCTGACGGGCGACAGCCACGTCCTCGGTCCGGCCGGTCCCGGGCACCCGACCGCGGGCTGGTGGCCGGGGGTCGTGGGGCCCGGCCTCGCGATCGACACCGATCGCTGGTTCGTCGTCGCCCCCAACATGGTCGGCGGCTGCCAGGGCAGCACCGGGCCGTCGTCGTTCGCGCCCGACGCGCTCGAGTGGGGGTCGAGGTTCCCGCGGCTGACGATCCGCGACCAGGTCGCCGCCCAGGTGGCGTTCGCCGACCGGCTCGGCCTGTCGCGCTGGGCGGCCGTCGTCGGCGGGTCGATGGGCGGCATGCACGCCCTCGAGTGGGGCGTCGGCCACCCCGACCGCGTCGAGCGCCTCGCCGTGCTCGCGGCCCCGCCCGTAGCCAGCGCCGACCAGATCGCCCTCAACACCGTCCAGGTCGAGGCGATCCGCATGGACGCCGCCTGGCGTGACGGCGACTACCACGAGGCCCTCGACGGCGAGGGCCCGCACCGGGGCCTCGCCCTGGCCCGCCGCATGGCCCTGCTCAACTACCGCTCTCCGCACGAGCTCAACGCCCGGTTCGCGCGCCGGTGGCAGAGCGAGCTCTCGCCGCTGTCGCAGGGCGGCCGGTTCCAGGTCGAGAGCTACCTGGACTTCCACGGCAACAAGTTCACCCGCCGGTTCGACGCCGGCAGCTACGTGACGCTCCTCGGCGCGATGAACGCGCACGACGTGGGCCGCGAGCGCGGGGGCCTCGCCGCCGCCCTCGGGCGGGTCTCCGCCCGCACCCTCGTGCTCGGCATCGACAGCGACCGGCTGTTCCCCGTCGAGGACCAGGAGCGCATCGCCGCGCACCTGCCCGACGCGCTCGACGGACGTCGCGCCACGGTCATCACCAGCGAGTTCGGCCACGACGGGTTCCTCATCGAGGACGACGCCGTCGGGCACCACCTGCGACGCCTCCTGGCAGACTGACCTGTCCCCAGGACCCTCGAAAGGGGCCGAGGTGTGGAAGAGTGTCGGTGTCCGCACCGATCGCGGACCAGGACGACGGCGGCAGGACGGGCATGGACCTCTTCGCGCAGGAGCGTGACCGGCTCCTCCGTGGCACGACGCGCACCCTCGGTCTGGCGTGCGTCGCGGTCACCACCGCGTCGCTGGCCGTGCCGGGCGTCGCCTCCCCCGCGCACCTGCTCGTGCTCGTCCCCTTCGTCCTCGTGCTGGCCGTCTCGCTCTGGCTCGTCGGCGACCGCCCCTCGCGCACCTGGCTCCTCGTCGGCCTCGCCGCCGGCGTCGCCTCGACCGTCGTCGCCGTGCTGCCCTTCGAGGGCAGCTCCGAGAGCGGGCTCGCGACCGCCCTCGTGCCGCTGAGCGGCGGCGCCACCGCGGCGTTCTGCATCGTGCTGGTCTCGAGCCGCTCCCGGCTGGTCGTCGCCGCGGCCGCGTTCGCGGTCACGATCGCCGCCGTCGCGAGCGGCACCGGCACCCTGCTCAGCGCCCCCGTGGCCGGCGTGCTCCTCGGCTGGGCCCTGACGAGCGTCACCGGCCTCTGGATCGCCCGGGCCGTGCCGCGCGCCGCGCGCCGCATCTACGGCATCGGCAACGCGCACCGGGCCGAGCGCCAGGCCAGCGAGACCGAGGCCCAGCGTCGCCAGGGCGCGCGACTGCTGCACGACACCGTGCTCGCGACCCTCACCCTCCTGGCGCACTCCGGCTTCGGGGTCACCCCGCAGGCGCTGCAGCTGCAGGCGGCGGAGGACGCCCGCCTGCTCCGCCACCTTCGCCTCGGCGGCACGCCCCAGCCGCAGGCCTCGGGCGACTACTCCCTCGAGACCGTCGAGGAGAGCCCCCTGGGCCAGACCCTCGAGTCGGTCAAGCAGCGCTTCGGCCGCATGGGCCTCGAGGTGAGCTGGCACGGCACCGGCCAGGTGCTGCTGCCCACGCACGTCCTCGACGCGTTCCTGCTCGCCCTCGCCGAGTGCCTCGAGAACGTCAGGCGGCACGCGGGGGTCCCCGAGGCGCACGTCACGATCATCCACGACGAGAAGACCGTCCGGGCCATGGTCACCGACTCGGGCGTGGGCTTCGCGCTCGACGAGGTCGACGAGGAGCGCCTGGGCTTCAAGGAGTCCGTGGTCGGCCGCCTCCGCGAGGTCGGCGGCAGCGCGCGCCTGTTCTCGGCCCCCGGATCGGGCACCACCGTCGTGCTGGAGGCACCCCGATGAGCGTCGACGAACGGACCCTGGGCACCACCGGCGGGCTGCTGCGCGGCCGACGGTCGTCACGCGGCCTGCCGGCCCAGTCCACCGGAGCGCGGTCGCTCCGGCAGGCCCGGCGAGCGGGCGCCACCCTCGGCACTGGCCACCTCGGCCTGGGCGCCGCGGTCGTCGCCGGCCTCCAGGCGCTCTACGGCCTCTTCTTCTTCTTCGTCCACCTGCGGGACTACCCGGACCCGACGCCCGTGCTCCTCGCCTGGATGCTCTACGTCGCGGGGTTCGTCGCGACCGTCGCCTTCGTCCTGGTGCGCGGCGAACAGCTGCCCGGTCCCGTGTTCGCGGGGGTCTGCACGCTGCTCACCGTCGTCGTCGCGCTCGACGTGGTCGCCGTGGCGCCGCTGCACGACTTCGGGGCGTACGCGACCGTGAGCATCTCGGCCGGGTTCGGCCTCCTGCCGGTGGTCACGCTCCGGCCAGGGCGCGAGGTCGCCGTCGCCACGGCCGTGCTCGCCGCGGTGCTCGTCACGGCCATCGTCGTGACCACCCCGCTCACGGCCGAGACGGCTCCCCGCCAGCTCGCGGCCCTGTCGCTCGCCGTGCTCCCGCCCGCGGTCGCCGCCCACGTCGTGCACCGGTTCCGGCGCATGGTGCAGGTCGAGCTCGACCGGGTGCTCGTCGCCAGCAACACGAGCCAGCCGCGCTTCGCGGTCGGCATGCTCGCCAGCGACGAGCTCGCCCGGCTCGACCTGGCCGCCGAGAAGCTCCTCGACGGCGTCGCCTCGGGCGACGTGCCCCTGCCGCTGACGCCCACCGTCGCCTCGCAGGCGGCCTCGCTCGCGACCGAACTGCGCCTGCACCTCATCGAGGGGCGCCGCGAGACCTGGCTGTACCACGCGGTCACCGAGTCGGAGTACCTGGGGCGGGCCGTCACGCTCGTCGACCCGTCGTCGCTCGCGGGCCTCCTGGCGCCGCCGCAGCGCGACGGCCTGCTGCAGGCCGTCTGGCTGCTGCTGGGCGACAAGCAGTCCCGGCGACCCGGCACCACCATCACGCTCACGCTCGGCCCCATCGCCACCGCCGCCGTCTCGGCCGCGGGCCGGACCGTCGAGGTGCCGATCACGATCACGACCACGGGCATCCGGCGCAACCGCGTCGTGCCCGCCGCCTGGGCCGCCCTGGACCGCGTCGGCGGCTGCACGGTCGCCAACGTCGACTCGAGCGTGGAGGTCACCGTGACCTGCCTCGTCGAGGCGCCCGCCGAGAGCTGACGCGCGACGCCCCGCCGCGTGCCGCACCCCTGCAGGGTGCAACGACTCGTCTAGCATGGACGAGCCCGCAGGATCCGCACCTCCCACCGATCGAAGGACCACGCCGTGTCAGAGCCAGACGCCCGCATCCGCCTCGCCCTGGTCGACGACCACAAGATGCTGCTCGGCGCGCTGAGCGAATGGATCCGCGGGGCCGCCAGCGACATCACGATGGTCGCCGCGGTGGCCTCCTGGCCCGAGCTGCTCACGCACCCCGAGTTCCCCGTCGACGTCGTGCTCCTCGACCTCGACCTCAAGGACGCGATCCCGATCTCGCTCAAGATCAACACCCTCAAGACCACGGGCGTCAAGACCGTGCTCATGAGCACCTACTCCGAGCCGAACGTCGTCCGTGAGGCCCTCGCGGCCGGCGCCCTCGGCTACCTCGTCAAGAGCGAGGACGCCGACATGATCGTCGAGGCGATCCGCTCGGCCTCGAAGGGCGAGTCGTACATCTCCGCCGAGCTCGACCTGGCGCTCAACGCGGCCGAGGTCGGCGGCGTGCCGAAGCTCAGCGCGCAGGAGCGCCGCGTCATGGCGCTCTACGGCGGCGGCGAGCCGGTCAAGGCCGTCGCCTACCAGCTGGGCATCAGCGAGGAGACGGCGAAGAGCTACCTCAAGCGCATCCGCGAGAAGTACCGCGTGGCCGGCTACGACGTGGGCACGAAGGTGGCCCTGCGCAAGCGCGCGATCCAGGACGGCATCCTGCTGCAGACCGACGAGCCGGCCCAGACCGCGTTCTGACGCGCACCGCTCCCCCGCTCCGACGACGACGGCGCGGCCCCGCCCGGGGCCGCGCCGTCGCCACGTGGGGCCCCGCGGATCAGACGCGGACGGCCTCGCGGGAGCCGGTGTCGGTGCCGACCTCGCCGTCGACGTCGCCGGGGGCGCCGAGGATCGACGGCGACACGGCCTGGCGGCGGTCGCTGGCGCGCTGCAGGCCGAAGCTGACGACGGTGAGCACGACGCCCGCCACCGCGAGCACGACGCCGACCCAGCCCGGGGCACCGAAGCCGAAGCCGGCGGCGATGACGGCGCCGCCGAGGTACGCGCCGAAGCTGTTCCCGAGGTTCATGGCCGAGTGGTTGAGCGCGGCACCGATGACCTGGCTCTCGCCCGCGACCTCCATGAGCCGCGACTGGATCGACGGTCCGACCATCGAGCCGACGAAGCCGACGAAGAACGTCGTGACGAAGATGCCGACGATGAACTCCGACAGCAGGGCGTACGCGGTGAGCGAGGCGATGAGGCCCACGAAGCCCGTGTAGAGCGCCCCGCGCAGGGTGCGGTCGGCCAGCCAGCCACCGAAGACGTTGCCGAAGGTCATGCCCACGCCGACGGTGACCAGGACCCACGGGACCACGCCCTCCGCGGCTCCTGCGCCCTCGGTGACGGCGTTGGCGATGTAGCTGTAGACGGCGAAGAAGCCGCCGAAGCCGATCGCACCGATGCCCATGACGAGCCAGACCTGCGGCACCTTGAACGCGCTCAGCTCGCGCTTCATCGAGGCTGCGGAGTCGCCGCCCTGGTCCGGCACGGCCGCCGAGACGGCCACGAAGGTGAGCGCGAAGATCGCCGCGACGGCGAGGTAGGCGACGCGCCAGCCGGACTGCTGTCCGAGCCAGGTGATGGCGGGCACGCCGACGACGTTGGCGATGGTGAGCCCGCTGAGCACGAGCGCGACGCCCTTGCCCCGGTTGCCGGGCCCCATGATGCTCGCCGCGACGATCGAGGCGATGCCGAAGTAGGCGCCGTGCGGCAGGCCGGCGACGAAGCGCGCGCCCAGCACCCAGCCGAACGTCGGCAGCAGGGCCGAGGCGATCGTGCCGAGCGTGAACGCCGCGAGCAGGCCGAGCAGGAGCTTCTTCTTGGGCAGGTGCGACGACATCGCCGCGATGGTCGGCGCCCCCACGACGACGCCGAGCGCGTAGGCGCTGACGAGCCAGCCGGCCTGGGCGATGCCCTCGTCGCTGTTCGCGTCGTAGAGGCGGGGCAACAGGTCTTGCGCGATGTTCGGCAGGAGGCCCATGGCCACGAACTCGGTCGAGCCGATGCCGAAGCCGCCCAGGGCGAGGGCGATCAGGGCGAACGTCTTGTGGCGGGTGCTGAGCTCGGTCACGGGCGGCTGCCTTCGCTGGTCGGGAGGAGAGGTTCGGGTGGTGCCGGGGTGGTGCCGGGCTCTCCGTCGAGCAGGGCGGTGCGCCCGTCGGACGGGACGACGTCGATCGTATCGATTCGACACCGTCCTGTGAAGCGGGGTCGTCCGATCCGCGCGTCACGGCATCTCCCGTCCCCTAGGGTCGTCCCCATGACGAGGGGGAGGCTCGCGCGGGCCACGGCCGTGGTCCTGGCGACGGCCGCCCTGCTGTCGGGCTGCGCCCTGTTCCCCGACGCCGAGGGTGCGCTCGACGACCTCCGCTCGTGGGCCGCCGAGCAGGAGGCGGTGGTCGGCGTCGTCGACGCGGACGTGCGCGCGACGAACGCGGCGAACCCCTTCTCCCGAGACTCCGAGGGGTCCGCCACGATCGTCCTCGACGACGACGCCGAGCCCGACGACGTCGCCCGCGTCGCGCGGGACGCCCGCGGGTGGGCGCGAGCGCACCCCGATCCGCCCCTGATGCTGCGCGTCGAGGGCCCTGGCGGTGCCGTGGACGTGACCGACGACGCCGAGGTGCTCGACGCCGCCCTCGTGCTCGTGGCCGAGGCGGCGGGCGACCCGGACGTCACCGGCCTCGACGTCGACGTCGACGCCGTCCTCGGGCGCACGCACGTCGTCGTCCGGCGCGCGCAGGAGGCACCACCCGGCGGGACGTGGACGGCCTGGGCAGCGCACGTGGCCGCCGGCACGGCCCTCACGGCGGCCGGACGGTCGGCCGTCACGCTCGAGGTCTCCCTGCCCGCGCCCGACGCTCGCGCCGACGCCGCCTCCCGGACCGTCGCCGGCCAGGGGCTCGCCCGCGAGGCGTCGGTGCACGCCGCGCGCGGGGCACGCACCGTGGTCGGCGGCCTCGCCGGGTCCGAGGTGCCCGACCTGGCCTGGCTCGAGGCGGTCGACGAGGTCCCCGGCGTGATCGGCTGGACCGTCGACGGCACGTCGGCGCGCGTGGGCGTCCCGGACCGCACCAGGCTCCTGGCGGTCGAGAGCGCCGTGCGCGCCCTGCCCGGCGACGGGGCGCCCGACGACCTCCACCTCGTCTACGGCGACGTCGACGTGACCTCGGGCGACGGTGCCGTCACGCCGACCCGTCGCCTCTGGGCGCAGCTCGACGGGACCGCCCCGACGCGAGCCGTCGAGGTCGGCGAGGGCGTCGTCCCGCCCGGGCAGGAGGTCGAGGACCGCCTCGAGGCCACGACCGCCGGGCCTCGGCTGGCCCTGGCGCTGCGCTCCGCCATCGAGGGCGACGCGGAGCTCGCCGAGGTGGTGCTCTCCCTGCGGGTGCTGGCAGCGCCGACGTCGGGTGCGCCCAGCTCGACCACGCCGCCGGGCTCGTCGGGCTCGTCGGGCTCGTCGGGCGAGGTGCTCGTGCAGGGGACGTCGGCGGGGCGGGCGGCGGTCGTCCTGCCCGAGCTCACGGACCTCCTGCGCTCGCCGGACGCGGTCACGGTCCTCCTGCGCCGCGACGGGGCGGTCGACGTCTCGACGGGCGTCGCCACGACGGACGAGCGCCTCGTGCGGGTCGCCGACGCCCTGCGCACCGTGCCGGACGGCACCGCGGTCAGCATCGACTTCAGCCCACGAGAGCGGTCCCGCGTCGGCCAGGACGACACCGAGATCGGGCCGCCCCTCCGCCTGTCGTTCGTCGCCGCACGGCACCTCGACGTCGGCGACGTCGAGACCGGCGGCTCGCGCGTGCCCGACGACGGCGAGGCCGAGCAGTCCCGGGCGTGGACCGAGGCCTTCGTCGTCGCCTGGAACGCCCGCTGAACCAGGACGAGCGTTCCCGAGCCGGGCTGGGCCGGGCTCAGGCCTGCTGGGCCCCGAGCGCCGTCTCGAGCCGCTCGAGCTTGCCGTCGAGCTCACCGGTGCGGCCGGGGCGGATGTCGGCCTTGAGCACGAGCGACACCCGGGTGCCGAACGGCGCGACGGCCTCGGTGGCGGCCTTGACGACGGCCATGACCTCGTCCCACTCGCCCTCGAGCTCCGTGAACATCGACGAGGTGCGGTTCGGCAGGCCCGAGGCGCGCACCACGGCGACCGCGGCGGCGACGGCGTCGTGCACGGAGGCGTCGGCGGCGGCGGACGGACCGCCGGAGGGGGCGACGGAGAAGGCGACGATCATGCGGTCAGTCTGGCACCGCCTCCTGCGCCGCGGGAGGGTCGCAGGTGCCACCGCGCCCCGTCCCGTGCACCGCACCCCCGCGCGACGGGGTGCGGTGCGCGAGGCACGGCGCGCATCCGCCCTTCCCGCGCGGGCCCGCGCCTGGCATCATCGCGGCATGGGCCTGCGCTGGTACTCCGTCGTCGTCGACTGCTCCGACCTGCACGCGCAGGCGCGCTGGTGGGCCGAGACCCTCGGCTGGCAGCTCGTCTTCGAGGCCGACGACGAGGCGGCCGTCGTGCCGCCGCACGCCGTCGACGACGGCCGCGACATCCCGCTCGACGAGCAGCCGCAGGGCCTCGTGTTCGTCCCGGTGCCCGAGGGCAAGACGGTGAAGAACCGGCTGCACATCGATCTCGCGCCCGGTCCCGACGACGACCAGGCCGAGCAGGTCGCGGCCCTCGTCGCCCGCGGGGCGACCCGCGTCGACGTGGGTCAGGGCGACGAGACCTGGGTGGTGCTCGCCGACCCCGAGGGCAACGAGTTCTGCGTGCTGTCGCCCCGCGACTGACCGGGGCCGGTGCGGGGGGCGCGACCCGCGCCTCCTGCCGCCCGCCACAGGGCGCGGCACGCGACGACGAGCATCGCCAGCTCGACGGCGACGCGCACGGTGATGACGGTCACCATCCACGGCTGCGCCGTGACGAGCGCGTCGTAGTGCTCGGGATAGACGACCTGCGTGAGGGCCGCGGCGGCGAGCGCGAGCGCGGTCGGCAGCGCCACGGGCGGTCCACCGCGGCGGACGAGCACGAGGCCGAGCACCGTCGGCACGGCCAGCCAGGCGACGAACTGCGGGGACCCCACCTTGTTGGTGACGATGAGGGCGACCACCAGCGCCGTCGCGAGGGGGCTCAGGAGGTCCGCCCCGCCCGCCCCCGCCCGGAGCGCCCGCCACGCCAGCAGCAGCACCCCCAGCACGGCGAGCGCCATGAGGGGCGTGCCGAGCCGCGCGGCCAGGGCCACCCCGTCGCCGGCCACCTGGTACGTGATGATCTCGTGGTCGAAGTAGACGCGGCTGCCCGGGACCCCGAGGGCCACCCGCCAGAGGGCGAGCGTGGCCAGGGGCGACTCGAGCTGCAGGCCCCGCCCGCTCTGCTGCGTGATCGGCCCGAACACGGTGGCGCCACTGCCCAGGGCGAGCGAGACCGCGACGACGACGCCCGAGGTGCCGCCGGCCCCGGCGAGCACCCGCCACCACCCTCGCCCCCGCAGGGCGAGCGCGCCCGCGAGCACGAGAGCCGCCGGCCACACCTTGGTCCACGCGCCGACCGCGAGCACGACGCCCGCGAGCGCCGGGCGGCTCAGCAGCAGCAGGGCGCCGACGAGCGCCACGGGCACGGTGACGGCGTCGACGCGGACGAGCGCGATGGGGCCGAGCAGGGCGAGGAACGCGATCCACCCCCACGCCGGTCCCGGCGAGGGGGCCACGCGCCGGAGGACCGCGAACGCCGCGACGTCGAGCACCAGCACGAGGACGAGCCACACCTCGGCGACGGCCCCGACGCCGGCCACGAGCGAGAGCAGCATCGGCAGCAGCGCGAGCAGCGGGTACACCCAGGGCACGTCGACGCCGACCCAGCCGTCGCCGTCGAGGCCCCGCTGCACCCAGCCCGGGTAGACGGCCGTCACGTCGCCCATCGGCTGGCGCGCGCTGAGGAGCGCCTGCGCCGAGACGAGCACGTGCACGAGCACGAAGGCGGTCCACAGCACGAGCGGGCGGCTGGCCAGCGCGCGCAACCCGGCGACGGGTGCTGCGGTCGTCGACATGTGTCGAGGCTAACCGCCGCGGCCGCGGGCCAGGGGCCGGACCGCACGAGGCCGGTGCAGGAGGCCCCGCCCACCCCTCCTGCACCGGTCGCGGTCCGGCGGTCCCCGCGTCACGGGACGTCGCGCTGCGCGGCGACCGTCGCGCAGCGCACTATCCTCGTGCGCATGCCCCGCCCTGCCCTCCGCCGCCTCGCCGCCGCGGCCTCCGCGCTCGCCCTCGTGACCACGCTCGCCGCGTGCGCGCCTTCGGACGGCTCCGACGGTGCGTCAGGAGGCTCGGGCACGATCACCGAGGGCACGCTCACCATCGCGACGGGCGAGCCCGCCTACAGCCCGTGGGTGGAGGGCGACGACCCCGCCTCGGGTGAGGGCTACGAGGCGGCCGTGGCCTACGCCGTCGCCGAGCGGCTCGGCTACGACCGCGACGACGTCGAGTGGGTGCGCTCCACCTTCGACCAGGCGATCGCGCCCGGCCCGAAGGACTTCGACCTCAACCTCCAGCAGTTCTCGATCACCGACGAGCGCCGTCGGGCCGTCGACCTGTCGTCGCCCTACTACGAGACGCAGCAGGCCGTCGTCGCCCTGCCCGACACCCCTGCCGCCGACGCGTCGAGCCTCGACGACCTGGCCGGCCTGGCGATCGGCGCCCAGGGCGGCACCACGAGCTTCACGGCCGCCGAGTCCGTCATCGACCCCGACTCCCCCGTGCAGGCCTACAACTCGAACGACGACGCCAAGGCCGCGCTCGAGTCGGGCCAGGTCGACGCGATCGTGCTCGACGTGCCCACCGCGACGTACTTCGTCGAGGGCGGCGTCGTCCTGGGCCAGCTGCCCGCCGCCGAGGGCACGAGCGACGAGCTCGGCATCGTGCTGCCGCTGGGCAGCGACCTCACCGACGAGGTGACCGCCGCCGTCGACGCCCTCCGCGCCGACGGCACCCTCGACGAGCTGCAGTCGCAGTGGCTCGCCGACTACGACCTGCAGGAGCTCTCGTAGCGCCCCGCGCCGGGGCGGGCGTCGTCCGCCACGGCGTCGACGGGCCTCCTGTCAGCGAGCTCGAGCTGGAGCGCCGCGCCTGGCGGCGACGGCAGTCGACGCGCTCGGTCGCGATCGCGGGCGTCAGCACCGTCGCCTTCGCGGTCGTCGCCTGGCTCGCCGTGACGAGCACGCCGGGCTGGGAGCAGGTGCGCTTCAGCTTCTTCGACGGCGCGACCTTCGCGTCGGCGTTCCCCCGCGTGATCGAGGGCCTGTGGCTCAACGTGCGCGTGCTCGTCGTCGCGGTGCTGGGCGTGGCCGTGCTGTCGACCGTGCTCTCCGCGCTGCGGACGCTGCGCGGCCCCGTGTTCTTCCCGGTGCGGGCGCTCGTGCGCGGCTACACCGACCTCTTCCGCGGGCTGCCGCTCATCATCGTGCTCTACCTCGTCGGCTTCGGCGTGCCCGGGCTCGGCCTCGGGATCCCCCGGCTGCCCGCCGAGGTCTGGGGCACCCTCGCGCTGATCCTCACCTACTCGGCCTACGTGTCCGAGGTGTTCCGCGCCGGCATCGACGCCGTGCACCCGTCGCAGCGGCTCGCCGCGCGCTCGTTGGGCCTCGGGCACGCGGGCACGCTCCGGCTCGTGGTGTTCCCGCAGGCCCTGCGCAAGGTGACGCCCGCGCTGCTCAACGACGTCGTCTCGCTGCAGAAGGACGTCGGCCTCATCTCGGTCCTCGGCGCCGTCGACGCCGTCCGCGCTGCGCAGATCGAGACCGCCTCGGCGGCGAACTTCACGCCCTACGTGCTGGCCGGGCTGCTCTTCGTGCTGCTCGCCCTGCCCACGCTGTGGCTGACCGACTGGGCGAGCGCTCGACTGCGCCGCCGCGAGCAGGCAGGGAGCGTCGTGTGACCGGGTCGACCCGACGGGGGCGCGCCGCGCCTCCTGCGCAGGAGGCCGCGGACGGCCCCGTCCTGCGCCTCCAGGGGGTGCGCAAGGCGTTCGGCGACGTCACCGTGCTCGACGGCATCGACCTCGACGTCGAGCGCGACGAGGTCGTCGCCCTCATCGGGGCGAGCGGCTCCGGCAAGTCGACGCTGCTGCGCACCGTGAACCTGCTCGAGACGATCGACGACGGCCGGATCCTCCTCCGCGGAGACGACATCAGCGACCCGCGGGTGCGCGTGGACGCCGTCCGGGCGGCCATCGGCGTGGTCTTCCAGCACTACAACCTGTTCCCGCACCTGTCGGTGCTCGACAACGTCGCGCTCGCCAGCCGCCACGTGCTGAAGCAGCCGCGTGCCGAGGCCGAGGCGCGCGCCCGGGAGGTGCTCGAGCGCGTCGGCCTCGGCGACAAGGCGGGCGCCTACCCCGACCGGCTCTCGGGCGGACAGCAGCAGCGCGTCGCCATCGCCCGGGCCCTGGCGCCGCGGCCGGCCGTGCTGCTGCTCGACGAGGTCACGAGCGCGCTCGACCCCGAGCTCGTCGGGGAGGTGCTCGACCTCGTGCGCACGCTCAAGCAGGTGGGCACGACGATCCTCATGGCGACGCACGAGATGGCGTTCGCGCGCGACGTCGCCGACCGCGTGGTGTTCCTCGACCAGGGGCGCATCGCCGAGCAGGGCACGCCGCAGCAGGTCTTCGGGGCACCGAGGGCCGAGCGCACCAAGGAGTTCCTGGCACGCCTCTCGCTCGGCTGAGCCGCGGCGGCCCCCTCGCGGGCAGCTCCCAGCCGACCGAGAGGTGGACGCGTCACCCTCTTCTCGGCAGCACCGACCGCACCGATCCCCCGCCCGCCCGAGGGCGCCCACCGCAGGAGACCGACGTGAAGAAGAAGACCACCATCGTCCTGGCCGTCACCGCCGTCGTCGTCGTCGGCCTCGGCGCCACCGCCGCGATCGCGGGCCCGGCCTTCTACCGCGACGTGATCGTCGGCGAGCCCTCCGCGGCCCCCACCGTCTCGGTCACGCCCGGCAGCACGTCGATCGCCGCCGACGACGTCTCGGGCGACTGGTCGATCGGGGCCGGCAGCACCGCCGGCTACCGCCTCGACGAGGTCCTCAACGGCACCGACGTCACGGTCGTCGGCACCACCGACGAGGTCAGCGGCACCGTGACCGTCGACGGCGACACCGTGACGGCGGCGACCGTGACGGTCGACGTCGCGAGCATCGCGACCGACAGCGGCAACCGCGACCAGTACTTCCGCAACGTGGCGCTCGAGACCGAGCAGTTCCCCACGGCGACGTTCACGCTCGCCGAGCCCATCGACGCGGCCGTGCCCGCCGACGGTCAGGTCGAGACCGTGCGGGCCACGGGCGACCTCACGATGCACGGCGTGACGCAGCGCGTGACGGTCGACCTGCAGGCGGCGCTCTCGGGCGACGGCGTGCAGGTGAGCGGGGCCGTCCCGGTGACCTTCTCGGACTACGGCGTCGAGGCGCCCAGCCTCGGCTTCGTCGAGGTGGAGGACACGGGCACGGTGGAGTTCCTCGTGGCGGCGACCCCCGCCTCCTGACCCGCGCTGGGGAGCGTCAACGCACGAGCTCCGCGACGGTCGCGGGGAGAGCGTCGACCAGGCCGAGCACCGTGAACGGCCCTCCCCCGCTGGCACGGCGGGCGGCGAGCCCGTGCACGACGGCGGCGCTGGCGGCCAGGCGGGCGAGCGCGCCGGGGTCGTCCTGCGCCTCCTGCGCGTGGGTGGCGACGAGCGCGCCGAGCACGCCCCCGAGGGCGTCGCCGGAGCCCGCGGTCGCGAGCCAGGAGGTCCCGCTCGCGGCGACGAGGTGGGTCCCGTCGGGCGCCGCGACATGGGTGCGGTGCCCCTTGACGAGCACCGTGCAGCCCCAGGCGTCGGCCGCGCGCACGGCAGCGGCACCGGGATCGGCCGCGACGTCGTCGACCTCCTGCCCCGTCGCCCGCGCCAGCTCCCTGAAGTGCGGGGTCAGCACGACCGGCCCCGTCGCGCGCTCGCGCAGCGGGATCGCGCCCGCGTCGAGCACGAGCGGCAGGCCGGAGGCGGCGGCCTCGTCGAAGCGCCCCGCCGTCACGTCGTCGAGGCGGTCGGGGTCGACGCCCGAACCCAGCAGCCAGGCCTGCACCCGGCCGGGGCTCGTGACGGCCTCCGGACGGCGCTGCAGCACGAACGACGCCGCCCGCTCGGGACCGACGTAGCGGAGCATGCCGACCCCCGTGTGCAGGGCCGCCTCGACGCCGAGCACGGCGGCGCCCGGGTACTCGTCGCTGCCGGTCGCGACGCCGAGCACGCCGCGCGAGTACTTGTCGTCGTCGGCGCGGGGCACGGCGATCCAGGCGGAGGCGTCGGTCGGGGTCCAGTCGGTGGGCTCGCTCATGCGCTCGACGGTAGTCGGGCGGCGCGCCCCGACGCGCGGACGCGCACCCCGACGCGCGGCCGCGGGGCCCGCGGGGCGGCCCCGGGAACACCCGCACCGCCTCGCGCGTTGCCCGACACGTGACCACGACGACCAGCCCCGACTCCCCCGCCCGCCCCGAGAGCGCCCTCTTCGCGCCGATCACGCTGCGCGACGCGACCTTCCGCAACCGCCTGTGGGTGGCGCCCATGTGCCAGTACTCGGTCGAGCGCGAGGACGGCGTCCCCACCGACTGGCACCTCGTCCACCTCGGCGCGCTGGCCCGCGGCGGTGCCGGTGCCGTCATCGCCGAGGCGACGGCGGTCGTGCCCGAGGGCCGCATCTCGCCGCAGGACCTCGGCCTCTGGGACGACGAGCAGCAGGAGGCGTTCACGCGCATCACGGCGTTCCTCCGCGAGCAGGGCACGGTCCCCGGCGTGCAGCTGGCGCACGCGGGCCGCAAGGCGTCGACCTACCGCCCCTGGTCCGAGGTGCAGGGCACGGTCCCGGCGAGCGAGGGCGGCTGGTCGACGGTCGCCCCCTCGGCCGTCGCGTTCGAGGGCTACGAGGCGCCGCGCGAGCTGACCGGCGACGAGGTCGAGGCCGTCGTCGAGGCGTTCCGCGCCTCCGCCCGCCGCGCGGTCGACGCCGGCTTCGGGCTCGTCGAGCTGCACGCGGCGCACGGCTACCTGCTGCACCAGTTCCTCTCGCCGCTGAGCAACCTCCGCACCGACGCGTGGGGCGGCTCGCTCGAGGGCCGCGCCCGCCTCCTGCTCGAGGTCGTCCGGGCCGTGCGGGCCGAGGTCGGCGAGGGCTTCCCGTTGCTGGTCCGCTTCTCGGCGACCGACTGGGCCGAGGGCGGCTGGGACGAGCACGACACCGCGACCGTCGCGGGATGGGCGCAGGAGGCCGGGGCCGACCTGTTCGACATCTCCACCGGAGGCCTCGTGGCCGGCGTGAGCATCCCCGTGGGGCTCGGCTACCAGGTGCGGTTCGCCGAGCACGTGCGCCGCGAGGCCTCGGTCGGGACGGGGGCCGTCGGCCTCATCGTGTCGGCCGAGCAGGCGGAGGAGGTCGTCGCCTCCGGGCGTGCCGACGTCGTGCTCATGGCGCGCGAGTTCCTCCGCGACCCGCACTTCCCGCTGCGGGCGGCCGCCGAGCTGGGCGTCGAGCTGGACTACTGGCCGGCCCAGTACCAGCGCGCGCCGTTCCGCCGGGCCTGACCCGCGGCTCCTGCCCCAGGGGCACGACGAGAGCGCCCCACCGGTCGGACCGGTGGGGCGCTCCCGTGCGTCGGGCGGCGTGCCGCGCGTCGGGTCAGAAGGCCCGACGGCGGGTGGCGTCCTGGACCTCGCCGATGAGCTCCTCGAGGATGTCCTCGAGGAACAGCACGCCCTTGGTCGTGCCCTGCTCGTCGAACGACCGGGCCACGTGCACGCCGCTGCGGCGCATGGTGGCCAGGGCGTCCTCCAGCTCGGTGCCCTCGTAGATCGAGATGAGCTGCCGGATCCGCTTGGGCGGCACCGGGTCGCTCGACTCGTCCTCGTCGAGGTCGATGACGTCCTTGAGGTGCAGGTAGCCCGTCGGGTCGCCGGCCTCGTCGACGAGCACGTACCGCGAGAAGCCGTTGCGGGCGACCGCCTGCTCGACGTCGGACGGGGTGGCGTCCTCCGGGAGCGTCACGAGGCCGGGCATGGGCACGGCCACGGCGCGCACCTGCTTGTCGGTGAACTCGAACGCGGCCGTCACCGTGCCGCTCGCGTCGGTGAGGGTCCCCTCGCGCTGCGACTGCGCGACGATCGTCTGCACCTCGTCGACGGTGTACGCGCTGGCCGCCTCGTCCTTGGGCTCGACCTTGAAGATCCGCAGCACCGAGTTCGCCGCCCAGTTGAGCGCGACGACGACGACGTGGAACACCCGCGCGACCGCGACGAGCGGCGGCGCGAGCAGCAGCACGGCCCGGTCCGGCAGCGAGAACGAGATGTTCTTGGGGACCATCTCGCCGAAGACCACGTGCAGGAACGACACGAGCAGCAGCGTGATGACGAAGCCCGCCACCGACACGAACTGCTCGCTGAGCCCCGTGAGGTGCAGCGGCCCCTCGAGCAGGTGGTGGATCGCGGGCTCGGAGACGTTGAGGATCAGCAACGAGCAGATCGTGATGCCCAGCTGCGTCGTCGCGAGCATCATGGTCGCGTGCTCCATGGCCCAGAGCGCCTTGGCGGCGGCCCGGCTGCCCTGCTCGGCGCGCGGCTCGATCTGCGAGCGCTTGGCCGAGATGACGGCGAACTCGGCCGCGACGAAGAACGCGTTGCCCGCGAGCAGCACGACGAGCCAGACGATGCCCCACCAGTCGCCGCTCATCGGGCTCCCTCCTTCGCGCGACGACGCGCACCACGGCGGTCGGCGCTCGTGTCGGCCTCGAGCGAGGCCGCGGACCCGTCGGCGGGCGACCCGGCGGTCGACCGCGAGGCCCCGCCCGCGGACGTCGCACCACCCGCGGCGACCGGCTCGGGCGCTGCGGCCCCGTCGGCCGGGTCGGCGGTCGGCGTGAACCGGATCCGGTCGATGCGGCGCCCGTCGAGGCGCTCCACGCGGAAGGTGCCGTCATCGGTCCCGACGACGTCGCCCTGCCGCGGCAGGCGGCCGAGCTCGCTCATGAGCCAGCCGCCGACGGTCTCGTAGGGGCCGTCCTCGGGCACCTTGACCGAGGCGCGCTCGAGCAGCTCGTCGGGGCGCAGGAGGCCCGGGAAGGTGAGCCAGTTGCGCGAGCGCACGACGTCGACGCGGCTGCGGTCGTGCTCGTCGGACACCTCGCCCACGAGCTCCTCGATGAGGTCCTCCAGGGTCACGACGCCCGCGGTGCCGCCGTACTCGTCGAGCACCACGGCCATCTGGTACCCGCGACCGCGCACCTCGGTGAGCAGCGCGTCGAGGTTCATCGTCTCGGGCACGTTGACGGCGTCGGTCAGCAGGGCGGAGACGGGCACGTCGGCGCGCTTCTCGCGCGGCACCGAGACGGCCTGCTTGACGTGGACGAGGCCCACGACGTCGTCGATGCCCTCGTCGGTCACCGGGAACCGGGACAGGCCGGTGCGGCGCGACTGCTCGAGGACGAACGCGGCGCTGTCGGTGCGCGACACCGTCGTGAGCCGCGGGCGGGGCGTCATGACGTCGGAGGCGGTGTGGTCGCTGAACACGAGGGTGCGCGCCAGCAGCGTGGCCGTGTCCGCGTCGAGGCTGCCCTCGGTCGCCGACCGGCGCACGAGCGAGGAGAGCTCCTGGGCGGTGCGCGCTCCGGAGAGCTCCTCCTTCGGCTCGATGCCGATGGAGCGCAGGATCGCGTTCGCCGTGTTGTTGAGCAGCGCCACGGCGGGCCGGAACACCGTCGTGAAGAGCACCTGGAACGGGATCACGAGCTTCGCCGTCTGCCGGGGCAGGGCGAGCGCGAAGTTCTTGGGCACGAGCTCGCCGATGACCATGGACAGCAGCGTCGCCACGACGACCGAGACGATCGGGGCGCCGACGGCGACCACGCCCTCGGGGACGCCGAGCGCCGTCGCGGGCCGTGCGAGCAGCCGCGAGAAGGCGGGCTCCATCGTGTAGCCCGTGAGGAGCGTCGTGAGGGTGATGCCGAGCTGGGCGCTGGACAGGTGCGTCGACGTGATGCGCAGGGCGCCGATGGTGGGCGCGAGGCCCTTCTCACCGCGCTCCTGCCGGGCCTCGAGGTCGGAGCGGTCGAGGTTGACGAGCGAGAACTCGCTCGCCACGAAGAGACCGGTGCCGACCGTGAGCAGGAGGCCGACCGCGAGCAGGATCCACTCGTTCACCGGAGGTGCTCACCCCGCTGACGAGGACCGGGGTGAGGGCCGGGATGGTGACCGGGTGAGCGCTGGGCAGAGGGAGGTTCGTCCATGAGACGACGATCCTACCCCGTGCTGCCCACCCGCCGGCAGCGCTCGTGAGCGTCCGTCACCAACTGACGGGGAGCGCCTTGCCCTCCTCGTAGCCGGCCGCCGACTGCACGCCCACGAGGGCCCGCTCGGCGAACTCGGCGAGGCTCGTGGCACCGGCGTAGGTGAACGAGCTGCGCACGCCCGCGGTGATCATGTCGAGGAGGTCCTCGACCGACGGGCGCAGCGGGTCGAGCATGATGCGGGACGACGAGATGCCCTCGGCGAAGAGCGTCTTGCGGGCGAGCTCGTAGGGGTCGAGGCGCTCGAAGCGGCCCTGGACCGCCTTGGTCGAGGCCATGCCCCAGCTCTCCTTGTAGAGGGCACCGGAGGCGTCGGTGGCGAGCTCGCCGGGAGCCTCGACGGTGCCGGCGAACCACGACCCGATCATGACGCTCGAGGCGCCGGCCGCGAGGGCGAGCGCCACGTCGCGCGGGTAGCGCACGCCGCCGTCCGCCCACACGTGGGCACCGAGGGCGCGCGCCGCGGCGGCGGTCTCGAGCACCGCGGAGAACTGGGGGCGGCCCACGGCCGTCATCATGCGCGTCGTGCACATGGCGCCGGGACCGACGCCGACCTTGACGACGTCGGCGCCCGCGGCGACGAGGCTGCGGACGGCGCTCTCGGTGACGACGTTGCCCGCCACGAGCGGCAGGCCCAGCCGCTCGTCGGCGACGGCGCGCAGGGCGCGCAGCATGCCCTCCTGGTCGCCGTGCGCGGTGTCGAGCACGAGCACGTCGACCCCCGCGGCGGCGAGCGCCCTGGCCTTGCCGGCGACGTCGCCGTTGATGCCGACGGCCGCGGCGACGCGGAGGCGCCCGTCGCCGTCGAGCGCGGGACGGTAGATCGTCGAGCGCAGCGCGCCCTTGCGGCTGACGGTGCCGACGACGCGGCCGTGCCGCAGCACGGGCGCGAACTCGAGGTCGGCGGCGACGAGCCGGTCGAAGGCCTCGCGCGGGCCGCTGACGTCGTCGGCGTCGAGCGAGGTGAGGGCACCGTGCAGCAGGTCGCCCAGCACGGCGTCGCGCGGAGCGGTGCCCAGCCGCGAGGCGGCGATGCAGCCGAGGTAGCGGCCGTCGTCGTCGTGCAGCACGATGCCGTGGCCCTCGACGGCGGGCACGGTCCGGAGGGCGTCGGCCACGGTCGACGCCGGCGACAGCGAGAAGGGGGCGTCCCACTCCACGGGCTGGTCCTTGACCCAGCGGATCGCGGCGTCGAGCTCTTGCAGGGGCATGTCCTGGGGCAGCACGCCCAGGCCGCCGCGTCGGGCGAGCGTGGCCGCGAGGCGGGGGCCCGTGACGCTGTTCATGTTGGCGGCCACGATCGGCAGCTGCGCGCCCGTGCCGTCACCGGGCGCGAGCGAGACGTCGAGCCTGCTGGCGACGGCCGACCGGCTGGGCACCAGGAACACGTCGGAGTACGTCAGGTCGTGCGTCGGGGTCGTCTCGTAGAACCGCATGCCACCAGTATCCCGCCAGGAGGCCGGGAGCGGGCCGGGCAGGCGGGCGCGCAGCCCGTGACCGGGGGCGGCGCGGGCTCGGTCCGGCCCGCCGGGCGCGCGTTAGGCTGGGCGGGCGCGGGCATCGAGGCCTGCGCGGATCACGATCAACGGAGAGTGGGCGATCGGCTGTGTCAAGCCACCTGACCGGAACGACTGACGAGGGCGCCGCGGAGTTCGGCGCGAACGAGTGGCTGGTCGACGAGATGTACGAGCGGTGGCTCGACGACAAGCACTCGGTGGCCGAGTCCTGGTGGCCCGTGCTCGAGGCCTACCACCCCTCCCGCGGCGACGCTCCCTCCGACGGCGGCTCCGGTCGTCACGCCGCCGGCGACGCCCCCTCCGGCAGCGACGCCGGCTCCCCCGGCCGCAGCGAGCGGCAGACCACCGACCAGGCCGACGGCGGCGAGGCGCAGATCGCGCCCGAGGTGAGCGACGCGACGGCGCCGCCCGCGCCTCCTGCCGGTCCCGCCACGGGCGGCAAGGCCCCGGCCCGCACGACGAGCGTCGAGCCGCAGCAGCAGCCGATCCCCGCCGACGCCCCCGCCCCCGCGAGGGCCAGCAAGCGCGCCCCCGCGCCCGAGCCGACCCCGGAGCCCGAGAACGAGGTCACGCCGCTGCGCGGCATGGCCAAGTCGCTCGCGACGAACATGGACGCCAGCCTCACCGTGCCCACCGCGACGAGCGTGCGCACCGTCCCGGCGAAGCTCATGATCGACAACCGCATCGTCATCAACAACCACCTCAAGCGCGCTCGCGGCGGCAAGGTGTCGTTCACCCACCTCATCGGCTGGGCGCTCGTGAAGGCGCTCACGAAGTTCCCGAGCCAGAACGTCTTCTACGACGAGGTCGACGGCAAGCCGAGCGTGGTCACCCCCGCGCACGTCAACCTCGGGCTCGCGATCGACATCCCCAAGCCCGACGGCACCCGTGCCCTCCTCGTCCCGGGCATCAAGAAGGCCGACACGATGGACTTCCAGGGGTTCCTCTCGGCCTACGAGGACGTCGTGAAGCGCGCCCGCCAGAACAAGCTGACGGCCGCCGACTTCCAGGGCAACACGATCTCGCTGACCAACCCGGGCGGCATCGGCACCGTCCACAGCGTGCCCCGCCTCATGAAGGGCGCCGGCTCGATCATCGGCGCCGGCGCGCTCGACTACCCGGCCGAGTTCCAGGGGTCGTCGCCGAAGACCCTCGTCGAGCTGGGCATCGGCAAGACCATCACGCTGACCAGCACCTACGACCACCGCGTCATCCAGGGCGCCGGGTCGGGCGAGTTCCTCAAGATCGTGCACGAGCTGCTCATCGGCGGCGACGGCTTCTACGAGGAGATCTTCGCGGCGCTGCGGATCCCCTACGAGCCGATCCACTGGAACGCCGACATCAACGTCAACCTCGCCGAGCGGGTCAACAAGACCGCGCGCGTGCTCGAGCTCATCAACAGCTACCGGGTCCGCGGTCACCTCATGGCCGACATCGACCCGCTGCAGTACAAGCAGCGCAGCCACCCCGACCTCTCGATCGAGAGCCACGGCCTGACCTTCTGGGACCTCGACCGGGACTTCGTGACGGGCGGTCTCGGCGGGCGCACCCACGCCCTCCTGCGCGACGTGCTGGGGATCCTCCGCGACACGTACTGCCGCACCATCGGCATCGAGTACATGCACATCCAGGACCCGGCGCAGCGACGCTGGATCCAGGAGCACGTCGAGGTGCCCTACGAGAAGCCCTCGCACGACGAGCAGATGCGGATCCTCGCCAAGCTCAACGAGGCCGAGGCCTTCGAGACGTTCCTGCAGACGAAGTACGTCGGCCAGAAGCGCTTCAGCCTCGAGGGCGGCGAGTCGGCCATCGCGCTGCTCGACACGGTGATCCAGCAGGCGGCGCGGGCCGGCCTCGACGAGGTCGCCATCGGCATGGCGCACCGCGGTCGCCTCAACGTGCTCACGAACATCGCGGGCAAGACGTACGGCCAGATCTTCCGGGAGTTCGAGGGCACGCAAGACCCGAGGACCGTCCAGGGCTCGGGCGACGTCAAGTACCACCTGGGCACCGAGGGCGAGTTCACGAGCGCGACCGGCGAGACGATCCCCGTGTACCTCGCGGCGAACCCCTCGCACCTCGAGGCCGCCGACGGCGTGCTCGAGGGCGTCGTCCGTGCCAAGCAGGACCGCAGGGCGCCCGGCACGTTCGGCGTGCTGCCCGTGCTCGTGCACGGCGACGCGGCCATGGCGGGCCAGGGCGTCGTCGTCGAGACGCTGCAGATGTCGCAGCTGCGCGGCTACCGCGTCGGCGGCACCGTGCACGTCGTCATCAACAACCAGGTGGGCTTCACCACCTCGCCCTCCGACAGCCGGTCGTCGGTGTACTCGACGGACGTCGCCAAGACGGTCCAGGCACCGATCTTCCACGTCAACGGCGACGACCCCGAGGCCGTGGCCCGCGTCGCCGAGCTCGCCTTCGCCTACCGGCAGGAGTTCCGGCGCGACGTCGTCGTCGACCTCATCTGCTACCGCCGCCGCGGGCACAACGAGGGCGACGACCCCTCGATGACGCAGCCGCTGATGACGACCCTCATCGAGGCCAAGCGCAGCGTGCGCACGCTCTACACCGAGGCGCTCGTCGGCCGCGGCGACATCACGCAAGAGGAGTACGACGGCGCGCACCGGGACTTCCAGGACCGCCTGGAGCGCGCCTTCGCCGAGACGCACGCCGCGCAGACCGGCTCGATCCCCGTGGTCGACGTCGACTCGCTCGACGAGGTCGACGACCTCGAGAAGCCGCGCAGCCAGCGCGACGAGAAGGCGGCCGGCGAACCCGACACGACCGGCATCTCGCGCGAGCTGGTGCAGGCCATCGGCGACGCGCACGACAACCCGCCCGAGGGCTTCTCGGTGCACCCGAAGCTCTCGCAGCTGCTCAAGAAGCGCGTCGAGATGAGCCGCACCGGAGGCATCGACTGGGCCTTCGGCGAGCTGCTCGCCATGGGCTCGCTGCTCACCGAGGGCACGCCCGTCCGCCTGGCGGGGCAGGACAGCCGGCGCGGCACCTTCGTGCAGCGCCACGCGGTCCTGCACGACCGCACGAACGGCCAGGAGTGGCTGCCGCTGCAGAACCTCGACGGCACCCAGGCGAAGCTCTGGATCTACGACTCGCTGCTCAGCGAGTACGCGGCCATGGGCTTCGAGTACGGCTACTCGGTGGAGCGCGCCGACGCCCTGGTCATGTGGGAGGCCCAGTTCGGCGACTTCGTCAACGGCGCCCAGACCATCGTCGACGAGTTCATCTCGAGCGCCGAGCAGAAGTGGGGCCAGCGCTCGAGCGTCGTGCTGCTGCTGCCGCACGGCTACGAGGGCCAGGGCCCCGACCACTCGTCGGCGCGCATGGAGCGGTTCCTGCAGCTCGCCGCGGAGGACAACATGACGATCGCGCGCCCGTCGACGCCCGCGTCGTACTTCCACCTGCTGCGCCGCCAGGCCTACGCCCGCCCGCGCCGGCCGCTCATCGTCTTCACGCCGAAGGCCATGCTGCGCCTCCGCGGCGCGACGAGCGACGTCGACGCGTTCACGTCGGGCCGCTTCGAGCCCGTGCTGGACTGCACCCGCGTAAGCGACCCCGCGGCCACGAAGCGGGTCGTGCTGCACTCGGGCAAGATCCACTACGACCTCACCACCGAGCTCGACAAGCGCGGCGTGCAGGACGACATCGCGCTCGTGCGCCTCGAGCAGCTCTACCCGCTGCCGCTCGAGCGCATCCGGCAGGTCCTCGACCGCTACCCGGACGCCGAGCTCGTCTGGGCCCAGGAGGAGCCCGAGAACCAGGGCGCGTGGCCGTTCCTCGCGTTCGAGCTCGCGAAGCACCTCGACCGGCCGATCCGGGTCGCGTCGCGTGCGGCGTCGGCCTCCCCCGCGGCAGGTTCGACGAAGGCCAGCGCGCAGCAGCAGGTCGAGCTCATCGGGCGGGCGCTCGACCTCTAGGTCGACCTCGTGGGACGACGGAGGCCGCACCCCTCGAGGGTGCGGCCTCCGTCGTGCTCCGCGGCGACGCGCGCCGCGTGCTGTGGCGCGGCGTGCTGTCGCGCGGCGTGCTGTCGCGCGGCGTGCTGTCGCGCGGCATGACGCGGCGTCAGGCGAGCTTGGAGTACCGGCTGCCGGTCGAGTGGTACCCGCGCTTCTGGTAGAAGCGGTGCGCCGAGTCGGTGGCGGCGGCCGAGACCGCGTCGAGGGTGCGGGCACCGTGGCGGTCGGCCCAGGCCTCGAAGTGCGAGAGCAGCTGCGAGCCGATGCCGTCCCGGCGCGCGTCGTCCCGTACGACGAGCAACAGCAGCTGCGCGACGGGGGCGTCGGCGTTGTAGGCCCACATGAGGTGCCCACCGGCGACGGCCCTCACCCGGCCGGCGTCGTCGCGGACGACCCACGTCTCGTGCCCAGCGGCGCCCGTGAGCCGGTCGAGCCGGGTCGCGAGCACGTCGGCGTCGAGCGCGTAGCCGAGCGAGCTGATGAGCGTGACGAGGTCGTCGAGGTCGTCGGGCGTCGGGGTGCCGAGCACCTCCACCGTGGCGGTCATGCCCCGACGCTAGCGCAGCCTCCCGGCGCAGCCGTGCACGTGACGCCGGTGCTCACGCGCGGCAGGAGGTGCGGGCGACGGCGGCGCAGGAGGCGACGGGGACGCACGCGACGCGGGTCGCCCTGCCCGACGCGGCCCGGGCCTCCTGCGGGGTCAGTGCGAGGCCTGCAGTGCCCGCAGCCGGGCGAGGACGGTCGAACGCAGGTCTTCGGGGGCGGACTCGCGGCAGGCGCGCTGCACGGCCTCGGTGAGGACCACGCCGACGTGGTGCTCGCCCGCGCAGTCGGCGCAACCGGCCATGTGCTCACGGATGTCGGCCGCGTCCTCGCGGCACAGCTCGCCGTGCAGGAACTCCTCGAGCTCGGCCTTGGCCTTGTCGCAGTCGTACTCGGTCATCGCTTCGCGCCCTTCTTGGTCACGGGGGCCGGGACGGTCATGCCCCTCTCGCGGGCATGGTCGGCCAGCAGTTCACGGAGGAGCCGACGCCCGCGGTGGAGGCGGCTCATGACGGTGCCGACGGGGGACTTCATGATGTCGGCGATCTCCTGGTACGAGAACCCCTCGACGTCGGCGAAGTAGACGGCCATCCGGAAGTCCTCGGGCACCTGCTGCAAGGCGTCCTTGACGGCGCTGTCGGGCAGGTGGTCGATGGCCTCGGCCTCGGCGGACCGGTTCGACCGCGACGTGCGGGTCGCGCTCTCGGCACCGCCCATCTGCCAGTCCTCGAGCTCGTCGATGGTGCCCTGGTAGGGGTCGCGCTGCTTCTTGCGGTACGTGTTGATGAACGTGTTCGTGAGGATCCGGTACAGCCACGCCTTGAGGTTCGTGCCCTGCTGGAACTGGCGGAACGCCGCGAAGGCCTTCACGTAGGTCTCTTGCACGAGGTCGGAGGCGTCGGCCGGGTTGCGCGTCATGCGCATGCCGGCGGCGTACAGCTGGTCCATGAAGGGCAGCGCCTGCTCCTCGAACAGCGCGCGCAGCTGGGCGGCGTCGGGCTCGGGGGCGAGGTCGTCGGAGGTGCTCATCAGGGCCGAGTCTAGTTCGGCGAGGAGGAGATCCTCGGGGGGTGGCGCAGTGATCACGGTTCTCCCGTCGGGGTCGGCAGTACAGTGGTCAACCGATGCAGGTATCGCGGTATTCCGGGCCCGAGTTCAGCCCCTACGAAGACGGTCGTCAGCCCGAGGTCGACGACGGTCGCTGGACGGCGCCGTCGGCCGCCGGCCCCCTCTCGGCGACCGTGTCGCTGCCCGGGTCGAAGTCGCTCACCAACCGCGAGCTGGTGCTGTCGGCGCTGGCCGACGGTCCGAGCCTCCTGCACGCTCCCCTGCACTCGCGCGACACCGCCCTCATGGTCGACGCGCTGCGCGCCCTGGGCACCACCGTCGACGAGGTCCCTTCCGACGACCCGGCCGTGCCCGCCTGGCGCGTCACCCCCGGTGAGCTGACCGGCGGCACGACGGTCGACTGCGGGCTCGCGGGCACCGTCATGCGGTTCCTGCCCCCGGTCGCCGCCCTGGCGCTCGGCCCGGTCACCTTCGACGGCGACGAGAGCGCCCGCCGGCGCCCCATGCGCACGACGATCGAGTCGCTGCGCGCGCTCGGCGTCGACGTCTCCGACGACGGGCGCGGGCAGCTGCCGTTCAGCCTCTACGGCACCGGCGAGGTCGAGGGCGGCGACGTCGAGATCGACGCGTCGGCGTCGAGCCAGTTCGTCTCGGGCCTGCTGCTCAGCGCGCCTCGCTTCGCCCGGGGCCTGACCCTCCGGCACACCGGCGAGACGCTGCCGAGCCTGCCGCACATCGCCATGACGGTCGACGTGCTCGCCCAGCGCGGCGTCGAGGTCACGTCGCCGTCGGCAGGCGTCTGGGAGGTCCCTCCGACGCCGATCGCGGCGCGCGAGCTCACGATCGAGCCCGACCTGTCGAACGCCGCGCCGTTCCTCGTCGCGGCCCTGATCGCAGGAGGCACGGTGCAGGTCCGCCACTGGCCCGCCGAGACGACGCAGGTCGGCGCCGACCTCGTCGAGCTGCTGCCGCTCTGGGGCGCGACCGTGACCCTCGACGGCGACCTGCTCACCGTCGACGGCGGCGTGGGCCTCGTCGGCGGCGGCAGCTTGCCGGGCGTCGACCTCGACCTCTCGCGCGGCGGCGAGCTGGCCCCCGCGCTCGTCGCCCTGGCCGCCCTGGCCTCGGGCCCGAGCACGATCACGGGCATCGGCCACCTGCGCGGCCACGAGACGGACCGCCTCGCCGCCCTCGCGAGCGAGATCAACGCCCTCGGCGGGCGCGTGACCGAGCTCGACGACGGGCTGCACCTCGAGCCCTCGCCGCTGCACGCGGGGCAGTGGCGCTCCTACGAAGACCACCGCATGGCGACGGCCGCGGCCATCATCGGCCTCGCGGTCGAGGGCGTCGAGGTCGACGACGTGCGCGTGACGAGCAAGACGCTGCCGCAGTTCACGGAGCTGTGGGACGACCTCCTGGGGCGCCGCGTGCACGAGACGCCGGCCGACATCGACCTGCTGGGGTTCCTGTGACCGGCGCGGGCAGCCGGACGCGCAGTGGTGCACGCACGGCGACGCGCGCCGATGCCCGCACGGCGATGCACGCCGACACCCGTACGGCGATGCACGCCGACACCCCAGGAACCCGCCCGGACCCCAGGACGAGACCTGGGGCGCAGGCGGCATCCTGGGGCGTGGCCGTGCAGGCAGGGTGCGCGCGCGCATGAGCTGGTGGAGCGACCCCGACGCCCCCGACGACGACGTCGTCGACGAGCGGGCCTACGGCGAGTACGACGAGTCGTCGGTGCGGGTGCGGCCCAACCCGAAGGGCAACCGGCCGCGCACGAAGCAGCGGCCGGCGTACGAGCAGGCCGAGACGGGCGTCGTGTGGACGGTGGACCGCGGTCGGTACGGGGTGCTGCTCGACGTGGGCACTCCCGACGAGCGCGAGATCACGACGGCCCGGGCTCGCGAGCTCGGCAAGAAGAGCGTCGTCACGGGCGACCGCGTCGACGTCGTCGGCGACACCAGCGGTGCGGAGGGCTCGCTGGCGCGGATCGTGCGCGTGCAGGAGCGCAGCACGCTGCTGCGGCGGAGCGCCGACGACACGGACGTGGTCGAGCGGGTCGTGGTGGCCAACGCCGACCAGATGCTCGTGGTCGTGGCCGCCGCCGACCCCGAGCCGCGCCCGCGTCTCGTCGACCGCTACCTGGTGGCCGCGTTCGACGCGGGCATCGAGCCGGTCCTCTGCATCACGAAGACCGACCTCGCCGACCCGGTGCCGTTCGCGGCGCACTTCTCGTGCCTCGACCTGCGGGTGGTCACGACGACGTCGACCTCGTTCGACGACGTCGACGGCGAGCCCTCCCCCGCGCTGGCCGAGCTGCGCGAGCTGCTCGCCGGGCACACGACGGTGACGGTCGGCCACTCGGGCGTCGGCAAGTCGACGCTGGTCAACGCCCTGACCGGGGCTCAGCGCGAGGTCGGCGTCGTCAACGCGGTGACCGGTCGTGGGCGGCACACGTCGTCGTCCACCGTGTCGTTCGCGGTGCCGACGGGCGGCTGGATCATCGACACGCCCGGCGTGCGCTCGTTCGGCCTGGGGCACGTGGACCCGGCGAACATCCTGCGCTCGTTCGCGACGCACGCCCTGCCAGCGGAGGGCCCGCCCCCGGACGGCGTGCCGCTCGACCAGGCCCACGACTGGGAGATCGTCGACCGCGTCGAGGGCGGCGAGCTCGGCGAGGTGGGCCGCGAACGCCTGCGGTCGCTGCGCTCGCTGCTCGCCTCCCGCAGCTAGGCCGGGCGCGCCTCCTGCCCGATCCTCGTGCTCGTGCTCGTGCTCGCTCGGCCCTGCCCTGCCCTGCCCTGCCCTGCCCTGCCCTGCCCTGCCCTGCCATGCTCGCTTGGTCGTCCGCCCACCGTCGTGGTCATCGAGATGACCCGAACTGCGGCCCCACGAGCCCCGAGGCCGCACTTCGCGTCACCTCGATGCTCGGTGGAGATCCCTCCCGGGCAGTGCGAGCCGCACACGCCTCACCAGTGCATCGAGGTGACCCGGAGTGCTGCCCCACGAGCGCCGAGGCCGCAGTTCGGGTCACATCGGCGCACGGGGCGCGGGGCGGGCGGCCGGGCGGGGACGAGGGGCGCTCCGCACGGGCAGCGCAGGAGGCGCGGGCCGGGCGGGCGGGCTCGGTACGCTGGCGGGGTGACCGACCCGACCCGCGCCTCCTGCCCTGCTGACGAGGCGGCAGCCTGGGCTGACGACCTCGACCTCGCCCTCCGGCTGGCGGACGCGGCCGACGCGATCAGCGCCGAGCGGTTCCGCAGCACGGACCTGCACGTGTCGATGAAGCCCGACCGCACGCACGTCACCGACGCCGACCAGGCGGTCGAGCGGGCCATCCGTGGGCTCGTGGCGACGGAACGACCGGACGACACGTTCTTCGGCGAGGAGTACGGCGACGACGCCGCCCCGTCCGACGCCCGCGCGGTCCAGGACTCCAGCACGAGCACGGGCACGAGCACCAGCACCAGCACGGGCACGGGCACGGGCACGAGCACCGGCACGAGCACGGGCACGAGCACCGACACCGACAGCACCGGCACGACGACCGCCCCCGCCCGCCCGACGCGGCAGTGGATCGTCGACCCGATCGACGGCACCGCGAACTTCCTGCGCGGGGTGCCGGTGTGGGCGACCCTCGTGTCGCTCGTCGTCGACGGCGTGCCCGTCGTGGGCGTGGTCAGCGCGCCGGCGCTGGGCCGGCGCTGGTGGGCGTCTCGCGGTGCCGGCGCCTGGTCGTCGGACCGGCCGGGCGAGCGCCTCCTGGTGTCGGGCGTCCGCGAGCTGGGCGACGCGTCGCTCAGCTACAACGGCCTCGAGTACTGGCGCGAGGGGGGCCGGCTCGACCAGCTGCTGGCGCTCACGGAGCGCGTCTGGCGCACCCGTTCGTACGGCGAGTTCTGGTCGTACGTCATGGTCGCCGAGGGCGCGCTCGACATCGCGGGCGAGGACGGCCTGGCCCCCTACGACATGGCCGCGCTGCAGGTCGTCGTCGAGGAGGCCGGCGGCACCTTCAGCAGCCTCGACGGGCTCCCCGGGCCGTGGCACGGCTCCGCGCTGGCGACGAACGGCGTCCTGCACGACGAGGTCGTCCGGGCCGTGCGGGTCGACCCGTCGGCGACGCCGGGCTCCTAGGAGGCCAGCGGCTCCACGGCGTGCCCGCCGGGGGTGACGGCCGCGCCGGACAGGGCGGGGCCTCCTGCGGTCGCGATCTCGGACCACAGGGCGTCGAGCGAGAGCCCGAGCACGCTGGCCACGGCCGCGACCGTCGAGAAGGCAGGAGTCGCGACCCGCCCCGACTCGATCTTGCGCAGCGTCTCGGGCGAGATGTCGGCGGCGAGGGCCGTGTCGACCATGGAGCGGTCGCCCCGCGCCCGGCGCAGTGCCGCGCCGAGGCGTCGGCCCCGGTCGACCTCGGCGGGGGTGAGCGGCAGGCGGACCATGCGGCGATCCTAACCCCCCGCCGAGCGGGATACCATTACCGGTGCGCAGGTGACGTCAGCACCCGCGCCCGCCCCGTGCGGACCAGCCCCAGGACCCGCACCCGCACCCGCACCGCAGCAACACCCGCACCACCCGCACCCCCACCCGCACCCGAGCCGCCGAGGAGGCCCCGCCGTGATCGAGATCCTGCACCCCACCGAGTTCCCGAAGGCCCGGGCGGTCGGTGCGCTCGTCGGGCGCATCCTGCGGACCGTGCGCGAGCGCACGACGGTCGGCACGAACCTGCTCGAGATCGACGCGTGGACGAAGGCGATGATCCTCGAGGCGGGTGCGACCTCCTGCTACGTCGACTACGCCCCGTCGTTCGGCCGCGGCCCCTTCGGCCACTACATCTGCACGTCGGTCAACGACGCCGTGCTCCACGGGCTGCCGCGCGACCAGGTCCTCGCCGACGGCGACCTGCTCACGCTCGACCTGGCGGTCACCCTCGACGGCGTCGTCGCCGACTCGGCGCTCAGCTTCGTCGTGGGGGCGACGCAGCCCGCCGAGAGCCTGGCGCTCATCGACTCCACCGAGCGCGCGCTGGCGGCCGCGATCGCGGTCACCCGGCCGGGTGCCAAGACGGGCGACCTGTCGGCCGCGATCGGCGAGGTGCTCCGCGGCGACGGCTGGTCCGTCAACCTCGAGTTCGGCGGGCACGGCGTCGGCTCGACGATGCACCAGGACCCGCACATCGCGAACGACGGTCGCCCGGGCCGCGGCTACAAGCTGCGCACCGGGCTGCTCCTCGCGATCGAGCCCTGGGTCATGGCCGACACCGACGAGCTCGTCACCGACGACGACGGCTGGACCCTGCGCAGCGCCACGGGCGCCCGGACGGCCCACAGCGAGCACACCGTCCTCGTGACCGACGAGGGGGCCGAGGTCCTGACCACCCGGATCGCCTAGGTCATCCCTGGGGACGAGGCAAGGACCTCCTGGTGCTCGATGCGCCAGCGGGCACGGGTGCAGGAGGCTGGACGCAGGTCGTCGCCCGCTCCGCACGGAGCCCTGATCGCTCAGGCAGGGCGGCCCAGGAGCCCGGCGGGCACCACCTCTGAGGTGCCCGCCGTGGCCCCGCCCACGTCGTCCGTCCGCGGCCCCCAGGAGCCGCGCCGCCCCGAGGAGTCCCCGTGTTCGCCACCGCCGCCCCCGTCGTCGACCTGACCGCTGCTGCCGTCGGGACCCCCGTCACCACCGACGCGCGACCCGCCGCCGCCCCCTCGCCCGCCTTCGCGAGCGTGACGGTGTCGATCGTCGCCCCGGGGCCGCAGGGCGTCGACCCGGCCGCCGTCGACCTGACGCCCACGCAGCCGCTCGACATGACGGCCTGGCTCGGCCGCTAGGCCGCCCGCGCCTCCTGCCGCTCAGGCGGTCTGCGCCTCCGGGCCCACCTTGCCGAGCTTGCGGGCGCGGAGGTCGACGAGGCCGAGCACGAGCGCGAGGGCGATCAGCCCCAGCACGACGAAGAAGCCTCCCCGGTAGGCGTCGTGGTAGACGTCGAGGTCGGTGCCACCCTCCCCCGCGATGATCGCGTAGAAGGTCGAGACGGCGACGGCGGTGCCGATGGCGGTGCCGGCGCGCTGGCCGACCTGGCCCATCGAGCCCGCGACGCCGCCCATCTCGACGGGCACCTCCGCCAGCGTGAGGGTCTGGTTCGGCGAGATGACGAAGCCGCCGCCGGTGCCGGCGACGAGCATGCCGACGCCCATGGCCCAGGGCGTCGCCTCGGCCGACGTGAGGGTCGCGGCGAGCAGGATCAGCACGAACCCGACCAGCACGAGCACCAGGCCCAGCACGACGAGGCTGCGGCCGTACCGGTCGACGAGGCGGCCGCCGTAGAAGGCGGCGACCGCGCTCGTGAGCGCGAACGGGATCGTCACCATGCCCGCGAAGACGGGCTCGAGGCCGAGGCCCTGCTGCAGGTAGAGCGTCGTGAGCAAGAACGTCGCCGGCAGGGCGCAGAAGTAGACCGTGGCGATGAGGGTGCCGTTGCGGTACGACGCGGTGCGGAACAGGTCGAAGTGCACGACGGGCGACTTGCCGCGGGCCTTGTAGCGCTGCTCCCAGGCGACGAAGGCCGCGGTGAAGACGACGAAGCCGACGAGGAACGACCAGCGCAGCGGGTCGTCACCCTGGCCGGTGGTGAGCACGAACGGCAGCATGAGCGTGAGGATCGCCAGGCCCAGCAGCACGATGCCGAACACGTCGAGGGTCTGGTGGCCGCTCGGCGCCGTGCTCTCCCTCGGCAGCAGCTTCAGCGCGAAGACGATGGCGATGAGGCCGAGCGGGATGTTCATCCAGAACAGGAGGCGCCAGCCGTCCTCGGGCCCGCCCACCGCGATGAGCAGGCCGCCGAGCGTGGGGCCGAAGGCCGTGCCGATGCCGATGACGGCACCGAACAGGCCGAAGGCTCGGCCGCGCTCCTTGCCCTGGAACAGCTGCTGCACGAGACCGAGCACCTGCGGCATCTGGATGCCCGCGGCGATGCCCTGCACGATGCGCCCGACGACGAGCAGCTCGATGGTCGGCGCGAGCGCGCAGAAGAGGCTCGCGAGCGTGAAGGCCGTGAGCCCGATGACGAACATGAGCTTGCGCGACTTCAGGTCACCGAGGCGCCCCGAGGGCACGAGCGCCAGGCCGAAGGCGAGCGCGTAGCCGGCGACGATGAGCTGGAGGGCGCTGGGCCCGGCGTCGAGCGAGGACTCGATGCTGGGCAGGCCGACGTTGACCTTCGACAGGTCGAGGATCGTCAGGGCGGCGACGCCGACGCAGACGCCGAAGGCCTGCCACTTCTGGCGGTCGGTGAGCTCGGGGGCAAGAGGCGTGGGTGCGTTCGTCATGGGATCACTCCGTTGTACTCCCGCAGGCGGGAGGACCGCCCCGTGCTCGACCTGGTCCGCCGAGACGCACGGAGGCCCCTCCTGGTGGCGCGGAGCCCACCCGCCGGAACGGCACGTCGGGCGAGGATCACCCCCGGGTGAGCAGCACGCCGAGCGCAGCCGCCCGAGTCGTGCTCGGTTCATCCCCCGCGACCGAGCACCGAACGATAGCGTTCTCCGTGACCGGAGACCCGATTCCGGCCGCCCGCTGCCGTGCGACCACGTGGTGACGTGCGCCCTCTCCCCACAGGAAGAACCCCCGTGACCACTCGCCACACCTGGCGACGCGCCCTCGCCGTCCCGGCCGCGCTGTCCCTCGCTCTCGGAGGCGCGCTGTTCGGCGCGACCGCCGCCTCCGCCGCTCCCGGCGACCTGCAGGTGACCAGTCCCGCCCAGGGCCAGGTCTTCGACACCCTCGACATCGACGTCGTCGGCACCGCTCCCGAGGGCACGGTCGTCTCTGTGTTCGACGAGCCCTTCGGCCTCGTCGCCCAGGAGACGGTCGACGCCACCGGCACCTTCTCGACCCCCCTGTCGTTCGCTCCCGAGAGCGCCCCGGACCAGACGCTCGTGATCACGAGCACCCTGGCGGGTGCCACGGTCGTCGACGAGACCATCACGCGCGACTTCGTCATCCCGGGCGTGCCCGTCGACCCCACGGTGGAGTTCGACGTCACGGAGCCCGCCCCCGGCACCCCCCTCGAGAGCCGTACGGTCACCTTCTCCGGGACCGGCACCGACGACTCGACGGTCACCGCGACCGACGCCGACGACGCCGTGCTCGCCGACCCCGCGATCGTCACGGACGGCGTGTGGACCCTCGAGGTCGTCTTCGCCGAGGACGCCCCGGTCGGACAGACCGTGACCTTCACGCAGCTGACCGACGGCGTCGAGTCCGGCGTCGTCGAGGTCACGCTCGAGCTCCCGGCCGCGACGCCCGCGCCGGCCCCCGAGCCCGAGCCCACCCCGCAGCCCGAGCCGATCCCGGCCCCCGAGCCCGTCACCGCCCCCGCGACCCCCGTCATCACCGCGCCGGTGCAGGACGAGACCGTCGTCGGCGACCGCGTGACGTTCCAGGGCACCGGCACCCCCGGCTCCGACATCGGCCTCTTCGCCGTGCCGACGGCGGACCTCGCCGAGCTCGAGGCCCAGGTCGAGGAGGCCCTCGCCGCCCTCGAGCCGCAGCTGGGCACCTTCGCCCAGCCCAGCCCCCAGCCGGAGCCGGTCGACCCCACCGACCGCATCGTCGTCGGTGACGACGGCACCTGGAGCGTCACGCTCGAGCAGGTCCCCGGCGAATACACGGTCGTCGCCTTCGCCGCCCTCTTCGAGGACGGCACCATCGTGACCGACCCGACCACGGGCCTGCCCGTCGTCTCCGGCCTCTCGACCCCGGTCGAGTACAGCCTGGTCACCGCCGTCGTCCCCGCCGCCACGACCCCCGTCGCCGTGGTCCCCGCGGACTCGGCCCTGGCCTACACCGGCTCCGAGACGTCAGGAGTCGCGCTCGGCCTGGCCGGTGCCCTCACCCTGGCCGGCGTCGTGTTGACGCTCGTCGCCCGCCGCCGTCGTGCCCTCGAGGCCGTCGCCGCCGAGTAGCACCCCGCACACGACGAAGCCCCCTGCACCGGAAGGTGCAGGGGGCTTGGTCGCTCCCCCGGCGGACCAGAGGGAGCACAATGCGTGACGACGACCGCGATGGTGGAGATGGGGGGAATCGAACCCCCGTCCAACGCTGGGATTGCACGTCTTCTACGGGCGTAGCCAGTTGAGGCGTTCTGCTCGGCTCCGACCTTTGCTACTGGCATCTAGGTCGACGAGCCCAGCCCGAGTTCAAGTCCCGCGTGGCCCTCAGGCACGACCACGCAGCAAGCCCTCTAGATGACGTCAGGCACTGGTTAGAAGGCGGTCACCAGACTGACGGACTTCATGTGGCTCTACTGCTTACGCAGCGAGAGCGAAGTCAGTGCGCTTGTTATTGGCACTTATTGTTTTTCACGGATCGTTCACGAGATGACCGTGAATCCTCGGCCCGCTTCTCGTTCGCACCCAGGCGATGTCGAAACCGATCATCCCCGTGGAGGGGCCGTCGTCACGCACTGTGGAGTTGTGGAGCTGCTGCCGCACCATCTCTGATGCGGTGTTCCAGTCTAGGCCGGTCGCGCCTCCTGCGCCACCCCGACCGAGGGCTACTCGCCCAGGTTCTTGCGCGCGCTCATGGCCGCCTCGGCCTCGCGCGTCGCCGTGCGCTCGCGGAGGGTCTGGCGCTTGTCGTACTCGCGCTTGCCCTTCGCGACCGCGATCTCGACCTTCGCCCGACCGTCGCTGAAGTAGAGCTTGAGCGGCACCAGCGTGAAGCCGCCCTCCTTCGTCTTCTGCCCCATCTTGACGATCTCGTGCTTGTGCAGCAGCAGCTTGCGCTTGCGCCGGGGCGCGTGGTTGTTCCACGTGCCCTCGGTGTACTCGGGGATGTGCACGGCGTCGAGCCAGGCCTCTCCCCCGTCGACGAAGGCGTAGCCGTCGACGAGCGACGCGCGCCCCTGCCGCAGCGACTTCACCTCGGTGCCGCTGAGCACGATGCCCGCCTCGTACGTGTCGTCGATCGTGTAGTCGTGGCGCGCACGGCGGTTCGTGGCCACGACCTTCTCACCGCGTTCCTTGGCCACGCGTGCCTCCTGGGTCTGGTCGTCCTGTCGTCGGGGTCGTCGGAGCCCGGACGAGCTGCCCGCTCGCGCAGACAGCTCATCAGGCTACACCCGGAAGGGGCCGCTCAGACCTTGAGGTAGCGGCGGATCGCGACGTTCGCCGAGAGAGCGGCCAGGAGGCTGCCCACGAGCACCACCAGCGGCACCACCAGCGCCGCCTCGTCGAGGCCGATGAACGACGTCCCGGTGAAGTTCTGCACCAGGTAGCCCCTCACGAAGAAGTGCACCACGGCCACGATCGCGCCACCGGCCAGGATCGACCCCACGAGCGCGGCGATCACGCCCTCGAGGATGAACGGCGTCTGGATGAACCTGTTCGACGCGCCCACCAGGCGCATGATGCCCAGCTCGCGTCGTCGGCTGAACGCCGAGAGGCGGATCGTCGTCGCGATCAGCAGCACCGCGGCGATGAGCATGAGCACCGCGATGCCGATGGCCGTGTAGCTCGCCGCGTTGAGCAGGTTGAAGATCGGATCGAGGTAGCCGCGCTGGTCGACCACGCTCTGCACGCCGGCCAGGCTCGACAGGCTCTCCTGCAGCACCTCGGCCTGCGTCGGGTCCTTGAGGTTCACCCAGAAGGTCTCGTTGAGGTAGGAGGGCTGCACGAACTCCGTCGCCGGGCTGTCGGCGAACTGCTCCTGGAACCGCTCGTACGCGTCGTCCTGCGACTCGAAGTAGTCGCGATCGACGTACGGCGACAGCACCGGCGAGGCCAGCTGCTGTTCGACCGCGTCGATCTGGTCCTGCGTGGCCTTCGCGCCCGTGCAGTTGCCGGTCGTGTCGGTGTCGGTGCAGAGGTAGACGGCGACCTGCGCCTTGTCGTACCAGTAGCCCTTCATCTGGTTGATCTGCATCTGCAGCAGCGCGGCCGTGCCGACGAAGGTCAACGAGATGAACGTCACGAGGACGACCGAGACGACCATCGACGCGTTGCGCCGGAGGCCGCTGCCGACCTCGGAGAGGACGAGTCCGACCCTCATTCGTCCGCTCCCCTCAGGCTCAGGTCTTCGACCCCGATCGCCTGGATCGGCACCGCCTGCGTCTGGTAGCCGGCGCGACGCTCGTCGCGGAGGATGTTGCCCGCGCTGAGCTCGATCACGCGGCGCTGCATCTGGTCGACGATGCCGGCGTCGTGCGTGGCCATGATCACGGTCGTGCCGGAGGCGTTGATGCGCTCGAGCAGGGTCATGATGCCCGCGCTCGTCGAGGGGTCGAGGTTGCCCGTCGGCTCGTCGGCCAGGAGGATCGCCGGCTTGTTGACGATGGCGCGCGCGATCGCGACGCGCTGCTGCTCACCACCCGAGAGCTCGTGCGGCAGGCGGTGCTGCTTGCCGACCAGGCCCACCATCTTCAGGACGTCGGGCACGGCCTCCTGGATGAACCCCTTGCTCTTGCCGATCACCTGCAGGCTGAACGCCACGTTGTCGAACACGTTCTTCTGCGGCAGGAGGCGGAAGTCCTGGAACACGACGCCCAGGTTGCGCCGGAAGTACGGCACCTTGCGGCTCGACAGGGTGCCCAGGCGCTGACCCAGGACGTGGATCTGCCCCTTCGAGGGCTTCTCCTCCTTGAGGACGAGGCGCAGGAAGCTCGACTTGCCGGAGCCGCTCGCCCCGACGAGGAAGACGAACTCGCCCTTCAGGATCTCGAGGGTGACGGCGTTCAACGCCGGGCGTGGATTGCCCGAGTAGACCTTGGTGACTTCATCAAAACGGATCATGGCGGGCGTCAGCCTAAGTGGTCCTCGATGGGAGACCCGCCCACGACTCACCCGTGGACGGGTCCGAGACCTCCGGCGCCGGCGTCGCGGGCTCCGCCGGGGCGGACGGGTCCAAGACCTCCGGAGCCGGCGTCGCGGGCTCCGCCGGGACGGACGCGCGACGCTGGCGCGTCGCCTCTCAGGCGTCCGCCCGCTTGCGCCAGCGGATGCCCGCCGAGATGAACCCGTCGAGGTCGCCGTCGAACACCTGCGACGGGTTGCCCTGCTCGTGCTCGCTCCTCAGGTCTTTCACCATCTGGTACGGCGCCAGCACGTACGAGCGGATCTGGTCGCCCCAGCTCGCGGTGATGTTGCCCGCGAGCTCCTTCTTCTTGGCGTTCTCGGCCTCCTTCTGCAGCAGCAGGAGGCGCGACTGCAGCACGCGCATGGCGGCCGCGCGGTTCTGGATCTGGCTCTTCTCGTTCTGCATCGAGACGACCGTGCCGGTCGGGATGTGGGTCAGGCGCACCGCCGAGTCGGTCGTGTTGACCGACTGGCCGCCGGGGCCCGACGAGCGGAACACGTCGACGCGGATGTCGTTCTCGGGGATGTCGATCGACTCGGTCTCCTCCATGAGCGGGATGACCTCGACGGCCGCGAAGCTCGTCTGGCGCTTGCCCGCCGCACCGAAGGGGCTCATGCGGACCAGGCGGTGCGTGCCGGCCTCGACGCTCAGCGTGCCGAAGGCGTAGGGCGCGTCGACCTCGAACGTGGCGCTCTTGATGCCGGCCTCTTCGGCGTAGCTGGTGTCCATGACCGAGACGCCGTAGCCGTGCTTCTCGGCCCAGCGCAGGTACATGCGCAGCAGCATCTCGGCGAAGTCGGCGGCGTCGACGCCACCGGCCCCCGCACGGATCGTGATGACGGCCGGGCGCGGGTCGTACTCGCCGTCGAGCAGCGTCTGCACCTCGAGGGTGTCCATCATCGACTGCAGGGCGGCCAGCTCGGCGTGGGCCTCGTCGGCGCTCTCCTGGTCGTCGCCGTCGTTCGCCATCTCGATCAGGACCTCGAGGTCGTCGAGCCGCTGCTCGGTCGTCTCGAGCTTCTCGAGCTCGGACTGGCGGTGGCTCAGCGCGCTCGTCACCTTCTGCGCGTTCTCGGTGTCGTCCCACAGGTCGGGGGCCGACGCCTGCTCGCTCAGCTGCGCGATCTCGTCGCGCAGCCGCTCGACGCCGATCACCGCACGGATGTCGGAGAACGTGCTCCGGAGGGCGGCAATCTGCTCAGAGAGGTCCAACGCGATCATGGTGCCCCAGCCTAGTCGGCCGGGGTGGGCCTCCTGCCCTCTCAGGGTCGATCGGGTGGACTGCCGCCGGAGGGGCTCGCGACCGACCGCTCAGCGGCGGCGGACGCCCGCGTCGTGCAGCGCCAGGTCGGCGAGGGCCCGCACCGCGTCGGGATCGCCCCGGCGCCAGGCCGCGACCGGGTCGGCGGCGACCGCGCGCAGGAGTCGCGGCTCCTGCCCGGCGAGGGCCCGCAACGCGAGCAGGTCGTCGCCCCCGGCGCTCGCGGCCAACGCCCGCACGTCGCCCGCGCGCCGCACGAACGCGACCCGTCGGGCGACCCAGGTGCGCAGCACGACGAGGACCGGCAGCACCGCGATCGCCAACCCCGCCACGAGGGCGAGCTGTCCGACGAGCTCCTGCTGCTGGCGGCCCGCGTCGACGAGGGTCGCGCCCGCGCCGCTCGCCTCGGCGATCGGGGCGCTGGCCGCGTCGCCCACGAGCGGGAGGCCGCCGATCGCCTCGGCCGCGTCGCGCAGGGTGCCCTGCAGGCTGGCCCCGGCCCGCTCGACGGTGCGCCCCACCTCGGCGAGCGCCGAGATCGCGGCGGCGACCGTCACGCCGGCGACGATCGCGGCCACCACGACCACGAGCGAGACGACGTCGCCCAGCACCTGGCGGGCACGGGCGGAGGGCACGTCCGAGTAGAGCTGCATGCCCCCACCCTGCCCTGCCCGCGCGCCTCGTGCCTCCTGCCCCGCGCCCCCTGCCCTGCCCCCTGCCCTGCCCCGTGCCTCCTGCCCGTGCCCCATTCCTCCTCCGCTCATCGATGTGACCCGAACTGCGGCCTCCGGCGCCCCGAGCCAGCACCTCGGGTCACATCGATGCGTCGGGGCAGGAGGCGCCAGGTCCCGCCCGCCTCGCGGCACCCCGTCGCGGATCGGTGCGACTCGAACTGCTGCCCCGGGGCCACAAGAGCCGCCGACCGGGTCACATGGTCGGGTGACGTCCGGGTCGCGCGGGCCGGGCTGGACGTGCCGGCCGGGCGGACGGCGTCGCACGGGGCAGCAGTTCACCGAGGTGGTCGAGGAGGACTCGGTCGTACGGGGGCCGGAGGTCCTCGTCGCTCACGCGGAGGAGGTCCCAGCCCGCACGGGCGAACCTCGCGTAGCGCCGGAGGTCGCTCCGCCACCGGGCGCGGTCGGTCCGGTGGGCGTCGCCCTCGAACTCGAGGCCGAGCCGCAGGTCGGGCCAGCTGAGGTCGGGCCTGCCGAGGTAAGCCCCCGAGGGAGCCCTCTGGGGTGCGTTGATCTCGGGTTCGGGAAAGCCCGCACGGACGACGAGCAGCCGCAGCGCGGTCTCCCGCGGCGACAGCACGCCGGGGCGGACCTGCTCCAGCGCCGACTCGAGCAGGCGCACGCCGGGCCTCCCGCGCGCGGAGCGCACGGCCTCGTGCAGGGTCTCGAGACCGACCCCGGACGCTGCCGACCACGGGGACCACCGGCCCGCCAGCGCGTCACCGACCACGATCAGCTCGTCCAGCCGCAGCTCGCTGGCCGCCTGGACCCACGCCGGGACGGGCATCGCGACCCGCACGCCCTCGAGCGTCGTCCAGGGGCACCCTCCCCCGTAGCGGTGCCCGACGATGCCGGGCCGTCGCCGCTGACGGGTGCGGATGGACGCCACGTGGAGCGGCAGGGACTCGTGCTCGGCGCGGAGGGGCAACCCCCAGCACCAGAGTGCGCTGACGTGCGCGACGCACTCGTCGTCGCGGAGCAGGGGTGCGAAGTCGGCGGCGACCTGGAGCGCCGAGCGCGACGCTCGGTCGTCTCGTGCCCCGAGCCTCCTGACGCCGTGGTGGGGTCGCTCGAGGTCGGACGCCCGAAGTCGGGTCGGCGTGACGCCGAGCTCGGACGCGGCGTGGGTGGTGAAGGGCCGTCCGCGGAGGGAGGCCGGCAGGGGTCGTGGTCGCACGGTCCACGGTCGCCCGTAGAGCAGCTGCGGCGCGGGCCTCGGCGGCTCGATCGTGCCGTGCGAGCTGGTCCCCGCACCTGTGGAGGACCGCTCGCCGCGAGGGCGGCCTGCTGGCGCCCCCGGCCCGGCCCGGCCCAGCCCGGCCCAGCCCGGCCCGGCCGCCCACGATCGACGAACGAGGTGACCCGAACTGCTGCCTCCTGGCCCCGCAGGCGGCAGTTCGGGTCACATCGAGGGGCGGGCAGGAGCCACGGGTCCCGCCGGCCGGACGGCCCCCGGCAGGTCCGTGCACCCGACAGGTCCGGGCCCCCGGCAGGTCCGAGCCCCCGCTCACCCGGGCACCGCCGAACGATGTGACGCAAACTGCTGCCTCCTGGCCCTGCAGGCGGCAGTTCAGGTCACATCGACGCTCCCGCGGCCACGCGGGCGGGCGGGCGGGCGGGTGGGCGGCGGGCTGGCGGGCTGGCCCACGACCGACGGACGAGGTGACGCGAACTGCTGCCTCCTGGCCCCGTGGGCGGCAGTTCGGGTCACATCGATGCACCGAGGTGGGTGGCGGGTGGAGGGTGGAGGGTGGGGAAGGCTCAGCGGCGGCCGAGCGCGGGCGCGGCGGCCGCGTAGCCGGCACGGGTGGCACGGGCGACGGCCTCGGGCAGCGCGGCGAGGAACGCGTCCACGTCGTCGGTGGTCGTGCCGTGCCCGACGGTGACGCGGATCGCCCCGCGGGCCTCGGCCTCCTGCACCCCCATCGCGAGGAGCACGTGCGACGGCTCGGGCACGCCCGCCTGGCACGCGGACCCGGTCGAGACGCTGACGCCCGCCGCGTCGAGGAGGAACAACAGCGAGTCGCCCTCGCAGCCGGGGAACGTGAAATGGGCGTTGCCGGGCAACCGGTCGACGGGGTCGCCGCGGAGGACGGCCGTGGGCACGCCCTCCTGCACGCCCGCCACCACGCGGTCGCGCAGCTCGCGCAGGCGCCCGGGGTCGTGCGGCAGCTCGGCGGCGACGGCGAACGCGACGGCCGCGGGGGCGTCCTGGGTGCCCGAGCGCACCTGACGCTGCTGGCCGCCGCCGTGGATGAGCGGCACCACCGTGGCCGTGCGCGACAGCACGAGCGCGCCGATGCCGATCGGCCCGCCGACCTTGTGGGCGCTGACGCTCATGGCGGCGAGGCCCGACGCGGCGAAGTCGAGCGGCACCTGCCCGTAGGCGGCGACCGCGTCGGCGTGGACGGGGACGCCGGAGGCCCGGGCCAGGGCCACGACCTCGGCCACCGGCTGCAGGGTGCCCACCTCGTTGTTGGCCCAGAGCATCGTGACCAGCGCCACGTCGTCGTACCGGGCGAGCGCCTCGGCGAGCGCGTCGACGCGGACGCGCCCGAGCTCGTCGAGCGGGACCTCCTCGACGACGGCCCCCTCGGAGGCGGCGAGCCAGGCGACGGCGTCGACGGTGGCGTGGTGCTCGCCGGCGGGCACGAGCACGCGGGGCCGCGGCCGGTCGGCCTGGCGGGCCCAGAAGAGCCCCTTGACGGCCAGGTTGACCGACTCGGTGCCTCCCGAGGTGAGCACCACCTCGATCGGGTCGCAGCCGAGCGTGGTGGCGATGCGCTCTCGCGCGCCCTCGAGCACGCGCTTCGCCGCCTGCCCGGCACTGTGGATCGACGACGGGTTGCCGACCGTGCCGAGCGCCTCGGCGTAGGCGGCGATGGCCTCGGGGCGCATCGGCGTGGTGGCGGCGTGGTCGAGGTAGACGGTCACGGCGGCGCTCCTCTCGACCGGGCCGCGGCGCGACCATCCCACCATGGTAGGTCGGCGCACCGACGGCCCCGCCCGACGGCGCGGCTCGCTCCCCGGCCCGACCCTCCGGCGCTCCGGCGCCCCGGCGCCCTCCCCTATCGTGGGCGGGTGCTCGACAACGATCCCCTCGCCGACCTCGGCGCGCGACAGGGCCCCGACGGGACCACCGTCCGGGTCTGGTCGCGCTCCGCCACCCGCATGGAGCTCGTCGTCGGGGACGCCCCGCGCGACCGCGTCGTGCCCATGACCCGCGACGCGCACGACGTGTGGAGCGCCACCGACCGCGCTCTCGTGCCGGGCCGCCAGTACTGGCTGCGCGCGGACGGCGTGACGACGGGCGGCTCCGTCTTCGACCCCGAGCGGCCGCTGCTCGACCCGTACGGCCGCGGGCTCGGCCGCACCGGTCGCGGCGGCTGGCGCTCGACCATGATCGACGAGTCGTTCGACTGGGGCGGCGTGGCCAAGCCGCGCACCCCGCTCGACCGCACGGTCGTCTACGAGGCGCACGTGCGCGGCCTCACGCGCCTGGCGCCGTTCGTGCCCGACGACCTGCGCGGCAGCTACGCGGGCCTCGCCGCCGACGAGACCATCGCCTACCTCAAGGACCTCGGCGTCACGGCCGTGCAGCTGCTGCCGGTGCACGCGCACGTCGACGAGGAGCGCCTCGTCGCGCAGGGCATCGAGAACTACTGGGGCTACAACACGCTCTCGTTCTTCGCCCCGCACGCCGCCTACGCGAGCCGCGACGCGCAGCTGGCCGGGCAGAGCGCGGTGGTCCGCGAGTTCAAGGGCATGGTGCGCCTCCTGCACGAGGCCGGGCTCGAGGTCCTCCTCGACGTCGTCTACAACCACACGTCGGAGGAGGGCGAGGTCGGCGGGCCGGTGACGAGCCTCCGGGGCCTCGACGGCGCCGCCTACTACCGCCACGACCGCGAGGGCCGCCCGGTCGACGTGACCGGCTGCGGCAACTCGCTCGACACGTCGACGCCCGCGGCGCACCGCCTCGTGCTCGACTCGCTCCGCTACTGGTCGACCGAGATGCAGATCGACGGGTTCCGCTTCGACCTCGCGGCGACGCTCGGTCGCGACGCCCACCACGCGTTCGACCCGCACCACCCGCTGCTCGAGGCGATCACGGCCGATCCGGCGCTCGAGGGCGTGAAGCTCGTCGCCGAGCCCTGGGACGTCGGCCTGGGCGGCTGGCAGACCGGCCGCTTCGCGGAGGGCTGGTCGGAGTGGAACGACGGGTTCCGCGACCGCACCCGCGAGTTCTGGCTCACCGACGTCGCCGCGGCCCGTTCGCACGGCACCCCGGCGTCGGGCCTCGGCGCGTTCGCCTCGGGACTGGCGGGCTCGGCGCAGCTGTTCGGCGCGGAGCGCGGCCCCCTGGCGGGCGTCAACTTCGTCACGGCGCACGACGGCTTCACGCTGCACGACCTCGTGTCGTACGACGGCAAGCACAACCTCAGCAACGGCGAGCAGAACCGCGACGGCACCGACGACAACCGCTCCTTCAACCACGGCGTCGAGGGCCCGACCGACAACCCGTGGATCCTCGACGCGCGCCACCGCTCGATGCGCAACCTGCTGGCGACGCTGCTCGCCTCGCCGGGCGTGCCCATGCTCACGGCCGGCGACGAGCGCGGCCGCACGCAGCGCGGCAACAACAACGCGTACTGCACCGACAGCGAGCTCACCTGGGTCGACTGGTCGACGGACCCCTGGCAGGAGGCCCTCACCGACACGGTCCGGACCCTCACGCGCCTGCGCCGCGAGCACCCGGCCCTGCGCCCCACGCGCTTCGGCGTCGAGGGAGCCTGCACGCCGGGCGCCGACGACCTGTCGTGGCACGCGGCCTCGGGCGACGCGATGCGGCCGGCCGACTGGGAGGACCCGGCCACGCGCACCGTGCAGCTGGTGGCCGCCTCCACCCCTGGCGGCCCCGCGGGCGGCGAGCAGGACACGGTGCTGCTGCTCGTGCACGGCGCCGAGACGAGCGCGAGCGTGCGGCTGCCGGCCCGCGAGGGCGTCTCGCGCTGGCTGCCGCTCTGGTCGAGCGACGACGCGGCCGTGCTGACCTCGCTCGCCCCGGGCGACGCCGTCCTCGTCTCGGGACCGACGGTGGTGCTCTGGGAGGCCTCGTGACGCGCGCCGGCAGGAGGCCCGACCCCGGCCCCGCCACGCCGGCGACGACCGCGCTCCACGCCGCGGGCGTCCCGTTCACCGCGCACGTCTACGAGCACCACGACACGGCGACGAACTTCGGCGAGGAGGCCGCGGCCGAGCTCGGGCTGACGGAGGACCGCGTCTTCAAGACGCTCGTCGTCGAGACCGACCAGGGGCTCGCGGTGGGCGTCGTCCCGGTCTCGGCCCGGCTCGACACGAAGGCCCTGGCCCGGGCGGTCGGAGCGAAGCGCGGCAGCCTGGCCGACCCGGCCCTCGCCGAACGGCGGACCGGCTACGTCGTGGGCGGCATCAGTCCGCTCGGGCAGCGCACGGCGCTGCCGACGGTGCTCGACGCGTCGGCGTCGACGTTCGCCACGATCTTCGTCAGCGGCGGGCGCCGCGGCTTCGACGTGGAGCTCGCGCCCGACGACCTGCTCCGCGTGACCGGCGGCTCGCTGGCCGCGATCGCGAAGCCCTGACGCGCCTCCTGCGTCGTCGCCGCGGAGGTGCGGGCTCGGGCGCGGGCGGGCGGTGTCAGCCGCCGAGCAGGAGCTTGAGCCCGAGCGTGAGCATGACGACGGCGACGAACGCGTCGAGCACCCGCCAGGCGCCGGGCTTCGCGAAGAGCGGGCGCAGGAGGCGCGCGCCGAAGCCGACCGCCGAGAACCAGGTGATGCTGGCCAGCACGGCGCCGAGCACCCACCACCAGCGGTCGTCGGGGCCCTGCTGGTTGCCGATCGAGCCGAGCAGCACGACGGTGTCGAGGTACGCGTGCGGGTTGAGCCACGTGAACGCGGCCACGGTGAGCAGCGCGGCGCGCGTGGTGAGGCCGGTGGCGGTGCCGGAGGCGCGGGGGCGCGGACGAGGACGCTCCAGGGTGACGGTGCCCGTGGTCGGCGCGGTCGTGCCGCCCGCGGTCCCGGGCTCGACGACGAGCGAGCCGGGGGACGCCTCGACGGCGCGGCCGGCCTCGGCGGCGAGGGCCGTGCCGGTCGCGAGGTCGCTGGCCGGGGCGGTCCCGTCGGCACCGAGCGGCTCGACGTCGGCGGGCTCGAGGCCGGAGGTGCGCGGCCGGATCGCGCGCTTCGCCGCGAAGACGGCGTAGGCGAGCAGGAACGCCGCTCCCCCGAGCCGCATGACGTGCAGGGCCCCGGGCGCGATGTCGAGCAGGGCGCCCACGCCGAGCACGCCGAGCGTGATGAGCACGGCGTCGGAGACGGCGCAGAAGATGACGACCGGCACGACGACGCTGCGTCGCCCCTCGATGCCGACGCGCAGCAGGAAGGCGTTCTGGGCGCCGATGGCGACGATGAGCGCGATGCTGTTGCCGAAGCCGAGCAGCAGGGGGCCGAGCAGGGTGGAGAAGGTCACCCGGCGACGTTACGACTGCGTACGCATGTAGTCCAGCTCATGTTCGTGATGCCCGATAAGCTGTACTGATGGCCTTCCAGTTCGACCAGTTGCGCACCCTGGTGGCCCTCGTGGACGAGGGCACCTTCGAGGCGGCCGCCCGACGCCTGCACCTCACCCAGTCGGCGGTGTCGCAGCGCGTCAAGGCGATGGAGCACGAGGCCGGGTCGGTCCTCGTGCGCCGCACGACGCCCGTGACCACGACCGTCGCGGGCGACGTCCTGCTGCGCTACGCCCGACAGGTCGAGCTGCTCGACGCCGACGCGGCACGGGCGCTCGCGGGCGACGCGGCAGGAGGCGCGACGACGGTCCCCCTCGCGGTGAACGCCGACACCTTGGCCACCTGGTTCCTGCCGGCGGTCGCCGAGGTGGTCGTCGAGCTCGGCGTCGCCCTCGACGTGCGCCGCGAGGACCAGGACCACACCACGCGCCTCCTGCGCGACGGCACCGTGCTCGCGGCCGTGACCAGCACCGCGGAGCCCGTGCAGGGCTGCACGTCGACGCCGCTCGGCGTCTCGCGCTACCTCGCGGTCGCGAGCCCCGCCTTCCGCGACCGCCACCTCGCCGGGCTCGACCTCGAGGCCCTCGCCCGGGCGCCGCGCCTCGACTTCGACCGGCAGGACGAGCTGCAGCGCGGGTTCGTCCGCGACGTCGTGGGCGCCGACGACACCGCACCGCGCCACTTCGTGCCGACCTCGTCCGACTTCGCGCGCAGCGTCGAGCTCGGCCTCGGCTGGGGCCTGCTGCCCGAGGACCAGTGCCTCGAGCAGCTCGCCTCCGGTCAGCTCGTCGACGTCGCGCCCGGCCGCTGGGTCGACGTCGCCCTGTGGTGGCAGCGCTGGAACCTCGCCTCGCCGCTGCTGGACCGGCTCAGCGAGGCCGTCCTGGCCGGGGCGTGGTCGCACCTGCGGCCGGTGACGCGGTGACGGGCCAGGCCGCCGTGGCGCTCGGCGCGGCGCTGCTCGTGCTGAACCTCGCGACGGTCGTCGCCTACGCCGTCGACAAGCGGGCGGCACGCCGCGCGGGTCGGCGCGTGCCCGAGCGCACGCTGCTGACGCTCGGACTGCTCGGCGGCTGGCCCGGTGCGCAGGTGGCACGGCACGCCCTCCGGCACAAGACGCGCAAGGCCTCGTTCCGGAGGGCGCACCGCGCGACCGTCGTGGTCAACGTGGTGGTCGTCGCGGGGCTGGTCGCCCTCGCGCTGGCGGTCGGCCGCTGACTCAGCGGCGGCCCATGCCCCGGTACACCCAGCCGGCGGCGCGCCACGTCGCGGAGTCGAGCACGTTGCGGCCGTCCACGACGATGCGGCTGTCGACGTGCTCGGCCAGCTGGGCCGGGTCGAGCTCGCGGTACTCCGACCACTCGGTGAGCAGCACGACGACCTCGGCACCCGCGACCGCGGCGGTGACGTCCTCGGCGTAGTTCAGCTGCGGGTGGCGGGCACGGGCGTTCTCGATCGCCTCGGGGTCGGTGGCCACGACGTCGGCGCCGAGGCCGTGCAGCTGCACGGCGACGTCGAGGGCGGGCGAGTCGCGCACGTCGTCCGAGTCGGGCTTGAAGGCGAGGCCGAGCACGGCGACGCGGCGCTGGTGCACCGAACCGCCGAGCAGGCCGACGATGAGCTCGACGACGCGCTGGCGGCGACGGAGGTTGACGGCGTCGACCTCGCGCAGGAACGCGAGCGACTCCCCCAGGCCCAGCTCTTCCGCGCGGGCGCCGAAGGCACGGATGTCCTTCGGCAGGCAACCACCGCCGAAGCCGACGCCGGCGTTGAGGAACCGTCGGCCGATGCGGGCGTCGTGCCCGATGGCGTCGGCGAGGTCGGTGACGTTCGCCCCGGTGACGTCGGCGATCTCGGAGACGGCGTTGATGAAGGAGATCTTGGTGGCGAGGAACGCGTTGGCCGACACCTTGACGAGCTCGGCGGTCGCGTAGTCGGTGGCCACGAGCGGGGTGCCCGCGGCGAGCGCCGTGGCGTACACCTCGTCGAGCGCCGCGCGGGCCGCGGTCGACGCCTCGTCGCCGCGGGGCAGGCCGTAGACGAGGCGGTCGGGCGAGATGGTGTCCTTCACGGCGAAGCCCTCGCGGAGGAACTCGGGGTTCCAGGCGAGGTCGGCACCGGGCACGGCCGCGCGGACGACCGCGGCCAGGCGCTCCGCGGTGCCGACGGGCACGGTGGACTTGCCGACGACGAGGTCGCCCGGCTTGAGGATCGGCAGCAGCGCGTCGACGGCCGCGTCGACGTAGGTGAGGTCCGCGCTCTGCGAGCCGGGCTTCTGGGGCGTGCCGACGGCGATGAAGTGCACGGTCGCGTCGGCGGCCGCGGTGACGTCGGTGCTGAACGCCAGGCGGCCCGAGGCGGTGGCCGAGGTGAGGATCTCGGGCAGGCCGGGCTCGAAGAAGGGAGCCCGACCGGCGGCCAGCGCCTCGATCTTGCGCTCGTCGACGTCGATGCCGACGACCTCGTGACCGAGCTCGGCCATGGCGGCGGCGTGCACCGCACCGAGGTATCCACAACCGATGACGGACAGCTTCACGGGGACTCCAGGGTGCTCGGGGACGGGTCGACGCCAGGTGACGGACCCGTCACTTTCTACCACAGGACTCGGGGTGGATCTGGAGTGTCAGACGTCACCGGGGCGGGCGGCGTCGTCACCCGTGCGGGCTCCGCCACGACGCGGGGCCGGGGCCTCCGGCGCGGTCGTGCCGCTCCTCCTGCGACCGTGACGGGCCCCGCGCCGACGCGCGTGACGGGCCTCGAGCAGACCCGAGACGACCATGTGGCCCGCGTAGGCGAGCAGGCCCGCGGCGAGCAGCGGCACGATCCACGACCGCGCCTCGCCGGTCACGGCCTGGGCCACCCAGCCCACGAGCGGCACCGAGTACCAGAGGACCCCGCGCACCTGCTCCGGCCGGACCGCCTCGGCGTCGGGCTCGTCGTTGGCGTCGCCCTGCAGCACGAAGCGCAGGTCGCCGTCGGCGGCGGACCGGATGCCCGTGACGCGGTGCGTGACCACCTCCGGCCGCCCGGAGGCGATCTGGTAGGTCACGACGTCGCCGACCTGCACCTGGTCGACGGGCGTCGGGCGCACGACGAGCAGCGTGCCCGGGGGCAGGCCCGGCTCCATCGACCCGGTGAGCACGGTCAACGGCGTGGACCCTGTGGCCTTCGGCAGCACGATCAGCAGCACCGCGAGCGCGGCGACGATCACCAGCAGGCCCGCGCTGAGCCCGAGGCCGAGGGCGCGCAGGAGGCCGTGGTCGCGCCGGGCACGCCGCCTCGCGCCGCTCACGGGGTCGGCCCCGCGTCGACGGCACCGGGGCCGCCGGCCAGGCCCGGGCCGGGAGCAGTGGGCTCGGCCGCGGCAGCGTCGCCCTCGTCGCGGCGTCGCCGCAGCACGGCCACCGCACCGCCGACGAGCACGGCGACGAGGGCCGCCGCGACGGGCAGCCACGCGCCCCGCAGCGGCACCGGCACGAACGGCGCCACGAAGGAGAAGGGACGCGGTGGGCCCACGCCGGCCGTGCGGAGGTCACCGCCGCCGGTGGGGACGAGGACGGCCTCGTCGTGCGCCACGGGCGGGTCCGCGGGATCGGTGCCGAGGTCGGACGAGCCGTCGGCCGGAGGGGCGCCGCGGTCGGGGCCCGAGCCGTCCGCCGCGCCGCCGGCACCTCCGGACCCCGCCGTGAGCTCGCCCCCCGTGCCCCCGCTCCCGGGCCGTACGGGGCCGGAGGCGCCGGGCCCGACCGCGGGCACGGTCCCGACCGCCTCGTCGTCTGGGGTCGCGCATCCTGCCGCCGGGGGCGCTTCGGCGACCACGCCCGTGAGCGTGACGAGCACCGTGAAGTCGACGGCCTGGCCCGCGGAGCCCTCGGTCGCGCGCTCGTCGAGCGCGAGCCCCACGTCGAGCAGCACCGCGTCGCCGCCGCCGAGCACCGTGGCCGTCGTCGACCCGGTGCAGGTGCCGTCGCCGAGCGCGACGGTGGTCGTGCCCCCGAGCGTCTCGAGCGGGGTCGTCGAGACGCTGAGCCACCGGGTGAGGGCCGGCGACGACGAGCGCACGTCGGCCACCGAGGTGCGCAGCACGGCGGGCACGTCGGACAGGTTCTTGACCCAGAAGGACTCGGTCGCCGAGCCGCCGGGCACGAGCAGCAGGCGGTCGCCGAAGAGGCTGCTCGACAGGTGGCGCTCCCACACGGCGCCGTCGTCGCTGAGCATGAGCCGCGGCACGGCGGCGGCCGGAGCCGCCGCCGCCGCGGGCAGGGCAGGAGCCCCGGCGAGCGCGGGGAGCGCCACCGCCAGCGCGGCGACCGCAGCGGGGACCCGGGTCAGCCGCACTGGATGTTCCTGAGGCCGTTGGCGTCGTAGACCGGGACGAGCGTGCCCTGCGCCGCGACCGCGCCGGGGACGTCGCCGGTCATCACGCGGATGTCGACGCGGATGCGGTCGTCGCCGAACGGGACGGCCGGCAGGTCGTCCCGGGTGAAGGCGAACTCGGGGTAGTCGCCCGTGTTGAGCTGCGTGCCGACGCGCCGATCGCCGACGTAGGGCGCGTACCAGGTGTCGCGGGGCCGCGGGCTCGGGTCGAAGCGGAGGCGCGCGTAGTAGACGTCGTTCGCGATGCAGGTCGCCGTGACGACGGGGACCGGCCAGCTCGTCGGCGAGTGCTGGTAGAGGTCGCGGATCTCGCTGAGGGCGGTCCACGACCCGCCGCTCGTGACGCTGAGCGACAGGATCGGGTTGACCCTCGCGGCGGCCGGCGCGGCCGAGGTCGCCACGGTCCGCACGCACCACTCCGCCGTGGACCCGGCGCCGAGGCGACCCGTCGGGGTGGGAGCGGCGGCCCAGGTGCCGACGAGGGCCCCGGTCGGCGCGACGTCGCACGTGGTGCCCGTCTTGGCCCACATCCGCACGTCGATCGCGGCCGCCAGCTGCCGCGACTGCTCCGAGCTGCCCGAGGGCAGGCTCGTCGAGAGGGTCCAGTCCGCGGGCACGGTCCCGGTGTTGCGGGCGACGAAGCTCGTCGTGAGCGCGGCACCGCGATCGGTGAAGGTCGTCACGCGCGGCGTGGCACCGGTCAGCGAGGTGCTCGTCTTGCCGAGGGTGACCTGCACGCGCTGGGTCGCGGTGGCGCTCCAGAGCGCCCAGCCGGTGCCCGTTCCGGCACCGGTCACGGCGACCACGAGGGCGACGACCGTCGCGACGCGGACCAGCAGGGGCGAGGGGCCCCCGCGGGCGGCGCGGCGGGTCACGACCGCACCTGCGTCCCGGCGACCGTGAGCGTGAGGCCGTCGACGGCTCCCTGCACGATCGTGGGGGCGTCGGCGTCGAGGAGGACCTCCACGCAGTACGGTCGCGACGCGCCCTGGGCCAGGACGTCGCCCGTGGGCGTCGGCGTGGCCCAGGCCCGGAGGTACTGGGTGAGCCCGCCGAGCCCGGCACGGCAGTCCGCGACGCGGTCCACGGGGGTGATGCGCAGGCGCAGCTCGTCGAGCGAGGCCCCCGAGGAGCGGTCGGGGCCCGCGTCCCACGCCGCGCTGAGGTCGGTGGCGGCGCCGCTCAGCGCCAGGGGCACCGTGCCCTCGTTGCGCAGCAGGACGCTCGTCACGACCGACGAGCCGGGCACGAGCCCCTGGAGGTCGACGGGCCCGGTCGCCGTGACGACGAGCTGCGCCGACCCCGACCGCACGGTCCCGGCCGCGGCGGTCGTGCTGGAGGACAGGAGGGCGTAGGTGCCCCCGGTCGCGAGGGCCCCGGCGAGGACGGCCGCGGCGAGGAGCGCGATCGCGGACCCGAGCCTCCTGGACGCACCGACGGCCGCCGCGCGGTGGCGGGCGGTGTCGTGTCGTTCCGTCATGGCGTCCTCGTGGTCGTCGAGAGCGGGTCGGGAGGGGGTGCGGCCCCGCCCGGACCGGGCCGCGTCGGGTGCGGTCCGGGCCGGGCGGTGGTCGGGGTCAGCTGCCGGTGACGGGCAGCTGCGTCAGCGTGAAGGTCAGCTTCGAGAGGTCGAGCGTCCCGTTCTGGGCGGCGGTGCCGGTGGTGGCGGCGGGCAGCTCGATCGTGTAGGTCGCGACGACCGCGGAGGGGTCGGTGCCCGTCGAGGTCACCGTGTAGGCCTCTCCGGCCTTCGTGAACCCGCTCGGCAGGGCCGCCCCGCCCTGGCCCGTGAGGGCGAAGGACTTCACGAGCTGGGCACCGAGCCCCGAGTCGGAACCGGGCAGCGAGGCGGCGAGCGTCGCACGGAGGTTCGTGCCGGTCGCCGTCACCGTCAGGGGCTGGCTGAACTGCAGCTTCGAGCCCGGGACCATGCGGTAGTCGGCGATGTTCGCGACGGTGGTCGGCGTGCTGGTGGAGAGGTCGGTCCAGGTGCCCGCCGTCGTGGCCTTCTCGAGCTTGAGCTGGCCGGACTGGACGACGCCGGCGCTCGCCGTGGCGCTCGCGTTCCAGAGGGCGAAGGTGGACGCGCCACCGAGGAGGAGGGCGATGCCGGCGGCGCCGGCGACGGCACCCTTGACGAGCTTGTTCATCGGGTCTTCCGTTCTGCGCTGCGGAGCGCTGGGTCGACGAGACGGCGCACGTCCGGTCAGGTCCGGTCGCGCGGGGAGCCCCTCGTCGGAGCGGGTCGAGTGGTCGGGTGACGATCGACGACAGGGAGCGGCACCGGGCCCGCGGTCGGGGACCGGGGTGGGCAGGCCGTCCTGCTCGTCCGACGTTATCCGGTCCCCCAAAGTGCGGACACCGTGATGATGCATTCGCATGCACCCAGTTGGGGGGACAATCTGGCCCTCGTTCGCCCGTCGGCCACTATGCGGACCTGTTTTGTACCCCATTGTGTACCCCGCTTACCCCGCCGTGGACCCCGGCCGACACCTGGCGGCACGCGGACGACCCGCGGCGCACCGGCTCGGGGCGGACCGGGTAGCGTCGCCCTCGTGGCGACTGCAGACGAACCGAAGGTGGGGCGGATCCCCGTCACCGGCCTGACCCCCGCGACCCCTGACCGCACCTTCCCGACGAAGGCCTTCGTGGGAGAGGTCGTCCCGTTCGGGGCGACCGTCTTCAAGGAGGGGCACGACCTGATCGGCGCGACGCTCGTGCTCGCCGGGCCGGACGGCGTCGAGACCCGGCACCGGATGACCGCCGGCGTCCCGGGCACCGACCGCTGGACCGTCGAGGTCCAGCTCGAGGCCGAGGGCCTGCACACGTGGGCCGTCGAGGGCTGGCGCGACGACTGGGCCACGTGGCTGCACGTGGCCGAGATCAAGGTGCCGGCCGAGCAGGACGTCGAGGTGACGTTCCAGGTCGGCAGCCAGCTGCTCGAGGCAGCCGTCGCCGACTACCCCCAGACGACGCTCGTCCGCGACGCCGCGAAGGCGCTCGGCAACACGGGCCTGTCGCCCGCCGCCCGCCTCCGGGTCGCGACCGACGCGCGCCTGGCCGCCGTCTTCGAGCAGCAGCCCCTGGCCAGCCTGGTCACGCGCAGCGCGCCCGAGCAGCTCCGCGTCGAGCGCGCCCGTGCCGCCGTCGGCAGCTGGTACGAGTTCTTCCCCCGGAGCGAGGGTGCCAAGAAGCAGCCCGACGGCACCTGGCGCAGCGGCACCTTCCACACGGCCGCGCGCCGCCTCCCCGCCATCGCGCGGATGGGCTTCGACGTCGTGTACATCCCGCCGGTGCACCCCATCGGTCGCACCTTCCGCAAGGGACCGAACAACACGCTCGAGGCCGGGCCGGACGACCCCGGGTCGCCCTACGCCATCGGGTCCGCCGACGGCGGTCACGACGCCGTGCACCCCGACCTCGGCACGATCGCCGACTTCCGCTGGTTCGTGCAGACCGCGAAGAACGCCGGGCTCGAGCTCGCCCTCGACCTCGCCCTGCAGTGCTCCCCCGACCACCCGTGGGTCACCGAGCACCCCGAGTGGTTCACGACCCTGCCCGACGGCACGATCGCGTACGCCGAGAACCCGCCCAAGAAGTACCAGGACATCTACCCGCTCGACTTCGACAACGACTACGAGGGGCTCAGCCGCGAGATCCTGCGCATCGTCCTGTTCTGGATCGACCAGGGCGTGACGATCTTCCGGGTCGACAACCCGCACACGAAGCCCGTCATGTTCTGGGAGTGGCTCCTCGCCGAGGTCCGCGAGTCGCACCCCGAGGTCGTGTTCCTCGCCGAGGCGTTCACCAAGCCCGCCATGATGCAGGCCCTCGCGCAGGTCGGCTTCCACCAGAGCTACACGTACTTCACGTGGCGCAACGAGAAGTGGGAGCTCGAGGAGTACCTCGAGGAGCTCTCGCACGAGACGAGCCCCTGGTACCGGCCCAACCTCTTCGCGAACACCCACGACATCCTGACCCCCTACCTGCAGCACGGCGGTCGCGCGGGCTACAAGGTCCGCGCCGCCATCGCGGCGACGGCCAGCCCCACCTGGGGCGTGTACTCGGGCTACGAGCTCTTCGAGGACGTCGCCCGGCCGGGGTCGGAGGAGAACATCGACAACGAGAAGTACGAGTTCAAGCCGCGCGCCTGGGCCGCCGCCGAAGAGGCGGGAGCCTCGCTCGCGCCGTACCTCACGCTGCTCAACCGCATCCGGTCCAGCCACCCCGCCCTGCGGCAGCTGCGCAACCTCGACGTGCACTCGAGCGACGACGACGCGATCCTCGTCTACTCGAAGTACCTCGGCCGCGCGCACACCCGCAGCGGGCGCGCCGACGGCATCATCGTCGTCGCCAACACCGACCCGCACTCGGCCCGCGAGACGATGGTGCACCTCGACGTCACCAAGTTCGGTCTCCAGCCCGGCGGCACCTACACGGTGCGCGACCTCGTCACCGGTCAGTCCTGGACCTGGGGCGACGACGCCTACGTGCGCCTGGACGCCTTCGTCGAGCCCGTGCACATCCTCTCCGTCGACCTCGACCGCACCCCGTAGGAGCGCCCCGTGACCGCACCCGACACCCGTCACCCCGCCGACCCGACGCCCCCCGACGTCCCGGTCGCCGCCGTCGCCCCCGAGGCGCCCGCCGCTCCCCCGCTCGACGAGCACGAGGTGCGCGCGGCCGCCGCCGGTCGGCACGGCCACCCGCACCGCCTGCTCGGCGCGCACCCGCACGAGGGCGGCACGACCGTCCGCGTCGTGCGGCCGCTCGCCGAGACCGTGACGGTGACCGACGACGCCGGCACCCGCGTCGAGCTCGAGCACGTGCTCGACGGCCTCTGGCAGGGCACGACCTCGGGCTCGCTCGACGCGTACCGCGTCGAGGCGACCTACTCAGGAGGCGCGGCCTGGGTCGCCGACGACCCCTACCGGTTCACGCCGACCGTGAGCGAGCTCGACCTCTACCTCTTCGGCGAGGGCCGGCACGAGCAGCTCTGGAAGATGCTCGGCTCGCACGTCGTCGAGCACCAGGGCGTGCGCGGCACCTCCTTCGCCGTGTGGGCGCCCCACGCCCACGCGGTGCGCGTCACGGGCGACCTCAACGGGTGGGACGGCTCGCGCCACGCGATGCGCAAGCTCGACGGCAACGGCATCTGGGAGCTCTTCGTGCCCGGCGTCGACTCCGGCGCCTACAAGTACGAGATCCTCACCCCGGACGACGCCTGGGTCGAGCGCGCCGACCCCATGGCCCGTCGCGCCGAGGTGGCCCCCGCCACGGCCACCGTCATCACGAAGGCCGCCCACGAGTGGGCCGACGGCGACTGGATGCAGCAGCGCACCCAGCGCGACCCGCACCAGGGCCCGATGAGCGTCTACGAGATGCACGTCGGCTCGTGGCGGCCGGGCCTCGGCTACCGCGACCTCGCCGACCCGCTCGTCGAGTACGTCACGGCCCTGGGCTTCACGCACGTCGAGTTCATGCCCCTCGCCGAGCACCCCTTCGGTGGTTCGTGGGGCTACCAGGTCACCGGCTACTACGCCGCGTCGAGCCGCTTCGGCAGCCCCGACGACCTGCGGTACCTCATCGACCGCCTGCACCAGGCAGGCGTCGGCGTGATCATGGACTGGGTCCCCGGGCACTTCCCGAAGGACGAGTGGGCGCTCGGCAGGTTCGACGGCCGCGCGGTGTACGAGCACTCCGACCCGCGTCGCGGCGAGCAGCCCGACTGGGGCACGCTCGTGCCGAACTTCGGCGACTCGCAGGTGCGGAACTTCCTCGTCGCCAACGCGCTGTACTGGCTCGAGGAGTTCCACATCGACGGCCTCCGCGTCGACGCGGTCGCCTCGATGCTCTACCTCGACTACAGCCGGAACGACGGCGAGTGGCTGCCGAACGAGCACGGTGGCAACGAGGCCCTCGAGGCCATCTCGTTCCTGCAGGAGACGAACGCGACGGCCTACCGCCGCAACCCCGGGATCGTCATGATCGCGGAGGAGAGCACGAGCTGGCCGGGCGTCACCAGGCCGACCAGCGAGGGCGGGCTGGGCTTCGGGCTCAAGTGGAACATGGGCTGGATGCACGACACCCTCGACTACATCGAGAAGGACCCGCTCTGGCGCCCGTACCACCACGGTGAGATCACCTTCTCGTTCCACTACGCGTTCAGCGAGAACTTCGTCCTGCCCATCAGCCACGACGAGGTCGTGTACGGCAAGGGCTCGCTCTTCACGAAGATGCCCGGCGACGACTGGCAGCAGCGCGCGAACCTGCGCGCGTACCTCGCGTACATGTGGGGCCACCCGGGCAAGCAGCTGCTGTTCATGGGCTCCGAGTACGGGCAGCCCACCGAGTGGAGCGAGGAGAACGGCCTCGACTGGTCCGCCCTCGACCGGCCCGAGCACCAGCAGCTCTTCACCCTGGTGCAGGAGCTCAACGCCGTGTACCGCGGGCAGCCGGCGCTCTGGGAGCACGACTTCGACACCGACGGCTTCGAGTGGATCGACGGCGGCGCGGCCGAGCAGAGCGTCGTGGCGTTCCTGCGCAAGTCCGACGACGGGCAGCGCCTCGCCGTGCTGGCGAACTTCTCGGGCCAGCCCGTGGCGATGCGCTTCGGCCTGCCCGAGGCGGGCACCTGGCGCGAGGTGCTCAACACCGACGCGGCCGCGTACGGCGGTTCGGGCGTGGGCAACCACGGCTCGGTGACGGCCGTCGACGAGCCCTGGGCCGGTCGGCCCGCCTCGGCCGACGTGCAGCTGCCGCCGCTCGGCGTGGTCTGGTTGCAGCTCGACCGCTGACCGGTCGGCGTCGCACGCGACGAAGGGCGCCCCTCCTGCAGGAGGGGCGCCCTTCGTCGTGCGGCGACGTCGCGGTGGTCGCGCGTCAGTAGAGCAGCATCGTCAGCCGACGCCGCGCGGCGCCGACGCGCGGGTCGTCGGTGCCGACGATCTCGAAGTACTCGAGGAGACGGGTGCGGACGGCGTCCTTGCCCGCGGCGTCGAGCTGGGGGAAGAGCGTGAGCAAGCGGTCGAAGGCGTCGTCGACGTGGCCGCCGCTGACGTCGAGGTCGGCCACCGCGAGCTGCGCGCCGGGGTCGGTCGGTGCCGCCGCGGCCGCGTCGCGGACCTCGGCGATCGTGGCGCCCTGGAGCCGGGCCAGCAGCGACACCTGGGCCAGCCCGGCCACCGCGAGCTGGTCGCGCGGGTCCTGGGCGATGGCGGTGCGGTAGGCCGCCTGCGCCGCGGCGTAGTCGCCCCGGTCGATGGCGTCGTAGGCCTCCTGGTGGTGCGGCGGCAGCGGCTCGGGAGCGGGCTCGGCCGCGTCCTCGCCCTCGGCGGCACCGTCGGCGCCCGCCACCGTGACGGTGCCCGTGACGCCGTTCTGCGCCGCCAGGTCGAGGACCTGGTCGAAGACGTCGCGCACCTGCGCCTCGGGCAGCGCCCCGACGAAGAGGGACACGGGGCGTCCCGCCACCACGGCCGCGACGGTGGGGATCGACTGGGCCTGGAACGCCTGCGTGAGCTGCGGGTTCGCGTCGACGTCGACCTTGACGAGCAGCAGGCGCCCCCCGAGCTCGGCGACGAGCTTCTCGAGCACCGGCGAGAGCTGCTTGCAGGGGCCGCACCACTCGGCCCAGAGGTCGACGACGATCGGCACCACGTTGCTGAGCTCCAGCACCTGCGAGAACGTCGCGTCAGTGGCGTCGAGCACGAGGGAGGGGACCTGCACCGCAGCGGGGGCGCCCGTGGCGTCGACCGCGGTCGACCCGGCCGCGCCGTCGGCGCCGGAGGCGGTCCCGCCCGTGGCGCCGGGCGCGGGGGCGTGCTGGTGCGGGGGCTGGGCGGGGCGGTTCACCAGCGACGAGAGGTCGACGGCGCCGCGCAGGCCGGCGGGGAGGGGCGGGACGTTGCTCATGGCAGCTCCTTGGCTGAGACGAGGGACTGGCTGAACCCGAGCAGGACGACGCCGTCGTCGCTGCCCACGGGGGGCACGGAGAAGAGCAGCTGCACGCCGTAGGTGGCCTCGACGCCCTTCGTGGACTTCTCGATGCCGAGCAGCGTCTTCACCTGCCCGGCGGGGTTGACCTCGGCGCCGGCGGCGGCCGGCTTCACGGTCTCGACCTCCTCGAGCGCGACCGACACGATCGCTCCGGCGTCGTTCGTCGCGAGCGCCACGGCCGGGCTGTCGTCGACGGTCGAGGTGTAGTCGATGGTCGCGGTGCTGGGCAACGACTCGCGCTTGGCGTCCTTGTAGGGCTTGCCGATCTTCTCGCGGAGGGTGTCGCCCTCGGACTGGAAGAGGCTGGCGAACTCGCTCTCGTCGCCGTTGCGCAGGATGTCCGCGTACTCGGACGCGATGTCCCCGGGCTGCACCTTGAGCAGCTTCACGTCGGGCGCCAGGCGCGCGGCGCCCACCGCCGCGGGCGCGACCGTCGGCAGCGTGGCCTGCGCCTCGAGGCTGGTCAGGTACAGGACCTTGTAGGGCTCCCGCGCCTCCTCCTGCACGAGCGTCAGGGCGACGGGTGCCACCGAGGCGTCCTCGCCCTGGACGACGACGAAGGCCGTGCGCGGCCAGGCGTCGGCCTGCTGCGGCAGCGTGAGCGTCACGTCGCCCGAGGGGACGGCGACGGGACCGGCCACGGCCGGGTCCTTGTCGCGGATCGCGTAGACGGCCTCCCGCTGCTCGAGGGCCGGGCCGGTGAAACGGGCGGCCGCCGCGTCGGCGTCGAGGGCCGCGTCCGCCTCGGCGGCGGTCGCCGCGATGCGCTCGACGATGCGCTCGGCCTGGTTGGAGGTGAGCACCGGGGGCTGGATGTCGTCCGCCTGCGGCGACGCGGTGGCGGCGCTCGGCGTCGGCGTGGCGGCGGCACCGCCGTCGCCGCTCGGCCAGTAGTCGGCCGAACAGCCCGAGAGCGCCAGCGCGCCCACGACGAGCACGGGCAGGAGCGCCGTGCGCGAGCGGCGTCCGCGGCGGGCACCGCCCTGGCGCGGGACCGTTCCCGGGCCCGCGGCCGCGAGGGCGCGCCGGCTCGACCGGCGCGACGCGCGCTGCGGCCGACCGCCGTCGCCACCGCGTCGGCGGGGGCCGCGCAGGCGTCGGTGGTGCCGCAGCGCCCAGACGTAGAGGCTCAGGCCCACGACGAGCAGGACGAGGCCGCCCACGATGAGCGGACCCGCGGTCGGCGTCGAGGTCGACAGGGGCCAGGTGACGCTGATCTCGTCCGGGGCGGGCGCCGTGCCGTTCGAGGCGACGACGAGCGACACGTCGTCGGGCACGTCGACGGTGAAGGTCAAGGAGGACCCGTCGTACTCGCGGTACCAGAGGTCGGAGCCCTCCGGGTCCGGCACGGGCTCGTCCGCGCCGGCGACCGCGCGCGACACGAGCTCGCCGCTCTCGTCGTCCCAGCCCACGACGTCGTGGGGGGCGTCGCCGACCCACGCCTCGACGTCGCTCGCCCGCCCGTAGGCGGCGAACGCCTCGTCTCCCCCGGAGATGCGGATCGTCTGCCGCCCGTCGTGCCCCTGCAGGGCCGACGCCGGCACGACCGTCAGGGGCGTGCCCGACGTCGTCACCGACGACGTCACCGACGAGGGCGGCGCGAACACGGTGCGCTGGGCGAAGCCGAGCGCGACCATGAGCGCCGCGAGCACGACGACGACCGCCGCGATGATGAAACGCACTGAGCTCTCCCTCCGTGCCGCCTCCCGGTCGGGTCGGAGCACCGGGCGCCGTCGTGCACCCGGGCTCGCACGGGCTCGGCGTGGTGGCCGGGCGCGGCAGCAGAAATCAAGACGACTCAGCGTACTAGCCCTGTCTGGGAGCCGTCCCACACCATCCTGCCGCCCAGCTCCGGCGTCGTGCCCGCCCGGTAGCATCGGCGAGCCGGACCACCACGAACACGGGCCCGGCGCAGACCAAGAGGAGACGACACCGTGGCAGCTGACGAGAACGAGTTCGGCACCGAGCTGCGGGGCTACCGCAAGGACGAGGTCGACCGCGCCCTGGGCGACCTGCGGCGCGAGCTCATCGCCTCGAACGCCTCCCGCGCGCAGGTGGCCGCCGAGGTCAAGCACCTCCAGACCCGCGTCGACGAGCTGCAGGCCGAGCTCGACGAGACCGGCTCCCCCACCTACTCCGGCCTGGGCACGCGCCTCGAGCAGACCCTGAGGATCGCCGAGGAACAAGCCACCCGCCTCGTCGGGCAGGCCGACGTCGACGCCGAGCGGCTCCGGCGCGAGTCGCGCGCCGAGGCGGAGCAGGTCCTCGCCGACGCCACCGAGCGGGCGACGGGGCTGCTCGACGACGCCCGGGGTCGGTCGGCCGCGCAGGTCGAGGAGAGCACGGGCGAGGCCGACCGCCTCGTCGCCCGCGCCCGGTCCGAGGCCGACCTGCTCCTCCAGGCCGCCCACCGCGACGCGGCCGCGCAGCGCGGTTCCGCCGCCACCGACGCCGCCGAGCACGTCGCCACCGCCCGGCGCGAGGCCGCCGCCCTCCGGGCCGAGGTCGAGCGCGAGGTCGCCGAGCGCCGGGCCGACGTCGAGCGCGAGCTGTCCGACGCCCGCGACGAGGCGGGCGAGCTCCAGCGCGAGAACGAGCGCGTGCGCCAGCAGCTGACCGCCGACGAGGAGCGCCAGCGCGCCGACCTCGAGCGCGAGGCCGCCTCCGTGCGCGAGACCCTCGAGCGTCAGACCGCCGAGACCCACGAGCGCCTCGCCCGCGAGATCGCCGAACAGGCCGAGCGCCTCGAGCGCGAGGCCGAGCAGCAGCGCGCCGAGCTCACGGGCGAGGCCGAACGGGTCAGGGCCCAGCTGGCGGCCGAGACCGCGGAGGTCCGTGCCCGTCTCACCGACGACGAGGCAGCCCAGGCCTCACGCCTCGCGGCCGAGCAGGAGTCCGTCCGCGCCGCGCTCGAGGGCGAGCGGGCCCGGGCCACCGACGAGCTCGAGGCCGAGCTCGCGCAGTCCCGCACCGACGTCGAGCTCGAGCTCGTGGCGTGGCGCGACGAGGCCGAGAAGGAGCTCCTGCAGCGCCACCACGACGCGGTCGCCGAGATCCAGGGCCACCTCGACGTGGCCAAGGCCGAGCTGGCCGACGCGACCTCCCGGTCCGCCGAGGTGCGCGCCGAGACCGACGAACTGGCCGCCACCACCTACGAGCAGGCCCGGCGCACGCGGGCCGAGGCCGACGAGCACGCGCAGCGCGTGACCGGCGACGCCGAGGCGCGGGCCGCCGCCCTCGTCCGCGACGCCCGCACCGAGGCGGACGAGCTCACGCGCGACGCGGAGGAGCGCCTCGAGGCGCTGCGGCGCGAACGCGACGGCATCGCCGCGTACTTCGAGAACCTCCGCGGCATGCTCGGCCAGCCCGGCGATCCTGCGACAGAGTAGACAGCACGGGGAGCCGACCGATCGGGCGGCCCACCCGCCCGTCGACAGGAGCGCCACCGCGTGAAGATCAAGGACCCGTTCCGGCTGGGGCTCCTCGCCGGGCTGGGCGTGCTCACGGCGCTCGTCATCGGTGGCGCCGTCGGGCAGCTCTCGACGATCCTCACCTACGTGGGGGCCTCGCTGTTCATCGCGCTGGGCCTCGACCCGGTCGTCTCCTGGCTCGAGCAGCGGCGCGTGCCGCGCAGCCTCGCGATCGTCATCGTGCTGCTCGTGGCCCTCGGTGCGTTCGCCGGCGTCGTGTTCGCGATCGTCCCGGTCCTGGTCCAGCAGATCACGGTCCTCGTGACGAACATGGTCGAGTACCTGCAGAGCGTCACGACGCAGCAGTTCGTCGACAACCTGCAAGCGCTCGTGCCCGAGGAGTTCTTCGACGTCCAGGCCACCTTCGACCAGCTGCTGACCTTCCTCACGGACCCCCAGAACGTCGCCACCATCGGCGGCGGGGTGCTGGCCGTCGGCGTCGCCGTCGGCAACGGCGTCTTCGGCACGATCGTCGTCATCATCCTGACCATCTACTTCACCTCGTCGCTCGGCTCGGTGAAGCGCAGCCTCTACCGCTTCGTGCCGCTCTCGAAGCGCGCCCGGTTCGTCGACATCTCCGAGCAGGTGACCGAGTCGGTCGGCCGCTGGGTCGCCGGCCAGTTCACGCTCGCCGCCGTCAACGGGGTCCTGAGCTTCGTCTTCCTCACGGTCATCGGCGCCGAGCTGCCGGTGGTCTTCGCGTTCGTCGCGTTCCTCGGTTCGCTCGTGCCCCTGGTCGGCACCATCAGCGGGTCCGCGGTCATCGTGCTCGCGCAGGTGGCCCTCCTGCCGAGCTCCCCCGCGACCTGGATCACCGCGGCGATCTGGTACCTGGTCTACATGCAGGTCGAGGCGTACGTGCTCAGCCCGCGCATCATGAACCGCGCCGTCGAGGTCCCCGGCGTGCTCGTCGTCATCGCCGCGCTCGTCGGCGGCACCCTGCTGGGCGTGCTGGGCGCGCTCGTCGCGATCCCCGTCGCCGCCTCGGTGCTCATCGTGCTCCGTGAGGTCGTCGTCCCGCGGCAGAACACGGTCTGACCGGTCCGCGCCTCGCGAGGGCGAGCGGGCGGGCCGGACGACCGGCGCCTCCTGCCGGCGGGGCACGCGCAGGAGGGGCGCCTCAGGCGTCCGTGCCGGGCTCGGGCCAGGTGGTCGGCAGCGGGAGCGCCTGCGGGGCCACGCGGGCGACGATCTCGCCGAGCACGCGCGCCGTCTGCTTCTCGCCCACCCAGAGGTGCTTGCCCCCCTCGACGGCCACCACGTCCGCTCCGGGCACCACGGCGAAGCGCTCCTGGGCGGCCTCGGGGCGCAGGTAGTCGTCCAGCTCGGGCACGATCGCCGCGAGGAGCACGCCGCTGCCCGCCCAGCGGGCCAGCTCCTCGGTGCTCGTGCGGTGCAGCGGGGGCGACAGGAGGACCGCTCCGGCGATCTCGTGCCCGAGGCCGTGCTTGAGCGCGACCTCGGTGCCGAACGACCAGCCCACGAGCCACGGCGTCGGCAGGCCCTCCTCGCGGACGAGGCGGACCGCGGCCTCGAGGTCGGCCGCCTCGTCGACGCCCTCGCCGAAGCTGCCCTCGCTCGTGCCGCGCGGCGACCGCACGCCGCGGAAGTTGAAGCGGAGGACCGCGACGCCGGCCAGCGCCGGCAGCCGAGCGGCCATCTTGCGGACCACGTGGCTGTCCATGAAGCCGCCCGCGGTCGGCAGGGGGTGCAGGGCCACGATCGTCGCCACCGGCTCCCGGTCGAGCGGCAGGCTGAGCTCGCCGACGAGCGTCAGCCCGTCGCTCGTGCGCAGCTCCACGTCGCGGCGACGCGCGGGCAGCAGCACGCCGCCCCGGATCTCGACGGCGTCGGTGTCGGTGTCGGTCATGCGATCCTCCAGCAGTGCTCGTGCCAGTGTCGTCGGGCGGCGAGGTCGGCGGCGTCGCCGAACAGGCCGTCGGCCCTCCAGGCGACCACGTGGGCGGTGCCGGGCGCGATGACGAGCTCGCACCCGGGGCAGCGGTACTCCTTCGTCGCCGAGGCGCGGCTCACGGGCTGCACGGTCCAGTCCCGGCCGCTGCGCGTCTCGGTGCGACGCCCGCCGAGGACGACCTGCGACAGGTCGCGCTCCGGCTCGTCCGGCTGCACGCCACGGGGGCGACGGGGCCGGTTGCTGCGGGGCATGCCGTCCAGCGTAGCGACCCCGCGCTGGGTGGGGTCAGCGACGACGGTGCCGCGTCGTGCTCAGTACCAGTTGTGGGACTGCGAGTGGCCCCAGGCGCCGCAGGGCGTGCCGTAGCGACCGGAGATGTAGCCCAGTCCCCAGGTGATCTGCGTGGCGGGGTTCGTCTGCCAGTCGGCTCCCGCGCTCGCCATCTTGCTGCCGGGCAACGCCTGGGGGATCCCGTACGCACCGCTCGGGTTGTAGGCGTAGGTGTTCCAGCCGGACTCCTTCTGCCAGAGCGCGACGAGGCAGTCGTACTCCCCCGTGCCCCAGCCCCGCGCGGCGATGAGCTCGGCGGCAGCCGCCTTCGCGCTGCCCGGGTCGGGCGTGCCGGCCGCAGGGGCACCGCTGCTCTTCGGTGCCGCGGGAGCCGCAGGGGCGTCCGCCGCCCCGTCGGGGGCCTCGGTCGCCCCGGGCTCGGGCGTCTCGGTCACGACCGGCGCAGGGGGCACGTACTGCGTGATCTCGTACGCGTCGCGCGACGCGGTGGTCGCCGCCACGGCCGAGTCGACCGTGAACGACTGGCCGGGCGCGACCAGGGCCGCCGCGCCCCCTGTCGTCGCCGTGGCCGCCTGGGCACCCGCGAGCGGGTTGACCAGGGAGGCCGAGACGAAGGCGAAGGACGCGCAGAAGCCCAGCAGGGGCAGCACGTGACGGCGCCGACGCACGACGGGACCCGTGGCGACCGCTCGACCGGGCGCCAGGCGCAGGGGGGCGGACGCGGATCGCCTCGCGCGGGGCACCTCGGCGCGGGGTCGCTGGACCACGGCGACGCGCTCGTTCGACGCGTCGGGGACGGAGGGTGCGGAGTGCCTGGCCATGAGTGGCTCGAGGCTACCCGATGGTGCTGCGGACGACCAGCACCCCGCGCGGGGAGGACGAGGTCAGCGCACCGCGAGCATGACGTCGACGACCGCGTCGAGGACGTGGTCCACCTGGGCCTCGCGGTAGCCGCCCCGCTTGGCCCGGAACACGCTCGACCGGACGTCGTCGATGCTCAGCGGCTGACCCGCCGTGAAGTAGGCCTGCAGCCGTCGCACCAGGCGGTCGACGTCGTCCGGGTGGTACCCCTGCGTGAGCAGGCCGACGCGGTCGAAGCGGTGACCCTGGGGGCGGTCGAACCGGGCCACCAGCTGCTCGGCCACGCCCCGCGCCCCGCTGTACCAGTCGGCCTCTCCTCCGCCGGCCAGCGCCCGCTCGCGCTCCCGGCTCGCGAAGGCGTCCTCCAGGCGCTCGAGGGCCGCGTCGACGTGCTTCGTCGAGTAGCCGCCCTTGCGCATCGTGAACGCCGTGCGGCGGATGCGCGTCGCGTCGACGGAGGCCCCGTCGGCGCCCGCGTCGTCGCCGACCTCGGCCCCGCTCGTGTACGCCCGGCGGGCCTCCGCGAGGAAGGCGTCGACCTCCTCGACGTCGTAGCCGAGCTGGCCCTTGGCAGCGGTGGGGAAGGTCGCAGTCACCCGGACATCATGCCGCACGTCGACCGCGCAGCGCCTGGGGGCACGGGCACGAGCACGAGCACGGGCACGGGCACGGGCAGTCGCTCACGCGAAGACGAGGTAGAGCGCGTACGCCACCGCGGCCGAGGGCAGCGTGCTGTCGAGCCGGTCGAGGAACCCACCGTGCCCGGGCAACCAGGTGCTGATGTCCTTGATGCCGAGATCGCGCTTCATGAGCGACTCGGCGAGGTCGCCGATCGTCGCGGTGACGATGATGAGCCCACCGAAGATCAGGCCGAACCACCAGGGCTGACCGAGCATGAGGACGCTGAGCAGCACGGCCACGACGAGGCTGATGACGACGGCCCCCGCGAAGCCCTCCCAGGTCTTCTTCGGACTGATGCGGGGTGCCATCGGGTGCTTGCCGAAGTTCAGGCCGGTCGCGTACGCCCCCGTGTCGACGGCGATGACGACGATGAGGCCGGCGAGGGTCCACCACTGCCCGCCGGGCTCCGCGGCCAGCACGACCATGAACGTGCCGAGGAACGAGCAGTAGATCTGCACGAACGCCCCGGCGCCGAGGTCGCGGACCAGCTCGGCCGTCGACGCACGGTGGGACGGTCGCAGCGTCTCGACGAGCCGCCAGACGGTGACCAGCAGCACGCCGACGAGCAGGGCCAGGAACTGGCCCCGGGCACCGGCGTAGAACGCGGCCGGCACCATGGCGAGACCGATGAGCACGCTCGGCAGGCGCGGGACGTCACGCCCCGCGAAGCGCAGCGCGCTCGCCAGCTCGAAGCACAACGACGCGATGAGCGCCGCGGCCACCACCATGAAGAGCGCCTTCACGAAGACGAGGCTCAGCACCACGGCCGCACCGAGGCCCACGCCCACGGCGATCGCCGCCGGCAGGTTCCGCCCGGTGCGGGCCGTCAGCGCCGCGTTGCGCTCGTCGATCTGCGCCTTGCGCGTGCGGAACTGGGCCTCGAGGTCGTGCCGCGCCGCCTGGGCGCGAGCGTCGAACTCGGCCCGTCGACTGCCGAGCGTCGTCTTGCGGACCGGGCCGGGGGCCTCCTGCCGGCCGTCGTCGGGAGCGTCGCTCATCAGACCTCGAGCAGCTCGGCTTCCTTCTTCTTGAGCGCCTCGTCGACCTGGTCGGTGTAGCTCTTGGTGATGGCCTCGAGCTCCTTCTCGGCACGGGCCACCTCGTCGTCGCCCACCTCGCCCTTGAGGGCGTCGAGGTCGTCCTTCGCCTTGCGGCGCACGTTGCGGACCTGCACCTTGGCGTCCTCGCCCTTGCCCCGGACGATCTTGACGAACTCCTTGCGGCGGTCCTGGGTGAGCTCCGGGATCGTCACGCGGACGATGGTGCCGTCGTTGGTGGGGCTCGCTCCGAGGTTCGGGAAGGTCGCGATGGCCTTCTCGATCTCCTTCAGGGCCGACTTGTCGTAGGGCGTCACGATCATCGTGCGCGCCTCGGGCACCTGCAACGACGCCAGCTGCGCGAGCGGGGTCGGGGTGCCGTAGTAGTCGACGGGGATCTTCTGGAAGAGGGCCGCGTTGATGCGGCCCGTGCGGACCTGACCGAAGTCGGTCCTGGCCGACTCGAGCGCCCGCTCCATCTTCTCGCGGGTGTCGGTCAGTACGTCGGTGATCGCCATGGTGCTCCCTAGGTTCGTGTCGAGCTTAGTCGTCAGTTGCTGACGAGGGTCCCGATGCGCTCGCCCCGAATGGCCGCGGCGACGTTGCCGTCGCCCTCCATGCCGAAGACGTGCATCGGCATGCCGTTGTCCATGCAGAGGCTGAACGCCGTCGAGTCGACGACCTTGAGCCCCTGGACGAGGGCCTCCTGGTAGGTCAGGCGGTCGAGCTTGACCGCCGAGGGGTCGTGCCGCGGGTCGGCCGAGTAGACGCCGTCGACGCCGTTCTTGGCCACCAGGACCTCGTCGGCACCGATCTCGAGCGCACGCTGCGCCGAGACCGTGTCGGTCGAGAAGTAGGGCAGGCCCGCGCCCGCGCCGAAGATGACGACGCGGCCCTTCTCGAGGTGCCGCTCGGCCCGGCGCGGGATGTACGGCTCGGCGACCTGCGTCATCGCGATCGCCGACTGCACGCGCGTCGCGGCGCCGGCCTGCTCGAGGAAGTCCTGCAGGGCGAGGGCGTTCATGACCGTGCCCAGCATGCCCATGTAGTCGGCCCGGCCCCGGTCCATGCCGCGCTGGCTCAGCTCGGCCCCGCGGAAGAAGTTGCCCCCGCCGACCACCACGGCGATCTCGACCTCGGTCGCGGCCTGCGCGATCTCGCGGGCGATGCCCCCGACGACGTCGGGGTTCACGCCCAGCTGGCCGCCCCCGAACGCCTCGCCCGAGAGCTTCAGGAGGACCCGTCGCCGCTTCGTCGTCCCGTTCGTCATGTGCACTCCTCAGTCTCGTCGTGGCCCTGGGCCAGGGTAGCGGTGCCGGGCTCCGAGGCCCGTGACCGCGTGTCGCGCCCCGGGGTCCGTCGGACCCCCGGACACGACGACGGGGTCCGGGACACGTGCGTCCCGGACCCCGTCGTGGTGGTGCCTAGCTGCCGACCTTGATGCGGGCGAAGCCCGTGAGGGTCAGGCCGGCCTGCTCGGCGACCTTGGCGACGGACAGCTTGTTGTCCTTCGCGTAGGCCTGGTCGAGCAGCGCGATCTCCTTGAAGAAGCCGGTCAGGCGTCCCTCGATGATCTTGGGCAGAGCCGCCTCGGGCTTGCCCTCGTTCTTCGCGGTCTCCTCGACGATGGCGCGCTCCTTGGCGACCTGGTCCTCGGGGACCTCGTCGCGCGAGAGGTAGGTCGGCGCCGCGAACGCGACGTGCTGCGCGATCGAGCGCGCCGTCTCGGCGTCGTCGCCCGTGTAGCCGACGACCACGCCGACCTGCGGGGGGAGGTCCTTGCTGGTCTTGTGCAGGTAGATCGCGAAGTCGTCGCCGTCGACGCGACGGACGGTGCGGAGCTCGACCTTCTCGCCGAGGAGGGCGGCCTCGTCGTTGATGAAGGCGCCGATCGTCTGGCTGCCGTGCGTGACCTCGAGGGCCTGCTCGGTCGACGACGAGCCCGCGGCCGCGACGGCCTCGAGGATCGTGTCGGCGAGCGCGATGAACTTGTCGTTCTTCGCGACGAAGTCGGTCTCGCTGGCGAGCTCGATGAGCGTCGCGTAGCCCGAGCTCGCCTTGGCGGCGACGAGCCCCGCGGTGGTCTGACGGCCCTCGCGCTTGGCGACGCCCTTCAGTCCCTTGACGCGGAGGATCTCGACGGCCTTCTCGATGTCGCCGTCGGCCTCGACGAGCGCGTTCTTGCTGTCGAGCATGCCCGCGCCCAGGCGGTCACGGAGGGCCTTGACGTCGGCTGCGGTGAAGTTGGCCATGTGTCTGACGTCCTTTCGTGGAGTCGGAGGAAGAGGAGGGGAGGACTACTTGGCGTCGACCGCTGCGGCGTCGGCGTCGGTCGCCGTGGCGACGTCCTCGGCCGGCTCGGCGACCGGCTCGACGACGGACTCGCCCAGGGGCTTCTCGGCGACCTGCGCGTCGGCGTCGTTCTCCTGCGTGGGGAGGGACTCGGCGGCGGGGGCGGCGGACTCGGCGGCCTGGCTCTGCGCGAGCAGCTCGGCCTCCCACTCGGCCATGGGCTCGACGGGCGCCTCGGCGTCCTCGGGCTTCTGGTGACGCTGGACGAGGCCCTCGGCCGCGGCGTCGGCGACGATGCGCGTGAGCAGGCCCACGGAGCGGATCGCGTCGTCGTTGCCGGGGATCGGGAAGGTGATCTCGTCGGGGTCGATGTTGGTGTCGAGGATGCCGACGACCGGGATGCCGAGCTTCTTGGCCTCGTCGATGGCGAGGTGCTCCTTCTTGGCGTCGACGATCCAGAGCGCCGAGGGCGTCTTGGTGAGGTTGCGGATGCCGCCGAGCGTCTTGTGGAGCTTGTCGAGCTCACGCTTCTTGATCAGGAGCTCCTTCTTGGTGAAGCCCTGCGTGGTGTCGTCGAAGTCGATGTCCTCGAGCTCCTTCATGCGCGCGAGGCGCTTGGACACCGTCTGGAAGTTCGTGAGCAGGCCGCCGAGCCAACGCTGGTTGACGTAGGGCTGGCCGACGCGGTTCGCCTGCTCGGCGATGGCGCCCTGGGCCTGCTTCTTCGTGCCGACGAAGAGGACGGTGCCGCCGTGGGCGACCGTCTCCTTGACGAAGTCGTAGGCCTGGTCGATGTAGGCCAGGCTCTGCTGCAGGTCGATGATGTGGATGCCCGAGCGCTCGGCCAGGATGAAGCGCTTGCCCTTGGGGTTCCAGCGACGGGTCTGGTGTCCGAAGTGGACGCCGCTGTCGAGCAGCTGGCGGATGGTGACGACGGCCATGGTCGTTCTCCTCGTTCGTGGCACGGCGGTGCGTGCCTGCTTGTCGGTTGGACGGGCGACCGGTCGGTCGCCCCTGCCTGGTGCCCGGGCGCGCATCCGCCCCGCACGGCGCCGAGGCGCTCTGAGGGGACCGAGTGGATGCGGAGGCCGGTGATCGTCGGGGACGACTGGGCACGCGAAGTCAGCCTGCTGGGCAGGCTGCTCGCTCATGGTAGCACCAGGGCCCCGGCGCCCGGGATGCACGACGCCCCCGTCCGGAGCGTCCGGACGGGGGCGTCGTGGCGGTGCGGCGGGTCAGCGCGTGCGGGCGCCCTTCGAGGCGGTCACGCCCATCTCCTCGAGGGAGCGACCCTTGGTCTCGGGGATCTTCGTGAACACGAAGAAGAACGAGACGAGGGCGAAGAAGGCGAAGAGCCCGTACGAGAACGCGAGGCTGAAGTCGGCGAGCGACGGGAACGACACCGTGACGAGGAAGTTCGCGATCCAGTTGGCCGAGCTGCCGATGCCGAGCGCCGTGGCGCGGATGCTGTTGGGGAACATCTCCCCGAGCAGGACCCACATGAGCGGACCCCACGTGGCGCCGAACGAGACGACGAACAGGTTGGCCGCGACGAGGGCGATCGGGCCCCAGGCACCGGGCAGCTGCGGTTCGCCGTCGACGATCTGCGACTGGCTGAAGGCGAGGGCCGTGACGGCGAGGCTGACGAACATGCCCGCGGAGCCGACGAGCAGCATCGGGCGACGGCCGACCTTGTCCACGAGGCCGATGGCGATGAAGGTGACGGCGACGTTGACCACGGCCGTGATCGTCGAGATGAGGAACGAGTCCTCCTCCTGGAAGCCCACGGCCTGCCAGAGGGTCGTCGAGTAGTAGAAGATCACGTTGATGCCGACGAACTGCTGCAGCACCGCGAGGATGATGCCGACCCAGACGATGGGCTGCAGGCCGAAGCGGTCGCCGCGGACGGACGACTTCTTCTCGAGGGCCGCCTCGGTGGCGATCGAGTCGGTGATCTCCTTGAGCGACGTGTCGACCGTGTCGGCGGGGACGATCTCGGTGAGCACCTCGCGCGCCTCGTCCTCGCGGTCCTTGCCGGCGAGGTAGCGGGGCGACTCGGGCAGCTTGAGCGCGAGCAGGCCGTAGACGACGGCGGGCACGAGGCCGACGAGGAACATCCAGCGCCACGCGGCGAGGCCGAAGAGGCTGGGCTCGGACGCGCCGCCCGCCGTGACCGCGAAGAGCTGGTCGGAGAGCAGGGCGGCGAAGATGCCGAGCGTGATGGCGAGCTGCTGGAACGAGGCCAGCCGCCCGCGGATCGCCTTGGGCGACACCTCGGAGATGTAGGCAGGGGCCACGACCGACGCGATGCCGATGCCCAGGCCGCCGATGACGCGCCAGAGCACGAGGTCGTAGACGCTGAACGCGATCGTGGAGCCGATCGAGCTCACGAGGAAGAGCAGGGCTCCGATGAGCATGACCTTGATGCGGCCGATGCGGTCGCTGATGCGGCCCGCGAAGTACGCGCCGACGGCGCAGCCGATCAGGGCGGACGCGACGGCGAAGCCGGAGGCGAACGGCGAGAGGCTGAACTCCTCCTCGATCGAGCCGACGGCGCCGTTGATGACCGACGAGTCGAAGCCGAAGAGGAAGCCGCCGACGGCCGCCGCGATGGCCAGGCCCGTCACCCTCCTCCGGAGCTTCTTGGGGTTGGCACTGTTCTGCTGCGTCGGACTCGACACGTGATCATCTCCTAGGACAGGGGTCACGGCGGGTCGGAACCCTCTCCGGTCCCCCACGACTGCGCGCACGGGTTGCTCGTGCACAGGGGACTGTACGCCCGGCTCGCGCTCCGTGCACGGACCGCAACGATCGGGGGCGTGAAGCCCCTCCTCGTGCCCGACCGCACCCGGCCCCTCCCCCCGCCCCCTGGCCCGCGCCCCGTCCCTCGTCGGGGCGCACGGTCCGTGCGCCGTCCCGGCCCGCGGCGACGGCTCGCGCTCCTCGTCGCGACGGGCCTGGCCGCGGTGGCCCCGGTCCTCCCCGACGGCGCCGCCGGGCACGCCCGGCAGGGTCCCCCGGTCGTCGTCGCGGCCCCCGCCGCGGTCGCGCAGGAGGCCCGGGGCACGTTCGCCCCGCGCGGTGCGTCGTGGTCGTGGCCGGTCCCGGCACCGCACCCGGTCCTCCGGCCGTTCGTGGCCCCCGAGCACGCCTGGTCGCCGGGGCACCGCGGCCTCGACGTCGGCGCCGCCGTCGACGCCGTCGTGCTCGCGCCCGACGACGGCGTCGTGCACTTCAGCGGCGTCGTCGTCGACCGGCCGGTGCTGTCGCTGCGGCACCGCGACGGCGTCCTCAGCAGCGTGGAGCCGGTCGCCAGCGACCTGGTGCGGGGCGACGCGGTCGAGCGGGGGCAGCCGATCGGGGTCCTGCGCCCCGGGCACTGCCCCGACGGGCCGTCGTGCCTGCACCTCGGCGCGCGCGTCGACGGCACGTACGTGTCGCCCCTGCTGTTCCTGGGCGGGGGCGAGCCGAGCGTCCTCCTGCCGACGCGACGCTGAGCTCGGGCCGCGGCGCTCAGGCGCGCGCCGCGGCACGGCGCTCAGGCGCGCGGGTGGGCCGACCGGTAGCTCTCGCGGAGGCGCTCGGCGGAGACGTGCGTGTAGATCTGGGTCGTGCCGAGGCTGGCGTGCCCGAGCATCTCCTGCACCGCGCGGAGGTCGGCCCCGCCGTCGAGCAGGTGGGTCGCGGCCGTGTGGCGGAGCGTGTGCGGCCCGGAGGGGCCGGAACCGGGCAGCTCCCCGAGGAGGTCGGCGACGAGCCGGTGCACGCTCCGCACCCCGAGGCGGCCCCCGCGCGGACCCAGGAACAGGGCCGAGGGGGTGGGCACGACGCCCGTCGCGAGGGACGGCCGACCCCGTGCGGTCCAGGCGGCGAGCGCCCCGGCCGCGGGCACGCCGAAGGGCACGACCCGCTGCTTGCCGCCCTTGCCGGTCACGCGGGCCGTGAGCCGCGCGGTGTCGAGGTCGCCCACGTCGAGGCCGACCAGCTCGGAGACGCGGAGCGCGGAGCCGTAGAGCAGCTCGACGACGGCGAGGTCGCGGAGCGCACCGGCGTCGTCGGTGCCGGCGCGCGCGGCGAGCGACGAGAGCACGCCGTCCATCTGCTCGCGCGTGAGCACGCGCGGCAGCCGTCCCTGGCCCTTGGGGGCCCGGAGGCGTGCCCCGGGGTCGGCACCGACCCGCCCGGACTCCTCGAGCCAGCGGGTGAGGGCGCGGGCGCTGGCGCTGCGCCGGGCGAGGCTCGCGCGGGAGAGGCCGGACTCGCTGCCGCGCCACAACCAGTCGCGCAGGCGCTCGAGGTCGAGGTCGGCAGCCGTCGCCTCGTCGCCCACCGCCGCCGCGAGGTGCTCGGCGAGCTCGTCGAGGTCGGTGCGGTAGGCGCGGATCGTGTGCTCGCTGAGCCCCCGGGCGTGCCGCAGGTGCTCGACGAAGGCGGCGAGCGTCCGGGCCATGATCTCCACGCCCCGAGCCTAGGCACCCCGGGCGTCCCGGCGGCACCCGCCGCACTTAGGACGCCCGCCGCACCCAGCCCCGCTTCCGCTCCACCCAGGGCGCCCGCCGCGCGTGAACCACCCCTCGGCGCACGAACCACGCCTAGGCAACGGGCCCACCGCCGCCACGAGGTTCATCCGCTCGACCCGCCGCACGCGAACCACCCACCGTGGCCCGAACCACGCCTAGGCAACGGGCCCACCGCCGCCACGAGGTTCGACCCGACCTCCTCCAAGAGGCGAGCAGGGGCACCGACGTGGCGCGCGCGTGCCGCACCTAGGACGCCCGCCGCACCCAGCCCCGCTCCCGCTCCACCGCGCCGTCCGCGAGCTCGAGCTCGGCCAGCACGCCCGCGACGTCACCCACGGCGAGCCCGGTCGCGACCGCGAGGTCGGGCACCGTCCGCGGCGTGCGCGCGCTGAGCGCGTCGAGCACGCGCCGCACCTCGGGCGCGGCCCGGTCGCGATCGTCGGTCGTGGGACCGTCGCCGGAGGGCTGGCCGCCGTCGGCGAGCTCGAGGACGTCGTCCACGCCCGTGACGCACGTGGCCAGGCCCGACCGCAGCAGGGCGTGGCAGCCGACGGACGAGGGCGAGGTCACCGGCCCGGGCACGGCCCCCACGGGCCGACCGAGGACGCTCGCGTGCCCGGCCGTGTTGAGCGTGCCCGAGCGGCGCCCCGCCTCGACGACGACCGTCGTCGCCGACAGGCAGGCGATGAGCCGGTTGCGCTGCAGGAACCTCCACCGTGACGGGGAGGACCCGCAGGGCACCTCGGCGAGCACCAGGCCGTCGGCGACGACGCGGCGCAGGAGCTCGTCGTGGCCACGGGGGTAGAGGTGGTCCACGCCGCCGGCGAGCACCGCCACCGTGGAGGCGGGCGTGAGGAGCGCCGCCCGGTGGGCCGTCCCGTCGATGCCGTACGCGCCTCCTGAGACGACGACGCGACCGCGGTCGCCGAGGGCCGTCGCGAGGTCGGCCGTCACCTGCTCGCCGTAGGACGACGAGGCGCGCGCGCCGACGAGCGACACGGCACGCGGGGCCGTCGGTACGGGCAGGCGCCCGCGCGTCCACAGGGCGGCGGGCGCGTGGTCGCCGAGGTCGTCGAGGGACGCGGGCCAGCCGGGCGCCTCGGGGCGCACGAGCGCGGCACCCACGTGGGCGGCCGAGCGGAACGCCCCCAGCACCCGCTCCGGCGTCGTCCGCGGGCGCCACCGCGCCAGCGCCGCCCGCACCCCGGCCGGCGTGAGCTCGTGGCCCGTCCCGGCGAGCGCCGTGAGGACGCCGTCGACCGCGGGCGCGCCCTCGGCTGCCGGATCGGGCAGCTGCTCGAGCACGACCCGGAGGGCGGTGCGGGCGCCCAGGTGACGGCGGAGGGCCCCGCCGACGGCGTCGCCCGGTTCGACGATCGCCGACCAGGCGCCCGCCGCGAAGTCCTCGAGGGCCTCGTCGTCGTCGCGGCCCGAGCGGTGCGCGGCCCCCACCGTGCACGCGAGGTCCACGATCCGGGCCCTCGGCACGCCCAGGAGCGGCGCCGGGCTCACAGCGACCTCCGGAGCGACAGCGCGCGTCGCACGTGGCCCGCGTCGGGCCGGTCGACGCCGGCGAGGTCGGCGAGCGTCCACGCGATGCGCAGCACCCGGTCGTAGCCGCGCATCGTGAGGACCCCGGTCTCGAGCGCGCGGTCCACGCTCTCCGTCGCGGCGAGCGGCAGTCGCCCCGGACCCGATCGCAGCCAGCTGCCCGCGACCTGGCTCGTGCGGGTCCACCCCGTGCCCGCCAACCGCCGCGCCGCCCGGTCGCGGGCCTCCTCGACGCGGGCCCGGGCCTGAGCGGTGGTCGTGCCGGTGACGTCCCTCGCCCGCCGGAACTGCGCCGTCGCGATGCGCGACACCCGGATCTGCAGGTCGATGCGGTCGACGAGCGGCCCCGACAGCCGGCCCAGGTACCGGCGACGTTGCACGGGGGTGCACGTGCACTCGACGTCGCCGGCCCCGTACTGCCCGCACGGGCACGGGTTCGCCGCGGCGACGAGCTGGAACCGCGCCGGGAAGCGCGCGACCGCCCGCGAGCGGTGCACGACGGTCTCGCCCGACTCGAGCGGCTGCCGCAGGCAGTCGAGCACGGTCGTCGCGAACTCGGGCGCCTCGTCGAGGAAGAGCACGCCCCTGGTCGCCCGTGCCGCCGCGCCCGGTCGCAGCACGCCCGACCCGCCGCCCACGAGCGCCGCGGCGCTACAGGTGTGGTGGGGCGCCTCGAAGGGCGGCCGCAGGTCGAGCTCGCCACCGACCGGGACGCCGCAGAGGCTGCGCACGGACGCGACCTCGAGGGCCGCCTCGACGTCGAGGTCGGGCAGCAGCCCGGGCAGCCGGGCGGCGAGCATGCTCTTGCCGGCACCGGGCGGACCCACCATGGACAGGTGGTGCCCGCCCGCGGCGGCGACGACGAGCGCCTCGACCGCCTGCTCGTTGCCGATCACGTCGCCCAGGTCGACCACGGCGGGGGCAGGAGGCGCCGGTCGCCCCCGCCGCACCGGCTCGGTCGGCACCGGATCGAGCTCGGCGCCGTGCCAGAGCGCGGCCTCGCGCAGGCTCGGCACGCCGACGACGCGGACGCCGGGCACGAGCTCGGCCTCGGCGACGTCGGCGGTGGGCACCATGACGATCTCGGCCCCGGCGCGCTGTGCGCCCCTGACGGCCGGCAGCACGCCGTCGACGGGCCGGAGCCGACCGTCGAGGCCGAGCTCCCCGACGTGCACGACCCGCGCCACGGACTCGCGGGGCACGAGACCGGCGGCCGCGAGCGCGGCGACGGCGATGCCGAGGTCGAACGCGGCGCCGTGCTTCGGCAGCGACGCGGGCGACAGGTTGACCGTCAGCTTGCGCGCGGGCAGCGCCAGCCCCGAGTTGGTGGCGGCCGAGCGCACGCGGTCGCGCGACTCCCCCAGCGAGGCGTCGGGCAGGCCGATGAGCACGAAGGCGGGCAGGCCCGCCCCGAGGTCGGCCTCGATGTCGACGAGCACGCCGTCGAGGCCGAGCAGCGACACCGCCCTCGTGGTGGCGACGCTCACGGCTCGATCCCCCGTACGTGCCGCACGTCGCGGCGCCCACCGGTGACGGTGATGCCGACGACGTCGATCCGCATCGGTCCCCGCTCGGCGGGGTGCGCCTCGCGCCAGGCGTGGGCGAGGCCGCGCAGGCGGGCCGCCTTCACCGGGGTCACCGCCTCGAGCGCGTGCCCGTGGCTCGTGCCCCGGCGCGTCTTCACCTCGACGACGACGAGCTCGTCGCCGTCGCGCACGACGAGGTCGATCTCGCCCCGTGGGCAGCGCCAGTTCGCGTCGAGGATGCGCATGCCGCGCTCCGTCAGCCAGTCCGCGGCCCAGCTCTCGCCGCGGCGGCCCAGTTCTCGTGTGTCGTTCATCCGGTCGTCCTCCTGACGGGAGGATGACGGGGAGCGACCGACGAGGGAGCGGACCGGGGGCTCAGCCGGGGACGGCGACCGTGACCGTGGAGACGGGGAGGAGAGGTGCCCTACTCGTCGAGCGCGAGCTCCTTGGGCAGCTCGAAGTCGCGGCTGGCCAGCTCCTCGACGTTGACGTCCTTGAAGGTCAGCACGCGCACGCTCTTGACGAAGCGGTCGGACCGGTAGACGTCCCACACCCACACGTCGCTCATGCTGAGCTCGAAGTAGAAGTCGTGCTCCGTGTCGCGCCGCACGAGCTCCACCTCGTTGGCGAGGTAGAAGCGTCGCTCCGTCTCGACCACGTAGCGGAACTGCGCCACCACGTCGCGGTACTCGCGGTACAGCGCGAGCTCGACCTCGCGGTCGTAGTCTTCGAACTCGTCCTCGTCCATCGGTGGACCATCCTACGTGCCCGCGCCGAGCACGGCGGTCGTCAGTCGCGGAGCCAGCTGACGCGGTGCAACGGCGACGGCCCCAGCTCGGCGAGCCCAGCGTAGTGCGCCTTCGACCCGTAGCCCTTGTTGGAGGCCCAGGAGTACCCGGGGTGCTCGGCGTCGGCGGCGACCATGAGCCGGTCACGGTGCACCTTGGCGAGCACGCTCGCCGCCGCGACCGACGCGCAGTCGCGGTCGGCCTTCACCCTCGTCCGGACGGGCGGCGGCGTGCCGAGCGCGGGCGTGAGCCAGTCGTGCGCCCCATCGAGCAGCACGACCGAGCGGAGCACGCCGACGCCGAGGTCGTGCAGCTCGACCAGGGCGCGCCGCCCGGCGAGGCCGAGGGCCGCGACGATGCCCAGCCGGTCGACCTCGTCGGCCCCCGCGAGCCCCACGGCCCAGCGGTGGCACCACTCCCCCGCGGCCGGGAAGAGCGCCTCGCGACGGGCCTCGCTGAGCAGCTTCGAGTCGCGGAGCCCCGCCGGGGCCTCCGTGCAGTCCCCGAGCACGGCGCTCACGCCGACCGCCACGGGACCCGCGATGGCCCCGCGTCCGACCTCGTCGCACCCGATGACCCACTCGGCACCGCCGGCGTGCAGCTCCCGCTCGACGTCGAGCGTCGGCTCGACGACGGGGCTCACCGGCCCTCCTGCTCCGTCCCGCGGAACACCTCGGGATGGTCGCTGAGCCAGGTCCAGCGGTCGAGCGGCCAGCTGATGACGAAGGCACGCCCCACCACGTCGTCGAGGGGGACGAAGCCCTTGCTCGGCGTACCGGTGTTGTACCGGCTGTCCTGGCTGTTGTACCGGTTGTCGCCCATGACCCAGAGCGATCCCTCGGGCACGGTCACCGAGAAGTCGACGCCGGAGGCCCGCTCCTCGCCCACGGGGAGGCTGACGTAGGCGGACTCGTCGAGGGGGACGCCGTTCACCGACAGCTGGCCGAAGTCGTCGCAGCAGGCGACGGTGTCGCCGGGCAGGCCGATGACGCGCTTCACGAGGTGCTCGTCGCTGTCCTGGGCGCCCAGCCCGACCTGGGTGAGGAACCACGCGAGGCCGTCGGCCAGTGGGCCGCCCGTCGAGGCGGAGGCCGTGGGCGTGCCGTCGAGCCAGCCGCCCGGGTCCTTGAAGACCACGACGTCGCCGCGCTCCACGTCGACGAGGTCGGGCACGAGCTCGTTGACGATGATCCGGTCGTCGATCTGGAGCGTCTGCTCCATCGACCCGGAGGGGATGTAGAACGACCTGATCAGGAACGTCTTGATCAGGAACGAGATGAGGAGCGCCGCGACGAAGATGACGATGACGTCGCGGAGGAACCTCAGGATGCTGCGCCCGCCGGACGGCGACTCGCTGCGCGACCGGGGTCGCAGGAATGTGTTCGTCATTTAACCACCCGAGCTCCCCTCCATCGTAGACGGAGGGGAGCTCGGGAGAGGACCAGGGACGCGATCAGTGGTCGCGCTTCTCCTTGATCTTGGCCTTCTTGCCGCGCAGCTCGCGCAGGTAGTAGAGCTTGGCGCGGCGCACGTCGCCACGGCTCACGAGCTCGATGTGGTCGATGACCGGGGAGTGCACGGGGAAGGTGCGCTCGACGCCGACCTGGAAGCTGACCTTGCGGACCGTGAAGGTCTCGCGGACGCCCTCGTTCTGGCGGCCGATGACGACGCCCTGGAAGACCTGGACGCGCGAACGCGTGCCCTCGATGATGTTGACGTGCACCTTGACGGTGTCGCCGGCGCGGAAGTCGGGGATGTCGGTGCGCAGCGAGGCCGCGTCGACGGAGTCGAGGATGTGCATGGTGAGTTCGCTCTCTGCGACCGCCACAGGTCGACCGCGGTGTGTGATGACGAGGAAAGGGGACGTGCTCCGGTGTGGCCGGCTCCCCTGTGGCAGAGCCGTGCGCAGGCACGAACGCTCATTCTGCCACACGGCGGGCACGCGACGCCACCACGGGCCGGCTACTGCTGCCCGTCGCGGCGGGGCGTGATGGTGATGACCGGTCCGGACGCGCCGGGGCGACCCGGGCCTCCTGCGCCGCCCTGCGCCGCGTCCTGCTGGGCACGCCGCGCCACCGCGTCGAGGTCCGCCAGGGAGGACGTCACGCGCTCGCGCGTCTCGGTGAGCCAGCGTCGCCCGGCCGTGACGACGAGGGCGACCAGGGCGCTGACGGTGACGACGGCCGACACGGCGAAGAGCGCCGTGGACAGGTCGCGCAGGTCGTCGCCGGCGAGGCGGGTGAGCACGGACGCCGTCGGGCCGCCCGCCGACCCGTCGACGAGGAACGTGCCGAGGCCGAGCTGCCCCACCCAGAGCGCGGCGAAGAGCCCGACGTCGAGCCACGACACGACGCGGCGCTGCCGCACCGAGCGCCGCGTGACGACCAGGAGCGTGGCGACCGCGGTCGCCACGACCAGGATCGGGACGAGCAGCAGCTGCCCCAGGAACTGCAGGCCCAGCGGCACGCCGAAGAAGGCCCGCCCGAGCAGCACCCAGGCGGGGAGCAGGAGCAGCGCGGGCCAGAGCGCACGGTGGACGAAGCGTCGGATCGCCATGGGCGGAAGCGTACGGCCCCCGCGTGGGGAACGCCTGACACGGTGCGGGGACCGGGTGCGGAGCAGGTCAGGCGTCGGGCACGTCGGCCAGGAGGTCGGGACGGACGCGGCGCGTGCGCTCGAGCTGCTGCTCGTGCCGCCAGGCCGCGATCGCCCCGTGGTTGCCGCTGAGCAGCACCGGGGGGACCTCGAGACCGCGCCAGGTCGCCGGCTTGGTGTAGCTCGGGTACTCGAGGAGGCCGCCCTCGTGGCTCTCCTCCGTCAGGCTCTCGGGGTTGCCGATGACGCCGGGCAGGAGGCGCCCCACGGCCTCGACGATGGCCGTCACCGCGACCTCGCCGCCGTTGAGCACGTAGTCGCCGAGGCTGATCTCGCGCACGGTGGCCCGGGTCGCGGCGTGGTCGACGACGCGCTGGTCGATGCCCTCGTACCGCCCGCAGGCGAACACGAGGTGCGGGACCGCCGCGAGGTCGCGGGCCGTGGCCTGCGTGAACGGCGTGCCTGCCGGCGACGGGACCACGAGCGTGGTCGTCGACGGGTCGGCGTCGTCGCCCAGGACGAGGTCGAGCGCCTCGCCCCAGGGCTCGGGCCGCATGACCATGCCCGCCCCGCCCCCGTAGGGCGTGTCGTCGACGGTGCGGTGCCGGTCGTGCGTGAACGTGCGCAGGTCGTGCACGTGCACGTCGAGCAGCCCCTGCTGCCGGGCCTTGCCGAGCAGGGAGATGTCGAGCACCCCGAAGAACTCGGGGAAGATCGACACGATGTCGATGCGCACGGTCAGCGGGCGCCGGAGTCGTCGGCCTCGACGGTCGCCTCGGCCTCGTCGGTCGCGTCCGCGTCGACGCTGTCGTCGGCGAGCTCCTCGAAGAGCCCGGCGGGCGGCGTCACGACGACCCGACCGGCCTCGACGTCGACCGTCGGGACGAGGGCGGCGACGAAGGGCACGAGCACCTCGCCGGCCTCGGTGTCGACGGCCAGCAGGTCTTGTGCGGGGAGGTGGTCGACACGGGCGACGGTGCCCACGACCACGCCGTCGCGCTCGACGCGGAGCCCGACCAGCTGGTGGTCGTACCAGGCGTCGTCCTCCTGCGGCAGCTCGTCGGTGGCCTGGTCGACCCAGAGGATCGCCTTGACGAGGGACTCGGCCGCACTGCGGTCGCCGACCCCCTCGAAGAAACCGACCGGGTTGCCGTTGTACCAGCGGAGCTCGGCGAGCGTCAGCGTGCGGCCGTGCCACTCGCTGGTCTCGGGCACCTGCAGGGCGAACCGGGCACCCGGCGTGAACCGCTGCTCGGGCGTGTCCGTGAAGAGCTCGAGCTTGAGCGCGCCCTTGAGCCCGTGGGCCTTGGTCAGGCGGCCCACGCGGAGGGTCGTGCGATCGGTGGAGGACACGGGGTCAGCAGCCACGGATCAGGAGTCGACGACGTCGACGCGCACGCGCTGTCCGTCGGCCAGGGCCGTGACGAGGGTGCGGAGGGCCTTCGCGGTGCGACCGTTGCGGCCGATCACGCGACCCAGGTCGTCGGAGTGGACGCGGAGCTCGAGGACGTCGCCGCGGGGCGAGGTCTTCTCCGCGACCTGCACCTCGTCCGGGTGATCGACGATCCCCCGGACGAGGTGTGCGAGTGCAGGTGCGAGCACTGACTACGCCTCGACGGTCTCGGCGTCGTCGGCGGGCTCCTCGGTCTTGGCGGCGGGCTTGTCCGCCTTCGGGACCAGGACGGGCTTCTTCTTCTCGTCGGCGACGTAGCCCTCCTTGGGGGCCTTCGTCTTGACGAGGTTCTCGGTGCTGCCCTCGCCCTTGAAGGTGCCCCAGTCGCCCGTGAGCTTCAGGAGCGCCTCGACCTGCTCGGTCGGCTGCGCGCCGACGCCGAGCCAGTACTGCGCACGCTCGGAGTCGACCTGGATGAACGAGGGCTCCTCGGTGGGGTGGTACTTGCCGATCTCCTCGATGACGCGACCGTCACGCTTGGTGCGCGAGTCCGCGACGACGATGCGGTAGTACGGGGCGCGGATCTTGCCCATGCGCTTGAGACGGATCTTGACTGACACGGTTCTCCTGATGTGGTGTGTGGTGATCGAGTTGCCAGCCGTGAGCGTGGGGGCACACTCGGCTCGAGAGCTCTGATGGGGTCGAGGTCGATCTGATTAGAGGGTCGGAAAGCCACGACTCGACCTCCCATTGTTGCAGACTCGGACGCACTCCCGCCAATCCCCCGTGCACCGATGTCGACGCGGACCGGACGGGGCCGGGGGCGGCCTGCCAGGATGGCCCGGACCCCTGCCCTGGAGGCCCGCATGAAGATCGACTTCGCCCCGTCCGAGCGCTCCACCCTCGGCATCGAGTGGGAGCTCGCCATCGTCGACCAGGGCACGGGCGAGCTCGCCCCTCACGCGCCCGCCGTGCTCGCCGAGCTGGCCGCCCTCAACGACGGCCACGAGCGCCTCACGGCCGAGCTCCTCACGAACACCGTGGAGGTCGTCACGGGCGTGCACCACCGGGTCCCCGACGCCGTGGACGACCTCCGGGCGACCGTCGACGCGGTGCGCCCCCGGGTCGAGGCGCTCGGCGCCGACCTCCTCTGCTCGGGGACGCACCCCTTCAGCACGTGGGCGGACCAGGAGGTCACGCCGGGCAAGGAGCGCTACGCCACCCTCATCGACCGGACGCGCTGGTGGGGCCGGCAGATGGCCATCTGGGGCGTGCACGTGCACGTGGGCCTCGACTCCCCCGACAAGGCGCTGCCGATCCTCAACGGCCTGCTCCGCTACGTGCCGCACTTCCAGGCCCTCACGGCGTCGAGCCCGTTCTGGAGCGGGCAGGAGACCGGGTACGCGTCGAACCGTGCCCTGCTGTTCCAGCAGCTGCCCACGGCCGGCCTGCCCCCGCAGTTCGCGACGTGGTCGGACTACGAGTCCATGGTCGGCGACATGGTCCGCACGGGCGTGGTGGACGAGCCCAGCGAGCTGCGCTGGGACCTGCGCCCCTCCGCCCGCTGGGGCACGCTCGAGACGCGCGTCTTCGACGGCATCTCGACGTTCGAGGAGGTCGCCGCCGTCGCCGCGCTCGTGCAGTGCCTCGTCGACGAGATGTCGGGGCGCCTCGACGCCGGCGAGGTGCCGCCGGTCATGCAGCCCTGGTACGTGCGGGAGAACAAGTGGCGCGCGGCCCGCTACGGCATGGACGCCATCGTGATCCTCGACGCGCAGGGCGAGGAGCGCCTCGTCACGGACGACCTCCGCGACCTCGTGCGACGACTCGAGCCGACCGCCGAACGCCTCGGCTGCCTCGACGCCCTGCACGGCATCGCCCGCATCGCGGACCACGGGGCGAGCTACCAGCGCCAGCTCACCGTGGCCGCGCAGCACGGCGGCGACCTGCGACCCGTGGTGGCCTCGCTCGTGCGCGAGCTCCGCGAGGGGCTCGACGGCAGCCTGTAGTCGCGGGCCACCCCCGGGCGGGTGGCGATCAGTAGTAGGCCGAGCGCGGAGCACGTCGACGCCGGCAGGTGCGCGTCGAGGCCGGCCCGGGAGCGAGCGAGGTCGATCCCGACCGGCTCAGCCCTGGACTCGTCGTTCGCCCAGCGCCGCGTCGTCCACCGTCAGCCGTCGCCCCCTGCGCCCTCCGTCATGCCTCATCCGACATGTCGGTACGAGGACGCTAGCCCACGCGACGATGCCCGGTCACGGTGATCCGTGACCGGGCGTCGGGGACGTGCTGGGGAGGAACGGTCAGCCCCGCCCGAGCATCTTCTGCAGCTGCTCGAGCTCTTCGGGGCTCGGAGCCCCCTTGGCCCCGCCACCGCCCAGGCCGAAGCCCTGACCGCCACCGGCGGGGACGGCGGGCTTGGCACCGGAGGCGAGGGCGGCGTTCTGCGCCGCCCGCTTGGCCGGGTTGCCCGCCTTGGAGCCCTTCTTCTTGGCCGGGGCCTTCTTGCCGCCGTACGAGGCACCGGGGATCGGCCCCATGCCGGGCACCTGCGGCACGCCACCCTTGGCCACGGTCTTCATCATCTTCGAGGCCTGCTCGAAGCGCTGCACGAGCTGGTTCACCTCGGTCACCGTCATGCCGGAGCCCTTGGCGATGCGCAGTCGGCGCGAGCCGTTGAGCAGCTTCGGGGTGGCGCGCTCGGCCGGGGTCATCGACTGGATGATGGCCTCGGTCCGCACGATCTCGCGCTCGTCGAACTGGTCGAGCTGCTCGCGCATGCCCTTGGCCCCGGGCAGCATGCTGAGCATGCCCTTGATCGACCCCATCTTGCGCAGCTGCTGCATCTGCTTGAGGAAGTCGTCGAGGGTGAAGCTGTCGGTGGCGAACTTCTCGGCGACGGCCCGCGCCTCGTCCTCGTCGAAGGCCGCCTGGGCCTGCTCGATGAGGGTGAGGACGTCACCGAGGTCGAGGATCCGGCTCGCCATGCGGTCGGGGTGGAACGGCTCGAAGTCGTCCAGCGACTCGCCCGTCGAGGCGAAGATGATCGGGCGGCCGGTGACCGACGCGACGCTGAGCGCCGCACCGCCCCGGGCGTCGCCGTCGAGCTTGGAGAGCACGACGCCCGTGAAGTCGACGCCGGCCTGGAAGGCCTTGGCGGTCGCGACGGCGTCCTGGCCGATCATGGCGTCGATGACGAAGAGGACCTCGTCGGGGTCGACGGCCTTGCGGATGTTGGCGGCCTGCTTCATGAGGTCGGCGTCGACGCCGAGCCGACCGGCCGTGTCGACGATGACGACGTCGTGCACCTTGTCGCGGGCGTGCTTGAGGGCCTGCTTGGCGACCTTGACCGGGTCGCCGACGCCGTTGCCCGGCTCGGGCGCGAAGACGGGGACCCCGGCCTGCTCGCCGACGACCTGGAGCTGCTGCACGGCGTTGGGGCGCTGCAGGTCGGCCGCGACCAGGATCGGCGTGTGGCCGTCCTTCTTCAGCCACTTGGCGAGCTTGCCGGCGAGCGTCGTCTTGCCGGCGCCCTGCAGGCCCGCGAGCATGATGACCGTCGGCGCCTGCTTCGCGAACCGCAGCCGTCGCTGCTCGCCGCCGAGGATCGCCACGAGCTCCTCGTTGACGATCTGCACGACCTGCTGGGCCGGGTTGAGCGCCTGGTTGACCTCGTCGCCGAGGGCGCGCTCGCGCACGGTCGTCGTGAAGGCCTTGACGACCTCGAAGGCGACGTCGGCGTCGAGCAGGGCGCGACGGATCTCGCGCACGGTGCCGTCGACGTCGGCGGGGCTGAGCTTGCCCTTGTTCCGCAGGTTGCGGAACGTGTCGGTGAGGCGGTCGGAGAGCGTTCCAAAAGTGGCCATGGTGCTGCCATCTTAACCGGTCGGCCGCGCGCTGGCGGCTCCCGCGCCTCCTGACCTCGCCGCAATTGCTGTACGGCGTACAAGAAGTGCGCTACCGTCCTGCCCATGACTCTCCGCCTGGGCCTCGAGGGGCCGCCCCTCGACTACCTCGAGGGCCTCGCGCTCCAGCGTCGCCTGCACGACGACGTCGTGCAGGGACGCCTTCCCTCGGCGCTCGTGCTCTGCCAGCACCCGTCCACGTACACGGCCGGCGCGCTCAGCCGCGCCGACGACCGACCCTCGGACGGCTCCCCCGTCGTGCCCGTCGACCGCGGCGGCCGCCTCACCTGGCACGGTCCCGGCCAGCTCGTCGCCTACCCGATCGTGCGCCTGCCCGAGCCCGTCGACGTGGTCGCCCACGTGCGACGGCTCGAGCGGGCGCTGCTCGTCGCCGCCGCGGCCGTCGGCGTCACGGCCCGCACGGTCGCCGGCCGCAGCGGCGCCTGGGTCGACGGCGCAGGAGGCCCGGCCAAGGTCGCGGCGGTCGGCGTGCGCGTCGCGCAGGGGGTCACGACGCACGGCGTCGCCCTCAACTGCGACACCGGGGACGCCCCTTGGCGCACCATCGTGCCGTGCGGGATCACGGACGCCGGCGTGACCGACCTGACCCGCGCCTCCGGCCGTCCCGTCGGCGTCGGCGACGTCGCCGACGCGCTCGAGGCCGCGCTCGTCGACCTGCTCGACCCCACCCTCGCCGAGCCGGTCGCGGTGCCCGCGTGAGCGCCGCCCCCGAGGGCCGCCGCCTGCTGCGCGTCGAGGCGCGCAACGCGGCGACCCCCATCGAGCAGAAGCCCGCCTGGATCCGCACGACGGCGAAGCAGGGCGCCGAGTACCGCGCCCTCACCGACCTCGTCGCCGACAAGGGGCTGCACACGGTCTGCCAGGAGGCCGGTTGCCCGAACGTCTACGAGTGCTGGGAGGACCGCGAGGCGACGTTCCTCATCGGCGGCGCGCAGTGCACCCGGCGCTGCGACTTCTGCCAGATCGACACGGGTCGCCCGAGCCCCCTCGACCGCCGCGAGCCCCGGTCGGTCGCCGAGTCGGTGCGCACCATGGGCCTGCGCTACGCCACGATCACGGGCGTCGCGCGGGACGACCTCGACGACGGGGGCGCCTGGCTCTACGCCGAGACGATCCGCCAGGTGCACGAGCTCTCGCCGGGCACGGGCGTGGAGATCCTCGTGCCCGACTTCGACGGCCGACCCGAGCGGCTCGGGCAGGTGTTCGACGCGCGACCCGAGGTCTTCGCGCACAACGTCGAGACGGTGCCGCGGATCTTCCGGCGCGTCCGCCCGGCCTTCACGTTCGAGCGCTCGCTCGACGTGCTCGCGCAGGGCCGCGCCGCGGGCCTCGTGACGAAGTCGAACCTGATCCTCGGCATGGGCGAGGAGCGCGACGAGGTGATCGACGCCCTCGAGCGGCTGCACGAGGCGGGCACCGACATCGTCACGCTGACGCAGTACCTCCGCCCGAGCCCGCGCCACCTGCCGGTCGCGCGGTGGGTGCACCCCGACGAGTTCGTCGACCTGCGCGAGATCGCGGAGGACATCGGCTTCAGCGGCGTGCTCGCCGGGCCGCTCGTGCGCTCGTCGTACCGGGCCGGGCGCCTCTGGGCACGGACGATGACGGCCCAGGGCCGCGAGCTGCCGGAGGCGCTGCGCCACCTGGCCGACGCGGCTCCCGGCCGGCAGGCGGTGTAGCCGTCAGCCGATGAGGTTCTGCACGAAGACGTGCGGCGTGAAGCCCGTGAGGTCTCCGATGCCCTCGCCCTGGCCGACGAGCTTGATGGGGATCCCGGTCTGCTCCTGCACGGCGAGGACGAAGCCGCCGCGGGCGGAGCCGTCGAGCTTGGTGAGCACGAGGCCCGTGACGCCCGCGTGCTCGATGAACGCCTGCGCCTGCGCGAGGCCGTTCTGGCCGGTCGTCGCGTCGAGCACGAGCAGCACCTCGGCGATCTCGGTCTGCTTCTCGACGACGCGCTTGATCTTGCCCAGCTCGTCCATGAGCCCGGCCTTGGTCTGCAGCCGCCCGGCGGTGTCGATGAGGACGATCTCGTAGCCCTCGCGCGTGGCCCGCTCGACCGTCTGGAACGCCACCGAGGCAGGGTCCTGCCCGTGCTGCTGAGGGCGCACGACGTCGGCGCCGGCGCGCTGCGCCCAGGTGGCGACCTGCTCGACGGCGGCGGCACGGAACGTGTCGGCGGCCCCGACGAGCACGCTGCGGTCGTAGTTGCGCAGGAACTTGGCGAACTTGCCGATGGTCGTGGTCTTGCCGACGCCGTTGACGCCGACGACCAGCACGACCGCGGGGCGCGCGCTCAGCGTGAGCGTCGGGTCGAGGCGCGACAGGCGCTCCTCGAGGACCTCGCGCAGCATGCGCTGCAGGTCGGCGGGATCGGTGGTCTGGTAGCGCTCGACCCTGGACTGCAGGTCGCCGATCACCTCTTCGGTGATGTCGGGACCGAAGTCGGCGCCGATGAGCGCCGTCTCGAGGTCGTCCCACGTGGTCTCGTCGATGGTGCGCTTGACGAACATGCCGCGCAGGGCGCCGGAGAGGGACCAGGGAGAAGCCATGGGGCCAGCTTATTCGGGACGCGACGTGCACGGTCTGCACCGGCGGTCGTAGACTGACCCGGTTGAAGGGGAGTATTCCTCTCGCGGTGGCGTCGTCAGTACGGAAGAGACCGATCTCGACCCGGTGCCCCGGCCCCGCCCGGCCTCCTGCCCGGGCCCGGCGGAAGAGACCTTCGGTACTCACGCATGCGTACTGAGAGGTACACCACCCATGGACGTCCACTTCCTCACCTGGGCGATCACGATCGCGGGCATCCTCGCCCTCCTCGTGTTCGACTTCTACAGCCACGTGCGCACCCCGCACGAGCCCACGATCCGCGAGTCGGCCTTCTGGTCCGTCGTCTACATCGGCATCGCGATCCTGTTCGGCGTCGGCGTCGGCGTCTTCTCGAACTGGACCTACGGCGGCGAGTACTTCGCCGGCTGGATCACCGAGAAGGCCCTGTCGGTCGACAACCTCTTCGTGTTCCTCATCATCATGACCAGCTTCGCCGTGCCGCGGATCTACCAGCAGAAGGTGCTGCTCGTCGGCATCGCGATCGCCCTCCTGTCGCGCGGCCTGTTCATCGCGCTCGGCGTCGCGATCATCGACAACTTCTCGTGGGTCTTCTACCTCTTCGGCCTGCTGCTGTTCTGGCTCGCCTTCAGCCAGGTGCGCGGCGGACACGACGACGCCGACGAGGGCGACAGCCGGCTCATCCGGATCCTGCGCCGCGTCGTCCCGACCTCGCAGGACTACGACGAGGACCGCCTCACGACGAAGGTCGACGGCAGGCGCCTCTTCACGCCGCTGTTCCTGGTCATGCTCGCCATCGGCCTCACCGACGTGCTCTTCGCGCTCGACTCGATCCCCGCGATCTTCGGGCTCACGCAGGAGGCCTACATCGTCTTCACCGCCAACGCGTTCTCGCTGCTCGGCCTGCGCCAGCTGTACTTCCTCATCTCGGGCCTGCTCGAGCGCCTCGTCTACCTGGCCCAGGGCCTCGCGGTGATCCTCGCCTTCATCGGCGTCAAGCTGCTCTTCCATGCCCTGCACGTCAACGAGGTGCCGTTCATCAACGGCGGGGAGCCGGTCGAGTGGATCCCCGAGATCCCCATCTGGTTCTCGCTCGGCTTCATCCTCCTCACCATCACCGTCGCGACCGTGCTGAGCCTGCGCACGACGAGGCGCGAGGCCCGGAGCGAACCCCTCACGGCCGGCGACGAGCCCGGCCGCGACGGCCACTGACCCCACCCCCACCGAAGGGAGCCGCGCCACGATGCGACTCGAACTGATCCGCCACGGCCAGACCGACTGGAACAGCCAGGACAAGCTGCAGGGGTCGAGCGACATCCCCCTCAACGACCACGGGCGCGAGCAGGCGCACACGGCGGCGGCCCTGCTCGCCGGCGAGGGCGTCGCCTGGGACGCGATCGTGTCGAGCCCCCTCGGCCGGGCCCGCGAGACGGCGCAGATCATCGCGGCCGACCTGGGCATCGAGCTGGGCGAGGCGTACGACGAGCTCATCGAGCGCGACTACGCGTCGCGCGAGGGCACGGTGCCGCGGTCGAAGATCCCCGACCACCCGACGGACGAGTTCCCCGACATCGAGGACCGCGCCGTCGTGGCGGCCCGCGGCACGGGCGCCCTCGAGATGATCCGCGACACGCGCCTGCCCCAGGACGGCCCCGACGGACGCGTGGTCGTCGTCTGCCACGGCACGATCATCCGCTTCACGCTCTCCGAGCTGCTGGGCTACGAGGTCGGCCACATCGAGAACGCCGCGGCCAACACCGTCGAGTGGGACGGCGAGCAGTGGTCCGTGCTCACCGTGAACGGCCAGCAGGTGGAGCAGACCGCGGTCTAGGCGGAACGCTCCTCGTCGGGCGCGACCACGGCCTCCTGGTCGTCGGGCGCGCCCGTCGCCGTCCCGGCGACCTGCCGACGTCGGCGCTCCGCGCGCTCCTCGTCGGAGACGACGCGCTGACCGACGACGGCGCTCACGCCGTCCTGGCGCATCGAGACGCCGTAGAGCGCGTCCGCGATCTCCATCGTGCGCTTCTGGTGGGTCACGACGATGAGCTGACTGGTCTCCCGCAGGTCCTCGAAGACCGTCAGGAGGCGCCCCAGGTTCGCGTCGTCGAGGGCCGCCTCGACCTCGTCCATGATGTAGAACGGGCTCGGCCGGGCCTTGAAGATGGCGATGAGCAGCGCCACCGCGGCGAGCGATCGCTCCCCGCCCGACAGCAGAGACAGGCGCTCGATCTTCTTGCCGGCGGGCTTGACGGTGACCTCGATGCCCGTGCCGAGGAGGTCGTCGGGGTCGGTGAGGTGGATGCTGCCGCTGCCGCCCGGGAAGAGGACCGGGAACACGCGGTCGAAGGCGGCCTTCGTGTCGTCGAAGGCGCTCGCGAAGATCGTCTGCATCTTCTCGTCGATCTCCTCGATGATCGCGAGGAGGTCCTTCCTGGTCTGCGTGAGGTCGGTGAGCTGCTCGGTGAGGAACGCGTGGCGCTGCTCGAGCGCCGAGAACTCCTCGAGCGCGAGCGGGTTGACGCGGCCGAGCTGGGCGAGCGCCTTCTCGGCGCGGGCCAGGCGGGCCTGCTGCTCGGCGCGGTCGTAGGGCCTGGTGGGCACGGCCCGGTCGTCCGAGTCGTCGGGCTCGTCGGAGCCGTCCGCGGCGCCACCGCCCGCGACCGTGCCGAGGGCCGCGTCGTCGGGCACCGGCACCCCGGGGCCGTGCTCGGCGACGAGGACCTCCTCGACGAGGCCCAGCTCGGACGCCGCCCGCTCGAGCAGGCCGGACAGGTGCAGCCGCTGCTCGTAGAGCTCCATCTCGAGCCCGTGCACGCGCTCGGTGACGCCCTGCAGCCGTTCGCGCAGGCCGCGCTCGTCGCGGCGCAGGGCCGCGAGCTCGTCGTTCTGCTCCTTGCGCGCGGCCTCGGCCCGCGCGAGCCGGCCCCGGGCCTCGACGAGCGAGCGCTCCACCGAGTCGAGCACGGGCGGCAGGGCGTCGAGCACCGAGGTGGTCCCCGCCATCTGCCGCCGGCGCAGGACGGCCTGGCGGGCCTGCTCGTCGGCGGCGGCCCGCTCCGCCTCGAGCTGCCGCTGCAGCGACGCCGCGCGCGCGGCCTCGGCGCGGACGCGCTCGCGCACGGTCTCGAGCTGGATGCGGGACTCGACCTCGGCCGTCCGGGCCCCCTCGACCTCGGCGAGCAGCTCGTCGCGGGCCGACGCGTCGAGGACGGGCCGCGGGCGGGAGGCCGCCTCGTCGTGCTCGGCCCGTGCGGCCTCCACGGCGCGCTCCGCCGTCGCGACGGCGTCCTCCGCCGGGCCCAGGGACGCGGCGAGGCGCTCGGCCTCGGCCTCGGCGGCCTCGACGCGGGTCCGGAGGCGCGCCAGCTGCTGGTCGTGCCGGGTCGCCCTGGCCTCGTGGTCGCGCGCCGTCGCCCGCACCTGCCCCGCCTCGGCGCGGCACGCGGCCAGCGCCTCCCGCGCAGCACGCAGCTCGTCCGTCAGGCGTTCGAGGTCCGCCCCCACGGTCGTGAGGCGTTCGGCCGCGGCGTCGCGCTGGGCCACGAGCTCCAGGCGGTTGCGCTCGGCCCCGGAGCCACCGCGCACCACGGCGTCGGCGAGCACCTCGCCCGTGCGGGTGACGACCGTGACCGGCCGGGGCTGGTCGGCCAGGGCCGCGCGGGCGGCGCGGGCGGCCGCGAGGTCGTCGACCACGACGGTGCCGGCGAGCAGCGCGAGGACACCGGGCGGGCCCTGCACGATCGAGGTCGCGGCGACGACGCCGTCGGGCAGCTCGACGTCGAGCGGCACGGAGGCGCGCGCGGGCTCCGCGACGACGACCTCGACGCGGCCCAGGTCGGCCTGCGCCGCGTGCTCGACGGCCGCCACCGCCGCGTCGGGGTCGTCGGCCAGGACGCCCTCGACGACGGAGCCCAGCGCGGCCGCGACGGCGGCCTCGGCTCCGGGGGCCACCTGGACGTGCTCGGCGAGGGGACCGCGCACGCCGGGACGGCCCGCCGCGACGAGGGCCGCTCCCCCGTCGCGCTGGTCGAGGGCGAGCGAGAGCGCGCTCCGGCGCGCGGCGAGGGCGTCGCGCTCGCGCTCGGCGGCGTGGGTGCGGTCCCGGAGGTCGTCGACGCGTCCCTGCGCCGCCAGCACCGCCTCCTCGGCCCGGGCCTGGAGCGCGGTGTGGTCGGTGCCGTCGCCCCCGCCCTCCGGGGCCTCGGCCGCCACGGCGGCGTGCTCGGTCCGAGCCGTGTCGCGGCGGGCCACGGCCGCCTCGAGGGCACCCTCCTGACGCAGGAGGTCGGACCGCGCGGCCGCGAGGCGCGAACGGGCCACGTCGAGCGCGCCCTGCTGCCGCTGCACCTCGAGGTCGTGCCGGGCGACGAGGGCGCTCTGCGCCGCGATCTCCTCGTCGAGCGCGTCGAGCGTGGCGCGGGCCGTGGCCAGGTCGCCACCCGCACGACCGACGGCCTCCTCGGCGGCCCGCACGCCCTCCTGCAGCCTCGCCGCCTCGTCGCGGGCGTCGGCGACCATGCCGCTCGTCACGCTGGGAGCCGCGACGGGTGCCTCGGCCTGCTGGGCGAGCAGCTGCAACCGCTGCTGGGCCAGGCTCGAGAGGCCGCGCAGACGGTCCTGCGCCTGCTCGAGGCCGAACGCGACGCGACGGGCGTCGTCGACGGCGTCGCCGACCATCTCCTGCTCGAGCCGTCGCTCGCGCAGCTTCGCCCGGTCGAGCTGCTCCTGGAGGGCGGCGCGCTCGGCCTGGCGGCCGGCCTCGTCCTGCGACCGCTCGGCGATCGACGCGCGCAGCTGCACGACGTCGTCGGCGAGCAGGCGCGCCTTGGCGTCGCGCACGACGGCGGCGATGGTCTGCGCCTCGCGGGCGATCGCGGCCTGGCGCCCGAGCGGCTTGAGCTGCCGGCGCACCTCGCCGGCGAGGTCGCTAAGGCGGGTGAGGTTCGCCTGCATGGCGTCGAGCTTGCGGAGCGTGCGCTCCTTGCGCCGGCGGTGCTTGAGGATCCCCGCCGCCTCCTCCACGAACCCGCGGCGGTCCTCGGGCGTCGCGCGCAGCACGGCGTCCAGCTGACCCTGCCCGACGATGACGTGCATCTCGCGGCCGAGGCCGGAGTCGCTCAGCAGCTCCTGCACGTCGAGCAGGCGACAGCCCTCGCCGTTGATCGCGTACTCGCTGCCCCCGTTGCGGAACAGCGTGCGGCTGATCGTCACCTCGGCGTACTCGATGGGCAGCGCCCCGTCGGCGTTGTCGATCGTGAGCACGACCTGCGCACGCCCGAGCGGCCCCCGCGTGGAGGTGCCGGCGAAGATGACGTCGGCCATGGAACCGCCGCGGAGGTTCTTCGCCCCCTGCTCCCCCATCACCCAGGCGAGCGCGTCGACGACGTTGCTCTTGCCCGATCCGTTGGGGCCGACGACGCAGGTCACGCCCGGCTCGAAGGCGAAGGTGGTGGGCGAGGCGAACGACTTGAAGCCCTTGAGCGTGAGGCTCTTCAGGTACATGCGCCGAGCCTCCTGCCGGGTCGGATGGGTGCGGACGGGTGCGGGGGCGCGCCGGGCCGCCCCTGGTCAGGGTATCGGCGCGCCGCCCGCCGACCAGGTCACCGCGCGGTGCCGCCCACGCGCTGGCACCGCGGGCACCAGTGGCTCGAGCGGTTCATGAAGGCACCGCGTTCGATCGGGGTGCCGCAGCGCGGGCAGGGCCGCCCCTGCTGCCCGTAGGCGGCGAGGCTGTGCGCGAAGTACCCGGCCTGGCCGTTCACGTTGACGTACTGCGCGTCGAAGCTCGTCCCGCCCTCGCCGAGCGCCCGCAGCAGCACGGCGCGCACCTCTGCCAGCAGCAGGCGCGCCCGCCGCGCCGAGAGCGCCTCGGTGGGCTGCTCGGGGTGCACGCGCGCCGCCCACAGCGACTCGTCGGCGTAGATGTTGCCGACCCCGCTCAGGAGGCCCTGGTCGAGCAGCGCGCGCTTGACGCCGGTGCGCCGCGCGAGCAGGCGCTGCACGAACCGACCGTCGTCGAAGGCGGGGTCGAGCGGGTCGCGGGCGATGTGCGCGACCTGGGTGGGGAGGCGACGCACCCAGTCCGCGGCGTCGGCGTCGGTGCCCGTGGGGTCGCCGTCGGTGCCCGGCGCGCCGAGCAGGCCCCGGCCCGCGTGGCCCGCAGGCCGGCCGTCGGGCGTCGGCTGCGTCGCGTCGAGGGCCATCGAGCCGAAGATGCGCTGGTCGACGAAGGCCAGCCGGACGGGGCCGAGGGCGGGGCTCTCGACGTCGAGGCGGATGCGCAGGAGGCGGTCGTCGGGGGCGTCGCGACCGCGCAGCAGCACCTGGCCGCTCATGCCGAGGTGCGCGACCAGCGCGACCGGGTGATCGTGCGGCGCGGCCGGCTCGAACGGCAGCCAGAGGAACTTGCCCCGACGGACGGCCGCGTCGAAGGTGCCGCCCACGAGCCGGTCGACGAAGTCGGCGGCGGGGCCGTCGTGCCGCTTGAGCGAGCGCTCGTCGAGCACGTCGACGGCCGTGACCGTCGCGCCCGCGACGGCGGGGCGGAGGCCGGCGCGGACGACCTCGACCTCGGGCAGCTCCGGCACGTCAGCGGCGCGCCGAGAGCACGGTCCACGCCTCGAGCGCGGCGGCCATCTCGGCGTGCTTCTTGCTGGTGCCCGTGCCTCCGGCGACCTCGTCGTCGGAGAGGACCACGACGGCGTGGAACCGCTTGTCGTGGTCGGGCCCCGTGTCGGTGACCCGGTACGCGGGCGCACCGAGCCCCAGGCGCGCCGCCAGTTCTTGCAGGCTCGTCTTCGGGTCCATCGCCGCCCCGAAGCGCTCGGGGTCGCCGAGCAGCGGGGCGACGAGGCGCAGCACGAGCGCCGTCGCCTGGTCGGGACCGACGGAGAGGTAGGTCGCCCCGATGATCGCCTCGACCGTGTCGGCGAGGATCGACGGCTTGTCGCGGCCGCCCGTGAGCTCCTCGCCCCGACCGAGCCGCAGGTGCCCGCCGAGGCCGATGAGGCGCGCGACCTCGGCGAGGGCGACCGTGCTCACGAGGCTCGCGCGCCGCTTGGCCAGCTCGCCCTCGTCGAGGTCGGGGTGGCTGCGGAACAGCTCGACCGTGACGGCCTGCCCGAGCACGGAGTCCCCGAGGAACTCGAGGCGCTCGTTGTCGGGGGTGCCCCCGTGCTCGTAGGCGTACGAGCGGTGGGTGAGCGCGAGGTCGAGGATGTCGTCGTCGAGCGAGACGCCGAGCCGGGAGACGAGATCAGCCCGGCCGGAGCGTCGCTCGGGCACGGGCTGATCAGGAGTGCTCATGGTGTCAGACGTCGGCGACCTTGCGGCCCTTGTACTCCATGTACAGGGGGGTGCCGGCGCTGTCCTCGACGACCTTCGCGCGGTGCGGGAGGCTGTAGGTGACCTTGCCGTTCTCGACGGTCTTCACCAGCTGCACGGGAGTGGCCTTCCACTGCGAGCGGCGGGCGTGCGTGTTCGCGCGTGACTGCTTCCTCTTGGGAACGGCCATGGCTATCTCTTCTCTGTCTCGGCGCCCTCAGGGGCACCTGGGTCGTCGTCACCGGCGGGCACGTCGGTGTCAGGTGATGCGGTGGAGGCCGCTGAGTCCGTCCCGGCCTGGAACCCTGCGAGGGCCGACCAGCGGGGGTCGATCTGCACACGGGGCTGGCGGTCGGGGACGTCCTCCAGACGCTCCCCCGTCTCGGGGTCGAGTCCGGGGCAGTCTGGTCGACACACCGGCTGGAAGGGCAGTGACAGGACCACTGCATCTCTGACCACCGGTTCAAGATCCACGTGATCGTCTTGAACCTGGTAGTCGAAGGCTTCGTCAGCAGAGTACGCGAAAAGTTCGGCGAGGTCGACCTCGACGGCCTGCTCGATCGGCCGCAGGCACCGCGAGCACTCGCCGACGGCCGTCGCCTCGACGTGCGCCGAGGCGAGGATGCCGTCGTGCAGCCCCTCGAGCCGGAGGTCGATGTCGAGCTCGGCGCCCTCGGGCACGGAGAGGAGGCCCTCGCCCAGCTTCGACGGCACCGTGACCCGGAGCTGGTGCTCGCGCATCTCGCCGGCACGGTGCACGAGGTCGTGGACCGTGACGGTGTACGGGGTCTTGCTGATGTGAGGCACGAGGGGAGAGTCTACGCGCCAGCCCGCCGTGGGGCACCCCGGCTCGCCAGGAGCGAACGGGGCAGCACCAGCGCCGAGGCCCGCTGCCCCGGTCCGGCGGCGGCGCGCAGCCCCGCGGCGACGACCCGCGCGTCGGCGTGCACGCCCTCGCCCGCGGCGGCCGCGCCGAAGCGCTCGCCCTCGAGGGCCGCGAGCAGCGCGGCCAGGGCGAACCGGGCCTCCTGGCCGTCCCCGCGCAGCTGGGCGCCCAGGTCGGCCGCGACCACCGCGGGCGTCGCGCCCGGGTCGACCGCGATGCCGAGGTCGCGGGCCGTGTCGACCACCTCGTGCCAGGCGGCGAGGGCGGCGTGCGGCGGCCCCGTCGCGGCCCGGCGCCGACGCCGCGCCCCGCGCACCAGGCCGGGCCCGACGAGCAGGGCCGCGAGCAGGACCAGGAGCGACAGCACGACCGCCGGGACCGCGTCCGCCGTGCCGCCGCCCCCGGCGGCCGTGGCGGGGTCGGAGGCGTCGTCGGTGGGCCCGGCGTCGTCGGGGGCGGCCGAGGACGCCTCTGCGCTCGGCTCGTCCGCCGCCTCGTCGGGGGCCGCGCTCGGCGCGTCGGAGGGCTCGACGCCGGTCTCCTGGAGGTACTCCTGCGGGGCGCCCAGGCCGACGGTGGGCTCGAAGGGCACCCAGCCGAGGCCGTCGAACCAGAGCTCGGGCCAGGTGTGCAGGTCGTCGCTCGAGACGGTCCAGCCCCGCGAGTCGCCGACGCCGGTCGAGGCCCCGGGCAGGAACCCCACCGCGACCCGCGAGGGGATGTCGAGCGTGCGCGCCATGACGGCCATGGCCGAGGCGAAGTGGACGCAGTAGCCGCTGCGCACCTGGAGGAACGTCTCGAGCACGTCGAGGCCGCTGCCGTCGTAGCCCTGCTCGACGGGCGTCTCCTCCGAGTAGCGGAAGTCGCCGTCGCGGAAGAAGTCCTGCAGGGCCACGGCCGCGTCGAAGGGGTTGGCCGCGTCGGCCGTCACCTCGGCGGCGAGCGCCGTGACGCTCGCGGGCACGCCGTCGGCGGCCAGGTACTCGCGCATGTCGTCGCGGTCGACGCCGAGGCTGGCGACCACCTGGTCGGGGCTCGGGTCGACGGGTGCGCTCCGCACACGGTACGACAGGCCGGCCGTGCCCGCGACGTCGCTGCGCACCGTGACGCCCGACTCGTCGACCCAGGTCCAGTCGTCGTCGAGCCCCTCGACCTCCGTCGGCGGCACCGGCAGGGGCAGGTAGGGGCTGCGCAGCGCCGAGACGTCGACCTCGGTGACGCGGTCGCGGCGCGTGGTGCCGGCGGCGATGCCGGGTGCCGCGGGCAGGTCGTCGAGCTGGTTCGCCGGGTCGAGCTCGACGTCGGCGGGGCTCCACCGGTCGCCCGAGAAGTCGACCAGGTCGACGAGCTTGAGGTAGGTGCCGTCGCCGTCGTCGGTCCGGTAGCCGAGCACGGTCACGGGTGCCCCGCGCCGCAGGTCGTCGCCGAGGTCGACGATCGGGTTGACGCCCGTCGCGAGGCCGGTGCCGGAGCCGACCCCCGGAACGGGCGCGATGGCACCGATCGGCAGGAGGCTCGTGGCGAGCCCCGCGAGCCCCACCGCCGCCACGGCGCCCAGCAGGCCGCCGCCGCCCAGGCGCCCCCCACCGGCGACCGCGAGCAGCAGCAGGACGGCCAGGAGCGTCGCCACGGCCCACGGCCAGCTGGTGCTCACCCCCGGCACGAAGGCGGGCACCGCGAGGACGCCCACGGGCACGAGGACGGCGGGCAGCGGCAGCCGGGCCACGGACCCGACCAGGTCGACGAGCGCGGCCACGAGGGCCACCGCCGCGACGACGACGGCGAGCACGGCGGGCGTGACCTCGACGGGCGCGGTGCCCTCGACGACGGTCGTCTCGGCCGACGCGGCGAGGGCGCGCACGCGCTCGAGGGTCGCGCCGGTCGGCACGACGCCGGCGACGGCCGTGCCGCCGCTCACGACGACGGTGGTGACGAGCACGCCGACGAGCACCCCGGCCGCCCAGCCCAGCCAGGCGCCCAGGCCGACGGCGCGCGCGACGAGCGCGGCGACGAGCACCGCGGCGGCCGTGCCGGCCCCGGCGAGCCACCAGGTGGTGCCGACGAACAGCACGTGCAGCGAGGCGAGGGCGAGCGCGAGCGCGACCCAGGTGAGCAGGGTCGCGGCCCAGCCCCCGGCTCCGCCCCGGGCCCGGCGGACGTCGTGCGCGTGGCGCTCAGCCATCGAGCGCTCCCGCCAGCTGCAGCGCCTCGGCGGGGTCGTCGGCGGGGCCGGCGACGTGCACGCGCCAGCCCTGCTCGCGCAGGCGCGCGGCGACCGTCGCCGGCGGCAGGGGCGCTCGGGCCGCGGCACGGCCGTGCAGCGCGAAGGCCATGGCGGGCTCGACGACGAGGACGGTGGCGGGCGAGCCGACCGGCCGGAGGCGCGCGAGGGCCTCGAGCTCGGCCACGGTCGCGCCCGACACGAGCACCACGAGCGGCTCGCGCCCGCCGCTCGACGGGGCGTCGCCGCCGACCGTGGCGTCGAGCGCGACGTCGGCGGCCTGCTCGAGGAACCCGTCGGCGTCCTCGCCGTCGTGCCGGGCCAGGAGGCGGCCGTCCAGCCCGGCGACGAGCGTCGCGGAGCCGGCCCGGGCCAGGTCGACGGCGAGCGTCGCCACCGTGGACACCGCCCACTCGAACGACTCGCTCACCGGGGCGGCCTGCCACGCGACGGGCGCGGCGTCGGCCCAGCCGGCGGACGACGTGGGCAGGACGACGCGGACGAGCGGCAGGCCGTGCTGCTCCTCCTGCCGCACCATGAGCTCGCCCAGGCGGGCGGTGGCCTTCCAGTGCACGCGGCGCAGGGGGTCACCGAGGCGGTACTCGCGCGTCACGGGGTCGTCCTCGCCGCCGCTGAGACTGTGCTCGCGGCGGCGCCGGGCGCCCTCGCCCAGGGCCCGGGAGGGTCGGGAGCCGCGCACGGCGTGGACCTCGGGCACGACGACGAGCTCGGCCACGGGACCGACGGCGACACGGCGCCGGGCCAGCCCGTACGCCTCGACGAGGTCGAGGCGCAGGGGCCCGACGCGGTGCCGACCGCGCGGTGCGTCGTCGACGCGGAAGGCCGCCGACACGGCGTCACCGCGCCCCAGGCGGGCGCCGGCGACGGCCGTGCCGCCCCGCAGCCAGGGCACCTCGTCGGCGAACGCGACGGCGCCGACCCCGCGACGCGGTGCCGCGAGCCGCACCGTCTCGGTGACGGGACGCCCCGCGGTGCCCGTCCCGGGCGTGAAGCGGCGCTGCACCACGACGTCGGCGCGCCGGACGAGCAGCCCGACGAGCACGACCGCGGGCAGGAGCACGAGGGTGCACCCCGCGAGCACGAGCACGGGCGCCGCCGCGAGCCAGCCCGCGGCGCCCACCGCGACGCCCGCGAGGAGCACGCACCAGCCGCGCACGGTCGGCCTCGGGACGCCCCCGACCTGCACGGTCAGACCCGGTCGGCGTCGTCGCCGAGGGGCACCGGGGTCGCCTCCACGATCTCGGCGACGACGTCGTAGGCGGCCGCGACGGCCCCCGCTCCCACGCGCCCGGACAGCAGCAGCCGATGACCGAGGACGGGCCCCGCGAGCGCGTCGAGGTCGTCGGGCACCACGTAGCGGCGACCGTTGAGCGCGGCCCAGGCCTTCGACGCGCGCATGAGCTGGAGGGTCGCGCGCGGGCTGGCGCCGAGCCGGACCTCGGGGTGCACGCGCGTCGCGTGCACGAGGTCGACCGCGTAGCGCTCCACGACGTCGGCCGTGTAGACGGAGCGCACGGCCGCGATCATGCGCTCCAGGTCGCGCAGCGACACGAGCGGCTCGAGCGCGTCGAGGGGGCTGCGCGTCTCGCGCTGCTGCAGCATGCGCAGCTCGCTGGCCGCGTCGGGGTAGCCCAGCGACAGGCGCGCCATGAAGCGGTCGCGCTGCGCCTCGGGCAGGGCGTAGGTGCCCTCCATCTCGACGGGGTTCTGCGTCGCGACGACGATGAAGGGCGACGGCAGCGGGTGGGTGGTGCCGTCGACCGTGACCTGGCGCTCCTCGAGGCTCTCGAGCAGGGCCGACTGCGTCTTCGGCGACGCCCGGTTGATCTCGTCCCCGATGACGACGTTCGCGAAGACCGGCCCGGGGGTGAACCGGAACCCGCCGTGCTCGCGGTCGTAGATCGACACGCCCGTGATGTCGCTGGGCAGCAGGTCGGGGGTGAACTGGATGCGCGTGACGGTCGCGTCGACCGACTTCGCGAGCGCCCGCGCGAGCTGCGTCTTGCCGACGCCGGGGACGTCCTCGATCAGGAGGTGCCCCTCGGCGAGCAGGACGGTGAGGGCCGTGCTGATGGCGCCGTCCTTGCCGTCGATGACGGTGGCGACGGCCTCGCTGATGCGACGGGCGGCCTCGCGGACCTCGTCGAGCGACATGGGGTCGTCGGCGGGGGCGGCCCGCCGGGGTGCGGTCGTGGTCACGCGCGGGCCAGCGCGCGGGCGACGGCCGCGGGGACGTAGGGCGACACGTCGCCGCCGAGGCCGGCCACCTGGCGCACGAGCGAGCTCGAGACGTGCGCGTGCGCCGGGTCCGGCAGCAGGAACACCGTCTCGACGCCCGCGAGGCTGCGGTTCATGATCGCCATGGGCGTCTCGTAGGCGACGTCGACCTGCGAGCGGATGCCCTTCACGAGCGCCGTGGCGCCGACCTCGGTGCAGTAGTCGACCAGCAGGCCGACGCTCCAGCTGTGCACGGAGACGGTGGCCGGCAGGCCCGCGTCGCGCAGGGACTCCTCGAGCAGGGCGACCCGCTGCACGAGCGGCAGCAGGGCGGTCTTGTCGGGGTTGTGGACGACGAGGACGTGCACCTCGTCGAAGACGTGCGAGGCGCGCTCGACGACGTCGACGTGGCCCAGGGTCACGGGGTCGAAGGACCCGGGGACGACGGCGATCCGGCTCATGCCGTCACCCTAGCCGCCGGGGGCGGCCCCCAGGCTGCGAGATCGCAGGAGGCGCGGCGCGGCCCCGGCGGGTCAGTTCGCCGCGAGGTGGTCGCGCGCGTCGTCGTCGAGCCGTCGCGCGATCGCCTCGGCGAGCGCCGGGGCCCGCCCCAGGTCGGGGTCGTCGTCGAGCAGCTCGGCCGCGTGCTGGCGGGCGGTCTCGATGACGTCGCCGTCGGTGGCGACGCGGAGCAGGCGCAGCTGGGAGCGCCCGCCCGACTGCCGGTCGCCCAGCACGTCGCCCTCGCGGCGCAGCTCGAGGTCGACCTGCGCCAGCTCGAACCCGTCGGAGGTGGCCGCCACCGCGTCGACGCGTTCCCGTGCCGTCGTCCCGGCCTCGGCGTGCGTGACGAGCAGGCACAGCCCCGGGTGCCCGCCCCGACCGACGCGTCCGCGCAGCTGGTGCAGCTGCGAGACGCCGAAGCGGTCGGCGTCGAGCACGACCATGGTCGACGCGTTGGGCACGTCGACGCCGACCTCGATGACGGTCGTCGCGACGAGGAGGTCGACCTCGCCGGCGGCGACGCGGCGCATGACGTCGTCCTTCTCGTCGCCCGGCATGCGGCCGTGCAGCACCTCGACGGTGCGTCCCGCGAGCGCCGGGTGCGCGCGCAGCGCCGCGGCCACGGCCGTGACGCTCGCGGGGGCCCGGCGCACGGGGGCCTCGTCGCTGCCGTCCCCGGCGCCGCCGTCGCCCGCGTTCCCCTCGTCGACGGGCTCGTCGCCGGTGTCGTCGACCGTGGCGTCGTCGATGGCCGGGCAGACGACGAACACCTGTCGCCCCTTCGCCACCTCTTCGGCGGAGCGCTCCCACACGCGCCCCACCCATGTGGGGTGGTCGGCGAGCGCGACGACGAACGACTCGATGGGCTGCCGCCCGGCGGGCAGCTCGGCGATCGTCGAGACGTCGAGGTCGCCGAAGACGGTCATCGCGACCGTGCGCGGGATCGGCGTCGCCGTGAGCACGAGCACGTGCGGCGGGACGGCGCCCTTGCCGCGCAGGGTCTCGCGCTGCTCCACGCCGAACCGGTGCTGCTCGTCGACGACGACGAGCCCGAGGTCGAAGAACTGCACCGCGTCGCCGAGCAGCGCGTGGGTGCCGACCACGAGGCGGGCCTGGCCGCTCACGACGGCCAGCGTGGCCCTCCTGCGCTCGGCGGCGCTGAGCTGCCCCGTGAGCAGCACGGGGCGCAGCTGGGCCGCGAGCTCGGGGCCCAGCGTCCGCACGATCGAGCGGAGGTGCTGCGCCGCGAGCACCTCGGTGGGCGCGAGCAGTGCCGACTGCCCGCCGCTCTCGGCCACCGCGAGCATCGCCCGCAGCGCGACGAGCGTCTTGCCCGAGCCGACCTCGCCCTGCACCAGGCGGTTCATGGGCACCGCCTCGGCGAGGTCGCGGTCGATCTCGTCGCCGACGAGCCGCTGGTCGGCCGTGCGCTCGAAGGGCAGCGCGGCGTCGAAGGACGCCAGGAGGCCCCCGGGGGCGGGCACGCGCGGCGTCGCCGGGGTCGCGCGCAGGCGGGCGCGCTGCTGCAGCAGCGCGGACTGCAGCACGAAGGCCTCCTCGAAGCGCAGCGCCTCGCGGCCGCGCTTCCAGTCGGCGTCGCGCTCGGGACGGTGGACGAGCTCGAACGCACGGTGCAGCGGCACGAGGTCGAGCTCCGTGCGGACCGCCGGCGGGACCGGGTCGTCGAGCGACGGCAGCGTGTCGAGCACGACCCCGACGGCCTTCTGCACCTGCCACGACGCGATCGAGGCGGTCGCCGGGTAGATCGGGATCGGCTGCTTCGCGTAGGCCTGCGCCGACGCGTCGCCCACGTCGGCGACCGCCTCGTGGTCGGCGTCGAAGAGCTCGTAGTCGGGGTGCGCGAGCTGGCGGAGCCCCCGGTAGTCGCCCACCTTGCCGGCGAAGATGCCGCGCACGCCCGGCAGGAGCTCCTTCGCGCGCCAGCCCTGGTTGAAGAACGTCAGCGTGAGGATCCCCTGGCCGTCGCCGATGCGCACCTCGAGGATCGAGCCGCGGCGAGCGCGCATGGTGCGCTCGCGGACGTCGAGCACCTGGGCCACGATCGTGACCGGCTCGCCGAGGGGCAGCTGGTCGAGGGCGGTCAGCTCTCCCCGCCGCGCGTAGCGGCGCGGGTAGTGGGTGAGCAGGTCGCCCACCGTGCGGAACCCGAAGCCGCGCTGCAGCGCCTGGGCCGTGCGCCCGCCGAGGGCGCCCGTCAGCGTCGCGTCGAGGGGGGAACCGGTCACGCCACCACGCTACCGGCCGCCCCCGACGGTCAGAGCGCGAACGCGTAGCCGCCGGAGGCGCGGGTCGCGGCCGCCAGGCGCCCCACGTGCGCGTCGTCGTCGACCTCGAGGCCGCGCAGCTGGCGGCCCACCTCCCGGGCGCTCTGCGCGCAGAAGCCGATCGCGACCCGGCGCTCGTCGTCGGCCCCGGGCCCGTCCGCCTCGAGCGCCGCCGTGGCGCGGGCCAGGACCGCCGTCTGGGCCGTGATGCCCGACGCGGCGTCGGCGAGCCGCCGCTGCACGAGCTGGGCCTCCTGCACGGCCGAGCCGTGCCTCCTGAGCGATCCCTCGGCCCGCTCGCGCAGCCGCCCCACCTGGTCCCCCACCGCCGAGGCCTGCCGCGCGAGCGCCGGGTGCACGCCCACCGGGCGCTCCGGGGCGAACCGGCGCTGGACGCGCCCCGCCACGTAGGGCGCGAGCACGCCGATCGCGCGGCCGGGCGCCCCGATGCTCAGGCTGCGCACGTCGGGCAGCTCCTCGCTCAGCGCCTTGAGGCCGCCGAGCGCGACGAACGCGCGCATGACGTCGTTCGCGCCCTCGAAGATCGGGAAGATCCGGAAGTCCCGCAGTGCCTTCGCGAGCGGGTGGTCGGCCATGTACGCGGTGCCGCCGTGCAGCTGCACCGCGTCGTTGAGCGCCCGCCAGCCGACGTCGCTCGCCACCACCTTCGTCATCGCCGACTCGAGCGAGTAGTCCGCGTCGCCCCGGTCGACGAGGCCCGTCGTGAAGTACGACATCGACTCGAGGCCGTAGATCTGGCGCGTCATGAGCGCGAGCTTCTCGGCCACCATCTCGAAGTCGGCGAGGGGGCGGCCGAACTGGCGGCGCTCCTCGGTGTGCTCCAGCGACAGCTCGAGGAACCGCTTCATGCCGCCCGAGATGGACGTGCCCATCGACATGCGCCCGTTGTTGAGCGTGTGCATCGCGATGCGGAACCCGTCGCCGGGCTCGCCGAGCAGGTTCTCGGCCGGCACCCGCACGTCGCGGAACCGCACCCGCTGCAGGTGGTTCGCCCGGAGGCCCAACGTGTCGAAGCGAGGACCGGTCGACAGGCCCTCGGCGCCCTTCTCGACCACGAGCGCGACGTGCCCGAGCTCGCTGCGCGCGAAGACCGTGAGGACGTCCTTGTCGCCGTTGCCGATCCAGCGCTTCTCGCCGTTGAGCAGCCAGCTGCCGTCGGCCTGCCGCTCCGCCCACGTCTCGAGCTGGTAGGCGTCCGAGCCGACGTTCGGCTCGGTGAGCACGAACGCGGCCAGCTTGCGACCTGCCGCCAGGTCGGGCAGCCAGCGCGCCCTCTGGTCGTCGGTGCCGAAGAGGTGGATCGGCTTCGTGCCGATCGACTGGTGCACGCCCATCACCACGGCGAGCGCGCCGTCGACGCGGCCGAACTCCTCCATCACGCGGCAGTAGGCGCTCTGGCCGAGGCCGCGACCGCCGTACTCCTCGGCGACGAAGAGGCCCGTGAGACCGCGCTCGCCCAGCTGGCGGATCGTGTCGTCGCCCACCCAGCCCTCGCGCTCGGCCCGCCACGGGTCGTAGTCGTCGAGCACGGCGCGCACGTCGGCGACGGCCCCGTCGAGGCGGGCACGCTCCTCGGGGGCGAACCCGGTCCAGGGGAACGCCAGCTCGGAGGCGACGCGACCCGTGAAGAGGGACTTCGTGAACGAGGGGCGAGGGGTGCGGTCGACGGCCATGCCCAGGATGCTGCCGGGGCGGCCGGGACGGGTCCAGCAGGTTGTGCACCGTCCACCACGGCGGGGCCGTCCGGGACGCGGGCCGTTGTCGGGATGCTCGAACTGGCACGATGGCGGGGTGTCCCGCATCATCTCCGGCTTCGCCGACTCCCTCACGCTCGCCGTGCCCCGGACGGGCACCCGCCCCACGAGCGACCGCGTGCGCGAGGCGCTCTTCTCGTCGCTCGACGCGCGCGACGAGCTGCGGGGCCGCCGCGTGCTCGACCTCTACGCCGGCAGCGGCGGGCTCGGCCTCGAGGCGGCGTCGCGCGGTGCGGCGAGCGTCGTGCTCGTCGAGCGCGCCGCCCCCGCCGCGAAGGCGCTCCGCACGAACGTGGCCGGCCTCCTGGGCCGGGCCCCGAAGGGCGCGGCTCCGCGCGTCGACGTCGTGACGCAGGCGGTGCGCTCGTACCTGCTCGGGACCCGCTCCCCCGTCGACCTCGTCTTCTCGGACCCGCCCTACGAGCTCGACGCCGACGAGCTCGCCGCCGACCTCGAGGCCCTCGTGCCGTCGCTCGCGCCCGGCGCGCTCGTCGTCGTCGAGCGGGCCTCCCGGGCCGGCGAACCCCGTTGGCCGGCCGGGCTCACGCTCGACGTGCGTCGCTCGTACGGCGACACGACGCTGTGGTGGGCGCTCGCCGACGAGGCGCCCACGGCCTGACGGGGTGCCGCCCGCCGGGCACGCGCGGCGCTAGCCCGCGGCGCCGCCCCAGGCCCGGTACGGGTCCCAGCCGCCGGGCTCGCCCGACCGTGCCCCCGCCACGGTGACCCCGGGGCCGTCCTCGCCCGCCGCGACCACGACCCCGATCGGTCGGAAGCCGCCCGGCAGGGCCGTCCCCACCGGGAACGTCGCGAGCAGCGAGTGGTCCTCGCCCCCGGCCAACGCCACGCGCACGTCGTCGCCCAGCGCGCCGGGGTCGAGGTCGAGCACGACGCCGGAGGCCCGAGCCACGCGCCCGGCGTCGAGCGCCAGCCCGTCCGACAGGTCGAGCATGCTCGTGGCCCCGGCGACGGCGGCGAGGGGACCGTCGGCCACGGGCGGCGTCGGGGCCAGGTGCCAGCCGACGTCCCCGTCCCGACGGCGCAGCTCGGTCGCGGTGGCGGCGTCCGGGCGGCCCTCCGCGTCGACCGCCAGGCGGAAGAGCAGGTCGAGCCCGCGCGCCGAGCGGCCGAGGGCGCCGGAGACGGCCACGACGTCGCCGGGACGGGCGCCGTCGCGGGTGACGGGCCTCCTGCCCTCGAGGTCGCCGAACGCCGTGACGGCGACGGTCGTCGTGGCGGTGGCCGAGAGGTCGCCGCCGACGACGCCGACGCCGGGGACCATCGCCGCGACGCCCTCGCGCAGGCCGTCGGCGAAGGCCTCGAGCCAGGCGACGGGCGTCGCTCCGGGGACCGCGAGCGCCACGACGAGCGCCGTCGGCCGGGCGCCCATGGCGGCCACGTCGGCGAGGTTCGAGGCGGCGGCCTTCCAGCCGAGGTCGGAGGGGCTGCTCCACGCCGACCGGAAGTCGGGCCCGTGCACCATGAGGTCGGTCGTCACGACGAAGCGGCCGTCGGGCGCCGCCACGACCGCCGCGTCGTCACCCGGTCCGAGCAGCGTGTCGTCACCGCGGGGCAGGCGAGGCAGGAGGCGCGCGAGGGCCGCGAGCTCCCCCACCGCCTCGACGGTGTCGTCGCCGCCGCCCGGCTCCACGGGCAGCTCGGCCTCGGTCGGGACGGCGTCGGGCTCGCGGCGGGGACTCATGCTCACGACGGTAGCCTGGTCGCGATGTCCAGCCCCGTCCGCCGCCGCCGCGGCCTCGCCGCCCTCGCGCTCGTCGCGGTCGTCGCCCCGGTGCTCGCCGCCTGCTCGGCCGCGGTGCCGCTGACCCCCGCCGAGGGCGCGAACGATCCCGCGTGCGCCCAGGTCACGGTGCACCTGCCCGAGGTCGTCGGCGACGACGAGCGGCGCGAGACCGACGCCCAGGCGACGGGCGCCTGGGGCTCCCCCACGAGCGTGCTGCTGCGCTGCGGCGTCGAGCCGCCCGCCGCGAGCGACGACCCCTGCTACCCGGTCGCCGGCGTCGACTGGATCAGCTCGGTCGACCCCGACGACCCCGACACCGGGATCCTCCGCACCTTCGGCCGTGTGCCCGGCCTCGAGGTCGTCGTCGACCTCACGCAGGTCAGCGGCGGCACCGTCGCCCAAGACCTCTCGACGGCCGCGGGCTACCTGCCGCAGGACGGCAAGCGCTGCCTCGACGCCGGCGACGTGCCGCTCGAGGGCAGCGACGGCGCGCCCGAGCCGACCAGCTGAGGGGCCGCCGGACCCTCAGCGGTCGGTCTCGAGGCCCAGCGCGATGAGCTCGTCGACGAGCTCGGGGTAGGTCAGGCCGCTCGCCAGCCAGCAGGCCGGGAACATCGAGATCGGCGTGAAGCCGGGCATGGTGTTCACCTCGTTGACGACCCAGCCGTCAGCGGTGAGGAAGAAGTCGACGCGCGACAGGCCGGTGCCGCCGATCGACTCGAAGGCGAGGGCGGCGAGGCGCTGCATCTCGGCCAGCTCGGCGTCGTCGAGGGGCGCGGGGCACACCAGGCGGGCGCCGTCGCCGCCCAGGTACTTCGACTCGAAGTCGTAGAAGGCGTCGTCGCCGAGCACGATCTCGCCCGCGACGGAGGTGCGCGGAGCGACCCCGTCGCGGCCGCCGAGCACGGCGCACTCCAGCTCGCGCCCGACGACGGCGGCCTCGACGAGCACGCGGTGGTCCTCGGCGAAGGCGGTCGCCATGGCGGCCGGCAGGTCGGCCAGGTCGTCGACGCGCGACACCCCGACGCTCGAGCCGGCGCGTGCGGGCTTGACGAACAGGGGCAGGCCGAGCGGCGCCACGTCGGCCGTGACGGACGCGGGGTCGGCCGTCCAGTCGCGGCTGCGGACCGTGCGCCACGGGGCGACGGCGATGCCCGCCTGCTGCAGCACGGTCTTGGTGAAGTGCTTGTCCATGCCGACCGCCGACGCGAGCACGCCCGCGCCGACGTAGGGCAGCCCCACGAGCTCGAGCAGCCCCTGCACGGTGCCGTCCTCGCCGAACGGGCCGTGCAGGATCGGGAAGACCACGTCGACGTCGCCGAGCGAGCGGAGGCCCCCGTCGGGGTCGGTGACCGTCAGCTCGCGGGAGGCGGACGACTCGGGCCAGCGCACGCGCGAGCCGTCGTCGACGACCTCGGGCAGGCGCTCGGCGTCGAGCGCGAAGCGGGCCGGGTCGTCGGGCTGCAGCGTGAAGGCGCCCTCGCGCGTGATGCCGACGGGCACGACGTCCCACTGGTCGCGGTCGAGGGCCGCGAGCACGCCGCCGGCGGTCGCGCAGCTGATCGCGTGCTCGCTGGAGCGACCGCCGAAGAGGACGACGACGGTGCGCTTCTCGGTCTGGGGAGCGTGGGTCATCGGTGGCCTTCCTGCGGGGACGTGGCGCCCCACCGGTCGGTCACTCGCCCTGGGGCTCGCTCGTCTCGGTGAGGTGCGGCGCGATGTTGCGCGGGTCCAGGGTACCGGCGAGGACCTCGGCCACCTGCGACACGATGGGCATGTCCACGCCCCGCTCGGCGGCCAGCTGGAGGATCGGCGCGACCGAGGCGAGCCCCTCGGCCGTCTGGTCCATCTGCCGCACGACGTCGCCGAACGCGTAGCCCTGCCCGAGCAGGCGGCCGGCCGTGTTGTTGCGCGACAGGGGCGACTCGCAGGTCGCGATGAGGTCGCCCAGCCCGGCGAGCCCGGCGAGGGTCTCGGCCCTGGCGCCGAACGAGACCGCGAAGGCCGTCATCTCGGCGAGGCCGCGCGTGATGATGGACGCCTTCGTGTTCTCGCCGTAGCCGACGCCGTCGACGATGCCGATCGCGACCGCGATGAGGTTCTTGAGCACGCCGCCGAACTCGGTGCCGATCACGTCGGTGTTGACGAAGGACCGGAAGTACGGGTTGGTCGCCGTCGCCGCGACGGCCGTGGCCGTCTCGAGGCTGCGCGACGACACGACGGCCGCCGTGGGCTGGCGCTTGGCGATCTCGAGCGCGAGGTTGGGGCCCGAGGCCACCGCGACGAGGTCGGGGTCGATGTCGAGCTCCTGCTCGACGACCTCGCTCATGCGCAGGCCGGTGGCCTTCTCGACGCCCTTCATGAGGCTCACGACGGGCACCCCGTGCGGCACGAGCTCGCGGATCGCCGCGAGGTTGCCGCGCAGCGTCTGGCTCGGCACCGAGACGTACACCTGCTCCGCGCCGTCGAGCACCGCGGCGACCCGCGTGTCGGCGCGCAGGGTGCGGGGCAGGTTGATGCCCGGCAGGTAGTCGCTGTTGCGCTTGCTCTCGGTGATCTCGCGGGCGAGCTCCGGGCGTCGGGCCCAGAGGGTGACGTCGGCGCCGCCCTCGGCGAGCACCTTCGCGAAGGTGGTCCCCCAGCTGCCCGCGCCCAGCACCGCGACGCGGCGCGGCACGGCCTCGGACAGGACGATGCTGATCGCCTCGGTGGTGACGGGGCCCTCGCCCAGGTCGTCGAGTCGGCGTCGGGTGTTCACGGTGCCTCCGGCAGCTCGTCGTCGGTCACGGGTCGTTCCCAGGGTCGGTCGGGGGCCCGCTCGCCGCGGAGCTCCTCGAGCAGCTCGGTGATCCGGCCCATCAGCAGGGCCGTGGCCTCGGCGAGCGCGGCCTGGTCGAGCGGGCGCCCCCGGTAGGCGGAGAGGTCGACGGGGTCGCCGAGCGCCACGAGCACGCGCTTGCGCGGGAACGGGCGGAACCTCTTCGAGTAGCGGCCGAGCAGCTGCTGGCCGCCCCAGTGGGCCATCGGCACGAGCGGGACGCCGGCCTCGAGGGCCAGTCGCACCGCCCCGCTCTTGCCGCGCATCGGCCAGAGGTCGTCGTCGCGGGTGAGCGTGCCCTCGGGGTAGACGATGACGCCGCCGCCCGTGGCGACGAGCGCCCGTGCGACCTCGAGCGGGTTGCTGCCGCGCGTACGGCCGCCCCGCTCGACGGGGACGTGGCCCATGGCGTGCATGAGCCGTCCGAAGAGCGGCACCCGGAACAGGGAGGCCTTGGCCAGGAACCTCGGCACGCGGCCGAGGGTCCAGAGCGCACGGGCCACGACGACGGGGTCGATGTTCGTCAGGTGGTTCGGCGCCACCACGAAGGAGCCGTCGTGCGGCAGCTTCTCACCGCCACGGATCTCGATCCGGGCCATGGGATCGAACAGCGGGATCGCGATCGCCGCGGCGACCCGCCACACGGCGTTCGCCTCCCGGCCCCGGCGGGGACCCTGGACGACGGGCGCGTCGGGGTCCCGCGCCGGCCGGTCGGGCCGGGCGGCGTCGCCTGCCACCGGGGTCAGCCCTGGAAGTCGAAGTCGGCGCCGAGCTTGCGCAGCTTCGCGATGAAGTGCTCGTAGCCCCGGCTGATGATGCCGACGTTGCTGATCTTCGACTCCCCCTCGGCGGTCAGGGCCGCGATGAGGTGGCTGAAGCCGCCGCGCAGGTCGGGGACGCGGACGTCGGCGCCGTGCAGCGCGGTCGGCCCGTTGATGACGGCGGCCTGCTCGAACTCGCGACGCGCGACGCGACGGTCGTGACCGGGCAGCCCCTCCTTGTGCACGGTGATGTCGGCGCCCATGTCGTTGAGCGCCCCGGTGAACTGGAAGCGGTTCTCGTAGACCGTCTCGTGCACGATCGAGGTGCCCTGCGCCTGGGTCAGCGCGACGATCAGGGGCTGCTGCCAGTCGGTCATGAAGCCGGGGTGCACGTCGGTCTCGACGACGACGGGCTTGAGCTCGCCGCCGGGGTGGAAGAACCGGATGCCGTCCTCGTGCACGTCGAAGTCGCCGCCGACCTTGCGGAAGACGTTGAGGAACGTCATGAGGTCCTTCTGGTCGGCACCCTCGACGAAGATGTCGCCCTTGGTCGCCAGCGCGGCGGAGGCCCAGGAGGCGGCCTCGTTGCGGTCGTTGATCGCCCGGTGCGTGTAGCCGCGGAGCTTCTCGACGCCCTCGATGAAGATGATGCGGTTCGGCTCGACCGAGACGATCGCGCCCATCTTCTGCAGGATCGCGATGAGGTCCATGATCTCGGGCTCGATGGCCGCGTTGCGGAGCTCGGTCACGCCGGGGGCGAGGACCGCGGTGAGGAGCACCTGCTCGGTGGCGCCGACGCTCGGGTAGGGCAGCTCGATGTTCGCGCCCTTGAGGCCGTCGGGGGCCGTGAGGTGGATCCCGTTGTACGACTTGTCGACGACCGCGCCGAACGCACGGAGGGCGTCGAGGTGGAAGTCGATGGGCCGGTCGCCGATGCGGCAGCCGCCCAGGTCGGGGATGAAGGCCTCGCCGAGGCGGTGCAGGAGCGGCCCGCAGAAGAGGATCGGGATGCGGCTCGAGCCGGCGTGGGCGTCGATCTCGGCGAAGTGCGCGCTCTCGACGTTCGACGGGTCGAGGATCATCTCGCCGCGCGCCGGGTCGGTGATGCGCACGCCGTGCACGCTCAGCAGGCCCCGGACGACGTTGACGTCGCTGATGTCGGGGACGTCCTTGAGGATGCTGGGGGTGTCGCCGAGCAGGGAGGCGACCATGGCCTTGGTGGCGAGGTTCTTCGCGCCACGGACCTCGATGCGACCGATCAGCGGCTTGCCGCCACGGATGACGATCTCATCGGAGGTGAGCCCGACGCGGGCTCCTGCTGCTGCGGCGTCTTGGACGAGGGAGTTCACTTACTTCACCGGCAATGTCTCAGGGCGCCAGGCGGCGCGGCGGGTTTCGAACGAGGTGATGGCGGGCTCGTCACGGAGGGTCAGGCCGATGTCGTCGAGGCCTTCGAGGAGTCGCCACTTAGTGTAGGCATCCACCTCGAACGGGACGGTGACGTCGCCCACCGTGGCGGTCTGGGACTCCAGGTCGACCGTGGCCTCCGTGCCGGGGGCGGCCTCGACGACCGCCCACAGGCGCTCGACGTCCTCCTCGGCGACGGCGGCCGCGAGCAGCCCCTGCTTGCCCGAGTTGCCCCGGAAGATGTCGCCGAAGCGGGCGGAGACGACGACGTCGAAGCCGAAGTCCCGGAGCGCCCAGACGGCGTGCTCCCGGCTCGAGCCGGTGCCGAAGTCGGGCCCGGCGATGAGGACGCGCGCGCCCTGGTAGGCAGGCTGGTTGAGCACGAACGCCGGGTCCTGGCGCCAGCCGTGGAAGAGGGCGTCCTCGAAGCCGGTCTTCGTGACCCGCTTGAGGAACTGCGCCGGGATGATCTGGTCCGTGTCGACGTTGGACCGACGCAGCGGTGCCGCGACGCCCGTGACGGTGGTGACGGGGCGCATCAGCGCGCGCCTCCTGCCAGCAGGGCCGCGTCGGCCCCGGCCGGCTCGTCGGCCTCGAGGTCGGACGGGCTGCTCAGCGTGCCGCGCACGGCCGTGGCCGCCGCGACGAGCGGCGAGACGAGGTGCGTCCGCCCGCCCTTGCCCTGACGGCCCTCGAAGTTGCGGTTCGACGTGGAGGCGCAGCGCTCGCCCGGCGACAGCTGGTCGGGGTTCATGCCGAGGCACATCGAGCAGCCGGCGAAGCGCCACTCGGCGCCGAAGTCGGTGAAGACCCGGTCGAGGCCCTCGGCCTCGGCCTCGAGCCGCACGCGGGCCGAGCCCGGGACGACCATGACGCGGACGCCCTCGGCCTTCGTGCGCCCGCGCACGATCGACGCGAAGGCACGCAAATCTTCGATGCGGCTGTTGGTGCAGGAGCCCATGAAGACGGCGTCGACGGGGACCTGCTTCAGCGGCGTGCCCGCCTCGAGGTCCATGTACTCGAGCGCGCGCCGGGCGGCCGCCTGCTCGTGGGGGTCGTCGAACGACTCGGGGGCGGGCACGACGTCGCTGAGCGACACGCCCTGGCCCGGGTTGGTGCCCCACGTGACGAACGGCTCGAGCTCGTCGGCGTCGAGGAACACCTCGGCGTCGAACACGGCGTCGTCGTCGGTCGCGAGGGTGTCCCAGTAGGCGACGGCGTCGTCCCAGTCCTGGCCGGTCGGCGCGTGCGGGCGGCCCTGCAGGTAGTCGTAGGTCGTCCGATCGGGCGCGACCATGCCGGCACGGGCGCCCGCCTCGATCGACATGTTGCAGATGGTCATGCGCCCCTCCATGGAGAGGGCGCGGATCGCGCTGCCGCGGTACTCGAGCACGTAGCCCTGACCACCACCGGTGCCGATCTTCGCGATGACGGCGAGGATGACGTCCTTGGCGGTGACGCCCGGGCGCAGCGTGCCCTCGACGGTGATCGCCATGGTCTTGAACGGCTTGAGCGGCAGGGTCTGCGTGGCGAGCACGTGCTCGACCTCGCTCGTGCCGATGCCGAACGCCATGGCGCCGAACGCGCCGTGGGTCGAGGTGTGCGAGTCGCCGCAGACGACCGTGATGCCGGGCATGGTGAGCCCGAGCTGGGGGCCGACGACGTGCACGATGCCCTGCTCGGCGTCGCCGAGGGGGTGCAGGCGCACGCCGAACTCGGCGCAGTTGCGGCGCAGGGTCTCGATCTGGGTGCGGCTCGTGAGGTCGGCGATCGGCTTGTCGATGGCCAGCGTGGGCGTGTTGTGGTCCTCGGTGGCGATCGTGAGGTCGGGCCGGCGCACCGGCCGCCCGGCCTGCCGGAGGCCGTCGAAGGCCTGCGGGCTGGTCACCTCGTGCACGAGGTGGAGGTCGATGTAGAGGAGGTCGGGCGCGCCGTCCTCACCGCGCGTGACGACGTGGTCGTCCCACACTTTCTCCGCCAGGGTCCTGCCCACGGGGCCGCCTCTCTCTCGGTGCATCGGGTCGATGGATCGTCGAAGTCTACGACAGCGCCGACGGGGACTCCCCGAGGCTCCCGGGGGACAACCCGCGAGCGCGCACGGGTGTTCCCGGTGCCCGCCACGACCCCCTCTCCCCAACCCTGCGGCGGGGCGGACTACAGTGACGCCACCCGGTGCCCCGACCGGGCCGGGCTCGCGAGGAGGCGACGGACGGTGCCGACCGACGACGCGCCCTGGCGCCCGGACAGGCCCGCCGCCGGCCGCCCCGCGTCCGCCCCGCGCGCGACGCCGCCCCGAGGGGCGAGCACGCAGGAGGCGCGCCCCGCGCCCGCCGCGCCCGCCCCGCGCCCCGCGCCCCGCGCCCCGCGCCCCGCGCCCCTGGTGCGCCCCGGCCGCTCCGTCGCCGCCGCCCTGCTCGCCCTGTGCCTCGGCGGCGTGGTCGTCGTCGCCGGTGGCTCGCTGGCGGGCCCCGACTACCCGCGGCCGACCCGGGGCGCGGAGCCCACGCTGCCCGAGCTGCGCACGCCGCCGACCCCGGACGGCTGGACCCTCGACCTCGCCGGCCTGCTCGCCCCCGAGGCGCCGCGACGCTGCGTGAACCTGTGGCCCTCGCCGGCCGCGGAGGGGCTGGTCGCGGTGGGCGCCTCGGTCGACCTCGACGGCGGCGACGGCGAGGCCACGGGCGCCTGCCGCCGGGCCGCCGGCACGGGCGTGGCCAGCCGCGTCGCCCTGGTCGAGGCCGCCACGGGCCGGGTGCGCTGGGTGCACGACCTGGCCGACGACCTCGACGGCACGGACGCCTTCGCGATCCCCTCCTCCCAGGTGGTGCCCGACGCCGGGCGCGTGCTCGTGCAGGTGCAGGTCGGCGGCACGGCGTCCCTCACCGCCCTCGACCTCGCCGACGGGCGCCCGCTCGAGACGGTCCGCGGCCGCCGCGACCTGCCGACCGTGAGCGTCGACGTGCGCGGGCGGCTGCAGCTGCGCACGGCCGGCACCCCTCGCGACGCCGGGCCGCGCTGGGCGCTCGTCGACGCGAGCTCGATCGGCGATCCGCTCTGGGAGGGGCCCGCCGACGAGGGCACCACGCCCCTCCTGCTGCCCGACGCCCTGCTCGTCGTCGCCGACGGGCGGACGGTGCGCGTCGACGGCGGGACGGGCGAGGTGCGGCCGTTCTCGGCGTCGCCCGTCGACGTCGCGGCGGCACCGCCGACCGCGGGGGCAGGAGGCGCGGGTCGCGACCCCGGACGCGTCACCTACGCCGTCGGCGGCGGCCCTGCGGGCTCGTCGGCGGTGAGCGCCCTCGACGACCAGGGTCGCGCGCTCTGGAGCGTCCCGACCGCCTCCCGCCGCCTCGACGTCACGGCGTCGTGCGTCGTCACGCCGACGGACGGCGCGACGGGGCTCACCTGCCTCGACCGCGCCTCCGGCCGGACCCGCTGGAGCACCGACCTCGGGGCGCCGTGGTCGCTGCTCGACCCGCCGGGCCTCGTGGGCGACGACCTGGTCGTCGTGACGACGCGCGACGGCGCTCCCCTGCTGCTGGTGCTCCGCGGCGAGGACGGCCGGCCGCGCTCGAGCACGCGCGTCGAGGGGCTCGACGACGTCGTCGGGGCGTCCCGCACGACGCTCCTCCTGGCGATCGACCCCCGGGACGGCCGTCGCGCCCTCCAGGCCCGCGACCTCGCGACGGGCGCGACGCTCTGGTCTCGGACGCCCACCGGACGGCTGTCGTTCTGGGGCTCCGAGCTCGTCGAGGTCGACGACCGCGGGACCGCCCGACGACTGGCGGCGACGAGCCGGGTGGTGGCGCCGTGAGCGACCCGGTCGGGTGGCGCCCGTCGCGGCCGGTCGCCGCGCCCCGCTCCCCCGTCCCGGCGCCCGCCCGCGGCCCCGCCACGGCCCACGCGGCACCGCACGAGGCCGCGCACGAGGCCGCGCAGGAGGCCACGGCCGGCCCGGGCGGGCAGCACGCGCCGGGCGCGCCCCGCCCCCGGCGTCCCCGGCGGCGGCCGCGCGGGCACCGCCCGCCGCGCCCGGGGCGCCGGCTCGCGCTCGTGGCTGGCGCGCTGATCGCGGCCTCCGCCCTCGTCGCCGGCCTCGGCATCGCCCAGCCCCGCTACGGAGCGGCTCCACCGCTGGGCGGGACCGCGGTCGACGACCTGCGCGAGCCTCCTGCCGCCTCCGGCCCGGGCGTGGACCTCGCGGGCACGCTCGCCCCGGGCGTCCCCGCCGAGTGCCTGCGCTGGACGAGCACGACGGTCGGCCCGGGCCTCGCGGTCGTGCGCGGGGCCGGCGCCTGGTCGTACGGCGCCGCCAACGACGGCGACTGCGCCACGGCCGAGGCGACGGTCGGCGACCGGGTCGGCCTGCTCGACCTCGACGCGGGCCGGTTCCGCTGGGTGCACGACGCCGCCGACGACCTCGCCGCGACGGGGGCGGTGCGGGTCGACGGCGCCGACGACGTCGACGTCTGGGCCGACGACGCGACGGGGCTCGTGCTGCTGCGGGTGGACGACGGCGAACGGATCGTCCTCGTCGGCCTCGACCGCGCCTCCGGCCGCGTCGTCGAGCGCGTCGACGCCGGACCGCTGCTGCCGGGCGCGCGCACGCTCGTCGAGGGCCGCACCGTCGCGCTCGCCTCGCGCGCGGCGGGCGACGACGCCTGGACGTTCGTGCTGCGCGACCTCCGGGCGCTGGGCCGCGTCGCCTGGACGGGCACGGGCACCGCCGAGGGCGCCGCCGTCGCGCTCCCCGACCGCCTCGTCGTCGACCGCCCAGGAGGCCCGGTGCAGGTCGACCTCGCGTCCCGCGCCGAGCGCGCCTGGGGCCAGCGGCTCGACCGCTTGCAGGACGTCCGCCCGCACGACGGGGGCCTCCTCGCCCTGGAGGCCCCGGCGGGCCCCGGGGACCCGGCCCGCGTGGTGTCCCTCGCGCCGGACGGCACGACGCGCTGGTCCGCACCCGTCGGTCGTCGCGTGGCGCTGTCGCCCGTGCGCGACGGCGTGGTCGTGCTCGACCCGCGGGAGCGGACCCTCACCCTCCTCGACGCCCGGGGCGCCGCCTCCTGGTCGGTGGAGGTGGCGGCGACGAGCGTGGCGAGGACCTTGCCCGGGCAGCGCCACGGCGACGTCTTCGTGACGACCGCGCCGGTGGGCGACGGCCCGCTCGACGTGCGGGCTCTCGACGGAGGCACGGGCGCCCCGCGCTACGGGGTGGCCCTACCGGACGACGCGCTGCTCGTCGCCGCGGGGCGCACCGTCGGGTACGCCCTGGCCTTCGGCGTCTCGGGGGCGCGCTCGACCCTCGTGGCGTTCGACCTCGACGACGGCCGCGTCCTCTGGGAGCACGCGGCGCAGCTGCAGGCCTCCGCGTGGGCGGGGCGCCTGGTGGCGGTGGACGTCGACGGCACCGTGCGGGTGCTGGTCGGGCCCACCGCGGCGGTGGCGTCCCCCTGACGCACCGGGTTCGAACGCGTGTTCGAACCGGCGTACGCTGACGCCATGACCTCCTTCGCCCCTGAGCGCACCCCGTCGCTCTTCGACAGCCTCGACGACCTCGACGCCCCGCCTGCCGGTGGCGACGCGGTCGCCCCGGGCGACCTCGACGGCCGCGTCGAGCGCATCGACCTCGGCCAGGGCGCGTGGCTCGACGTGCGGCCCGGGTGGCTGCGCGGCTCCGACGCCCTCTTCGAGCGCCTCGTCACGGGCGTGCCGTGGCAGGCCGACCGGCGCACGATGTACGACCGCGTCGTCGAGGTCCCTCGCCTCGTGCGCCACTACGGCACCGACGAGGCCCTGCCCGACGATGCCCTCGCGACCGCGCGCGACGCGCTGAACGGCTGGTACGCCGCACGCGGGACGGAGCCACGCCAGCTGTTCCGGCGGGCGGGCCTCTGCTTCTACCGCACGGGCGACGACAGCATCGCGTGGCACGGCGACCGCGTGGGCAGCACCCTCCACCTCGACACGATGGTGGGCATCGTCTCGCTCGGGGCGGCGCGGACCCTGGCGATCCGGTCCCGCGACGGCGGTCCGGTGCGGCGGTTCCCGCTCGGGCACGGCGACCTGCTCGTCATGGGCGGCAGCTGCCAGCGCACGCACGAGCACGCGATCGCCAAGACCGCGAAGGCCGTGGGGCCGCGGATCAGCGTGCAGTTCAGGCCCGACTGGCCCTGAGGGCTCCGGCTGCCCGACGCCCGACTCCTGACGTCTGGCGCTCGAGGCCCTGGGCCGTCGCCCCGGACTCGTCCCCGGGAACGACGAAGGCCCACCCGGAGTCCGGGTGGGCCTTCTCTGTCACGTGCCGATCTGGGAGGATCGGACTGGTGACCCCAGCGGGATTCGAACCCGCGTTACCGCCGTGAGAGGGCGGCGTACTAGGCCGCTATACGATGGGGCCGCGTTTGCAACTCGTCGAGTATGGCACACAGATCGAAACGCGTGCAAATCGAGCGATGTTCGTGTCTTCCGGCCCTCTAGGGACGGGCCTCGAGAGCACGTCCGGGGCCGTCGCCGGGGGCGGGAGTACGGTCGCGTCATGCGCCTCACGAAGTACGAACACGCCTGCCTGGTCCTGACGGAGGGCGACGCCAAGCTCGTCGTCGACCCCGGCGGCTTCACGACGCCGCTCGTCGGCCTGCGCGGGGTCGTCGCCGTCGTGGTGACCCACGAGCACCCGGACCACTGGACGCCCGACCAGCTCGACCACCTGCGCGAGTCGAACCCCGACCTCACGATCTACGGCCCCGCCGGCGTCGTGGCGGCCGCGACGGGCTACGACGTGCACGAGGTCCACGACGGCGACGCCCTCACCGTGGGGCCGTTCGACCTGGCCTTCCACGGTTCGCGCCACGCGGTGATCCACGAGAGCATCCCCGTGGTCGACAACGTCGGAGTCCTCGTCGACGGCCGGCTCTTCGTCCCCGGCGACCAGTTCACGGTGCCGCCGGTGCCCGTCGAGACCCTCGCGGTGCCGATCGGGGCGCCGTGGTCGAAGGTCGCGGAGGTCATGGACTACGCCGACGCCGTGAAGGCCACGCGCACGTTCCCCGTGCACGAGGGCACCCTCTCGCAGGCGGGCCTGTCGATGCACGTCGACCGCCTGAAGGCCGTCGTCGAGTCCTACGGCGGCGACCCGCGCGTCCTGCAGCCCCACGAGACCATCGACCTCTGACGCCCGCGCCGGGCCAGGGCCAGGGCCAGGGCCAGGGCCAGGGCCGATCCTGGCCCTGCCGCGGTAGCGGACGTCGCAACGCGTGAGGAGCGCGAACCTGGGCGCCGCCACGGCCGACTCCCCCCGCCGCTCGCACCCGCCGAGGAACTCCCACCCCGGCGCCGGTGCGCCCGGCAGGGACGGCGCATCAGGGGCACGAAAGAGCAATTCCCCGTCCCGCGTCTGCGACGCGGTCACGGGGAACTAGATTGCTGGGGTACCTGGACTCGAACCAAGAACAACGGTACCAGAAACCGTCGTGTTGCCAATTACACCATACCCCAATGAGAGCGGCCGTCGAGGCCATCTCATCGTCGGCCCATGTGCTGAACCGGTTACCTACTGTACAGCATCCGGGAGGTCCTGCAGACCACCGACGAGGTCGCGGTTGACGACGGCGGCGACGCGCGCCCCGGAGCCCGCGGCGACGATGAGCTGCTGCGCGCCGGGCGCCGTCGACTCCCCCGCCGCGTACAGGCCGGCCACCGACGTGCGTCCGTGGTCGTCGACGACCAGCAGGCCGTCCTGGTCGAGCTCGGGGTGCAGCGGTGCCAGGTACTCGAGCGCGGGCGACCACTCGGGGCGCACGAAGCCACCCGTGCGCGGCACGACCTCGCCGTCGACGAGCTCGACGCCCGTCATGCCGCTGCGATCGCCCACGACGTCCTTGACCTGGCGGCGCTCGACCCGGACGCCTCGGGAGGCGAGCCCGGCCTCCTCGGCGGGGGTGACGACTCCTGCGCCGTTGGTGAAGACGACGACGTCGTCCGACCACTGCGAGAGCAGGAGGGCCCGCTCGGCCAGGTCGGGGTGCTCGCCCAACAGGGCGAGCGGCTGGTCGCGCTTGTCCCACCCGTCGCACTCCATGCAGCTGTGCAGGGCGGTGCCGTAGAAGGCCCGCATCGAGGGCAGGGCGGGGAGCGTCTCGTGCAAGCCGGTCGCGGCGACGACGATGCCGGCCGACGCGGAGCGCACCTCGCCGCGGAACTCGCAGCGCAGCTCGAAGCCCCCGGCGGCCGGCTCGATCGCGGTCGCGACGGTCTGCCAGTGCGTCGCGCCCTCGTAGCCGAGGAACTCCTCACGGCCGAGGCGGCGCAGCTCGAGCGGTGAGATGCCGTCGCGCGTGAGGTACCCGTGCGAGAGCAGCGTGGCCGAGTTGCGGGGCCGGTTGGCGTCGACGAGCAGGACGCTCCGCCGGGCGCGCACGAGGTTCAGGGCGGCGCTGAGGCCGGCCGGCCCTCCCCCGACGACCGCGACGTCGAACGTCTCGCTCATCGATCCAGGAGGCGCTGCAGGCGCCGCAGCGTCGACTCGCGCCCGAGGAGCTCCATCGACTCGAACAGGGGCGGGCTGATCCGGCGACCGGAGACGGCCACGCGGAGGGGCCCGTACGCCAGGCGCGGCTTCAGCCCGAGCTCGTCGACCAGCGCCGTGGTGAGCGCGGCCTGGATCGGCTCGGTCCGCCACTCGGCCACGCCCTCCAGGGCCGTGATCGAGGCGCGCAGGGCGTCGTCGGAGCCCTCCTTGAGCGTCTTCAGGGCGTCGTCCTCCCAGGCGAGCTCGTCGTCGCTCGTGAAGAGGAACGACAGGAGGCCCGGAGCCTCGCCCAGCAGCGCCATCCGCTCCTGCACGAGGGGTGCCGCCCGCACGAGGAGGTCGTGCTGCTCCGCCGTCGGCGGGTCGGCCAGGACCCCGGAGAGGTACGGCACGAGGCGCTCGGCGAAGTCGTCCGCCGCCAGGCGACGGATGTGGTCGCCGTTGATGGCCTCGGCCTTCTTGACGTCGAAGCGGGCCGGGTTCGGGTTGACGTCGACGACGTCGAAGGCCGCGACCATCTCGTCGAGGTCGAACACGTCGCGGTCGTGCGACAGGGACCAGCCCAGCAGCGCCAGGTAGTTCACGAGCCCCTCGGGCACGAAGCCCCGTTCGCGGTGCAGGAAGAGGTTCGACTCGGGGTCGCGCTTCGACAGCTTCTTCGTGCCGTCGCCGAGGACGGACGGCAGATGCCCGAACCGCGGCACGAACGTGGTGAGGCCGATCTCGACGAGCGCCTCGTAGAGGGCGATCTGCCGCGGCGTCGAGGGCAGGAGGTCCTCCCCGCGGAGGACGTGCGTGATCCCCATGAGGGCGTCGTCCACCGGGTTGACGAACGTGTACAGCGGCACGCCGTTGGGCCGCACGACGACGAAGTCGGTGAAGGACCCCTGCGGGAACGTGATCTCGCCACGCACGAGGTCGTCGAAGCCCAGGTCGCGGTCGGGCACCCGGAGGCGCAGGGCCGGCTGCCGGCCCTCGGCGCGGTGGGCGGCGCGCTGCTCGTCGGTGAGGTCGCGCTCGAAGTTGTCGTAGCCCTGCTTGGGGTCGCGGCCGCGCTCGATGTTGCGGGCCTCGATCTCCTCGCCCGTGGCGAAGCTCTCGTACAGGAGGCCCCGCTCGAGCAGCTGGTCGATGACGTCTCGGTAGAGGTCGTGCCGCAGCGACTGCCGGTAGGGCGCGTGCGGACCGCCCACGCCGACGCCTTCGTCCCAGTCGATGTGCAGCCACCGCAGTCCGTCGAGGATCTGCTCGTAGCTCTCCTCCGAGTCACGGGCGGCGTCGGTGTCCTCGATGCGGAACACGAGCTTGCCGCCGGTGTGACGGGCGTAGGCCCAGTTGAAGAGAGCGGTCCGGATGAGGCCGACGTGGGGCGTACCGGTGGGCGAGGGGCAGAACCGCACGCGCACGTCGGTGCCGGTGGCGGTGGAGAAGGGAGCAGACATCGCTGGCGAGTCTAGCGGCGAACGGTCGCGCTCCCCCGAGTCCTCACCTGCCTGCCGAGCGCGCGCAGGGAGCTCTCGGCACCGGAGGAGAGGTGCCCTCAACGCAGAAGAGCCACCCCTGTGGGGTGGCTCTTCTGGTTCACCACCCCGCGGGGTGGTGTCAATGGATGTCCGGCGGTGTCCTACTCTCCCACAAGGTCCCCCTTGCAGTACCATCGGCGCTGAGAG